>NZ_JBQFRF010000005.1:0-449572 GCF_056537265.1 Ruegeria sp. CG1 | reverse complement strand
AAATCCTGCTCCCGCAACCAACTTTAGAAAATCCCAGAGCAGCCCGTGCAGACTAAAAACAGCCCACCGGACTGTTCGATTAACGATCAAACCTCGCCAGGCTCATAACATGAAACTCAGAGGTTCAATTCCTACTCCCGATACCATCACTGTCGAATAAGCCGCTTCAGAGAACACAGTCTTCGAGTTCCTTGAGTTTGATCGTCAACCGGTTGTCGCAGGTGTCTTTGTTCCGTTGGGTGGAACACCCGTATCGTTTGATCGGGATTGCGTTTGAACATATAGATTTTGCCGAAATTGCGCCGAGTCCCAAATCCCAGACTTTGCTGAATACGAAAACTGTGGCTCACGCGCTCGCGGACTTCTTTTACCGTATCGTGGTCATTGATCTTCAAATCCCGGATCGCGTCTTCTTTCAACCGACGTCTAACCCGTTCGGCAACTGCGCCTTCAAGTAGTAGTTGTGCTTCCGGCACAAACAGCGCACATCCTTTGACATTTGGCGCGAGTTCTTGTTGGCTTCATTAATCCGGGATTGGCTTCGCGTTAACCGGCCTGCCAGAACCGTAGAGAAGTGAAGGGCCCGTTGCCGATGCTTACATTAAAGTCATGGCTCGAATCTCTGAAGTTGGAAAAATACCTCGACGTGATGGAAGCCAATTCCATTGATTTAGACGTCATCGGAGAGCTTTCTGAGCAGGATTTCGCAAGCCTTGGCATCGCGCTTGGCGATAGCAAACGACTTCTCAAAGCGATGAGGGCGCTGCCGGAGGAGAGGGAAGACCCCGACGTTGCCGGTTTTCAGGAATCCGCCTCCGCCTTCGAAATCGCGACAGAACGGCCGCGAAGGTCCATCGGCGAGTTGCGTCAGATGACGATCATGTTCGTTGATTTGGTCAACTCGACAGGGCTCGTGCAGGAACTGGGGATCGAGCAGTATCGAGACTCGCTCAAGGCCTTTCAGAACCTCTGTGCCGAAGCGATCAAAGAGAATTTCGGCTATGTCGCTCAATTCGTCGGTGACGGGGTGGTTGCCTACTTCGGTCACCCGGTAGCCAACGAAGATGATGCAGAGCGCGCAGTGCTCACGGCACTTGCAATCATCGAAAAAGTGAGCGTGATCCCTGTTCCCCCGCTAGAAAAACTGTCCGTGCGCATTGGCATAGCGACCGGCGATGTTCTGCTCGAAGATTTTATGCACGGCACACAACAGGTCGACAGTTTCGTGCTGGGGGATATCCCCAACCTCGCCGCCCGCCTTCAGGCGCTGGCCGATCCTGGGCAAATTGCCATATCTGGGCGAACGCGGCGGCTTTTGGGGTACAACTTCCGCTGCACTTCGATCGGCAAACACCAACTGAAAGGATTTTCGCGCCCTGTAAGTGTTTGGCTGGTCATAGAATCTCGAAAGACAGAGCTACGCTTCGAGAAGCGGATGCACGGCGCACTAACCCCCCTGATTGGACGTGAAGGCGAATTCAACTTGCTGCGCAGACGCTGGAACGCCGCCTGCCGTGGCGAAGGACAGGCAATATTTCTCTCTGGCGAGGCGGGGCTCGGAAAGTCGCGTCTAGCAGAAGAAATACAGCAAACGCTCGTTCTCCCCATGGGCCAGAGGCTCAGCTTCCAGTGCTCACCCTACCATGAAAACAGCTCGTTCTTTCCAATAAAGTCACATATCATCAATGCTGTAGGCCTTAAGGAAAACGACACTCTCAAAGAGCGTGAATCCAAACTGAAAACGTTTCTGGAAGAGCGCGGCAACGCCTCCGACGAAGTGACCTCACTGTTTTCCAACCTGCTTTCTTTCGGTGCGCCGGAGCAACGCCCGCCTGTGGCGCCCGAAGAGATTAAAACGCGCACTTTTGAGATCCTGCAAAACTACGTCGAACGCGCCTCGCTCAAAAAACCTGTCTTTATCCTCTTCGAAGACCTGCAATGGATCGATCCCTCTTCCGAAGAGTTGCTCAACAACCTGCTGGAGCGAATCGGCAATCTGCGGGTCATGGTACTGGGCACCTACCGCCCTGAATACACACCAAGGTGGTCGAACCTGCCCAAGGTCACCACATTGTCGTTGCCCAGTTTGGGCACGCGCGAAACAGCACAGCTACTCGAAGCACTGATGAGCGACGGAATGGCACTGAACGGGCTTATGGAAACCATCATCACCCGCTCGGAAGGCGTACCGCTCTTTGTTGAGGAAATGGTGAGTATGCTGGCCCGCTCCGCGGGTTCAATCCGGCCGGACGGCCATTTGAAACAAGAAACACTATTCCCGTCGAACTTGAAGGACCTGCTCCGGGTCCGGCTCGACCATCTGAGCGTCGCACCGGACACGATTTCAATTTGTGCCGCTCTGGGACAGGGCTTTACGAGTGATCTCGTCGCCGCCGTTGCTGGGCGACCGGTCGATGAAATCCTGTCAGAGCTTCAAAACCTCGCACGCGCACAGACCATGGTGGAGAAATTTGAAGGAGGCGAAAGCAGTTTTTCTTTCCGCCATGCCCTGATCAGCGATGTCGCCTACGAGGCGATCTTACCACAACAGGCAAGGAGTCTTCACCTCCGCATTGCCGAAACCATGGTAGCGCGTTTTGCGAACCTTTGCGCACGTCAGCCCGAAATTCTGGCGCTGCACTACAAAAAGGCGGAACAATTCGACGCTGCGCGGGATCGGTGGCACGAAGCTGCCAAGCTGAGCCTGCGCAACTATGCCAGCAACGAAGCAATTGCCCAGATGAGCGCCGCGATCGAGGCGCACGACAGGCTTGAGCACCACGAAACGTCCGACCAGATCGAGATCAAATTGCGCCAGTCTCTCGCCGTCGCCCTTGAAATGCGCAGCTGGGGCTCGCCCGACATCACAAGAAATCTGGAAAAGCTGATCGCGCTTAACGAGAAAAGTGGCGATCACGAAGTGGCTTTTACCAACCTCCACCAGCTCATAGGTGAACACTTGATCGGTGGCCGCCCCGATGCGGCCTGGCCGTATTGCGAACAAATGACTGACATGCTGGCCGATGACCCCAATGCCGCTTTGCACACCTTAAGCGAACACAATAGCGGCTTGGCTTCGCTGCTTAGGGGCGAATTCGACCAGGCGATTTCTCATCTGGACCGTGCACTTGAACATCGCGCCCAGTGCGACTTGAGCGAAATCAACCGATTCTATCCAGCGGATACGGAAATTGTCGATATGGTGATGCGCTGCTGGGCACGCACTCTGCAGGACCCTGAAGATGACAAGGTGCGCTCGGAACTGGAGCAGGCGATAGCCAAAACCCGCGCCGAACGCAGCGAATTCTCCCGCTGCTACGCGTTGAGCATTATCGCGTCCATTTACTGTACCTACGGTGAGCCCGCACCCTGTCTAGAATTTGCCAAGGAAGCGTACGAAACCAGCAAAAGAAAGAAATTCAAGTATTGGGAACACTGGTCCGCCGTACTTGTGGGATGGGCCGAGACCAGATGTGGCGAAGCAACGGGTGTCAAGACCCTACGGGACGGGCTTGAAAAATATGTGGACACAGGATCGGGTCAGATCGTTGCCTTCTCGCACAGCCTGCTTGCGGATGCCTTGCTCCATCAGGGTGATCCGGAAGAAGCCGCCGTGGAAATGTCCAAAGCCCGTGAGATTCTTGCGGTCTCCTCCATCAGGTTCCATGAACGGCTGACCGATACAATCGAAAAGAAGATTAAGGCCCATCCCGCCGTTTGACCACGCTGCACCCTGCAACCCGAAATCCCGTTCACAGTCCACATTTTCCCGCAAACAGGGGGATTCTTAGATTTTTTAAACCGAACGTGCTACGGTTCTGGCATTACTCGAATTTTGTTGTCGGAGTAAATTATGAAAAGACCCAGTTTAAGTATGTTGCTGTTAACTTGCATTGTCGCTCTTTTTTCCGGTTGTTCCTATGTAGTGGAAGACGAGAAGGGATCATCATTCAACACGATCAACCTGCCCGACCAGAAGGTGGTCGCGGGCGGAGTATCTCCTAACAAGAATCTGGAAGACCCGCCCAAGCCAGTGAAAGAGTTCACGGAAGCGGATTTCAAAAGGCTCCTGTCGCAGCTCAGTGAGCCCCCTTGCGATCCCCAGCAGGAGTTTTGTCCTGCCATTAACCGTGCGTCGGTTGTCCGTGACTACGGCGGATTTTCCGGGGTCGCAACCGAGCCGGTTGTAAGGGTTGCGAACAACAGGAACCTGTTCGGCACAAGGACAGTTTCGGTCAAGGGGCAGATATTGGACAAATGTCTGCACGACTCTAGGCTCGCCGGGTATTATTATTCTGGTGGCGCAGATGGTCCGTATGCAAAATCAAGCGGCGACCTTCGTCTCTGTGTCCTGATGCGAACCGCAGTCTCGCGTGCTGGAAGGCTGACGCCAGCAGTTCGTTACCAGTACTTCCACGTCGAGGCCGGGAACGCCAGGGTCGACAAAAAAACTATAGAAGACGCGATAAAAGGTGTATTTCACAAAGCCTTTGATGCGACAGAACTGAAGGTCAGCGCTGCCATGGCGGAGCCGTTCGAATACAAGCTTTATGCCGCGAAACAGGACATCAAAATCGTCAACTATTGGGAAGCGAATTGGGAGCTTGGCAAGGGCCGCGCAAAATGGAAAAAATTCGATCAAAGCACAGTTCCACCCGGAAGTCTGAATCGTATCCCCCTGATCTTTGCGGATAACGGGACCGCCTGTATTGACATGATGTTCCCGGAGGAAACGGGCGTACCAATGACACTAAAACCCAACGCCGCGGCCGGTGTCCACTATTGCCTCGGTCGTTGTTCAAAACCGCCCATCGTGAACACGCGCTGACAGAGCGGTGAGTTTGGCGACCCTGTCGCGCGTTGCGTGTTTCAGCCGGCGCCGTTTTTTCTACTTCGCGAACGTTGCATTTGCCCTTTTAGGCGAGCCGGCATGAACTTCCATGTCGAAGGCTCCACCAGCGATGTCCCGTAGAAAGCTGGATATAACTACGCACGTGAAGGGTCCTGTGCGGGGCTTTTCTCGCTTGGTCGTCCTTCATCTGGCTCTGAAATGCACGCAACGCAGAGGCGTCTGTGAACCCATGCCGGACTTCAAGAAACTGGGAGCCGGTGTAGCAGATCCGCAGGCGATCATTCTGATCGAACGAAAGAACGCGAGTAGGAAGGTCCAGACCTGCTCGCATGTTCTCTTTCAGAATGGGCGTGTGACCCACCTGCTCGCAAACGCACACTGGCTTGCATATGAGGACCGATATCACACCGGGTTGGACATCTGATTATCGTGGTTTCGATTTGGTAAAGGTAGACAATCTGCCTTAGCCGCGCGTGTTGATAGCAGATCGCGGCTATGATGCTGACAAAACACGTAGACAGATGAATAATCGAGTTGTGATGACCCAGATATCGGTACGGAAAAACACAAAGATGCGCGTTGGTGTCGACCGTTCACTCTACCGTCCGCGAAAACGGGTCGAGCGCTGCTTTAACAGGCTCAAGAACGCTCGACGTGTCGCGATCCGCTACCACAAGGCCGCAGAAAGCTTCCTGGGATATCATAGACATAGAGTCCAACCGACTTTGGCTTCGCCATTTGTCAACATGAACTAGTCGCCAGTTCTCTTGATTAACGGCGTAAGTCGCGATCACCACCGCAGGTCACAAAGTCCAAAGTGCCATTCGCTGCGCTCACATGAGCGCATCTCGGTTTTATCGATGCCTCAATTTTGGCGTGCGAGAAGAATTGACCTATCGCGTCGCATCCAAACCCGGTGGAACGCCCTTGCAATAGCCGCCCGCACAAAACACACCTGCGTTTGGCAGCGACGCCGGCACGGAAATGTCAAAACCATTAACCTTATCCACGAACCAAATGTCGATACAGGCATTCCCTACAATCAGGTATGCAGGGTTGTTGGGCGGCAGCGCCGTGCCGTCAATTTGCATAAGTACAAGCTGAATTCCCGTTCCTCTTGCAATAAACCGCTGCTGATACGAACCACCATTGGGCGGCGGGTTTGAAAAGCCGCCTGATTCTTCGACTTTCAGGCTTTGGCCATTCACATTGAATACCCACCGCACATTAATTGGGATGCCCTCTATGTCGTTCGTAAGTAGATTACGACATAGGACAAACTTGGTGGTTCTTATGTCGAATTGGCCACGACCAAGACCCTCGTTCGCGTCTTGATCAAAAGCGTACTGGACGGCAGTCATGGAACTGCGACCCAAAATAGCCGTTTTGTAGATTTCCCATTTGTTATTTGGATTGCCCAGATCTGGTGGGGCAGGCGGAAGCGCCTTACACTTTTCTGCGCCGATGTCAGAAACTGTTAGCATTTCTATCGCTGCCGCGGCTTGCACTCCACCACCGTTCAGTTCTTCATCTTCAAAATACCCGAGTGAGTCACCAAGGGCTTCCAACCCAGGGTTATCACTTTGTCTCAGAGCATTGATAAAAGCATCTTCGTTCAATGATCTATAACCATCCTCCTCCGAAGCATTTATCGCAAGTGCGGACTCGGAGCTTAGGCCCAACTCGCTTATTTGGTCGGAAAGCTCTTTTAGGTCAAAAAAACTTCTTTATGTGGTTACCTTCAGAATCTTTCTCCTCGGACAGATAGCTGTAGAAAACACTTGGCACCGTCACGATTTCGTTGTCCTGACCGCGAACATCCGTCGCAATGGACAATGAAACCAATAAACACATCGGAGTTCCGTAACGAGCCTTGCTAAAAAAGGCCGTGCAAAGACTACTGATCATAAAACTCTCCCTGGAAAACTTAACGACAAAAAAGCAAAGACTTAAAAACAACAGCAATCAGCTAAGTGCGATTGGACGGCAAAACGTTCACGCAATGAGCAAACCGCTGTAGCGGTGTAAGGTTAGCACAATTCAGCATTCGCTGCACTGGATTTGTAGCAGTGCGACGTACAGTTGCCGCTTGGGCATTTTGTTTTCGCCGGAAGCTTCATTCTTAGCAACTAAACCAAGTAAACTGCCAAACACAGCATCAGATATAAAAATAACGGTCATTTATTCGGCAATAGCGCGAATCTCAGCCTCGTCTCGTGCCGTTAGGCCGAGAACTATGATTTTGGGCTAGACCATGCGTGGTGTGTTGAGCTTTCCAAATTGCTTGGTCTCGTGTGCCAAACAAATGCGCATAGCTAGGCCCATAGTGTGCTTCATCAAGTGATAGAAGCGGTCACATCACCGACAAGAGCACGATCGCTTTGTAAGCATATAAAAGCGTCCAGCCTCTTTGCTCTAAGAATTGATTGGGTTCAGCGGCATCATAGCCGCCACGCAAGATGCGCGCAAAATGCAGCGTCCGCTGCGGTTTCATTCGCCCCCGTGCCGTTATCGTATCTGACCTGAAAACCCGATCAATTTCGCGTTTCAAATCGTTCCATCCTTTCGGTCTGGAGTTGGGAAGGCTGGCAATGGTGACCCTCCCGGGCCGCCCCTCTTGCAGGCTTTAATTCAGTACAGTCGCTCAGAATCTTCTCGAAGAGACTCCGGACTTTTTTGTATGCCTCTAACTTGGCGTTTCCAGACACTTTTTTTGACTGCCGGTAAAGCTCTACCGCCTCTACGAATAGGTTGTTAACTTCCGTGTCATTGTTTTGTGCTCGCACTTCGAATGCTGAAATGCAAAAAAAAGCAAACGCCAGCAAAACGGTTCAACGCACGTGTTGCGACGATCCGTTGTAATCACCGCCTATACTTGGCATTTCAGTTGCGTTCGGCATCGGTGGTTGCGCCCTACCGCAAGCAATTGGGTCGAACAAAGCACCGAACAGACCGCCGCACGGCGGCTTTGTTCGTTTTGAATCTCAACCAACGCAAATACACCGACAGTTCCTCGACAAGTTTAATCGCATACTTCCGTTCTAACGGGATCAACTTGATCTCCGATAGACAGCTGCGAATGATGGATGTCGTCTCGGCTTCTGTGCATTGAGCATTCAACGCTTCTTTTCAAAGTTAACTTGATGATTGTCGATGACTGAAGGCGGCTTTTGCGACGAAAGTTGTTAAGTGTCATTCATTAAACGCTATAGGTCAAAACCAGACAATCTGGTGCGATGTCTGCCTCAGATACAAACGTTTACCGGAACTCCAATCTCAGAATGGCAACATTTCAAACTGCCTATTCGAAGCGGTCTAAGTACGTTTTCGATTTGTCAAATTTTGTGTTGAAGGAACCCTTATCAAAGGTCTGAGACGGTATTGGCGCAGGTGGTAAGCCGGCAAAGACTACGTTTCACACGACCAAGTTACTCGCAGCAAGCCAAAGCGTTACGGAAAAAGCAAGAAAACGTATATGAAGTAACATAAAGCTTGCTGCGAATCGATGAGAGGCTTATTAACCGACCTATCGGTCACTTAATGATGTGAATT
Organism: Ruegeria sp. CG1; assembly: GCF_056537265.1. Lineage (NCBI taxonomy): Bacteria > Pseudomonadati > Pseudomonadota > Alphaproteobacteria > Rhodobacterales > Roseobacteraceae > Ruegeria > Ruegeria sp. CG1. Next base: position 441,168 of record NZ_JBQFRF010000005.1, on the reverse strand, counting down.
CAAATTCGGAGTAATCGACCTATGGACGCCTTTATCTGCGACGCCCAGCGCACCCCGATCGGACGATATGGTGGTGGACTAAGCCAGGTGCGCACAGATGATCTTGCCGCCCTGCCAATCGCTTCGCTTGTCGCGCGTAACCCACAGGTGGATTGGTCCAGTCTGGACGACGTGATTTATGGCGATGCGAACCAAGCCGGTGAAAGCAACCGCAATGTGGCGCGGATGGCGGCGTTGCTGGCAGGGCTGCCGGTGGATGTACCGGGAACGACAATCAATCGGCTCTGCGCGTCTGGCATGGATGCGGTGGGCATGGCTGCGCGCGCCATCAAGGCTGGGGATTATGACATGGCGATCGCGGGTGGGGTCGAAAGCATGTCGCGTGCGCCATTTGTGATGCCCAAGGCAACATCCGCCTTTACTCGTGCCAATGCCGTTTACGACACCACGATCGGCTGGCGCTTTGTGAACCCGAAAATGGAAAAGGAATTTGGTATCGACTCGATGCCCGAAACAGCGGATAACGTAGCGGAAGCTTATGGTATCAGTCGCTCCGATCAGGACGCGTTTGCCGAACGCAGCCAGGCCCGCTGGGCCGCGGCGCACCAGACCGGGGTGTTTCAGGAGGAGATCACCCCGGTCACAATCCCCCAGCGCAAAGGTGACCCGGTGGTGGTCGATACGGACGAGCATCCACGTCCGGGGACTACAGCAGAGAAACTGTCCGGCCTAAAGGGCATCAACGGGGTGGACAAGACTGTGACCGCTGGAAACGCCTCGGGTGTTAACGACGGCGCGGCGGCGATCCTGATGGCAAATGAATCTGCTGCGGCAAAGAACGATCTGACCCCGATTGCCCGTGTGGTTTGCATGTCCGTTGCCGGGGTGGAACCGCGCGTGATGGGCATCGGCCCGGTTCCAGCCAGCCGAAAGGTGCTTGCACGGGCTGGGCTCAGCATCGATCAGATGGATGTGATAGAGTTGAACGAGGCGTTTGCCTCGCAGGGCCTTGCCACGCTGCGCGAACTCGGGGTGCCCGATGATGCGCCGCATGTGAACCCAAATGGCGGGGCAATCGCCATTGGCCACCCGCTTGGAATGAGCGGTGCGCGGCTAGTGATGACTGCTGCCTATCAACTGCGCCGCACCGGAGGCCGCTACGCGCTCTGCACCATGTGTGTCGGGGTAGGGCAGGGTGCCGCACTTATTCTTGAACGTGTGTAAGGGAGGAGACCTCACATGTACGCTCAGATGATTAAAACAGCCGGATCCGGCGTGAAATCCCGCGAGGAGATGACCGAGCAGGAGCGCGCGTTTCAGGACAAGATCGACGCCGATATCAAGATCGAGCCCAAGGATTGGATGCCCGACGACTATCGCGCGACACTGATCCGTCAAATTGGCCAGCACGCACATTCTGAAATCGTAGGCCAGCTGCCCGAAGGAAACTGGATCACCCGAGCGCCAACGCTGGAGCGCAAGGCGATCCTGCTGGCCAAGGTGCAGGATGAGGCCGGGCATGGGCTGTATCTCTATTGCGCGGCAGAAACGCTGGGTGTCAGCCGGGATGAGATCACCGAGATGCTGCTGGACGGGCGCATGAAATACTCGTCGATCTTCAACTACCCGACCCTGAACTGGGCCGATATCGGCGCGGTCGGATGGTTGGTCGATGGTGCCGCGATCATGAACCAGGTTCCGCTGCAGCGGACGTCCTTCGGACCATACTCGCGCGCAATGATCCGCATCTGCAAAGAAGAGAGCTTTCACCAGCGCCAGGGCTATGATGCGATCCGCAAGATGGCAGAGGGTACGCCAGAACAGCGTAAGATGGCGCAGGATGCAATAAATCGACTGTGGTACCCGTCGCTGATGATGTTCGGGCCGTCGGACAAGGAAAGCGTGCATTCGGCGCAATCCATGGCGTGGAAGATCAAGATCAACACCAATGACGAGCTGCGCCAGAAATTCGTGGATCAGACCGTGCCTCAGGCCGAATATCTGGGTCTGAGTATCCCTGACCCGGACCTGAAATGGAACGAAGAACGGGGCCATTATGATTACACCGACCCGGACTGGTCCGAGTTTTTCGATGTGATCAAGGGCAACGGCCCCTGCAATGTCGACCGGCTGGCCGCGCGTAACAAGGCGTGGGACGACGGTAAATGGGTTCGCGACGGGCTGCTGGCTCATGCCCGCAAGAAACGCGCTGCAAATCTGGCTGCAGAATAAGACTGCCCTGAGGAGGATACCAAATGAACAACGAATGGCCCCTGTGGGAAATCTTCATCCGCGGACAACATGGCATGAGTCACCGCCATGTTGGATCGTTACACGCCCCGGACGCGGAAATGGCGATCAAGAACGCGCGCGATGTCTATACGCGCCGCAACGAAGGCGTTTCGATCTGGGTGGTTGAGGCCAACAACATCTCGGCCTCATCGCCCAGCGACAAAGGTCCGCTGTACGAGCCCAGCGAAAGTAAAGTGTACCGCCATCCAACCTTCTTCGATATTCCCGAAGAAGTGGGGGCGATGTAATGAGTGTTCCGGTTTCCAATGACGCTTTGCTGCAGTTTCTGCTGCGGATGGGGGACAATACCCTGATCCTCGGCCATCGCGTCAGCGAATGGTGCGGCCATGCGCCTGTGCTGGAGGAAGACATCGCGCTGGCCAATACCGCGCTGGACCTGATCGGACAGACTCAGATGTGGCTGGGTCTTGCGGGTGAGATCGACGGCGGCAAATCCGCCGATGATCTGGCCTTTCTGCGCGACGCCTGGGATTTCCGCAATGTGCTGCTGGTCGAAGTGCCGAACGGCGACTTCGGCCGCACGCTGATGCGTCAGTTCCTGTTTGATGCTTGGCATTCGATCATGCTGGGGCATCTGATGAAATCCTCTGACGAACGTGTTGCGGCGATCGCCGCCAAGGCCAGCAAAGAAGTTAGCTATCACCTCGAACGTTCGGGCGATACGGTTGTGGGCCTCGGCGACGGGACCGAGGAAAGTCATGCCCGCATGCAAGAGGCGCTGGACTATCTCTGGCCATATGTCGGCGAGATGTTTGCCAGTGACGATGTTGATGCAGAAATGGTTGCGGCGAGGATTGCCCCGAACCCGGCAGATCTGCGCGCAGAATATGACGCTCTGATCGAGCGTGTGCTGTCCGAGGCGACACTAACCATTCCCGAAAGCCGCTTTGCCCATAAGGGCGGGCGCGACGGTCGCATGCATACCGAGCATCTGGGCCATCTTCTGACACAGATGCAGTGGTTGCAGCGCGCCTATCCCGGCGCGAAGTGGTAAGGATCAATGCGGGCTTCAACGGATCAGGTGTGGGAATGGCTGGACGCTGTACCAGACCCTGAGATTCCGGTGATCTCGGTCGTCGATCTGGGAATTGTACGCGATGTGCGATGGGATGATGACACTCTGACGGTTACCGTCACGCCGACCTATTCAGGCTGCCCGGCGACCTCGGTCATCAGCATGGATATCGAAACTGCACTGCGTGATCATGGAATCGACGATCTGCGGATCGAGACAAGTATCGCACCGGCTTGGACCACCGATTGGCTCAGCGACAAGGGCCGTGCTCGGCTCGAGGATTACGGCATCGCCCCGCCGCAGCCTGCAGGTGGACCTGAACGCTGCCCACATTGCGGTAGCAAGGCGGTTGAAAAGGTCAGCCAGTTTGGCTCGACCCCTTGCAAGGCCCATTGGCGCTGCACCGACTGCCTGGAACCTTTTGACTATTTCAAGTGCATCTGAGGGAGGATCACCGGATGGCACGCTTTCATGATCTGGAAGTTACCGATGTTCACAAAACCATCCGCGATGCGGTGGTCGTGACGTTGAAACCTGTAAACGGTTCAGCCGATGAATTCGACTTTACCCAAGGCCAGTACCTGACCTTCCGCCGCGATTTCGACGGAGAAGAACTGCGCCGGTCCTATTCGATCTGCGCTGGTAAGGATGAGGGCATTCTGCAGGTGGGGATCAAGCGCGTGGATGGCGGCGCATTCTCGACCTGGGCCAACTCCGATCTAAAGGTGGGCGATACGGTGCAGGCGATGCCGCCGATGGGCAGCTTTTACACCGCAATCGATCCCTCCGCCGAAAAGCATTATCTGGGCTTTGCGGGTGGGTCGGGCATCACGCCGGTTCTCTCGATCCTGAAGACGACGCTTGCCCGAGAACCACATTCGCGGTTCACATTGGTATATGCCAACAAGGGCGTGAACACGATCATGTTCCGAGAGGAGCTTGAGGACCTCAAGAACCTCTATATGGGGCGTCTGAACGTGATCCATATTCTGGAAACAGACGCGCAGGAAATCGAGCTTTTTACAGGTCTGGTCACGCAAGACAAATGTGCCGAACTTTTTGAACACTGGATCGATATTCAGAACGTCGACACGGCTTTTATCTGCGGCCCCGAGCCGATGATGCTGGGCATTGCCTCAGCCCTGCGGGCGCATGGGCTGAACGACGGGCAGATCAAGTTTGAACTCTTCGCCAGCGCTCAACCCGGTCGGGTCAAGCGCAAAGTGAGCGGGGCGGACACGGCGTCTCAGGACAACCAGACCAAAACATCAATCACCATGGACGGGGCAACGCAAACGATCACCATGCCGAAGGATCAATCGATTCTCGATGCCGCGTTGGAGAATGCGATGGACGCGCCTTATGCCTGTAAGGCCGGGGTCTGTTCAACCTGCCGCTGCCGAGTGCTTGAAGGCGAGGTCGAGATGGTCGCCAATCACGCATTGGAAGACTACGAAGTCGAGAAAGGATACGTCCTGAGCTGTCAGGCCTATCCGATGACCGACAACGTGGTCGTGGACTACGATCAATAGACCGGAGGGAATGATGGCTGAAGACATGACAATCGAGAGCTATCTGGCCGCAGGTGGCGTACTGAGCAATCCGACCAATGTTCCACCGCGTTACCGCGCAGAACTCATGAAGCTGATGGCGACCTTTGTGGATAGTGAGCTGGCAGGTGCTGCAGGCTTTGCCGACATCATCAATCAGGGCCCCGGCATCAAGGAACGCATCGCGGCGGCAAAGATTGTGTTGGAAAAGACCGACAATGCGGATCGTGTGCTGAAAATCATGGGCGAGTTCGGGGCCAACACTGATCGCTATGCAAACCATCACCCTTGGACCAAGCGTCTGGATCGCGATGCGGATATTGGGGCGACCCGGTCCGAGCATGATATGCGTCTTGCGGTCTTTAACTATCCGATCGAAGGGTGGGGCGATGCTGTGGTGATGAACCTGCTGATGAGCCAGGCGGTTGCCGTTCAACTCGCTCAATTCTCTCAGATATCTTATCAACCTTTGGCCGAAGCCTTCCGGGATATCGCTCCGATCGAGGCGCGCCATGGAGAACTGGCCCTTGAAGGCGCGCTCAAGCTGATCGAACAGGGGAAGGCTGCCGAGATGCAGGCGTCAATTGACTATTGGTGGCCCCGCGTGGCGGCCAGTTTTGGGGCCGGGGGTGCGGAGAAAATCGAAACGCTGCGCAAGCTGGGGCTACGGCAACTGACCGGAGCCGAGATGAGAGATCAGTGGGTGGCGAAGGCGGCTGAGCAGGTCGCGAATCTGGGGCTGAAAGCGCCCTGACTTTCAGGGCTGACGCTTGCGGCTAAGCAATCCGTATTTCACGGCCAACCCACGCAGAGATCGCCTTTTGCCTCGGTCTTTCTTCGCTGATTGTGTCTGCGCGCCAGCCTTCCGGTTGAATTCGAACACATCAATCACGCGTTCGGCGCAACCACAGGCTTCGCCTAAGCCCACTTTGGCGAAATAGAATTTATCGAAACGATCAGGGCGTTGCATAAGGGTCCTCCGCCCTCATTCAAACCTATTTGGGTGGAAGAACCAAATCAACTCTGTTCCAGCCGCCTGTCAAAGACCGTCAACACCCGACAAAGTCAGATCACTTACCAACGCAGCATAATCGCTGCGCGCATCAGAATCTGCGCTGGCGTTCCACATGTAGAACCAATTCAGCATACCAAAGACAGACATGGTGGTTGCCCGCAGTTTTGCCGCGTCATCCTCGAAAGTGGCCGGTGATATACTGGCAATGATGTCACTGACGAACTCGACCAAATCCCGCTGATAGCCACGCAGTAGTTTCTGCTGTTCCTCGGGCAAAGCAGACATACCGCTGGTTTGCACCCGGTGTTCATCATCCACGCCCTGATAGGCCAGCAGGATTTCCCGCACCACGCGTCTCAGGCGATCCGCTGGCTCAAGCGCTTCAAGGTCCAACCCACAAATCTGATCACGCAGTTGCAGCAAATAGCTGTCGAGTATGTCAAACAGGATCGCGTCCTTGCTGTCATAGTAGTGATAGATATTGGCCTTGGATATTCCACACTCACGCGCCAGCTGAGACATTGACGCCCGGTCAAACCCTTCTTGCGCGAAGACGCGGGCGGCGGATTTCAGAATACGAGCCCGCTTGTCGTCGTGGTCTTTTGCTATCGTCCGCGCCAAGGGCCGACCCTCCGTCTCTTGTTTAACTATCCCGATTGTCGATCACGCGTCGCGCCTTGCCCTGCGAGCGTTCGACCTCGCCCGGCTCGCCTATATCGATCTCGGTCGAGATTCCAACCACCTCTTTGATCCGTCGCGACAACATCCGGGCGGCAGCGGTTTTGCTCAGCTCATCCGCCGCATCCGGCGTTGCCTCGACATGTACGCGCATCGCGTCCATCCGTCCGGCTTTGTAAAGCTCGATCTGGTAATAGGGTGCTAGACCACCCGTTGCCAAAACCTGCTCTTCGATCTGGCTGGGGAAGACGTTTACGCCGCGTAGGATGATCATATCATCCGAGCGGCCGGTGATCTTTTCCATCCGCCGCATCGACCGCGCCGTACCGGGCAGCAGCCGCGTCAGGTCGCGGGTACGATAGCGGATCATCGGAAGGCCCTCTTTGGTCAGCGTGGTGAAGACCAGTTCACCAATCTCACCGTCGGGCATGACCTCACCGGTTTGGGGGTCGATGATTTCGGGATAAAAGTGATCTTCCCAGATCACCGGTCCGTCTTTGGTTTCGACGCACTCATTGGCGACGCCCGGTCCCATGATCTCGGACAGGCCGTAGATATCAACAGCGTGCATGTCGAAGGCTTGTTCAACCTCGGAGCGCATGGAATCTGTCCAGGGTTCGGCCCCAAAGACGCCCACGGCCAGAGAGCATTCGCGCGGATCGAGGCCAACCTTATGGTACTGCTCAAGAATATTCAGCATATAGGATGGCGTCACCATGATCCCGTCGGGCTTGAAATCAGTGATCAGATCGACCTGTTTGGCGGTTTGCCCGCCGCTCATCGGGACGACTGTAGCCCCAAGACGTTCGATCCCGTAATGCGCGCCCAGTCCGCCAGTGAACAGGCCATAGCCATAGGCGTTATGTACCATGTCACCCCGGCGCAACCCGCTGGCACGCAGCGAGCGGGCTACCAGATCGGCCCAATTATCGATATCGCCTTGCGTATAGCCCACCACGGTTGGCTTGCCCGTGGTCCCCGATGAGGCGTGAACACGGATGATCTGCTCACGCGGAACGGCAAACAGGCCGAAAGGATAGTTTTCCCTCAGATCGTTTTTGTAGGTAAACGGAAAACGCGCGAGATCACTGAGAGATTGCAGGTCATCAGGATGCACCCCGGCTTCATCAAACCGCTGCCGGTACATAGGCACATTGTCATAGGCATGGCGCAGCGACCATTTCAGCCGATCCAGTTGTAAGCCGCGGATTTCATCAATCGAGGCGATCTCGATCGGATCAAGATCCGCCTTGTTCGGAGTTAGATCCTTCATGCCATCCCCCTCATCTCAGGTCTCGTCAAACACCGGACCTTTGACCGCGCGGGAAATGCCCCGAAACTCTGCGATCTTTTGGCCGGTCTGGTTGGTTACGGTTACGTCATAGATGCCGCTGCGCCCGGTCAGACTCAGTTCCGTTGCGCGGGCCGTCAGCAGATCACCGGATCGCGCGGGCGCGACGTAGCTGATCAGGTTGTGCTGCGCGACTGTCGACTGGTTGCGGCTGTTGCAGGCAAAGGCAAAGGCGCTGTCGGCCAGCATGAAGGTCACGCCGCCGTGGCAAATCCCGTGTCCATTGCAGTGATGGTCCTGAACGGCGAGCGTCAGGATCGCGGTCCCTTCGTCAACCTCGCCCAATTCCATGCCCGCCCATTTTGAGGCATTGTCTCGCCCCCACATGGCAGCCGCGGCTTTTTGGGCGCGCTCCTTTGGCGTCATCTTATTCTCCCCGAAAGACCGGCGTGCGTTTTTCCAGAAACGCTGTGACACCTTCGGCATAGTCCGCGCTTTCACCGCAGGTTTTCATCGCGTCTGCTTCAACCTCCAGATGGTCGGTCAGGGAATTCGTGGCTGCTGCCTGAATCGTCTGTTTCGTCAAGCCAAGTCCCAGCGTTGGACCATTGGCGAACTGTTCCGTCATCGCTCGCGCCTCAGTCATCAGGTCAGCGTCGGGGATGGCCTTCCAGATCAGCCCCCAATCCGCGGCCTGTTGCGCGGGCAATGGCTGCCCGGTCAAAGCCAGCCCCTTGGCCCGTGCCTCACCCAGCAGGTGGGGCAGATGCCAACTGCCCCCGGTATCGGGGATCAGTCCCACTTTGGAAAACGACTGTATGAACTTGGCAGATTCGGCGGCCAGTACCACATCACATGCCAAGGCGATATTGGCACCCGCGCCTGCCGCAACACCATTGACGGCGCAGACGACGGGGAAATTCAGCGACCTGATCAGGCGGACTAAAGGCGCGTAGAACGTGCGCACCGTATTGCCCAGGTCTGGCGGACCCTCCATCGTTGCTGGGTTTCGATCCCCCAAATCCTGCCCAGCACAGAACCCGCGTCCGGCCCCAGTCAGCAACACGGCGCGGGCTCCTCCATCACGCGCGGCCTCAAGTGCAGCGCGCAGGGCATAGTGCATCTCATCAGTGAAACTGTTCAGGCGATCAGGCCGATTGAGTGTAATTTCAACCCATTGACCCATATTCTGCGAAATAATCGTATCCGACATGCCCGGTTCGCTTTTCATAAGTTACAACAAACTTCTTGCATAAACCGAACGGTTGGTCAATAAATTCTATAACCGTTTGTGACTCGGCGATCAGAAATGCAAATTTGGCCAGCAGGCTGAACAGCTTTTCTCGTCGTTGATAGTTACAAAACGTACCATTAACACATTCACGACTTGCGATTTTGAGGAGGAGACCCGGTCATGAAATTCACCAAGCTCACCACATTGTTGGCGTCTGCAACCTTGGCGGTGTCCGGCACCATTGCCGTTGCGGCTGACTACACCCTGACAATTTCCAGCTGGGCCCCACCCACCCACGGCATCAACGCAAAGATGTGGCCCAAATTCGTCGAAATGGTAGAGGAGGCCACTGACGGGCAGGTCACCGCAGAGCTTAAGCTGGGTATCGCTCCACCGCCTGCGCAGATGGATCTGATCATGGATGGCGCGGCCGATGCCTCGATTATCTTTCACGGCTATCAACCGGGACGCTTCGTCACCACCAAGCTGGTCGAACTGCCTGGTTACGAAGGCTCGGCCGAGGACGCTTCGGTTGCTTACTGGCGCGCCTACGACAAGTACTTGAAAGCTGCTGACGAGCATCGTGGTGTCAAAGTCATCGCCTTGCACACGCATGGACCCGCGCAGCTGCATTCCAGCGCGCCAGTAACCACTCTGGATGAGGTTTCGGGCCTGAAAGTACGTATCCCGGGTGGCGTTGGCGGAGACGTTGGTGCGGCGCTTGGCGCGACCGGCATTCAGGTGCCCGCTCCGAAAGTCTATGAAACACTGGCATCGAAAGCCGCTGACGGCGTGGTCATGCCACTGGAATCGCGCAAAGGTTTCAAGCTGACCGAGGTTGCGCAGAACGTCTATGAGATGCCCGGTGGCCTCTATCGTGGTTCGTTTGCATTCATCATGAACGAAGACACCTTCGCAGATCTGCCACCCGAGCTGCAGACGGCGCTGGAAGAAAACGTATTCGGTGAACCGCTGAGCCGTGAGATCGGTAAAATCTGGGATGAGATCGACGCCACTGGACGTGAGGCAACCGAGGCGGCAGAAGGCAATGCGATCAACGCTGCCACAGATGCGGATATGGAGAAGTTCTCGGCCATCGCCGAAGACATCCGCGGCAAGGTCATCGCCGAGGTTGACGCAACAGGTGTCGACGCACAGGCCGCATATGACATGATCAAATCGGAAATGTCCTCGAACTGATCCGACTGCAGGGCGGCTCTTGCGCCGCCCTGACTTACCCTGCGCGAGTTTCCCATGACCCCTATTATTCAGCTTGTGCGCCGTGCCAGCGCCCTTCCCGTGATCGTGGCCTGCATTGCACTGTTTATCCTGATGGTAATGACCTTTTGCGACGTGATCCTGCGTTCGGTCTTCAATGCGCCCATTGAGGCCGCCACCGAGCTGACGCGCATTCTGATGGCAATTCTGGTGTTTTCTGTCCTCCCGATCGTCTCCACCACCAATGGCCATATCGCGGTCGATCTGACAGACGGGTTCTTCCACCGTCTGCATCTGTCGCGTGCGCGGGACGTTGTGATCTATGTGGTCAGCGGCATCATGCTGTTCTGGCCGGTCCAGCGCGTTTGGGTCCTGGCCGAGCGAGCGCGGGATTATGGGGATGTAACCGAATATCTTTCAATCCCCACCTACCTGATCGGCTGGTTCATTACCCTGTCTGTTGCCATCACTGCACTGGTGATGATCGCCACTGGGCTGCTAAAGGCCTTCGCCCCAAATACACTGTCGGAGCCTATGTAATGACCGCAGCGCTAATCGGATTTGCGATTGTATTGATCTTGGTGCTGGTGCGCCTTCCTATCGTCTTTGCCATGGGTCTGGTCGGCACATTGGGATTTGCCTATGAGCGTGGCGGCTCGATCTTTGATGAGCGCGGGATGAAGGCTGCCATGTCCATGGTGGGCCGACAGATCACCGACACTGCGCAGGACTATGGTCTGTCGGTTGTGCCGCTGTTCATCCTGATGGGCCTGTTCGTGAACAAGGGCGGCATGGCGCGCGAGCTTTATGCGGTGTCCAACGCCTTTCTTGGCCACATGCGCGGTGGCATTGCCATGGCGACGGTTGCGGCCTGTGGCGGATTTTCGGCTATCTGCGGATCGTCGCTGGCAACCGCCGCCACGATGTCAAAGGTCGCGATGCCGCAGATGCGGCGTTACGGCTATTCCGATGAACTCTCGACCGCCTCGATTGCCGCCGGTGGTACGCTTGGCATTCTGATCCCTCCATCGGTCATTCTGGTCATCTACGGGTTGCTGACCGAGACCTCGATCGGGAAACTGTTCATGGCGGGCATCATCCCCGGCATCCTCGGCATTCTGTTCTACCTCTTCGCCGTGCGCTGGACCGTCTGGCGCAACCCCGAGGCCGGTCCAGCCGGAGAGCGTGCCACATGGTCCGAACGCATCCGTGCGCTGGGCTCGGTTTGGGCTGTGCTGTTGTTGTTCTTCCTAGTGATTGGCGGGCTTTATGGAGCCTTCGATTTTGAGCCCCTAAACCTGACATTCTCACCCACCGAGGCCGCAGGTATGGGGGCCGCTGGGGCCTTTCTGATTGCACTCTTTCGTGGGGGTCTCACGGTTGGCTCGACATTCGAGGTGCTGAAAGAGACCTGCTTTACCGCGTCTGCCCTGTTTGCGGTGCTGATTGGCGCTCAGATATTCTCAAATTTCATCAATCTGGCCGGTTTGCCCGAAGCCCTGATCGCGATGGTGACCGCCTATGATGTGGCTCCGTTTGTCGTGATCCTGATGATCCTTGGTATCTACATCATTCTGGGTTGCGTCTTCGAATCCCTCTCGATGCTGTTGCTGACGGTTCCGATCTTCTTCCCGTTGGTCACGTCTCTGGGCTATGACCCAATCTGGTTTGGCATCGTCGTCGTGGTTGTCACCGAAATCTCGCTGATCACTCCACCCGTAGGCCTGAACGTCTTCATCCTGAAAGGCGTGGTGGGTGACGTCTCGACCGGCACCATATTTCGCGGCGTCACTCCGTTCTGGATCGCCGATATCTTCCGCCTCGCGCTGATCGTGCTGGTGCCCATCGTGGTGCTGTATCTGCCGCAGCAAATGGGCGCTTTGGTACACTAGTCCCAGCGCATCAAACAGGAGAACACCATGTCCCTGCATCAGATTTCCAGCTTCGCCGCTGGTACTTGGGTCGCGCCTGGAGAAGGCGCGCGCACCATCGCATCCGCCATCACCGGCGCACCGTTTGCCAGCGCTGGCAATGCCGCGCTCGATGTGCAGGCGATGCTTGACTATGCGCGCATTACCGGTGGCCCCGCGCTGCGCAAGTTAACGTTCCACGATCGTGCTCGGATGCTCAAGGCGCTGGCGCAAGAGCTTTCGGCGCATAAACAAGCCCTTTACGACCTGAGTTTCGAAACCGGAGCCACGCAGAAGGACCACCTGATCGATATCGATGGTGGCATCGGCACAATGTTTGTCTTTGCCTCAAAAGGCCGGCGCGAGATGCCGGACGCGCAGGTTTATCTGGACGGCGAAATCGAGCAGTTGTCACGCAATGGCACCTTTTTGGGGCAGCATATCTGCACGCCCCTGCAAGGGGTCGCGGTTCATATCAACGCCTTCAACTTCCCGGTCTGGGGGATGCTGGAAAAGCTGGCCCCGACGCTGCTGGCTGGCGTGCCTGCAATCGTCAAGCCGGCTACCAACAGTTGCTACGTCACCGAACTGGCAGTGCGGATCATGCTGGATAGCGGCATCCTGCCTGCCGGTGCGCTACAGCTGATCTCAGGCGGGTTGGGCGACATGCTCGATCACTTGGATTGTCAGGATGTGGTCAGCTTCACAGGCTCGGCGAACACCGCGTTGAAGCTGCGGCAGACGCCTGCGATCTTGCAGAACTCGGTCCGGTTTGTGGCCGAGCAGGACAGCTTGAACGCTTCCATCCTCGGGCCCGATGCCACGCCCGGCACGCCCGAATTTGACCTGTTCGTCAAGGAAGTCTCGCGCGAGATGACCACAAAGGCGGGCCAGAAATGCACTGCGATCCGACGCATCATCGCGCCCCAGCTGCAGGTCGACGCCATAATTGCCGCGCTGTCTGACCGATTGGCAAATATCACCATCGGCGACCCCCGTTCCGACACCACTCACATGGGCGCGCTGGTGTCGAACGGGCAGAAAGCCGACGTTCTGGAAAAGGCAGCTCTGATCGGGCAAGAGGCTGAACGGGTTTATGGCAACCCCGACGCGTTCGACCTGCACGGCCCTGAAACCGGCGCATTCGTTCCCCCGATGCTGTTTTACTGTGCTGACCCCGACAAAGCGCAGCGCGTGCACGATACCGAGGCCTTCGGCCCAGTTTCGACCCTCATGGGCTACCGCGATCTGGATCATGCGGTGGCACTTGCCAATCGCGGGCAGGGGTCTCTGGTCACGTCGCTGATCACTCACGACACAAAGGTCGCGCACAACGTAGTGATGGGGGCCGCAGCCTATAACGGGCGGATTTACATCAACGACCGCGACTCGATGGCTGAATCGACCGGCCACGGATCTCCGCTGCCCCATATGGTGCATGGTGGGCCGGGCCGTGCGGGCGGTGGTGAGGAAATGGGCGGCGTACGCGGAGTGAAACACTATATGCAGCGCACGGCCATTCAGGGCTCCCCGCGCATGCTTAGTGGTATCAGCACCAAATGGGTACCAGGAGCGCCCGAAATCCAAGGTCCGGCACATCCGTTCACCCGTAAATTTGGTGAGTTGCAGGTCGGCGAGACGCTGCACACAGCCTCGCGAACCATCACGCTGGAGGATATCGAACACTTCGCCAATTTCACCGGCGATACCTTTTATGCGCATATGGACGAGGACGCGGCGGCGCGGAACCCGTTCTTCCCCGGTCGTGTGGCGCATGGTTATTTGTTGCTCAGCTTTGCGGCTGGTCTGTTTGTCGAGCCGAACGAGGGGCCGGTGCTGGCCAATACCGGACTGGATGGGCTGCGGTTCATGAAGCCCGTTGTTGCTGGCGACAGCATCAAGGTGCGCCTGACGGTAAAGCAGAAAACCCCACGCAATGACGATTATGGCGAGGTCCGCTGGCACGTGTCCCTGACCAATCAGGATGACGAACCGGTCGCAGAATACGAACTTTTAACCATGAACGCCTGCTGAGCCGCTATACTACCTGTTTTTCTTATTGGGCCTAATGGGTTAAACTGGGTCCATGACCGAAAAGAGCTCGTGGTTCGAAACGGCTGTGGCCGAACTGGCGGACCCGCAAGACCAGCGGGTCTGGTCGATTATCGTCTCGCTGTTTGGTGACATGGCACAAGAGCCCGGCGCGCAAATCTCGGGCGGTGTTCTGACCCGGATAATTGAGCCGATGGGCATCAAACCCGAAGCGATCCGCGTCGCTCTGCACCGGCTGCGCAAGGACGGCTGGATTGAAAGTGACCGGATTGGACGCGTCTCGCGCCATGTCCTCTCGGAATTCGGCCGGACGCAATCCGCCGCCGTCACGCCGCGCATATATGCGCGCGGTCCTTCGCCCATTGAAAATTGGCATCTTCTGATCGCCGAAGACGGGTCGGGCACTCAGGTGCTTGAGGACGTGATGCTCAGCGATGACTACATCCCCATTGGGCGCAACGTAGCGATGGGTGCGGGTCCCGTTCCAGATCAGTCGGACGGTTTGCTGGCCTTGGACATCTCTCCGCACGCAGCCCCCAAGTGGGTGCAGGATCGGTTGTGTCCACCCGAATTGCGCGCTTCTTGCAAGGCTCTTCTGGGCGCGGTCGAACGCGCCGCGAAGTCCCGTCCCGAAGGCTGGGCGCCTACACCCTTGCAGAGCGCAACACTGCGCACCCTGCTGGTGCATCGGTGGCGGCGCGTCATGCTACGCCAGCCGGACTTGCCTCCGGCTTTTTATCCTGTGGATTGGGCTGGTCCGGCTTGTCGCGATAGCGTGTTCGGGCTGCTTGATCTGCTGCCACGCCCCTCGGCTGACGTACTGAGCGGTAGTAGTTGACCGCTGAGCGGTCTGTTCAACCATATTATCAGTGCGGCGCACATACCGGGTGCTGGGAGCTTTTCTGACCAAGTCATACCAATTTACACACCAATAATTAGGTTGCGGTTATCTGCCTGCCAATTCAGCCGTTCAGAAAACGCATGGTGCAATCGGGCCCCGGGCAATACCATCGCCTGAGCAAACCTACCGGAGATCCGTGATGTCGATTTTGCTAACGATTGTCTTGTTTCTGATGTCCCTTTTGCTGGGGATGCACACCTGGACTCGTCGCCTAACGCGGCAGGGCACCGAAGTGGTGCCGCAACTGGGGCGGATCGTGCCCGTTCACGGTGGCAGCATTCACTATGTCGAAAAAGGCGACCCTTCCAACCCGACAATTGTCATGATCCATGGCCTATCAGGCCAATTGCAGCATTTTACTTATGCGTTGGTGGATGATCTTGCTCAGGATTATCACGTTCTCGCGGTTGACCGTCCGGGCTGTGGCTATTCCACGCGCGATGCTGCCCAGTTGGCGGAATTGCCCGAACAAGCCCGCATGATCCACGAGTTTCTGGAAATAAAGAACGTCGATCAAGCCACACTGGTCGGTCATTCTCTAGGTGGCGCCGTGTCTCTTGCGATGGCACTGGATTATCCCGACAATACGGCGGCGTTGGCGCTTCTGGCCCCCTTGACGCAACAAATGCCGGAACCGCCCGCCGTTTTCAAACCACTTGAAATCCGTACCGAGTGGCTGCGCAACCTTATTGGCAATACAATCGCCGTCCCGATGGCCCGAAAAACCGCACCCCTCGTCCTGAAAGACGTCTTCGCACCCGAGCCCGCGCCCTCAGACTTCCTGAACCGTGCTGGGGGTGCCCTTGGTCTTCGCCCCTCGGCCTTTATCACCGCTTCACAGGATGTTGTTGGGGTAGAGGCCAGCATGGGTGCCCTGACTTCACGCTATAACGACCTGCGCGTGCCCGGAGGCATCCTGTTCGGCACAGAGGACCCGATCCTGTCCGCCGAGCTACACGGTGCTACAATGACGAAATTCGGCCTGACCTTTGAGGTCCTGGAACACCGGGGTCACATGATACTCATCACAGAACCCGAAGTCTGCGCGCGTTTCATCCGCCAGATCGCCGAGAATTCCCGCACCCGGCTGGCAGAGCAGGACGCGCATTGAATAACGCAATAAAGAATCTCGGCAGGCACGCTTTTCCCTCTTGACCCTCCCCGGCCCCTCGCTTAAATCGCCTCTCACTCGTGGCGGAGTAGCTCAGTTGGTTAGAGCAGCGGAATCATAATCCGCGTGTCGGGGGTTCAAGTCCCTCCTCCGCTACCAAATCACCAACATAACACATTGAAAAAACTGTAAAAAATATTTTTCTTGAGTTTCTACCATCACCCTTACCACTATTTGTCCGATATTCAGCAGCATTTGATCAGTGGAGCTCGAGATTCTCATCTGGCTAGTAAGATTCGAAAACCGCTATAGGACTTCTCCAGAGAGTGGCGGTCGCTAGCTGTCCAGCTTAAACTATATGCCCCTACCCGATTAGAGGTTTTCTGGATACGACCGATGGAACTCAGCTACGCCGAAAAGTCACAAATAACTATGTTCGACTAATCCGCTTTGTCCAAAACCCATCTTCCGTTTGGCTTCCATATTGCATTGGTGTTTTGCAGAGCACTTGATAGCTGTTGACGATCGCAACTCCTTTTCATTTTCTCGGATACCCTTATCCTCAAAAGGTCGAAACTGCACCCGCCTTCGGCCTCCTCTACAGCCTCCTCCAATGTCTCTTTCAATGCCGCCGGAAGTGATGTCCTTCTATCGTCGTTCCAATGCGAAAGATAGACATTCCGCCCACTGCTTACTCGAAGCTCCGAGGAAAGTGAGAGCAAGCTAAACAAAGCCTCCGGATCCATCGTGGGGAGCCCGGGTAGGTATTTATCAATTTCAGATATGTGTATTCCATGATTCAAGGAATTAAGAGTATTGCAGGCATAACTAGCTAACCGCGGTTGGTCGTTTCTCTACACCCGGATTTTGCACCGGTGACTGTGGCCACAGCGAATGAGACCAAAGCCAGTTGGAAAATTTTTTTCATATAGAGGACGCTAAACGCTTCTTTAGTCGAATGAAACCCAAGCTGCACGACTCTCGGCCATGAGCGGACCCCGCCTTACCTTGAGCGAAATCGACGAGCTCGAAATCGACGATGCACTCAATCGAGGCGGTACCATCGGCAGATTGGACCTAAGCTTTGTGGCGCAAATTCACGAAGCCATGCAGAGGACGCCGTTTACGTCTCAACGCAACAAAGAGCGGCTTGCTGTGTTGTTCTCGACCTATCTGTAACGGCCCCGCTTAGGCGGGGCCTTTGCTTTCTAAAGTGTGCTTTTACCATATTGGTAAACGTACATTCGCCCTCTGTTCTGACTTCTGAATTGTTTCGTGTGCGCTTCCATGTTCTGCCCCTATATCGATGCCATTGAGGTGTCATAATACCCAAAAAAGAAAGAACAAGAAGGAAACAAATAAGGCTCAAAGGAGGTTTCTGAGATACAATCATTGAGCACCAATTTGCCGATTCTTTTAGC
Organism: Ruegeria sp. CG1; assembly: GCF_056537265.1. Classification (NCBI taxonomy): domain Bacteria; kingdom Pseudomonadati; phylum Pseudomonadota; class Alphaproteobacteria; order Rhodobacterales; family Roseobacteraceae; genus Ruegeria; species Ruegeria sp. CG1. The sequence continues at coordinate 423,459 of NZ_JBQFRF010000005.1, read as the reverse complement.
AACAGGAAATTTTGCTGCGACCGAATACCGATTGAGTTATTGTCCTGCATGCTCAGACAATTGGAGTAGAGAATGGCTCAGCATTCTCGGACAAGAACTGAACTGGTCGCGATACCTAGTGACCTTGTCGGCACGCGTGCCGCAGTGTTTTTCTTGCTCAGTAGACCTAAGCGCCGCAAACTCCACATCGGATTTGCTGACCGAGCCGCTAACACTCCCACGCGCCCTTCAGCACTTGAGCCTCGCGGTCGGCACTACACAAAGACACTCCTTTTGACGGACGAGTTTATCTTCACCTAAGTCTGGCTGCATCAGTTCGAACGAACATGATGAATTCAACCACGTGTTCGCAACAAATAATAAGCTTTTACAACTCGTTAACCAACTTGTGGGCATGGGCCATGGGCTGGTGCATCGAGCGGTAACCATGAAAAAGTCGGCAATACTGGACAATTTGAAAGAGGTAATAGGCTGAGATAGAAAAAGGTTCGGCAAGCTGGTCAAGTATGACGATCACAACGGATTTTCAGAGGAAGAATTGAAGGGATTGGATGAGTTGTACGCACGCAGCCCACCACCCAACGCCATAACCGAACCTGCACACCCGCCGTCATACGTGTATCGAGACCGACTTTCACGAAAGAATGCTGCTGGTGGTGGCCTGATTAAAGACGACGACGGGGCTAACCGGCCTCACAATTGGGGGCATCGCGAGCGACTGCGGCAACGCTTTCTCAAAGGCGGTCACGATCCAATGCCGGAATATGAGCTTTCAGAGCTGCTACTTTTCAAAGCAATTCCGAGGATCGACATTAAGCCATTGGCCAAACGTCTGCTGGCTGAGTTCGGCGACCTGAATGGGGTCATTGCAACCTCAAAGCACCGAATTCTCAAGTTAGATGTGGCTAGTGACCGGGTTCACTACCATCTGCGCGTTATAGAAGCTGTCGGGTATAGGATGGCACAGGCACCCGGAACGAACCCAGTTTATGTGGCGTTTCTATCTTTGCATTGAAAGTGGTGGGTTTCCATTGCTTCACGTCTTCCTTGAACCAGTGCGGTACAAGCCGCCAGCGGGCCGTAGAGCTAATAAGACGGTCGTCATGGATGGAACGCTATATCCAACATTTAAGTTGGCTTGAGTTTCAGCTCATGGATAGGTCTTGGGCGTTTGGATCGCGCTCAGTTGGGATAGGAACGCCGTTCACGTTCCAGTTCTGCAGGGCATAGAGTTCCGCCCATGTCATTTCAGGTCTGCCGAAGCGTCCACACATTCGGATAGCATAGCGAAGCGGAGAAACGCTTGGTAAACATTTTTGTTAATTCAAGCCAAGAAACTAGTTTGGCGAGTCCTCACGCTATTCCACCAAGCTTTGCATGGAAATCAAACAGAATGGCGACCCCGGGAGGATTGGGCCACCATTCTCACTCAGCAGGATAGCCGTTTCTGGGGGGGTAAGACCCCTGCCTCTTCTGCAACCTGAATCTCGTTTTGAACCAGTGTACCATCGCCATTGGCGTCCATGGCAGAAAAAGTCTCTGCATCAACGTTCGGGGCAACAGCCTGCACCTCTTCGATGGTCAGTACACCATCTCCGTTAGCGTCTGCAGATTGTGCGGTGACCAAAGTGGGTAATGCAAAGGCGACTGCTGCAAGAACTGCGACTTGTTTGGTTTTCATTGTATTCGCTCCTAAGCAAGAATTGAGCATTTCTGTCCTGACACGGACTAGAAATACGCTTGTGCACGCTACGTCACCCGTCATACGTGAATCGTAAGTGTATGCGCCAATCTCCGCGTGTTTTCTTGAGTCGCTCGCACAAAGGTCTGCGGGGCAAAAAATCCCCTAATATGGCTAGGTAATTAATGCCCGAGCTGAACCGTGTAACATGGCAATGCTCCGCTCAAAGCCTCTGACATGTTTGGTTTCGCGAGTGGTGGTCTTCAATAATGCTGAAAACCATCAGGAATGTTGAGATCGAATGTCATTTAGTGGACAAAGCGGCCTTTGACTGCTGCTGTGCCAAAAGCCGCATCCATGATACGTTTACTGTTTTCCTCCTATTAGAACGCGCGACTTAGTTTCTCCAGCATGTTGTCAGCTATTTGATCAAACAAACTTAGTTTCTAGGGCGCGGGGCAATGGAAAGATGTCGTGAAAAATGAACTGGAAAATGTCCTTCCAAAGTTCAGATATTGAACGACGTACTTTTGAGTTAATTGCCCAGGTTCCTTGCAAAAAGAACATGATTGGTTGCTCAGACCCGATTGCCTGCGTCAAGCACTATTTGTGACGTCTGACCGCGCGTTCAACGGCTTGGATTGATTGACGAATATCCTCGGATGTTGTGCGGTGATTGACCAAGGCTGCACGTAGACACGCCTTGCCTTTGATGACGGTTGTCGAGAATACGGCATCACCAGAAAGCTGAAGCTCGGCTGCGATTTTGTTCACGTCTCCATAGGCAATGTAGAAACAGCAAATATTAGAAGTGACGGGAAACGAAAGGTCCAAAACATCAGATGCCTCGACCAGCTCAGCCATCAATGCAGTCTGCTTGCAGTTGTTCGTAATGGACGCAGAGAAGGCCTGTGTTCCGATCGATTTAATCGCGGCCCAGACCTTAAGGGCGCGAAATCCGCGCGAAAGCTCCAGCCCATAGTCGCAGAACCACAGATCGCCTCCTCCAAGCCCTTCATTTTGTTGTTCAAGGTAGCTAGGGCGTGACGTAAACGTGTCGAAATGCAGGGAGCGATCGTAGATCATGCAGGCTCCGCAGTCATAAGGAACGGACATCCATTTGTGAAAATCACATGAGATCGAATTTGCCCGTTCCATCCCGTCAACAAGCTGTGCCCAAGGATGATCCGCGAGTCGTGTCCAAAATCCAAAGGCGGCATCCACATGAAGCCAGATATTTTGGTCTACACAAAAATCCGCAATCTCGTTCAAACTATCAAACGAACCTGTGTCGACCGAACCCGCTGTGCCAATCACGGCCAAAGGAACGCGATCAATGGACTTGTCTTTTGCAACAGCGCGTTTCAATGATGCAATATCCATCCTCATGTCATCGTCTGTGTCGACAACATGAATTGCATCTGTCCCGTAGCCCATCGATTCAAGCGCCTTACCGATACACGAGTGCGTACCGCGGCGCACGTAGACAGCTACGCTTGGCAGCGCTCGAATACCGGTCTTTCTAACGTCATGACCAAATTGCTTGTTTCGCGCCGCCGTCAGCGCTAAGATCGTCGCTTGCGACGTACCAGTCGTTAGAATGGCAGATGCACTCTCGGGCAATCCAGAAACGCCAAGCAGCCAATCCAGCGTGACCCGCTCGACTTCGATGGCCCCGTGATCGCGGCCACCGCAGTTGCTGTTCATCGTGGCTGCAACCAATTCTGCCCCAACGGAAACCGGCAGTCCGGCCCCATGCACCCAACCGAAGAACCGTGGATGCGTGTTGCCGGTCGCGTAGGGCATGATGTCATCAGCCAACTGAGCGAACGTTTGCTTAATACCAACACCAACGGCCTCTCGCGTCAGGGACAAGCGACCGGCAAACCCGTCAGGCTTAGGTTGCCAAGGCAAGTCCCTCGCGCTTTTCATTCGAGCTATGCATTGATCCATTAACTTGTGCAAATGATGGCTAAAATCATCCCAGTCTTTCGGATCCAAATGGTTGCCTTCAGAAGTCATAGCAAAGCCTTTTTTGATGGGCGATTGTCCATAGCATTAGAACATCGCAGATCTGCGATACAAGCCGCGTTAGGTTTGCGGTCTTCAGATGGGGCGGGTCAATTGAGACCTGCCGCCGATCTTACTGAGATTATCCGCTTTGCTATGAGGCGCAGAGCTAACGAAAGCCGACTTTGGTTCAGTCCGTAGGAACAGTAACTCTGGGCTCAAACCAGTCATCTGACATATTAGGTTGGAAATTGACGCGGTTCTAACGGTTTGATGCCTGCCGCGCGGACAAACCATCGTTTCGCTACGCCTGCTCAAAGACCCACTTCTTTAAAATGCGCCAGCGCTAGAAAGTCGTTTCTGCCAGTGAGTGAAGGCAACGGGTATGTCTATACTACAAAGAGAAGGAACCCCAGTTCTTGAGCAGGAAGCCTTCATTTACCGACTCACGCACTACCAGTGGTTTGGATTATCTAGTGGACCAACGCATCGAGAAGTGCCTTTGAGTGGGGTGAATTGATCTGCTGTCAGGGATTGACCAAGCCATCCCTCCGGATACTGGAGTGGCAAAGGCGGCTGAGCATCGGCTTCTGTAATGTGAGCGAAGCCCACCTTCGAATAGAAGTTGTTTTCCCCGTAGGTCAAAGCAACATCAACCCCATTGTCTCTTAGAGCTTGAAGCGCGTGACCAATCAGGCGTTGCCCAAGCCCTTTACCCTGCCGATCGGTTGAGACCGCGACTGGCGCCAGAATGAATACCGTTCGATCATCTTCCGGATATGTCATCCGTGTGAAGATGATGCTGGCCAAGACGTCCCCGTTCTCAACCGCAGAGAACACGAGCATGTCGTTAGTGGTCAGCGAAGACAGCATTTCGGTGACCAACGCCTTTATCAGTCCGCCAGCTTTGGGTCCTTCCGATGCGGAGAATGTGTCCAAAAACATCGAGATAATGTCATCAGTTATTTCATTGTATTCAGTTGTGATATCCATGGTCTTTCACTGCGGATCAGTTTATCTTTGGTTGAACCCCAGTCCAGTGGTTGAACCCCAGTCCAGTCCGACAATGGAACGAATGTCGGGTATGCGGGACAAAGCTGCCTTTTGCTGGTGCAGCGTCATTTGCCTTATTGAAGCGAGATTGCCAATGACAGTCTTCACAGCGCCGGAGTATCACTGCGCAAGCCTGCATCAATAAATCGTGAATAGAGTCACTGCGATCTAAGGCTGGCGCAGACATCATCGCGTGCCGCTCCCAGATATTGCTCGTGTTGTTGCGTCCCTAAAACGCCATCGCTCAGGTTGCATGCTGCCTTGGTGCTCAGAACATCCCAAATACGCACTATTCCGTCTTCACCGGAACTTGCAAACTGCTGCCCATCTGGATGATTTGCTAGACGCCAGATGGCTCCTGCATGTGCATTTGGAATGCGGCCAATCAATTTTCCAAAGCTCAGGTCCCAGACATGCAGCCCACCGCTTCTGTCGGATGCTACTAGGCTGGCGCCATCGTGCAAAAAAAGGAGGTCCGTGGCTCCGCGGGCATGGCCTGTGAAGTTCTGCAGCCGCATTCCATCTTCCAGACGCCAGACTGACACTGTTTCGTCGCTGTCCGCAGCGGCCAGCAGTGATCCATCGGGGTTGAAGGCCACTGACCAAACGAGATTATCCGATACCTTCAAAGTCAGGGGCATTGCAGTCTGGTCAGTTGGCCAAACGAGCACTTCACCCATGCTTGTGGAAACCGCTATTCTAGATGAATCAGCGTGCATGGTTGCTCTGGTAACACTACCGTAGTCGAGCGCAAAGCGACGCAGTGTTTCAGCGGTTGAAACATCAATCAGATGCGCACCACCTTCCGCACCAGCTAGAAGGCTACTTCCATCTGATGTGAAAGATAGCGACCAGATTGCTTCGCCGAGCGCAGGAAATCTAATTTGAGCGCCCAAAAAGTCAGGCGACGAAACTACGATCTGCCCTTTGCGGTCCGCGGTCGCCAACTGCCTGTAATCCCGTGACAGAGCTACTGCCCAAACCTGATGTTGGTGGGATGGCCCCAGTGACAATGCTGGCAAATCCATTGGAGAACCCGCGACAGCTCCATTGGTGTCGCCAAAAAACACGTGGCTCGGGCTCAGAGCCACTCCCTTCGGCTTTCCATCGTCATGCGCAGCGAAGCTTAAAGCTAGATCTGGACGTGGGCCAACTCGCCAAAACCGGACATTCTGATCGGCGCCGAGTGTCACAGCAGTGTAAAGATCGGAGGATATTGCCACATCGAGGATTCGCCCGGAATGACCGGAAGTAGATTCCGCGACTAAAGTCTGAGAGAGAACATCCCAGATCAATAGGCGACCATGGCTATTCCCACCGACGAGGCTCCATCCATCGGGCATAAATTCCACGGAACTAATCTGATCTTTGGCAGGGAAGGCCATACCGAGCATTTCTCCGGACTCGGAGTGGATCAACGCGGAGCTACCATCGCTACTTGCGGTTGCTATGATCGAGCTGTCCGGACTGAAAGACACAAACCAGACATCGCTAGAATGTACCGATTTCAAGGGGGGAAACTTTTCGTTACCTGACGGAAACTGCCATACGCGGATTTCACCAGCACCGTTGCCCGCCGCAATAGATAAGCCGTCCGGACTGAAAGCTACACTTGTAAAATCACCAGTGCGATGCGCCAGAACCAAGCGCTTTACTGCGTCATCGCCAATTAGGGACCAGAGAGAGACTTTCCCATCCTCACCAACGGTGGCTAGAACCGGCTCGCTAGGATGGAAAGCGAGACGCCACTGAATATCGCTCGCCTCTCCAATAAGGATTGGAGCATCAGGAAGTCCATCGTTGAACGACCAGTAAGCAATGCGCCCGCTGTCGCCGACGGTGGCGAAACCTGCTCCGCTGGGCGAGAACGAAATGTCTTGGATTCCTCCGACTCCACCGTCGAGATCATCGCCAACTTGCCGTCGCGTTGCGCTGTCAAGTATGCGTACCGTCCCATCGCGCCGACCGACTATTACGAAACGTTGATCTGGAGATATGGCAACCGAAAGCGCGTCCCCAACTACGACTGGCTCACCAACAGGAACAGGAAGCCCGGTAGCAAGAGAATTCCGTGCCTTTAGCATGGCAACTCGAGCGTCATAGGTCGTGCGTGCGCCACGCGACTGACCAATAGATTGCGCTGCGAGGTTGAGCGCGAGCAGGGGGTCGTCCGTAGCAAAACCGGCCGCCGCGGCTCCTAGAGCACTGGCTAAGCTCTCGTTTGCCACAAGAGTTGCCGAGTCGGCCAGCATCGCGCTTTTTTTTGCTTGTCGTGACTGGTTGAATGCAACGATTGACGCGGCGGTCGTGCCGACTGTAAGAGCGGCCAGCGCACAAACCGCCAAAGCTTGAAGTCGACGCCGTTTTTTCCGCCGCTCATTTGTCGCCTTTTGCACATCGTCGCGCGCCTGCGCGCTTGCAAGCAGAAACTCTTGCTCCTTGGCACCGGCTTTGTCTTTGTTGTTCTCGAACCACTCAAGAATGTAGCTTAGACGCGCTCCGCTCAGAAGCATGTCTGGGTCGCGTTCTGTTTCGACCCATTCATCGGCCATCTGGACGATCCGTAAACGCAACCTCAGATCTCCGCGGGATCTTTCGATCCAGCGATTGAGACGAGGCCAAGACCTTAACAATGCTTCGTGCGTGATCTGAACGGTTCTATTGTCCAAAGTTAAGAGCCGGGCTTCGGTCAATCGTTTCGTCACCCGATCCATCACTTTTGGGTCCGGGTCTTCCTGCAACTCGGAACGCTGCAAAATTCTTCGAGTGTCAGCACCTCCTTCGCCTGGCGTCACCAAATTGAGAAGTAGGCGCTCGGCAACTATGCGTTCCTTCTTTGAAAAGTCATTGTCGAAGATTGAGTCAGCGGTCTGGCGAATTGCCCCCGCCATCCCACCGCTGCTGCGATAACCTTCGTATGTAAGAGTTCCACCCAGCTTGCGTTTCCAAGTCTCAACAAGGGCATGGGAAATTAGGGGTAAAACACCAGAGTCGTTACCCGCGTCCGCGACGATTGCGTCAACGAGATGCTGTTCAACATAGAGACCAGCGCGTCTTGCGGGCTCAATGATAGAGCGGCGCAGATCATTTTCTGACATCGGGCCGACAAGTAACTGATTTTGGTTGACAGCTTTTGCGAGCCAAGGAATTGCCGCGCATTTCTCATAAAAGTCAGCGCGCAGTGTGATAATTATTTGGACCTGACTGTCGGCGGGGTCTGTAATCGCGGAAAGGGCCTCCACGAAACTTTGAGCCGCGCGCTTGTCATTGAGTGTAAACAACTCTTCGAACTGATCAATTACTAGAAGGATGGGCCTGACACTTGCATCTTGAAGAACTTGGCGCGCGATGGAGGGCCGAGCGAGGAATTCATTGAGTAGAACACGCGCTGATCCCTCTGTGCCTCGCAGACGAAAAAACAACTCTGAAAGTGCATCTCGCCCCGGCGTGAATAGTTCGATTCGCCAGGTTTCGCTTCGCAGTACCCTGCCTTGTTGCAATAGAGGGATGACACCGGCCCGGATCAAAGAGCTTTTGCCGCTTCCGGACGCTCCTCCTACCACTAGCACTTTGGTTGTTTTTAAACGATTTAATAGATCGGCGACAAGTTCTTCACGACCAAAGAAGCTATCTGCATCCTCAGGTTGGAACGCGCTTAGCCCATGATAGGGGCAATCCGTTTCCATTTGCAAATCAGCCTCTGCACTGAGGCGCGCAATGGTCGGATCAGGCGCCTCCGCCGCGACACGTGCCATTATGTCATGGGCGGCGCTGCTCCAAGATTGAATGTCTACGAAGCGTTCAAGCGGGTCCGCTGCCATGCCGCGTAAGAAGAAATCTCGCCAGTGGTCCTGATGGTCCGGTATGGCTTCGTCCAGCTTGTGTGGTTCTGGTGGCCGGGACTGGGTGATTGCGTACCATATTACGGCGCTAGCTGCGAATATGTCCGCAGCAGCACTAGCGTTTTGGTCAACGTTGAACTGCTCTGGTGCCATATAAGCGGGCGTGCCGCTGATAAACATTGAGGAGGCGTTCTGTCCACTTTTTTCGCTTGCAATGCCTAGATCGCCGATCATGATTCGATCTAGGCCGGCGCGTTTTTGCGTAGGAATCGGGTCGACAACTGTTTGATCTTCCGACACAGAGGAAGCGGGGTATTGAGAAGGCCGATACCCAACCGTTTGATAAAGGATGTTGTCCGGCTTTATGTCGCGATGGACAACACCAGCGCGGTGCATCGACGAAAGCCCAGATGAAATTGCGTCGACCAACTGCAAAATATCATACTGCTGCAAGCCGCAATCGGGGTCTTGTCTTTGTTTCATCAGGGATGTCAGCGAACCTTGGTCGGCATAATCCATGACAAAATAGGGGTTGCCTTCTGACAGCCGACCGATGTCGTGAACCCCAACGAGGTTGTAGGATTGTATCCGGCGCAGCAGCCGCGCTTCCTCGATGAAACGCTCCTTCAGAGCGTTATCGTTTTTCCCACGTGTCAGAAGAATCTTGATCGCAACGTCTGTGGCAAGTTCCTCATCCCAAGACAACGCCACGACGGCGAAGCCGCCACGCGCGATTTCCCGGCGGACAACGTAGCGCCCGATGTATGCCGGTAGCTCCATTTCTGTACCCGCGTCAGAAGTTTGAAGACACGTCGACGCAGTGGAAAACTTCGGGGTCAACTATGTCATGGTTTCGATCTGCCGCAGAGATGCACAACGAAACGCCCCCTCTGCGCTGCGACACTGAAGTAACACCAGTCGTCGTGTAGTTGGGATAGGCGTCAGTTGGGTGCCAATCGCCTTGTGACATATTGTAGACGGTCTCTGCATTGTTGCTTACCTGCCTCACGTCATAAAGTTCGCCCCACCAGATGTGAAAGTGATTCTTGGAGATGTCTGGGACAAAATTTGCCTTCAAAGTTACTGCCAGTTCGCCATCCTGACCAGAAACCGATATTATTTCCACATCGCAACCGTCCACCGGGCAGGCATTGGAATCTTGCGCCAAAGCGTGCCCGTAAAAACCGGTTGTGATGATCAATGTGAATACAGATATCATTCCAAAATACGGCATGGTCTACTACGCCCCCTTCGAATGCAATTGCTGAAAGTTTGATTTTGTGAGAGTATCACAAGGCCCGAAAAATCCCTAGTTGCCTGTTTTCGGGGCTTCAAGGGCCGGTCGTCAGGGAGAATGACAGATGCAAGTTGTCGGCGCGGCTTTTATGGCAGACGTGTCCAACAGCACTCCGCTTTTCGAGAAAGTGGGAGAGCAAGAAGCGTATCGAGAAATTAGTCTTTGTCTCGAGGAAATACGTGAGCAAGTCTGTGATCTGGGTGGTGATTTTCTCCATTCCAAAGGCGACGATGTTCTTGCGTTCTTCAAAAACCCTGATGCCGCTCTTGAAGCGGCCAAAGCGACCACAAGAAGGACCAGTGAACATACACTCCAGGTGCATGCAGGGCTTAGCTGGGGCAGGATGCTGCGCTTGCCCGACGACATTTACGGAAAGCCTGTCAACACGGCAGCGCGGCTTGCGTCACTTGCCAAATCACATGAAGTGCTAGTTCATGAACTTTTTTTCGATCAGCTTGACATGTCTAACCGCAAGACCTTGCGAGAAGTGGATACTCTGAGCCTCAAAGGGCTGAGCAAGCGACTGAAAGTCTATTCACATCTGGCTGAAAATCCGGCCGAACAGACAATGATCATTGCCAACTCCTCTTCGGCGTCAATCCGAGCGCTGCGTCTCAAGCTGATCCATAACTCCATCATAAAGGAGTTGTCTGAAGGGCAAGAAATGTCTCTGGGACGATCCATCGATGTCGATTTAATTGTTTCGCAACCTTGGGTGTCACGGCAACATGCCACAGTGTCCCTAATGAATGGAATCGTGGTATTGAGAGACCACAGTTCATTAGGCAGCTTCGTTCGTCTTGAAGAAGGCAGGGAGATATTGGCTAGACGCGAGAGTGTGACATTGATCGGCAATGGCGCAGTGTCACTTGGCGTCCCTTTTACACAGTCTAGGCAAGCCGTGATTAGATATTCACAGACAAGAACACTGCGCGACACAGTGTCAGGAGAAGCTATTCCATAATACTCAAATCGCAGAGTTGCCAGCAGATGTTTTTAATCGATCTTCCTTGTCGGCACGCCGTTGAAGGGTCGGCAGTGTTTCGGAAAAGAACCCATGTTCCAGTGTAGTTTCAGCTCGGCGACACATGTTGGTCTAGAACGTGATATCAACCAGGATCGCCTTCTTGCACTTCCAGAGCACCGGGTCTGGGTGATCGCTGATGGTATGGGTGGACATAACTTGGGCGATTTTGCTGCGCAATCGGTTGTGGATAGCGCCGCTGAGATGGCCTTGTGCCAGGATCCCTACAAACAGGCAGAAATTCTTCGGAAATCGCTTGTGAACGCTCATGGGGCTGTCCGGCAAGAGAGCGTAAGAAGCTCTGAATGCACTATTGGTGCGTCAGTAGTCGCACTGCTAGTCGCTGATACTTGGTTCCTTTGCTATTGGGCCGGTGATAGCCGACTTTATAGAATGCGCAACCAGAATCTTGAGTTGTTGACCTCGGATCACTCACTGGTCGCGGATCTTGTTGCCTTGGGTGAGCTTAGTTGGGGTGAAGCGACCAATCATCCACAATCAAACATCATCACGCGTGCAGTTGGTGTAGGTTCGGCGCTTGAGTTGGACGCGGTTGAGGGTGCCATACAACGCGGCGACCGATTTCTTCTATGTTCTGATGGGCTCGTTAACTCTTGTGAACTTTCGGCGTTGTGTCTTAAATTGTCAGTGTCTCCGATTGCAAAGGCTGCGGACAATTTGGTAGAACTTGCACTTAATGGGGGCGCTGGGGACAATGTGTCTGTGATCGCCATAGAGACGGCCTAACTTAGTTCCTATTCTGAGCCGATCAGCAAGTTACAACGATTGATGACCGCTCTCTTCGCAAAAGAACTTTCAGCCTATTTTATACACATCATTGGGACGACAATTTGAACTTAGTGTTACCAGGGGTGGGCATTGGCGTTTTAGTGCAAAACTCGTTCTCACTTGGTTGTATCGATAGTGTCTACCAGTCGTGAGAGAAAAAATTCTGCCGTCTTTCAGGCAGCGCGTTTTCGAAGTCACTAAGACTGATTGTCTTTGTACCACAGAAAAATAGAGAACTTTCTCAAAGATTGGCTGCTTTTCTTCTGCGACGCACCTAATGACTGCGACCAATGTGTTGCAGCATAAGCGAATGGTGCAGACAACGTACTACCGCTTTGGGCTCGAAGTAGACATTTAAAGTCAGCAAAATGGGAGCGACGCAAAAGCTGCTACGCAGGACAAAGCTGTGGCTCGTCGAATGTCTAAAAAGAAATAGCAAATGCGTGATAGCTCCAAACTATGGCAAAGACATCTGCGCGACATCGACCGTCGATCCCTTAAGCATTTGCGATTATTGGTGTTCTTTTTGCTTCAATCTGTTTCGGACTGGTTCACTATTTTTAGCCGCAGCCTGACCGAACAAGGCGTCGCACCTTATGCTGTCGCATTTTATCGCTATATTGTTGCGGCAATTCCTCTGCTTCCTGTTCTCATCCTGCACCGAAAAGCATGGCGAGAGATAACTTGGGGCCTGTCAGCCGGAGCCATGATAGGACTTGGTTGGATCGGATAGGTGACGGCGCTGGAGAAGTTGCCCGCTTCGACAGTGGGTGTGCATTACATGACCTATCCGGTGTTTACCCTAGTCATCGCCTGGGCTGTGTTTGGCGATGCACCCACGCGACGCGCCATGTTGGCCTATGCTCTCTGATTTTGGTCGCGGCTTTCATTGCTGGCTCGCCCGTGTCAGTCCCTACAGGGTACGTACCAACGCTGCTGATATCACTTGCCGCTCCTTTCGGGTTTGGCTACGGAATTTGTGTCTTGGTGCACAGGTTGTCACGGATTGCGCCGTTAGCGCGTATGGCGTCAGTTTCTCTAGGGTCCGTTCTTGGCATTGCGCCGCCCATCCTTGGCGCCGAAGTTCGAGAGCTTCTCCCAAGTGAAAAATTCGATTGGCTTCTCATAGTTGGTATTGGACTTGTCACCGCATTCGTGTCCCAGCTTATCTATACGATTTGTTCACCTGTCATCGGAGCCTCCAAAACTGCTGTAGTCGGGAGCATCGAGTTACCCACGATGTTTGCCGTTGGATTTTTTGCCTTTGGAGAAGCCATTTCTTTGCCTCAAGCTTTTGCATGTACCTTAGTGCTGGGGGCAATTGCGATAACAAGAAGTAGAAAAATGCGCGCCGTATCTACCGTGCTCGCAAAATCACCGAGACGGTAGTAGTAGGCTCAAAGCCGAAATCCGACTAAGTTGATGTGATAGCGAAGATATCTATGCGTTCTAACAATTGGCGTGCCGAACCCCCCATTTATAGCGGGCTGAATATGGCGGGCCAATTGTGGTATACTGCACTGGCCTCCCGGTTCGGGGGTAGGGGAAGAACCCACCGTCTCACAAATGATTGAGAGTGAAGGTGGTGAGGGGCTGGATGAGGGGGTCTTAGCCAGCCCCTCTCTCTTGAGGGGGTATCCGGAGTGGTAGTGTTGTTCCGTTAAACCCAATCTACCCCGTTAGCGCATTGTCCAAAATTGGGGGATTCCCGTAGACCCCTTATTTTCTTATCTCAGACACAATTCAAACACGCTGCACCGATACCAAACAGGTGCGGCGCGTCGTGATGGGATTAGCGATTTCAATGAGGGGGTACGAGTTTGACGCGTCGTAACTCCAGCCTGTGGGGCTACCCTCTAGGAAATTGAATCTTTGGTGCGATAGCTTAAGATCGTCAAGAAGTGCGAGAAATCAACATGCTCTCAATTAACCCGCGTGGGCCATTATAGACAGAACCTGGTGGAAAAATGCTGACGCGTTTGTTGTTGATTCTGGCGATTCTTTTGCCCGCGCCACTCGCTGCAAATCCTATAGCAGCGGACGAACTAAACACGTTTCGCAAAAGCCAAGGGCTTCAAGGGTTAGTCTATAGTCGGAAGTTGGAGAAAGCCGCCAAGTCTCATGCTGAGGACATGGTGAAGAAGGGGTTCTTTTCGCATACCGGCTCCAATGGGTCTGACGTGGACCAAAGGGTGCGCAAGGCAGGCTACGAATGGTGTTTTGTGGCTGAGAACATCGCCAAGGGGCAGAAAGGTTTGGACGCTGTGATGTCAGCTTGGGCGCAATCGCGGGGGCATCGTGCTAATATGCTGTCACGCAAGGCCGAAGAGTTCGCGCTGTACGAGGCGGCGGATCGCATCTGGGTGATGGTTCTAGCCGCCCCGTGTCGGTAGTATTTGGGAGATAGCCTTGTTTTCTCGCTTAAATATGCAGCAACAAAACTGCAAAGCGTCACCAGCTTCAAACCACTGACTACATCCAACGAAACGCGATGATTTTAGTATCGTCCGACAGGCCTTTCTTCCACCGAACTTCTTGGACATGGGCATTAAGTTGCTCTTCGGTCAGTACCGGCTCCACCCATGTGTAGTGTACCTTCGATTTTAATGAATGCACTTCGAGCTTCTGTAGTCGGTTAGTTAGATTAGGCATATGAACCTCCATTGCCTTTGAGTTCGGCTAACAAATTCGGATCGTGCGCTGAAATGAACGCATCAAGCGCTTCTCCGCACGCTTCAAGCGTCGGAGTATCCAACTGTTGATAGAATGGGTCACCATTTCCCGAACGTGTCTGAACCGATTCCAAGTGAACACGCTGCCGGAAGTCGGATTCAGCCTCATCATCAATTCGATTTACGCGTGCCAATCCAAGCTGTGGTAAGGTTTTCAAGGTATCTGTTCGTTAACATCTTCTTCATCGCTCTGGGGGACTCATGGGGACAAAATCAACTGGATTGTGGCGGACAATTATGGACAACTGTAGACAATAACTATTCGGGGAAAAATATATAGAGCTCGGTATTTACAAACTAAATTGGGGTAGGGTCGGATAATTGTGGACGGCCATAGACTGTAGAGACTTACAGCGAAATCAGTAGGTGAACGGAATCATAATCCGCGTGTCGGGGGTTCAAGTCCCTCCTCCGCTACCAGAACTTCCCAAACAAGTATTAAGGCCCTGTTAGCTGGGTTTCCATTTGGATCGCGCCCTCGGGTTCCGTGCGAGTTCAGACCAAGCACTGCAGTTCTTTGCGCTTCGTTGCTCTGAGGCCGCGAAGCAAGTTCTACCGCAACGTAAAAGGTTGGTTCCGGGCATGAACCGCGTGATTATGGTACTAAATCCGAGAAAATCAAATAAACCGAACGATCGGTCGAAAATATAGTTGAATACGAACGCAGACCGGGCCAGTCTTTGATCGCGCCGTGTCCGGGGATTCCCCGATTTACTACTGGCATCGCATTTCGTCTGAGGAGGCACGATCATATGACCCAAGTCATCGGGTATGAGAAAGTGGGCGATATCGCCGTTTTGTCGGCTGAGAACCCACCTGTTAACGCGCTGGGCGTGGATGTGCGCCGGGGTTTGTTGTCGGCGATCGAACGCGCCGAAACAGAGGGCGCGCGCGCGGTTTTGATCTATGGTGAGGGGCGGACTTATTTCGCAGGCGCAGATATTCGCGAGTTTGGCAAGCCGCCACAGGACCCGTGGCTGCCCGCACTCTGTGATCGGATTGAGGCGTCGCCCTTGCTGGTGGTTTCTGCGTTGCATGGAACCGCGCTTGGTGGTGGGCTTGAGGTTGCCTTATCCTGTCATTATCGCGTTGCCGTGCCGTCTGCGAAGGTGGGGTTGCCCGAGGTTAATCTTGGTATCATTCCTGGCGCTGGAGGCACCCAGCGCTTGCCGCGTGTTGCCGGAGTCGAGGCTGCATTGGACATGATCACGACGGGGCGGCACGTTCGTGCGCCAGAAGCGCTTGAGATGGGTGTGCTGGACAAAGTTCAGGATGGTGATCCGCGCGAGATCGGCCTGGCCTATGTCAGAGAGCTGCTTGCAACCGATGCACCTCGGCGTCCTGTTTGCGATATGGACCGGCCCGCCCCAATCGATTTTGATGCGGCCTATAACGCGGTGCTGAAGAAGGGCCGGGGCCAACTGTCGCCTGCGATTGCAGTGCGGGCAATACAAGCCAGTTGCGAGGCCGAGGATTTTGCATCCGGTTTGGCTCGCGAACGGGAATTGTTCATGGACCTGATGGCCTCGGATCAGCGCAAAGGGTTGATCCACGCATTCTTTGCGGAACGTGCGGTTGCAAAATTGCCCGAGTTAAATGGGGTCGAGCCGCGGGACCTGCAACAGGTCGGCGTCATCGGCGGCGGCACGATGGGCGCTGGGATTGCCACCTCAGTTCTGCTGGCGGGGCTTCCTGTCGTGCTGCTTGAGATGTCACACGAGGCAGCGCGGTCCGCTAAAGATCGTATCGCGGCAAATCTGGCTGGCGCCATGAGGCGCGGAAAGCTGAGCCAGGACAAACATGATGATATTCTGCAGAACCGGCTGACCCTGGCCACGGACTATGACGCACTGAGTGGCGTCGATCTGGTGATCGAAGCCGTGTTCGAGGACATGGCAGTGAAGAAAAAGGTTTTTGCGCAACTGGATGCGGTCTGCAAAAGCGGTGCGGTATTGGCGACCAATACCTCATACCTTGATATCAACGAAATTGCCGGATCGACCGAAAGGTCACGGGATGTCATCGGTCTGCATTTCTTCTCCCCAGCACATGTGATGAAACTGCTTGAGATCGTGGTGGCGGATCACACCGCGCCCGAAGTTGTGGCAACGGGTTTCGCGTTGGGCAAGAGGTTGGGCAAGGTGGCCGTTCGGGCAGGTGTGTGCGACGGGTTCATAGGTAATCGGATTTTGGGCACATATCGGAACTGTGCTGATCACATGGTGCTGGATGGGGCGAGCCCATTCCAGATCGATGCTGCGCTGACCGGGTTTGGATTTGCGATGGGCCCCTATGCAGTGTCAGATTTGGCCGGATTGGACATTGGCTGGGCGGCGCGCAAGCGGAAACGGGCCGCAGGCCAGGATCCACGCGTTCGCGACAGTTTCTATGCCGACAAGCTGTGCGAGGCCGGACATTTCGGCCAAAAAACCGGCAAGGGCTATTACATATATGAAAATGGCAAGCGGGGTGGAGAGCCGAACCCCGAGCTGACATCATTGATCGAAGCCGAGCGTGCGGCTCAGAACATAACTCCACGCGCGTTTACGGATGAGGAGATCATCCGTCGCTATATGGTCGCGATGGTGAATGAGGCGGCGAAGGTGGTAGGCGACGGCATCGCGCGTAGACCGCTGGATGTGGACGTTACGCTGCTCTATGGCTACGGTTTTCCGCGCTACTGGGGTGGGCCGCTGAAATGGGCAGATTTGCAAGGTTTGCCGGGCGTATTGAACGATATCCGCAAGTGGGCTGAAGAAGATGCCTATTTCTGGCAACCTGCACCCCTGCTTGAACAACTGGTGGCCGAGAACCGCTGCTTTGATGATCTCAACAAAGGTGCCTGAAGTCTCGGGGCAAAGGCTCCCGCGCCTGCGCAACATTGGCTGCGCCAATATTGCTAGCCGCCTTGGGCCCGGCATCGCGCAAAGCGCGATGCCAGGCCCAACAGGAGGAGGCGTTTCGTAAGAAACGTCGACGACTGGCGGGAGGGTTTGTTGTTAACTTAACCCAGTGCACCTTCGGCAGCAGTCCGCACAGCGCGAATATTGTCGCCATAGACCGACGGGTTTGAAACTGACCCGCCTTTAAAAACTGCTGATCCGGCGACCAACACGTCAGCGCCTGCAGCGGCCACCAGAGGGGCTGTTTTGGGATCAACACCGCCGTCGATTTCGATATGCACCGGTCGGTCGCCGATCATCTCGCGCAAACGTTGCACTTTTGCGGTCATGTCGATGAATTTTTGCCCCCCGAAGCCGGGGTTGACGGTCATGACGCACACCAGATCAGTCAGGTCCAACAGGTGCTCGACGGCCTCGGCGGGCGTCCCGGGATTCAACGCGATCCCTGCTTTCATTCCCGCAGCGCGTATCGCCTGCAGCGTGCGGTGCGAATGCGGCCCCGCTTCGACGTGCGCGGTCAGCACATCAGCGCCCGCATCGGCATAGGCTTGAATATAAGGATCGACCGGAGTGATCATCAAATGCACATCCATGACGGTCTTAACATGTGGGCGAAACGCTTTGACCGCTGGGGGACCAAAAGTGAGGTTTGGGACAAAGTGGCCGTCCATCACGTCTACATGAACCCAATCCGCCCCTTGCGCTTCGATGGCCTGAATCTCCTGTCCGAAATTTGCGAAATCGGCTGACAGGATCGAGGGAGCGATCTTGATGGAACGGTCAAAGCTCATGACTGGCCTCATGTGGGTGTGCTGTTGCGGTGGCGTATACCCTCGACTCGCGTCAATGCATAGGCCTGACTGCGGTGAATCTGATCGATAGATTCAATATACAAACCCGCCAGTTCAAAGCCTACTCAGGCGCGATAGAAAAGATATCGATCGGGCGCGATGGTCTCGGGGCCTTCAATCTGCGCGAAACCCGCCAACGGTTGCCCTGAAATCAACAACCCACCGGGTCGCATGACCTGTTTGATCAGAGGGCTGAGGCGCGCCGCTTCCGCAACATCTTCGGACTTGATCCCGCGGCCGAAATCGTAGTGCGCCAGCGCGATTGTTTGGCCTGCGTCCGCCAGTTTACGCAACATCGGCTCGGCCTCACCCTGCAGGAAATCCTGTGCCGGTGGCGTGCTGTCGGGATGACACTGCAAAACGCGATCCATCACCCATATACGCCGAGAGGGCAGGATCTCTCGCAGATGATCATAGGTACGTCCGTTACCTAGCCCCAGGTCCAGAACGTCCCCTTCCATGGTGCCGATCTGTGCGGCGGCCCAGTTTAGCCCATCGCGTTGCGCCGTCAGGCGGCGCAGCATGGAATCCAGTCGGCTCATTCGGGCTCTCCTTGCGAGTTCAGTTGCGTGGTGCGGTCCAGGGTGTGCCCGGTCCATCAAGCAGCCTGTGCAACAGATCCTGTGTAAACGTCCAGATGTCCTGATCATGGGCCAGATGATGCGTCAACACCCCAAATGCTTCGGCATTGTCTGCGCGACCGGTGCGTCGGTCATGCAGCAGCTCAACCGTCTGTTCGATCAGTCTGTCAGGGTCGATTAAACCGCGCGTCCCGCGCCAGTCGATTGGATCGAGATGTGTGTTTACCTGCGCGAGGCCGGGCGCTGCGAGCAGTATCTTTCGGGGGGTAGCCGTCGACAGAACCCGATAGCCCAGCCCGTGAAGCTGCATGGCGACTTTGGAGTCGATCCGGTTCCATGGCGGAACAAACATCGGTCGCAGGTGCGCACCAAACAAACCTCGCAGCCGGGACAATCCAGCCTCGGCATCTGCAACTACCGCTTCAAGGGGCCGGTGCAGGCGAAATTCGGCTTTCTTCTCGTCTGCAGGCGCGTGGTTCTGATGCGCCCAGCCATGCACAACCGGGATCAAAACAGACTGATCCGACACATACTCTGCCAGCGCCGTCTGCGCCTCACGCGGGATTACCGCCAGATGGACTGGCAGGCCGAGCTCGTCTGACATGGCCGATAGCTTTTCTATCTGTGGTGTCACTGCAACTGCATCGTCATCACGCCACCACAAGGGCAGGGTCAATCCTGCATCCTGCCAGCGCCGCAACTCTGACTGCAAGGGGCGCCAATCAGGCCTCATCGGCTGGCCTCGTACAAGCTCACTGCAATATCCACTGACCGGCGCGCGCCATCAAACCCTTCGGTCATCGGGGGGCGTTCAACACTCGAAATGACATGCTCCAGCGCATTGGCCAGCGAGCCGGCGGTCAGGTCAGAACTGTTAAGCACCTCGATCCCGTTCAACTGCGAAAGAGATCGCGCGCGCAAAGATTGCTCAACCTCTTTGCCATCATCGAAGGGGATCAGAACCGCCGGGGTACCGCTTTGCAGCAGGTCCATGGCGGTGTTGTAACCGCACATGCTGACCGAGGCGGCGGCAAGCGGCAGCATTTGGCGAAAATCAGGGCGGACGGTTTCAAGAAGAACCGATGAACCCTCGGCCATTTGCGAAAGCTCGGCGATCCGCGCATTGGCATCCTGCCCGCCCACCAACAGGCGCCAGCGCCAGTTGGGCATCTTTCGGGCGGCCTCGATGGCCGCTTGAAAGATCGGCTGGCCGACCGACCCGCCACCTGCGCTGACCAATATCTCGCCCTGGCCTATGCCATCCGGATGACTTGGCGCAGCACTTGGGGCCACGAAACCGGTGTAATGCAGGCGCGATGCCAGTTGATCCGAGACAGGCCAACTGACTTCAAGTTCGGTGATCTTGGGGTCGGAATGGACCAGAACGCCGTCGTAAAACTCTGCGATAACCTCATCCGTTTGGGTTACCTTTGCGGGCTTCGATGGCGGCGCAAGAATGTCACGGATCGAACCAAGGATGACGGGTGGCCGAGGTAGGTCTCGTGCGGCTTTCAATGCAGATTTGAACTCCGCGGCCAAAGAGCGCCGCCCGAACGGATAAAGCTCGGTGATCAGAACCTGCGGCCCGAAGCTGCTTACCGCCTGCGTCAGGGCGTTTGTGCGCGCAGCGAAGTAGGCCAAGTCGGCCACAGCGCCATTCTGATCAAGCAGGCGGGTGAAATCGGTGCCATCAGACCGCAGCGGCGGTAAATTCAGTAATGATAATCCACGTGTGCCAAGCTGAGGCGCAGGCATGCCACCCGAGACTACAAACACCTCGTGGTCCTGTTCGGCGAACGCGCGCCCCAATGTAAGGGCCCGGCTAAGGTGTCCGGTCCCTAACAGATGGGTAACAACGATCATCACCTTCATGGTCAAACCTCACGCGCAATCAATCGAACCGGTTCGGGTTCAGGCCGCATTTCGTCCAGGTTTACGATAAACAGTCTGTTGCGCTTGATCTTAAACGGCGCGGGGCCGGCAAAATTCCAGCCCCAGGCCTTGGCCAATATCACCCTCATGATTCCGATGTGGCAGACCGCAAGATTGTCTCCCTGCAACTCGGTCAACCATGGATTAAGCCTTGCCCATAATTCAGCCGGGCTTTCACCGCCCGGTGGCCGATAATCCCAGCCCCAGTCTTCGATGTGGCGATAACCGCTGTCGGGGATTTCGATCAGTTCGGCACCGCGCCGTCCCTCCCAATCGCCCCAATTCATCTCAGTCAGCGCCTGAGATGTTTTGGGCGCTTTATCCGATACCAACTGCGCTGTTTCAGACGCGCGGCTTAGCGGGCTGGACCAGATTGATGCTGCGATCCATGGCGAAGGAAGGCAATACCCCGCAAGTTCAGCCCGGGCGTCGGCATCCAGCGGAATGTCGCTGCGCCCTTGAATGCGACCCGCGCGATTCCAATCCGTGTGTCCATGTCGCAGAAGGGCGAGGCGGGTCATCGGTTTTTCTCCAACAATGGGCGCACAGTGGTCCAGAACCGCTCGGTGGCGGATGGCATCAGATGGCGGTGCGCGACATAGGCGCGGGCACGATTGCCCTCAGACTGGCTCAGGTCGGGATGGTCCAGAAACCTCTGTATACGCGCGGCCAACCCTTTGGCACCCGATACGGTATCGGGATGATCGGAAGGTATCAGCACATCACGAACACCGGGGCGATCTTGTGCTGCGACGGGAACGCCGCAGGCCTGGGCCTCAAGATAGACCATTCCATAGGCTTCGTTGACCCCGGGCCAAACGAACAAGGACGCCTGGCGGTACAGGGCCTGCAACGTGTCCCGATCCAGCTGACCCAGAAACCGGACACGAGGTCCGAACCGCGCCATCAGCGCCTCGACTTCCAATCGGGCCGGGCCATCGCCTACCACGTCCAACGCCCAATCCCCTGTCAGATGTTCCAGCGTGTCGGCCAGAATGGCGTACGAGGCCAGCTTGTCCCCCGGCCGCATCATGCCCACGGTCAGCATCGGCCCATCACGGGTCGAAACAGGGGGCAATTCCGTGATGGGAAGAAACGGAGGCAGTTCCACCAACGCCTGCGTACCGAACCTTTCCCGTTCTAACGTGATCAGGTCGTTGGCAGTGTGGTAGAAAATCACCTGCGCGCTGTCGCACGCGTCATGCGCCGCTTGCGCAAAATCAGCCCATGGGCCTGCAAGCCGGCTGGTGGCGCGGGTACTTTCCAGCTGCACATACGGGATGTCTCTTGCGCGGCTCACGGCCGGGCCGAGCAGATCGGGGGCCTTGTAGTAGTTGTGATAAGTCACCCACAGGTTCGTGTCAGAGGGCAGTTCCTCAGCCAGTCGTGCAGCCTCGGTCGTTGCTTTGCGACGTAATTCGTCCTGAAGTGCCCGGTCGCCTGCCTTGTCGTAAATCCGCAATTGCGAGGCCAGCTCAACAATGTCTCCCTGAGCGCCGAGGGCCTGCATCAGGTTGCGGGCCATTTCGCGATCACCCGAGGGCTTGGGACTGTCGGGGGACTTCATCGGTGCATAGAAAGCCACCCGCGCCATCAGGGCTCGTCCGCGCACAAGGCGCTAAGCCGCTCGGACAAGCGACGTATGCCCGGGTCCATCCGGAAGTCGGCGATCAACCGGTTATACGCGGCCTCAGCCATCTCGGCCGTTCTGGTCGGGTTCCGGGCGAGACCCGCAATAGCCGAGGCAAGAGAGGTCGGGTCATCTGCTGACAACTGACCGTGAATACCGGATTCAATGAACTCCGGGATGGCTGACACCGGCGTTGACAGGATCGGGAGGCGCTGGGACGCGGCTTCCATCAAAACATTGGGTAAACCATCGCGGTCGCCGTCGGCAGCAATTCTGCTGGGCAGGACAAACAGATCAGAGCGGCGCATCTCGGCAATGACTTCCGGTTGATCGCAAGCCCCCATCCACGTGATCCGATCGGAAATCCCTGCGGCATCGGCTTGTGCGCTCAACTCATCGCCCAGATTTCCGCCGCCGATATGGGTCCAATGCCAATTCAGCGATCTGGGGAGTAGCGCGAAAGCTTGGAGAAGCCGGTCAAAGCCCTTCTTTTCGACAAGACGCCCGACTGACAGCATGTGAAAGGGTGCATCCTCTGCACGCGAACACTGCTGGGGAGGTGCAGGAAACCGCGACAGGTCCAGCCCATGATAGATCAGTTCTACCCGCGCAGGATCATCAGCCAGTTCGCGCAGATGTGCGGCACCAATGGCGGTACAGGTTGCCCCGAAGATGGCGCCGTGAGAGGCCAGTTGCAGCTTTTCCCGCTTTTCCCAGTCTGGTGAGGTCCAGATATCTTTGGCATGCGCCGAAAAACTCCAGGGCAGGCTGCGCATGATAGACGCATAGCGGGCGACCGAAGACGGAGTGTGCATGAAATGCGCATACAGCGCCCGCGTTTGATCGGGCAGCTCAGCGGCCAATACGCAGGCCTGACCAAACCGGCGAATTCGGTTGTGAGTCGGGTCTCGGCGAAGGTCTTGCCGCCAGACCTGGTAAGCTTGCGCGTATCCGGGCAGACGAGCTGCAATGTCTCGCGCAGTCGCCAGCCGCTCAGGCTCTTCATAAAGGTATTCCGGCAGGTAATGCACCTGCCCCTTGAAGCGATCGTGCAGAGGATGGCGCTTGGTATCGGTCGGATGGCGCAACGACCAGATATCGAAGCTGTGCCCTGCCTCCTGCAAGGCCACCAATTCTTGCGCGATGAACGTCTCGGACAGGCGCGGCCAGCCTTTGACCAGCACCGCCAGCTTGGGGGGTTCGCGCGTCATCCGGTGGCGCGCTCTTGTTCCGCGCCTAGCAGCGCGTTTATGCGATGAGTGACGTAGCTTAGCCCGTCCAACAGCCCTGCGCGAATGGCCTGCGAAGGCAGCGGCTGATGGGGCAAGGCGCGGATCGCGCGGATCATTGCATCCGCTGTCAGACCGTCACGGTTTTCATCCAGCATGCGTACCAGACCCAGATCCTCGGCGCGCGAGGCACGAATCCATTGCTCCAACCGCGGCGTCGTGCGCGGAACAATGACGGCGCGTTTGTCGAAGGACAAAACCTCGCAGAAGGTATTGTATCCGCCCATGCAGACCACACCGGCGGCGCCAGCGAACAGCGTCTCGATCTGCGATTCAAAACCAACGGCGGTCACACGGCCATTTAGGGCGGCGACACGGGTTTCAAAATCTTCGCGTAGTTCGCCTGACAGGAAGGGCCCATAGACCAGCACAGCGCGGGGTGACAGATCCGGGTCTTTTTCATATGCGGACAGCACCAAATTGACCATCGCCTTGCCATCGCCGCCACCACCAGGGGTGATCAGGATATACGGTTGTTCTGGTGGCTCACCAACCGGCCCAAGATCGCGACGTAGATACCCTGTCCAATGAATGCGCTGTTGCGTCGCCGGGCTGAGGGGAAGGCCTTGTGTAGGATCGTAGACCGATCGCAACCCATATACCCAGATCTCATCATAGAATCGTTCAGTCGCCGAGATCGCGTCCTTACGCTCCCATTCGGCGGCCAGTACTTCGGGCTCATCCAGAACGTCGCGCAGGCCCAGAACCAATTTGGTTGAGCAGGAGTTTTCAAGATACTCAAGCGTCGGCAGCAGCTCACCGCGAAAACCGGTAGGCTCTTTGTCGACGATCAGCACATCGGGGTCGAACTGTTCGACAGATGTCTGGATCAGGCTTGCGCGCAACTCGGTCACATCATCGATGCCCATGCCGATGGTCTGCGAAGCATACGAGCCGTCGGCGCGTTTGGTGACCCCGGGTAGACGGACATGGTCAACGCGACGCGGAAAAGTAAACCGTCCGGCAATGGGTGAACCGGTCAATATGAGGGCCGAAGCGCGTTGATCGGCTTGTGTTATGGCCGCAGCCAGCGCGCGTGACCGGCGCAGGTGACCCAGGCCGAACGTGTCGTGACTATATAGCAGGATGCGCGGTGCGCGGCCGTGATTTTCGTTTTTGATCCCTAGGCTCATGCCTTCGCCTGTTTCGGTTCCGGTGCAACTCCGCGCGTCTGCACCTGATTATCGTAATTCTGCCAGACCTTCTTGCCAAAGGCACAGATTCCGCCGTCCAAATGCGCCAAACATTGCGAATTGGCAACAGCATAATGCCACCGCCGGCAACAGGCGCACCTTGCGATATGCAGGCCGATGGTTCTTCATGCACAAGCCAATTCGGAGGCTGGACGCCTTAGGTGGTCATATTCAATTTTTGTTGTCTTGGAAACACTTTATCCCATCCATTGCGTCAGGAACACGGGCTCTCACGATGTTGACACCGCGTGTGCGGATGATTTGAACAGCCTTCTGAGGTTCTATAGTCTTGGACGCAGCTACGAATTGGATGCGATATACGATGAAAATGAATGTTCTGGCCGGGCTGATTTTGGTGATTTGGGCGGCGATGCTGGCCAGTGCAACCGACGCGGTTGCGCAAACTTCGCTTATTCCGGGATACCCAATAGGATCAAGCGATGAAGACAGTTCTTCAAGCTCTGCCGCTGACAGCGATCTGGCGGCGGCCATTCGATCCGCTTCCGAGGCGGGCGCAAGCGTAATCGTAATCGACAGCGCCGGGCAGGTTGTATCGGCAGCAGGCAATAGCGGTGACGCGACGCCCGAGGCAGATAGCATTGATCACATGGCTGAGGGTTCTCAGCTGATGAAGGCGCAAGAGCGGTTCTCAAAGTTCCGGGATTCCGTGCGCTCGCGGATGGAGGCGCTGCCCTATTCGGTCTTTGAGGTGCAATACATCCTCAGACAGACCAGTCCGGACGGGCGGATCCAGACCTATGTCGAGGTGTTGGTCCTGAACGTGTTGTTCCTTTTGCTGGGGCGTTGGTTGTCGATCGAAATCTACGGCAAGCGCATCGCGAAGCGTTTGGTGGTTGCGCGCATCAAGGAAAACCCGGTTGGCTATCGTGAGAAGATGCCTTTCCTTGTGTATCGTTTCGTGATGGGCATTGGTGGAACGATCTTTGCCATGCTCATGGCGCTGATCGTTGGCTATCTGTTCTTTGGTGAAGCGGAAGACATATCAATCCAGTTTACCGTTACGGCAATCTTTACCGCATTCTTCCTCTCGCGCACCGTCTCGGACTTGTGGCGGATGGTTCTGTCGCCTTACCTCAGCCAGTATCGCTTGCCGCCTTTTTCAGACCGGGACGCCAAGCGCCTGTATGTTTGGGCGTCAGCACTGGCGACCTATGACATCTCGGTTGTTCTGTTCTCGACATGGGTCGCGGATTTTGGGCTGAACTATAACGTCTATGCCATGGTCTATGGTAGCCTGACGCTGATCGGGGCGCTGGGCAACATACTGATGATCCTGTTCAATGCACGCGCGATTTCGAACGCCATTCGTGGCGGGCGTGCTCCGGATCAGGTGTCTTGGATACTGAAGTTCATCTCTTTCGCCTGGGCACCGGTTCTGGTGCTTTATATGGTGTTCAGCTGGTTCAAACTGGCCGTTGATCTGGTGCTCGAGGTTCAGGATTCGATCCCGATCGTGGCCAGCAGCTATGCCATCTTTATGTCCGTCGTCGTGGCCTACGGCGCGATGAACTATCTGCTTGAAAGGTATTTTGATCGCAATCGCAGAATTGAGGTGATGAATGCCGACGCAGAAGCGGCTGAGCAGATCGAGGATGAGCTGGTGGTTGATACGCCGCAAGCCGAAAAGCGCAAACACGCCATTCTGACGTACGAAGACCTTGCCCGTCGTGTGGCAGGCATTCTGGCCTTTGTGGTGGGTCTCTATGCGCTGGTAGTGATCTGGAACCCGCAGGCCAATTGGTCGGATGACTTGCCTATCGAGCGGGCGCTGGATGTGATGGTGATCCTGTTTATGGGTTACATTCTGTTTCACTTCTTCCGCGTCTGGATCGATAGCAAGATCGCGGAAGAGACGGATGACGGCGGTGCTGAAGCCGAGCTGGGCGACGAAGGAGGCGAAGGCGGGCAGAGCCGTCTTGCAACTTTGTTGCCTCTGTTCCGCGGGGCCATTCTGGCTGTGGTCGTTGTGACCATCGCGCTGATTGTATTGATGGAACTGGGGATCAATGTCAGCCCGCTGTTTGCCGGTGCAGGTGTTGTGGGTCTGGCCGTTGGTTTCGGGTCGCAAACCTTGGTCCGCGACATCTTCTCGGGTGCGTTCTTCCTGATGGATGATGCTTTCCGCAAGGGAGAATACATAGACATCGGTGATGTAAAGGGGACGGTCGAAAAGATATCGGTCCGGTCCTTCCAACTGCGCCACCACCTTGGTGCGCTCAACACGATCCCATTTGGAGAGATCAAGGTTCTGACAAACTATTCCCGCGACTGGGTAATCATGAAGCTGCCGTTGCGGGTGACCTATGACACCGATGTCGAAAAGGTGCGGAAGCTGATCAAGAAGCTGGGTCAAGAGCTGCTGAGCGATCCGGTGATTGGTGATAACTTCATCCAGCCGCTGAAATCGCAGGGTGTGATCGAAATGCAGGATTCTGCGATGATTATCCGGGTCAAGTTTATGACCAAGCCGGGCGATCAGTGGCTGGTGCGCAAGAAAGTCTATCAGGATATTCGTGAGCTGTTTGCCCGTGAAGGCATCCGGTTTGCGCATCGGGAAGTCACCGTGCGACTGGCGGATGACAAAGAGGCCGAGGACCTGACCCCCAAACAACGCGAGGCTGTCACAGGGGCCGTTCAGGCCGCGATTGACGAAGACTATCTGGACGATATCGGCCCCGGCGGTGGTGATGATCGCTAGGAGGGCTCCCGCCCCTTTGGTTTGCGTCTCTGGCGAGACGTCAACCAAAGCGTTGGGCCGGGCCGCGCGTCCCGCGCGGGGGCAGCTTTAAGCGGTAAGTGACGTCCAAGTGGGCTGCGAAGTTCCCAGTTTGGACGCAGGCAAAGCCCAGTGCATCTTTGCGGATCCAACAGTTAGCGCCGGCTTCAATCGATAGCCGGGCCCCCACCCGGAAGGTTCAAGCGCATCCGCATAATCGACAGGCAGCGCCTCGGTAATTTCGTCACCGGGCTCGCTCTTGGCGAGGGTGGCCAGCAATTCGGCGGTGCGCGCCAGCGAGAGCCTGGCATCCATAACAGCGTGTCCAGATGCGGCTTCGGCGAGCGCCGAGAGCAGGGCGGCTGCCATCAAGTAACCAGTTGCGTGATCCAGTGCCTGAACGGGCAACGGAGTTGGCTTGTCGGCCCCCGCCCAACCCATCCCTGCATGTGCGATTCCGGAACTCATCTGTACAAGGCTGTCAAAACCGCGGCGCGCTGCCCATGGTCCTTGCCAGCCATAGGCGTCGAGCGTGACTTCAACCCTGTTGGGGGCAAGCTGATCCCGCATGTTTTTGCCCAGACCGAGTGCGTCCAAAGCGCCGGGCCGATACCCGTGGACAAGTATGTCCGCTTGGGCCAGCAGCTCTTGCAGTTTTGCTTTTCCATCGGGTGATTTCAGGTTCAGATAGGCGCAGTGCTTGCCGAGAGAAATGTCAGGAATGACGCCAGGTTCATCCCAGCCGGGTGGATCGATCCTCAGGACCTCGGCGCCGAATCCCGCGAGTGTTCGTGTCGAGACGGGCCCGGCCAGAATGCGGGTCAGATCGAGCACACGCAGCCCAGCAAGAGGTCGCGCGGCAGTCGCCTGAGGCCGATCACGTAGCTGAATATTGCGTGGCCCCTGCCATCCGATCAACGGCTCGCGGGCCAATATGCGTCCTTGCGGATGGTCATGCCACTCAGAGCGGCTGCGCATTGCGGCAGCGACGCCGCCCTCGGCGACAATCGCGGCTTCCAGTTCAGAGATGCTCCAATCCCGAACCGCGCGCGATACCAGCGCACGGTCCGACGCGACTTGCAAAACGTTCAGAGCGGCGGCGCGATGACTGGGCAGGTTGGTGTGCAGCCTGATCCACCCATCAGAGGCCTGATAGTCGCCAGCAATCGCGTCCCAAAGGCTGGGCATATCCCACCCTTCGGGTTTGAAGGAAAAGCCATACCACAAGGAGGCCAGTCGATGATCTACGGCCACCTCCGGAGGTGTATGCGTCAGGTTCAAGGCTGTCACAAGGCGCGACAGCTCCTGCCCAACTGCCGCAAAACTGGCCGTCGCCAGCTCCGAGACCGCGAAGGCGCTTGGCCGCGCACCCGCCCCGTTGACTCTGTAGGTGTCAGTTGAGGGGAGGGCGGACAGCAAGCTCATTGCTGATAGGGGTCAAGACTGTCGCGCAGCCCGTCGCCAAGGAAGTTGAAGGCCAGCACCACGACGATGATCGGTAGCATCGGAATTGCGGTCCATGGATAGATCTCGATCGAAGCAAGGTTCTGCGCATCGTTCAGCATCACGCCCCAACTGACCGCCGGGGCCCGCAGTCCAAGGCCAAGGAAGCTGAGGGCGGTTTCGCCCAAGATCATCGCAGGGATTGATAGCGTGGCCGAGGCAATCAGATGCGACATGAAATTGGGTAGCAGGTGCTTTCGGATCACACGACCGGAACTTGCGCCCATCATCTCGGCCGCACGTACGTATTCCTCTTCCCTTAGAGACAGGAATTTTGCGCGGACAGATCGGGCAAGGCCTGGCCAATCGAGAATACCGAGGATGATCGAGATGATGAAGAATACCGCGACCGGGCTCCAATTTGATGGCACCGCGGCGGATAAGGCCAGCCAGAGGGGAAGTTCCGGCAGCGAGCGCAGGATTTCGATCACACGGTTGATGGTCCAGTCGATGCGCCCTCCGAAATACCCGGCCATTGACCCGAACAGGATGCCGAGGAAGAAGGATACCGAAATGCCGATCAGGCCCACTGTCAGCGACAGTTGCGCGCCATATAGGATGCGGCTGAATACATCGCGGCCCAGACGGTCCGAGCCCCACAGAAACAGCGTGGCCCCTTCGGGTGCGCAAAACAGGTGCGTATCGGATTTTATCAGGCCTGCGAGTTTGTATTCTGACCCTTCGCAGAAGAACCGGATTGGGCGCGGGTCTTCCGTGTCAGCGACGAATTTCCACTGGAAAGTTTCAAGGTCCGCCTCTGCAACTATTGGATAAACGTAGGGGCCGATGAACTTCCCCTCATGAAACCAGTTGACCGACTGGGGTGGAGCGTACAGGTGTTCTCCGTTCCGGTCATTGGGGCCGTAGGGGGCAATAAAGCCCGCAAAAGGCAGCATCAAGTAGCAGAGCAGCAAGAAGAGGCCAGAAATCAGACCCAGCTTGTGGGTCCTGAACTTGCGCCAGACCAGCACCCAATTAGGGGCATCGAGATCTGCGCGCTCAAGCTGCTGAATAGAGGCCTGCGGGTCAAATGGTGCGTCGTCGACATAGCGACCATCGGGTTTTTCGGTCATGCTTCGCGCCCCTCGTAACGAATGCGCGGATCAAGCATGACCAGCAGGATATCGGAAATCATGGTGCCGATCAGCGTCAGCAGAGCCACGAACATAAGAATGAAGGCCGACAGGAACTGGTCCTGCGTTTTCAAGGCAGTCAGCAGGGTCGGGCCGATTGTTTGCAGACCCAGAACCACCGAGACCAAAACCGACCCGGAAACCATCGAGGGCAGCAGGTTTCCAATGTCGGCGACAAACGGGTTGAAGGCCACGCGCAATGGGTATTTCGTCAGCATCCGCGATGGGGACATGCCCTTGGCGATTGCTGTTTCGACATAAGGTTTCCCTAGTTCATCCAGCATATTGGCGCGCAGGCGCTGCATCATGGCCGAAGCACCCGAGGTTCCGATGACGAAGGTCGGAACGATCAGGTGGACAAGGATGGATTTCAACTTGTCCCAACTCATCGGTTGTCCCTCAAAGGAAGGGTCCATCAGTCCGCCGATGGGCAGGTTGAAATAGCGATGGCCATAGTAGAACAGGATCAGCGCCAACAGGAAGTTCGGGGTCGCAAGACCCAGATAGCCTACAAAGGCCGAGGTATAGTCGATCCACGTCCGTGATCTGGCCGCAGCGATGACCCCCAATGGCAGAGCAACGGCATAGACGAATAGAATGGCGGCCAGATTGACCACAACCGTCAACCAGAGCGTATCGCCCACGATCTCGCGCACGGGGCGGTCAAATTCGAAGGACCAGCCATAATTGCCCTGTAACAGGCCCTCGAACCCATGCGGTCCGGGCCAGAAGCCCATCCAGATCAGGTACTGCTCGGGCAACGACCGGTCCAATGAGTATTCCTTGCGCAGAAACTCGGCCTTGGCGACACCGGCGGACTGTCCTGAAGCCTGCAGTTCGGCGATCTGGTTGCTGAGATAGTCGCCGGGGGGCAGGTTGATGATCACGAAAATCAGAACCGACACCACCAGCAATGTCAGCAGCATCGTGAAAAAGCGATACACCGCGTAGCGCAGCATGACCATTTAGCTGCTCCTGAATTAGTCGGCGAAGAAGAACTCGTCGGGACGGTGAATGCCGAAATGTGCGCCGGGTTCCCATGCCCACATGGCCTGCTCAGGCACATTGCGCAGGCGGTTCGACACAACAATAGGCTGCGGTGCGCCGTTCAGGATGCCGATCGCATAAAGCTGGTCGGCGTGAATTTTCAGCATCTCAGACCAGACTGCGCCGCGTTCTTCATCCGTGGAGGCGATTTCCCAATCGTGGGCAAGCTTCATGAGAAGTTCGGCCTCGGGCATGTCTGGTGGTTCGCCCGACCCTCCATTTGTCTGATAGTATTGGCCCCATTTAGGCCATGCCAGAAAGACCTGATCGGTCGGGGCGAGATAGGCCGGCGATGTGTGGCTTTGCGGAATGCCGTCATCCCAGCCGAACCAGACCGACGCCATTGTATTGCCCGAGAAGACCCGGTTGCGCAGAATGTCTCGATCCAATGGTCGCATGACCAGTTCGACTCCGATCTCACGCCAGGTATCCGTGACGATCTGCAGGGCATTTTCAACCTCTTGCCGCTCACCGGCGGTTTCGATGATCAGCTCCATCGGACGCCCGTCGGGCAACAGTCGGATACCATCTTTGTCACGCTCGGTCAGCCCAGCCTCATCAAGCAGAGCATTCGCCTTGTCGACGTCATACTGTGCCCAAGCCTGCGCATTCGCTTCGTCGTAGAAGGGCGATGCGGGCAGAACCGACATCGCGCCGGGTTGGGCCAGCTTGAAATAGAGCGCCTGATTGATCGTCTTGCGATCAATGGCGAGCGACAGCGCCCTTCGTACACGTACATCGCGCAGAACCTCGCGCCATGCATCGTCAGTGTAATTCAAATTGGGATAAATCGCGATCTGCGACGCGACGCCTGTTTTCCACAGAAGCGTCTTGTATCCACCTTCAGCCTCGCCCTTTTTCAAGATCGAGGCATCGCGGAATGCCAATCCGCGACCTTGCAAGTCAGTTTCACCCGCATTTGCTTTGGCCGCGACCAAACCCGGTGCGACGATTTCCATTTCGACTACGTCGATATAGGGCAGCTGAACCCCATTTGAATCCACCCGATGGTAATAAGGGTTACGGACAAAGTTGTGCCGGATTTTCTTGCCCGAACTTGCGTTGAGCCATGGCTGCAACGTCGGCAGTTCATGATTGTCGTACTTATATAGATTGTCCAACTTGTTATGCAGCGCCGCCCAGCTTTTTACCCGCGCATCTTCGACCTTGAATGCCAGTTCTTCGGGGTCTGCAAACTTCTCGTGATATTGCTTAAGGAACTCAGACGGTCGATAGATAAAGGGCGGCCGCGCCTGAGCAAGTGATTGCAGGAAATTCGGGTTGGGGTCATCCCATTCGAATACAACCGTTGTTTCGTCGGGGAAGGTGACGGTGGGTGTTTTGCCTTCAACCCGCAGGAAATCTGGTGGGCCTGAGGGGCTGAGCAATTCGTTGTTGGCCACATCCTCCCACCAATACCGGAAGTCTTCGGATGTGAACGCGGATCCGTTTGACCATTTGTGGCCGGGTCGCAGGTTCAAAGTAAATTTGCGATTGTCTTCGTTTTCGAAAGAAGCCAGCAAATCCGGGACGATGTTGTAATCCTGATCGAAGCCCACAAGCCTTGCGTAGCCATAGACCACCATTTGCCGAATATCTTTGGACCGGGTGACCATCGTGCGCAGTGTACCGCCGGGTACGCCGAATTCGCGACCTTTGGCGGCTAAGTCCACGATCAGCGGATCTTGCGGAATACGTTCAGCAACCGGTGGCAGGTCGCCGCTTTCAACCTCGGTTTGCCAGAACGCGTTTTCCTGAAGATTAGACGGAATTTCTGCCACAGCGGGCAGCATTCCTGCGATGGCCAGCGACGCGGCCAGAATCAATCGGTGAGTGGTCTTAAACATGGCAACGTACCTTATGGCCGGGCTCCAACTCTATCAAAGAAGGTATCACGGAGTCGGAAAATCGAAAGGCGTCATCCCAACTGTCGGGAGAACCGGCACCTAACGCAACCAGTTTCAGATCAATCGGGCGATTGATATCTGGTTCCGGCTGGGCGGCAATCAGTGCCTTGGTATAGGGATGACGTGGATTGTAGAACAGAGTTTCGGGTGGGGCTTGTTCCACCACAAGACCCCGGCGCATGACGGCGACCTCGTCGGCAATGCGCGCGACGACGGCCAGATCATGTGAGATGAACAGGTAAGACAGGTTCAGACTGTCCTGCAGTTCTTCGAGCAGGGTCAAAATTTGCTCTTGAACGGATACATCCAGCGCCGAGGTTGGCTCGTCACAAACAATCA
This sequence comes from Ruegeria sp. CG1, assembly GCF_056537265.1. Taxonomy (NCBI): domain Bacteria; kingdom Pseudomonadati; phylum Pseudomonadota; class Alphaproteobacteria; order Rhodobacterales; family Roseobacteraceae; genus Ruegeria; species Ruegeria sp. CG1. The sequence continues at coordinate 389,986 of NZ_JBQFRF010000005.1, read as the reverse complement.
GCGCCGGGTCCAGCATCATCGCGCGGGCGATAGATAGGCGCTGTCGTTGTCCACCAGAAAACGCATGCGGATAGCGTTTGAGCATATCGGCATTCAGCCCGACCCGCTGCAACATCGCGGCCGCTTTGTCGCGCTGCTCTGCCACGGTGCCGAGGCGGTGTATCTCCAACGGCTCGGTCATGGCATCCTGAATGCGCATACGGGGGCTAAGAGAGCTATAGGGATCCTGAAACACCATTTGCGCCTTGCGCTGAAACGCGGTGCGTTCGGTCCGTGTCATACTGTGAACCGTTATCGGTTCGGAATCCCTTGTTGTTCTGAACAGAACTTCGCCGCCCGGGTCGGGCAGTTCAGCGCCCAGAGCGATTCTGGCGGCGGTTGTTTTGCCAGACCCGCTTTCGCCAACGATTGCAAGCGTCTTGCCGCGCGCCAGCTTCATATCTACGCCCCGGCAGGCATGGATCAGTTTGTCGGCTTTCCAACCTTTGCTCGATCGCATCGTGTAGGTCTTTGAGACCCCGGTCATCTGCAGAATTAGGTCCTCGTCGGGCATCGGTATGCCGACGGCATCCTGATCGGGTATCTCAGGTGCAGCGTCGAACAGCTGCTGCGTATAGGGGTGCGCCGGATCGTTCAGAATTGGTGCTGCCGGGCCAGCTTCCATCACGCGGCCTTTGTGCATGACGACCACCCGCTCGGCCATGTTAGCAACTACACCCAGGTCATGGGTGACAAGGATCAGCGCCATACCGGTCTCGCGCTGCAGCTCTTTGATCAGCCCAAGAACCTGCGCTTGGGTGGTAACATCCAGCGCTGTTGTCGGCTCGTCCGCGATGAGCAATTCGGGCTTGGACACCATGGCCATGGCAATCATGGCACGCTGGCGCATGCCGCCGGACAGCTCGAACGGATAGCTGTCGTAGGCGCGGGCAGGGTCGGGGAAACCAACCCTCTCAAACTGGGTCAGAACTTCTTTGCGGGCCTGTGCATCGGATGCGCCGCGATGCAACCAAAGAACTTCGCTGACCTGATTTCCGATTTTGTGAAGCGGTGACAGAGATCGCATCGGTTCCTGAAAAATCATAGAAACCCGATTGCCGCGAATACCACGCATCTGTCTTTCACTCAGTTCGATCAGATTAGCGGTGCCTTTGGAATCGTTCAGCGTGATCGTTCCGCTACGGATCTGGGCGGTACGCGGCAGAATACGCAGTGCAGCGCGACAGGAAATCGTTTTGCCCGAACCGGATTCTCCAACCAATGCAAGTGTCTGCCCGGGTTCGACCTCGAAGCTGACATCTTGGACAACGGATGGACCCGTGCCAAAGCCGATGCTGAGATCCCGAACGGACAACAACGCACTCATGCGGGTTTTCCACCCGTCTGGCCGCTAGAAAACATCGGCTTTGTGAACTCCCTGTCTTTTTTGAGCAGTTTCGCGCGGTTGGGGCGGCGTAGTCAAACACCTTCTTCACCCGAATTGTCGCGGAATCGTGAAACTCGGGCCGTATGGCTACACAAAGTCTTGAGTTTTTGCCATCAAAGGCGCAATCGCTCCCTGACTGGTGTCGAATGATTTTGAAAGAGGTGCCCCGTGTCCGAGCAACAAAGCCGATTGGATCTGTTCATTGACCGAATGGTCTCGCAACGTGCTTGTCTGGACTTTGCCATCGCGCAGACCACGGGGCAGCCTGGTCCGGTTTTTGAGCTGGGATTGGGAAATGGGCGCACATATCACCACATGATTAAGCACATTCAGGACCGTCCCGTTTATGTTTTTGAACGGGCCGTTGCGTCTCATCCCGATTCGACACCGCCCGATGATCTGGTGATTCTCGGTGATGTGCGCGAAACATTGCCTGCTTCGGTCACGCGATTTGGCGCGTCAGCCAGTCTGATCCATGCCGATCTTGGGGGACACAACCGGCAAAAGAATGATGCTTTTGCCCGCCTCGTCTCACCTTTGATCGAACCGCTTCTGGCGCGGGACGGACTGATGGTTTCCAGCGATCGTATGTATTTCGAAACACTGACCGAGGTGCCGCTGCCAGAAGGGGCGGTCGACGGGCGCTGTTTCATCTATCGGCGTTGATCTGCCGTAGGGTCACTGTGAGATCCGACTCGCGCTGTAGTACCGGGCCGGTCTAACGTCTGAGGCGTGAAGCTTTGGAGGGGACCGTCAAAAATGCTGTTCTACGATTGTTCAACCGCGCCAAGCCCGCGCCGTGCCCGGATGTTTATTGCGGAAAAGGGGCTGGAGATTGAAACCCGCCATATCTCAATCGCCAAGGGTGAACAGTTTAGTGATGCCTTCCGGACCGTGAACCCCGGTGCAACGATTCCTGTGCTTGTTACGGATGAAGGTACCACGCTCACAGAAAATCTTGGCATCGCCGCCTATCTCGAGGCGCGCTTTCCGGAACCTGCCTTGATGGGGCAAACGCCGGATGAAAAAGGCGAAATTCTGATGTGGAATGCCATCGCCGAACAACAATGTGGCGCACCAATCGCGGAAACATTGCGCAACACCCATCCTTCGTTCAAAGATCGCGCGATTACCGGGCCTGCAAACCACGCGCAAATCCCTGAACTAGCGCAGCGGGGGGCTGAGCGGGTGCGTGCCTTCTTCGATTTGCTTGAGGCCCGTCTGCAAGTGAGCGGTTTCGTTGCGGGTGACATGTTTTCACTGGCCGATATCACCACATTTGTGTTTGTCGATTTCGCACGTGTCATCAAGATGCGTATCCCAGAAGAGAACACGGCCACACGCGCCTGGTTTGATGCCGTTCAGACACGCCCGAGCGCCCGGCTTTAAGCTGATCCGGGTGCTGTCCCTCGAACTGTACAGAAATGTCTAGACAGAAGTGAACAGTGCCTCTAGCGTCCTCTGCGAGTCATGCAGGGGAGCGCAGGATGAAATCTCAGTATCGTGTCGTAGTCATCGGTGGCGGCGTTGTCGGCGCCTCGGTTCTGTACCATCTCGCCAAGTTTGGCTGGTCAGATGTGGTCATGCTGGAAAGGCGGCGTTTGGCCTCGGGGTCTTCGTGGCACGCGGCGGGAGGCATCCATGCGCTGAACGCAGATCCGAACATGGCGTCGCTGCAGGCCTATACGATTGATCTGCTCAGCGAGATCGAAAAAGAGTCGGGTCAGAATATCGGCCTGCACATGACCGGCGGCCTGACGCTGGCGGGCACGCCCGAACGGTGGGAGTGGCTGCAGGCCAACTACCGCATTTTTCAGTCCATCGGCATTGACGACTGTGAGTTGTTGTCGCCAGAGGAGGCGCAGAAACGCTGCCCGATCATGTCCACCGACGGCGTGCTGGGCGCAATGTGGGCGGATCGCGAAGGTTACATCGATACAACCGGTACGGTTCAGGCTTATGCAACTGCGGCCAAGAAACGTGGCGCGGAATACTACGAAGAAACCAAGGTCGAAAGCCTGACACAGACTGCGGATGGTTGGGAAGTTGTGACCGACAAAGGCACTATCACTTGTGAACATGTGGTCAACGCTGCTGGCCTCTGGGCCAAACAGGTGGGGCGCATGGCCGGAGTGGAGCTGCCGGTTTCGCCGCTGAAACACCACTATCTGATCACCGATACGGTGCCTGAGGTGGCCGAGGCGGATTTCGAGATGCCGATGACGGTTGATCTTGAAGGCTTCACCTATATGCGACAGGACCAGAAGGGCGTTCTGGTGGGCATCTACGAGGTCGATCACGAGCACTGGGCTATGGACGGTGCGCCGTGGAATTACGGTGAAGAATTGTTCCAGGAACAGCTCGACCGGATCGAGAACGAGCTGACGCTGGGCTTTGAACGGTACCCGTCGATCCAGAATGTTGGCATCAAAACATGGGTGAACGGCGCGTTCACCTTCTCACCCGATGGCAACCCGCTGGTCGGTCCGGTCCCAGGCAAGCGCGGTTATTGGTCAGCTTGTGCGGTGATGGCCGGATTCCTGCAGGGTGGCGGCGTTGGTAAGACGCTGGCCGAATGGATGATCCATGGCGAGCCTGAGGCCGACGCATGGCCTATGGACGTGGCGCGCTATGGCGATTTCGCTCAGAACAAACGCTACATCCGCGAAACAACCGGTCAGTTCTATTCCCGTCGTTTCGTGATGACTTACCCGAACGAGCAACTGCCCGCAGGTCGCCCGCTGAAGATGGCCCCAGCCCATGATGCAATGACCGAGGCGGGGTGCAAATGGGGCGTCAGTTGGGATCTGGAAGTGCCGCTTTACTTTGCGCCCGAAGGCTTTGAAGAGACGCCGACGCTGAAACGCTCGAATGCGCACGACATCGTGGCTGAGGAGTGCAAAACCATCCGCGAAGGCGTGGGACTACTGGATATCTCGGGCTTTTCGCGCTTTGAGGTCACTGGGCCAAATGCCGAGGCTTGGCTGGACAGGATCATGGCGTCGAAACTGCCTGCACCGGGGCGTGCCAAACTGGCTCCAATGCTGGGTGAAAACGGTCGCCTCAAGGGTGATCTGACCGTGCTGAACTGGGGCGACGGGACCTGGTGGATCATGGGTAGCTATTATCTGCGCGCATGGCATATGCGCTGGTTCAATGATCACATGATGGACGCCGTGAATATCCGCGATCTGGGCGAGGAATATTGCGGTTTTGCCGTGGTTGGGCCGAAATCGCAGGCTGTGGTCGAGAAACTGGCCGAACAGGATATCTCGGGCCTGAAATTCATGGGCTGTGGCGACTTTGATATCGGTCTGGTGCGTGCCCGTGTGGCGCGTATGTCTGTGACGGGCGAAAAAGGGTATGAGATAAACTGCCGCTATGGCGACCACATCAAACTGCGCCGGATGCTGCTAGAGGCCGGGGCCGGGGACGGTATCCGCGAATGCGGATTCAACGCGATGCTGTCGACGCGGCTTGAGAAGAGCTTTGGTATCTGGTCTGCAGAATTCACTCAGCTTTACACGCCAGGCATGACCGGAATGGATCGCTGGATCGACTGGAACAAGGATTTCGTTGGCAAAGAGGCTGCGCTGGCTGAACGCGATGGCAACGGTCCGGCGCAAGTTCAAGTGACGCTTGAGGTTGACGCGCTGGATGCCGATGCCAGCGGGTATGAACCGATTTGGGCCGGGGAAGAGCGCGTTGGATTTGTGACTTCGGGTGGCTATGGCCACTACACGGGCAAGTCGCTGGCCATGGCTTTGGTCGACCGCGACAAGGCTGAACCAGGCACCGAGTTGTCGGTGCATGTGGTCGGTGTCGAACGCCCGGCCCGCGTGATTGCGCCGTCGCCCTATGACCCGCTTGGCAAAGCGATGCGAGGTTGACCATGTCGGACTTGGGCCAAAGACGCCGACGGCGCGGGCGCGGGACCGATGCCGCCCCGCAATCTAGTCGCGAGGTGAATTATCGCCAGTTGCGCAATCCGTTTCCACAGATGGAAGTGTTCCCGACGGATCAGATTGCAGATATGCACGACACCGCATTGCGCACACTGGAAGAGTTGGGCGTGAAAGTTCTATTGCCCGAAGCGCGGCGAATCTACGCGCAGGGTGGCGCCCGCGTGGATGAAGACAGCGAAATGGTCTTCATCGGGCGGGATATGGTTGAGGCTGCGGTGGCCTCAGCTCCGAAATCCATCGGCTGCCGGGCGGGCGCGCGGCACCGGGATTTCACTTTGGAGCTGGGCTCTTTGGTGTTCCAACCCGGGGCTGGCGCTCCAAACGCGACCGATCTGGAACGCGGTCGGCGGCCAGCGAGTGGGCAGGATTATCTGGAGTTCCTAAAGCTCACTCATCACTTTGATGTCTTCCAGATGATCTCACCGCAGGTCGAACCGCAGGACGTGCCAACCAATGTGCGGCACTATTTCACCACACAAGCGCAGATGGAGCTGACGGATAAGTTCCCGTTCTTCTTCTCGCGAGGCACGCCGCAAGTGATGGACTGCTTCGAGATGCTCTCGACGGCGCGAGGTCTGTCTGACAAGGAGTTCCGCGCTAACGCCCATTGTTACACGATTATCAACACCAACAGCCCGCGGACGCTGGATATTCCAATGGCTCAGGGGCTGATCGACTTTGCGCGCCATGGTCAGATGTCGATCATCACACCCTTTACCCTGATGGGCGCAATGGCTCCGATCACGGTGGCCGGGGCCATCACGCTGTCCCATGCCGAGGCGCTTGCGGCCTTGACGCTGACCCAGCTTACCAACCCCGGTGCGCCGGTGTGCTATGGGACCTTTACCAGCAATGTCGACATGAAATCAGGGGCGCCTGCATTCGGGACACCCTCGCATTTTCAGGCGTCTTTGGCGGCGGGCCAGTTGGCCCGGTATCTGGGCCTGCCCTGGCGGTCTGCGGCGGGGTCTGCGGCAAATATCAACGACGTTCAGGCCGCCAATGAAAACCAGTTCGGCCTGTGGGGCTGCCTGATGGCCGGGGCGACGGTCATCATTCATTCGGCCGGATGGCTCGAAGGTGGCCTGACCGTATCTTTCGAGAAGATGATCTGTGATGCCGAGGTGTTGAACATGGTGGCCGAGCTTTGTGCTGGGGCGCAGGCCCGTGGGGCTGAGATCGGCTTTGACTCAGCGCTGAGCGAGGTTGAACCCAGCGGACATTTCTTCGCCACGAGCCAAACAATGGAGCGCTATAATACCGCGTTTTATGAACCGCACCTGCATGACTACGCCAACTTCGGCACCTGGACCGAGCGTGGCGCGATCGACGCCAACCACCGCGCGACCGGTGTTTGGAAGGAAATCCTGGCAAATTTCAAAGCACCGGCATCAGATACGGATCGCCTTGGTGCGTTGAAGGATTTCATAGCGCGCCGTACAGAAGAGGGCGGCGCACCGCCGGAGAGTTGAATGAACACCAAACCCATCCTGCACCGGGACGATCCTGAAGCTGAACCACTGATTGGTAACGTCAAGGTCACGCGCGATGATTGGCTGAACGTGGCCATGGACGTCCTGATTTCGGACGGGGTCGAGCAGGTGAAAGTCATGAACCTTGCCGAGCGGATGGCGGTCTCGCGCTCATCATTCTACTGGTACTTCAAGTCGCGGCAGGAATTGCTGGATGCGCTGCTGGCGCGATGGCAGGCGACAAATACGGCGGCCTTGATCGCGCAATCCGAATTGCCTGCTGAAACGATCACGGCTGCGGTGTGCAATGTGCAGCGCTGCGTTGTGAATACCGAACTATTTGATACGGCGCTTGATTTTGCTGTGCGGGATTGGGCACGAAGATCGGGAAAGGTGCGGCGTATGCTGGACCAGTCCGATGCCCGTCGCCTGGCCGCGCTGCGCGCGATGTTCATCCGGTTCAACTATGATGAGACCGAGGCAGAGACGCGGGCGCGGGTGCTATATTATATGCAAATCGGATATGATCTGGCGCAGTTAAACGAACCACTGGCGATCAGGCTGTCGATGGTTCCACACTACCTTTATGTTTTTACAGGGGTCGAACCGCGACCCGAGGAAATCACCGAGTTCAGCGCGTATGCGAAACGTTTCTGGGAAGGGGCAGGACATGAACCAACCTGACGCAATCATCATTGGCACCGGTGTGATCGGAGCCGCCATCGCGTTCGAGATGTCCAAGGCCGGTTGGAAAACTCTGTCGTTGGATCGCAATGCGCAGGTTGGGCATGGCTCGACCGCAGGCTCTTGCGCGATAATTCGGATGCATTATTCGACCCTCGATGGAACCGCGTTCGCTTGGGAAGGCTATCACTATTGGCGTGATTGGGCGAACTATCTGGGCTTGCCCGACACAGCCGATTTGGCGCAGTTTCGTGAGACCGGTTGTTTGGTCGTCAAGACCGAGTCCAATGGGTTTCTTGAGAAACATAAGAAGTACAGCGCCGAACTGGATTGTCCGTTTGAAGAATGGACACCTGAGCGGATTACCGAACGTCTGCCGATCTATTCTCTGGACAGCTTTGCCCCGGCGCGGCGCATGGATGATCCGGAGTTCGGCCAACCGAACGGAGATCGGATTCAGGGCGCAGTATTCTGGCCGAAAGCAGGTTATGTGACCGATCCGGCGTTGTCGGCGCAAAACCTGATGGATGCCGCCAAGCTGCATGGTGCCGAAGTGCGAACGGGCGCAGACGTACGCGAAATCCTGTCGCAGCAGGGGCGCGTCGCAGGTGTCAGACTTGCCTCTGGTGAAGAAATCCACGCCAAAGTGGTGGTGAATGTTGCCGGTCCCGGGTCAGCGCTTGTCAACGAAATGGCCGGGGTTCTGGGTGACATGACCATTCAAACCCGCCCGCTGCGGCAGGAGGTGGTGCATGTACCCGCGCCCGAAGGATTTGATTTCGAAACGCAAGGAACAATTGTCTCGGATAGTGATATCGCGCTGTATTGCCGTCCAGAACATGGCAATCATATTCTGATCGGTTCCGAGGATCCGGCTTGTGATCCGCATCAATGGTGCGAAGATGATGTAAGCTATAACCACGATTTTACGGATCAATGGACCACGCAGGCCATGCGTTATGCCCAACGGGTCCCTAGCCTGGGGATACCCTCCAGAACCCGTGGGGTGGTGGATTTGTATGATGCCTCGACTGACTGGATTCCGATCTATGACAAGTCCAGCCTGCCGGGGTTTTACATGGCCTGCGGCACCAGCGGTAACCAATACAAGAACGCGCCGATTGCAGGCAAAATGATGGCTGAACTGATCGACTACGTCGAAGGCGGTGCGGATCATGACGACAAGCCGATGCAGTTTGAACTGCCTTACATTGGACGCACAATCGACACCGGTTTTTATTCCCGCAAGCGACCGGTCAATACCGATAGCAGTTTCTCGGTGCTTGGTTAACGCGCCATCGCGCGCGCGTTCTCATAGCTTTCTTCCCGTACTGGACCGAAACCGCGTATCTGGTCCGCAGCTGACAGCGCGTCCAGCCACTCGGCCTCGGAATGGGCGGAGGGGTTTGTCAGATACATGTCCAACAGCGATTGGTACCAGTTTAGGATATCTCGATGCAGTCGCGCTTCGGAGTGATAGCCGAAGGGGTTCAGGACCGAGCCGCGCAAACCACGTAGACGGGACAGTCCCCGCAGAACCGGGCGCATCCATGGGCCCAGTGCAAACTTGAGGGGGCGGCCCCGTTCGTCCTTGCGCCAGCTGAGCATTGGCGGGGCGAAGTGGTAACTGGTTTTGAAATCTCCCTCGAACTGTTGCTTCAGTTCGTTGTCGAAGTTTTGGGACGTTTGCAGCCGGGCCACTTCGAACTCGTCCTTATAGGCCATGAAGCGGAACAGGTTACGGGCTACGGATTCTAGAATATCGTCGGATATTTTCGGGTTCGACGCGCGGATTGCTTCAACCTGTTGCGCATAGCGATCCGCATATGCGGCATCCTGATAATCTGTCAAAAACGCCACCCGACGCGCAATCACCTGATCCAAGGTGCCGTTTGCCTCTTCGGGTAGTGCCAGCCCGTGAATGCGGTCGGGGTCAGCCGCCAGACAACGCCCAAGAGCAAAGGCCAGCCGGTTTTTTTCGACGGCAACACCGTTCAGCAAGATGGCCTGAGCCAATGCAAGGTGCGATACCGGAACCAGCTCGTTTTGCCATGCATAACCCAGCAAAATGACGTTGGCGAAGACGGAATCCCCCAGTAGCGCCTCAGCTATTGCATTTGCGTCAAGGCTGGCGAGATTGTCCACCCCAACCACATCTGCGATCGCCTGTTCCCGCTTATCGACCCGCAATTGGGCATCGCGACGCAGGACAAGATCGCCGGTGGGCATCTCAGCCCTGTTCAGCACAACGCGTGTCCCGCGGGCATAATGAGTTGAGGCTTTGGGGGCCGAACTCACCACCACATCACAGCCAATCACCGAATCCGCAGCGCCTTGATCTATGCGTACTTGGTTAAGCGCATCCGGAGCTGCGCCAAGGCGGATGTAACTGAGTACCGTGCCGAATTTCTGCGCAAATCCGGTGAAATCCAGGACCGAGGCACCTTTGCCTTCCAGATGCGCGGCCATAGTGATCAGGGCCCCAACCGTGACAACCCCAGTGCCACCCACGCCTGTCACAAGCAGATCAAACGGTGTGTCCAAAGATGGAAGCTTTGGGTCCGGCAGGCCTGTTTCAAGCGCATTGAAGTCCATTTCGATGGCGCGCTTTCGTCGGGTTGCGCCCTCAACGGTCACAAAACTCGGACAGAACCCGTTCAAGCACGAAAAATCCTTGTTGCACGAACTTAGATTGATCTTGCGCTTGCGCCCCAGCGGGGTTTCTCGCGGCTCAACGCTCAGGCAATTCGATGCCACCGAACAATCGCCGCAACCTTCGCAGACAAGATCATTGATCCAGACGAACGTCGAGGGGTCCTCCATTGTCCCACGCTTGCGGCGGCGGCGTTTCTCGGTGGCGCAGGTCTGTTCATAGATCAGGACCGTGACTCCGGGTATGTCGCGCAGTTCGCGTTGCAGGCTGTCCATCTTTGCCCGGTCGTGGAATGTGGTGCCAGCCGGGAAATCGGATCGGTGAAACTTGGCAATGTTGTCCGAGACCAGCGCGATCCGCGCAACGCCTTCAGCCCGGCAGGTTTGGGCAATGCCTGCAACGCTGACAGGTCCATCCACTGGTTGCCCTCCGGTCATTGCGACCGCATCATTGTAGAGGATTTTATAGGTGATATTTGTCCCTGCCGCGACCGCCTGACGGATCGCGAGTGATCCAGAATGGTACCACGTCCCTTCGCCAAGGTTCTGGAAGATATGCTTTCCGCCATTGAATTGTGAGGCCACCACATGGGGTACGCCTTCGCCTCCCATCTGTGCATACCCGACCGTCTCGCGATCCATCCAAGATGCCATTACGTGGCAACCAATGCCGCTGGCAGCGGTAGAGCCTTCTGGAACTTTGGTTGATGTATTGTGCGGGCAGCCCGAGCAGAAATAGGGTGTCCGTGTTGCGCCCGGGACGTTGATCACGGAAGGTTCTGTCTCAGTCAGTGCACGCGCTTTGGCAGGCAGGTTTTCTTCAGGGAAGAACGTGTTAAGTCGGGCGGCAACAATAGGGGCCAGCATCAAAGGGCTGAGTTCCCCGGTCCATGGGATCAGCGGTTCGCCATGGCTGTCATATTTACCTACCATCTTATGGGGTTTGTCGCCGGGCCAGTCATAGAAATATTCTTTGAATTGGCTTTCGATGATGCCGCGCTTTTCCTCGACGACCAGAACCTCGGCCTTGCCTTTCACAAAGCGCAACGCGTTGCGACGGGCTAGCGGCCAGACCATGCCAACCTTGTAGATGTCGATCCCCAAGCGGCGACAGGCGGCTTCATCAAGGTCCAGCAAACGCAGCGCCTCCATGAGATCGAGGTGCCCCTTGCCGGTGGTCACGAAGCCGAACTTCGCACTGTCGATGTCATAAATACGCCGGTCGATGGGGTTTGCTTCGGCAAAGGCCCGAACGGCGCGCAACTTGTGTTGGATGCGGGTCTCGATCTCGGGCGAGGGCAAATCGGCGGTGCGGACGTGCAAACCGAGTTCGGGCAAGTCGATCTGCGGCAGGGAAAAGCTGCGATCCGGGTGCAGATCGACGGACCGTGCGCTTTCGACCGTTTCCGAGACCGCCTTGAACCCGACCCACGTGCCTGAGAAACGGGACAGAGCGAACCCGTACTCGCCGAATTCCAAATATTCCTCGACCGAGGCTGGGTTCAATGTCGGCATGAACCACGACATGAAGGCCACATCCGACTGATGCGGCATCGAAGAACTGACGCAACCATGATCATCGCCTGCCACGACCAGCACGCCACCTTTTGGCGCAGACCCATATGCATTCCCGTGTTTCAATGCATCGCCTGATCGGTCGACACCGGGGCCTTTACCGTACCACATCGAAAAGATGCCCTCGACCTCGCAATGCGGGTCCAAAATGGCCTGTTGCGCACCCAGAACCGCCGTTGCGCCGAGGTCTTCGTTCACGGCGGGCATGAACGTGATGCGATCCGTCTTCAGCCGGTCCTTTGCGCGCCATAGCTCGAGATCCAGCCCGCCCAGTGGCGATCCGCGATAGCCCGAGACAAACCCCGCCGTGTTCAGCCCGGCCTGACGGTCGCGTCGGGCCTGGTCCATCATAATCCGCGCCAAGGCTTGCGTGCCTGTTAGAAAAACCCGGCCCTGCGTCAGGGTATAGCGGTCTTCAAGCCGATAGGTGCGGGGAGAGGGTTCGTGGTGGCTCATTGCTGCGCGTCCATGGGTTTTTGTCCTTGGTGTTCGGTTATTTTAACCCCCCGCAGGTGAATTTCTGTTTCAGAGTTTGTGCGAGTTCTGCAAAATATGATAGGATTCACCAGATTTAGTTAAAGTTACGGATGAATCTTTCCAAGATGGCCACTCTTGATGATCGGGACCGCCGCATTCTGACGCTGCTTCAAAATGACAGCCGGGTTTCAAATGCCGAATTGGCAGATGCAGTCGGCATGTCGGCCTCAGCCCTATGGCGCAGGGTGCGCGCGCTGGAAGAGGCTGGGGTGATCGAACGGTACGGCGCTTTGGTGAATCCTGCCGAGATGGGGTTGACGTTCGAAGCAATCGTGCATGTTCACCTGACCCGGCATGACCCGGACAAGATTGTCGACTTCATCCGGGCCGTCGAGATCAGCCCCGAAGTGCAGGAATGCTACGCCACGACAGGTCAGGCGGATTATCATCTGCGTGTATTGTGCAGGAATCTGTCGGCTTACAACACGTTTCTGGAAGATTTCTTGTTTCGATTGCCCGCCGTCGCCAGCGCGCAAACGAATGTCGTGCTGCGGACGATCAAGCGGAACCGACCGGTGGTACCCTGAAGCTTAAGCCGCGAAAGCCACCCAAGCCCAGGCCATGCCAATATAAGTAAGGTTGTGAAACAACTGATCCAGACCAGCGGCACGCCAAAAAGCGGCCTGATTGGGTTGCAACTGTTTGCGGTCAGAATAGTTGGCTTTGGCAAAGTCGATGTGGAAATGCACGATCCATTCCAACGCAGCGATGATCAGTATGAATTCAATCGGGGCGCGAAAGAGCGCGAAAATCACGACCGAACCCACAACATGCACAGCAGCATGTTGCGCGCGCCCCATGTGGAAATACGTGCCTCGCCCGGAAAGCATCTTGGGCGTCTGTAAATAATAGTCGGCGAACATGTGTTTGATCTGAAGCAGGCACAGCAACAGAAACACAGCGCCAAAGCTGGCAGGCAAATGAATCCTCCCGATATCGTCCTGAATCAGGAGATTAGGGGGTAAACGCGAAACGCGCAAATGAACTTGTTCACACAACGCAAATTAGGCGCAAATCGGAAATTCATTTGCTTCCGAGGATACGATTGCGGTAAATTCGGCCCGTTGTATTCACGCCAAAATCAGTGATTTGAGCGGCGGATCGTTAGTAGGGGCGGGTTCAATAGAACGATCGATCTTTCAGTTCATCTGGAAATACTCGAAGCGCGACCAGTTGATTTTGCTGGCCGTGACGTCGACCTTGTTTCCTTTGCTTTACCTGACGTTGGAGCTGCCCAAGCGCATCATCAATGACGCAATCGGCGCGACAAGTCAGATTGTCGATGTCTGGGGTTATAGCCTGACGCAGACCATTTTTCTGATGATCCTGTGCTTTGCCTTTCTGGCTGCGGTGCTGGCGCACGGGCTGATGAAGATGCGTATCAACACCATGAAGGGTGTTCTGAGTGAGCGTATGCTGCGTCGCTTTCGCTATCAGTTGATCAACCGCGCGCTTCGCTTCCCACAACCATATTTTGAGCGGGTCAGTCAGGGCGAAATGGTCTCGATGATAACCGCTGAAAGCGAACCGATGGGTGGGCTGATGGGGGATGCGATCAGTCAGCCCGTGCTGCAGGCCGGACAAATGATCACGATCCTGTCCTTTCTGTTCCTCCAAAGCGTTTGGTTCGGACTGGCCGCGGTGGCGTTGATCCCGCTGCAGGCCTGGTTGATCCCGCGATTGCAACGCCAGATCAATCTTCTGAACAAGAAGCGCATTCAAGAGGTACGCGTTTTGGCTGCCCAGATCGGCGAGAACGCTGCCGGTGCTTCGACCCTGCGCGCCAATGGCGGTTGGCGTTATCGGCGGGCGATGATCTCGGACCAACTGGGACGGCTGTTCGCCATCCGCTTTGAGATCTATCAGAAGAAATTCTTTATGAAGTTCATCAACAACTTCATATCGCAGCTGACGCCATTCATGTTCTACCTTGTCGGTGGCCTGCTGGTATTGCAGGGATCTGTTTCGCTGGGTGCTCTGGTGGCTGCGCTGGCGGCTTACAAAGACTTGAGCTCACCCTGGAAAGAACTGCTGACCTATTATAATCAAACGCAGGACATGTCGCTGCGATGGGATGTTGTGATTGATCGTTTCGCACCGGATGGAATGATTGATGAGGCCCTGTTTGACGGAGAGCCAGCGGATCGTCCACATCTGAATGGCGATATCGTACTGAATCAAGTCTCGGTTCGTGATATCGACGGCAATCAGGTTTTGGATGATCTGGACCTGACGTTCCCAGCAGGTAAAACGGTCGGCATTTCGGCCACCAGCGAGGAAGATCGCCATGCGCTGACCGAGTTGCTGACCCGCGAGATACTGCCAACCTCTGGCCGTATTGAAATCGGTGGCATCAATATGGCTGGCCTGCATCAAAGCGTTGTTGCCCAACGAATAGGTCTAGCAACCTCGCGCCCCATAATGTTTCAGGGCACGTTGGGTGAAAATGTGATGATGCCGATGCGGTCACATCCATTGTCCAAGTCCACCGAGGATCCGGATTTCCCCGAGACGCTGAGGGCAGGTAACAGTGCTGATCCATTCCATGTCGAATGGCTAGACCCAGGATCGGCAGGCTTTGACGATACAGCACGGCTGCGCGATTGGTGGCTGAAACTAATCGATGGCATGGGCTCGGGCGCGGCGTTGTTTCAGCGCGGTGCCGAGCAGGTGTTTGATGCAAATGAGCGCCCGGAACTGGCAGCAAAGCTGGTCGAATTGCGCCCTCGGGTTCAGAAGGCGGTGCGCGAGGCCGGGCTTGACCAGCAGGCGCTGATTTTCGATCGGTGCGCTTATAACTCTGCGCTGCCCGTTGCTGAAAACCTGTTGTTTGCCACCCCCTGCGTTCCAGTGACGCGACAATTGCTGGCACAGCAGACCGTGTTTCTGGGCCAGTTGCGCGAGTTGGGGTTGGATGAAACCCTGATCAGCCTGACACGCGACGTAATTGAGATGCTGCGTCAGATCTTTGGGCTGGATGGAACCGATCATCCTTTGTTTCGCAAGCTGGGGCTTGAGGCCCAGACCTACGAGGCCGCGGTTGAATTGGTCGAGCAAACCCGGAAGGAAGGCGCAAACGGGCTGGATGACGAACAATTGGCTAGCTTGCTTTCGGTGCCATTTGTGATCTCGGCCGAGCAGATTGGCCCGGCGTTTTCGGATGAGCTGAAGAACCGCATTCTTGAGCTTCGCCACAGCCACTCGGCCAAATTGCTGGAACCGTTGCACGATGTATTCGTCCCGTTGGATGAGGATGCCTTTGCACCCGGTTTGACGGTCATGGAAAACGCACTGTTTGGCAAGGTCAGCCAGATCGGCGGTGCGCGGACCGACGAGGCGCGCAAACTGATCGTCGATGTTCTGGCCGAGAACGGGGCGCGACCGATGGTGGTGGAACTGATCTATGATGTTCCGGTCTCGATTGGCGGCCAGAACTTGCCTGCGGTATTTGCCGAACCGCTGGCCTTTACCCGCGCTGCGATCAAAAAGCCAGATATTCTGATCTTGGAAACCGCGCTTGCCAGCTATGATATGGAGACACAGGTCGCAGTTTATAAAAATCTGCGTGAATTGCTGCCCGAAACTACTGTAATCTATCTAAATGATGCGTTCGAAAATCCAGATGTTTTCGACATGTATGTTGAAATCCGTCAGGGCCGGGTCGTGACGGGTGAAGGCCCAACCGACGTCGACGGCGACGGTGCGGCGTCTGCCGATCTGGTACGCAAATTGCGTGCGCTTGAGCAGACCCCGTTGTTCTCTGGGCTCGACCGTCGCCAGCTTCGACTGCTGGCCTTTGGTGCGCGCTGGTTCGAAGCGAAACCCGGCCAGGTGGTGTTTCTGAAGGATGATCAGCCAACCGATGGCGCCTATGTCATCCTTGAGGGCGAGGCAGGATTGTACCTGCCGCGTTCGGGCGAGGCCGATCAACTGATCACTACGGTTGGTGCGGGCGCGTTGGTGGGAGAGCTGGGGTTGATCCGAAAAGAGCCTCGGGCGTTGAGCATGGTGGCTGAAACGGAACTGTCCTGCCTACGGATCGGTGAAGAGGAATTTCTGGCGGTCGTCGAGAACGATGCAGCCACAGCCTTTAAACTGTTGCAGGTCATCGCGGGGTATGTCTCGAACTGATCGGCTTGCTCGCCTGTCGATTGTTACCCTTCGGTTGCGGGTGCACCGCCTTGAAACGCATTCCCATTTGCATAGTCACATGGGGTTTCCTGCATCTGTAGGTGCAGCCCGTCACCTTTGTAGGGATGGGCTCGGGCAAGGCTTTCATCGACCTCGATACCAAGGCCGGGCTCGGTCGGAGGAGCGACGAACCCCTTCTCGACGCGGATGCTTCCCTTTATCAGTTGATCGTGGAATGGGGTCTCGATGCTTTCAAGCAGCAGCAGGTTCGGGATCGACGCCGCCAGATGAATATTCGCCGCCCACTCGATCGGTCCCGCATACAGATGGGGTGCCATCTGGGCGTTGAAAACCTCGGCCATTGCGGCGACTTTCTTCATCTCCCATATACCGCCAGCGCGTCCCAACGCAGGCTGAAGGATTTCGGCGGCCCCGGCGCGCAGGACCGCGCCAAATTCCGCTTTGGTTGTCATCCGTTCACCGGTTGCGACAGGGATACGGACATTGCGCGCCACACGGGCCATATCCTCGATCATGTCGGGGGGTGTGGGTTCTTCGAACCACAGCGGCGAAAAGGGTTCCAGCGCTTGGCCCAGACGTATAGCTCCGGCTGTGTTGAACTGGCCATGAGTACCGAACAGCAGATCGGCCTTGTCTCCAACTGCCTCACGGATCGCTTTGCAAAACGCTATCGACATTGAGATATCGGACATCGCGGGCATGTGTCCACCGCGGATCGTATAAGGCCCGGCGGGATCAAACTTGACGGCGGTATAGCCGCGCCGGACCATTTCAGCAGCACTTTCTCCGGCCTGCTCAGGTGAAGTCCAGAAGTCCGTCAGGTTATGCTGAGGAAGTGGGTAGAGATAGGTGTACGCCCGGATACGGTCGTTCATCCGCCCACCCAGCAGCGCATAGACCGGACGATCACGATCCTTGCCCAAAATGTCCCAGCAGGCGATTTCGAGCCCCGAGAACGCACCCATGACGGTCAGGTCTGGTCGCTGAGTGAAGCCGCTGGAATAGGCGCGGCGGAACATCAACTCGATATTCTCGGGGTTTTCGCCCTGCATGTGCCGTTCGAATACATCGCGAATGACATGGGTCATGGCTTCGGGACCAACCGAGGACGCGTAGCATTCCCCCCAACCGATCACGCCCGTATCCGTGGTGACCTTGACCAAAATCCAATAGCGCCCACCCCAACCCGGTGCCGGAGGCGCAGTGACAATGACATCGAGATCTTGCAGTTTCATCGGGTGTTCCTTTTGCGGGGTTCAGTCGCGATCAAACAAGATTACATTGCGTTTGGCCGCACCGGACTTGGTGTCTTCGATGGCCTCATTGATCTGCGACAGGGTCCAGCGACCCGAGATCAACTCGTCCAGTTTCAGCCGCCCCTGTTCATACAGATCGATCATCCACGGGATGTCGCGCTGGATCACTACATCGCCCATTTTTGAGCCCACCATGCCCTGGCCAAGCGCGGCCAGCACGACGGGTTCGTAGCTGGACATGTCACCAGAATGGGGCATCCCGATCATGATCGCCTTGCCGCCCCGACCAAGGTAACGCGGGGCCTGATCATAGGCCGGGATTGCACCAACAGTAATCAAGACGGCGTCTGCGCCACGTCCGCCCAGCGCCTTGTAGGCGCTTTTCCACGGCTCTTTCTGGCTGGCCAAAACACCATGGGTCGCGCCGAACTCCATTGCGATATCCAGCTTATCCTGTGTCATATCGACCGCAACGATACGGCGAGCTCCGGCAATACGTGCGCCTTGGATTGCGTTCAAGCCGACGCCCCCGGCGCCGATGACAACCACGTCCTGCCCGGGGCGAAGCTGGGCGGCGTTGACTGCTGCACCAACACCGGTGATCACCCCGCAGGACAGCAGGCTGGCAAGGTCCTTGGGCAGCGTTTCGGGAATGCGGACGATTTGTCGGTGGCTGACAACTACCTTTTCGGCAAAGGCCCCGCATGCCATGGCCTGTTCCAGCGCATCACCGTCGGCAGTCTGCAGCGGACCTTTCACCGTGTCATAAGGTGTTTCACAAATGGTGGGCATGCCACCGGCACAGGACGGGCAGGACCCGCAGGCGCGGATCAAGGTTACCACAACGGGATCACCAAGTTTGAAATCCCCTGCGCCTTCGCCAACAGCAGAAACGATGCCAGCCGCTTCGTGCCCGTAAACCGCGGGCAAGTGGCCGCCCCATGCGCCGCTTGCAAAGGAAATGTCCGAATGGCAAATCGCCACTGCATCCAGCGTTACCTCGACCTCGCCCATGCCGGGTAGTGCGATCAGGATGTCTTCGATGACCAGAGGTTCGCCGAAGGCCCGGCATACGGCTGCTTTGATGGTTTGCATGTGTTTTCCCGCTCCCTAACGGGATCACGGTGACCCGTCCCGGCGGGACCTGCAAGGTGGAAACCGTCACGGATGTGTCGTTGTTCTGCCAAAGTGGGGTAGACGCAAAAGAATCCACCTATTGATAAGCATTGTGTGGGTCATCGGTTCAGTGTGCGACAACCAAACAGATCGGCGCACGGCGTATCGGGGTCGGGACATCGACGGTGGCTCGCTACATTCGTTGCGAGATCTGGTGCATCAACCCGGCAAGATGCTCAGGATGCGAAAAAAACGGCGAGTGAGAGCTGTCTATCGTAAGGTGCATATCAGGGTCCGCGCAGCCCGCCATCTCGGCCTGATATTCGGTCGGAACGATTCTGTCATCGGTAGTTCTGATGTACCCTTTTGGAACGCGCGCGAAGTTATCGCCGACGTCTAGGGGGGTAGTCTGCGGTGCAATCGCCTGAGGGCACAGGCGCGCGAATGCATAGGCAACCACCTCGCGCGCGCAGTCGTGATAAAGCAGGTCGTGCACCTGATCCGGTACCACCGAATACGACAACCCGTCGCCGGATACTTCGACGGCATTTCCGATCAGTTGGCGTGGGGCTCGTTTGCGCATTTCGACCATAGATAGCCCGGATTTCGGAACATAGGCACTTAGATAAATCACACCTCGCATGGCGTTCGGGTCGGTCTCGGCAGCCGCACTTACGGGATATCCACCCCACGAGTGCCCTAAGATGATGGTCTTTGGTGTCGAAGCCTTCAGCACGGCATCTCTGCACGTTCCAAGGGTGACATCGCGGATAGGCGTCGGGTCCGAGCCGTGGCTTGGCATATCGATGGCGCGGGCGGTATGTCCGAAAGTGGTCAGTTCCGGGATCAGATCGCGCCAGCACCAGGCACCGTGCCAAGAGCCATGTACAAGCAAGAAATCTGCCAACAATCCCTCCTTCAAATATGTCCGATCTCGGTCAGAAAATCACCAATCAATTGGGCAAAGTCCTGAGGGCGCTCGACGCAGGGCAGGTGGCCTGCCTTTCGGATCAGCGCAAAGCGTGAACCAGGGATCAGATCGACCGTTTCGCGCACCAGATCGGGCGGGGTTGAGCCGTCTTCGCTGCCCGCAATCCCCAAGGTCGGCAGGCGCAATCCGCTGGTTGGCGTATAGAAATCGGTGCCAGAAATTGCACTGCAGCAGCCCAGATAGCCATCGACCGGTTGTCGGACCATCATGTTGCGCCAAAGCGTCATCTCGGCGCTGGCCCGAAATGATTTCGAGAACCACCGATCCATGGTGGCATCCGCCAGTGCCTCGATCCCGCCTTTACGGACAGCATCCATACGCTGCTGCCACATCATGGGAGTGCCGATCTTGGCGGCCGTATTCGACAGCACCAGCGCGCGGATCTGATCCATACGCTTGACCGCCAGACCCTGCGCAATCATGCCACCGACGGACAGACCCACGAATACGCAATCCTTGACCTCTAGATAATCCAGCAATTGCTCGGCGTCGCGCACCAGATTTCCCATGGAATAGGGCGCTGAGGGTGCTGTTGACAATCCGTGCCCGCGTTTGTCGTACCTAATGATGCGCAGGCCTTTGGGCAGTAGCGGCAATATCGGGTCCCACAGCCGCATATCCGTGCCCAGTGAATTAGCAAACACGATAGGGGCGCCAGCGGCGTCGCCATCAATTCGGTAGTGTATCCGAACATCTTTGAGGTCAGCGATATGCATGTTTAGCGTCCCCGTCTGCTCAGGGTGTCGGTTAAAACGACTACGACCGGATTTTGCACCGGCTTTAAGCGATTGTCAGGTAAGGAATTCCAACGCCCGTTCAAAGATCTGCGGATCCACGTTGCCGCCCGAGGCGACTACGATCACCGCATTTCCATCAATCTGATCCTTGCGAAACAGGGCAGAGGCCAGCGAAACCGCTCCTCCGGGTTCCAGCACGATCTTCAGACGCAGAAACGCAAGGGCCATGGCGCGTAGGGATTCCTGTTCAGATACCGACAGACCAGGGCCGCAAAGCCGCTGCAGGATGGGAAAGGTAATCTGCCCCGGCTGTGGCGTCAGGATTGCGTCGCAGATGTTTCCCGAAGTAGCGTCGTTGCTTTGGATCGTCCCGCTTGCCAGCGAGCGTTTCACGTCTTCGAACCCTTCAGGCTCGCATGGACGAGGGCGCAGACCGGGCGCGTGACGCTCTAACGCCAGCGCGATACCAGATGTCAGCCCGCCGCCGCCACAGCAGATCAGAACGTCACCTTCGGTCACGCCCAGCGCCCGTGCCTGACGTGCCAGCTCCAGTCCCGTTGTTCCCTGGCCAGCGATCACTTGCGGTTCGTCATAAGGCCGGATCAAAGTCAAACCGCGCTCGGCAGCCAATGCCTCGCCGATGTCTTCGCGGCTTTCGCTGGCGCGATCATAAAGGACGACCTCACCGCCCAGCGCGCGGGTGTTTTCAATCTTCAGCTTCGGCGCATCCGAGGGCATGACGATGACGGACGAGATTCCATGTTGAGCCGCTGCATAGGCAACACCCTGTGCGTGATTGCCCGAGGAGTAGGCGATGACGCCCCGGTTGCGCGCCGCCTCATCCAGTGCCGAAATAGCTGACCACGCGCCGCGAAATTTGAAGCTGCCGGTGTGTTGCAGGCATTCGGGTTTGATCAGAACGCGGCGACCCGCGATTTCATCCAGGAAAGGCGACGACAGAAGCGGCGTCTCGCGCACGTGACCTTTCAGCCGCTCGGCGGCGGCTTCGATCATGTCTATGTTGCTCATTTGGCGTCCAGTATTTTGCGGATCAGGTCTAGGGATTGAGGCTCGTTCAGGAACGGGACATGTCCTCGGTCCGGCACTTCGGTCGAGATCAATTCGGGGTGGTGTGCGTGCATCTTCTGCACCGTGGCTTTGCTCAACAAGTCGGAATTTGCGCCGCGGATCACACCGGTGGGGATCGTACGCAGGGCGTCGAACAAAGGCCACAGGTCCGGTGCCGGGGTGATGGCGGCCTGCTCGATCAGCGCTTGTCGCAATGCGGGGTCATAACGCAGCTGTAGCCCGGTATCGGTTTGAATGTATTGATGTTCTACCTGCAGTTTCCAGACGTCCTGAGCGATGCCCGGGAACTGTGGCGCCATCATCGTTTGCAGGACCTGCGCAGCCTCATCATAGGATTGTGAACTTGGGGGATTGCCGACATAGTCCATAATCTTGGCAATGCCGGCGGGTTCGATTACCGGGCCAACGTCATTTAATATCACACCTGCCAGCCGGTCAGGATGGCTGGCGGCCAAGGCCATGGCGATCAGCCCCCCGCGTGATGTGCCCAACAGAGTCACTTTCTTCAAGCCCAGTTGATCCAGCAGATCAACCGCATCCAGCCCCTCGCGCAGGATGTTGTAATTCATGTAGTTCGCATCAAAATCGGACTTGCCGCGCCCGCGATAATCCATCGCAATCATACGAAGATCACGCATATGTGGCGCAAGAAATGAAAAGTCGCGGCAGTTGCGCGTCAAGCCAGCCAAGCAAAGCAGAGGATGGCCCGTGCCGGTATCTTCATAGTACAGGCGTTTGCCGTCCGAGGTGGTGAAATATGCCATCAAAGCCCTGCCAATTGAGGGATCGTCGTCAGGTCTGGCAGCACATGTGCAGGTTTCCACGGCAGACGGTCCATTGGCTCGCCAGCGCGGTTGACCCAAGCTGTGACAAATCCATAGCCGCTTGCCCCGGCAGCGTCCCACCCGTTTGAGCTGACGAACAGCACTTCATCGCGCGCGCAGCCGAAGCGGTTCTGCACCAGATCGTATACGCTGGCATGGGGTTTGAAGACCCCCACGCTTTCGACCGACAGAACATCATTCAGCACATCACCGATCCCGGCAGACTGCACCGCCCCGTTCAGCATCGGGGGTGAACCGTTGGACAAGATGGCGGTCTGCAACCCACCGGCCTTCAGCGCCTTCAACATATCGGGGACCTCGGGATAGGCCTGCAACTCCCAATACAAATCGAGCAGACGCTGCCGAAGGGTGTTATCCCCCTGAAGGCCTACCGCTTCCAAGGCCCAATCCAGCCCATCTTGCGTGACATCCCAAAAGTCACAATGCGCATCAGCGACAGCACGCAACCATGTATATTGCAGTTGCTTCAGACGCCAGTGATTGGCCAACTCGGGCCATTTGCTAGCCAACGCTTCAAATCCGGGCTCTGTTGCGGCCTGCCTGGCGGCGGCGGCCACGTCAAACAGAGTACCATAAGCGTCGAATACACACGTGGTGATAGCCATCCGATCCTCCCCTGATCGGGCGCAGGTAATCACAACCGGTTCCGGGGTTAAAGAGGGCAGGGTTTACAATGCTGTGTCAGCCTCTAGGCTGCGCCGTTCATTTCTTTTCAGGCCGGAGGCCATCATGACCGCAATCAAACAAGGCGACACGGTTCGCATCCACTACACCGGAACTCTGCTGGACGGCAAAGTCTTCGACAGTTCCGAGGGGCGCGATCCGTTGGAGTTTGCGGTTGGTTCCGGGCAGATCATACCCGGTCTGGACGCTGCCCTGCCGGGCATGGAGATTGGCGAGAAGAAGCGTGTCGAGATCGATTGCGTTGACGCCTATGGCCCGATCAATCCGGGCATGCGGCAGCAGATCCCGCGTGAAGGCATCCCGGATGACATTCCGCTTGAACCCGGCACGCAGTTACAGATGCAAACTCCTGACGGTCAGGCATTGCCAGTGACTGTCGTCGAGGTAGATGAGGCGACAGTGACCTTGGATGCAAATCATCCACTAGCGGGGCAAGATCTGGTCTTCGATATCGAAATCGTTTCGATCAACTGATGCTGATTGGATCAAAGGCCCGGGATATGTGACAACAACGGCTCAATCGCATCGCGCACGGGCGGTTGGGTCAGAAACACAAAGGCAATCAGCAGCGATGTGAGAATCAGCAGCAAAAGACGCGCACGTCCGCTTCCTGATTTGCGTTTCAAAGCTGGCGAGCGCGTGTTGCTCGCAAGGATCTGTTCAAGTTTGCTCATATCGTAATCCCTGCGGGGCAAAGATGTTCAAATCTTGGCACCCGCAGGGAAAGATATAGTCACATGGCCTCTGGCTGGGGCATGCCCAGAATATGATACCCGCCGTCGACGCGGATGATCTCACCCGAAGTATAGCTGCCGGCGTCGGACGCAAGATAAACGGCGGTGCCTCCGACGGCCTCCAGCGTGGCATTCGAACGCATCGGTGCGTTCTGGTCGCAGAACTTGTAGGTCTTGCGTGCACCACCAATAGCCGCACCCGCCAATGTTTTCATCGGGCCGGGCGAGATGGCGTTCACGCGAATACCCTCAGGGCCCAGATCGTTCGCCAGATAGCGCGTCGCCGATTCCAGCGCAGCCTTGGCGACGCCCATGACATTGTAGTTTGGTACAACCTTGTTCGATCCCTGATAGGTCAGTGTCAACAATGTGCCGCCATTGTCCTTCATCAGCGGATAGGCGCGACGGGCAACTTCGATGAACGAATAGGCCGACACATCCAGCGAGTGTTTGAAGTTTGCCCGCGTGGTGTTCAAGAATCGACCGGTCAGTTCGGACTTGTCCGAATAAGCGATAGCGTGGACAACAAAATCTATTGTTGGCCAGCGGGCGGACAACTCGCCAAACGCGCGATCCAGTGAATCATCATCGGTCACATCCGCATCGACCATGAAGTCGCTGCCCAAGCTTTGGGCCAGCGGTTCAAGCCGTTTGCCAAACGCCTCGCCCTGATAGGTGAAAGCCAGCTCAGCGCCCGCTTCGTGCATGGCTTTGGCGATGCCCCACGCGATAGAGCGGTCATTAGCCACGCCCATGATCAGGCCGCGTTTACCCTTGAGAATATCCGACATCTTGTTCACCCGTTATACTTCGACAGAACCATGGATCCGTTGGTGCCGCCAAAGCCGAAGCTATTGGTCATCACGCTGTCCAAGCCTGCGTTTTCAACCACTTGAGTTGCAATTTCACCGGGCAGGATGCCGTCGGCAAGTGTGTCGACATTGATCGACGGAGTAATGAAATCATGTTCCAGCATGAGCAGGCAGAAGATCGCCTCAAGCGCCCCCGCTGCGCCTTGCGCGTGACCGGTCATCGATTTTGTCGATGAAATCGGAGGCACACTGCCTTCACCAAAGATACGGCGTACGGCTTCGACTTCTCCGACGTCGCCCACTGGGGTCGAGGTGCCGTGGGCATTGATATAGCCGACCTTGCGGCCTTCGGGCACGGTCGACAGCGCCAGACGCATCGCGCGCTCGCCGCCTTCGCCGGATGGTGCCACCATGTCGTGCCCATCAGATGTCGCGGCATAGCCGGTTACTTCGGCATAGATTTTCGCACCGCGCGCCAGCGCATGCTCGAGGTCTTCCAGAACCACGATGCCGCCACCGCCGGAAATCACAAATCCGTCGCGGTTCTGATCGAATGCGCGCGAGGCTTTATCAGGTGTGTCGTTGTACTTGGACGACATCGCACCCATCGCGTCGAACAGGCAGGACAGGGTCCAGTCCAGCTCTTCTCCTCCACCTGCGAACATCACATCCTGCTTTCCCAGCATGATCTGTTCAGCCGCATTGCCGATGCAGTGCAGCGAGGTCGAGCAGGCCGAGGTGATCGAGTAGTTGATACCTTTGATTTTGAACGCGGTCGCCAAGTTCGCAGAAATCGTCGAACACATGCACTTTGGCACTGCAAACGGGCCGATCCGTTTGGTTGCGCCGGTTTTCAGCACGGTTTGGTGCGCAGTCAACATCGCGCTGGTCGATGGTCCACCCGAACCTGCCACCAGACCTGTGCGCGGATTGACAACCTGATCTTCGGTCAGCCCGGCGTCCGCGATGGCCTGATTCATCGCGATATGGGCATAGGCAGCACCCGGACCCATGAACCGCAGGGTCCGCTTGTCCACGTGATCGGCCACATCGATTTTCAGCGAACCGGCGATCTGGCTGCGAAAGCCGTGCTCGACCATCTGTTCGCTTGCTACGATGCCGGATTTGCCTGCTTTGAGCGAGGCGAGCACCTCTTCGGCATTGTTCCCGATCGAGGACACAACCCCCAGACCGGTGACGACTACTCGACGCATGTGCGTACTCCTTATTGCGGCCGGTCAGGCTCAGGCGTCTGACAGAACGACCTTCATATCCTTGACGTCGTATATCAATTCGCCATCGGCTTCGACGATGCCATCTGCCACACCCATGGTCAGGCGGCGCGTCTGGATCGCCTTTTTGAAATCAATCTTATAGGTCAGCATCTTCCGGTCCGGGCGCACCATGCCGGTCAACTTGACCTCTCCGACGCCAACGGCCATGCCACGTCCTTGCCAGCCGCGCCAGCCGAGGTTGAAGCCGGTCAGTTGCCACAAACCGTCCAGGCCCAGACAGCCGGGCATGATCGGATTGCCAGGGAAATGGCAGTCAAAGAACCAAAGCTCAGGTGTGATATCGAATTCGGCCAGCACATGACCCTTGCCATGCGCTCCACCGTCGCCGGAAATCTCGGTAATGCGATCCATCATCAACATCGGCGGAGCCGGCAACTGCGCGTTGCCAGGGCCAAATAGTTCGCCGCGGGCGCATTTCAGCAGATCGTCCTTGTCAAAACTGCTCGGGAATTGGGCCATTCTGCCGCCTCTCCTGCCTGGGTCCGTTTATTACATCTGGCCTCGTCTATCACCCGTATGCAAGGTCCTGCAAGACCAGCACTCCATATCTTGTTGTGACTACAATATTCTTTGCGAATGAATTTCATTTGAAATTGCAGGCAGGGCGCACTTATATTAAGGGCAGCAAAACACAGGTATCGGATTCATGACACCTCAGAGCCGTGAGATCGCTGCAAATTGGTTGGTTGACGCAGGTTTGCGCCCCACGCGCCAAAGGGTTGCTTTGGCCGAATTGCTTGTGGGCGACGGTCTGCATCGTCATGTGACAGCGGAAAGCCTGTTTGAATCCGCAAAAGCCAAAGGTGACGCGGTTTCGCTGGCGACCGTATACAACACATTGCGGGCGTTTTGCGATGCCGGGGTGCTTCAAGAGATCACTGTTGACGGGTCCAAAAGCTATTTCGACACCAACACGCATGACCATCCGCATTTCTATTGGGAAGACGAAAGCCGTCTGAGCGATGCACCATCCGATCAATTGGTAATCCAACAATTGCCGGAAGCTCCTGAAGGCGTCGAAATCGCATCGGTCGATGTGGTGATCCGCCTGCGGAAGAAGTAACCTCTAATCCTTAAATAACAACGTAACCAACGCATGCTCAGCCTGCGTGATCAGCGGATCAGTCGGCCCCGTGCCATGCCGTGCCAATACAACAGATTCGGTTGCATCTGGATCGGTGATCGGCAGGCTTATCACGCGGACCTGATCATAACTGAAGCCGTTTTTAGGGCTGGTATAGCTTATCCCGATGCCTTCCCCATGAGCGGCCAGACTGCGCGAAAGCTCCAATGATTCCGCTCGGTGCGAGATTGTGGGGTTCAAACCTTTGCGTCTGAAAAGCGCGAGTACATGCTGTGCAGACAAACCCTCTTTAGACAGAATCAGTGGATATGACGCTAGCTCGGTCAGGGTGAGCTGATTGGCCGCCGCCAGTGTATGATCAGGTGAAAGCAGTGCGTGTGGGGTGCTGTCGAACAACTTCTTGCAGGAAAAACCGGCATCCATGCCGAGGTCATAGGTGAGTGCAAAATCGTATCTGCCATCGATCAAGCCGGAAATCAGGCCTTCGAACGTCTCAACCCCGTGTGTCAGGGCGACGTCGGGCAAAGCTTCTTGCAGGCGGTGCAGAGATTGGGCCAGAAGAAAGGGTGCCAGATCGACAAAGCATCCCAGGCGCAATCGGCGTTCGCCGGTTATCGGCTGCTTTGACTGTTCCAAAAGCGCAGCTCGCTTCAACAAGGCCTCGGCCTCTTCGATGAATTTGCGGCCCTGCGGGGTCAGCGCCATCGCGGCACCCCGTCTTCGGGCAAACAGTGGATATCCCAAACGTGATTCGACCCGGGTCAGCGCATTGGACAAGGCAGGTTGCGAGACATTTAGGCGTTGTGCCGCAGCAGACAGGCTGCCATGCCGACCGATGGCGCAAACATATTCGTATTGGCGCAGAGTGAGGTATAACATAGAGTTAATACCTAAATTGAAAGATATGATTTGAACAGATGTCTTATTCATGCGCAGATCGGGCGACAAATCTAAGGAGACCGCAATGACTCACTCTCTTGTTTCTCAGGCCATGATCGACAACTTCCAGACGGACGGCGTTGTGTTGGTTAAAGGCCTGTTCGCCGATCATATTGAAACCCTACGGGCCGGGGTTGCCGCGAATATGGCCGAGCCGGGTCCTTATGCTTCGGAGAACAGGAAAGATGGCGAAACCGGCCGTTTTTTTGACGACTATTGCAACTGGTCCCGTATCCCGCAGTTTCGTGAAGTGATCGAAAAATCTCCTGCTGCTGAAGTAGCGGCCGACCTCATGCAGTCGCAATCTGTGCAGATGTTCCATGACCATGTTCTGGTGAAGGAACCCGGAACCTCGATGGCAACGCCGTGGCATCAGGATGGGCCATACTATTTTGTGGATGGTCAACAGAATATCAGCTTCTGGTCACCGTTGGATCCGGTGAAACAAGCGACCTTGCGCTGCGTTGCCGGTTCGCACCGCTGGGAAAAAGAAGTGCTACCTACCCGCTGGGTCTCGGAAGAAGGTTTCTTCCCTGACGAGGGCCAGTACATGCCGATTCCGGACCCAGATGCCGAAAGGATGAAGATTGTAGAATTTGAAATGGAGCCCGGTGATGCAGTGGCCTTCAACTATCGCACGCTACACGGGGCCCGAGGCAATACTTCCGATAGCCGACGCAGGGCATTTTCGCTGCGATTGGTTGGTGATGATGCACGTTATGTCGAGCGTCCAGGCCGGACTTCGCCGCCATTTCCGGGACATGAAATGGTGCCTGGGCAAAGGCTGCGTGAGGACTGGTTCCCAGTTCTGCTACAGCGTTAGAACCTAGAACCACTGGCCCGATTCGATCAGGCCCAGATCCAGCAATTGGCGCGAATCCCACTCGAACGGAGTTGAATGGTTCCAGCAGAAGTTGGAGATATCGAACGTCGATCCGGCGTTCGTCTTCAATGCTTTGGCCGCCCGGAACGAACAGATCGCCGCGGTCAGGTTGTTGTGCCACGGGCAGGCGTAGGTGTTATATTCCGGCTCATTGAAAGTGTGATCAGGCAGAAGTCTCAGATCGGGTTTTGCTTTGAACAGCGAAATCCGATCGATCCGGCGTCGTTCATACGGGATATGATCTTCGAACCGCCAGCGCAGACCACCGGACATATCCAGTTGCCGCTCTAGCGGCTTGCCAGATGCGTCATGCCGCGTGTGGGCGTAGTATCCGGTCTTGTCCAGCATTGCGTGATTGGGGGCCACTCCGTTTGGATAGGCCGTCAGATCATTCGCATACAGATCGATCACATGGGTCAGCATGGCCTGGCGCCGTTCTTCAGAATGGAAGGCCAGTAACTCTCCGACCGAGCGGGTCTCGCAGAAAGGGTAGAACAGATATTCAGAGTTGTAGCAGTAGTATACCCATGCACCCTGAGCCGCCTGAATGATCCGATTGACGGCCTCAAATACGACGGTTCTGGGCGCGCAGGTCATCGTCACTCGATGAACCCTTTCCTCCAGCGCTTCATCCAGCGTGAATTCTTGGGGCAGGAATGTGATCACGGATTTGAACCCCAGCTTCAAATGATGGTGCAGCGTCCCTTCTAGCTCGACATTATCTTCGGCAAATATCAGTGCCACGGGTCCCTTGCTCAGGATCGACCGATCGGATTTCAGAAGGTGATCAAGGGATTCGTACTGCATCGTTGGTTTCGTTGCCGCCTTGCTGGAAATTCTCGCCAAATTCGGGTAATTGCGCCAGCATTGCAAGCGGCGTTCGATACGTATAGACGACGCCGACCCAGCGACTGCAAAGGCCAACCCATGTCTGAACCGAAAAAGCTGTTTATCAAGACCTATGGCTGTCAGATGAACGTCTATGACAGCGAACGCATGGCCGAAGCGCTGGGCGGACAGGGCTATGTCGAGACCAAATCGCCCGATGATGCGGATATGATCCTGCTAAATACCTGCCACATTCGAGAAAAGGCAGCTGAGAAAGTCTATTCCGAACTGGGCCGTTTCAAGGGCCTCAAGGCGGAAAAGCCGGACCTTAAAATCGGTGTCGCAGGTTGCGTCGCTCAGGCCGAAGGCGAGGAAATCATCCGCCGCCAGCCGCTTGTCGATCTGGTGGTGGGGCCGCAAAGCTATCATCGCCTGCCCGAGATGGAGGCGAAGACGCGCGCGGGTGAAAAGGCGCTGGATACCGAGTTCCCCGAAGAAGACAAATTCGAAAAGCTCAAGAACCGCCCCAAGGCCAAGCGCGGACCGACGGCATTTCTGACCGTGCAGGAGGGGTGTGACAAGTTCTGTGCCTTCTGCGTTGTGCCCTATACACGCGGGGCCGAGGTCAGCCGCCCGGCAGATCGCATCCTGCGTGAGGCCCGCGATCTGGTTGAACGCGGTGTGCGTGAGATCACGCTGCTGGGGCAGAACGTAAATGCCTATCACGGGGCTGGACCGGACGGAGACATGACCCTTGCCGGTCTGATCTGGGAATTGAACAAGGTCGACGGGCTAGAGCGCATACGCTTTACCACCTCGCACCCGAACGACATGGATGATGCGCTGATCGAAGCGCATGGCACCTGTGAGAAGTTGATGCCATATCTGCATTTGCCGGTGCAGTCGGGGTCGGACAAAATTCTAAAGCGGATGAACCGCAGCCATACGGCTGAAAGCTATCTGCGATTGATCGAGCGTATCCGAGAAGCGCGCCCCGATATTCTGATGTCCGGCGATTTCATCGTGGGCTTTCCGGAAGAAACGGAAGAGGATTTTCAGGCTACTCTGGATTTGGTCGAAGAGGTCAAATACGGCTACGCCTATTCCTTCAAATACTCGACGCGACCCGGCACACCTGCAGCAGAACGGCCACAGGTCGAGGCCGAAGTGGCGGATGCACGCCTGCAGCGCTTGCAAGGGTTGATCACGCGCCACCAGCGCGAGATTCAGGACTCGATGGTCGGAAAGACAGTTAATGTCCTGTTTGAAAAGCCTGGGCGGCAACCGGGCCAGATGGTTGGAAAATCCGAGTATCTGCATGCGGTTCACGTCGCGGACGCTGATATCGCGAGCGGCGACTTACGTAAGGTAAGGATAAAATCGTCTGGCGCGAACTCGCTGGGTGGTGAGTTGGTCTGATCCCTTGTGGCTGGCCCGCAAAGGGTTTTCGCCTTGAAATTTAACCCTTGATTTATGGCTTGGAACTATGTTCCGAGGAAGGCTAGATTTTTCTGGGCCGAATTTTGGGTGTCGACAAACGCACCGACCCCGCCTGACGGCCCGCCTTTGCGGAGGGTACGAGTAGTGAGCTGGATACGTTTTCCGAGTGTAAACCTTTCCCGTGTTTTGTCGGCGACTGTCGTGTTTCTATCTTGCGCTGCCCCGACTTTGGCCGGCGATGTCGTCGGGGAAGTCACTGAGCCCGACGTAATCTCGTCTCAGCGTTTCGCGCGCGACGTCAATGCGTTCTATCTGGGGGTCAGCGCCGGACATGCCTCGGGCGGTTCGGACGAGTTTGGCCTGCGCGTGAACGACGGAGACACGTTTGCTGCGGGCGACCTTAAGCCAAGCGGAAATTTCGCAGGTTTTCGCGGTGGCTGGCGCGGCATTCTGCCAGCCAGAGGTGGGCGCGACTATGTGTATGGGCTGGAAGTCGGCTATGACTTTGGCACGCTCGATGACATCACCTCGTCCCGATCCGGTGGGGCAGAGGTCAGCGGCAGATCCGCGATCTCGGATGTATTGTCCATCCGCTTACGGAACGGGCTGACGAACCGCAGCGGCAGTGTCCTATATTTCGTGACTGTGGGTTATGTCCGCGGCGATATCACCACGTCAGGCTCACTAACTGATGCGAGCGGGACCAGCCGATTTGAGAGCGAGGACCGCCGACAAGGTTTCTCGGCCAGCTTGGGCGCTGAACACAAACTGAACGAAAATTGGTCGATCACCGGCGAGATCGAGTATCTGCAGTTCGAATCAAAAACGGTCGAACTGGGTCCGTCATTCTCGACCAAATCGACGCCAAGCTATCGCGGACTACGGATCGGGTTGAATTATACATTCTGATACCCGTGCGATTGGCGTTCATAGATGGCTGTTTCAGCGTTCATCGGCGCATTTGTCATGCGGTGTGCAAATTTTGAAACTGCCGCTTGCGTCTACCTCTACAGTTTGTCTACGCTCAAGATGAAACGCCAAGACAGGAGAACGGATTGGCCATCGGTGCCCTGACCCCACCGCAAGATGACATGCCCCAGCGTGAGGCGCTTGTTGAATTCCCCGACAACAGATTATTGATCGATTTATGCGGTGAATATGACCGCAACCTGACCGATATCGAACAGAAGCTCTCGGTGCAGATTGTGCGACGCGGCAATCAGCTTGTCGTGCTGGGCGACGAGGATTCGCAAAAGCAGGCGATTGAGGTTCTACAGGCCCTCTATACACGGCTCGAAGGTGGGCGTGATGTGGAAGCCGCAGATGTCGACCGCGAGTTGCGCATGGGCAATTCCGAGGTCGGAACTGGCACGCGCGATGGTGACCAGCTTGAGATGTTCAAGGGTGGCACGGTCGAGATCAAGACACGCAAAAAACTGGTCGAACCGCGCACCGACGCCCAGAAGGCCTATGTACAGTCGCTGTTCAACAACGAACTGGCCTTTGGCATTGGTCCCGCGGGCACCGGCAAAACCTATCTGGCCGTTGCGGTCGGGGTGTCCATGTTCATTGGCGGGCACGTTGACCGCATCATTCTCAGCCGTCCGGCGGTCGAGGCCGGTGAAAAGCTCGGTTACCTGCCCGGTGACATGAAGGATAAGGTCGATCCCTACATGCAGCCGCTTTATGACGCGCTGAATGATTTCCTGCCCGGAAAACAACTTGCCAAGCTGATCGAAGAAAAGCGGATCGAGATTGCTCCGCTTGCCTTCATGCGCGGTCGTACGCTGGCAAATGCATTTGTGGTGCTGGACGAAGCGCAGAATGCCACAACGATGCAGATGAAGATGTTCCTGACTCGGCTTGGTGAAGGTAGCCGGATGGTTATCACCGGCGACCGGTCTCAGGTTGATCTGCCGCGCGGTGTGCAGTCGGGTCTCAAGGATGCCGAACGGTTGCTGAAAACGATCCCGAATATCAGCTTCAACTATTTCACCTCGAAAGATGTCGTCCGCCATCCGCTTGTCGCCGCCATTATCGAGGCGTATGAGGCCGATGCGGGGCGCGAAACCGGATAACTTTCAAGGCGCCGATTGAAGCTGGGCTCGGAGCCAAAGGTATGAATCTGGAAATCACGCTTGAGGATGATCGCTGGCGCGGGCTGGAGCCTTTGGCCACGCGCGCAATTGCTGCTGTTCTGGAGTATTGCGATCTTGAGGCGGATCAATGCGAAATCAGCTTGCTGGGCTGCGATGATGCACGGATCGCTGAATTGAATGCTGAATTTCGTGAAAAATCCACGCCGACCAACGTCCTCAGCTGGCCTGCCGAAGAACTGGCCCCGGATCGGGCGGGAGACACTCCGCCGGCTCCGCAACCTGACTTTACTGGCGAAATCGTGCTGGGCGACATTGCGATCTCTTATGACACCTGCGCGCGCGAAGCAGCTGAAGCCGGCAAAAGCACCGACGATCACGTGACGCATCTGATCGTTCACGGTACACTACATTTGCTGGGGTATGATCACATTCGTGACCTCGACGCCACTTTGATGGAAAGGGTCGAGGTCGAGATACTTGGCAAACTGGGTATAGATGACCCATATAATGTATGACATGGGCACCTTTGCCCGATCATTTGGAACAGGATAATGGGCGAAACAGACGGCAGTTCTAGGGCGGCGCATGGCGCGCATTCTCAGAACAGCAACAATGACAGCGACGAAAGAGGCGGGCTTTTTTCTCGACTCATCGACGCATTTTCTTCTCAGGGCGAAGAGACCAGCCAGCTAAACGGGGCCGAGGTCGTCAGCGCTCAGCCAAGGGGCATGATCAACCTGCGCAGAATGCGGGTCGAAGATGTTGCGATCCCGACAGCCGAGATCGTCTCGGTCCCCTCGACAACCCCAAAAGACGAGCTTGTGCAGATTTTCCGCGACAGCGGCTTGTCTCGCATCCCGGTTTACGATGGCACGCTGGATACGCCACTGGGGTTTGTGCATCTCAGGGACTTCGCGCTGACCCATGGCTTTAACGGCAACTCGTCCGATTTTGATCTGAAGTCGATGCTGCGGACTTTGCTGTTCGTGCCGCCATCGATGCCAATTGGCGTGTTGTTGACCAAGATGCAGACCGAGCGTCGCCATATGGCTTTGGTGATCGATGAATACGGTGGGGTCGATGGTTTGCTGACCATCGAGGACCTGATTGAACAGGTTGTGGGTGAGATCGCCGACGAACATGATGCCGACGAAGATCAGCTATGGATACAAGAGAAACCCGGCTGCTACGTCGTGCAGGCGCGCGTGCCGCTTGAAGAATTCGAGGCCGAGATTGGCCGCTCACTGACCAGCCACGAAGATGTAGATGAAGAAGAGATCGACACTTTGGGCGGTCTGGTCTTCATGCTCTCGGGGCGGGTCCCGGCGCGTGGTGAGGTTGTATGCCACCCCGAAGGGCCCGAGTTCGAGGTCATTGATGCAGACCCGCGCCGGATAAAACGGCTGCGTGTCATGCTGCCGGATATTGTTGCATGAACCCTGCCGATGGGTGGCCCTTTTGGCTGCGGTTGGTGCTGGCGGCGCTGTTGGGTGTTGCAGCGGCCTGTGGTCTTGCTCCATTAGGGTATTGGCCGGTAACCGTGCTGTCGCTGGTGCTAATAGCGCCGTTGTTTCTGAGCGCTGAGACAATTCGCCGGGCGGCTTTGCTGGGTTGGGTCTTCGCAACGGGCTATTTCGCACACGCGTTAAGCTGGATTATCGAGCCGTTTCTGGTTGATGCCCAACGCCATGCGTGGATGGCCCCTTTTGCGCTGATCTTTTTATCCGGCGGGTTAGCCCTGTTCTGGGCGTTGGCCTTTGGAGTTACGAAACGCATCGGTGGAGCACCCGTCTTGCAGGCGGCTTTGCTGTCTGTGACGCTGGCACTGGTCGAGTTTGCGCGCGGCT
This sequence comes from Ruegeria sp. CG1, assembly GCF_056537265.1. Taxonomy (NCBI): domain Bacteria; kingdom Pseudomonadati; phylum Pseudomonadota; class Alphaproteobacteria; order Rhodobacterales; family Roseobacteraceae; genus Ruegeria; species Ruegeria sp. CG1. The sequence continues at coordinate 354,844 of NZ_JBQFRF010000005.1, read as the reverse complement.
ACATTCTGACCGGGTTCCCTTGGGCTGGCATCGCGCAGATTTGGGTGGATACGCCATTTGCCCAGATCCTGTCGCTTGTCGGCCCCTATGGTTTGGGGACGCTGACACTGTTCGCCACTGTGCCATTGGGCGCAGCCTTGTTCAGTGATCGGACCCGAAGCGGCATCGTTGTACCGATCGCGTTGACCGCAGGCTGTGCGGTATTGGCTTTGATCTATGCAGCGAACCGACCTCCAGTCATGCCCTCTGGTCATATCGTGCGGCTGATTCAACCCAATGCACCCCAGGACCAGAAATGGGATCCTGCATATGCGTCAGTGTTTTTTGCACGCCAACTTGAATTCACAGCGGCCGAGCCCCGCCCGGACCTAATCGTCTGGCCGGAAACCTCGGTCCCGGCATGGTTGGGCAGCGCGCAGCCCTATCTTTCAGCAATTGGCGAAGCGGCACAGGGCGCCCCGGTAGTCCTGGGCATTCAGCGTGCCGATGGGCAGCAGATCTATAACTCGATGATCTATCTAAATGAGGAGGGTCAGCAAGACGGGCTATACGATAAACATCACCTGGTGCCCTTTGGGGAATACGTGCCATTTGGTGAAGTGATGGCACGTTTCGGTATCTACGGGATGGCCGCAACCACAGGGAATGGCTTTAGCGCGGGGCCAGGTGCCGCATTGATGGATGTAGGCGTGCTTGGCAAGGCGCTGCCGCTGATCTGCTACGAGGCGGTATTCACGCAGGATATTTTATCCGCGCCGGATCGTGCGGATTTTCTTTTGCAGATTACAAACGACGCTTGGTTCGGAACGCGTTCCGGCCCGTATCAGCACCTCGCCCAGGCGCAGATGCGTGCAATCGAACAAGGCCTGCCGATGTTGCGCTCGGCCAATACCGGAGTTTCGGCAATGATTGACCCATTGGGGCGGATCACCGAGGCGCTGGCGCTTGGGCAAGCGGGGTTTATCGACGCCGAATTGCCGCGTCCTCATGCCCCGACCGTTTATTCTCGAATTGGAGACAGTCCGGTACTTTTAGCTTTGTTGGTGCTATTTGCGCTGCTATGTCGGCACGCCCGGCGCGTAAACGACCAAATTCCGATTGACCCTGTCAAACGCTAAGCGTATTCGGTCGCACGCCTGTCACAACGGCTTCCTGACGTGGTGGGGTAAACTTAATGGAGCACATTCATGTCCCGACAGAATTATACTTTTACTTCGGAGTCCGTTTCCGAAGGACACCCGGATAAGGTCTGCGATCGTATTTCCGATGCAGTACTAGACGCATTCCTGCGCGAAGAACCCGAGGCCCGCGTTGCCTGCGAAACTTTTGCCACCACGGATCGCGTGGTAATCGGCGGTGAAGTGGGTCTGTCGGATCAGGACAAGCTGCATGATTATATGGCGCATATCGACGATATCGCGCGGGCATGTATCAAAGATATCGGCTACGAGCAGGACAAGTTTCACCACGAAACCGTCGAAGTGACGAACCTGTTGCACGAGCAGTCGGCCCATATCGCGCAAGGCGTGGATGCTGCCGATAACAAAGACGAAGGTGCAGGCGATCAGGGCATCATGTTCGGCTATGCCACGACCGAGACGCCAGCGCTTATGCCTGCGCCGATCCAATACTCGCATGCTATCCTTCGCCGTCTCGCTGAAGTTCGCAAAAATGGCAGTGAACCCGCCCTTGGCCCGGATGCAAAATCACAGTTGTCTGTTATCTATCGCGACGGCACGCCAGTCGGTGTCAGCTCAATCGTGCTGTCGACGCAGCACATGGATGAGGCGCTGACCTCGGGTGATATTCGCGCCATTGTCGAGCCCTATATCCGTGAAACCCTCCCTGACGGCTGGCTGACCGCCGAAACCGAATGGCACGTGAATCCCACCGGCAAGTTCGTCATCGGCGGTCCGGATGGTGATGCGGGTCTGACCGGTCGCAAGATCATCGTCGACACTTATGGCGGTGCAGCACCTCACGGTGGTGGCGCATTCTCGGGCAAAGACCCAACCAAGGTGGACCGCTCGGCGGCTTATGCAGCGCGTTATCTGGCCAAGAATGTCGTTGCTGCAGGGATGGCAGAGCGCTGCACCATTCAGTTGAGCTATGCGATTGGGGTGTCAAAGCCCCTCTCGATCTATGCCGACACGCATGGAACTGGCCAGATTGCCGATGCAGTGATCGAAAAAGCAGTTGGGCAGGTGATGGACCTGACTCCGCGCGGAATTCGCCAACATCTGCAACTCAACAAGCCGATTTATCAGAGGACCGCTGCTTATGGCCACTTTGGTCGTGAACCCGATGCGGACGGCGGATTTAGCTGGGAGCGCACCGATCTGGTGGACGCGCTGAAACAGGCGGTCTGATCAACAATTAGAAAAACGCGCCGGTTTCGGCGCGTTTTTTTGCAAGTCGGCGACCACTTGCAACAATTTCAGCCCCGCAGTAAGGGCTGCGCCATGAGTACAGAGACCCCACAACGCCCGCGCAGAAATTTTTATGGCCGCTTTAAGGGCAAAACCCTGAAGCCCAGTCAAAAGACTTATCTGTCGGAAGATCTTGCTGCCTTGTCCCCCGGTACGGTGGATTGGGACGGTAATCCTGAGCGCGATCCGCTCGATCTCGACGGTCTATTCAGAGGCAAGCCTGTCTGGCTTGAGGTCGGCTTTGGCGGCGGCGAGCATCTGGTGCATCAGGCTCAGCAAAACCCGGATATCGGCATCATCGGAGCCGAACCCTATATCAATGGTGTTGCGATGCTGTTGGGTAAAATCCGTCAGGCCGGTGTTGAAAACCTTGCCGTACATCCCGGGGACGCGCGAGACTTGTTCGACGTTTTGCCTGAAGCCAGCATATCGCGCGCTTTTCTGCTCTATCCCGATCCATGGCCCAAAACACGGCATCACCGCCGTCGGTTTGTCACACCTGAACATCTGGAGCCTTTGGCGCGCGCGTTGAAGCCAGGCTCAATCTTTCGCGTTGCCACAGACATCCCTGACTATGTGCGCCAAACGCTGGAAGAGGTGCCGCGGGCAGGCTTCGAATGGTTGGCCGAGCGTCCCGCCGACTGGCGTGAGCCGTGGGATGACTGGATTTCCACGCGCTACGAACAGAAGGCGCTGCGCGAAGGCCGTACACCCCATTACCTGACCTTCCGCCGCAAAGACTGATTGTCGCTGGACCAACCGGCCCCAATTCGCTAATCGGCCTGAGGACTGATAGCGAAAACAGGAGCCCCCATGTCCGGACACGGCACGCCCATCCCGATGACGTCGCAGCCTTGCGGCCCGCTGACAGGCACCGCAGAGGTGCCCGGGGACAAGTCGATCTCGCACCGGTCCCTGATCCTGGGGGCAATGGCTGTGGGAGAAACCAAGATATCGGGCCTGCTGGAAGGCGAGGACGTATTGGACACCGCTAAGGCCATGCGTGCCTTTGGGGCCGAAGTAACGGATCATGGCGGTGGTGAATGGTCGGTGCATGGCGTGGGCGTTGGTGGTTTTTCCGAACCAGATCAGGTAATCGATTGTGGCAATTCGGGCACTGGCGTGCGCCTGATCATGGGGGCGATGGCGACTTCTCCGATCACAGCGACCTTCACCGGAGATGCGAGCCTGAACAAACGTCCGATGGCGCGCGTCACCGATCCGCTGGCGCTGTTCGGAACCCAATCTGTCGGCCGAGACGGTGGACGTCTGCCGATGACCATTATCGGTGCTGCGGACCCCACCCCGGTGCGCTATGAGGTGCCCGTGCCGTCGGCGCAGGTGAAATCCGCCGTTCTGCTGGCAGGGCTTAACGCCCCCGGCAAGACCATCGTGATTGAGAAAGAAGCGACTCGCGATCATTCCGAACGGATGCTTGCGGGCTTCGGCGCAGAAATCACGGTCGAGGACACGGATGAAGGGCGCGTTATTACGCTGACCGGTCGGCCCGAGCTGAAGCCACAAGTCATCGCCGTGCCGCGCGACCCGTCCAGTGCGGCCTTCCCCGTCTGTGCCGCACTGATCACACCGGGCTCGGACGTGTTGGTCCCCGGTATCGGCCTGAACCCGACCCGCGCAGGCCTGTTCACCACGCTGCGCGAAATGGGTGCCGATCTGACCTACGAAAACGAGCGCGAAGAGGGGGGTGAACCGGTTGCCGATCTGCGTGCAAAATACTCGCCCAACATGAAGGGGATCAACGTCCCGCCCGAACGCGCGGCGTCGATGATCGATGAATACCCGGTGCTGTCTGTTGTGGCCGCAAATGCGACCGGCACAACATTGATGGGCGGCGTGAAAGAGCTGCGCGTCAAGGAAAGTGACCGGATCGACGCAATGGCCCGTGGCCTGCGCGCCAACGGTGTGACCGTGAACGAGGGTGACGAATGGTGGTCAGTCGACGGTCTCGGCATCGGCGGTGTGCCCGGTGGTGGGACCTGCGAAAGCTTCTTGGACCACCGCATTGCCATGTCGTTCATGGTCATGGGGATGGGAGCTAAAAAGGCGGTTTCGGTGGATGACGGCGGACCGATCGCAACGTCGTTCCCGATTTTTGAGCCTTTGATGGCCGCGCTCGGTGCCAAGGTCGAGCGTACATGAGATTCACCGTAGCTATCGACGGCCCTGCGGCGGCGGGCAAGGGGACGATTTCCAAGGGCGTTGCCGCGCATTTCGGGTTTGCGCATCTGGATACCGGTCTTCTCTATCGCGCAGTGGGGCGTCGTATGCTGCAAGGTGACGAACCGGTTGCAGCGGCTGGGTCCCTGACAGCAGAAGAATTGCAGCAGGGCGATCTGCGTACGGCTGAGATCGCACAGGCGGCCTCGAAAGTTGCGGTCATTCCTGAAGTCCGAAGCGCACTCGTTGATTTTCAGCGGGCGTTTGCCCGTCGCGCCGGAGGCGCCGTGCTGGACGGGCGCGATATTGGAACCGTGATTTGCCCAAACGCTGAGGTCAAACTGTTTGTCACCGCCAGTCCCGAAGTCCGGGCGGAACGGCGATATCTTGAGCTTTCGGCCAAAGGTTCGGACGTGTCACGCGAACAGGTGCTTGCGGATGTCAAAGAGCGTGACTCACGTGACGCGGATCGCAGCACTGCACCGATGAAACCTGCAGATGACGCCGTGCAGCTTGATACGTCAAACCTGAGCATCGAGGCCGCGTTGGCACGGGCGCTCGAAACGATAGAACAGAACCTGCCCGCAGCCTGAAGTGGCTGCGGACAAGGGTCCGTCAGTTACAATTCACCAACTGCGATGCTCTTGATATTGGCCCACTGGTCATCTGCGGTTTTAGCGGTGCTGGTGACGTCTTTCAGGAAAGCAGCGCGGGTATCAGCATTCAGGAACAGATACAGCTTGCCGTCTGCGATCAGGTACTGATCCGGGTCGCCGTCGAACTTTTTGCCAACAGACACCCCGAACGAACAATAGCCACCGTGCTGGGGCAAGTAAGCCGCCGGATTGGCCTCGAACGCTTCAAGGTTTTCCGCGCTGGTGAAGTAATAGGATGCGCCATCATAAGTCGCCGAATGATTGGCGAAGCCTTCTACCGGATTGCCATTGTTGACAAGCGCGACCAGATCGACGCCATGGGCTGCCAGGGGTGCACCAGCCGCCGACAGGCCTTTGGAGACGTTGATTTCGTCTGCGGCAAAAGCCGGAGCTGCCAGGGCCAGAGTTGCGGCTAATGCAGTAAGTGCGAGCGATTTCATAGCAGGAATCCTTTCCATTTTGGTTCAAGGCTCGGGTCCGCCCCAAGCCAATGTCACTAAGTTAGGAAAGGCTCCTCGGACGGGTAATCGCAGATAGGCCGCAATACTTTGCAGATCGTTCGTAGATCAGGGCGTTTCGCAAAACTGATCACATAGCTTTGTTTGGCCACCTGTCCGATGGCCGCCTAAGCTTGTTGGACAACCGTAGGAGTGGCCCATGATCAGACTAGCCCTGTTTTTGTTCTTTCTTGCAGGTAGCGTAGCTGCGCAGCAATCAGATACGCCGGTGCCCGAGGCCGAACCTCCGATGACTTACGAGCGTCTGGGAAAAATCATCTTTGCGCTAGATCCCGAGGCGCAACCGATCGGGCCGGGGTTTGAGTTGACGATATCTGATGTGACGGTGCTGGTTGTCACCGATACCAATGCTGATCGCATGCGGGCGATGGTCGCGATTGGCAGTGCTGCGGATTTGTCGCCAGCCGATTTGCAACGGATGATGCAGGCAAATTTCGACAGCACGCTGGATGCGCGCTATGCGATCGCAAATGGCACCTTATGGGCAGCGTTCATTCACCCGCTTTCGCTGTTGCAAAGGGATCAGTTGATCTCGGGGCTGGCCCAGACTGTGAATATCGCCAACACCTATGGCACATTGTACACCGGTGGCGCGGCGGAATTCGGAGGGGGCGACAGCCATGATCTGCAGCGTGAGCTGATCGAAGAACTTCTGAAGAAGGGTGAGGAAATCTGACACTTGTCCAAAGTAGGCGCATAGCCTGAATTCTGATGACGAATGTGCCTGCGACCATGGGTGTCATAGGCTCTAGCTGGATGCTTGAAAGCTGTTATAGTCTTCCCACAGCTAAATAAGGGAAAGCTGCTGTTAAATCCCCAACACTCAAAAAAAAGGGGAGGCAGCTACAAAATCCCAAGCCAACAGGGACAAAAAATATGAATAATCGTTTGCGTAAGATCACCATCGTGGGTGGTGGTACGGCGGGTTGGATGACTGCGCTCATCCTGGACATGGTGTTCTCCCGCACGTCAGCACCCAAGGATCGCCCACGCATTTGCTTGATCGAAAGCCCCAACATCTCGACTGTGGGTGTCGGTGAAGCGACGGTGCCGCGTATGCCGGTCACGCTCCGTCAGGCGGGCATATCAGAGCGGGATTTCTTCCGCGAAACCAACGCATCGTTCAAGTTGGGAGTTAAGTTCTGCAATTGGAACAACGACGCCAAGGGCAATCGGATCGACTACGTAAACCCGTTTGCCCATGGTCAATTGCTGGAGGGGTTGGAGGCTGCCGAGTATTTTCTGCGTTTTGGTAACGGGGATCGGGATTTCACGCAGTCAATCTCACCGCATGATGATCTGGCCCGGTTGTGCAAGGGTGCGCGTCCTTTGGGTGCACCTGAATTCGAGCAGCGGTTTGGCTATGCTTATCATCTGGATGCCGTGAAGTTTGCGGGCATGCTAACAAAGGTCTGCGCCAAGCGCGGCGTAGAGCATATTCAAGACGAAGTGCAATCGGTCGAATTGGACGAGCAGGGCAATGTCAGTCACCTGATGTTAGAGCGCAAGGGACGCCATGACATTGAGATGGTCATAGATTGCACCGGCTTCCGGGGGTTGATCATCAATCAAGCGTTGGGCGAGCCGTTCATGGATTACTCGGACTACTTGCCCAACGACCGTGCCATGGCCTTGCAGATCGAGCACCCTAACCCCGAAAAGATCGAAAGCGTTACACGCTCGACCGCGCTTGGTGCGGGTTGGACGTGGCGTGTGCCGCTCTACAATCGTGTAGGTACGGGATATGTGTATTCATCCGCGCATCGGACCGATGATCAGGCGGCGGACGAATATCTTGACTGGTTGGGCGACAGCGGCAAGGGGCTGACACCGCGCGTGATCCCCATGCGTGTTGGTCGTGTCCGCAATGCCTGGGTTAAGAACTGCTTGGCGATCGGTTTGTCTGGTGGATTTATCGAACCGCTTGAAAGTACCGCGATCCACATGATCGATCACGCGATCCGCTGGTTTGCCGAGCATCTGCCGACCCGCGATATCGAGCCCGCGCTGCGCAACCGATATAACCGGCAGATGAACAAGCTTTATGACGAGGTACTGGATTTTATCTGCCTGCACTACCGGTTGGGTAACCGCACCGATGATCAATATTGGATCGACGCCCGCACCGAGATGAAGATTCCGGATCGGTTGGCCGAGAACCTTGAGCTGTGGCAGCATCGTCTGCCGATGGAACACGATATCGAGTTTGCGACGCTGTTCAATTTCCGCGTCTATCAGACGGTTCTTCTGGGCAAACAGGTGTATGATACGGGCTATGGCGAAGGTATCCGTGATCGTCTGCGACCGCTGAAGAAACCGATTTGGTTCCAGTGGTGGAAGGGGGCAAAAATGGACCTTGCGCAGATCCTCAAGACCATGCCGGATCACAAAACCCTGCTGCGAGATATCCGGGGCGAGTTGGAGAAGCCTGCCTTTGGCAAGGCCGCAATGGGGCAGCCGACTGTCGCAATGCCGGGCGCGAAACCGGCACCCGTGGTGATCGAGAACATGCCAAACCTCGCTGAGATTCAAAGCGGCAAGAAGGATCTGCAACTGTTCTAGCGCCGCATGGTATCATTCGGCAGAACTGACAAAGAAGGCCGGGGATCGGATCGCGTTTGCTTCGATGCCCGGACCCGATGTTCGGATTTTGTGGGATTGGCCAGTGTTTAAGGGCTTTGCTCTTGCACATGACACGGAATCCGCCTATACGCGCGCTGTCTGAACAAGGGCGGTTAACGTCCGGATGACGTATCTGAGCAGGGCCGGGTTACCTCGGCCCTTTGTGTTTGTTAGCTCGGGCGCGTTCTGGATCACGCATTCAGGCACCATGAAACAAGACCGGCGGAGACAACCGCTCGGCCAGCAAAAACGTTATGTAAAGGAAAACAACGCCACATGGCTAACGCATCCATGGAGGAATTCGAAGCCCTCCTGAATGAAAGCTTCGAAATGGACACGCCCGAAGAGGGTTCTGTTGTCAAAGGCAAGGTTCTGGCGATCGAAGCCGGCCAAGCCATCATCGACGTAGGCTACAAAATGGAAGGCCGCGTTGATCTGAAAGAATTCGCAAATCCCGGCGAAGCCCCTGAAATCGCTGTAGGCGACGAGGTCGAAGTGTACCTGCGCGCCGCAGAAAACGCCCGTGGCGAAGCCGTCATCTCGCGCGAGATGGCCCGCCGTGAAGAGGCATGGGACCGTCTGGAAAAAGCATATGCCGACGACCAGCGCGTCGAAGGTGCAATCTTTGGTCGCGTCAAAGGTGGCTTCACCGTCGATCTGGGTGGCGCAGTTGCGTTCCTGCCCGGCTCGCAGGTTGACGTTCGCCCCGTGCGCGACGCTGGCCCGCTGATGGGTCTGAAGCAGCCGTTCCAGATTCTGAAAATGGACCGCCGCCGTGGCAACATCGTTGTTTCGCGTCGCGCTATCCTGGAAGAATCGCGTGCCGAACAGCGTGCCGAAGTCATCGGCAACCTGTCCGAAGGTCAGACCGTCGAGGGTGTCGTCAAGAACATCACCGAATACGGTGCATTCGTTGATCTGGGCGGCGTTGACGGCCTGCTGCACGTCACCGACATGGCATGGCGCCGTGTGAACCACCCGTCCGAGATCCTGACGATCGGCGAAACCATCAAGGTTCAGGTCATCAAGATCAACAAAGAGACCCACCGCATCAGCCTGGGCATGAAGCAGCTGCAGGAAGATCCGTGGGATCTGGTTGCTGCGAAATACCCGCTGGGCTCGGTCCATCAGGGTCGCGTCACCAACATCACCGACTACGGCGCGTTCGTCGAGCTGGAAGCCGGTGTCGAAGGTCTGGTTCACGTGTCCGAGATGTCCTGGACCAAGAAAAACGTCCACCCCGGCAAGATCGTTTCGACCAGCCAGGAAGTCGACGTCATGGTTCTGGAAATCGACGGCGCCAAGCGTCGCGTGTCTCTGGGCCTGAAGCAGACCCAGCGCAACCCATGGGAAGTGTTTGCAGAAACGCACCCCGAGGGCACCGAGGTCGAAGGCGAAGTCAAGAACATCACCGAATTCGGTCTGTTCATTGGCCTCGAAGGCGACATCGACGGCATGGTTCACCTGTCCGACCTGTCCTGGGACGAGCGTGGCGAAGATGCGATCCAGAACTACCGCAAAGGCGACATGGTTTCGGCCGTCGTCTCGGAAGTTGACGTTGAGAAAGAGCGTATCTCGCTGTCGATCAAAGCCCTGGGCGGTGACAAGTTCGCTGAAGCCGTGGGCGGCGTGAAGCGTGGTTCGGTCATCACCGTCGAAGTGACCGCGATCGAAGATGGCGGCATCGAGGTCGAGTACGAAGGCATGAAGTCGTTCATCCGTCGTTCGGACCTGTCGCGTGACCGTGCTGAGCAGCGCCCCGAGCGTTTCTCGGTCGGCGACAAGGTCGACGTCCGCGTCACCAACGTCGACAGCAAGACCCGTCGTCTGGGCCTGTCGATCAAGGCACGCGAGATCGCCGAAGAGAAAGAGGCCGTGGAACAGTACGGTTCTTCCGACTCGGGCGCGTCGCTGGGCGATATCCTGGGTGCAGCACTGAAGTCGGGCGACTAATTCCGGGGCGTATCCCAAACATGAAATTCGGCCTCGCACCATGGTGCGGGGCCGTTTTTGTTGCGAATCAATATCTTCCAAATAGTCGGCTTAATTTGCCTATCGTTCGCGCATGAAGTGTGGAAATCAGGCCAACGGGCAAAAATTCGCGTGAGATTGTCGCAAAATGCCGCCTTTGCTGGCAGAGTATCCGTTCCCCCGATCCGGGTTTTTTCCTATACTGTCAGAACAATAGGCTTGTCACATCGTCCGCCTGGGAGGGTATTGCGTATGATCCGTTCAGAATTGATTCAGAAAATTGCCGACGAAAACCCGCATCTCTATCAACGCGACGTCGAGCGGATCGTGAATACCGTTTTTGAAGAAGTGACCGACGCCATGGCACGCGGCGACCGCGTAGAGCTGCGCGGTTTCGGCGCGTTTTCGGTGAAAAAGCGTGACGCACGTGTAGGCCGCAATCCTCGCACTGGTGAGACTGTGCAGGTTGAAGAAAAATGTGTTCCATTTTTCAAAACTGGCAAGTTGCTAAGGGACCGTTTGAACGGTAAAGCCTAGCCTCATGATGCGCTACATTCGTTATGCTTTTCTGGCTGCATTGGGGATCGTTCTGGTCTCGGTTTCGCTGGCCAATCGCCAAATTGTTGAACTTAAGCTTATGCCGGATGCTTTGTCCGAGTTGCTGGGGTTCAACCTGTCAACCTCCTTGCCGCTGTTTCTGGTCGTGCTGGGTGGGGTTGTTGCCGGCCTGGTCATCGGCTTCCTGTGGGAATGGCTGCGCGAGCATAAACACCGCAAGGATGTGACCGTGAAGCAAGGCGAAGTGCGCAAGCTTGAGCGTGAAGTTAAGAAGCTCAAGAAAAAGCAGAATGAAGGTCAGGATGATGTGCTGGCCATTCTGGATGAGGCAAGCTGAGGCCCTACGATGCCCGCTGATATCCGAGTTAAAATCTGCGGCCTGACCGCCCCTGACCACGTGCGCGCTGCTGTGGATGCGGGTGCGGGATATGTTGGTTTTGTGTTTTTCCCCAAATCCCCGCGCCATGTTGAGCCCCAGACAGCTGCGACATTGGCACAGCAGGTGCCTGCGGGCGTCGCCAAGGTGGCGCTGACAGTGAATGCGACGGACGAGGATCTGGACCACATTCTTTCGATCGTGCCTCTGGATATGTTGCAACTGCATGGCAAAGAAAGTCCTGAGCGTGTGCAGCAAGTGCGTGACCGCTTCGGCCTGCCGGTAATGAAGGCCATTGGTGTGGCCGAGGCCGAAGACCTCGCGGCCATCGATCTCTATTCAGATGTGGCGGATCAGCTGTTGATCGACGCAAAGCCACCGCGAAACGCGGAGCTGCCTGGTGGTAACGGTTTGTCTTTTGATTGGCGCCTGCTGGCAGGTCGTAAATACTGGCGTAGGCCATGGATGCTGGCCGGAGGTCTGACCCCTGACAATGTCGCAGAAGCGGTGCGAATGACCGGCGCACAGCAGGTGGATGTCTCATCCGGCGTCGAAAGCTCTCCGGGTGTAAAGGATGCCGGGCTGATCCGCGCCTTTATCGACGCGGCAAGTTGATCTGATCTGCGCGAACCTGCGTATCTCCTCAAAATGGGGGAGAGCATGCTGGCAGTGATCGGCGGAGTTTCACTTAAACGATGGTATCACGGGCCCGAGTTCTTCTGGCGCGCTCATCAATCCTTGCGGCAGGCACGCGGTGACGCGCTGTGCCTGCATGCCGAGGTATTTGTGCGTCAAGGCTGTTATTTTTCATACACAGTCTGGCATGATGTCGAAGCTATGCTGACATTCGCATATTCCGGCCCTCATCGCCGTGTAGTACGCGCGTCGACCCGTCTGGCCGATATCAATGTGTTCTGTCAATTTCCCTGCATTGCTGTTCCAAGTCGAGTTCAGGCACTTCAGGTGTGGGAACAGCGCGCTCAGGCGGCGGAATGATACGTTTTGCGATGGCAAATCACTCCATCACCTCCTATGAACATCGGGTACGACGAGGGAGACTTCCATGGCCAACGATCTTTTTAATTCCTTCATGTCCGGCCCCGATGAACAAGGCCGCTTTGGCATCTTCGGCGGGCGCTTTGTCAGCGAAACGCTGATGCCGCTGATCCTGTCACTGGAAGAGGAATATGACAAAGCCAAGGATGACCCCACATTTTGGGCCGAGATGGACGATCTGTGGGCAAACTACGTGGGTCGCCCTTCGCCGCTCTACTACGCGGAACGCCTGACCGAACATCTGGGCGGCGCAAAGATTTACTTGAAGCGTGACGAACTGAACCACACCGGCGCGCATAAGATCAACAATGTGCTGGGCCAGATCATTCTGGCGCGGCGCATGGGAAAGACCCGGATCATCGCCGAGACCGGGGCAGGGCAGCACGGCGTGGCCACAGCCACCGTCTGCGCCAAATTCGGCCTGAAGTGCATTGTCTACATGGGTGCCCATGACGTTCAGCGCCAGGCCCCGAACGTGTTCCGTATGCGCCTGCTGGGAGCCGAAGTGATCCCGGTGACATCCGGCAGGGGTACGCTGAAAGATGCGATGAACGACGCTCTGCGCGACTGGGTGACCAATGTGCGCGATACCTTTTACTGCATCGGCACCGTTGCTGGCCCGCATCCTTACCCGGCGATGGTACGCGACTTCCAGTCGATCATCGGCAAGGAAGCCAAGGAACAGATGCAAAAGGCCGAGGGCCGTTTGCCCGACACCATCATCGCCGCCATCGGAGGTGGTTCGAATGCGATGGGCCTGTTCTACCCGTTCCTCGACGACAAGGATGTGAATATCATCGGTGTTGAAGCGGGCGGCAAGGGCGTGAACGAGAAGATGGAGCATTGCGCCTCATTGACCGGAGGTCGTCCGGGCGTGCTGCACGGCAACCGCACTTATCTGCTGCAGGATGATGACGGGCAGATTCTCGAAGGCTATTCGATCTCGGCCGGTCTGGACTATCCTGGCATTGGCCCCGAGCATTCCTGGCTGCACGACATCGGTCGCGCCAACTATGTCTCGATCACGGATAAAGAAGCGCTTGAAGCGTTCCAGTTGTGCTGCGCCACCGAAGGTATCATCCCTGCGCTGGAGCCCTGCCATGCGCTGGCGCATGTTATGAAAATCGCGCCGGAATTGCCCAAGGACCACCTGATCTGCATGAATATGTGTGGCCGGGGGGATAAGGATGTGCAGACCGTCGCACGGTACCTGAACTTTGATATGTCGGATACCGAAGGTCGCGCAGCGGACTGATCAGGCCCAACAGGCTTTGCGCCTTTGAGGAACTGTGCCAGTTTGCATTGCATGTGCAGTGTTTCCTCAAAGGCCGGACCCGACCGACTTGACCAGAAATACGATCAGGCCGCCCCGGGCTGGGCAGACAAGATGCGTCTGCTGGGGTATTTCGATGCCTATCTGGGTTTTCTATCCTCGGACCCGCAGGTCGAATTGGGCCGTAACGCACTGGATATCGGGTGCGGTACGGGAGCCTTTGCCGAAGCACGCGCCGTGATTCGGCGCGAAGGGCATGTGACGCTTTTGGAACCTTCGGCCCGAATGCTGCAACTGGCAGGGTCAGCGTTGCAACGGCGCGGTGGAAACGCCGAGACTGTCCAATCGCGCTTGGAAGAGTTCCATCCGGCATCCCGTTTTGACTGCCTGTTGGCTGCGCATGTTCTGGAGCATTGCGTTGATCCGATAGATGCTTTGCGCCGCATGCGCGATCTGGCTGAACCGGGTGCAACGCTTTGGTTGGTAGTCAGCAAGCCACATTGGTGTAATGCGATCATCTGGTTCCAATGGCGGCACCGAACCTATCGACCGGATATTGTGGCGGAGATGCTCGCGCGTTCGGGCTGGGATCTGCAGGCCGAGCATGGCTTTCCAACCGGGCCGCCGTCGCGCACGTCTCGCGGATATCGGGCGATCGCCATCTAGTGCTCGTCTTCAGCGCGCTGCATTTTTAGAATATGGAGAGGTACGATATCCAGCGCCCTCTGGTGCGTGGCTTCAAGGTGCACCTTGGGCGCGCATCCCTCGTCATGGGCTTGCAAAAAGCGCCCCGCACACAAGCACCAGCGATCACCAGGCTTGAGCCCAGGAAAATCGAATTCAGGCCGGGGTGTGCTCAGGTCATTTCCGACATATTTCGAATAAGCCAGAAACTCTGCCGTCATCACGGCGCAGACCGTATGGCTTCCCTGATCCTCGGGGCAGGTGTTGCAGGCACCGTCGCGAAAGAAACCGGTTAATGGTTTGCGCGAGCAAGGCGCGAGCACGCCGCCCAGAACATTGATGCTGTCTTGCTTCTGCATGATGGTATCTTACAGGCTTCGCGCAATTTTGCGGAACATTTCTATGTTCTGCTCACCGACACCGGGATCGCGGAACTTTCGGTCTGCGCCCGTCGTGACAATCAAAACCCCACGTGGCTGGTCGAAGTAAATGTACTGCCCATACACGCCCCGCGCCATGAATTCACCTTCATGGGCACCGATCGGAATCCACCATTGATAGCCATACCCTATCTTGCCCGGTTCGGTCGGTGCGCTTGGCCAAGTAGCTGCGTCGATCCAATCCGCGGGTACAATCTGCCGTCCATCGCGTTCGCCATCCTGCAAAATCAACTGCCCGAACCGGGCAAAATCGCGCGTTGTGAAGTTGAGACCACCCAGAACAAATGCAACGCCTGCTCCATCGGTGATGTAATAACCTTCTCGCTCCAACCCCAGCGGTGCGATCACTTTCTCGGTCAGTAACTCTGCAACGCTGCGTCCTGTTGCCCCCCGGATGACCATTCCGATCACATGAGTATCGATCGACACATATTGCCATGTTTCACCCGGCGCGACGAAACTGTCCTTCAACGAAGCCGCGAAGTCGTCCAGTTCACCTCCCAGCGCCACGACGCGGCCCATGCGATTGATGTCGGAATTATAGTCCAAATAATCCTCGTCAAAGGTCACGCCGCTGGCCATGTTCAACACGTTGCGGATCGTGGCGGTCTCATAGGCGCTGCCCTTGAGGTCAGGTGCGTATTGCACAACCGGATCGTCGAGCGAGTTGATCGCGCCTTCATCCAGCAAAATACCGAACAAGGCAGACAGATAGCTTTTAGCAATTGACCACGAGATCCTGCGATCATCCGGCCCGGTGTCCAGATAGTATTCTTCGAAGCGAATTTCTCCGTCCTGCATCACCAACAGGGATGTTACCGAGCGATCTTCGATCCACTGGTCTGTTCCATCGGGAAGATCGAAACCAGGCCCATACGGCAGCTCCCAGGTCGGGCCATTGCCACGCGACAGAGTGACCGTAAGAAAGGCTTCGTCCATATGCGAAAAGTTGTGGACGATCTTTTCTTCTGAAAACAGCGAATTCACCGCCATCAGGCGCTGGATTTCCTCGCGTTTCCAAAATCCGACAACCGCCGCTGCCAATGCCAAGGTCAACAGGATACGCAGCAGCCATCTGAGCGCTGTTTTCATTCGACACCTCTCTTTTCCTCTGACATTGGACTTTGGCCTGAGGCTTTGCGCAAGCGCAACGTTGCGGAATGATTATCTGAATTTATCCAGCAGCTTTTGCATGGCCGAACGCTCATCGGGCGCTGAAACGGCTTCGGCGGCAGCTTTGGGGGGCGTATCAGGTTTAGTGGGCTGCTTCGATGATCTGGGCGGAGCAGTGCGCAGGGCAACGGCATTCATGAATTTCCCGCTTTCGTCATCGGCAAGATAAGTGGCACCGTCCGAGACGCCGCGCAGCACGTCATCCAGCCAGTCCGCATCCGCCTTTGCAAAGTCGCTTAGAACATAAGGCGAGACCATTTCTTTGCGGCCCGGATGGCCGATACCCAGCCGCACGCGATCATAGGCCGGGCTGATATGGTCGTGGATCGACCGCAACCCGTTATGGCCTGCGTGGCCACCGCCTGCCTTAACGCGCACTTTACCGGGTGCCAAGTCCAGCTCATCATGAAAGACGGTCACGTCCGTCGAGTCGAGCTTGTAGAAGCGCATTGCCTCTCCTACTGACTGGCCAGAGCGGTTCATGAAGGTTTGCGGCTTGACTAGCAGCACTTTCTGGCTGCCTAGACGTCCTTCGGCAATTTCAGCCTGGAACTTGGACTTCCATGGACCAAAGTTGTGATCTTCGGCAATTCGCTCTAACGCCATGAAGCCGATATTGTGCCGGTTGCGAGCGTATTTTGATCCCGGATTTCCCAAACCGACAAACAGTTTCATCGCTTTGTCCCTTACAGTCTCGCGTCGTTATCTCATTGCATGGATCAGGGGATGTTTTCCAGCCCCGTACACGCAAAAGAAAACGGGGCCCCAGATGGCGCCCCGTTTCAAATCTGGATTTGATCCGGATTTATTCTTCTTCCTGGCCGATGACTTCAACTTCATCTGCAGCCACTTCTTCCTCATCACCCTCTTCGTCGTCGCTGGTCGACAGACCGGTGGGTGCCGAGACGTTGGCGATCACGAAGTCACGATCGATGGTGGGCTTGGTGCCTTCGGGCAGCACAACCGAAGAGATGGTGACAACGTCGTTGATTTCCATGCCAGTAAGATCAACAGTGATCTTCTCAGGAATGTCACCGGCGGTGCAGAGCAGTTCAACCTCGGGGCGGACAACGGTCAGAACGCCACCCTTTTTGATACCGGGGGCTTCTTCTTCGTTGATGAATTCAACGGGGATGAACAGCGCGATCTTGGTGGTCCGACG
Organism: Ruegeria sp. CG1; assembly: GCF_056537265.1. NCBI lineage: Bacteria > Pseudomonadati > Pseudomonadota > Alphaproteobacteria > Rhodobacterales > Roseobacteraceae > Ruegeria > Ruegeria sp. CG1. The sequence goes on along the minus strand of NZ_JBQFRF010000005.1, from coordinate 337,748 downwards.
CAGGCGCATCAGGTCCAGGTGGGTCGGCAGGTCTTTGACAACGTCACGCTGGACATCGCGGCAGATGACGCGCACGTCTTCGTGACCTTCGACTTTCAGGTTCCACAGGGTCGACTTGAACCGGCCTGCTTTCAGGCGCTTGAACAGTACGTTGAACGGGATCTGGATCGGCAGCGGCTCTTTATCGCCACCAAAAACAATGCCCGGAACCATGCCATCGCGGCGTGCTTGACGAGCGGCGCCCTTGCCTGTCCCCGTCCGTTCCAGAGCTACGAGATCAGGAATCTCTCCAGCCATGATAATTCTCCAATGTTAGGGCGGGCATCCTCCAAGGCTGTATGCCCGCGTGAAGCCGCGTCCTTAGCTTGATTCAGTTGGTTTGGAAAGGGCTTTTTGTAGCCCGAGGAATTTTGCGAGGCTCTGCCTCGCGCTCCGAGGTATTTACGGCCAGATGAAGGACGGATCCTCTGCTTCATCTGGCTGCAAGTACCTTGAACGAGACGCTCAATGGGCGGCCATGCGGCGTCTCCATCTACGTGGGAGGCGTAGGATCAAGCCTGCCAGCGACCGCCAAAGTCTTCCGGGACTAGAAGATTGTGGCGCCCAAGATCGGCTACGTTGCGTTCACCGCAAAGTGCCATCGTTGTATCGAGCTCTTTCTGGATCACTTCCAATGCTGTTGTCACGCCTTTCTGACCCATTGCACCCAGCCCATAGACAAAGGCGCGACCAATAAAGGTGCCCTTGGCCCCAAGCGCCAGAGCTTTCAGCACGTCTTGCCCTGAACGGATGCCGCTATCCAGATGCACTTCGACACCACTGCCGACGGCATCCATGATCTCGGGCAGAACCCGGATCGAGCTGAGCGCACCATCCAGCTGCCGTCCACCATGGTTTGAGACAACAATTGCATCTGCGCCAAGCTTTGCAGCCATTTTGGCATCTTCGGCATCAAGAATGCCCTTAAGGATCACCTTGCCGCCCCATTGTTCCATCAGTTTCTCGACTTTGCCCCAGTCGAGGCTGGGATCGAATTGCTCGGCGGTCCATGTGCCCAGCGAGCGCGTATCTGTGATGCTATCGACATGACCGACGATATTCCCGAATTCTCGGCGCTTGGCACCTAGCATCTCGATGCCCCAGGCCCATTTCGTCATCAGGTTGGCGATGGTCTTGGGGGTCAGCTTTGGCGGCGCAGATAGGCCATTCTTCAGGTCCTTGTGTCGTTGGCCAAGGATTTGCAGATCAAGTGTAATGACAAGGGCCGAGCATTTCGCATCCTTCGCGCGCTGGATCAGTCGCCCGACATAGTCCTGATCTTTCATAGTGTAGAGCTGAAACCAGAAAGGGGCCGAAGTGTTTTCAGCGACATCTTCGATCGAATTGATCGACATGGTCGACAGTGTGAAGGGTACACCAAAGGCTTCGGCGGCTTTGGCCGCTTTGATCTCGCCATCCGCGTGCTGCATTCCTGTCAGGCCTACCGGAGCCAATGCAACGGGCATGGATACATCCTGCCCGATCATCTGCGATGCGGTCGAGCGCCCTGTCATGTCTACGGCGACCCGTTGGCGCAGGCGGATATCTTCGAAATCCGACGTGTTCTCGCGGAAGGTTTGTTCGGTCCAGCTGCCGCTTTCTGCATAGTCAAAAAACATGCGGGGTACGCGACGCTCATAGATCCGTTTGAGGTCTTCGATATTAGTAATGACTGGCATTGATCAGGCTCTCGCAGGATTGGTTAAGTTTCTTTACCAATTATTTTGAAACACTGCAATGCCCGCTTGCTGCGGTTGGTTGCCGCGTGGTCAAAACAAAAAACACCGCAGCAGGCGGCGCGCCTGCTGCGGTGAAGAACCATCTGAAAATGGAAAGAAATTGTTAGGCGGAGTGCGCGCCATCTGACAGTGTTTTGACAAAATCCAGAACCTCGGTCACCGGTTTTCCGGAACCGATCTGGCTGACAATGGCAGATCCAACTACCGCGCCATCGGATACACTCGCGATGTTGCGAGACTTTTCTGGCGTATTGATGCCGAAACCGACGATCACGGGCAAATCAGTTGCAGCTTTGATCCGAGCGACCTCGGGCCCAACATCGGTTGCCTGCGCTTCGGCAGCACCGGTTATGCCGGTAATCGATACATAATACACAAAGCCGGATGTGTTTTGCAGTACGCGAGGCAAGCGTTGGTCATCGGTCGTCGGCGTCGCCAAGCGGATGAAGTTCAGCCCGGCAGCTTGCGCGGGCAGACAAAGCTCTTCGTCCTCTTCGGGGGGCAGGTCGACGACGATCAGCCCGTCGATCCCCGCTGATTTTGCATCTGCCAGAAATTTCTCGACACCTCGGCTGTAGATCGGATTGTAATATCCCATCAGCACGATCGGTGTGGTGTCATCGGATTCACGAAAGGCGCGGGCCAAATCCAGAGTGCGTTGCAATGTCATTCCACCATCCAACGCCCGTTGGCCAGCAGCCTGAATGGTCGGGCCATCGGCCATCGGATCGGTAAAGGGCAGGCCCAACTCGATGACGTCGACACCTGCGCCGGGCAAACCCTTAACGACCTCCAGCGATGTGTCGTGGTCGGGATCCCCGGCCATGACATAAGCTACAAATGCCTTTTTGCCCTGTTCCTTCAGGGCGGCGAATTTGGCGTCGATACGGGTCATCGGAAATCCTTGCACTCGGGTTTGGACCTGATGTGCAGAAACTTTCGCTGAAAATCAATCCCGCTTGGGGGGCTTCCGATCAGAAGGCGTAATGGTATCTCAGCAAAAGTGCGTTTACACCTGGGTTGTCTTCCTGCGTGCTGGCGTTGGATATATGAGTGATAGCGGCAGACAGTTTGTTGCCGCTTTCCAGCGTATAGCCAAGGCCCAGTAAGCTGCGTATCTGAAAACTGCCGCCCAGATCATTCAGTTCGTTGGATTCACTATAGTATCCCGGCATGACACTGCCCTCGATGAACCAACGGTCCGCAAAAGTGTAAAGCCCGATCAGGCCCGCGCCAACATGCGTGTCACCGTCGGTATCAACAGACAGGGACGCACCCCAGGTGGCGCTGAAACGGGTCGCTTCGTAGAAAGAGCGATGCTGGTATTCCAGCGAAACAATTGCCTGATCTTCGCTCTCAGCGCTGGAATAATCTGCGTAGCCTGCTCCGAAAATGATGGATTGGGCCTGTGCTGCAGTAGCGGCTGTCAGCGCAAAAGCCAGAATAACAAGGGATTTCATTTTTACCTACTATGTCCGTCGTTCGTTGGTATTGGTTTTATTGAGGAATGTAGGTGCATGTTTTCAATGGACGCAAGAACACAAATCGATGTCGATTTTGTGATGTGGCAGAATAGACTCGCGGCTGTGTTCAGGCGCTTTGCCTTGCGCATTGCACCGGACCTGCCTAGAAGCGGCGCTCGAATGGTATCAGGAGGCCGTCATGGGCTTTAAAATGGGAATCGTGGGTTTGCCGAATGTTGGCAAGTCGACTCTCTTCAACGCACTGACCAAAACTGCGGCAGCTCAGGCGGCGAATTTCCCGTTCTGCACCATCGAACCCAATGTGGGGGATGTCGCCGTTCCTGATGACCGGCTGGATAAACTGGCGGCGATTGCGTCCTCGAAACAGATCATTCCAACCCGCATGACTTTTGTGGATATCGCTGGTCTGGTGAAGGGCGCTTCGAAAGGCGAGGGGCTCGGCAACCAGTTTCTGGCAAACATTCGCGAGACCGACGCAATCGCCCATGTGCTGCGTTGTTTCGAAGATGGTGACGTGACCCATGTGGATGGCCGCGTTGATCCGGTGGCCGATGCCGATACGATCGAGACCGAGCTGATGCTGGCCGATCTGGAAAGCATCGAAAAGCGTCGCGCCAATCTGGTGCGCAAGCTGAAGGGCAATGACAAAGAAGCGCAACAGCAGGACCGCCTGCTGGCCGAGGCGCAGGAGATGCTGGGAAACGGCAAGCCAGCGCGTCTGGTTGAAGTGTCTGATGAAGACGCCAAGGCATGGAAAATGCTGCAACTTCTGACCACCAAGCCGGTGCTTTATGTCTGCAACGTGTCCGAAGAAGAGGCCGCCGAAGGCAACGAGTACTCTGCCAAAGTCGCTGAGATGGCTGCCGCGCAAGGTAATGCTCATGTCATTATCAGTGCCAAGATCGAGGAGGAGATCAGCCTTCTGGAAGACGACGAGGCACAGATGTTCTTAGAGGAAATGGGTCTGGAAGAGCCCGGCCTCGACCGTCTGATCCGCGCGGGCTACGACTTGCTTAAGCTGGAAACCTATTTCACCGTCGGCCCGAAAGAGGCCCGGGCCTGGACCATCCGCACCGGCACCGCCGCACCACAGGCCGCAGGTGTCATCCACGGAGACTTTGAGAAGGGCTTCATCCGCGCCGAGACTATCGCCTATAACGACTACATCGCTGCCAATGGCGAACAAGGTGCCAAAGAGGCGGGTAAGATGCGGGCCGAAGGGAAAGGCTACATCGTCAAGGATGGCGATGTGATGCACTTTTTGTTCAACACCTGAGAAGCCACCAAAGCAGCCACTGCTCAGCTTATAACCTCGGATTTTCTGCGAAGAACGGGCCGATATCGGGTTGCTCGTGTGTGAATGCCATTGTCCACTTCATGTTGTGGTGGGCTAAGTAGATATCCGCGCCAAAAGATGTGAAATCTGGATATGTTTCTGAGACGCAGCGATACGACCATTTGATATCTTCATCAAAGATAACATACGCGGCAGGCCACTGGTTCTTATAGGCATTTAAAGCGTCATCGCCCGCCCGCGCGATTTGAAACCCGTAACTGAAACCATGCCAGCGAAAGCGATTGTGAATCCAGGAACCGGTTGATTTCTTTACGTTCCCGGCGAATGTCTGATGCCAGCATTGAACAACCTCACCACCTTCTTTGGAATTGAGAGGATCAAAATCGACGCATTCACGCACCAAGAAGTCCTCAATTTGGTTTCTCGTAAGGTTCATGGAATAATTCGGTTCTATGTTGTTGTTAAACCGGCATATCGCGCGTTATGGCGAAGTGTCAAAACCGCTCAGGTGGCAAGATGCGATCCTGTTAGTTTCATTTGGGCTGGAACAGCAGTTCGGCAGGCTCAACCACCCGAGTATTGCATGTATCTGAAGCGCTGATCCTGTGGCAGCCAACAAATTGACGATGCTCGCATCTCACACATTTCTCTCGTGCAGAAATGTGGTTAGTTTGGATTTTGACCTGATACTTGAGACAGCTCTAGATGATCGAAATCCGCGACCTGCAATTGCTCAGCGCATTGGCGCGGCATCGTCATTTCGCTAAGGCAGCTGAGGAATGCGGGATTTCACAGCCTGCGTTCTCGATGCGAATCCGAAACCTGGAGGATCGGCTGGGTGTCTCCATCGTTCGCCGTGCAAACCGATTTCAGGGGCTGACCGAAGAGGGCGAGATGATTGTTCAGCGCGCGCGGCGCATTCTCGACGACACCAAGGCTTTGGAACAACAGGTGCTCGCTGCAAAGGGTGAGATCACCGGCACGCTTATTTTGGGTGTGATCCCTACAGCGATTGCCTTCACCGGGCGTCTTACGAAGCGGTTGCGCGATGCGCATCCACGTATCGTGACCCGGATTGAAACAATGTCTGCAACGGCCATTCAGCACCGGTTGGACGAAGGAAGTCTGGATGCTGGCATCACTTATGGCGACAGTATCGGTACCGATCTACGGCAAGTGCAGCGCTTGTACGAAGAAACTTATGTCCTATTGGTCCCGTCGCATATGACCGATGAGACAGGCCCGATCCCATGGGCCCGCGTGGCCGAGTTTCCCCTGAGCCTGCTGGAACCACAGATGCAGAACCGGCGGATTCTGGATCGGATATTCGCCGAACAGGGCTTGCACCCGGATATTGTGGCCGAGACCAGCGGATTCACTGCCTCGATGGTCATGGCACGCGAGGGGCTAGCGGCCACCGTGATTCCACGCGTGCTGGTGCGGGCGCTGGGCGACCTGAAGGACACAAGGGTGCTGTCCCTGATCGAACCCGTGGTGAGCAAGCCGATTTGTCTGGCCACGCTCACTCGTGACCCGGAATTGCCCACGGTCGCGGCCTTACGCACAGTGATGGCGTCTTTGCGGTGATAAACTGTCGTTATCGTGCGATTGAAATATGCGATTTGACGATATGCTAGTCTGATGAGACACGGGGCCTCAATCGGAGGGCATCATGGCACCATTAGACACCAAGCCATCAGGCGCGCCAAAGGGCGTCTGGAAGTCAGGTAAAGGCAAGGGGCGGCACACGCCCAAAGGCCGTCAATTCTCGGACGAGGCACAAGCAGAAATTGCACGTCTGCTGGGCGACCGCCCGCGACGTCGCGATCTGCTGATTGAATTTCTGCATTTGATTCAGGACGCACACGGCCATATCAGCGCCGACCACATCGCCGCTCTGGCGGTTGAGATGCGGATCGGGCAGGCTGAGATTTACGAAACCGCAACCTTCTACGCCCATTTCGATGTGGTGAAAGAGGGTGAAACGCCTCCTCCGGCGTTGACGATCCGTGTGTGCGATTCGCTGTCCTGCGAATTGGCCGGTGCCCAGCAGCTGCAAAAAGCGCTGGAAGAAGGTTTGGATGCCTCGCAGGTCCGCGTTGTCCGTGCGCCCTGCATGGGACGCTGCGACACCGCTCCAGTGCTGGAGATCGGTCACAACCACATCGACCACGCGACCCCCGAAAAGGTGCAGGCCGCGATTGCGGCGAATGACACCCACGCCCATCTGCCCGATTACGAAGCCTTTGCGGTTTATGAAGCCAATGGCGGCTACGCCAAACTGAAAGAGCTGCGCGAGGGCGGCGATTGGGAGAAGGTGCAGGAAGACGTACTGTCCTCGGGCCTGCGTGGTCTGGGCGGCGCTGGCTTCCCGTCGGGCAAGAAATGGGGCTTTGTTCGCATGAATGAAGGCCCGCGTTATCTGGCTGTCAACGGCGATGAGGGCGAGCCCGGGACATTCAAGGACCGCTACTATCTTGAGCGCACGCCGCATGTCTTCCTCGAAGGGATGCTGATCGCCGCTTGGGCCGTCGAGGCAGAGACCTGCTTTATCTATATGCGCGACGAATACCCGGCAGTTCTGGAAATCCTGTGTCGTGAGATTACCGCGCTCGAACAAGCCGGGATCGTCGAAGAAGGCTATATCGACCTGCGCCGTGGTGCTGGCGCTTACATCTGCGGTGAAGAATCCGCGATGATCGAGTCGATCGAAGGCAAAAAAGGACTGCCGCGTCATCGTCCTCCGTTCGTGGCGCAGGTTGGGGTCTTTGACCGTCCGACCTTGGTGCACAATGTCGAGACGCTCTATTGGGTGACCAAAGTTTGCCGTGAAGGGCCTGAATGCCTTAACAGCACCGAAAAGAACGGTCGCAAGGGTTTGCGTAGCTATTCGGTCTCGGGTCGTGTCGCAAAGCCGGGCGTTTACCTTCTGCCCGCTGGCTCGACCATTCTGGACGTGATCGAGGCTGCCGGAGGCATGGCCGGGGGCCAGACCTTCAAGGCTTATCAGCCGGGTGGTCCATCCTCGGGTCTGTTGCCTGCATCGATGGATGACATCCCACTGGATTTCGACACGTTGCAACCGCATGGCACCTTCATCGGGTCCGCTGCGGTTGTGGTTCTGTCCGATCAGGACACCGCACGCAATGCGGCACTGAACATGCTGCGCTTCTTCGAAGACGAAAGCTGCGGCCAGTGCACGCCCTGCCGTGCAGGCTGCGAAAAGGCGGTCAAGCTGATGCAAGCCGACAAATGGGATCAGGAACTGCTGGAAGACCTGTGTCAGGTCATGGGCGATGCCTCGATCTGCGGTCTGGGGCAGGCGGCCCCGAACCCGATCCGCCTGGTCATGAAACATTTCGCTGACGAAATCTGAGGGAGACAGCCATGCTTGATGCAAGCCCAAACAAGACCGTCACCTTCAACCTGAATGGCGAAGATGTCACCGTGCCCGAGGGCTGGACCATCTGGGAAGCCGCAAAGGGGCAGGGGTTCACTATCCCTCACCTGTGTCACAAGCCGCAACCCGGTTACAAACCCGACGGCAATTGCCGTGCCTGCATGGTCGAGGTAGAAGGCGAGCGCACGCTGGTCGCCTCGTGCATCCGTCCGGCAGCCGACGGCATGGTGGTTAAGACCGACAGCGACCGGGCCGAGAAATCGCGCGCGATGGTCATGGAGCTGTTGGTCGCGGATCAGCCTGAGGAAGCGCACGACACCTCCAGCCACTTCTGGGATATGGCCAAGCTGAACCATGTCAGCGACAGCCGTTTCCCGGCGAAAGAGGCCGAGAAAATCCCGCTGTTGGATGACAGCCACGTTGCGATGCGCGTCAATCTGGACGCCTGCATCAACTGCAACCTCTGCGTCCGGGCCTGCCGCGACGTGCAGGTCAACGACGTGATTGGTATGGCCGGTCGTGGCCACACAGCGCAGGTGGTGTTCGACCAGAACGACCCGATGGGTGCTTCGACCTGTGTGGCTTGTGGTGAATGCGTGCAGGCCTGCCCGACCGGTGCTTTGATGCCAGCAACCGTACTGGATGACCAGCAGCGAGGCGACAGCAAGGACTACGACTCGGAAACGGAAAGCGTCTGCCCGTTCTGCGGCGTGGGCTGTAAGGTTTCGCTCAAGGTCAAAGACGGTAAGGTGAAGTATGTCGAGGGCATCAACGGCCCTGCAAACGAAGGTCGTCTGTGCGTCAAAGGCCGCTTTGGCTTTGACTACATTCACCATCCGCATCGCCTGACCAAGCCGCTGATCCGTCGCGAGGATGCTCCAGCCAAGGGATTGAACGTCGATCCCGGCAACCTGGATACCCATTTCCGTGAAGCAACGTGGGAAGAGGCGATGGATTTGGCCGCGACCAAGCTGATAGACTTGCGCGACAAAGACCCGCGCAGCGTTGCGGGCTTCGGCTCGGCCAAGTGCACCAACGAAGAAGCCTATCTGTTCCAGAAGTTCATCCGTCAGGGCTTCCGCCACAACAACGTCGACCACTGCACCCGTCTGTGCCACGCGTCATCTGTTGCGGCCCTGATTGAGAATGTGGGCTCGGGTGCTGTGACGGCGACCTTCAACGAGATCGAAAACGCGGATGTGGCGATCATCATCGGGGCCAACCCGATTGAAAACCACCCTGTCGCTGCGACCTACTTCAAGCAGTTCACCAAACGTGGTGGCAAGCTGATAGTTATGGACCCGCGCGGCGTTGGGATGCGTAAGTTTGCTGATGAGATGCTTCAATTCCGTCCCGGTGCGGATGTTTCGATGCTGAACGCGATCATGAACGTGATCGTGGAAGAAGAGCTCTATGACAGCCAGTACATCCACCGCTGGACCGAGAACTGGGAAGCCGAGAAAGAACACCTGCGCCAGTTCACGCCTGAGGCTATGTCGCCGATCTGCGGCATCGAACCGGATCAGCTGCGCCGAGTGGCGCGCACCTTTGCACAAGCCAAGGCCGGTCTGATTTTCTGGGGTATGGGTGTCAGCCAGCACATCCACGGCACCGACAACTCGCGCTGCCTGATCTCGTTGGCTCTGATGACCGGCAATGTTGGTAAACCCGGTGCGGGTCTTCACCCGTTGCGCGGTCAGAACAACGTGCAAGGTGCCTCAGACGCGGGCCTGATCCCGATGTTCCTGCCGGACTATCAGTCCGTTACCGACGACGGCATTCGGGCCAAGTTCACCAACGTCTGGAATGACGACCGCGACTTCTCGAACGAGAAGGGGCTGACCGTCACCGAGATCATCGATCAGGCTTATGCGGGCAACATCAAGGGTATGTACATCCAGGGGGAAAACCCCGCCATGTCCGACCCCGATGTGAATCACGCGCGCGACGCACTGGCCAAGCTGGAACTGATGATCGTGCAGGATATCTTCCTGACCGAAACGGCGAACTATGCCGACATCATTCTGCCCGCCTCAGCGCTCTATGAGAAGAACGGCACCGTGTCGAACACCAACCGTCAGGTACAGCGGGTGCGGCCCGCCGTGACCCCTCCGGGTGAGGCGCGCGAGGATTGGAAGATCACCGTTGAGCTGGCGCAGCGGATCGGTTTGAACTGGGATTATTCCGATGTTTCTCAGGTCTTTGCTGAGATGAAGCTGACGATGAATTCGCTCGACAACATCACGTGGGAACGGCTTGAGACGGAGACGATCACTTACCCGTCACTGTCCGAGACAGACCCAGGTCAGGCGATTGTGTTCGGCGATGGTTTCCCACGTGCGGATGGTCGCGCCCGGTTCACGCCAGCCAGTGTCATCCCACCGGATGAGGCCCCGGATGATGAATATCCGATGATCGCCACCACTGGGCGCCAGCTGGAGCATTGGCATACGGGGTCGATGACGCGCCGGTCCAACGTTCTGGATGCCGTGGAACCAGAAGCGAACTGCTCGATGAACCCGCGTACATTGAAACTGATGGGGATTGAGCCGGGCGATATGATTCGTCTGACTACTCGCCGCGGTTCGATTGAAATCATGGTGCGGGCCGACCGGGCGATTGCCGAAGATATGGTGTTCATCCCGTTCGCCTATGTCGAGGCGGCGGCGAATATCCTGACCAACTCGGCCATCGATCCTTATGGCAAGATCCCCGAGTTCAAGTTCTCGGCAATTCGCGTCGAAAAGATCGCAGACGCCGTCGCGGCGGAATAGTCTTCAATCAACTGAAAAAAAGGCGGCCCTTTGGGGTCGCCTTATTTTTCAGTAGTCGCGTTCGAAAAAGATACCCAAGCCCGTCTCACCCCGGCCATCCACCGTGCCGCGAACCGTGAAGCTGTCGGTGACGTCGAGGTTCAAGTTCACCTCGGTGTCACCTTCGGTATTGACGGTGAAATCGGTGTAGAGATTGTCGCTTAGATATGCGCCCGCACCAAGGCTGCCCCCACCGCCCTCAGTCGCGCCAAGGTCGATAGTGTCCAGGCCCGTGGCCTCGCGCACCCCTTTGGTAGTATCCCCGCCGGCGCCGCTGAGTTGGGCCAATGAGGCCGCCATCTGCGCAATGACAAACGGTGACAGTTCTGAGAACCGGTTGCCGAACAAGAGCATTGCTAGCGCTTCCTCGGTCGGGCGTTCAGGATCTGAGAATACGTCGACCTCGGGTGAGTCCAGCGGCCCGGCGATCTCGATCGTTGCGGTGCCGTCCGAGGTGCTGGAGGACGATTCAAACTCGATATATGGCGTCAGGTCACCCTGCAGGGTGACCACACCCTTAGTCAGCGCAAGGCGGCGACCAAGGATATCGATATTACCGCGGATAAGCTCAATCTGGCCTGACGGCACAACAGAAGTTGTAGTTCCACCAATCTGTATGCGACCGCCCAGTTCCGCGTTCACGCCGCGTCCTCGGACAAAAACTGCCTTGGGTGCAAGCAATCCGATGTCGAGCGACATGCGCGAGTTGCTTTTAGTCTCATCCTCGGTTTCCACCAGATTGGCGCGTTCTCGCGTTACGAAACCGGCACGGCTTTCGTTTAGGTGTTGGATCGTCGGAATTGGTGCTGCGCCGACTGCTCCTGCGGCGGCTGCAAGATTGATGTTGGTTTCGCCAAAGTTTATCTGCCCGGCCAGCGAACTGTTACCGGCCAATGCCCCCGTCAGGGCGATCTGACCGTTCAATGTGGTCTCATAGAGCAGCTTGTCTGTCAGCACGAGATTGTTGAGCGCTGTGGTTATCTGGGCGTTGAAGGGTGGCTTCAGATCAATCGGGCCGTTGACGGTAAACCCTCCGCCCGCTCGTAACCCACCCTGCAGTGCAATCGTGGCGCGGCTTTGCGCGATGTTTACGGAACCCCCGATGCCAGTGATTGTCTGTCCCACATCGGGCAAGGCCATCGACGCGCCGGATGTTGAAATCGTTCCGCTAAGCGCATCCAGCGCAGGTGCCCCTTTCAGGGCCAGATCGAACCGGGCAGTACCGGCCAGATTGTTGGGGGAGATAAATGCATTGGCGATACCGATGTTGACACCGCCCTGCATCTTCAGGTCCGCTTCGCCGCTGGTTTCGTTAAAGGTCCCGGCAACCGTTGTATTGATATCGGCGGGGCCATTAGCCTTTGCGTCGATGGTCCACATCCCGGCGTCGCGGCGGGCGGTACCACTGGCGGCGACGGTTCCGGGGAAATCGGGCACAAAACGTTCGACCCGATTCAGGCGGGCGTCAAAATTTAGATCCGCGGTGCCACCAGTTTCTACGGTTCCGGTTAAATTGGCGTACGAGCTATCAGGTCCCTGCAGGCGCGCATTGCCTTCCAAACCGGACCCTGTCGGGGCGACGTTGCCATCCAGCGTGAGCGGCCCGGACAATGTCGAAGATAGACGGCCGATGTCGTCCAGCATGGCCGAGAAATCGAGGCCACCGGCCTCCCGATCCAATCGGCCCGATGCATCTGCGGTCAGCGCGGTTCCGTTCAGACTGAAAGTGCGGATGTTCAGCCCCTGATCATCGTTGGCGGCATCCACGTTCAGTGTGGTTCGTCCCTGTACCAACGCATCTACGGCTTGGATACCCGTGGCAAGGTCGTCTGCGCTCAGGTTGCCTTTGATATCAAAGGCCTTGCTGCTTTGCGCGGCCCGACCGGTGACGTCGGCATCAATCGACCCGGCCAGATCAAGCCCGGCGAGGCCGGAGAACAAAGACAGGTCGGGGGCGTTCAGCTTGGCGCTTCCATCCACCGCGATGTTTCCGGTGGGGTCATCGATGGTTGCGCCTACCTCAGCAGTAATAGCAGCACTTTTGACCGTGGCGTTTCGAATAACGATTTGGTTGCCCGAATGCGCACCGTCCAGATTGATTGATGTCCGGCCTTTCAACAGCGGGTCGAACTCGCTCATCCCGGTTTCGATATTTGTTCCGATCACGCTGGCTTGGCCGTCGAATTCCAACGTCTGTACGGTGCCTTTGCCATCCAGCCGGGCCTGTAATGCGCCCGCCAGATCACGCTGTGCGATGCCTGAGAACACCGCCAGATTTGGGGCGTTCACGCTGGCCTGACCGTCAATTGTCAGATTGCCATTTGGCGTCGTGACCGTGCCGCTGGCCTGCGCTGTCAGAGCGTCGCCATTCACGGTGAAATCGCGAATTGTTACCCCGTCGGTGTCGCGTTTGGCATCCAGAACGATTTCGGTTTCACCCGTGATCATTGGATCAATATCGTCACGCCCGGTCACCAGATCACGCCCATTCACCGTGACCTTGCCGTCAAAGCTGCGTTCCAGTGGCGAGCCCTTTCCAGCCACCTGGACCGAAGCCTCGCCACCAAGCTGAAGCTGTGCCAGGTCCGAGAACCGCGACAGGTCGGTCGCCTGCAGCAGTGCCGTGCCATCAACCTGCAACCCGGTCGCAAGCCCGCTGATCAACGCATCAGCGTCTAGGGTATAGTCGCTGCCGACCAGTTCGACCCCGGACAATTGCAATGTCTGGTCGCTGCCGTACTCGAACTGTCCATCCAGTGTGATCTGATTTCCGACGGCGGCATTCAGTGCGACATCTGTCAGATCAATGCCATCGAGCACAGCCTGCAGATCGCCATCGACCGACAGCCCGCTGGATTGATCTAGCGTGCCTTGCCCGCTGATCCGTGCATGATCGAGGTTCAGGTTGGGGGTTTCAATCTTGTTGGTCGTCAGGCTCAGGTCCCAGAGATTGCCATTCTCGGTATTGTACAAGGCCGAAATCTGCGCCGCGCCGATTGACGTATCGCCGCCGCTAACGGGCAGGACGACCTTGTCACCTTCCGGCGGCGTGATACGACCTTGCAGGGCGACCAGTTTCAAAACACCGCCCGAAGCAAGGCTGAGTTCGCTTTTGAGGTCCAGTGCTTCCGAGGTAATCTCGATATCCGATACATCCAGCGCCCCGTCAGAATGGGTGCGCCCATCTACGAACAGCCGTGTGTCGGTACCGAAGAACGTGTCCATCTCTTCGGCCAGAAACGGCGTCAGGTCGCCTCCGACATCGGCAGTAAACGCGATTCCATCGGAGGCGTTGTCACTCTCTTCGGCTGTGCGCAGTCGTACCTGACCGGACACGCGAAGCTGCTGATCGCTGCTTAGACCGATATCAGCATTAAAATCCGTTATCGGCCCCGAGCCTTTTGCAGTCAGCTCGAGCGGCGGGGCATCGGGGATGGACAGGGCCGTTGCGATCAGACCGCCTGAGGCTTCGGCTACGGTCAAGTCCAGATCGATCTGGCGGCTGTCGTTCTGAAAGCCTGCTTTCAGATCAATCGTGTCCCCGGCGCGGTCCAGTCGGTCGATATCCAGCGTAGTATCCAGTGTTCCATCAGCCAGCGATAGGTTGCCGTTCACGGCAAGCTCGGCAGCGATGCCGATCAGCGGCTCACCTAAAGACAGGTCATCGACGCGCAGCTCTCCGATTTCGATCGAAACCGGAAGCTCAGGTAGTTGGAAGGGTTGGGTTTCGGCTGAAGGGGGCGGTGCGTCCTTTGTTGTTGTACCGGGTGCGCGGGCGATATCGATTTCCTGCGCCGATAGTGTGTTGACCGAGAACCGACCGCGCAGCAGTGCCAATCGGTTCCAGTCCAATTCAGCGTTTTTAATGGTGAGCCAGACGCCGTCGTCATCGGCGACTGTGATTTCCTGAATCGTCGCACGCGAACTTAAGGCACCTTCAAGGCCGATCACCCGCACATTCTGATCATCACCGGACAGGGTATCTTGCAGAAACTGCTCGATCATGCTGCCGCCCTCGTCCTGAGCGGTCGCCGCGATGGGAACGGTGATCGCTGCTGAACTTAGCAACAAGGGATATACAACGCGACGCATCAAAAGGCCTGCCCGATCCCGAGGTAGAATTGCAGCCCGTCACCCGTATCGCCCTGAACCGGCACCGCAAGGTCAAAGCGCAAGGGCCCGAAGCCGCCCAGATCATAACGGATTCCAAGGCCCGCGCCAGAATGCTCTTCCGCGCCGCTGCCGATGAATGAGGACGTGTCGACCACACCGTAGTCATAAAACCCAACCAACGAGATTGCGTCAGTGACTTTGCCTCGGACCTCGGCTGAGAGCCCCAGAAAGGATTTGCCACCGGCGACACCATCCCCGACGGGGATACCTAGGCTTTCAAATGGCTGACCCCGTACTGTACCGGCACCACCCGAGAAGAACAGGAAATCTGGAGTCACACCATCTGCCGGAGGTCCGAGGACCGATCCCAACTGCACCCGGCCTGCCAACACCAGCCGACCGGCGGTGCCCAGATCGTTATAGGCGCGACCGTCAAAGAACATTCTCAGGCCGGTATCCGACCCGGAGAAACCGACAAAGGGCATGACTTGCGAGTCTAGATAATAACCGCGCGTCGCGCTGACCTTGCTGTCGCGTTCATCCCATTCTGACCGGAACGGAAGAATGAAGTATCGAAACTTGCGCCCATCGCCATAGGCGTCATCTGCGTCCGACCATTGGAAACCTGCCGAGGCTTCGGCGTAGAGGCGGTCAGAGAATGTGCGGCGTGCACCATAGGCAAGCGAGGCGACGGTGACGTTGTAGTTTTCGGTATTGCGCCGCTCCAACAGCGCGCTCCAGAATGTATTGTCGTCAGGGCCCAGACGATCAGGTTGATCCAGCCGCAGACCAATGCGTCCATCGATATCCTCGGCACCGCCGATATTGCGGATTGCCGCCTCGAACCGCAGCCTTTCGGCTCGCCGGAAAACGTTTCGATGGGTCCACGTAGCTGTAAGATCAACCCCGTCGCGCGAGGCAATCTCGGCCCCAAAGGTCAGGCGGCGCGGTGGCAGGTCTTCAAACGTCGCGTCGAAATCAAGCGTGCCATCCGGGTTGGGTTCTTCATGTTCCTTGAGCGAAACCGTAGCGAATGTGCCGGTGCGCCGCAGGCGGGTGCCAACCTTTTGGACCTGTTCAGGCGAATAAACCTCACCCGACGGGAAGCCTGCGACTTTCTCGATCGATCGATGGCGGACATTTGTATCGCCCTGAATGATCATTTTGCCGAACCGCAACCTTGGCCCCGGAGCCAGATCAATTGTCGCGTCCAGCCGTGCCTGCGCATGGCGCGCTATTACTTTCTGATCTTCCACTTCCGCCTTGGCATGGCCTGTATCGCGCCAGCCCTGCACCCCGGCCGAAGCCGCCTGTTGGATCGCTCCGGTGGTCGCGGTCTTACCCGTGGCGAACTCTTCGGGCAGTTCCGTGCCCGGTGCCAGCGGTTGCACGACAGCCGTTCCGAACTTGAACTTCCGCCCTGGTGTGACAAGGATAGTCGCCCGTTTGAATTGGGCTGGAACGTTCAGCGAATTGATTTTGGCGGCTTCCTGCCCGTCAAGCTTGATGCTGACGACGGGGCTGAAATAGCCTTCGTCGTACATGATCTGAACGATGGTGCGGTAGTCGGACAAAGCTGCCGACAGTATTTCCAGTGACGTATCAAGACCACGCGATTCCGAGGTGAAGATGGATGAAGTCTCTTCCAAGCGGTCGACCAGATCTTCAGATGCACCAGGGGCGGATAGGGTCGTTTCTAGCGCGGTAGCAAGATTGGGGGACAAGGCCACAAACGCACCAAAAAGCCAGCCTCTCAGATCGCTGCGCGGTCTGCTCCCTGTCATTGTCTGGCTCCAACTGCCCCAAGTCGAAATCGCTATGGCCGCGAAACAAAACGAATGCGGCGTGTTGAATTCATTTAGAGCATCTGACGGCGCTTAGGGGAAGAACTAAACAAAGTTCAGGTGTTTTTATTGGCAAACTCGTGTGCCAATCCGCTACAGACCGGCATTTCGGAACCAGCGAACAATCGCATCCCGGTCTTCAGGTTCCATATAGGTCACGTTCGCGGGAGGCATGGCATGTGTGACGCCGGATTGCAGATAAATCTGCTGCGCGTTCTGAGCAATGTCAGCTTTTGTTTCCAGCAGGACACCTTTGGGTGCCCACAGGATGCCTTCCCAGACAGGCTCGCGCGCGTGGCACATAGAACAGCGACCCAGAACTATGTCCTGTGCTTCTTCAAAGCCATCCGCTGATGCAAATTTCTGTTCGTAGGGAGTTAGTTGCCGTGCTTCGGCCTCTTCCAACGGGTCGTTCATCGAAGCGGTCGACAACCACATGATGGTCATGAACAGCAAAGCCGTTACCAACCAGGTCCAGGTTGGGTTTCCAGCGCGCGCATGGCGGGTGTTGAAATAGTGCCGGATCGTGACACCCATCAGGAAGACCAGCGCGGCGATGATCCAATTGTACTCGGTCGCAAAAGCCAGCGGATAGTGGTTCGACAACATCAGAAACACGACCGGCAATGTCAGATAGTTGTTGTGGGTCGAACGCAGCTTGGCGATCTTGCCGTATTTCGGATCAGGTGTGCGCCCGTTCTTTAGATCGTCCACCACAATGCGCTGGTTTGGCATGATGATGAAAAACACATTTGCGGTCATGATTGTGGCCGTGAAGGCCCCCAGATGCAGCATCATCGCGCGACCGGTGAATATCTGGTTATAACCCCAGCCCATAATCACCAGCAGCACGAACAGAAGAACCATCAGCAATGTCGGACGCTCGCCCAATCCCGACTTGCAAAGAAAATCGTAGACCAGCCAACCGACAGTCAGCGAGGCAGCCGAGATCAATATGCCTTGCCATAGCGCCAGATCCGCCTTTTGGGCATCGATCAGATAGAGCTCTCCGCCTACCCAGTAGACGATCATCAGTAGCGCGGCACCGCTGAGCCATGTGGCGTAGCTTTCCCATTTAAACCAGGTCAGGTGGTCGGGCATACGCTCCGGAGCGACGAGATATTTCTGGATGTGATAGAATCCTCCGCCATGGACTTGCCATTCCTCGCCGTCCGCCGGTCCGGGGATATCGCGGTTCAAACCAAGATCCAGCGCGATGAAGTAGAAGGATGATCCGATCCAGGCAATCGCGGTGATAACGTGCAACCAGCGCACGCCAAAACCAATCCAATCCCAGAACACGGCGAATTCGTACATGCTTATGTCTCCGATTGCGTTGCGCCACACTAGGCAAACGGGCTTTTCTTCGGTATTCCCGTATATTGTCAAACTGTATCAAAAAAAACGATAAGATGTCCTATCTCGACAACATTCGAACCTTTGTCCGGGTCTATGACTTGGGCAGCATGTCAGCCGCCGGGCGGGATATGAGAATTTCACCTGCGGTGACGTCGGCGCGAATTTCGCAGTTGGAGGATCATCTGGGAGTACGCCTGTTTCAGCGCACAACCCGGAACCTGACACCAACGGAACAGGGACGGGCGTTCTACCCCGGCGCGGTTGCGGTTCTGGATGCAGTTGATGAGGCAGAGGCCCAGGTCACGCATCTGACCGAAGCCCCCCGCGGGTCTCTGTTTGTTGCTGCGCCCTTGGGCGTCGGGCGCCGGTTATTGGCGCCTCATGTGCCTGATTTTCTGTCAGAATACCCTGAGATTGATGTGCGTCTAAGACTGACAGACCGCTCGGTTGATCTGACCACTGAAGGCTTGGATCTGGCTTTTTTCATCGGTCAGCCCGAAGACAGTACATTGCGCATTCGCAAGATTGCGGATTGCCAGCGTGTGCTATGTGCAGCCCCTGATTACGTGCGCCGATGTGGGATGCCAGAAGCTGGATCCGATCTGATTTCAGGCAAGCATGAATGCTTGAACCTGCGCTTCCCCGGCGCGGCAGAGTTTCAGTGGATGCTGGAAACACCCGATGGCCCGAAACGATTTGCTGTCTCGGGCAGGTATGAATGTGACGATGGTGATGTTTTGACCGATTGGGCGCTGTCCGGGCAAGGTATTGCCATGAAACCCGTTTTTGAGGTGTCAGAGCACTTGAAGGCGGGGAGGCTGATCCCGGTGGCGATGAAGACGCCTCCGGTTCCCGTGCAAATGGCCTGCCTGTATACGCATCGCCGCCATCAGGACCCGAAGGCGCGGCTGTTTATGGATTTCATGATTGACCGGATCGGCAAAGTGGTTCGAAGCGCCGAAGTCTAGGGCTAGCTGCCCCGGTAGGTCGAGTAGCCGTAGGGGGACAACAGCAGCGGAACGTGGTAGTGCGCGTCCGCATCGGACATGCCAAAGCGGATCGGCACCTGATCCAGAAACAGAGGATCATCGCCATCCTGACCCGTCGCGCGCAGGTAATCTCCGGCGAAGAATATCAGCTCATAAGTGCCGGTTTTAAAGTCGTCCTGCGGTAAGATCGGGCTATTGGTTCGGCCATCCGCGTTGGTTTCCATCTCGACCAGTTTACGGTGCGAGTTCCCTGACACTTTGTAGAGCGCGATTTTCAACCCCTCAGCGGGGCAGCCGCGCGCCGTGTCGAGAACGTGGGTTGTCAGATAGCCAGCCAAGGGTCTCTCCTATGTGTTTCTTTTGGTGTGCCACAGTCTGGGCCAAACCGCAAAATGGTTGAAATGCCGAAAGAAGTGGAAACAGTGTTCGGATTGATTTGATAATCAATAGACCGTTTCTGCGGTAAAGCTGTCAAAACACCTAATCGGACTGGAAGACCCTATGCAGCCGCCTCGTTACCCCCGCGATATGATCGGATACGGAGCCAACCCACCTGACGCCGCATGGCCTGGCGGGGCGAAACTGGCTGTGCAGATTGTGTTGAACTACGAAGAAGGTGGAGAAAACTGTGTTCTGCACGGGGACGCTGCGTCCGAGGCCTTCTTGTCCGAGATCGTTGGGGCGGCGCAGTGGCCGGGCCAGCGTCATTGGAACATGGAATCGATCTATGAATACGGCTCGCGGTCGGGGTTCTGGCGCCTGCATCGCTTGATGAAAGACCTACCGATCACCGTTTATGGTGTGGCTACCGCGTTAGCGCGTTCGCCAGATCAGGTTGCGGCGATGAAATCGGCAGGGTGGGAGATTGCCAGCCATGGCCTGAAATGGGTCGAGCACAAGGATATGCCTGAGGCAGAAGAACGGGCCCAGATCGCCGAAGCGATCCGTCTGCATGCCGAAGTCGTAGGGGATCGCCCGCGCGGCTGGTACACTGGGCGCTGTTCGGACAACACCGTGCGTCTGGTCGCCGAGGAAGGTGGCTTTGCTTATGTTGCCGATACCTATGCAGACGATCTACCCTACTGGATGCAAACCGGTGGTCGGGATCAGTTGATTGTTCCCTACACGCTGGATTGCAACGACATGCGCTTTGCGACGCCACAGGGGTTCAACGCCGGGGATCAGTTCTATTCATATCTGAAAGACAGTTTCGACGCGCTTTATGCGGAAGGCGAAGCTGGCGCATCCAAGATGCTGTCGATCGGCCTGCACTGCCGCCTGATCGGGCGTCCGGGGCGGGTTATGGCGCTGAAACGGTTTCTGGATTACGCGCGCGGGTTCTCGGATGTGTGGTTCGCAACGCGTTTGCAGATTGCGGAGCATTGGGCCGAAAAGCACCCGGCGGCTGAGCGTCCACAACCCTCGCAGATGGGCCGCGATGAATTTGTTTCTGCATATGGTGGTATCTTCGAGCACTCGGCGTGGATCGCCGAGCGTGCCTATGAACTGGAATTGGGCGCGGCGCATGACACTGCGGGTGGATTGCACAATGCTCTATCACGGATATTCCGGTCCGCCTCGGATGAGGAACGACTGGGTGTTTTGACAGCGCACCCTGATCTGGCGGGTAAACTGGCGCAGGCCAAGCGGCTGACACAGGAAAGCACGTCCGAGCAAGCCTCGGCAGGGCTTGATGCGCTGACGGATGAAGAACGGTCTACCTTCAACGAATTGAACCAGCGTTATACCGACAAATTCGGCTTCCCGTTCATCATTGCCGTGCGGGACCACAACAAAGCCTCGATCCTAAGCGCATTCGAACGGCGCACCGAACAGGATCGCGAAACCGAGTTCGCCGAGGCCTGCCGACAGGTCGAGCGGATTGCCGAGTTCCGCTTGCGCGATGTGCTGCCCTCATGACTCGGATTGTCGCTGAACTGATCTCGGCTGAGGCTTTCGCGCCGTTTGGTGATCTGATCGATATCTCAGGTGAGCCCGACAAGATCATCAATCAGGGCCAGTGCGGGCGGTATCATGATCGGGCGAGGCTGGATTTCGGTGACGCCCGTGCGGGTATCAGCCTGTTTAACGCCAACCCCCGCGAACTGCCTTATCAGCTGGAGATGGTTGAGCGTCATCCCGATGGCAGCCAGGCGTTCATTCCGATGACCCATCAGCCCTTTCTGGTGATCGTCGCCCCGGATGAGGGAGGGCAACCGGGGCAGCCTCGGGCGTTCATTACACAGCCCGGACAGGCGGTGAACTATCACCGAGGAACATGGCACGGGGTTCTGACACCGTTGCATGCGCCCGGCCTGTTCGCCGTGGTTGATCGGATCGGAGACGGCCCGAATTTGGAGGAACACTGGTTCAGCTCACCGTACGAGGTGGTCGATCGCTGAAACCAGAACCAAAACCGCCAGAGAAGCGGTAAGAACCCCATTGGATCTTAGGGAGGACAATGAGATCATGGCTGAAACTTCGATAGGGACGCCCGAACAGCTTCGGGACCCGAACTACACCCCTGCTTTGCACAAGGCGATACCGCTGGGCATTCAGCACGTTCTGGCGATGTTCGTCTCGAACGTAACACCGGCCATCATCGTGGCGGGCGCTGCCGGGTTTGGATTTGGGTCGAACTCCCCGGATTTTCCCGAACTGCTTTATTTGATCCAGATGTCGATGCTGTTCGCGGGGCTGGCGACCTTGCTGCAAACCGTCACACTGGGCCCGGTTGGGGCTGCGTTGCCGATTGTGCAGGGAACGAGTTTTGCGTTTTTGCCCATCATGATCCCTCTGGTCGCCGGAAAAGGCGTGGATGCCTTAGGGGCGCTGTTTTGCGGCGTCCTGGTTGGCGGCCTGTTTCACGCCTTTCTTGGTCTCTTCATCGGCAAGATACGGTTTGCGCTGCCGCCGCTGGTCACTGGATTGGTTGTCACAATGATCGGTCTGGCGCTGGTCAAGGTGGGCATCCAATATGCAGCCGGGGGTGTGCCTGCGATCGGCACCCCGGAATACGGATCGCTGCTCAACTGGTCGGCAGCTTTGGTTGTGGTTGTTGTGACACTTGGCCTCAAGTTCTTTGCGCGCGGCATGCTGTCGGTGTCTGCCGTACTGGTCGGATTGGCCATCGGCTACGTCTATGCTCTGATGGTTGGCATGGTGACGTTCGAGGCCATTGGCACAAGCTGGTCACGCGCCTCAGCCTTTGCTCTGCCCGTGCCGTTCAAATATGGGTTTGAGTTCTCGCTGGCTGCTGTGATCGGGTTCTGTCTGATGTCTTTCGTCTCGGCCATCGAGACCGTCGGTGACGTATCGGGTATCACCAAGGGGGGTGCGGGTCGCGAAGCAACCGACAAGGAAATCGCTGGTGCCACCTATGCAGATGGTTTCGGTACCGCCGTTGCCGGTATGTTCGGCGGTTTTCCCAACACGTCGTTCAGCCAGAATGTCGGCTTGATTGCGATGACGGGCGTCATGAGCCGCCATGTGGTGACCTGTGGTGCCATCTTCCTGATCCTGTGCGGCCTCGTGCCAAAGGTCGGTGCGATTATCCGCACCGTACCCATCGAAGTGCTGGGCGGTGGTGTGATCGTTATGTTCGGTATGGTGGTCGCAGCTGGTATCTCAATGCTGTCCGACGTGGATTGGAACCGCCGCAACATGGTGATCTTTGCGATTTCACTGTCGATCGGTCTGGGGTTGCAGCTAGAGCCTGGCGCAGTTCAGCACCTGCCGGATACTTTGCGTATTCTGATGACCAGCGGCCTGCTGCCCGCAGCACTGATCGCCATCGTGCTGAACCTGGTCCTGCCAGAAGAACTGGCCGAAGAATCAACCGAAGAGGTTTCTGGTGGAATGGCCGGGCACGGGGCGGGTAGCCTACCTCACGATTGAAGTCTTGAAGTAATCCGCAGCGTGCTTCAGCGCTGCGGATTACCCGGCGTTTGCCATCAGGCGCGCGACATCCAGCATGCGGGCTGAAAACCCCCATTCATTGTCGTACCAGCCAAAGACCCTGATCTGCCTCTCTCCAATCATGCGCGTCTCGGGCCCCGCCACCACCAGTGACTCAGGGCGGGACCGCAAATCAGATGACACCAAGGGCAGATCGGTCCATCCCAGCACGGCAGAAGCTGCGACCGCGTCGCGAAAGGCTTGGTCGAACTGCTCAGCGCTCATGCCACGTTCAAGCGTGGCGACAAGATCAACGGCAGATACGCTGGCCGTCGGAACACGCACCGCGGCCCCCGACACACGACCGGCCAGGTCTGGCAAGACGATATCAATCAAATGCGTCGCGCTCGAGGTCGTGGGCACCATCGACAATGCCCCGGCGCGCGATCGGGCCAAATCCCCGCGTGGCGCATCGACCATCGGCTGGCTGTTTGTATAGCAGTGGATGGTGGTCATGTGCCCGGACACAAGCCCGCCGATTTCATCAATCAGCTTGACGAGCGGTGCCAGACCATTGGTGGTGCAGGATGCATTTGAAACGATCCGTGCGCTGCCCAATTGATCTTCGTTTGCCCCCAGCACCAGTGTGACTTCGGCAGCGGGTGACGGACCGGAAATCAACACTTTATCCGCCCCAGCAGTCAAGCCCCGGCTGGCCACGTCGGATGTTCGCGCGATGCCGGTGCAATCGAGCATGACATCGACGCCGGACAGATCGACCTGTGCCAAATCGGCGCTGTGAGACATCAGGATAACGCGGCCATCGATATTCAGTGCTTCACCTTCGGTCGTGACCGAACCCTGATAGGGGCCAAACGTGCTGTCATATTTGAACAGGTATGCGCATGTTTCCAGCGGTGCGATATCGTTGATCAGCACTAGTTCTACATCCGAATGCTGCGGCAGGCTTAAGACCTGACGCAGAATGGTGCGGCCGATACGGCCGAATCCGTTGATCGCGAGTTTCATGCGCAAGCTATGGCAGGCAGATCAGGCGATCTCAATCAAAGTATTGTACCAATTTCAGTTGCAGCTGACCTGCGAAAAGAACTGGCCCGAAATGTTCTGATACATGCTGGAATAGATCGCCTTGCAGCCAGTCGCCTTCTGTATCGCGGCCATTGCCTGGATGGTGCGAAGACGTGGCGGCGGGCCAAAGGGGTTCAGATTGTTATTATCCCGCGTCGCCCGATAAACCACAGGCGCGTCCGAGACCTGCGTCACCGCCCATGTGCGGCTCATGACGAAAACGGATTTGGTTTCTTCCTTGGCTGCGACCGGGGCGGCGTTGAACGCCGAAAGGCCAAGGGTGGCAACCAGTGCAATCATCGTACCGCGCAGTAACATCGAACAATCTCCAGTGCTGAAAACTCATTTGATTTCATCAGATTCCAGCGATTCTGTGAACCCCTTTACCAGAACTTGACCCGGTAAAGCCCCGATCGTCAGCTACCTAGACGGTACAGACAACGGCATGTGCCTATTCACATCCTTGTACAACAGATAGCGAAACCGTCCCGGTCCGCCTGCGTAACAGGCCTGCGGGCAGAAAGCGCGCAGCCACATGTAGTCACCGGCCTCGACCTCGACCCAATCCTGATTGAGCCGGTAAACGGCCTTGCCCTCAAGCACATAAAGGCCGTGTTCCATCACATGGGTTTCGGCAAAGGGAATCACGCCACCAGGTTCGAAATTGACGATGTTGACATGCATGTCGTGACGCAGGTCCTGCGGATCGGTGAAGCGGGTGGTAGACCAGCGGCCTTCGGTGCCGGGCATTTCGTTGGGTACCACGTCGCGTTCATTGGTGATGATCGGGTCAGGGGCGGGCAGGCCGGGCACTGCATCATAAGCCTTGCGCACCCAATGGAACCGGGCAACTGAATCGCCATGGTTGTGCAGCGTCCAGTCGCTGCCCGGGGGGATATAGGCATATCCACCGATCTCAAGAACATGATCCGCTTCGTTTAGGGTCAGCGTGACGCTGCCCTCGACCACGAAGATTACCCCTTGCGCATTTGGATCGGTTTCGGGCGTATCGCTGCCACCACCGGGCTGCACCTCCATTATGTATTGCGAGAATGTCTCGGCAAAACCACTCAAAGGCCGGGATAAGACCCAAAGACGTGTATTCTCCCAGAAAGGCAGAAAGCTGGTGACGATGTCGCGCATCGTGCCCTTGGGGATTACCGCATAGGCATCGGTGAACATGGCACGGTCGGTCAACAGTTGCTCTTGCCCCGGATGTCCGCCTGTCGGTGCATAATATTTAGGATGTGTCATCAAATGCCTCTGCTTCGTCTGGGCACAATATGAGGCGATCTCACGGGCGGACCTAGCGCCCGCCTTGCGAAAGGTTTGTTCGGGATAATTTGAAGGTGGCCAAGTGGGGCTTGGCCGCACACGCATAGAGGTATATCTATGGACGTGAAAGTCATTCAAATCGGCGAGGCCCTTTGATGAAAGCCTTTGTTTACACAGCGCTGGTTGCTGCACTTTTTCTAGGGGTGGGTGGAATAGCACAGGCTAAACCACTTTCCCGAATCATCGCGGAAATGGGGTTGAGCCCCGCTGACTTTGAGGTGTTGAACGACACCTCAAACGCGTTGCTGTCGACGGGCACTCCATCCGTGGGGCAGGAGAGGGCTTGGCTCAATCAGGACACCGGCTCGAAGGGGACAATCCGCGTGCAAAGCGTTCAGGGCAATTGTGTTATACTTCAGCACTTTGTGCAGCCTGAAGGTGCTGCACAGGCCCGCGATATCAGAACGCGCCGCTGCAAGACCGCTGATGGGAACTGGATCCTGACACCTTAAAGGCCGTTGCCTTGGCCAGCACCCGAACTAGCACAGCTGCACCCTTGTGATTTGCTCTAGCTAATTTTACCGCAGGCCCCCTGCTGGGCATCGCATTGATGCTGGACCGGGCTCAATTTGCGTGAATGACGTTCCGTCACTTAGCTGGACACGCTCATGGCCACTAAGCCATCCTCGGACCAAAGCCAAAGACCCGCATTGCGCCACAGGGAAGGAATAGACATGACCATGACTTTCGGATTGCGTGAGGAAAACCGCGCCCTGTTACAGCGGGTGAGAGATATGATTCACGACGAGGTCATGCCGCTTGAAGATGAGTATCAGGCAGAAATCAATAAAGGCGATCGTTGGAAATATACCGCGCGACAGGCCGAGATTCTCGAGGGGCTGAAAGCCAAGGCCAAGGCGGCGGGGCTTTGGAACTTCTGGCTGACAGACAGCGACAAAGGTTTTGGCCTCAGTACAGTTGAATACGCCTATTTCGCCGAGGAGATGGGCAAGACGCCCTTGGGGGCCGAAGTTTTCAACTGCTCCGCGCCCGATACAGGGAATATGGAGGTGTTTGAACGCTACGGGTCAGGCGCGATGAAAGAGCAGTGGCTGAAGCCTTTGCTCGACGGGCAGATTCGCTCGGCTTATCTGATGACCGAACCCGATGTGGCCTCATCAGATGCCGCCAACATTTCGATGTCCTGCGTGAGGGACGGGGCCGAATATGTTCTGAACGGCGAGAAATGGTGGTCGTCTGGGGCGGGCGATCCGCGTTGCAGGGTCTATATCGTGATGGTCAAAACCGGCGGGGACGATCTGCCAAAGCACCAGCGCCAGTCGATGATCGTGGTCCCAGCAGACGCGCCCGGGATCGAAGTGCTGCGCCCGATGGAGGTCTATGGCCACGACGATGCGCCCCATGGACACATGCACATCCGTTTCACAGAAGTCCGGGTCCCAGCCGAAAACATTCTACTGGGTGAAGGGCGCGGGTTCGAGATTGCGCAAGGTCGCTTGGGGCCGGGCCGTATTCACCATTGCATGCGCGCGATTGGTCAGGCCGAGTCTGCGCTGGAGCAGATGTGCAAGCGTTCACTACAGCGCCAGGCGTTTGGGAAGAAACTGGCGCAGCTGGGGGCAAACTACGACATCATCGCCGAATGTCGGATGGAGATCGAAATGGCCCGTTTGCTGTGCCTCAAGGCCGCCTGGTACATGGATCAGGGCGATGCAAGGGCGGCGGCCCCATGGATCAGCCAGATCAAGGTCGTTGCCCCCAAGGTCGCGCTGAAGGTGATCGATGAGGCCGTGCAAATGTTCGGCGCACAGGGGATCAGTCAGGATACGCCCTTGGCAAATGCATGGACCCATGTGCGTACGCTGCGCCTGGCGGATGGTCCTGACGCCGTGCATCGCCGTCAGGTCGCGCGTGCCGAGTTGAAGAAATACACGCAGGAAAAAGTCTGAGGCGACAGAACCACAATGACATCGGATGTGTTGGGGAAGGCGTATTTCCACCAAAATGCGCAGGGTGTGTTTGTCGGAAATGACCCCACGCGCGGGCCTTGGTCAGCCGATCATTGCCATGCTGGGCCAGTCAGCGGATTGATCGTGCGGGCGGCAGAAACCGAAGTTGGCCCTGAGAAGATGTTGACCCGGTTGACCGTCGATCTGCTGCGTCCATTGCCTCTGGCTGGTTTGCGAGTCGCGGCAGAGACGACACGCCATACCAAGACGCTGGCGACCACACGGGTCACCGTACATGATCTGGACGACACGCTTTGCGCAACCGCCACAACCATGCATATGGTGCGCAAAGACCTTGGGGCCGTGCCCAATGTCGAACTGCCCGCGCCCAGGGTCGAAGATATGGTCGATGGCCCGTTTCCGATCGGTGAGATGCGCCATCAGTTGCCCGGTTTTGCCCATCACTCCCAGATCGGCTATCCCGCTGATGGCAAGCAAGGGGCAGGTCCGAAAACCGTCTGGATGCGTACACCTGCCTTGCTGGAGGGAGAAGACCCGTCGCCGATCCAAGCACTCTGCCCGCTTGCAGATTGCGGCAATGGCATATCGTGGAACGCACCCACATCTGAGATGGGTTTCATGAATACCGACCTGACGGTGCAAATCCACCGAGAGCCTGTCTCGGACTGGCTGGCTTCTGACTCGATCTCGCACTGGCAGCCCTCGGGGATCGGGATGTCGCAGTCGGTTCTTTTCGATACGCAGGGGCCGGTCGGCACGGCGCTGCAGACATTGGTCCTGTTTCCGCCGGGATAAAGCGGCAGGTTTCTGCATGATTGCGTTCAATCGGATTGCCGTATGGCATTGCGCGCCCTATCTTCGCCGTATGCGCTGGCTCGCCTTTTCTTTGACCTGCCTTCTGCCGATACCGGCTTTGGCCCATCCCCATGTCTTTATCGACACGGGGCTAGAGTTCATGGTCGATGACGCAGGCAACCTGACCCATGTGCGTGTGACCTGGGCCTATGATGAGTTCTATTCATTGCTGGTTCTCGAAGACATGCGGCTGGATCAGGACGCGGACGGCGTCCTGACCGAGGCCGAAGAGCAGTTTCTAAGCGGCTTCGACGCGCAGTGGGTCGAGGGTTACAATGGCGATCTGATCATCCGCATGGGCGAAAATGTGATCCCGCTCTCTGGCCCACTTGAGCCGCAGGCTACGACCGAGGATGCGCGCATCGTAACCACACATCTGCGCGCAATCGAAGGAGACCCCGTTCCCGCGGATGCGTTGTCGATCAAAGCCTTTGATGAGAGCTTTTATACCGCATACGAAGTGACCCGCCCGGTTCTGGTTTCAGGCCCCACGACCTGTAATATCGAACGCAGCGATCCGGATATCGACAACGAACTGGCCCAGATGCAGGCTTTTTTACTGACGCTGGATGCCGAGTATGACCTTGAAGAAAACGATATCCCTCTGGTCGGTGAGAAATTCGCAACCGAGATTCGGCTTTCATGTCCAAATACCTGATCGTTCCCGTTGCCATCGCCTGCGGGGTGCTGCTGTGGTTCTGGGGCAGCGGTGGCTTTGACCATCTGGCCGCCTGGGCCGCCGGAGAGCAGCGCGAATTCCAGAACCAGATCGCCCGCGCCCTGCGCGCAGCACGCGCCGAGCAGCCCGAAGCCGTTGCGACATTACTGACGGTTTGCTTTGCCTATGGGTTCTTCCATGCCATCGGACCGGGCCATGGCAAGGTTCTGATCGGAGGGTACGGGCTGGGCCGTCGCGTCGCATTTTGGCGGTTGTCTGCAATCAGTGTCCTTTCGAGCCTAGGGCAGGCTGTGACTGCGGTTGTGCTGGTTTATGCTGGGGTATTGGTGTTCCAGATGTCGCGCGAGTCGCTTGTGGGTACGACCGAACAGGTCATGGCACCGATCAGCTACGGTGCAATTGCAGCTATTGGCCTGTGGCTGGTTTTCCGCGCCATCCGCAGTTTTGCCCGGCGTCACAAAAATCAGGCGTCTCAAACCCACGACCACCATCACCATGCGCATGATCATGACCATCATCATCACGACCACGAGGTTTGCGCTGACTGTGGCCACCGCCACGGCCCGACTGTCGATGAGGTCGCTCAGGTCGGCAGCTTGCGCGAGGCATTGATCCTGATCGCTGGCATAGCCGCACGCCCCTGTACCGGCGCGTTGTTTGTGCTGATCCTAACATGGCAGATGGGTATCGCAATGGTCGGAATCGCGGGCGCATTCGCCATGGCTCTGGGCACTGCAACCGTCACCACTTTGGTCGGTTGGACGTCCTTTGGGTTGCGCGGCGGGTTGCTGGCCTCAGCCTCGGCTACGCGCTTCGCATCAGTACTGGCCCCGACCATCGAACTGGTGGCAGGTCTTATCATCGCCGTGATTGCAAGCGGGCTACTACTACGGGCCTTGTAGACTTAGCCAAACACCGGTTCGGGATATCCGACCCGTGCCAGATACAATCCTTGCGGCGGGCAAACCGGCCCACAGGCCGCTCGGTCAACCGCCTCAAGCGCATCGCGAACGTCCTCAGGCGTCCATGCCCCGGCCCCCACGCGCTCTAACGTGCCAACGAAGCTACGTACCTGATTGTGCAGGAACGATCGGGCGCGAACATGGAAGTGGATTTCGGGGCCAGAGAAGCCCTGCACCTGTTCCACCCGCAATTCATCCAGCGTTTTGACCGGGCTGGTGGCCTGACAGATGGAGGATCGGAAGGTGGTGAAGTCATGCTGCCCGATCAGCATATCCGCCCCGACCTGCATCGCCGCGACGTCCAGAGAATGATTTATCTGCCAGACCTGCCCCTTGTCATGGGTTGCGGGTGCGCGGCGCATCAGGATGCGGAACAGATATTGCCGCTCAAGCGCCGAGAACCGCGCGTGCCAGTCATCATCCACCCGTGCGGCTTGCACGATGGCAACGGGCTGCGGCTTGAGGTGATAATTCAACGCCTCGGACAGGCGGAACGGGTCCCATTCTTTGACCAGATCGCAATGCGCCACTTGTCCTAGCGCGTGAACCCCCGCGTCGGTACGACCGGCGGCGGCGATTGTGTGGTCTCCGGGTTCGATCCGCGAAAGCGCTAGTTCGATCGCGCCCTGAACCGAAGGCAGCTCCTTTTGCCGCTGCCATCCGGCAAACGGTTCCCCTTGGTATTCGACTTGCAGCGCGTATCTGGGCATGGGGCGCTGGTATCGCGCCTTGGTCGGACGGGCAAGGGGGCGAAAGCTCTGGCAAGTGCCGCAACCGCTACCTATCTTGGGCAAAACGATAATTGCGGGGCGACAGCTTGGTCATCTCATCATTGGCAGACAGTCTGGTGCGCGGCGTCGAATCCGTGGGTGACCGTGTATCCGAGACATTCTTCGAACCGGTCATCCGGCTGGGCGTCACGGGATTGGCGCGGTCGGGTAAGACAGTGTTCATCACATCACTGGTCGCCAACCTGCTGGATCGGGGCCGCATGACCGGTCTTGTGGCGCAGCAAGAGGGGCGTGTCACCGCCAGCTATCTGCAGCCGCAACCCGACGACACCGTGCCCCGGTTCGATTTCGAATCCCATCTGTCGGCGCTGACCGGACCAGCGCCGCACTGGCCGGACAGCACGCGTGCTGTTTCCGAGTTACGCCTGTCCTTCAAAGTCCAGCCCGCAGGTCTGCTTTCGGGATTGCAGGGCCCTCGAACATTGCATCTGGACATTGTGGACTATCCGGGTGAGTGGCTGCTGGATCTGGCCCTACTGGACAAATCCTATGAAGACTGGTCGCGGGACACGCTGGAACACATATCCAATCGCCCACAAGCAGGGGCATTTCTGGCAAAGGTTCAGGCGACCGACCCAACCGCGCCACATGATGAGCCGCAGGCGCAGGACCTCGCCCGCAGCTTCACCGATTACCTTAATGCTGCGCGTGATGCCGGTTTCTATGACTGCACTCCCGGTCGGTTTCTTCTGCCGGGCGATCTGGCCGGGTCTCCTGTGCTGACATTCGCGCCGCTCCCGGTGTCGGGGGCGTCAATTCGGCGTTCACTACACCGCGAGATGGAGCGGCGGTACGAGGCGTACAAATCGCGTGTGGTCAAACCTTTCTTTCGCGACCACTTTGCCCGGATCGACCGGCAGATCGTTCTGGTAGATGCGTTGGGGGCAATCCATAAAGGCCCGCAAGCGGTCGAGGATATGCGCCGCGCGATGGCCGATATCCTGTCGGCCTTCCGCCCCGGTCGCAACGCATGGCTCAACAGGCTGCTGCTTGGCAAGCGGGTCGAGCGTATCCTATTTGCGGCCACCAAAGCGGACCATCTGCACCATCTGCAGCACCCGCGCCTGACCGCGATCATTGAGGCCCTGACCCGTGAGGCCCGCGACCGCGCCAGCTTTGCCGGGGCTGAAACTGCGGCCTTATCGTTGGCTTCACTTCGGACAACGACGGAAGAGATGCGCAGCCATAACGGCGTAGAACTGCCATGTGTGCGCGGCACTCTGCTAGATAGCGGTAAGCAGGCGGCCTTTTACCCCGGTGATTTGCCAGAGGACCCTGCCCATCTGCTGGGCCCCGCGCGCAATGGGGCCGAGCGATGGCTGGGCGAGGACTATGGCAATATGGCCTTTGCACCCGCACATTTGACCCTGAATCCCGGTGACGGTCCGCCACATATTCGGCTGGACCGGGCTGCGCAGTTTCTGATCGGAGACCGGCTGTGAACGTGATCCTTCGCCCCGCTCGCAGTACCGATGCCGGAACCACAGGCGCTATTCTGCACGGGTTCGCCCGCGAAAACGACTGGATGCCTGAACTGCATTCTGAGGCCGAGACCATTGCGTTTTGCGGCAGGATGATTGATCTCGGCTGGGTCACGGTGGCCGAAAAGCAAGGGCAGGTGGCCGGATTTCTGGCGTTGAATGGGGACGAAGTGCAGTCGCTCTATCTGGCGGCCTCGGCGCGCGGGCAGGGGATCGGGCAGCAATTGCTGGATCGTGCCAAAACGCAGCGTCCCACGCTCAACTTGTATGCGTTTCAGGCCAATCCTTCCGCATGCCGGTTCTATGAGCGCAACGGCTTTGTTGAGGTCGCACGCGGCGATGGGTCCGAAAATGACGAAAACCTGCCCGACATCAGATATGTCTGGACGCGCGAGGAGTTGGTCGATGGCTAAAGGCCCTGTTTTGATTGATCTGGAAGACGATGCCTCGACAGTTGATGTCTCGGCCGCGCCTCCTGTTCCAGACATCGCGCCTCCGCAGGGGCAGGCGATGCAGGCAGCGGTACGGTTTGCAGCGCGGAAACCTTCGGTTTTAGCGCGTTGGTTCTGGGGGCTGACATTAGCCGTTGTGGGGGCGGTGGTCTCGGTCGCCGCATGGGATTTCGCCATCTCTCTGCTGGAACGCGCACCAATTCTGGGTTGGATCGTCACCGGTCTGATCGCTGCGCTTTTGCTGGTCGTCCTGATCATTGCACTGCGCGAGTTGGCCGCAATCAGCCGTCTGTCTCGCGTCGATGGGCTGCGGCGCGCGGCGGACACAGCTTTATCAGACGAGGACTTGTCGCAAGCCCGCGCTGCAACCACACGGCTGATTGCGTTCTATAAGGGACGCGATGAAACACGCTGGGGTCGCGACCGTTTGACCGAACGCATGGGAGAGCAATTCGATGCGGCAACCCTGCTGAGCTTGGCCGAAGACGAATTGCTGGCCCCGCTGGACGCTGCTGCCAGCCGCGAGGTCGAGGCCGCAGCCCGGCAGGTTGCCACCGTTACCGCTTTGGTTCCGCTCGCGCTGGCCGATGTCGCGACCGCGCTGGCAAGCTCATTGCGAATGATCCGACGTATTGCCGAAATCTATGGCGGTCGCGCAGGTTTCTTGGGCAGTTGGCGACTGACCCGCGCCGTATTCGTGCATTTGGTGGCAACGGGTGCAGTAGCGGTTGGGGATGATCTGCTGGAACCGATATTGGGCGGCTCAGTCCTCAGCAAACTGTCCCGCCGGTTCGGCGAGGGGCTGGTCAACGGCGCGCTCACCGCCCGTGTTGGTGTTGCCGCGATGGAGGTCTGCCGCCCGCTGCCTTTCTCGAAACGCCACCAGCCCTCGACCCGTGGCATGATCAAACGCGCGCTCAGCGGGTTGTTCTCCAGGACTTGATCTGGCGCAAGGCCGTGCCTGAACCTGTCCTGCATAAACAGGACGGAGCCAGCCATGACCGAACACGGCCACAGCCAGCAAGAGATTTTCGAACGGATCAATGCGCCTCCGGGGCGTGGGGTTCTGCGCGATGTGGTTTATGGCGGCATCGATGGCTCAGTCACGACATTCGCGATCGTTGCCGGGGTTGCCGGGGCAGGTTTATCGCCTTTTGTCATCGTGGCACTTGGGTTGGCCAACGTGCTGGCGGATGGTTTTTCGATGGCGGCGGGCAACTACTCGGGAACCAAGGCCGAGCTCGATAACATCCACCGTATTCGAGCCATCGAGGAACGGCATATCAAGTTGTACCCGGATGGCGAGCGAAAGGAGGTGCGCGAAATCCTCGCACAAAAAGGCCTTTCAGGCAGCATTCTGGATGACGCGACGGCTGAAATCACTTCGAACCACGACAATTGGGTCGACCTTATGATCGAGGGCGAATACGGGCTGGGCAGCGTCGACCCGCATCCCCTCAAAGCCGCGATGGCGACGTTCTTTGCCTTTCTGATCGCGGGGATGATTCCGTTGTTGCCGTTCCTCTTATCCGTTGCAAATGCGTTCACGGTATCAGCCTGGATGACTGCGGGCGTATTCTTTGCCATTGGCGCGATGAAAAGCCGGTGGTCGCTTGCCCCCTGGTGGCGATCAGGCGGAGAAACCCTGCTGATCGGGGGTGCGGCGGCAGCTATCGCCTTCTGGGTTGGCTCGTTGTTTCACCCCTGAATGGTGCTGTTGTTGCGGACGGGGTGATCAGGCTGATCCTCAGAATCTGATCCGCTAGGGTGTTGTAAACCAATGCGAGGCAATTCGTGGCAACGGATCGTCCTGAAAAAACTGTTTTGGTGCTGGGCGCTTATGGCTTCATCGGTGCTGCGGTCGTTCGGTCGCTGCATGCGGATGGCGCCTGTGTGAAGGGGCTTGTGCGCAGCCAGAAGACGGCTGAGAGGGTCCTTCCGGATATTGCGCTGATCTCGGGGGATCTACGTGATTTCAAGTCGGCGGCGGATTGACGGGGCTATCGCGGGCAGCCGAGATACTCTCGCGCAATGGTTGGCCCGTTGGGATTGCCAACGCGAGCGTGGTGTTTTGGTCGATGATCAATATCGCGCTGGGGCTGGCAATCTTGTGGCTTCCGTGGGCCGCACGCGCTTGCCTCGCGCAGGCTGCAATCGCCGCTTTCTATCTGATCGCCGCCACGTTGACGGTGCCTGAACTGTGGCTCGACCCTTTGGGGCCGTTGGTCAAGATAGCGCCGGCTTTGATGCTATCACTGATCGCGCGACCCATGTTGGAGAGCCGCTGATGAACCCGGACCTGATCCTGCGTTGGCTTCACGTGATCGGAGCATGCGTTCTATTGGGCACTTGCGCAGGGATCGCCTTTTTCATGCTGATGGCGCACCGCACGGCAGATGCACGGGTGATTGCTCATACGGCGGGAATCGTGGTGCTGGCCGACACAGTTATTACGGCCACCTCAGTCATTTTCCAGCTGATCACCGGCGTGTTGCTGGCCTGGCAACTGGGCTGGTTGCTGTCGGAGGGTCGGATCGCGATATCACTGCTGCTTTACGTACTGACCGGCCTGTTCTGGCTGCCGGTGGTTTGGATTCAGGTGCGTCTGAGGGATTATGCAAGGCAGGCTGATCGGGATGGTACCTCCTTGCCAAGCAGTTACGACAAACTGTTCCGCAGATGGTTCGCTTGCGGTATTTCGGCCTTTGCCGCAGTGCTGGCGATCCCTTGCCTGATGCGGGCACGCCCTCACATCCTGCTTTTATAGGCCGATTACCTGTGCAGCAGGCGGTATCCATGCGCATTTCCAGACTATAAACCAGCCTGTCTGCACGGTACGTTTGGCGCATCGCATCCCGGAGGTTTCGGTTGGAATCCTTGCTTGTCCTCGTTGGTCTGATCGTTCTGGCCATTCCTGTTTCGATCATCGCTTTGCTGATTGGTCAATCGCGGTTGCGTAAGCGCGTCGAACAGCTTGAGCGGCAATTGGCCAGGCAAATACCGGAAAGCGGCGCCGAAACCTCCAAGACATCAAGGCCGGAGCCGACGACGACGCAAACCAAGCATGATCCCTGGGCCGCGGCGAAAACCTCATCTACCAATGACGAAAGCCCATCGGATGCGCCGCAGGCCGTTGAGGCCGCCGATCCTCCTGCCACCATCGTTTTTCGTGAGGAAAAGATCGCTGCGCTGGGCGCGTGGTTGCGTGAGAACTGGTTCTATGCGGTTTCGGCGCTGTCACTGGCGTTGGCGGGGATTTTTCTGGTTCAGTACGGGGTTGAAAACGGACTGTTGCCACCGACAGCGCGCGTCATCGCGGCGTTGGTCTTTGGCCTTTTGTTGATCGGAGCGGGTGAAGTGATCCGCCGCCGCTTTGGCGACGATGAAAACTCATCTACTGCATACTTGCCGTCTGTATTCTCGGGCGCAGGTCTGGTGACCCTGTTCGGAGGGGTTCTGGCCGCGCGCCAGCTTTATGATCTGATCGGCCCCGAGGCCGCTCTGGCCGGTCTCGTTATCATCGCTCTGTTTGCGTTGGTCTTGGGATGGTTCCACGGGCCGCTGCTCGCCGCCGTAGGCCTAATCGGAGCCTTTGCCGCGCCCTTTTTGGTTGGAGGCGCATCGGACGATCCTAGTTGGCTTTATGGTTATTTCTTTATCATTGCCATTTTGGGCTTGGGTATCGATACCGTCAGGCGGTGGGCATGGATTTCCATTCTGACGCTAGTGGGTGCATACGGGGCGGCGTTTTTTCTGGTGCTGTCTTCCCCCTCCACGGAACCGGGGTATCTGACCTGTGTGACAGCACTGGCGCTGATTGCGATGGCGATACCCGTGCGCAGTATCTGGCCCGACCACACCGGCCCGATGATTGCCGAAGTCATTCGGCGACGGAAAGGGATTCCATGGCCCGTGTTTCCAACCCGAATTGCCTTTGGTGCGGTTCTCACCAGTTCCATCATCCTGTCGCTGCATTGGTCGGATTCAAGCGGTGAGTTTTGGCTGGGCGTTGCACTGTTTACCGCTTTGATACTGGCGCTGATCCTTTGGACAAAAGCTGCGCGTGCGTTGCAGGATGTGACGGTGCTGCCTGCGTTGGGTCTGATCTGGTTTGTTCTGCTGCACGGGTTGGACGGTGGCTCCGTGTGGCGCGGCTTTGCCGACACATACGTGGAAACGGCCGAGGCCGATTATCCTTGGGTAGTCACGCTATTGGTTGCCCTCGGGGCCTTGATCAGCGTGCTCGCTGCGTGGCGGTCCTTCCACGCCGGGCGCTACGCTGTGGTCTGGGCCGGGGGTGCAGCCCTATATGCTCCGACGCTGGCGATCGCGCTTGAAGTCGGTTGGCAGCCTGCAAACGTGATCGGAGCTTATGCGTGGGCCTTACACGCAATCGCAATAGGCGCGATGATGGTGGTTTTGGCCGAACGGTTTGCGCGGGCCGATGGTGAGAAACGGATGCGGCCTGCCCTGGCAACTCTGTCTGCGCTATCGTGCCTTAGCTTTGCCTGCATCATCGTACTCAGTTCTGCCGCATTGACCGTAGCACTTGTCGCCATGATTGTTGTGGCCGCGGCGCTGGACCGGCGATTTGTTCTGGCTCCGATGAGTTGGTTCATTTGGGCGGGTGTGTTCACGGTGACCGTACGGCTGGTGCTCGACCCGGGACTCGATTGGGCCGAAACCGCGCCTTTGATCGAAATGACCTTGGTCTATGCAGTGGCGGTTGCCGGGTTCATCATGGGGTGGGCGTTGCTAAGGTCCTTGGACCGCCCGATTGCCTCATTGCTGCTTGAAAGCGCGGCCTGGGCAACGGCGGGAATACTGCTATCGCTCTTGTTGCTGCGTTGGCTGGAAAGCTTCGGAGAAGGCGGCGCGACAGACAGCCATTGGGGGCGGGGGCTGCTGGCGGTGATCTGGCTGCTGCTGGCTTTTGCACAAATACAGCGGTTCGAGCTTGGCGGTAAGCTGAACTACGCGCGTTACGCGCTCGCGGCGTTCTTTGCGGCACACGGCATGATGCGTCTGGTTCAGGCTTTGTCTGAGGCTAACCCGTTGCTCGACCCATTTGCCGATCCCGTGCTCGGCCCGCCGGTGCTGAACACGTTGGCGGTGGCCTATCTGTTGCCTGCGCTGGCCATCGGCTTCTCGGCTTGGCGCGTCGTGACGCAGCCCGTGCTACTGAAGCAGATCAGTTATGGGGTCGCCGGTGCCCTGATCGCTTTTTGGCTGGGGCTTACAATCCGTCATGTCTGGCAGGGGGCGAGTGGCATGTATGAAGGCAACGGCGTCACCCAGCCCGAGCTTTATTCATACACCATCACCTTGTTGGTGGTCGGCGCAGGGTTGTTCTACCAGTCGCTGGCCCGCCGGTCCGATTTGATGCGTAAGGCCGGTTTGGCCGTGATTGGCCTCGCGGTGGCCAAGGTGTTTCTGATCGATATTGCCGGATTGGGCGGGCTGATCCGGGTGTTTTCGCTGTTGGCGCTCGGTCTCGCACTGGCGGGTCTTGCATGGCTCAATCGCTGGGCCAAGCTGCGCCATTCGTCGCAAGACCCGGAACCTCTGGACCATTGAGAGCAGGCGTCCTATAAGCGCGGCCATGTTTGACCGGCTGGCCATCATTATTCGAATTATATCCCCGGCGCTCTGATATCGCGAGACGCCGGGCAAAGGTGCTTGAGTTATCGCACTGACCGCTTCGATCCATACACGACCAGAACATCCTGAGGACGCCCCAAATGTGCGCCGAAACACCTGACTACAAAGACACGCTGAACCTGCCGAAAACCGAATTCCCCATGCGTGCAGGCCTGCCCAAGCGCGAACCCGCATGGCTCGACCGCTGGGAAAAGATCGGCGTCTATGACCGCCTTCGCGAGAAAGAGGGCCGCAAGCCTTTTACCCTGCATGACGGCCCTCCTTACGCGAACGGCCACCTGCATATCGGCCACGCACTGAACAAGACCATCAAGGACATGATCGTTCGGTCCCATCAGATGATGGGCTACGATTCACGCTATGTACCTGGCTGGGACTGCCACGGTCTGCCCATCGAATGGAAGATCGAGGAACAGTATCGCAAGAAGGGCAAGAACAAGGACGAGGTGAACATCGTCGACTTCCGTCAGGAATGCCGCAAGTTCGCCGAAGGCTGGATCGACATCCAACGTGAAGAGTTCAAGCGTCTGGGTATCACCGGCAACTGGCCCGATCCCTACATCACGATGGACTATCACGCCGAGGCCGTGATCGCGGATGAGTTCATGAAGTTCCTGATGAATGGGACGCTTTATCAAGGCTCGAAACCCGTGATGTGGTCGCCCATCGAGAAGACGGCTCTGGCCGAGGCCGAGGTCGAGTATCACGACAAGGAAAGCTTCACCATCTGGGTGAAGTTCAAGGTTGTGAACACCGGCGATGTGACGCTGGACAACGCTTATGTGGTGATCTGGACGACGACCCCATGGACGATGCCTTCGAATAAGGCCGTGGTCTATGGCGAGGATATCTCCTACGGTCTCTACGAAGTCATCGGCCGCCCCGAGGAGTGCTGGGCGCGGATCGGTGAACGCTATCTACTGGCCGATGACCGCGCGGCGGATGTGTTTGCCCGCGCGCGTCTGGACGATACGATGTACCGCCGCCTGTGTGATGTAACGCAGGAGGATCTTGCCAAGATCCAACTGGCACACCCGCTGGCCGGGGCCGAAGATGGCAATGGCGAATGGGACGACATCCGCGATTTCCGCGCCGCTGAGTTTGTGACCGACACCGAAGGCACCGGCTTTGTCCACTGCGCGCCGTCGCACGGGATGGAGGAATTCGAGCTTTACCGTGATCTGGGGATGTTGGAACAGGTCATCACTTACAACGTGATGGATGATGGCAGCTTCCGCGCCGATCTACCGTTCTTTGGCGGTAAATACATCCTGTCTCGAAAGGGCGGTGAGGGTGATGCCAACAAGGCCGTGATCGACAAGCTGGCCGAGGTCGGCGGGCTGCTGGCGCGCGGCAAGATCAAGCACAGCTATCCGCATTCGTGGCGCTCGAAGGCTCCGATCATCTATCGTAACACGCCACAGTGGTTTGCCTCGGTCGACCGCAAGCTGGAGGACGGCATGGGCGAGATGGGCGACTCCATCCGTGAACGTGCCCTGCGCTCGATTGATGAACTGGTGAAATGGACGCCGCAGACCGGCCGCAACCGTCTATATTCCATGATCGAAACACGCCCGGACTGGGTTCTGTCGCGCCAACGCGCCTGGGGCGTGCCGCTGACCTGCGTCACCAAGAAGGGGGCATTGCCGACCGACGCGGACTACCTGCTGCGCAATGACGAACTCAATGCCCGCATCAAAGCCGCGTTTGAGAAGGATGGCGCAGACGTCTGGTACACGGACGGGTTCAAGGAGAAGATCCTCGACGGTATCGCGAACCCCGACGACTACGATCAGGTTTTTGACGTGCTGGATGTGTGGTTCGACTCTGGCTCGACCCATGCCTTTGTGCTGCGTGATCGTGAGGACGGGACCGCGGACGGCATCGCTGACGTCTATATGGAAGGCACCGACCAGCACCGCGGTTGGTTCCATTCGTCGATGCTGCAGGCTTGCGGCACCAAGGGGCGTGCACCATACCGCAACGTAGTGACCCACGGATTTACGCTGGATTCCAAGGGCAACAAGATGTCCAAATCGCTGGGCAACACCATCGTGCCGGAAGAGGTCGTTAAACAATACGGCGCCGATATCCTGCGCTTGTGGGTGGCTCAGACCGACTACACCGCCGACCAGCGGATCGGACCGGAGATCCTGAAAGGGACAGCCGACAGCTATCGCCGCCTGCGCAATACCATGCGGTTCATGCTGGGCTCGCTGGCGGACTTCACCGAAGCGGATCGGGTTGCGCCTGAAGATATGCCGCGCCTGGAGCGCTGGGTGTTAAGCCGACTGGCCGATCTGGATGAGCAGGTGCGCAAAGGTTATGCAGCATTTGACTTCCAGGGTGTATTCAGCGCCGTATTCACATTCGCCACGGTTGATCTGTCATCGTTCTATTTCGATGTCCGTAAAGACGCGCTTTATTGCGACGGTGACAGCCTACGCCGCCGTGCCGCGCGGACTGTGCTGGATATCCTATTCCACCGTCTGACCACATGGCTGGCCCCAGTTCTGGTCTTCACCATGGAAGAGGTCTGGCTGGAACGGTTCCCGGCCGATGATAGTTCGGTCCATTTAATGGATTTCCCTGAAACGCCCGCTGATTGGCGCCATGAAGACCTGGAAGCCAGCATGGCCAAAGTCCGCCGCGTTCGCCGCGCCGTGACCGCTGCGCTGGAAATTCAACGTCAGGACAAGGTGATCGGATCCAGCCTTGAGGCCGCACCGATCGTGCATGTCGAAGATCAGGAAACCCGCGATCTGCTTGCGACCTTCGACGTGGATGACATGTGCATCACTTCTGGTCTGGCTGTCACAGGCGATCCGGCTCCGGCCGAGGCGTTCCGTGTGCCGGAAATCGAGGGCGTAGCTGTAGTGTTCGAAAAAGCCCAAGGCGACAAATGCCAGCGCTGCTGGAAAATCCTTCCTGATGTTGGGCTGCACGCCCATCCGGGCGTATGCGGGCGATGTAACGAGGCGCTGAGCTGACATTCGAACGGAGCGCGAGAGAGAGATCGCTGATGCGAGGCTCTGCCTCGCGCTCCGAGGTATTTTTGGCCAGATGAAGAGGCGGATCGTCAGGATTCGGGTTGCAGGTGTGGTGAAACATCTGCAACCGTTCTCTTATGCCGATGATCGCCGTAGAAACTCAGTTTGGTTGCCTTGGTGTCGAAGAGACCAGCGGCGCCATCACGCGTCTTGTCTGGAATGGCCGTGACGAAGGTCTAGCCACCCCGGTTCTGCGAGAAGCGGCGGCGCAGTTGCGTGCCTATGACGAAGGGCGTTTGCAGCAGTTCGAACTGCCCTACCGGATCAAAGGATCGGAATTTCAGCGTCAGGTGTGCGATGCAATGTATGCTATCCCATTTGGTGATACGCGCACCTATGGCGAGTTGGCTAACGACCTTGGCTACTCGGCGCAAGCGGTTGGGCGCGGATGCGGAGGAAATCCCATCCCCATCATTATTCCCTGTCACCGGGTTCTGGGTGCAGATGGGAAGATGGTTGGGTTTTCAGGCCACGGCGGTGTTGAGACCAAAGTGGCTCTGCTGCGTCACGAAGGTGCTGCCAGCCTGTTGATCTGATCGGTACTTATCTGTTGCAATCGGAGCGGTACGGCCCCAACCTATATCGAATAGTGAATTTGAAGGACCGAATTGAATGACCGGCCAGATAGACCCCGCCGCACGTAAGAAAGCCATCATCGATCATCTGATGTCTTTGGAAGAACAGGAACTGGCAACCGCACAGGCACATTATGATGCCTTCCTTAAGGACTCACAGTTGGATGACCGAGAAGGGCATGACAAGGACGACATCGCTGCCTCGCGCGAGAATGCAGATCTGGCGGCCGCCTTTGATGCGCCTGTTCATGCGCATCACGCCAAGATTGACGTGATCGAGAACACCGATTTTGGCCTCACGGATACGGTGCAGCCCGGCGCCGTAATCAAGTTCAACAATCGCCGCTTCGTCGTATGTGTCTCAACGACTCGGTTTGAGGTGGACGGCAAAACCTACATGGGCATTTCGACCCAAAGCCCGATCTATCTGGCTATGGTTGGCCTGCAAGAGGGTGACGTGTTCACCCATAACGGGACTGAGTTCGAGGTTCAGGAAGTCTTGTAATCCCGGGCCTTGCGCGGCGGAATGATCTGCTGCGCAATACCGGCCGAGACCAAATACAAGCTGGTGATCACCAGCCCCCAATGTGCCCAGCTTTCGGGGTGAAAGTCGACCCAGGCGGCCCAGCCTGCAAAAAATGTCCACGCAAAAGCCATAGGCAATGACAGGGTGCGCCAACGCTCGGTCCGGATTGGGTGAATGAATTTCAGCGGCAGGAACATTGCGACAGACAGCAAGGTGACCAGCAGCAGGATGACCCAGAAGTTGGGCTCCAGGGCGAAGATCACAATGACGAACATGTTCCAGCAGCCTGGAAATCCAGAGAAGGAATTATCTTTGGTTTTCATACGTGTATCCGCAAAGTACATCGCACTTGCAAAGGTGATGACGATGATTGCGAACCAGCCGGTCCAGCCGTCCATCAGACCTGACTTAAACAAGGCGAAAGCGGGAATGAAAACATAGGTCAGATAGTCGATGATCAGATCCAGCAATACCCCGTCAAACTCGGGTGCGTTCTTTTTGACATGATAGTGCCGCGCCAGCGGGCCATCGATGCCATCGACGATGAACGAGACAACGAGCCAGAGATACATCAGGCTCCATTTCTCTTCGACTGCGGCCAACATTGCGAGCATTGCGAAAACGGCACCTGTGGCGGTGAAGAGATGAACGGAAAGCGCTTTGAATCTGAGTGTCATGGTGGTGTCATGACGGAAGCAAGGCGCAGATGCAAAGCAAAAAGGGTCTTTGCTTCAGGCTTTTGGGTGCGTGCGGTTATAGACTTCCATCAACCGGGCCGTATCGACTGCGGTATAGGTCTGCGTGGTCGAAAGCGAGGCGTGACCCAAAAGCTCTTGGATCGCGCGCAGGTCGCCGCCCGCAGACAGCAGATGGGTGGCAAAGCTGTGGCGCATCGCGTGCGGGGTGGCTGTTGCGGGAAGGCCAAGTTGCATCCGTGCCTTGGCGACCACAGCCTGAATGATTCCGGGGTTGAGCGGGCCGCCCCTGACACCTCGGAACAACGCCT
The DNA here is from genome assembly GCF_056537265.1 of Ruegeria sp. CG1. Classification (NCBI taxonomy): domain Bacteria; kingdom Pseudomonadati; phylum Pseudomonadota; class Alphaproteobacteria; order Rhodobacterales; family Roseobacteraceae; genus Ruegeria; species Ruegeria sp. CG1. The sequence goes on along the minus strand of NZ_JBQFRF010000005.1, from coordinate 294,381 downwards.
TATCAAGGGATTGCGGATGTGGGCAGAGGTGAAGATAGCGATCCACCGAAGCCCGAGCGGCAGGCAAGACCGGTACGATTCTTTCCTTATCGCCCTTACCCGATATGCGCAGCGTTTCTGGCAGAGGAGCGTCCACACCGGTCAAAGACAACGCCTCGGAAATCCGCAACCCGCACCCGTAGAGGAGCGTCACAACTGCAACATCCCGTGCAGCGACCCAGTCCGATGAGGATTGTAGCTCGACCGTGTCGATCATTGCGCGCGCGGCATCTTCGGCCAGAGGTCGGGGCAGTTTCTTGGTAAATTTGGGCGCTCGGGTGGACAGCACCGCAGTAGGTTCGAACCCTTCGCGTTCGGCCAACCAGCGATAGAAGGTTTTGACGGCAGAAAGCTTGCGCGCCAGAGATCGCGCGCCGACATCAGAATTGCGCTGCTCTGCCATCCAGGCCCGCATGTCAGAAACGCTGATGCGTTCCAGCGCGGCCAGCCCTTGGCGCTCGCTGTGATGCAAGGTCATGAAGGACAGGAATTCTGTCACGTCGCCGCGATAGGCGTTGAGCGTATTTTCAGACCGCCCCGCCAGCGCCCCCAGACTGTCCAGCCAATGCTGCAGAGCATCGCGGCAGGCTGGGGAAATCAGGCTCACGACAGCCAGTGGCGCATAGAGCGTTCGAACACGCCGGCAAAAAAGGCAAGAAGATCAGTGCCAAGCTGAGGTGAGAAATGCCTCGGATCGCGCGCGCCCATGACAATCATGCCGGGTAGGCGGCCAGTGCCAAGATCGAGTTTCAGGCAGGCCTCGGATCGTAGCTGATCGGCTTGTTTACCGTAAACTTGCGGATTGGGATGGCGGATTTCGCGCAAGGTAACCTCGCGCGGCTGACCGTTGCGGTCAGCGGTTAGATAGCTATCGATAAAGCCGGGCTCAGCCACAGTCAGCACGCCGCCGAGCTGGTTCACCACCGGATCATCACGTACGACGGTTGTTTCGAGGACCAGAGTGATGTGATCGACACGCAGGATTTCGGCCACGTCATTGCCTAGCGCGCGCAGGAAATCCTCGAACACGGTGGGCTCCAACAGGCGAAGAATGGCGCGATGCACCTGATTTGTGCCCGCCAAGTTCTCATACGCCGCCGCGATGACTGAGCGATGAGTGTCCTCAAGGCGGTCAAGACGCGCCTCAAGCCGCTGCATGGCGATACCGCGCAGGTCGATAACGTTGTCACCACGCGCCTGCTCATTTGCAGCCACCAAGGCCTGCATCAGGTCTTTGTCATCCAGCACGGCGTCAGGCTCAGCCAGAATTGCGGCGCGGAGATTGTCCTTGAGTTTAGGATCGCTGCTCATGTCCCGTCCGGTCGTTTTTTTTGTTTGGCGGGCTTATAACATGGGTTGCTGGATTTGCCTTGGGAAAAATGCACGCGAAAGGCGAATTTCGTCGTTGCTGTGGCGGGCGCTCCCGCCTGCCCGGCGCTGATCAAAGATCAGCTTTTGCCGTTGGGCCGGGCGCGGTGCCTGATGGCACCGCGCGGCAATGCTTGGGATCAGAGGATTTTCTGACCTGTCTTGGCCCAGTCGGCCAGGAAAGTTTCAAGGCCTTTGTCGGTCAGCGGGTGGTCGGCCAGTTTTTTGATCACGCCCGGAGGTGCTGTAATCACGTCAGCCCCGATGCGGGCACTGTCGGTCACGTGGTTTACGGTGCGGATCGAGGCGGCGAGGATTTCGGTCTCGAACCCGTAATTGTCATAAACTTGGCGAATATCTGCGATCAGGTCCATGCCATCGAGGTTGATATCATCCAGACGTCCGATGAACGGCGAGATGAAGGTTGCGCCCGCTTTGGCCGCCAGAATCGCCTGATTGGTCGAGAAGCACAGGGTCACGTTGACCATCTGGCCTTCGTCGGTCAGTGTTTTACAGGTTTTCAAACCAGCCCATGTCAGCGGTACTTTGACTGCGATGTTGGGCGCGATCTTGGCCAGCTTACGGCCTTCGGCGATCATGTCTTCGGCCTCGGTGGCGACAACTTCGGCCGAGACGGGGCCGTCGACCAGATCACAGATCTCTTTGGTGACTTCCAGAATGTCGCGGCCCGATTTCAGGATCAGCGAGGGATTGGTGGTTACGCCGTCCACCATGCCCAGATCGTTCAGTTCGGCGATGGCATCGATCTCGGCGGTGTCTACGAAGAATTTCATGAGGGCAGTCCTTTGATGGGTTGGCCTTGGTCGCGGATGGCTTTACCTCAAAGAGACCCATGCTGGAACCCCCTGCGAAGGATATACCGTGAGCGCTAACGGATTTTTCGACGAAGGAGAGCTGGTTGCGGTGCTGACCACGCAGCCGCTGGACCGGACGTTGGATTACAAAGCGCCCGAGGGCGGGTGCTTTCTTGGGGCGTTTGTCGAGGTGCCTTTGGGCCCGCGCAAAGTCTTGGGTGTGGTTTGGGGGCCGGGGCAGGGTGGTTTTGATCTGGCCAAGGCGCGATCGGTGAACCGGGTGCTTGAGGTCGCGCCGATGCGTGAAGAAATGCGGGTGTTTCTGGGGAAAGTGGCTGACTACACCCTGACGCCGATGCATGCGATGCTGCGGCTAGCAACGCGCGCGCCGGGGTTGGGCGATCCGCCCTCGATGCGCAAGGTTTATCGTTTGGGCGGTGGTCAACCGGACCGAATGACCGACGCACGAATGCGGGTACTTGAAGTTTTGCGAGACTATGGCGGCTTGGCCTTTACGCTGAAGGAACTGGCCGAGCAAGCGGGGGTCACATCTTCGGTCATTAAGGGGTTGGTCAAACAGAACGCTGTGCGTGAAGAGGACAGCCCGCGTGATCTTCCCTATCCTCATCTTGATCCAGAATTGCCGGGAAAGGACCTGACCGAAGATCAGGCGGAGGCCGTGATGCGGCTTCAGACCGGGCAACGGACGGGAGATTATGGAACGACTCTTCTGAAAGGGGTGACGGGCTCGGGCAAGACCGAGGTTTATCTTGAGGCGGTCGCCGAGGCCCTGCGCGTGGGGCGGCAAGCACTGGTCTTGCTGCCCGAGATCGCGCTGACGGCTGAATTTCTGACCCGTGTCGAGGCGCGATTTGGTGCGCGTCCGGCTGAGTGGCATTCGGGCGCGACCATGACCGAACGTCGCCGGGTTTGGCGGATGGTCGGTCAGGGTGATGCGCAACTGGTCGTTGGGGCCCGGTCAGCACTGTTTCTTCCATTTCGCGATCTTGGTCTCCTAGTTGTCGATGAAGAACACGACACCTCGTACAAACAAGAAGATGGGGTGCATTATAGTGCGCGGGATATGGCCGTTCTGCGTTCGGCCATCTGCGGAGCGCGGGTGATTCTGGCCAGCGCGACGCCTTCACTGGAAAGCTGGGCCAATGCCGAGGCGGGTAAATACGAACGGCTGGACCTGACCTCGCGTTTTGGTGCAGCAGTCCTGCCCGAAATGAAGCCGATCGACATGCGCGCCGAGCAGATGCAGGCCGGGACTTGGATTTCCCCCTCGCTGCGGCAGGCGGTGCAACAGCGTATCGAACGCGAAGAGCAGTCACTGCTGTTCATCAACCGCCGTGGCTATGCGCCCGTGACACTATGCCGGGCGTGCGGGGAGCAGATTGCCTGCGATCATTGCGACGCGCGAATGGTTGAACACCGGTTCCTCAAGCGTCTGATGTGCCATCAATGTGGTGAGACCAAGCCAATGCCAGAGGCCTGCCCATCCTGCGGGGTCGAGGGTAAACTGGCACCGGTCGGACCCGGGATTGAACGGCTGGCAGAAGAAGCCGAGGCGGCGTTCCCCGAAGCCAAGATCGCTATGCTCAGCTCTGATCTGTTTGGTTCGGCTCGTGCCCTGAAGGCCAAGATCGAAGAGATTGCCGAAGGCGATGCGGATATCGTTATCGGGACGCAGCTGGTGGCCAAAGGACATAACTTTCCAAAGCTGACACTTGTAGGGGTGATCGATGCGGACCTTAGCCTGCATGGGGCTGACCTGCGCGCGGCGGAACGAACTTTTCAATTGATGCGGCAGGTAGCGGGCCGGGCAGGTCGTGCGGAAAAACCGGGGCAGGCGTTGTTGCAGACATTCCAGCCGGAACATCCGGTGATCCGGGCGATTCTATCGGGCGATGAAGAAGGGTTCTGGAAGGCTGAAGCCGCCGGGCGTCAGGCCGCCGGGGTGCCGCCTTATGGTCGAATGGCCGGGATTGTCCTGTCTGGCCCCGAGGTCGGGCCGGTCTTCGACATCGGCAACGCCATGGCGCGAAACGATGCGCCGTTGCGCGATGTTGGTGCTCAGGTATTTGGCCCGGCTCCAGCTCCGATCGCGCGCATACGCGGGCGTCACCGCGTCCGGCTGTTGGTCAAAGCCCCGAAAGGTGCGCCTATTCAGGACGCCATCGCCCGCTGGATCGCCCCGTTGAAGTTGAAAGGCGATATCCGCCTGACCGTGGATATCGATCCGCAAAGCTTCTACTGACCCCTGCATCAGTGCAGAGCCGCTGTGCGCCGGCCGCTTTCCCCTCGCCAAAAAGTACAAATGGGCGTAGAGCATCCTCATGCTGAAACCCATGCCCTTGTCTGAGGCGCAGAGTCTTCCGCTCTGGCGCCGCCCTATGACGCTCTTGTTCGTGATGGCGTTGACCATGCCGATCGCGTTTAACGCGTGGAGTGCATTGCTGAACAATTTCGTCATTGAGGCGGCGAACTTCGACGGGGCGGATATCGGGCTTTTGCACACGGTACGCGAGATTCCGGGCTTTCTGGCCGTTGGCGTGATTGCGGTGATCATTTTCATCCGCGAGCAGTTACTGGCCATGATCTCATTGATGATGTTGGGCGTGGCGACGGCGGTGACGGCCTGGTTTCCCAGCCTTGGCGGGTTGCTGTTTGTGACGCTGTTCAGCTCGATCGGGTTTCACTACTATGAGACGGTGAACCAGTCACTGCAGCTGCAATGGCTGCCTAAAGACCGTGCGCCGCAGGTGCTTGGCTGGCTGGTGGCTATGGGCTCGGCTGCGACGGCTGTGGTCTATGGGTTGATCGTTCTGACATGGGACCGCTTCGACCTGTCCTATAACTTCGTGTTCATGGCGGCGGGCGGCGTGACGGCCTTGCTGGCATTGTTTTGCCTGATCGCTTACCCGCAATTCGACGCGCCGACGCCGCAGACCAAGAAGCTGATCCTACGCCGCCGCTACTGGCTGTATTATGCATTACAGTTCATGGCGGGCGCGCGGCGGCAGATTTTTGTCGTGTTCGCCGGTTTCATGATGGTCGAGAAATTCGGCTTTGAAGTGCACGAACTGACCAGCCTGTACCTGATCAACCTGATGATCAACATGATGGCGGCTCCGCTGCTGGGCAAGGCAGTCGCACGGTTTGGCGAACGCCGCACGCTGATCTTTGAATATGCCGGGCTCGCCATCGTTTTCGCAGCCTATGGCGGCATCTACTGGTTTAGCTGGGGCGTGCTGCTGGCGGCGATTCTCTATGTGATCGACCATGTGCTGTTTGCTCTGGCGTTGGCTTTGAAAACCTATTTCCAGAAGATCGCCGACCCGGCGGATATTGCGCCCACTGCGGCGGTGGCATTTACCATAAATCATATCGCCGCTGTTTTCCTGCCAGCACTTTTAGGTCTGCTATGGGTCGTTTCGCCCGGCGCTGTGTTTGGTTTGGCCGCTGCAATGGCGATCATCTCGCTTCTGCTGTCATTACTGATCCCGCGTCATCCGGAACCGGGCAACGAAACCATCCTGTCGAAATACGCCCCCGCGCCCGCCGAATAAGCGACTCCGCTTGACCTTGGCGGTCGGTGCCCCTAGGCGCTGTTTCGATCGAAACAGGAGGCCCCCATGCCAACATTCACTGCTCTGACCACTTTGACCGGCAAGAAAGCCGCCGAAGGATTGGGCGAGGCGATGGAACGGCTGGACCCGGAACCAACCGGCGTCGGCGTGTTCGAGGTCGAGGATGGCTCGGGCCTGTGGGAGGTCGGCGGCTATTTTACCGAAACCCCGGATGAAACCGCGCTGGCGGTTCTGGCCGCCGCGTTCGAGGCCAAGCCCTTTGTGGTCTCGGAACTGCCCGAAACGGATTGGGTCGCCCATGTCCGCCGCGAACTAGCCCCGGTCGAGGCCGGCCGGTTTTTTGTCTATGGAAGCCATGATGCCGACAAACTGCCCGAAGGCCGCATTCCGCTGCTGATCGAAGCTGCGATGGCATTTGGCACAGGGCACCATGGGACAACGCTTGGCTGCCTCAAGGCTTTGGACCATCTTCTGGATCATGGGTTCACGGCCACCAAAGTTGCCGATATCGGCTGCGGTACTGCCGTGCTGGCGATGGCCGCAGCTCGGGTTTGGGATGGCGATATCATCGCCAGCGACATTGATGAGGTTGCCGTCGACGTGGCCGAGGCCAACCTTCGGGCGAACGGTATGGCGGGTGCGGTTAAATGTGTTGAAGCTGCAGGTTTCGATCACCCGGATCTGAAGGCGCATGCGCCTTACGATCTGATATTCGCCAATATCCTAAAAGGTCCGCTCGTGGCCCTTTCGCCTGAAATTTCGGCGAACCTGCGGGGGGGTGGACAAGCGATTCTATCGGGAATCCTCAATGAACAGTCCGATGACGTGATCTCGGTTTATCTCCAAAACGGCTTCAATCTGGTTCGCCAGGATCGGATTGGTGAGTGGACGACGCTAATCTTAAGCAAACAGGGCTGAATTTAGGCCATTTACGGGAGTTTTGTGGATTTTTGCCACGTTTTTGTCGCATTCTCTAATTACCGTCTTTCAATGCACTCGGGGGGCGGTTTTCGGAGGCTGCCATGACAGGAAAACAACTCGAATTCGATCAACGCATCTCGCGTTTGAACAAAAAGCACCAGAAACTCAGCCGCGGCTATCGTGCCACGTTGCGCTCAGACGGGCTGGTGGTGATGAAACCACAGCGTATGCGTTCAGCAGTTCCAGCGAGGGTTTTGTTACTGTGTTTGGTTGGCTTCTTTGCCTTCAAGGCCTTTTTACTGTCTCATCTTGGCCCGACTGCGTACGAAACGCGTGTTGAAAGCCTGAATCAGGGCACGCCGGTTGAGAAAGCTGGCGCCTGGATCATGCAGGCCGATCCGGTGACCGCGTTTTTCTCGAGCCAACTGAACAAGGTTTGGTTCTAACCGGATATCTTGCACCCTCCTAACAAAAACACCGCATGCCTCACGGCGTGCGGTGTTTCTGTTTGCCCCACAGGGAGGAGGAAGGGGCGTATGCGGTAGTCCGTTATCTCAGTAACGGCGGCCTTCGGCGACAACGTCGATGTCGCCGCGGCATAGTCCGATATCGTCCAGTTCGCGGTCAGAAAGACCGTTCAGCGCGTTACGGGTTGCGCGGGCGTCATTCCATTCAACAACGGCGTTTACAACCGATGCAAAAAGTGCGCCGATACGGCCGACGAGGCCGAATGAGCCAGTGGTGGTGCGGGTGGTATCCAGTGCAGCCATATCCTGTTTCCTTCTGGTTTGTGTTAAACTCTGATCTTGCGATCTGAGCGGCATCTAGTGATGAGTTTCGCCGTGCGCAAGCTCAGAAATTGCATGTGTCCTATGCATTTTTTGCAACGCTCGAAATTGATGAAAACCCCTTAAATCATTGGTTAAAGTTCGATCGGAAAAGCGTCGAAAACGAACCTAACCCGGTCGCAAACAGGCCGCGAGGAACCGGAGGCGACATGAATGTCGGTTTTGGACCCTGAGTTGATTTCCTTGGAAAATGTTCACGCTTCGTGCTAGTCGATGAAAAAAGATCACACAAACCCGAGCAGGCCGAGACAAAACATGCGAATTCTGGGCATTGATCCAGGGCTTAGAACCTTGGGATGGGGCGTCATCGAATCGCATGGCAGCCGCCTGAGCCACGTTGCGAATGGATTGTGCAAATCCGATGGTGATGATCTGGGGGAAAGGCTGCTGTCGCTACACAATCAAATCGTCGAAGTCATCGCCGAGCACAAACCAGATCAGGCGGCAATTGAACAGACCTTCGTCAACAAAGACGGGGCGGGAACGCTCAAGCTGGGGCAAGCGCGTGGTGTTGCGCTTCTGACGCTTGCGCAGGCGGGTTTGCCGGTTGGCGAGTACGCCCCCAACCGCGTCAAGAAAACGGTGGTGGGCGTCGGCCACGCCGAAAAAGAGCAGGTTCTGCATATGGTCAAACTTCAACTGCCCGGTTGTTCCCCCAAAGGGGCGGACGCTGCGGATGCTTTGGCGATTGCAATCTGCCATTCCTATTATGGCGCCGCACCGCAGGCACGGATGAAAGAGGTACGCGCATGATCGGCAAGCTCACTGGACGGCTGGATTACCGCGCCGCGGATCACGTTCTGATCGACGTGCGGGGGGTCGGTTATATCGTCTATTGCTCGGACCGGACTATGGCCGCCCTGCCGGGGGTTGGTGAGGCAATGTCGATCTACACCGATATGGTCGTGCGCGAAGACTTGATGCAGCTTTATGGCTTTCTGTCCTTGGTCGAGAAGGAATGGCACCGTCTGCTGTGCTCGGTTCAGGGTGTGGGTGCGAAGGTATCGCTGGCCATTCTCAGCGCTCTGGGTCCCGATGGCGTCAGCCGCGCGATTGCCTTGGGCGATTGGGGGGCCGTGAAGGCCGCAAAGGGTGTCGGCCCCAAGACCGCGCAACGGATCGTACTTGATCTCAAGGACAAGGCCCCGGGTGTGATGGCGATGGGCGGTACGGTGACCGAGGCGATGGATGGTCCGGCACTTGAGGTGGTCGAGACGACCGAGCCTGCACCTGTACCGAAACGGGTGGCGAAACCGGCCTCGGGCGCTGCGGCGGCTTCGGCCGGGGCGCTTTCGGCGTTGGGCAATCTGGGCTATGGACCGTCCGAGGCGGCGTCGGCTGTGGCCGAGGCAGCGGCTAATATGCCAGACGCGGGCGAGGCCGATCTGATCCGCGCCGCGCTAAAGCTACTGGCCCCGAAGGGCTGAGTGAAAGGGTAACTGAATGGTAGACGCTGATCCCGCCCTGCGACCCGAGCCGATGCCCGAGGATAATGACCGCGCCCTGCGCCCGCAGGGGCTGGATGAATTCATTGGTCAGGCCGAAGCGCGCGCCAACCTGCGCATCTTCATCCAGTCGGCCCGCCAGCGCGGTGAGGCGATGGATCACACGCTGTTCCATGGCCCTCCGGGGCTGGGTAAGACAACGCTGGCGCAGATCATGGCGCGCGAGTTGGGAGTGAATTTCCGCATGACCTCGGGGCCGGTTCTGGCCAAGGCGGGGGATTTGGCGGCGATCCTGACCAATCTGGAATCGCGGGATGTCTTGTTCATCGACGAGATTCACCGTCTGAACCCGGCGGTCGAAGAGGTGCTGTACCCCGCGATGGAGGATTTCGAGCTGGATCTTGTCATTGGTGAAGGTCCGGCGGCGCGGACTGTACGGATCGAGCTGCAGCCATTTACGCTGGTCGGGGCGACAACGCGGATGGGGTTGCTGACCACGCCGTTGCGCGATCGGTTTGGCATCCCGACCCGGCTGCAGTTCTATACGGTCGACGAGTTGCACGAGATCGTCACCCGCAATGCCCGCAAACTGGGCGCACCTGCGGATGACGAAGGCGCGCGTGAGATCGCGCGCAGGTCTCGTGGAACACCACGGATCGCCGGTCGTCTTCTGAGACGCGTAGTGGATTTTGCCATTGTTGAAGGCGATGGGCGGATTACGCGCGACTTGGCGGATGGGTCACTGACCCGACTGGGGGTCGATAACCTTGGTCTGGACGGGGCCGACCGCCGGTATTTGAAGCTGATTGCCGAGAACTATGCGGGCGGGCCAGTGGGGATTGAAACACTCTCGGCGGCGTTGTCCGAAAGCCGGGATTCGCTGGAAGAGGTGATCGAGCCTTATCTCCTGCAGCAAGGCCTGATCCAGCGCACTCCGCGCGGACGGATGCTGGCGCAAAAGGCATGGACGCATCTGGGGATGGCTGCACCCAAAGGACAGAGCGATCTGTTTGGTTGAAGTGGGGCGCATTAGATTTTAAGCCTCAGGCAGTCGTATCTAAATTGAGAAGAAGGACTGGGGCGTGACACCCGATGAGATTGAGGCGCTGTTCACACGCGATAGCGGTGAGTTTCTGTTTGCGCGCTGGGGCAGACCCATCGTGCCCATCGTGTTTGGTGTCGAGGATGAAACGCTGTCGACCGTAAAAGGTGCGTTCGAGGCGGTTGTCACTCTGGCAAATCACAAGATGACCGAGACGGATCCCGAACTGGGTGCCAATTGCATGGTGTTCTTCTTCCGTGAGTGGCAGGAATTGTTGGACGTGCCCGATCTGGATCGCCTGATCCCGGATCTGGCCCCACTGGTCGACCGGCTTGTGGCGGCCGATGCCAATCAGTATCGCATATTTCGGTTCGAGGATGACGGCGCTATCCGCGCGGCATTTGTGTTTTTGCGCATGGACAAAGAGCTGTCGAAAGTGCCGGCAGAAACGCTGGCGTTAAGCCAGGTTGTACAAACGATCCTGCTTTGGTCCGACACAGCTTTTCGCAGCGCCTCACCTCTGGCGATTGCTGGTGACGCGACGATCTTGCGGCCTGATATTGCGGCCTTGATCCGCGCCGCCTACGATCCTGTTCTGCCCGGTGCCGCGCAGGACCCCTCTCATGCGTTGCGCTTGTTCGCCAGATTGGAGCCGTCGCAATGAAGCATCACTACCCGGTCCGTGTTTATTACGAAGACACCGACATGGGAGGCGTGGTCTATCACGCAAATTATCTGAGATTCATCGAACGCGCCCGGTCGGACTGGGTGCGTAAACTGGGTAATGATCAGAACGCGATGCGGGACGCAGGCATTGTCTGGGTCGTGCGGCGGATCGAGGCGGATTATCTCGCCGCCGCTAGGTTTGAAGACGAGCTGATGGTCGAGACCGAGATGGTTTCGCTATCGGGCGCTCGGTTGACAATGTCGCAATTGGTCAAGCGTGGCGAGACCGAGATTTTCCGCGCCGAGGTAACGGCTGTCTGCATGAATGCGCAGGGTAAGCCCGTTCGTCTTCCGGCAGAGATTCGCGCATTGATGTAACATTTTCAGCCTCCGGGGTGGTTCTGTTGGCTTTTCATCTCCATCTGCGTTAGCGTTTGGCAAAACAAGGCCAAATGGCCATCAGGCAAAACAAAGAGCAGGTTCATGGAAGCTGAAACGCTGGCGCTGGCGCAGGAGATCGATTTCTCCATGTGGGGGCTGTATGCCCGCGCGACCTTTATCGTCAAACTGGTGATGTTGATGCTGATCGGTGCATCCATCTGGTCCTGGGGCATTATCATTCAGAAACTGATCAACTACCGAGCCGCGCGGCGCGAGGCGCAGGTATTCGATGAAAGCTTCTGGTCTGGCAATCCGCTGGATGAGCTGTTCGAGCAGATCGGAACCCAGCCCGATGGCAGTTCCGAAAAGATTTTCGCGGCGGGGATGATCGAGTGGCGACGCTCGCACCGCACCGATGGCGGCTTGATCGCAGGGGCGACGGCGCGGATCGATCGCTCGATGGACGTGGCGATCGCGAAAGAGGCTGAGGGTCTGCAAAAAGGGTTGCCCATTCTGGCCACTGTCGGATCGACAGCGCCGTTTATCGGCCTGTTTGGCACCGTTTGGGGCATCATGAATGCCTTTATCGAGATTGCCGAGCAGCAGAACACAAACCTCGCCGTTGTGGCCCCGGGTATTGCCGAGGCGTTGCTGGCCACCGGTCTTGGCTTGCTGGCCGCGATCCCGGCGGTGATATTCTATAATAAACTCAGCGCAGACAGTGACCGCATCGTCGGCGGCTACGAGGCCTTTGCCGATGAATTCGCCACTATCCTGTCGCGTCAGTTGGATAGCTGACGATGGGTGCGGCAGTTCAGCAAAGCTCGGGCGGGAACGGACGCAGGCGCGGACGGCGGCGCGGGCGCGCCCAACCGATGGCCGAGATCAACGTGACGCCCTTTGTTGATGTCATGCTGGTGTTGCTGATCATCTTTATGGTGGCGGCCCCATTGTTGACCGTCGGCGTACCTGTCGATCTGCCCAAGACTGCCGCAAGTGCCTTACCCGGTGACAACGAAGAGCCGCTGACCGTGACCCTGACCGCAGATGGGCGCGTGCAGATCCAGACCACGGATGTGCTGCGCGAAGAACTGATCGGTAAGCTGCGCGCGATCGCAGCTGAGCGCAGCAGCGACCGCGTGTTCTTGCGTGCTGACGGCGCGATTCCATATGCGCAAGTGATGCAGGTCATGGGTGCTTTGAACGCGGGCGGGTTTTCCAACGTTGGCCTTGTGACTGATACCGGCGGGCCAACGCTGGACGAAGGGTGAGAGTGAGGCTGCGCGGTGGATACCGGCACCAAGATTTCGGCAATTGCGCATGTCAGCCTGATTGGCTGGGCGCTGATCGGCGGGACCTTCCGGTCCGAGCCGTTGCCGATGGCTGTACAGGATGTCTCGGTGATCTCGGCTGAGCAGTTTGCGGCCATGACCGCGCAACGCGAGGCACCCGAGGTGCCGACTGACCCGGCTGAACTGCAACAGCCTGCAGAACCTGATAAGATCGAAATACTGGACCCGACACCGGAAGAAACGCCCGAACCTGAGCCGGTTGCCCAGCCCGAGCCGGAACCTGAGCCCGAGCCGGAACCGGAAACGGTGGAAGTCCCGCCCGAGCCCGAACTGATCGAACAACCTCCGACGCTTGAAGAGCCCGAGCCTGAGCTGGCGGCGCTTCCTGCGCCTCCGGGCCCAGAGGCCGAACCAAGCCCTGCGGATAAGATCGCGCCCGAGCAGATTGCTCCTCCTCCGCCCGAGGCCAAGCCGGATGACATTGAAACCCCTCCGGTTTCGCTGGATGAAGGGGCGGAAATCCAACAAGAACAGCAAGATCAAACGGCACCGGAAGAGGCCGCGCCCGAGATTGTGACCGAGGCGGAAGAAGTCGAAGATCCGGCCCCGCGAACTTCTCCTCGTCCGCGCGTGCGCCCGAACCGGCCGGCACCCCAGCCAGAGCCTGAGGTTGCAGAAACGCCCGAGCCCGCGCCGACTGAACCTGCGCAAAACGAGCAAGCGATCAATGACGCCTTGGCCGAAGCATTGGGCAATGGCACCGAACCTTCGGGCCCACCACTGACAAGCGGTGAAAAAGACGCGATGCGGGTTGCGGTGTCGCGGTGTTGGAATGTCGGGTCCCTGTCGACGGATGCGCTGGAAACCGTGGTTGTTGTCGGGTTTTCGTTAACCAGAGATGGCAAAGTGGTTGGCGGCAGTTTGCAGCTACTCGACAGTTCAGGCGGCTCAGCCGCATCAGCAAAACAAGCCTACGAAGCCGCGCGGCGCGCAATTTTGCGCTGTGGGTCTAAAGGATATGACCTACCTGCTGACAAATACGATCAATGGCAGGATATTGAGATTACATTCAATCCCGAGAGGATGCGGATCAAATGATGAAACTTCTGACCAGCCTCTTAATTGGCCTGACCCTTCTTTCGACCTCGGCTTACGCCCAAAGTGGCCCGCTGCGTCTGGAAATCGATGAAGGGATCATCGAACCTATGCCGTTTGCCGTGCCAAGCTTTGTGCCTGACGGTCCCTCGGCGGCACAATATGCACAAGATATCTCGCGGGTGGTCGTGTCTGACCTGACCGGAACGGGCCTGTTTCGTGAAATCTCGTCGGATGCATATATCAGCCGCGTCAGCAGTTTTGACGCGCCGGTACAGTTCGCAGATTGGAAGGCGATCAACGCTCAAGCACTGGTGACAGGGGCGGTCAATGTGTCGGGCAAGCGCCTGACGGTCCGGTTCCGGGTCTGGGATGTCTTCTCGGGGCAGGAACTCGGCAACGGTTTGCAGTTTGCAGGAACAACCGACGGTTGGAGGCGCATGGCGCATAAGGTCGCGGATCAGGTTTATACCCGGATCACGGGAGAGGGCGCCTATTTCGACAGCCGTGTCGCGTTCGTGTCGGAGAGCGGCCCAAAGGATCAACGGCGCAAACGGTTGGCCATAATGGATTACGACGGCGCTAATGTGCAGTATCTGACCGACAGCGCAGCGATTGTTCTGGCGCCTCGGTTTTCACCGACGGGCGACCAGTTGCTCTATACCAGCTACGAGACCGGTCAGCCGCGTATTTACGTTCTGGATGTCGGCCGCGTGAAGCGGCAGGAGTTGAAAACGCAGGAAGGCACCATGAGTTTCTCACCGCGCTTCTCTCCGGATGGTCGTTCAATTGTTTATTCGTTGACCCAAGGCGGAAACACGGATTTGTGGAAAATGGATCTGGCCTCGGGCCAAAGCGTGCGACTGACCAATACGCCCGCGATTGAAACTGCACCAAGCTATGCGCCGGACGGCAGTCGGATCGTGTTTGAAAGCGACCGGTCGGGCACTCCGCAGCTTTACATCATGCCCGCCAACGGAGGCGAGGCAACGCGGATCAGTTTTGGGCAAGGCCGCTATGGTACGCCGGTCTGGTCTCCGCGTGGTGACTTGATTGCCTTTACCAAGCAGAACAAAGGTCGCTTCCACATCGGTGTTATGCGCACGGATGGCAGCGAAGAGCGCCTTTTGACCGCCTCGTTCCTGGACGAAGGTCCCACATGGTCGCCAAACGGGCGGGTCATCATGTTCACCCGCGAAACGCAGGGGGCAAGCGGTCGATCGACGCTTTACTCTGTGGATATTTCGGGCCGTAACTTGCGTCCTGTTAGAACGCCGGATGGCGGTAGCGACCCGTCTTGGGGGCCACTGCAGAATTGATCGGAACAGACCGCAGGTAAAGTTCACAACAAACCCGCAATGTGATAGAAGCGCGGCAATAAACAACGAAACACGAGGCACTTGAGATGAAACTGTTGAGCAAAGTCGCGGCAATTGGGGCGCTGACCCTGATTGCGGCCTGTTCCAATAATGATCCGTCGGCTCTGGGTGGCGGCGCTGGTGGCAGCGGCGCACTGGTTCCGGGCTCACCCAGTGATCCGCGTTCGCCAGCCTATTTCCAGCAAACAGTTGGTGACCGGGTTCTGTTCGCGGTCGATCAGTCCACGCTCAGCCCGCAGGCGCAGACGATTCTGCAAGGGCAGGCCGATTGGCTGCTCGCCAATCCGGATTTTGTCGCCAATATCGAAGGCCATGCGGACGAGCAGGGCACGCGCGAATACAACCTTGCGCTTGGAGCTCGCCGGGCCAATGCGGCGCGGGAGTATCTGATCTCGCGCGGGGTGGCAGGCAACCGGTTGACCACCGTCAGCTATGGCAAGGAACGCCCGATCGAAATTTGCAGCACCGAGGATTGCTATTCGAAAAACCGCCGCGCGGTGACGGTGCTGACCGGTTCAACCTTGGGGTAAGATGATGCGAATTGCAGGTTTGGTTCTGGCGGCGGTCGTGACCGTCGCTGGTATGGCACAGGCACAGGATCAGCAGACGCTGGCGGATATCCGTCAGGAATTAACCGTGCTGCATGTGGAAATTCAGCGTCTCAAGCGCGAGTTTTCAACCACTGGTTCCCCTGCGCCAAACCTGTCCGGCAGTTCCGTGCTTGAGCGCGTTGATGCGATCGAGGCCGAACTACAGCGCCTGACTCGTCAGACCGAGCAGTTGAACCAACGGGTGCAGAATGTCGTGACCGATGGCACCAACCGTATCGGTGATTTGGAGTTTCGTCTGGTTGAACTTGAAGGCGGTGATCTGAGCGCGCTAGGCGAAACCTCAACGCTGGGTGGTGAGACATCGACCGATGTGGCTGTGGCACCCACCCCCAACCCTACGCAACCCACGGTCACTGATCAGGGGGAGCTTGCAGTCGGTGAACAAGCGGATTTTGATGCCGCTTCGCAGGCCCTGGTGGATGGAGATTTCCAGACCGCGGCCGATCTGTTTGCGCAATTCGACCAGTCCTATCCGGGCAGCCCGCTGGCGAGCCAAGCCAACCTGCGGCGCGGGCAGGCGCTGAAAGGGGTAGGCGATACACGCGAAGCGGCGCGCGCCTTTCTGGCCAGCTTCACGGGCGACTCCGAAGGACCTCTGGCACCCGAGGCGTTGTTTGAGTTGGGCGCAGCGCTTGGACAGCTGGGCCAAACCGATCAGGCTTGCATCACACTCGGCGAAGTTGGCGTACGATTTCCGGCATCGGCACCAGCTGCTTCGGCCACACAGGAAATGGCAACGCTGGGCTGTTCTTGACCTCTGACGCCGATACGCTTCGGGCCAATTTGCGGGCAGGTCTGCCCGATCCACTGCCGCGCCGTCTGGGGGTGGCGGTTTCAGGGGGCAGTGATTCGACTGCCCTGTTGCGATTACTTGTTGATATCGCGCGACAAGAGCAGATCGAGCTGTTTGCGGCGACCGTTGATCACGGCCTGCGAGCTGAATCTGCGTCAGAGGCCTTGGCCGTCGCGACACTGGTGCAGCGCTTAGGCATTCCTCATGAAACGCTGAAATGGCAGGGGTGGGATGGATCCGGAAATCTGCAGGATCAGGCGCGGCGTGCGAGATACCGGTTGCTGGTCGCGTGGGCCGAATCGAAGGGCCTAGAGGCAGTTGCGCTGGGCCACACGGAGGATGATCAGGCTGAAACGGTACTGATGCGGCTGGCCCGTGCTTCGGGCGTTTCGGGGCTTTCGGCCATGGCTGTATCGCGAAAAGAAGGTCTGGTCACATTGCTGCGCCCATTGCTGTCCACGACACGCTCCGATCTTCGGGAATATCTGACTGTGCTAGGTATTTCGTGGATTGATGATCCGTCGAATCAGGACCCTCGTTTTGACCGGATCAAAGCCCGCCAGGCACTTTCCGGATTAAATCAAATCGGGATCACGGCAGAGTCATTATCACGGGTCGCTGAAAATATGGCACAAGCGCGTGAAGCATTGGCGCAATACGCGCAGGAATCCGCTCTCCGGTTCATCACGGTGGCGGATGGCGATCTTTGCATTGATCGCGAAGGTTTCGAAACTCTGCCCGAAGAAATCCGTCGTCGGCTTGTGACCGCGTCTGTTTCATGGATCGCAGGGGGAGAGTATCCGCCACGACACAAAGCGGTGGATCAAGTGTTGGATTCGATATCGTCTGCTCAGACGGCCACCCTTGGGGGCTGTATTTTTACCCCGGAAGGCAAAAAAACTTGGATTTGCAGAGAGCTAAACGCCGTCAGCAATCAGCACGCGCGCCCCTCAGAACCTTGGGACAGGCGTTGGATTATGTCCGGGCCAAAAACTGAAGTTGCGGAAATCCGGGCGCTTGGTGAGGATGGTATATTGCAGCTGGAAAACTGGCGCTCTGTGGGCAAACCTCGCGCTGCAGTGTTGTCGACGCCCTCGGTTTGGGCCGAAGGCACTCTATTGGCTGCACCCCTGGTCGGTTTCGCAAACGAATGGCGCGCCGAACTGCTTCCAGAAAGGTCCGACTTCGATGCGGTGATTTTATCTCATTGAACCTGCCACAATCCTCTCTATTTTAAGGAACAACCCCGGCAGGTCCCCACCTGCCGAAACCTTTCGGGAGATTTTCCTTGGGCAACGCTCGCAACATCGCCTTCTGGGTCGTTCTGTTTCTGCTGATCCTGGCACTGTTCAACCTGTTCAGTGGACCCAGCGGGTCGCTTCAGAACAATGAACGCACCTATTCCGAATTCGTCAGCGCCGTGGACGCCGGAGACGTCACCAGCGTGACGCTGGATGGCGAACAGATCCGCTATCGCACGAATGAGAATCAGGACTTTGTCACCATCAAACCCACCGATGCCGAGGTGACGAAGTTGCTGATCGACAAGAACATCCCCGTACGTGCTGAAAAACAACAGCAATCGGGTTTCCAGTCGTTCCTGATCACGCTGCTGCCCTTCCTGCTGTTGATTGGCGTCTGGGTCTATTTCATGAACCGGATGCAAGGTGGTGGCAAAGGTGGCGCGATGGGTTTTGGCAAGTCCAAGGCCAAGATGCTGACCGAAAAGCATGGCCGGGTAACGTTCGACGACGTTGCGGGCATCGACGAGGCCAAGGAAGAGCTGGAAGAGATCGTGGAATTCCTGCGCAATCCGCAGAAATTTTCGCGTTTGGGCGGTAAGATTCCCAAAGGCGCGCTGCTGGTTGGCCCTCCGGGCACTGGTAAGACGCTGCTTGCCCGTGCGATTGCGGGCGAGGCAGGTGTGCCGTTCTTTACGATCTCGGGTTCCGATTTCGTTGAAATGTTCGTTGGTGTTGGTGCATCGCGTGTGCGTGACATGTTCGAGCAAGCCAAGAAGAACGCGCCTTGTATCGTGTTCATCGACGAAATTGACGCCGTGGGGCGCCATCGTGGTGCTGGCTATGGCGGCGGTAACGACGAACGCGAACAGACTCTCAACCAGCTGCTGGTTGAGATGGACGGTTTCGAGGCCAATGAAGGCGTGATCATTCTGGCGGCCACCAACCGGAAGGACGTTCTGGACCCTGCGCTGCTGCGTCCGGGCCGGTTTGACCGCAACGTGACTGTTGGCAACCCCGACATCAAAGGCCGCGAAAAGATTCTGGGCGTGCACGCGCGCAAGACGCCTCTGGGTCCCGATGTCGACCTGCGCATTATCGCGCGCGGCACGCCGGGCTTTTCGGGTGCTGATCTGGCGAACCTCGTGAACGAGGCCGCATTGATGGCCGCCCGCGTCGGTCGTCGCTTTGTCACCATGGAGGACTTTGAGAACGCCAAAGACAAGGTGATGATGGGGGCCGAGCGCCGTTCGATGGTGCTGACGCAGGACCAGAAGGAAAAAACCGCCTATCACGAGGCCGGCCATGCCGTTGTAGGTCTGGAACTGCCGCTGTGCGATCCGGTCTATAAGGCGACCATCATTCCGCGCGGTGGTGCGCTGGGTATGGTTGTGTCACTGCCCGAAATGGATCGTCTGAACTATCACCGCGATGAGTGTGAGCAGAAGCTGGCCATGACTATGGCAGGCAAGGCCGCCGAGGTGATTAAATACGGCGAAGATCACGTGTCGAACGGCCCTGCGGGCGATATCATGCAGGCCAGCCAGTTGGCGCGCGCCATGGTGATGCGCTGGGGCATGTCCGACAAGGTCGGCAACATCGACTATGCCGAGGCGCATGAAGGCTATCAGGGCAACACCGCCGGGTTCTCGGTATCGGCCCATACCAAAGAGCTGATTGAAGAAGAGGTAAAGCGCCTGATCCAGCAAGGCTATGAACGCGCGCACAAGATCCTGACCGACAAGAACGAGGAATGGGAGCGACTGGCGCAAGGCCTGCTTGAGTATGAGACCCTGACCGGCGATGAGATCAAGCGCGTCATGAATGGCGAACCGCCCACCGAAAGCGATGATGAGGGTGACAGCCCCGATGAGGGCAACGCCCCCAGCGTGACTGCCATCCCGAAGACCAAGTCCAAGAAATCGCCGCCAGATGGCGGGATGGAACCAGAACCCACCGCATAACAACAAAACCCGGAGCCAGTCTCCGGGTTTTCTCTTTTCATCAGGGCGTTGCCGGGCATTATGCCTACAAACCTGCAGATGAATGGGGGCATCTCATGCCGTTCTTACGTGAAACAGAATATTCAGCCGACGTGGTATGGCTGGGCTATGTTCCAGCAGGCCAGTCTTTGCGGGCCAAGCCTGTCAATGCTTTGGACCTGAATTTTGATGGCGTTCAGGGGGAACGGCATCAGGGGCTCAATAGAGCGTCCTGTGTTCGGGTAGCGAATCTCTATCCAAAGGGCACCGAGATCCGGAATGTGCGGCAACTGTCAGTGCTGTCGGCAGAGGAATTGGGTGATGTCGCGGCTGAGATGGAGTTGGCAACGCTTGATCCGTCTTACCTTGGGGCTTCGATTGTCCTGAAGGGCATTCCCGATTTCTCTCATATCCCTCCGTCGTCGCGGTTGAAGGCCGAGAGCGGTTTGACGATCACTGTGGACATGGAAAACGCCCCCTGCGTTCTTCCGGGCCGCGAGATCGAGGCGGATCATACCGGTTACGGGGCGGCATTCAAACCTGCGGCCAAAGGGCGACGCGGGATAACGGCTTGGGTCGAACGCCCGGGGGCTCTGAAACGCGGCGACAAGATGCAATTGTTTGTGCCGGATCAGCCCCTTTGGAACCCATAGGTTCAATCCGTTTCCGATTTGCGCATTACGATTTCTCGCAACGCCGTTTCGCGGCATGAAAATGTCGGAATCCTTAGCCATCAGAGTTGTGTACGTCAGTATATGTTGCGCAGCGCCGACGCCCGTGCGTCGGTTTTGCACGGAATTCAATCAGGGACCCTGCCCAATGAGCTACAAATCCGACATTGAGATTGCCCGCGAGGCGAACAAAAAGCCGATTCAGGAAATCGGCGCGAAGCTGGGTATCTCCAGCGATGATCTGCTGCCTTACGGCCATGACAAGGCCAAAGTCAGCCAGGACTTCATCAACTCGGTACAGGACCGCGAAGACGGCAAGCTGATCCTGGTGACCGCGATCAACCCAACCCCCGCAGGTGAAGGCAAGACCACCACCACCGTAGGTCTGGGCGACGGCTTGAACCGCATCGGCAAGAACGCGATGATCTGTATCCGCGAAGCTTCGCTTGGCCCGAACTTCGGCATGAAGGGCGGCGCCGCAGGTGGTGGTTACGCGCAGGTTGTTCCGATGGAAGAAATGAACCTGCACTTCACAGGTGACTTCCACGCCATCACCTCGGCCCACTCGCTGCTGTCGGCGATGATCGACAACCACATCTACTGGGGCAACGAGCAGGAAATCGACACCCGCCGCGTTGCATGGCGCCGCGTCGTCGACATGAATGACCGTGCTCTGCGTCAGATCACGGCGTCTCTGGGCGGCGTGTCGAATGGTTTCCCGCGTGAAGCAGGCTTTGACATCACCGTGGCGTCCGAAGTCATGGCGATCCTTTGCTTGGCAAACGACTTGAAAGATCTGGAGAAGCGTCTGGGCGACATTATTGTTGCTTACCGCCGCGACAAGACCCCGGTTTACTGCCGCGATATCAAGGCAGAAGGTGCAATGACCGTTCTGTTGAAAGACGCGATGCAGCCGAACCTGGTGCAGACGCTGGAAAACAACCCGGCCTTCGTTCACGGTGGTCCCTTCGCAAACATCGCGCATGGCTGCAACTCGGTCATCGCAACCAAGACCGCTCTGAAAGTGGCCGACTATGTTGTCACCGAAGCGGGCTTTGGTGCTGACCTCGGTGCCGAGAAGTTCATGAACATTAAATGCCGCAAGGCGGGTATTGCTCCGTCGGCAGTGGTACTGGTTGCCACCGTGCGCGCGATGAAAATGAATGGCGGCGTGGCCAAGGCTGACTTGGGTGCGGAAAACGTCGACGCTGTGAAATCAGGTTGCGCCAACCTGGGTCGCCACATCGAAAACGTCAAATCCTTCGGTGTTCCGGTTGTCGTCGCGATCAACCACTTCGTCACCGATACCGATGACGAAGTTCAGGCGGTCAAGGACTACTGTGGCGAGCATGGTGTAGAAGCGATCCTGTCGCGTCACTGGGAACTGGGTTCAGACGGCTCTGCGCCTTTGGCTGAAAAAGTTGTCGAAATCGTCGAAAATGGTGCCGCGAACTTCTCACCGATCTACCCAGACGACATGCCGCTGTTCGAGAAGATCGAAACCATCGCCAAGCGTATCTATCGCGCCGACGAAGTTCTGGCCGACAACAAGATCCGCAACCAGCTGCGCGAATGGGAAGAAGCAGGCTATGGCAATCTGCCGGTCTGCATGGCGAAAACCCAGTATTCGTTCTCGACCGACCCAACCCTGCGCGGCGCGCCTACCGGACACTCGGTTCCGGTGCGTGAGGTGCGCCTTTCCGCTGGTGCCGGTTTCATCGTCGTTGTCTGCGGTGAGATCATGACCATGCCCGGTCTGCCGCGCAAACCGGCCGCCGAAACCATCTGCCTTAACGACGCAGGTGAGATCGAGGGCTTGTTCTAAGCGCTCAAATAAGACATCTCGTGGTCCGGGGATATCCCCGGGCCGCAGGAGACCAAAATGCCCACTCTGATTCCTCCGCAAGACTGTCATTCGATGCAGGAATTGCGGCCTCAGATCGACAAGCTAGACCGCCAATTGATTGGATTGCTGGTAAAGCGCGCAACCTATATCGACCGCGCGTCGCAGCTGAAACCCGGCGAGGGCCTGCCAGCCCGCATCCCGGAACGTGTCGAAGATGTGGTGCAGCGCGTCCGCAAGAGCTCGGATGAGTTGGGTATGGACCCCGATCTTGCCGAAAAGCTCTGGCGTATACTGATTGATTGGTCGATTGCCCGCGAAGAACGCGTGCTCGGCCCAGACTGAAGAAACGGGCGCCTAGTGCGCCCGATCCGTTTTGTGAAAGAAGGGATCAAAGAATGGTAGCGCAGGTTATCGACGGAAAGGCCTTTGCCGCCAAAGTGCGCGCGCAGGTGGCTGACCAGGTTGCAAAGCTGAAAGAAGAGAACGGCATCACCCCCGGTCTGGCGGTGGTTCTGGTGGGCGAAGACCCGGCCAGCCAGGTCTATGTCCGTTCAAAGGGCAAGATGACCGTCGAGGTCGGCATGAACTCGTACGAGCACAAGCTGGATGTGGACACGTCCGAGGCGGACCTGCTAGCGCTGATTGACAAACTGAACAATGACCCTGCGGTGCACGGCATTCTGGTGCAACTGCCGCTGCCCAAGCATCTGAACGAAGATCTGGTGATCAACTCGATCGATCCGGCAAAGGATGTCGACGGGTTCCACATCTCGAATGTGGGCCTGCTGGGAACAGGTCAGAAGTCAATGGTGCCGTGCACTCCGCTGGGCTGTCTGATGATGTTGCGCGATCACCACGGCTCTTTGTCCGGCATGGATGCTGTAGTGATCGGTCGGTCTAACATCGTGGGTAAGCCGATGGCGCAGTTGCTTCTGGGCGACAGTTGCACCGTGACCATCGCGCATAGCCGCACCAAAGATCTTCCCGATGTTGTACGCCGTGCTGATATTGTGGTCGCCGCAGTTGGTCGCCCCGAGATGGTTCCGGGTGACTGGATCAAGGAAGGCGCAACTGTGATCGATGTCGGCATCAACCGGATCGAACGCGACGGCAAGAACAAGCTGGTTGGCGACGTTGACTACGCCACTGCGGCAGAACGCGCTGGTGCGATTACCCCTGTTCCCGGCGGAGTTGGCCCTATGACGATCGCCTGCCTCCTTGCGAACACGCTCACCGCGGCTTGCCGCGCAAACGGCTTGCCTGAACCTGAAGGTCTGACTGCTTAATAGCAGCCTCGGTGTTCAATCCGGGCGCAACGTCCATGATTGAATTGGCCGGAGAGCGAAAAGCTCTCCGGCCTTTTTCATTAGATTAGGATATTTATATAACTACATCTTGACTTGACCTTGCGTCGGTCGGTGATAATCCTTCTATTCCAGCCGTTTAAGGGATAATAATCCTGTCAGTTGGTGTTTCATGGTTTTACCATTGGCGAGGTGCGTTACCTGGTATGATGAAGCTGAGTCCGATCTTCTCGTTAATAAGTCTTCAACGGGTAGTGGCAGGTCTCGTTTTTATTCCTTTATTGGCGTATTCCTTTGCCCCCTTTCGGGATATGACACTGCCATTCAGTCAGCGGATGGTGTTCTGGACAGGTGTTATGCTGCTCGCGCTTGCAGCGACTTGGTCGGCTGGAAAGCTGGTACGCGAACGGCTAAATCGATCCGGATTGCTGGTCCGTGATTTTGCCTTCGTCCTGTTGATCCTGACATTGTTTGCACCATCACTGTGGTTTCTGACCTGGATTCTGTTCACGCTAAATGGATTGATGGCACCGGGCATTTTGAAAGTCGCCCCTTATGGTCTTCTCTTCGCCACCGGACTTTTGCTGGTGCGTCAGCGGGAAGAAACCGCAGCACCGCTATACGAACCCAGACCACGTCTTTTCAATCGTTTGCCCGCCACTTTCGAGGGGCAGGTTTATCGGTTAACCGTGCGCGATCACTATGTCGACGTGGTCACGTCCGATGGTACGTTTACAATCCGCTCGCGCTTTACCGACGCGATTGCCGAGATGGAGCCGGTACAAGGCCATTGTACGCACCGTTCACACTGGGTCGTGGATTCGGCGATTGTTGGGGTCGAAAAAGAAAAGGGAAAATCCTTTTTGCACCTAAGCAACGGCGATCAGGTTCCTGTCAGCAGGAAATACAAGCAACAGCTCGTGGACGACGGGTTGCTCTAGAACCTATCTGGGCATCGGAATGAGTTGTGGCTGCGCGCCGGTCAGAATTGCCCGCGCATCCGGTGCCATGATGCCGCTCAGAGCCTCTGCTGAACTGCGCAACCCCCCGGTGTAAGCGCCATAAGCTGGAAGGATCAGACGTGATTGATCCAACAAAAAAGCTGGGCGGGTGATCGAGCGCCCTCGGGCATTGAGGTTAACTTTGGGGTGGTAGTGGCCCGAGACTTCACCTGGACTGTTTTGCTGGGCGATATGGCGAAAAATCAGATCGTGGCAAGCCCACTCGGACAGATGTGTGCCGCCCATTTCTACCGGGCCGGGGTCATGGTTCCCCTCGATCCAGATCCAACGTCGACCAGCCTGCATTGCGGTGATCTGTTGCCTATCCTCAGCAGCCAACGCGCCCGAGGCATCGAGATCGTCAAAGCTGTCCCCTAAACAGATGACCGTCGTGGCACCGGTACTGGCAAGATCACTTGCCAATCGGGTCAATGTTTCGCGGCTGTCATACGGCGGCAATGTCGGGCCGCCCCTGCGGGCGATCCGTTCGGATTTGCCTAAATGCAGATCGGAAACACAGAGCAAGCCCTGTTCCGGCCACCATAGTGCGCCCGACCCAAGCGCAGCCAGGTCTTGGCCAGAAAATGAAAACGCGATCTTGTTCATGATCCGTTCTTCATACGATTTTGCGGATTGCGCAAGTGGTTTATGCCGGTTGCAATCCGGCGGCCTGCAGTAACCGGGCACTTTCTTCCGCAAGCAGGCGTTCCTCGGCTTCACCCTTGACGGGGACTTTGCCAACTTCGAGGAACAGAGGCGCCGCCAGGGGTGAGACGCGGTCTAGCCGCAGCAGGTCAATGCGGTCTCCGATCCGGGCGACCATGGCTTCGATCCGTCCGAAATCGACCAACCCGCGCATGGCCTCTTCGCGGGTGATTTGCATCAGCAGATGTTCAGGATCGTATTTCAGCAAGGTGTCATAGAGGATATCTGACGAAAATGTCGCCTGCCGACCACTCTTGCGCTGCCCACCAGTGTTGCGTTCGATCAACCCCGCGATTGTGGCCGAAGCACGAAATGTGCGTTTCATCACGGCGTTACCCGCCAGCCAAGTCTCCAATCCTTCTCGTAGCGCGTCCAACTGAAACAGTGGGCGCGGATCGGTCACCGCATCCAGCCCCCAGATTAAGGTGGCATAGTCAGTGGCTACAAATCCCAGCGGCGCAAGGCCGGTTTCCTCCATGCGTTTGGTCAACAGCAAGCCCAGCGTCTGTTGCGCATTGCGGCCGGCAAATCCGTAGACGCATAGATGCTCGCGCCCCCTGTCAGGGAAGCTTTCAATCAACAGGCGGTCACTTTGCGGCAGGCGTGATATCTCGCGCTGAAGACCCAGCCATTCGGCAGTGTGGCCTGGCAACTGAGGCCAATCCGGCTGTGCGAACATCCGCAGGATTCGGTCGCTCAGTTGGGTAGACGTGGCGAACTTGGTGCCCGAAAAGGTCGCAATCTTGGGCTTGCGGTCAGCGCGGCGGCTGACCTCGACCACCATCTCTCGCAGACCCTCATAGCGGACGATCTGACCACCGATCAGAAAGGTATCACCAGGGGTTAGCGAGGCCGCGAATCCCTCCTCTACCTCACCCAGAGGCTTGCCCCCGCGATTGCGCTTAAGCCGAACCTTCAGCGTGTCGGTGTCCTGAATCGTGCCAAGGTTCATGCGGATACGCTGTGCCGCCCTCGGGTCGCGCAATTGCCAGGCTCCATCCGGGCGCTGCTGTAGCCTCTGCCACCGATCATAGGCTCGCAGGGCATATCCACCGGTGGCGCAGAATTCCAAACAGGCATCGAATTCAGCACGGGTGATCTGCGCATAAGGCCCGGCAGCCGTCATTTCGGCGTAGAGTGCATCTGCATCAAACGGTCCCGCTGCGGCGGCGATCAGAATATGCTGGCACAAAACGTCCCTGGGTCCTGGCCCGCGGGGGTCGCCATCCAGATCATGTTCTTGCACAGCTTCCAGTGCAGCAACACATTCGACCACTTCGAACCGGTTGGCTGGGACGAGAATAGCTTTGGAAGGGGCATTGTAGCGGTGATTTGCGCGCCCGATCCGCTGCACCAGCCGCTTGACGTTCTTCGGCGCGCCGATCTGGATCACCAGATCCACATCGCCCCAGTCGATCCCCAGATCGAGGCTGCCGGTACAGACAATTGCCCTCAGATCACCCCTGACCATCGCGGCCTCGACCCGTTCGCGTTGTTGCCGATCCAGGCTGCCGTGGTGAATGCCGATGGGCAGAGCGTCGTCGTTGGCGAGCCAGAGGTTGTGAAAGAAAATCTCGGCCTGCGCCCGAGTATTGTGAAAGATAAGTGTCGTCTTGTGCTTTTTGATCTGCTCCATCACAGCGGGGATGGAATAGGCTGCGCCACCGCCCGACCATGGCGGCATCTCTTGTGTTTGCAGCATCGAGATATCGGGGTCAGGGCCGGGATCAGCCTGAATAACTCGGCAAGGATCGGGATTGCGGGCTAGAAATCGTGCGATGCCTTCGGGGTCTTCAACCGTGGCGGACAAGCCTACGCGGCGCAGATCGGGGCAGAGTGTCTGCAATCGTGCCAGCGCCAGCATCAATTGATCCCCCCGTTTGCTTTCTGCCAGTGCATGTATTTCGTCGACAACAATGCGCTGGACCCCAGCAAACATGCGCGGAGCATCTTCGTATGAAGTAAGTAACGCCAGACTCTCGGGCGTGGTCAGAAGGATATGTGGAGGATCGGCGCGCTGGCGTTTCTTCTGCGTGGCCGATGTGTCGCCGGTGCGATCTTCGATCCGAATTGGTAGGCCGATTTCCTCGACGGGAACGCGCAGATTGCGCCTGATGTCCGCTGCCAGCGCCTTGAGAGGAGACACATAAAGCGTGTGCAATCCGTCATGCTGCCCCAGCGCCAACTCGGCCAAGGAAGGCAGAAACCCGGCCATGGTTTTGCCGCCACCAGTTGGAGCGATAAGTAGGGCCGCGGGATCATTCGCCCGCTCAAACATGTCTTGCTGATGTGGATGAATCGACCAGCCTTTGTTCGAAAACCAGTTTTGGATTGCCGGGGGAATCTGCACCATCCGGCAAACCTAGCGCAGCCCTCAGGCCATGGAAACCAGGACAAGGGGATCAGTGAATGATCTTTTCTTCCTTAACGAACATGTTGGCCCAGGCTCGGTCGATCAGGTCAGGACTCATCTGATAAGGGATACCCTCAAACTCGCAGATTGAGATCATCTGGTCGATCAGGAAGATCGGCTGATAGTTGGCGTAGATGTTGTTGATGGTCGGGTATTTGACCTTCAGCAAATGCACTAGCGCCGCCTCGTCTAGTGGCATACCGCGCTTGCGGGCGACCATGGCAAAGATCTTCAGGAAGTTCTCTTGGTTCGGGCCGTCGATTTTGATCTTGAAGAAAATCCGGCGCAGGGCCGCTTGGTCGAAAATCTCATTCGGGTGGAAGTTGGTCGAAAATATAACCAGCGTGTCGAATGGTACTTCGAACTTCTCACCCGATTGCAGGCCAAGGATATCCTTGCTTTCTTCAAGCGGAACAATCCAGCGGTTGATCAGGGCCTGAGGGGGCTCTGCCTGACGTCCAAGGTCGTCCACGATGAAGATGCCGCCGGTGGATTTCAGCTGCAGAGGCGCCTGATAAGTACGCGCAGTGGGGTTGTAGACCAAATCCAGCATGCTCAGTGACAGTTCACCACCAGTCACAACGGTGGGGCGTTCGCATTGAACATAGCGAGTGTCGAACCGCTTGCGGCGGCGCAGACTGTTGGGATCGTCCTCTTCTTGCTCGATCGCGGTGTGCACGATCGGGTCGTAGACCGTAATCACCTGACCGGCATATTCGATTGCGCGCGGAACATAGACGTTGTCCCCCAAAGCATCGCGAATGCCGTTCGAGATCGAGGATTTACCATTGCCCGGAGGGCCATACATCAGAATTGAGCGACCGGCGCTGACCGCCGGGCCCAGATGATCCAGCAGGCTGTCGGGCAGAACAAGATGGCCCATCGCGCCGGTTAGCTGGTCGCGGGTGACTTGAATGTTGCGGATCGACTGGCGCTTGACCTGCTCGCGGTAAACATCGAGCGGCACCGGCATCGCACCGAAATATTCAGACTGGCTCAACGCATCCAACGCCCGCGCTTTGCCTGCATCGGTCAGCTGATAGCCCATTTCATTGCCGGAGTTGGCGTTCAGAGTCCCGGTCGCTTCAAGCAGTTTCTGCTCGCGTGCGATATCAACTAGTTCCTGTGTCACGGACCCGGGCAAACAGATGGCACCCGCGATTTCGCTGACCGTATCCACGTTCTTGCGAAAGACGGTCTTCAACAGAATGTCCCGCATCATCACCAGCGGAAGTTGCATTTCTCCCAGGCCTTTAGGGGCAGGGGGGGCAATCACAGAGGAGGTCTGCATATTCATGAGCGGGGCTCGTCCATCCAAAAATCACGCAAAAGGCCCTTGCGGGGCCGCTTTGGAAGAATTTGGCGCGGATTTGTGGCAGGACAAAGGCGCGGGCAAGGCGCGCTGATGATTGTTCACGATCCGTGGATTATGCCCAAAATCAAATAAACAACGAGGCTGCCAGCCAGCGTCAGACCCATAGGGAACTGTTTGCCGCGATCCCAGCTTTCCCAATGTGGCGCGATCTGGCGCAGCCGGGTGTATTTCGCCAACCGGTGGGCAAAGAACGCTCCCAGCAGAGTTGCCGTCAGAATCACCATGACCCACATCAGGTCACCGACCCAGACAAACGCTGCGGCTGCGGCACAGAACTTCGCGTCTCCGGCCCCCATCACCCCAGCTGCATTTAGCACGATGCCGATAACAAGAACGACAACCATGTGAAGCAGCTGCCATCCGTAGGCAGGCAGGGTCAGGGTTAACGGCCCGATGTTGCCGGGGATCCACGGACCGGACCACGGTGGCAATGCGATAAGCCCGACGATGAGATAAACAACCGCCAGCGCGATGACCGCGTGGTTCTTGATCCGCATCTCACGCATATCCGTAAAGGCAACGTAGAAACAGATCGGCAGAACAAAAGGTAGAAACCACGCCGCCGCTGCCGCTGGTATGATCATGGATCAGGCGTCCTCAAGGGCCCGAAGCGAGCGGACCGCCTCGTCATAATGCTGCGGGTGGGTGGAAATCGCCTCGCGATAGAGGTTCTTGGCCAGGTTGATATTCCCCTGTTTCACGGCTGAAATGGCCATGGTGTTCAACAGTTTCGCCCGTTCGGTCTGCGTCATTGGGACAACAGGAACGCTGTAGTTGCCTTGCGCGCTGCGCGCCAGAACAAGGTTGTTCTTGGCGGTGAACATAGAATTGTCCTGCCTAATGGCGTCGGTAAACAGCCGCTCGGCTTCCGCATATTGCCCGCGCGTCAGTTTGGAATAGCCCCAGTTGTTCATGACGCCAGCAGGGCGGGTCGTCAGGCCCACTGCGGTTTCGTAGTAATGATCGGCGCGATTCCAGTCTTTTTTGGCATCTGCCACCAGCGCTTCAAGCCGATACCGTTTAAAGGTTTCATATGTAGGAGGGATTTTGTCCAATGTCGCCTTTGCGCCATCCCAGTTGCCGCTGCGAATCTGCGCATCAGCGTATTCGACACGGTCGGCGTTGTTGGCCCCTTTCATGCTCAGCACTCGTTTCCACGCGGCGGAAGCTTCAGTGCTGCGCTTGGCACGGGTCAGCGTGATTGCTAGTCCTCGTTGCAGGTCGATGCGGTCGGGGTTCTTGGCGGCCGCACTTTGGAAATAGGTCACCGCCTCATTGGGATCGGCCGCATTCAGCATCACGTCATTCAGGTTGGTCTCGTCGATGACGTTCACTTCCTGAAAAGTACGTTCAACCTTTTCCTCTTCGGTTTCCTTTGCGCAGGCGGCCAAAACCAGCCCGCACGCCAGCATCGTCGGAATCAAGAAGGGTTGGCGCATTTTTGTGCGTCCTTTACTGCTCTGCCTCTATTACTGGATTTTACGCAGAACAAATTGCCCGTTGCCGCGCTGCTCCAGTTCAAATTCTTGTTCTTGTGGGGTATTATTAACAGGATTTTCCATTTTTGCGAGTGCTAACCGCAGATTGTCGCGGATTGCGTCACTTTCGCCATTGTCCAGCGCATAGGCTCTGCGGAACATCTGCGCGGCTTCGGCATATTCGCCCGTTTCCACCAAGAAGACACCCAGGTTGTTCCATGCCACAGGCCACTCGGGATCGTCCTCGACAGCACGACGCAATAGCGGTTCAGCTTGGCCAATCCGGCGCAATCCCAAATTAGCTGTCCCAAGCGAAGTCAGGATTTGCGGGGTCATACCCTGTTGCAACGCGGCACGGGTGAAGGATTCAAGTGCAAGCTCATATTCGCCCGCCGCCATCAATCGGTTTCCGACGGTCACCTCATCTACCGCAGGCCCATCTGGGTCGACGCCAGGGGCAAACGGATCGTCTGTCGCGCCTGTTTCAGTGCAAGAGGCCACCATGGTGAAAACCATGGCGGCCTGAATTGTCATACGAAGGTGCCAACAACCTGATTTGGCAACCCAGCGAAGAAGCGGGAAGGCGTTATCGGTTTCCAAACTCCATAATACCTTTTGCCGAAGGTCCAACAAGGATGACCAGCAGAGGAGGGACGGTCAACATCATTGTCGCAAGGGTCATTTTGGTTGGCAACTTATTCGCTGCCTCTTCGGCGCGCATCACGCGTTTGTCACGCATTTCATCGGCATAAACCCGCAACGCTTCGGCAATGGATGTCCCGAATGTCGCTGATTGGATCATCACGGTGACGAACGCGCTAACGTCCTGAACGCCGCATCGCGTCGCGAAGTCGCGCAAAACGGTGTCCTTTTCTTTACCGGCTTTCATTTCGTAGGCGACAACCTCGAACTCAAGCGCGATGTCTGGGTAAGATGCTTTCATCTCAGACGCGACCCGTACAATGGCCTGATCCAAGGACTGCCCGGCCTCGACGCATACCAACATCAGATCGAGCGTATCAGGGAAACCATTTACGATCGCTTCCTTGCGTTCCTCTACGCGCCGCGTGATCCAGTATTTGGGCACGAAGTAACCCGCAATACCAGGTCCCAGAACGCGAATGAGGATTTGCGTCGAGTCAAATTCCTGATCGCCCGCAAACACGGTAACCAGCGAGACGCCGATCAGGATCCCGATTATGCCCAATGCGAACTGAGCGAAGTGATAGAAACGAACCGCGTCCTTGGACTGATAGCCGGCTTGCCTCAACTTGAGTTGAACGGCGGTATACTCTTCTTCGTTCTTGGGTTCGAGAAAGTTGGCGAACTTCTCAAGCTGTTCGTTCCGGCTGGCTGTTCTGAGACGTTCTTTCTTTTCTTTCTTGTTGTTTTTTGGCGGTGAATTTGACCGCTGCAACTTCTTTAGTGGGTCTTCCGGCTGGTTCAGCATCAGCGGGATCGTGACCAGGATCATGAACAATCCCAAAACGCCCACGACAATCAGCGGACCGAATTCACCCAAGTTCTGCTTCAACAGTTCATTGATCTGGTTCAAAAATTCCATCTTTGGGCCTCTTAAACCTTAATGTCGGTCAGGATACGCATGACGATCAGGTTCAGGGTCAGCGTGATACCGACAAAGAAACATGCCGGAATGAAAAGCGGATCGTCGATTACGGCGTCGTAGTAGTTCGGGTCCTTAACCATGATGAACAGAAGACAGGCGACCGGGAAACCCGACAGGAATTTGCCCGACCATTTGGCTTCGGCGGTGATAGCGTTCACCCGGCGGAACAGTCGGAAACGTGCGCGGATCACCTTGGCCAAACCGGCCAAAATATCGGCAAGGTTACCCCCCGATTGCTGCTGGATCGAAACGGCGACGGCCAAAAACCGTAAATCCTGCATGTCCAGCCGCTCTGCCATATCCTTGAGTGCTTCACCGACATCCCGGCCATAAGCGGATTCATCCGAGATAACACCGAACTCTGTCGCAAGGGGGTCCTCGACCTCGTTAGCAACGATTTGGATCGAGGAAACAAATGGGTTTCCGACGCGAAGTGACCGAACCATCAGTTCCACCGCATCGGGCAATTGTTCTTCAATCAAGGCCATACGTTTATTGGCTTTGTTATTGACCCAAGCGTACACCGCTCCGACCCCGATCGCGACCGATAGAGCCGCCCGAAGCGTCGGTTCGGTCGCTGTTCCTACGCTCAAACCTACAAAAGCTAGCCCTGAAACCAGCGCCATGATCACAATCAACTGCCGAGGAGAGAAGGCGATCGCCGCCTTCTGCGCCTTGTCTGCCAATAGCGAGTAGAGCGGTATGCTCTGCGACTTCATGTGCTGCTGCATTTCCTTGCGCAGCTGCTCCAGTACTTGCTCGCGCCCGACGCCCTTATCGATCATGTCCAGCCTGCGATTGACGCGGCTGTTCAGGCTGATCGATTTTCCGAATGCGACGAGATATATACCTTCGACCAGGGCAAAGACCCCGACGAAAATCACGATGTAGATGAGCGCCTCGACAGGCAGTTGCATATCTTGGTTCTCCTACATCGTGGTTGGATCGTAGATCGAGGCGGGCAGATCGAAGCCCCACAGACGGAAGCGCTCGGAATAGTGGCTGCGCACACCTGTGGCGGTGAAATGACCGATGATCTTGTTGTCGGGGGTCAGGCCAACGCGTTGAAATTTAAATATTTCCTGCATCGAGATGACGTCACCTTCCATGCCGGTAATTTCGGTGATTGATGTCATCCGGCGCGAACCATCCTGCAGACGGCTGGCCTGAACGATCAGATTCACAGCCGACGAGATCTGGCTGCGGACCGCTTTGATCGGCATTTCGATCCCCGCCATGGCGATCATGTTTTCAAGACGCGAGATGCCATCGCGGGCCGAGTTGGCGTGGATCGTGGTCATCGAACCATCGTGGCCTGTGTTCATGGCCTGAAGCATGTCGATCACCTCGGCGCCACGCGTCTCACCAACGATGATGCGGTCGGGGCGCATACGCAGGGCGTTCTTCAAACAATCGCGAGGGCTGACCTCACCTTTGCCTTCAACGTTGGGCGGGCGGCTTTCCATCCGGCCAACATGTGTCTGCTGCAGCTGAAGTTCCGCCGTATCCTCAATGGTCAGAATGCGCTCGGCGTCGTCGATAAAGCTCGACAGCGCGTTCAGCGTTGTCGTTTTACCGGAACCGGTACCGCCCGAAACAATGATATTCAGACGAGTCGACACGGCGGCTTGCAGATAGGCTGCCATTTCTTCGGTAAACGCACCGAAATTGACCAGATCGTCGATGCCGAGCTTGTCTTTCTTAAACTTACGAATGGAAACAAGCGAACCATCCACCGCGATCGGCGGCACCATCGCATTGAAACGTGAGCCATCAGCCAAGCGGGCGTCAACATACGGGTTGGATTCATCGACACGGCGACCAACGGCAGAAACGATCTTGTCGATGATCCGCATCAGGTGCTTTTCGTCTTTGAACGTGATGTCGCTGATCTCAAGCTTACCGGCCCGTTCGACAAAAATCTGCTGGGGGCCGTTGACCAGAATATCGTTGACCGAGTCGTCTTGTAGCAGCGCTTCCAGCGGCCCGAGACCGGTGACCTCGTCATAAAGCTCTTTGTTCAGCTGGCTGCGGTCTTCACGGTTCAGAACGATGTTGCGGGCTTCCAGAACTTCGCTGGCAATCGCGCTGATTTCTGTCCGCAGCTCGGATTCTTCAGCTTTTTCAAGGGCTGCGAGGTTCAGGTTTTCAAGAAGCTCGCGGTGCAGCTCAAGCTTGATTTCGCCCAGCCGTTCCTTGCGTTTGCGTTCCTTGTCGTTTCCAACAACTTCTGCTGCCTTTTTCTTGACCGGCTTGCGCGCAATTGCGTTGGCAGCTGGTGCCGCAGCTGCCGCTGCCGGGGCCTCGACTTTCGACGCCTGGGTTTCAACCGGCTGCGCCGAAGGCTGTTTTTTGTATCTTGAAAACACGGCAGCTCCCCTTTGAGTTATGCGGCTTCGGCGTCACTGCTGCCAAGGCTATGAAGCGATTGAGCCAATTTGGCGATTTCCCGGCGCAGTGGGTTCTTGGCCGCTGAATTTGCCAGCGGTAAACCGTGGTCGCCGCTTTGCATGACGGGTTTGCCGCCATCGGGCAGAAGCAGATCAATGGAAATACCCAGACTTTCGCCCATACGTTTAACCCGGCTTTTACCGTTGAGATCGGTAAATTTCGGAGCCCGATTCATAGCAAACCGCAGTTTGTTGAAGGGTAATTCCTCGGCCTGCAGTGCCCGTTTCAGACGCAATGCATTCTGGGCCGAGCGCATATCCAGCTCGAGCAAGGCAAAATAGACATGGGCGGCCTGCAGAACCGTTTCTGACCAGTGAACAAGTGTTTTTGGCATGTCTATGACGACATAATCAAAATTCGCGCGTGCGGTGTCGATCACACGCTGAATGTCCTCAGGCGTGATGATGTCCAGCGGCACCATGTCAGATGGTGCCGTTAGAACTTGCAGCTTCTCTTCAAACGTCTGGAGCGCTTGTCCGAAAGAGTCTTCGTCCATCGAATCCGTGTCTGAGAGCATTTCGAACACGGCTTCATGACGAGGCAGATCCAAATAGGTCGAAACTGTGCCGTATTGCAGATCTAGATCGATCAGGCACACTTTCGGGGCTTCTTTGGCTGAAACCGTTGCAAGTTCCCATGCCAGATTGACCGCCATGGTTGTAGAACCGACACCACCTGCCAGGCCCTGCACGACAAAAAGCGCCCCTTCTTTCGAGGAGCCGTTCGTCGCAGTGGGCGCTGCCTGTGGTGCCACAACCGGATCGGGTTGTTGCATACGATCGATGGCTTCCTGAAGTTCATTTTCGGGAAGCGGGTAGGGGACAAACTCGTCCGCACCTCTGCGTAGCAGCTGATGCAATGCGGCAGGGGTGACATCCTCGGCGATCAAGACAACCTTGATGCCTTTTTCCTTGGCCTGAGTGATGATCTCACCCATCAGTGTCAGGTTGTCTTCGTCATCGCCGTCCAGCGCCAGCGCTACAAATTGAAGCGTCTTGGCTTCGGGTTGGCTAAAGAACGCAAGCGCTTCGGCAAATCCAAGATCACCCCAGCGTTCGCCCAGCGCAGCTTCCATATCCTCGATCAAAAGGTCGAAGTTCTGGACATCACGGCTGATGGTGCAGGCCAAAATGGCGTTATTATCGTCTTGCGGCGTCGCGCTTGTCATTAACACAATCCTCATCGAGAGGGCTGAGCAAACCATTTGAACGCGAGAAGATTCAGTTCTGGTATGCTGTCGCCCGATGCGGTCGATTTTGGCCGCAGGTCACCCAATTGTTCACAAAGTGGCTTGGAAGTTAGGCAAGAATTGGGCGCAAAAGAACCAATTGTAGGGAAATGGGCGACAATGCCGCCCATTTCCTATTTATTAGTCGCTGGTACCACCGGCGTCTTCTTGCCGTTGGATATCGCTTATCGGGATCGCGCTTGAGATGTATTCGCGATAGATCACGTCCGCATATTTTCCATCCAGAATATTTGGATGCCGGTCGAAGAAGCCCGATACCTCGGTCACTGTCCGCCGATTGCGTCGATCCCGATCTTGGGTGGCAACCAACGGCCTGGATTTACCAAAGGAAACAACGGCTTCCAACCGTGAGCGCGATATTCCTTGTCGTGTCAGGAATGCAACGGCGGCATTGGCGCGGCGCTGGCCCAATCGCTTGTTATATGCCTCAGAGCCAACGGCATCCGTGTGCCCATAGACACGGAACCGCGCCTCGGGGAACTGTTTGATCCAGGCCGCCTGCTGCAACAGGATTCGTTGCGCCGAAGCGTCCAATTGCGCGCTATCGAATGCAAAGTTGATCTGTGTTGGCACCTCGGCAGCGAAACGCCGCGCGAGGATTTGGCCATACGTCAACTCACCATTCATGACCTGAATGTTGTTCAGTGTAGCGTTACCAAACGTGCCCTGATCGATTTCGTACCCGGCCTCGCGTGTACAACCGGCGACAGCAACCGAAAGACCCAGTGTGATGATCCACTTTTCCATTGGTTCTATCCTCTCTATCAGTCCAGCACGTAGCCGTAAGAGGTGCCAAAATCCTGATTGGCAACTTCAGAGGCTGCACCATTTCCGGCGCGTTCAGTCCGAGAGATCTTGCCGTTTACGAACAGATCGAACTCGCTGGGCGGTTTCACGCGATCGGTCGGCAGGGCAAGCGCCTCGCCACGAGTGGGCGACACCAGATGCGCGGTAATGATGATGATCAATTCACTCTGCTCACGCTGATACTGAGCGCTCCTGAACAACGCGCCCAATACAGGCACATCGCCAAGCCAGGGAACCTGGCTGTTCAGATCAGTGAAATCATCCTGGATTAGGCCTGCAATGGCAAAGCTCTCACCGTCGCGCAACTCGATGGTTGTCCGTGTTTGACGCGTGATGAAGCTAGGAACATTGTCGCCGTTGATCGTGAAGTTCGCACTCTGGTCGATGCTCGATACTGATGCACCCAGTTCCAGGTTGATCAGGTTGCCATCGACGACGCGCGGAACAAACAGCAGCTGTACGCCAAACTGACGATACTCGATCGCAACGACACCGTCGCCTTGGGGTACTGGGATTGGCACCTCACCACCGGCAAGGAACTCCGCCTCTTGGCCAGACAGTGCAGAAAGATTCGGTTCTGCCAAGCTGCGAACCAAACCCTTGGTTTCAAGGGCTTCCAAAAGCAGTCTAACCTGCGTTGAACCCGCGCCGAAACCGAACAGAATGGCACCGGAATTTGTCTGAACAAACGGGATGTTGTTCGCCAGTGCGTTGTTCAGTGCGCCCTGGTTATTCAAGGAATTGAAGCCCGCAGTGGTGTCGCCACCGCCAAAGCCCAACGATGCCGACAAGTTTTTGGCTACAGAGCGGTTCATTTCCGCAAAGCGCACTTTCAGCATGACCTGCTGCACGCCGCCGACATTCATCAGGTTCGATACACGTTCAGGGGCATACCGTTCTGCCAACTCAAGCGCACGCGCCAGTTTGGCACTGCTGGAAACTGTTCCCGACAAGACGATCCCATCATTGGCGGTCCGAACCTCGATTCGCTCACTGGGAAGAATCTGACGTAAGCGTTCTTTGAATTCCGAAACATCAGGGGAAACACGCACACGCACGTTGGTAATCAGATTACCCGCGCCGTCGAACATTGTCAGGGTGGTTGTACCCGGTGCCCGACCGAGAACATAGATAGTGCGGTCCGACAGGGTCGAAATATCCGCTATGCCTGCATTGGCAATGCTGATGTCTGCGAACGGTTGTTCGCTTTCCACCACGATTGCGCGATTTACGGGGACATCCAGCGTTTCCGCTGTACCCTTTTTAACCACGCGAAGATTTTGGGCCCAAGCGGCATCGCCGATTGGGCTCACAACTAGCGACAACCCCAGCAGGGTTGCGCTGATCCAGGAACGTATTGTCATGTGACCTGCCTCTCCGATCACCACTCGATTTTTTTTGGGTCTTATGCCCTATGCTATGAAACCCTGCGACAGAACCAGATTTATTGCAATAATCAATGGTTTCTGGAAAGTTCCTTATGTGGATTATGCGCAACAACACAAAGAAAGAGACCGCGCAAAATGCGCGGTCTTTGTCTCGTAAAGGTCTGAAACTTAGTTAGTTTGTGCAGGGAATTGGGGTCTCTACCGTCTCGCCGCCACGACGGGTGCGGATTGTGCAGACCTTCTCCGGAGCCGCGACGGGGGCCGGGGCCCTCTCTTCAATGCCAAGCAAAGACTGCTGATCGACTTCAACCACCTCTGCCACCTTGTCATCTTGAGCGCCAACCAGTGCCAGCGACATGCGACCCGTGTTCTGAGCCTGCGCCAAAGCGGCGATCTGTTGTGGCGTCGCTGCAACTGTGACCGTGCGAGCAATGGTTGTGCCGGTTACATCCAGTCCCGCCGATTGATCAACAGCGACCAATTCGATGTTCGTCAGTACCAAACGAGTAATCTCACCGCGGCCAGAATCACTGGTGCCACGCAATGAGCCGGTCCAATACACATCCACCGTATCGCCTGGGCGCAAGAAGCCTGATACGCCAGATGCCACATCAACGCTTATCGCAAATGCGCGCATTCCCTTGGGCAATTGTGATCTGAGGCCCGCAGTCTCGCCTGGATTGGTGACTTTGACTTCCATAATCGCTTCGTCTTTCTCCATCGCGCGGAGAACGAATCGTTCATTGTTTTTGATTTCCGGGAATAGGGCTGTCATGTCCACGAAGGCACCCTCGGGAATCGCATCCTCTGGCCACTGAACGACGCGGATATCTTCCTGGTTCAAACGTTCGCCGTATTTGAAGGAGCGATTCGAAACCAAAACGCCTACTGTCGGGACAATGCCCGCCTGCGCATTGGCAAGCGCCTCTTCGCGCAACTTGCGTTCCTGAGCAAGTTTGGCCTGATTGTCCGTGATGTATTCGCGTGCCATATAGACAGCACCACCGGCCAACGCGACCCCGATGATAAGAACAAGTCCAAAAACAGCTCGCATTTGTCCCTCTTTATTTTCCGTAGACCGCGACTCTTGAAGTCACATCGATTCAGGATCCAAGATATTTTTCAATTGTGTCGAAAAAGCGGACAATCCCGGTAATTTTTGGTAGAAAATACGTTTATTCGCAGGGTTGCCGTCTCGCTAGTAAATGGGAATGGGCCCGCGCTACTCAAAGACCATCTCTTCTACTTCTACATTTGCGATCGGCTGTCCCGCTGTTAGAAGTCCTTGGCTCAGGATGAAATAGATTATTGCGGCGAGACCTGCGATTGCAGCAGTTAAAACCACCCAGTCTACGGTTATCGCGCCGGTCTCATCGGTTCGGAAACTATGTACTCTTTTTAACATTGGACTATACCGGGTCGCTTTCTTCTGAAAACAAAGGGGCCACGCCTTTGAGTAAAGACATGGCCCCAAGTTGTTATGCTAGACCGATAACAGATTAGTCGGTATCCGGAACTGTCACAGTTACCGAACCCAGAGCGTCATCGATGTTGCCTGCCAGGCTGCTGGCACCATTGTGGATCTGGTTGTAAGCAACGGCTGCCAGGCCAACAACAGCTGCGGTCAGAACGACCCAGTCTACAGTTACGGCGCCGTCTTCGTCTTTGCGGAAGTTCTTGATGAACTTGATCATGTTATGTCCCTCCTAAAGGATCAAAAATTAATTAACCTCGGCGTCTTTCAGAGCTTTCTCTCTCAGTCCGCTCCCGATCGTCTCGGTATGGATATATGTTTGCCCCCTGTGCGTGGCAGGAATTGGGCCAAACCAATATTTTTTTGCTCAAAGCTTAATTTTTTGTTGGTGAATTTAGTAACTAATTGAAAATAAATATAAAAAATCACACCTTTTTTGTACTTCCGTTGTGTGGGCGATGCAAAATGGCGGCAATTGAGGCGAAATTGCCCCAATTCGCTTGGTTTTTCTGGTGTTGCGGGCCGTTATGATGTTCAAAATGCTTCAAAAGATAAGAAATCGAGGCAGGCAAATGTATTTCCGGGACGCAGTATTATGCGCCGGTGCAGCGGTGTTTCTGATGGCGGGTGCGATTCCTGTCACTGCAACCGAAACCGAGCCGCGCGGCGTCTATAAGCGCATAAAGGCCCCGAAACCGGGGACACGTCCGCGCGTGACGATTCAGATCACGCCCGAACAACATGCAGCATCACCATCAGCCCCCAGCACTGGCGCCAAGCTGGAAGTGCCTGAGATTGCCGCTATCGCAAAGCCGCCCCCATCGGTTCCTCAGAAGATTGCGGGGGCGACCAAGCCAGTTGGCTCTTATAAAGCATTCTGGAGCCGGGTATCCCCCGATCTGGCGCAGGCCAGCGCAGGTAGGCTGAGAGAGGCCGTTCAAGCGCTCACTGCCACGGGTGTCGCGGCGCCGCGTCTGCAGACCTTGCAAGACATCGCAGAAAAGCGAGGGGTGGATATTCTACGTTCGACCGTAGGGACCAATGTCTCACCCGCACTTGTCCTAGCCGTTATCTCGGTAGAATCTGCGGGCCGCACACAGGCTGTCAGTTCTGCCGGGGCGCAGGGCTTGATGCAATTGATGCCAGCTACCGCCGAACGTTTTGGGGTAGAGGACAGCCTGAAACCTGAACAGAATATCGAAGGTGGGGTCAAATACCTGCATTGGCTCATGAACGAGTTCGACAATGACCCGATTCTTGTATTGGCAGGTTACAATGCCGGCGAAGGGGCCGTGCGCAAGCATAGTGGTGTGCCACCTTATGCCGAGACCAGAGACTACGTGCCCAAGGTTCTGGCCGCGTTTCAGGTCGCGAGTGCTCTTTGTACAACAACACCGCAGTTCGTTTCGGACCCCTGCATTTTTCAGACTTCGAACTAAAAAAGGCCCGCGTCGCAGCGGGCCTTATGAATCATTGGCCTGAGGTCAATCTACGATTGTTGCCTGAGTCGCTCCTCGCATCTCGTCCTCGCTGACGCCATCGGCCAGTTCGACGATCTTCAGGCCACCTTCGACGACATCCAGAACACCCAGATTGGTGATGATGCGATCCACAACGCCCTGGCCAGTTAGAGGCAGCGTACATTCCTTCAGCACTTTTGAATCACCATGCTTGTTGGTGTGATCCATCACTACAATCACGCGACCAACGCCAGCGACCAGATCCATCGCACCGCCCATGCCTTTGACCAACTTGCCGGGAATCATCCAGTTCGCCAGATCGCCTTTCTCGTCCACTTCCATCGCACCCAGAATCGCAGCGGCGATTTTACCGCCTCGGATCATGGCAAACGAAGTCGCGCTATCGAAATAGGACGTGCGGGACAGTTCGGTGATTGTCTGTTTCCCTGCGTTGATCAGGTCCGCGTCTTCCTCGCCTTCGAACGGGAAGGGGCCCATGCCCAGCATGCCGTTCTCGGATTGCAGCGTAATATCCTTGTCACCCACATAGTTCGCCACCAGCGTCGGAATCCCGATGCCGAGGTTTACATACATGCCGTCTTCCAGCTCTTCTGCCGCGCGCGCGGCCATCTGATTGCGATCCCAGGGCATTATGCGTCCTCCTTCTTGCGGGTGGTGCGCTGTTCGATACGCTTTTCGTGGCTGCCCTGAATGATGCGATGCACATAGATGCCGGGCAGGTGGATCGAATCCGGGTCAAGCGAGCCGCGCGGGACGATCTCTTCGACCTCGGCCACACAGATTTTACCGCAGGTCGCGGCGGGCACGTTGAAGTTACGAGCGGTCTTGCGGAACACGAGGTTCCCGGTGTCATCGGCTTTCCAGGCCTTCACGATGGCGAGGTCGGCGAAGATGCCTTCCTCCATGATATAAGTCTCGCCGTTAAAGTCCTTGTGCTCTTTGCCCTCCGCAATCACCGTGCCTACACCTGTCTTGGTGTAGAAACCGGGGATGCCAGCACCACCGGCACGCATCCGCTCGGCCAGCGTGCCTTGCGGGTTGAATTCCAGCTCCAGTTCTCCACTCAGATACTGGCGCATGAATTCGGCGTTTTCCCCGACGTAGGAGCTGATCATCTTTTTGACCTGCTTGGTCTGCAGCAGGATGCCGATGCCAAAATCATCCACACCTGCGTTGTTTGAGGCAAACGTCAGATCCTTGGCACCCGAGGCCTTGATTGCCTCAAGCAGCATCTCTGGGATACCGCACAGCCCAAAGCCGCCCGCCGCGATGAGCATGCCGTCCGAGATCACCCCATCGAGCGCCTCATCGGCATTGTCATAGATTTTCTTCATGGAAAACTCCCCCAATGACATGGTGTTGGGCCGAGTTGTGCCGTCACGTCACGGGGAAGTCAACGAATCCAAGGGGCAGGTGGTATTTCTACCTAACTTGCTTTCTTGGTGGTCTTCTTGGCAGCAGCTTTCTTCTTGGGGGCTGCCTTTTTCTTTGTGCCTTTCTTGGCCGCGCGTTCATTGACCAGTTCGATGGCCATTTCCTGGGTCACATCCTCGGGTTTGATGTCTTTGGGGATCGTCGCGTTGACCTTTTCCCATTTCACATACGGTCCATAGCGCCCGTCCAGTACCTGCATCGCGCCGCCATCGGGATGGTCGCCCAGCTCTTTCAGCGGCTTCGCGGCCGCCCGACGTCCGCGACCTGGATTGGCGCGTTTTTCGGCCAACAGTTCGACGGCGCGGTTCATGCCGATCTCAAACACATCGTTCGGGTCTTTGAGGTTGGCGTAGACAGGCTTTGCCTCGTCGGCCAACTGATGCATTAGATAAGGTCCAAAGCGACCAAAGTTCGAACTGATCATGCCACCTTCGGGGTGCTCGCCGATCTGACGGGGCAAGGACAGAAGAGTCAGAGCTTTCTCCAGATCCATGTCGTCTTTGCTCCAGCCACGGGGCAGGGACGCACGAGGAGGCTTCTTGTTCTCAGGCGTGGGCTCTCCGCGCTGGACATATGGCCCAAATCGACCGGATTTCAGCCAGATCTCATCGCCCGCATCTTCGCCCAGCAAACGCTCGTCACCTTCCGCGCCCTCACCAGCGATCGGGCGGGTATAAGTGCACTCAGGATAGTTGCCACAACCGACAAACCCGCCGGTGCGCGAAGTTTTCAGATGTAACTGGCCAACACCGCATTTCGGGCAAATGCGCGGGTCAGAGCCATCTTCACGCGGCGGATACAGCTGCGGTGCCAGCGCTTCGTCCAGCTTGTCCAGCACTTCCGAGATACGCAGCTCCGATGTCTCACCAATTGCGGCAGAGAAATCGCGCCAGAACTTGCCGAGCAGATCCTTGTAGTCACGTTCACCTGCGCTGACGTCGTCAAGCTCTTCTTCCAGATTGGCGGTGAACTCGTAGCCCACATACTGGCGAAAGAAATTCAGCAGGAAGATGGTGACGATTCGGCCCTTTTCTTCGGGGATCAGCCGATTCTTGTCTTTACGTACATATTCACGATCCTGAATCGTGGTGACAATCGAGGCATAGGTCGACGGACGCCCGATCCCCAGCTCTTCCATCCGTTTGACCAGCGTGGCCTCTGTATAGCGCGGGGGCGGTTGGGTGTGATGCTGCAGCGCCAGAACGGATTCGTTCTCGGCCAGAATGGCGGCCTTTTCCGAGTCGGCGGTGGCCTTGGCAAACTGATCACGCAGCGAGGTCTTGGCAAAACGTGCGGGATCGCCCTGCATGATCTGTGGCAAGCGCTTGTCGTCATCGTCGACCACGTCATCGCGACCTTCTTCGTAAACGCGCATGAAGCCATCGAACAGCACCACCTGACCGGTGGCGCGCAGGCCAACCTGACCGTCCGTGCTGGTAATCTCGACAGTCGTGCGTTCAAGCCGTGCGGCAGCCATCTGACAGGCAATGGTGCGTTTCCAGATCAGATCATAAAGCTTGCGCTGATCCTCATCGGTCACCTTCAGCGCCTTGGCATCGCGCGACATATCTGTCGGGCGAATACACTCGTGTGCTTCCTGAGCGTTCTTGGCCTTGTTTTTGTACATGCGCGGGCTGTCTGGCACGTATTCCGCACCATAACGGTCGGCGATTGCATCGCGCGCTGCCGCCACGGCCTCGGGGGCCATGTCGATACCGTCGGTTCGCATGTAGGTAATGTATCCGGCCTCATACAGCCGCTGGGCCACCTGCATCGCATGGCGTGCGCCCATGCCGAACTTGCGGCTGGCTTCTTGCTGTAAGGTCGACGTCATGAACGGGGCAGAGGGGTTGCGCGCGGCAGGCTTGGCCTCGACCGATGTCACGCTCAGATCACGGCTGGTGATCGCCTGAACCGCCAGTTCGGCTTGCGTTGCATTCGCTAGATCGTGCTTGTCCAGTTTCTTGCCTACCAGCGTGACTAGACGCGCCTCGTAGGTCTGGCCCCGAGGCGTCTCGAACACAGCCTTGACCGACCAGTATTCGACCGGCTTG
This sequence comes from Ruegeria sp. CG1, assembly GCF_056537265.1. Classification (NCBI taxonomy): domain Bacteria; kingdom Pseudomonadati; phylum Pseudomonadota; class Alphaproteobacteria; order Rhodobacterales; family Roseobacteraceae; genus Ruegeria; species Ruegeria sp. CG1. Next base: position 250,109 of record NZ_JBQFRF010000005.1, on the reverse strand, counting down.
AAGGCTTCGATCTCCATCTCGCGTTCGACGATGAGGCGCAGGCAGACCGATTGCACGCGCCCCGCTGAACGGGCACCCGGCAACTTGCGCCACAGAACGGGCGACAGGTTGAACCCTACCAGATAGTCCAGCGCGCGGCGGGCCAGATAGGCCTCGACCAGCGGCATATCGACCTTACGCGGGTTCTGCATCGCCTCGGTCACGGCGTCCTTGGTGATCGCGTTGAACGTCACGCGGCTGACTGGCGTGTCCTTCTTGATCGAACGCCGCTTGGTCAGCGCTTCTTGCAGGTGCCAGCTGATTGCCTCGCCTTCGCGATCAGGGTCAGTCGCGAGGATCAGTGCGTTGTCTTCTTTCAGAGCGTCGGCGATCGCCTTGACATGCTTACGGCTGTCATTGCCGACCTCCCATTTCATTGAAAATTCATGCTCGGGATCGACCGACCCATCCTTTGGCGGCAGGTCCCGCACATGGCCATATGAGGCCAAAACGGTGTAGTCGGGGCCAAGATATTTATTGATTGTTTTTGCTTTGGCCGGAGATTCTACAACAACTACGGGCATTTAAGAGGAATCCTCGCTCGACGGATTTTGCGCTTTGTATGACCGTGCAAAATGTGTGGGGCAAGATCGAATTGTCAATGCGTTCGTTTTCACCACCAAAAATACTTTGTATTAAAGCCTGATCTGGTCGTGCCGCTCGCGGAATCAGGTGCCGAATCCATTCGATAGCTTAGGCGCAAAGTGACAGCAGGCCGCCTGGTTGCCGCTGAATCTTGCCCTCAAGCTCCAGATCGACCAACACAGGGCCGACTTCGCCCGCAGATGCAGCGATGTCTCGGATCAACTGGTCTTCCGCGATCGGAGATGGGCCAAGTCGAGTCAGAATCGTCTCGTGCAAGGCTTGGGGCGTGATTTCGGCTGAGTCTGCCTCGGGTCCAAGGGGTAGGATTTGTTGGGCAGAAGATTGTAGCTGTTGCTTGGGCAAAGCATCAATCACGTCTTCTGCATTGCGGACGAGTGTCGCCCCGTCTCGGATCAGCAGATTGCATCCTGCCGCGCGGGCGTCAAAGGGATGGCCGGGCACGGCCAGAACCTCGCGCCCTTGGTCCAGGGCGTCCCGCGCGGTGATCAAGCTGCCGGATTTCGCCGCGGCCTCGACAACGACCACTGCCTGCGCCAGACCCGAGATAATGCGATTGCGGCGTGGAAAATGTCGTGCCTGAGGCGTTGTGCCCATCGGTTGTTCAGACAGGCGAAGTCCAGTGTCTGCGATATCTCGCGCCAGATCGGCATTTTCGGCCGGATAGATCACATCAACCCCACCTGCCAACACTGCCACAGTACCGGTCGCCAATGCGGCGAAGTGCGCCGAGGTGTCAATGCCGCGGGCAAGCCCCGAGACCACGACATAGTCTTGCTTACCCAGATCCGTCGCCAACGCCCGCGCCATGCGCGCGCCCAGCGAAGAACAGTTCCGTGCCCCGACCATGGCAATTGCCCGGCGTTTCAAGATCGACGGATCGCCGATTGCCCAAAGCATCGGGGGCGCATCCGAAAGGTCACATAACGCGTAAGGGTAATCGGCGGCCCCAAGGCACAAAAGCCGCGCTTTGGAGACCTTTGCGGCCTTGAGCTCCGCCTCAATTACGCCGGGCGGGCAGATTTCATAATCCTCGATCCCGGCAGCGCGCGCCATTTCCGGCAACGCGGCCAGCGCGTTCTGCGCCGAGCCATGTTCGCGCAATAAGCGCCGGAATGTTGCCGGCCCTACTTTGCGTGAGCGCAACAGACGGAGCCAGGAAAACCGGTCCTCTTCCGTGGTGGGTGGGAGTGGGGGGTGATTGGAAGAAAGCTGCTCTTCGGTCATCCGATGCTCCGCCTGATTGCAAAACTGGTTTATGGTGCAGCGGGTTAACAGCCTGTGAATCTTAGAAAATTAGATCAGTATTTTTCGAACCCATCCCTCGGAGAGATGATTATGTCATTGAAAGAAAGGAAGAAAATTCGTGCGAATTATCTTGGCTCACATATCCATGGATGAGTTTTTGATTTGACGCGAAGGGTAGTGTGTTAACCCTTCGCGCCTCGATTCTCATTTTGGGCCGACTCAGGTGGCAGAGCCGCCCACAGTCAGCCCATCCATCAAAACGGTAGGTTGGCCGACACCGACCGGCACCCATTGCCCATCCTTGCCACATGTGCCCATGCCGGGATCCAGCGCCATGTCATTGCCCAGTCCCCGAATGCGTTTTAGCGCCGAGGGGCCGTCGCCAATCAGCGTCGCGCCTTTGACCGGAGCGCCGATCTTGCCGTTCTCGACACGATATGCCTCGGTGCAGGAGAACACGAACTTGCCGTTGGTGATGTCGACCTGGCCACCGCCGAAGCCCACAGCCCAGATACCGTCTTTGATATCTGCCACCAACGAGGCCGGATCGGCATCGCCACCCAACATGATTGTGTTGGTCATGCGCGGCATCGGTTTATGGGCATAGCTTTGACGCCGGCCGTTCCCGGTTGGAGAAACGCCCATCAGGCGTGCGTTCTGTCGGTCCTGCATATATCCGGTGAGGATTCCATCCTCGATCAGAACTGTACGCGAACTGGGTGTACCTTCGTCATCCATTGATATCGAACCGCGTCGGTCTGCAATCGTCCCATCATCCACGACTGTTACACCTTTCGAAGCGATCTGCTGCCCCATCAGCCCGGCAAAAGCGGAACTGCCCTTGCGGTTGAAATCACCTTCAAGCCCGTGGCCGATGGCCTCGTGCAACAGAATGCCGGGCCATCCGGGGCCCAACGCGACTTCCATCACGCCGGCAGGTGCAGGGACGGCATCCAGATTGACCATCGCGATCCGCAGAGCCTCACGCGCCTTATCTTGCCAGTCTGAGGGATCCATCAAGCCATCCAGCCCCACGCGACCGCCACCTCCGGCAGAACCGCTTTCGCGTCTGCCGTTCTGTTCTACTATAACCGAGATGTTCAGGCGGGTCATCGGGCGTATATCGCGCACCTGCACACCATCGGGGCGAAGAATCTCGACCTCCTGCACTGCAGCGGCAATCGTGGCGCTGACTTGCACAACCCGGGAATCCAGACCACGGGTAAAAGCGTCTATCTCGCGCAGTGTCTCGATTTTGACCGGGAAGGCGGCGGATTCGATCGGGTCTTCATCGGTATATAACCTGGTATTGGTGGCACGTGGTGGCCCGGCCAGCGTCCCACCACCATCGCCGACCGCCAACCGCGCGGTTTCGGCTGCACGCTTCAGAGAGGGAATCGAAACATCCGTTGAATGCGCGTATCCAGCCACTTCACCCTGCACCGCGCGAAGACCGAATCCCTCGGAAGCGTCGTAAGAAGCCGTGCGCAATCGGCCGTCATCAAACACCAAAGATTCGGATTTGCGCCGTTCTACGAACAGTTCCCCATCCTCGGCGCCATCAGTTGCAGCCTTCAGTACAGCAAGCGCTTCATCCTTGGGAAGAACGCTTTCAAACGGGCGAAACGGGGCCTGAGTCATCAGTTGTGACCTTTCGGGTTTGATCCAGATCAAAAATAGCGTCTGTTTGACGCAAGCATTTTGCTTTATCTACCCGACGGAATATGGTTTTTAACGCGGCCAAAGACAACGGGAGAGGTGCGACCGATTCACACCTTTTCGCGAGAGACGCAAAGATCAAACGATCAGGACAGAAAATGAAGAATGCTTTGATGCTTTCCGGGCTTGCTACGGCCCTCTCCAGCCTTCCCGCCATGGCTCAGGAGCTTGAGATTATTGGCAAGCCGGTTGACGGCGGCATGGGGTTCCAGCCTGCTGCCACCAGCCTTGCTGAAGGGATTCAGTCGCTGGACAACATGATTCTGGTGATCATCACCGCGATTTGTGTGTTTGTTGCGGGTTTGCTGGTTTATTGCATCGTACGCTATAACCAGCGCGTAAACCCGAACCCGGCTCGGTTCTCGCATTACACTCCGGTTGAGATTGCATGGACTTTGGGCCCGATCCTGATTCTGGTCTTCATCGGGGCTTTCTCGCTGCCGGTTCTTTTCAAGCAACAAGAGATTCCCGAAGGCGACATCACCATCAAAGTCGTGGGGAACCAGTGGTACTGGACCTACGAATATGTCGATCATGACTTTGCCTTCGACAGCTATCTCCTGGGCCACCCGGCCACCCTCGACGAGGGCGCGCGCCCGGCTGATGCCGACGTAACACCGTTTGTTCTGGACGATGCGATGCGGGCGAAGCTGGCCGATGCAGGCTATGGCGAAGACGAATGGCTTCTCGCCACCGATACCGCCGTCGTTGTTCCGGTTGGCAAGATTGTCGTGATGCAGGTTACCGCATCGGACGTGATCCATTCCTGGACCATTCCTTCGTTCGGCGTGAAGCAGGACGGCGTTCCTGGTCGTCTGGCCGAACTGTGGTTCGAAGCAGACAAGGAAGGCGTCTATTTCGGACAGTGCTCTGAGCTGTGCGGTAAAGACCATGCCTATATGCCAATCACTGTCAAAGTGGTCAGCGAAGAGGCATATGAACAGTGGCTGCAGGGCGCGCTTGAAGAATATGCAGGTCAGCCTGCTTCCTACCAAGTGGCCTCGAACTAAGCCCTTTGCGGCCTAGGTAAACACATGCGGGCTGCGCGGAAATCGCGCAGCTTTTGCCCCGAAAAGGACCGGATATGAGCGACGCAAGCTTCAATGCCAGCACCGTCTCTGCGCAGACCCGCGCGGACGAGGCCAGCTTTGGTGATTATTTCGCCCTGCTGAAGCCGCGCGTGATGTCGCTGGTCGTATTCACGGCTTTGGTCGGACTACTTGCGGCTCCTGTTCCGATACATCCGTTTGTTGGCTTCTGCGCCATCCTGTTCATCGCTATTGGTGGCGGTGCATCCGGCGCGCTGAACATGTGGTGGGACGCGGATATCGACCGCGTGATGAAGCGCACCAAAGGCCGTCCAATCCCCTCTGGCAAAGTTGAAGAAGGCGAGGCATTGGCGCTGGGTCTGGCTCTGTCTGGCCTGTCCGTGATTATGCTGGGTTTGGCAACCAACTGGTTTGCAGGGGCGTTTCTGGGCTTCACTATTTTCTTCTATGTTGTCGTCTACACGATGTGGCTTAAACGCTCGACGCCTCAGAACATCGTCATTGGTGGTGCCGCGGGGGCGTTCCCGCCGGTCATCGGATGGGTCGCGGCCACTGGCTCGATGACGCTCGAACCGTGGTTGATGTTTGCCCTGACATTCATGTGGACACCTCCGCATTTCTGGGCGTTGGCCTTGTTCATGCGCTCGGACTATGACGATGCCGGGGTGCCGATGTTGACCGTCACCCATGGTCGACGCGCGACGCGCTGGCATATTCTGGTTTATACCGCGTTGCTGGCGTTGCTGGCGGTGGGGACTGCGTTCTCGGATATCGGAGGCCCGATTTATCTAGTTGTTGCGCTGGTTCTGAATGGCTTGTTTCTGCGGGGGGCCTGGCAGATTTCTCGTCGAAACGAAGACGATTCGGAGGCCGACAACTTCAAGGTCGAACGCAGTTTCTTCAAACTGTCGCTGCTGTACCTGTTTCTGCATTTTGGCGCGATTCTGGCCGAAGCGCTGCTGAAACCCTATGGGCTGGGGGGCTGGTCATGAGCTTGCGTAAAAGCCACGAACTGCATCAGCGCCGGTTCAGCCGCAACCTGGGCGTGGGCCTGACACTGGCCGCGTTCATCGTGATCATCTTTGGTCTGACGATCGTGAAGGTCTCGGGCACTGATTTCAATATGGCACCACAGGAGGTGCAGAACTGATGGCGCTGACCGGTCCTCAAAAAACCGTTGCACAAACGGTTGGCGTGGTTGTCCTGATGGGCAGCCTCGCTTGGGCAGCTGTGCCTTTTTATGACTGGTTCTGCCGGGTCACCGGGTTTGGTGGGACCACCGGCGTGGCCGAAGTTGCTCCTGACGAGATTCTGGACCGCACCATCACCGTGCGCTTTGACGCCTCAAAAGCCAAAGACATGGCCTGGGAATTCAAGCCGGTCGAGCGCGAGATGGAAGTCCGCATTGGTGAGACTGGCCTGGCCTTCTATGAAGCCTATAATCCAACCGACCGCCCGATTGCGGGACAAGCATCATACAATGTCGCCCCGTATTCGGCCGGCGGATATTTCCAGAAAATTGCCTGTTTCTGCTTTGAAGAGCAGGTTCTGCAACCCGGAGAGCGGGTTGAGATGCCGGTTACTTTCTTCGTCGACCCGGAAATGGTCGAAGATCTGGAAGCCAAGTATGTGCATACGATCACTCTGTCGTATACATTCTACGAAATTGACCTGCCAGAGGGCTTTGCCGCCCTTGACGTGCAGGCTGAGACAAACAAGAACTAACGCCTGTAGGTGAGGGACGCTGATGGCACACGCAAAAGACCATGATTATCACATTCTGAACCCGTCGATCTGGCCATTGATCGGCGCGGTATCTGGCTTTGTGATGTTGTTCGGGGCTGTTCTGTGGATGCACGGGATTACGCCGTGGATCTTCTGGATGGGCCTGATCGGCGTTCTGTACACCATGTTCGCATGGTGGTCCGAAGTGGTGGTTGAAAGCCGTCAGGGTGACCATACGCCGGTTGTGCGTATCGGTCTGCGTTATGGCTTCATTCTCTTCGTGATGTCCGAGGTGATGTTCTTCTTCGCCTGGTTCTGGTCGTTCTTCAAACATCGCATGTATCCGATGTACGACTATGCCGGTACTGAATACATCCAGCCGGATATCCACGCCGTTGATCCGTTCCACCTGCCACTGATCAACACTTTGGTCCTGTTGCTGTCAGGTTGTGCGATTACTTGGGCCCACCACGCGCTTGTTCATGACAATGACCGCAAGGCGCTGATCAATGGTCTGGCCATTGGTATCGTTCTGGGCATCGCCTTTACTGCGCTTCAGGCGTTTGAATACTATGAGTTACTGGCCCATGAGGGTTGGGAGTTCGGTGGCGATCAGTTCTATTCGAACTTCTTCATGGCAACCGGTTTCCACGGCGCGCATGTGATTATCGGCACCATCTTCCTGTCGGTCTGTCTGATCCGCGCCCTGAAGGGGGACTTTACGCCCGAGAAACACGTCGGTTTCGAGGCTGCCGCATGGTATTGGCACTTCGTTGACGTCGTCTGGCTGTTCCTGTTTTTCGCCGTCTACATCTGGGGTCAGGCCCCGCTGATGTAACACCACGCAGGTGATCCAATTGCAAAAGCCGCCCCACGGGGCGGCTTTTTCTCAATCAGGGGCGCAAGATTGCGCCCGATACAATTACATGGTTGCACTTCGGTTCACGTGCCCCTTAACAAGGCGCCGGTTCCCGCAATAAGGTCTGATCCCACCATGCGCAGCTTTCTGTTTCTGCTGATCTTCGGTCTTGCCGGTCTGGGCCTGCTGCTGTCGCTGGGCATTTGGCAATTGCAGCGGCTGACCTGGAAACAGGAGGTGCTGGCCGAGATCGAAAGCCGCATCGCTGCCGATCCTGTCGCCTTGCCAGAGCAAGTCTCCGAGGATGTGGACAAATACCTTCCGGTGACGGTCGCAGGCGAGATCGAACCGGGCGAGATCCACGTTTTGGTTTCGGTCAAGCAGGTGGGGCCGGGGTATCGGATCATCCAGTCCTTTGCCACCGACAACCGGACTATTCTGGTGGATCGCGGTTTTGTGCCGACCACAGCCAAGCAGGCTGATCGACTGACTGGCCCGATGGAAATCACCGGCAACCTGCACTGGCCCGATGAAGTCGATGGCTACACGCCTGACGCAGATATTGACGGCAACATCTGGTTCGCCCGCGATGTGCCCAATCTGGCTGCCGTGCTGGGGGCTGAGCCTGTGTTGCTGATTGCCCGCTCGGAAACCGATCCGAATGTAACGCCAATGCCGGTGGATACGGCGGGCATCCCCAACGATCATTTGCAATATGCAATCATCTGGTTTGGTCTTGCTCTGGTCTGGGCCGCAATGACCGGATACTTCCTGTGGCGCAGCCGTGCCAATTCCGAAAGTGACGCGACATGAAATACATCTCGACCCGCGGGCAGGCGCCCGAACTGACCTTTGAAGAGGCGATGCTGACCGGACTGGCCCGTGATGGTGGTCTGTACTTGCCCGCTGAAATTCCGGTGATGTCGCAGGACGAAATTGCTGCGTTGGCTGGCCTGTCCTACGAAGAAATCGCATTCCGCGTGATGTGGCCCTATGTGAGTGGCTCGTTCTCCGATGATGAGTTCAAAAAGATCATTGCGCGCGCTTATGAGGGCTTCGGCCATGACGCCCGCGCGCCCTTGAAGCAGCTGAACGAGAACCATTTTCTACTGGAGCTGTTTCACGGACCCACACTGGCTTTCAAAGACTTCGCCATGCAGCTAATCGGCCAGCTGTTCCAGGTCGCGCTCAAACGGCGCGAAGATCGCGTGACCATTGTCGGCGCGACGAGCGGTGACACCGGTTCAGCCGCAATCGAAGCGTTCCGTGGGCTGGATGCGGTGGATGTGTTCATCCTGTTCCCACATGGCCGTGTTTCAGAAGTGCAGCGCCGTCAGATGACTACGCCTGCAGACAGTAATGTGCACGCTTTGGCGGTAGACGGCGATTTCGATGACTGTCAGGCCGCGCTCAAAGACATGTTCAACGACTTTGATTTCCGCGACGGTGTGAAACTTGCAGGCGTCAATTCGATCAACTTCGCCCGCGTGTTGGCACAGATCGTTTACTATTTCTCCGCCGCCGTCAGCCTCGGCGCGCCACATCGCAAGGTCAGCTTCACCGTGCCGACAGGGAATTTCGGCGATATCTTCGCAGGCTATCTGGCCAAACGCATGGGGCTGCCCATCGATCGTCTGGTGGTGGCGACGAACCAGAACGATATTCTGCATCGCTGTCTCTCGGGCGAGGGATATTTCAAGGGCGATACAATCCCCTCAATCAGCCCTTCAATGGATATTCAGGTTAGCTCGAACTTTGAGCGCGCACTGTACTACGCCTATGGCGAAGATGGCGGCGCAGTCGCTCAATTGATGGACGAACTCAAGAGCGGAGGTTTCAATGTCAGCCAAGGCGCGATGGAGGCTCTGCGAGAAAGCTTTGACTCGGGCCGCGTTTCTGAGGACGAGACGCTTGAGACGATAAGGCGCACGATGGTCCACAGCGCCGAGTTGGTTTGTCCGCACACCGCCGTTGGGATCAAAGTGGCTGAAGACCACCGCGCTGCCGATGTGCCCATGATCACGCTCGCAACCGCGCATCCCGCGAAGTTCCCGGCAGCCGTCGAGAAGGCAAGCGGCGAACATCCGCCTCTTCCATCCCGCATGTCTGATCTGTATGAACGTCCGGAACGGGTGACCCGCGTTGCGAACGATCTGGGTGCCCTTGAGGATCATATCAGAAGGCATATTGCTGAGTGACAGTCAGACAGGACCAACTGAAGAACGGATTTCGTGTCGTCAGTGAACATATGCCGGGGCTGCAATCTGCGGCCATCGGCATCTGGGTAACCGCCGGTGGGCGGCACGAGCGGATCGAGCAGAACGGTATCGCGCATTTCCTTGAGCATATGGCGTTCAAGGGAACCCAGCGGCGTTCTGCGCTGCAAATTGCCGAAGCGATCGAGGATGTGGGCGGGTACATCAACGCCTATACCTCGCGCGAAGTTACGGCCTATTATGCACGCGTATTGAAGGACGATGTGGCGCTGGCCATGGATGTCATCGGCGACATCGTCCTGAACCCGGTGTTCGACCCGCGCGAGATCGAGGTCGAGCGCGGCGTGATCCTGCAGGAAATCGGTCAGGCCTATGACACACCTGACGATGTGATCTTTGACTGGCTGCAAGAGCAGAGCTATCACGACCAGCCCCTTGGCCGCACCATTCTGGGCCCGACCGAGCGCGTCAGTGCGTTTTCCCGTGAGGACTTGTCGGGTTTTGTGGCTGAGCACTATGGGCCGGAACAGATGATCCTGTCTGCAGCTGGAGCTGTGGACCACGATGCGCTGATGAAACTGGCCGAAGAGATGTTCGGCCACCTGCAGCCGCGCAAGGGTCTGATCCCCGACGCTGCGCGGTTCACTGGTGGTGAGGCGCGGCAGGAGAAAGAACTGGAGCAGGCGCATTTCGCGCTGGCGCTGGAAAGTCCGGGCTATCGCGATGATGCGATCTATACGGCCCAGATTTACTCGACCGCTCTGGGTGGAGGCATGTCCTCGCGCCTGTTTCAGGAAGTGCGCGAGACGCGCGGGCTTTGCTATACGATCTTTGCTCAGACCGGTGCTTATGCGGATACCGGTACGACAACGATTTACGCAGGCACCTCGGCCGATCAGGTGGGCGAATTGGCGACGATTACCATCGACGAGATGAAGCGCGCTGCCGAAGACATGAGCGCAGAAGAGGTTGCCCGCGCGCGGGCCCAGATGAAGGCCGGGATGCTGATGGGGCTGGAAAGCCCGTCGAACCGGGCCGAACGGCTGGCGCGGCTGGTGCAGATCTGGGGACGTGTGCCCTCGCTTGAGGACACCGTGGCCAAGATCGATGCGGTCAGCACCGAGGACGTGCGTGCTTTTGCCGAAGACATGGCAGTCAAAGCCCCTGCAGCGCTGGCGCTATATGGGCCGGTCTCGGGCGCACCGACGCTGGTGGATCTGCAGGAGAGGCGTGCGGCGTGATGCTGTTAGGCAGACGCAAGCTAAAACTCGAAACCGAGCGCTTGACGCTGCGCCCGCCCATGCATTCCGACTTCAACGACTGGACCGCCTTGCGGCGTGCTTCAAAGGACTATCTGGTGCCGTGGGAGCCGGTTTGGGCCAAGGACCATCTGAGCCGCAAGTCGTTTACCAACCGGGTCTATTGGGCCCAGCGCTCAGTCGCGAGTGGAACGGCGATACCTCTGTTCCTGTTTCGTCGCACAGACAATATTCTGCTGGGGGCGATCACGTTGGACAATGTTCGCCGTGGTCCGGCGCAGGCTGGCACCTTGGGCTATTGGACCGGGCAGGCCTTTGCGCGTCAGGGGTTCATGCGCGAAGCAATTGGCGCCGTTGTTCATCACGCCTTCACCCGTCTGGATTTAAGCCGGATCGAGGCCGCGTGTTTGCCTGAGAACAAGGCCTCTCGCGGTCTGCTGGAAAGCTCAGGCTTCAAATACGAAGGCGTGGCGCAGTCTTATCTGCAGATCAATGGGCGCTGGCGAACACATGTTCTGTATGCCAGCTTAAGGTCCGATCGTCGGGGCAAGACTGAGGCAGGCTAGAGGGCTCTGCCGCCAGGCATGGCAAGCCTCCTATCATGGAGATATCCGTGGCCAGATCAACAAGGGCATGACTTGTTCGCCCATTGCGCTACACTTGCGCTATGTGGCGGTTTGTTGCGGGACTGATGATGATTGCAGGCGGGGCTGTGGCGCAGGAGCGGCGGCCTAGTCACTGTATCGCCATCGCAGATGCGGCACCGGGGATTGAATATCTTCACAAAGCGGCGTGGCAGGATCCCGTGCCCGAGTTTTCGGTTCGTATCAGCTATGTCGCGCATGCATCGTTTCTGATCCAGACACAGGGCGGGCTGAACGCGGTGACCGATTTCACCGGTTTTATCGGCGGCGCTGCGCTAATTCCTGACGTGGTCACAATGAACCATGCGCACAGCACCCACTGGACTGCCCATCCCGATCCGGCCATCCCGTATGTCTTGCCGGGCTGGGGCGAGTTCGGCGAAGGCATCAAGCACCATCTTGATCTGGGTGAGATGCTGATTCGCAATGTGTCGACCGATATCCGTTCGGCCTATGGCGGTATTGAAGATCGCGGAAACTCGATCTTTGTGTTCGAGGTCGAAGGGTTGTGCATCGGCCATCTGGGGCATCTGCATCACATTCCGTCGGATGAACAATTCGCTGCACTGGGTCGGCTGGATGTGGTCATGGCGGCGGTGGACGGAGGCACCACGATGCCCTTGCCCGAGATGGTTCAGGTTCTGAAACGCCTCAAAAGCTCGGTCATTATCCCGATGCATTGGTTCTCGGACTTTTCGCTTGAGCGGTTTTTGGTGGATATTCGGGATGAATTCCCGGTTGAACGGGATGGGGTGTCCGAGATTGTCGTCTCGTTGCGCACGCTGCCCGACAGGCCGACGGTTGTGGTGCTGGAGCCTCAGTACCTGATTGAGCTGGAATAGGGCTTGTCGCGGCCCGTGGCCTTTGGCAGGGAAGAGCCATGAAACTGAACCCTGCAGACAGCCGCCTTGCCGAAGCAATCAGAGCCCGATTGGGTGCTGACGTCTTGCGCCAGATTGCAGATCGTTACCTTGAAGAGCCGCGTCAGCGGTTCGTCGGGCAGCCCGGTTTGCTTGCATTGCCGCGCACCGTGGAAGATGTGTCGGCTTTGGTGCAATTGGCCGCAGACGCTCGGGTGCCTGTTGTCCCTTATGGCGGCGGCACCGGTCTGGTAGGAGGGCAGGTTGTTCCGGATGGTCCTGTCCCTTTGATCGTTTCCCTGGAACGGATGACGGCGATACGGGCGACTTACCCCACCGAGAACATACTTGTGGCCGAGGCCGGTGCCATTCTGGCCGACGTCCAGACTGCCGCTGAAGACGCGGACCGTCTATTTCCCCTGTCGCTGGCTGCGCAGGGTTCTTGCCGGATTGGCGGCAATCTGGCCACCAATGCGGGTGGCGTGAATGTGCTGCGCTATGGCAATGCGCGCGATCTGTGCCTGGGGCTTGAGGTGGTATTGCCCAGTGGTGAGATCTGGCATGGGCTTAGCCGGTTGCGTAAGGACAACACCGGTTATGACCTGCGTAACCTGATGATCGGGTCCGAAGGGACACTTGGCATAATTACGGCGGCGGCGTTGAAGCTGTTCCCGCGACCCAGGGGCGTTGGAACCGCAATGTTTCAGGTCTCCTCACCCGAGGCTGCCATTGATCTGTTGTCAGTGGCGCGGGATCAAGTGGGGGAAGCGGTCAGTACGTTTGAGTTGATCCATGGGCAGGGACTCAAATTCCTGACCGAGGTTTTGCCCGACGTGCGGCAACCCTTTGCGGCAACACCAGAATGGAGTGTGTTGATCGAGCTGGGCTTGTCGGTCGGCCAAGACCCTTCGGACATGCTTGAGGCGATTTATGTCGCCGCTGATGAGCGCGATCTGGTCCGCGATGCGGTCATCGCGCAGAGCGAAGCACAGCGGTCAGATCTCTGGGCCGTGCGCGAGCGCATCCCCGAGGCCAACCGGCTGATCGGATCAGTTTCCAGCCATGATATCTCGGTCCCGATTTCCCGCATTCCAGAGTTCATTCGGCGCGGCGCGGATGTGGTGGCCGGGCAGGGGCCGTTTCGCGTGAACTGCTTTGGACATCTGGGCGACGGTAATCTGCACTATAACGTGTTTCCACCCGCCGGGCAGGATAAGGCGGAGTTTGTCGCACAGCGGGGCGCGGTCAAACGCGCGGTACATGATCTGGTTCATGAATTTGGTGGATCGGTCAGCGCCGAACACGGTGTCGGTCGGCTCAAGACAGATGATCTGGAACGCTATGGCGATCCGGTCAAGTTGCAGGCCATGAGGGCGATCAAAACAGCGCTTGATCCTCAGGGGATTATGAACCCCGGGGCGGTTCTGGCCCAATAGCCGCGCCCCGGACGTATACCGGGGCGCTGCGGTTCTTTACGAAGCGGGCAGAATGACCTTGTCGATCACATGGATCACGCCGTTCTCGGCTTCGATATCGGCTTGCACAACGTTAGCATCATTCACCATGACGCCATTGTCGAGATCGATGGTGATATCTCCGCCCTGCACGGTGGCGGCGGTCATGTCATCGGACAGATCACCCGACATCACTTTGCCCGGGACAACGTGATAGGTCAGCACTGCGACCAACTGGTCCTTGTTTTCGGGCTTCAGCAGATTTTCGACCGTGCCCTCGGGCAGCGCTGCAAAAGCCTCATCCGTTGGGGCGAAAACGGTGAACGGCCCTTCGCCTTTCAGCGTTTCAACCAGTTCGGCGGCCTGAACGGCAGCGACGAGCGTTTCAAAACTGCCCGCGCCCACCGCAGTATCAACGATATCCTTGGCGTGCCCATCTGCCAAAGCAGAGGTGGTCAACAGAAGACTGGCAACTCCAGCAACAGCGAATTTGCGCAACATGACATGATTTCCCTTGTTGAGAATGCCTTAGGTGGCATCATTCGGGGTACGCAGTCAGGTCGCGACAAGATCACAGAATCCAGAGGCAACTGTTTCTTGAATGTAACCCCAATCGCGCTAAGCCTGCGGCGCACGCGATTTCCAGTCACGAGTTTGTGAAGTTTGTGGAGATCAGAGCCCTTCGAACTCGCACAGAACGTGCACGTCCATGCCCAAATCTTCCAGCGCTTTGCGACCACCCAATTCGGGCAGATCGATGATGAACGCGCATGAGATGATCTCGCCGCCCAGCCGTTCGATCAGCTTGATCCCCGCGGCGGCGGTGCCTCCGGTAGCCAGAAGATCATCAACGACCAGGATCTTCTCACCCGGTTGGATGGCGTCATCGTGAATTTCGACGATCGCCTCGCCATATTCCAGCTTGTAGTCTTGGCTGATCGTGGTGCCGGGCAGTTTGCCCTTTTTGCGGATCGGCACGAATCCAACGCTCAGCTGGTGGGCAATCGCACCGCCCAGAATAAAGCCGCGCGCCTCAAGGCCCACAACCTTGTCGATTCGCTCACCGGCGTAAGGGTGCAACATCTGGTCGATTGCCATGCGGAACCCACGCGGGTCGGCAAACAGGGTGGTGACATCGCGGAACATGATCCCCTCATGCGGGAAATCGACGATGGTCCGAATGTAATCCTTGACCGTTTTGTTTCTGGACATGGGCCACCCCTTTGGCATCAAACACGCGCGGGGTATTTCGCCCATAAGGTGCGGTCATGCAAGAAAACTCTGGCCCCTGCGGCTACTTGCTGCGGCCGCGCATGGCGTTAGGCAGACCGTAGTAGCGATACAGCGCGTTCGGAAGCCAGGACAAGTGCGGCTTGCGCCAGTTGCGTTGATCCCGAAGAAGAATGGCTTGCGCGACATGAAGGTTCATTGCTTTAATCTCACTTTTGCTGTTATGTGCGCGATATCTACATTTTATATTCTATGTATATACAATGCATCGCACTTAGAATCAAGGGCAGGACGGGGACTGGACGTGTGACCAAGAAAGATGGAAAGAAATCTACCAAGAAAAACAGTCAGTTGGTTTTGCGCCTCGACAAGGATGAGCGCGATGCATTCGTCGAGCTGTGCAGGGATCTGGACACCTCTGCCGCCCGCGAAATCCGCCGGTTTATCCGGGGGTTCATGAAGGAAAACGCTGAAAACTGAAATCACGCCGGGCGGCGCAGAACCGCTGTGGCGATGCCCATTCCGATCAGGGTCAACCCTCCGAACCGGGTCATGGTCGTGATGACATTCGCGCGTCCGATCATCCGGCGCAGCTTGTCCGCCAGCAGCGCGTAGGCCAGCGCGTTCAACCCCGCGAGACCCACAAATGTTGCGATCAGGATCGCGAATTGCGGACCCAAAGGCTCGGCTGGACGCAAGAATTGCGGTACGAAAGCGATGAAGAAGGCAATGGACTTCGGGTTCAGCGCGGTGACTGCAGCGGCATGGCCAAAAACACTGCGGGCGGTCACGTCACGTTCGGTTTCAATTGCTTGCAGCCCGCCCGACGGCGCGCTGCGCAGGAGTTTGACACCCAGCCAGACCAGATAGGCTGCCCCAACCCATTTCAGCACGGTAAACAGTGTGGCAGAGGCCAGCACCAGCGCCCCCAGCCCCAGCAGCGACGCGGTCATCGCCACCAAATCCCCCAATGCGACCCCAGTGGCCGAGGCAACCGCCACACTGCGTCCTTTCGACAGCGCATAGCTAAGCACCAGCAACACGGTCGGGCCTGGGATCAGTAGCAGCGCGGTCGAAGCGGCCACAAAGGCCAGCCAGATTTCAATGGACATGGAGTATCCTATTAAAGTGTTTCCCACACCAAGCCTTGGCGCGACGTATTGGTCAAGGCTTTGCGGGCGCATTCTCGTGGTGAAACACCGACTCCAACGGGTTGGCGTTCGGATTTGCGAAGCCGGGGTCGCCTAAATACCGAGGACATGGGGCAGGGAATTCAGGCGTGCAATGCGATCTGGGATTGCCGCAACAGGTTTAAGATTGGATGAAGCTTGGCTTATGCATCTTGAAACGCCTCCAATGTACCCCACTCTCGCAATGCGACCCAAAGGAGGGAGCCATGGTTCAAACCCAACACGCTGAGGCCGATACCGGCCGCGCCAGATCCGGTGTCGAGCGCCTCAAAAGCATCTTGGTAGGACTGCTGTTGGCCGCGGCGATCTTGTATGCGGGCGTCCTCGGATACATGTTTTTCAACCAGCAATCTCTGCTGTACAAACCCGAAGGTACGTTACCGGATCCGGCTTCGGTGGGGTTGGCGGATGTTGATGCGCTATCGCTGACAATGGCTGATGGTACTGCCCTGACGGTCTGGGCAGCACCCGCTGCAATCCCGGATGCACCGACCGTCCTATTCTTCCACGGCCAAAGCGGCAATCTGGGGGACCGTGCTGAACGGCTGCGCGAAATCCTAAACTCGGGCTACGGGCTGCTTGCCCCCAGCTATCGCGGCTTTCCGGGCAGCGAAGGCGAGCCCTCGGAACTGGCGCTGATCTCTGATGGAGTTCAGCTCTATGACAGGCTGGCGGGTCAGGGCAAAGCTGTGGTGCTGCACGGTCAGAGCCTCGGCACCGGCATTGCCGCCGCTGTTGCTGCCGAGCGTCCCGATGCAGAACTTCTGGTGCTTGAGGCCCCGTTCACTGCAACCGTTGATGTCGCGGCGGAACGCTATCCTTTCCTGCCGGTCTCAGCCTTGATGAGGGATCAGTTCGCCACACGTGATCTTATCGAACAGATCTCGGTGCCGACGTTGATTTTTCACGGCACCGAGGATGAAACTATTCCACTGCATCACGGAAAAGCTCTGGCCGAGATGTCCGATACCGCGCAGATTTACGTGATCCCCGACGGCACCCACAACGATTTGTGGTCGCGTGGCCTATGGGACGAGGTGCAAAAGAAACTGTCGCAGTACTGAGTTTATAACACCCGCCCAGCCACAGCATCCAGCTTGGCCAACAATTCCGGATCGCGCTTTTCAGGCGCGGTCAGGATGGCATACTCCAGCGCCCGGTCGCAGCCATGCGGGCAGGGCGCACGGTCGGTCCCCAGCATAGCGGGCAGACCTTTGACCAATGCCCGGCCTTTTTCCGCATTACCGGTCAGCGTGGCGATGATGGCGGCCACGTCGACTTCACCGTGATCAGGGTGCCAGCTGTCATAGTCGGTGACCATGGCAATTGAGGCATAACAAAGCTCGGCCTCGCGGGCGAGTTTCGCTTCGGGCATGTTGGTCATGCCGATCACGTCGCACCCCCATTGTTCGCGATATAATTTGGATTCCGCCAATGACGAGAATTGCGGTCCTTCCATCGCCAGATAGGTTCCACCTCGGTGGATGGTGATGCCAGCCGTCTTGCCAGCAGTCTCACAAGCGTCCGACAGGCGCGGGCAGGTCGGATGCGCAACACTGACATGGGCGACGCAGCCAGTCCCGAAAAAGCTCTTTTCACGGGCAAATGTTCGATCGATGAACTGATCCACGATCACGAAATCACCCGGCGCCATATGTTCGCGGAACGACCCGCAGGCCGAGACCGAGATCACATCCGTTACGCCAAGCCGTTTCAACGCGTCGATATTGGCGCGATAGGGCACCTCGGTCGGCGAGTGCACATGTCCGCGACCGTGACGCGGCAAGAAGGCCATTTCGACCCCATCCAGCGACCCGGTCAGGATCTGATCCGACGGATCGCCCCATCGCGTTTCTACTGTGACCCACTCGGCATTCTCTAGACCATCGATGTCATAAATGCCCGATCCTCCAATGACGGCGATTTTTGTTTGGGTCACGAGTGCTCTCCATTGAAAATTCCTGCTGTGTGAGTTCTGCGGGCCACAGCTTCATTTGACAAGTGGGTTCAACGGTTTGTGTGCGCTTGGGTCAAGCTATGCGCACGGCGCATATCAGGGTCCCGCCTGGCGCGGTATCTCAAGACCGGTTTGACCGCTAGAAGGCCCCTTTCGCGCGAACAAAACCGACCAACAGGACCGATCCATGCCCCGAGCCATGCTGGCAAGCTTTGCCAATCGTATAGCCAAACCCGATTTGCGCTGGGTCCCGGATGAGGGATTGACCTTTTCCCGCCTGCGGATCGAGTTGCTGTCCGGTCTCACCGTCGCCTTGGCGCTGGTCCCCGAAGCCGTGGCCTTTGCCTTTGTCGCCGGGGTGCACCCTCTGGTCGGGCTTTACGCGGCGTTTCTGGTCGGTCTGATCACTGCGTTGATCGGTGGTCGCCCCGGCATGATCTCGGGCGCGACCGGGGCGCTTGCGGTTGTAATGGTCGCACTGGTCGCACAACACGGGGTCGAATACCTGTTCGCAACGGTGGTGCTGATGGGGATTATGCAGATCATCGCAGGTGCGATGCATTGGGGCCGGTTCATCCGACTTGTGCCGCATCCGGTGATGCTGGGCTTTGTGAACGGCTTGGCGATTGTGATCTTTCTGGCGCAGCTGGGGCAATTCAAAGTGCCTGGCACCATGGAAAACACCGGCCACGGCATGGGCGGTGGCGAGTGGCTCTCAGGCCTACAGCTCTACACAATGCTGGGTCTGGTTGCTCTGACCATGGCTGTGATCTGGATCATGCCCCGCATCACCCGCGTCATCCCAGCGCCTCTGGCCGGGATTTTTGTTGTCGCTGCTTTGGTCATTGGCATTGGGCTGGACGTCCCGCGTGTCGGTGATCTGGCTTCGATCGAAGGCGGCCTGCCCAGCTTCCATATACCTATGGTGCCGCTGAACTGGGAGACCTTTGAAATCATCCTGCCCTATGCCCTGATCCTTGCCGCAATCGGTCTGATTGAATCCCTGCTGACGCTAAACCTTGTGGGTGAGATCACCGGCAAGCGCGGTGGTGCTTCGCAGGAATGTATCGCGCAGGGCACAGCGAACGTAGTCACCGGTTTCTTTGGTGGTATGGGCGGTTGTGCGATGATCGGTCAGTCGATGATCAACGTGAAGTCAGGCGGGCGCACGCGTATCGCAGGTATCGCTGCAGCGCTATTTCTGTTGCTCTTCATCCTGGTGGGTTCGCCTCTGATCGAGCAGATTCCACTGGCCGCACTTGTCGGTGTGATGTTCATGGTGGTGATCGGAACCTTCGCCTGGAATTCGCTGAAGATCATGCGGAAGGTGCCTTTGATGGATGCGTTCGTGATCGTACTGGTGACAGTCGTCACCGTGATGGAAGACCTTGCGGTGGCTGTTGTGGTAGGTGTGATTGTCTCTGCCCTGGCTTATGCATGGAATAACGCCAAACGCATCCACGCGGTTACGCGCGACTCGGAAACGGAAGAAGGGGCGAAGGTCTATGAAATTCAGGGCCCGCTGTTCTTTGGCTCGTCCGAGGGCTTCGTGGAGCTGTTCGACGTAAGAAACGACCCCGAGACCGTCATCATCGACTTTGCAGCCAGCCGTGTGGTGGACCAATCCGCGCTGCAGGCTATCGAAAACATCGCCGCCAAATACGAAGCGGCTGGCAAACGCGTCATGCTGCGGCACCTGAGCCGTGACTGTCATACACTGCTGAACAAGGCCGGCCATCTGATGGTCGACAGCGATGATGACCCGGATTACGAACTGGCTGTGGATTATTCGGTCCGCACCGGTATTCTGGGCGGGCACTGAATACGCGAAAGGGCGGCCGGATTGGCCTCCTTATATTTCAGAAGCAATGCGCTCCAACGCATCGATATTGCCTGAAAGCAAGGCATCTTCGGCCCGAGTGATTGTTTCTGCGGGCCAATCCCACCATCGCAAGTCTTGCAGCCTTTCAATCACATCGCGATCAAAACGATAGCGCCGGACTTTTGCCGGATTTCCGGTAACGACTGCATAGGCTGGAACCTGACCCCGCACGACCGAGCCTGCGCCAACAATCGCGCCATTTCCGATCTGCGCTCCGGGTAAAATCAAAGCTCCGTAACCGATCCAGACATCGTGCCCGATAACGGTATCACGTGTATCAGGCTGGTAGCCTGACATGCGATCCGGATCGAAGATTGGAAATGGAAAGCAGGTCAAGCCATCGGTCGCGTGATTTGCGGAGGCAGTGATAAACCTTACTCCATGAGCGATTTGGCAGAACTTGCCCAGCATCAGCTTTTCTTCTGAAAAGGGAAACAGATACGGTGCAAGCCGCTGCGCCCAGTCCTTCGGTGCATCGAAATCCGAAGCATAAGTGTAAGCTCCTGCCTCAAAGCGGGGATGATCGATGACCTGAGACAGAAACACTGTTCCGTTGTGGCTAGAGCCGTCGGGCAGAACAATCGGATATCTGCGTGTAGGATCAGGCAGTGGCATTAGTCATCCGGGCGTGAAAGGCTGAACAATTCTGTCACCACAGAATAGTCCCGATAACCCAACCGCGCGAGCGGGTTGAATGAGGTCACGTCAAATTTGCCGTCACGGATGTGGTCATCGTGCAGGTGCACACCAGTGACCTCTCCGAACACCACCCGATTGGACTCACCCGGCAGAGTTACGATCTGGGTAAGTTTGCATTCCAGCGCTGCGGGCGCTCCCTCGACCCGAGAGCAATTGATGGTTTCGCATTCAACTGGTGTTAGCCCAGCATGAGTGAACTCGTCGACGTGCTTTTCCAAACCCTCTGAGCTGGCATTCATTGCGTCGCGATGCGCATGGGCCACCACGTTGACGCAGAATACCTTCGTGGCCTCGATATTGGCGATGCTGTCCTTGCCGCCATCCTGATCGTGTTTGGAGCCGGTTGAGGCGAACATCACCTGAGGCGGTGTATAAGCGACACCATTGAAGAAGGAATACGGGGCCAGGTTGTTGATCCCGTCAGCATCGCGCGTCGAAATCCAGCCGATCGGGCGTGGGGTTATGATGGCGTTGAAGGGGTTGTGCGGCAGGCCGTGGCCGTCTTCGGGGCGATAGAACATATGGACTCCAAGCGTTTGCCCAAGGCCTATCGAAGTGCTAGGGCGATTTCCAGCAAGGATAAGAGGGCGCGCGTGCAGCAATTCAAGATCAGGCCGGAAGAGCCGGAAGACTGGTGGGAGGTCGAAGCGCTCTATGACCTGTGCTTTGCTCCGGGGCGCGAGGCGTTGTCGTCTTATCGTCTGCGCGATGACGTGCCGCCTGTCGCTGGCCTGTCGCAGGTCGCGCGCGATGGGCAGGGCATTCTGGCTGGTGCAATCCGGTTTTGGCCCGTGCATGTGGGTGAACATGACGCGCTGCTGCTAGGTCCAGTGGCGGTCCACCCGACCCATCAAGGCGAAGGGTTGGGCGGATATCTGATCCATCAGGGGGTAGAGGCCGGGCGCGCCAAAGGGTGGGATCGCGTCATGCTTGTGGGCGATGCGCCCTATTATGCCCGGTTCGGGTTCACCCCGCTGACGGGTGTCGAAATGCCCCCGCCCACCAACCCTGATCGCATACTGGGTTTGGAACTGACCCCCGGAGTTTGGTCCGAAATTCAGGGGCTTGTTAGTCGCTGGACCCGTTGACCCATTGAAAACCCGCTGCAAAGTCCCGATGTTTTCAGGACAGGAGGGCACAGATGCAGGACGTGGTTCTTGTCGAAAAACTCGATCCTGAGGCCGAGCTTGATCGGCTTGCGCAGCTGTACGGTGCGGCAGGTGGCGCAGGAGTGAATCTGCTGAACAAGCTTGGTGGTTCGGCGGAATCCTTGTTGGATCAGTTACCTAAGCCGGTGCGAGAAGGTCTGACCGAAGCAACCGAACAGGCGCTTTGGCTTGCCATGCATGCGGCCGAAGGCTCTCGGCGTGCCGTGCCGGACCAGAAACCATGGGTCAACACAGCCTTGACTACTGCCATGGGCGCAGCCGGAGGTCTGGGTGGAGTGTCCACAGCACTTGTCGAGCTGCCCGCGACAACCGCCATGATGCTGCGCGCGATCCAAGGCGCAGCGATGCGGGAAGGATTTGATCCGACCGCCGAGAACGTGAAATTCGACTCGATCCGAGTGTTGTCAGCCGCAGGTCCTTTGGCCGAGGATGACGGGGCTGATCTGGGCTTTTTCTCAATGCGCATGACCCTGACCGGACCGACCATGCAACGCCTCATTGCGATGGTGGCGCCGCGCCTGTCCGTAGTGCTGGGCCAGAAGCTGGCGGCGCAGTCTGTACCGTTGCTTGGGGCGCTTGCTGGGGGCGGTACAAATTTTGTCTATACCCGCTACTACCAGCAGATCGCGCATGTGCATTTTGGGCTGCGTCGATTGGCGATTGATGCCGACATCCCTCATGACGAGCTGGTGCGGCGTTTGTCGGGGCGGATGGCTCTGAACAAGGGGGCTTTCCCGTAAAGCTTGGCAGACTCTGCCGGATATGATAAATATCACTTTATAAACCGCAACATAAGCGGAGCGAGCAGTGGATATGAACCGTGTTTGACGGGCGCAGTAATGGTGCGATTGCCGGGCTTTCGGCAGAAAACCTCTCCCTTTCCGGGGCGCTGCCTGTTTATTCTCAATCCGCTGCGCTTTGCTATCGAACCAATGACGGCCTGCCCGAGATTTTGTTGATCACAACGCGCAGGGCGCGGCGCTGGATCATCCCGAAGGGGTGGTTGATCAACGGGCTGACCCCGTCTGAAACAGCCGCCCGCGAGGCCTGGGAAGAGGCTGGTGTTTTGGGGCAGTGCGGAAGCGAAAGCCTTGGTCGGTTTGCCTATATCAAGAACCGGCCTGGCAAGTCATCGGCGCTGTGTCTGGTTGATGTGTTTCCGCTGCATGTGCAGCGATCCGAGGCGCATTTTCCCGAAGCGGGTGAGCGCAGGCGCAAATGGGTTTCGCCCAAAAAGGCGTCATCGAAAGTGGCGTCGCCTGATCTCGCCGCGCTTTTGGGTGGATTCGGGCTGCACCGGCAGTAGCGCGACAAGATCAAGACTTGATATTGCCATGTTGGTCGGTATCTATTCGCCAACCGGATTTTGGATGTGATATGATTCAATACGCATTGAAATGCAGCAATGACCACAGCTTTGACAGTTGGTTTCAATCCGCAGCCGCCTTTGACAAACTGTCAGCGGCCGGGTTGGTAACCTGCGCGGTATGCGGCTGCGACAAGGTGGAAAAGGCGGTGATGACACCGCGTGTCCGGCCTGCGCGCAAGGCGGTGACCGAGGTTGCACCAGCGCAGCCTTCTGCGGATGAGATCAGCATGGCAACACCTTCGCCCGAGATCGCTGAGGTCCTTAGCGAACTGCGTCGAAAGGTCGAGGAAAACTCGGACTATGTGGGCAAGGATTTCGCCAAAGAAGCCCGCAAAATCCATCTGGGGGATGCGCCCGAGCGCGCGATCTATGGTGAGGCCAAGCCCGAAGAGGCGCAATCGCTGATTGAAGACGGCGTGCCGGTCGCACCGTTGCCGTTTGTTCCTAGCCGCAAGACCAACTGACCCATGCACATCGTTGTTACGGGCGCGAACCGAGGGATCGGGAAAACCGTTGCGGATCAATACCGTGCAGAAGGTCATGAAGTGACCGGAACTGCCCGAGACGGTAGCGCAGATATCGTGCTGGATGTCTCGGACCCAGAACAGCACGCTGCAATGGCCGAGCAACTGCGAGGCCGCCAGATTGACCTGCTGATCTGCAATGCGGGCGTTTATCTGGACAAAGGACACGACATTAGTGGCTATCCCGCCGAGATGTGGGCGCAAAGCTTCGCCGCCAACGTGACAGGCGTGTTTCTTACCATCCAGTCCTTGTTGCCGAACCTGCGAACCGCGCGGGGCCGGATCGCCATCGTTTCGTCTCAGATGGCGTCACATACGCGCGCGCCGGGTGGCAGCTATATCTACCGTGCGTCAAAGGCGGCGGCGCTGAATTTGGGCCGCAACCTAGCGACTGACCTACAGGCGGATGGCATTGCGGTGGGAATCTACCATCCGGGCTGGGTGCAGACGGACATGGGCGGAGCTGCGGCAGAGATCACGGTCGATCAGGCGGCAAACGGCTTGATCGAGCGATTTGCGGCTCTCTCGCTCGATACTACCGGTTGTTTTGAAACCTGGGATGGTCGGGCGCACCCTTACTGAGAGTTCAGGGCCGCCTTGGGGATTTCGTAGACTTCACCGGGATCAATGAAGATCACCATGATATCACCGCGTTTCTCATAGGTCAGTTTCGATGTCGAACTGCTGGAATCCGGCACGCCTTTGGTGAAGTAAATCCGCCGGACCTCGCCAGTGTTCAACTGAACCGCCAACGTCGCCGTTCCATCTTCGCGCTTCCGCAATTCGGCCGGACAACTGGCCAGTGTATCACCTGCCAATGCAGCGCATGGAACGGTGCCTAATGAGTTCTCGCCATCCGTTCCCGATAAGGTTGCCACTTGGGCATTTGCGGCAGTCGAAACCAGGCTTAGGGCAAGGGCAAAGCGGAACATTGAAATCCTCGTGGAATAAGACTTTGACCGAACGCTTACACCACGCACGACCAAAGTAAAGCACTGCGGTGCAGACTTTGCCCACTTGCCCTTGCGCCCCCCCTCGCATAAGAGGCACGGGATCAGAAATTCAAGGCGCGGAGACACTAGCCCCCATGCCCGTACTCGTGATGAAATTCGGCGGCACATCGGTCGCCAATCTGGACCGGATCCGCCGTGCTGCCAAACGGGTTGGTGTCGAGGTAGCCAAAGGCTATGACGTCATCGTCATCGTTTCGGCGATGTCCGGCAAGACCAACGAGCTGGTGGGCTGGGTCGATGAAATCTCTCCGCTCTATGACGCGCGCGAATATGATGCCGTTGTCTCCTCTGGTGAAAACGTTACAGCTGGCCTGATGGCGCTGACCCTGCAGGAAATGGACATCCCGGCGCGCAGCTGGCAGGGTTGGCAGGTGCCGCTGATCACCAACGGTGCCCATTCAGCGGCCCGGATCGAAGAAATCCCGCCCGAGAATATTAACCAGAAATTCGGCGAAGGGATGCGCGTTGCGGTGGTCGCGGGCTTCCAGGGCATCAGCCCCGAAGGTCGCATCACCACGCTGGGTCGGGGCGGTTCGGACACCACTGCCGTGGCTTTTGCTGCCGCTTTCGAAGCCGAGCGCTGCGACATCTATACGGATGTGGACGGTGTCTATACGACCGACCCGCGCATCTGTGAAAAGGCGCGCAAGCTGGACAAAATATCGTTCGAGGAAATGCTCGAACTGGCCTCGCTGGGGGCCAAAGTGCTTCAAACCCGCTCGGTCGAGCTGGCGATGCGCTACAAGGTGAAACTGCGCGTTCTCTCAAGCTTTGAGGAACAATCCGACGAGGCCGGTACACTGGTCTGCGACGAGGAGGATATCATGGAATCCAATGTTGTGGCCGGTGTGGCCTATTCCCGCGACGAAGCCAAGATGACCGTCGTTTCCGTGGCGGACCGTCCCGGCATCGCCTCGATCATCTTTACCGCGCTCAGCGACGAGGGCGTGAACGTGGACATGATCGTCCAGAATATCTCGGACGAAGGGCGCACCGACATGACCTTCTCCTGTCCGACCAATCAGGTCTCCCGCGCCGAAAAGGCATTGCTGGCGATCAAGGATCAGGGTGAGCTGAACTACGCCGAACTGGTTGCGGATGAGGATGTTTGCAAGGTCTCAGTTGTTGGGATCGGTATGCGCTCGCAATCCGGTGTTGCGGCCAAGATGTTCAAGATTCTCTCGGATGAGGGGATTAACATCAAGGTCATTACAACCTCCGAGATTAAAATTTCCGTCCTGATCGACAGGAAATACATGGAACTTGCGGTTCAGGCACTGCATGATGCCTTTGAACTGGACAAGGCGGCCTGAGCTTTCAGCCAAGTGTCCTGTCTGAAACCGTAACGTGGGTGGGCCATGGCGGAAGGCACGGAAACAGAATCTCGCAAGCTGCTGGGACGGCTGCGCGAAGAAATGGCGAGCGAAGCCGCCGGTCAGGAACGTCTTGACCGGATCACGCACCTGATCGCCGACAGTACCGGTCGCGAAGTTTGCTCGATCTACCTGTTTCGGGATGAGGATACGCTTGAACTGTGCGCCACCGAAGGTCTGTCCCCAGAAGCGGTGCACAAGACGCGGATGCGTATGGGCGAAGGGCTGGTCGGTCGCGTCGCCAAATCTGGCAAGGTGGTGAATACGGCGGACGCGCCCTCGGCCAAGGGCTTTCGGTACATGCCGGAAACTGGCGAGGAACGGTATTCGTCCTTTCTTGGTGTGCCGGTACAGCGTCTGGGTCAGAAACTGGGCGTGCTGGTGGTTCAGTCCCGGGACGCGCGCGAGTTTTCGGCGGATGAGGTTTATGCGCTGGAAGTTGTCGCGATGGTTCTGGCCGAAATGGCCGAACTGGGCGCGTTCGTCGGCGAAGGCGCGGCCTTGTCACCGCTGCACCAGCAATCGGTGCAACTTACCGGTGGCCCGGCGCAGGAGGGATCTGCTGAAGGCCATGTCTGGCTGCATGAACCTCGTGTTGTTGTCACCAATCCCATTGCCGAAGACCCGCATCGTGAGCGTGAGCGGCTGACCGAGGCCGTTGAAGAGCTACGCGTCGGCGTCGACAAGATGCTTGAGATTTCTCAGGGCGGCGACAAAGAGCAGTTGCAGGTTCTGGAAGCCTACCGGATGTTCGCCAACTCCAAGGGTTGGATGCGCCGGATGGAGGAGGACATCGCTCTTGGTCTCAGCGCAGAGGCGGCGGTCGAGAAAGAACAATCTCAGGCGCGGGCTCGCATGGGGCAGGTCACCGATCCGTATTTACGTGAACGGTTGGCCGATCTGGACGACCTCAGCAATCGGTTGCTGCGAATTTTGACTGGACAGGGTAACGGAAATGGGGCTGACCTGCCGCCCGATCCGATCCTAATTGCGCGAAATATCGGCCCCGGTGATCTGCTGGAATATGGCCGTTCTCTCAAAGGGATCGTATTGGAAGAAGGCTCGGTCGGAAGCCATGCCACTATCGTGGCGCGCGCGTTGGCGATCCCACTGGTGGTGCATGTAGGTCGCATCACCACCGAAGCCCTGAACGGCGATCACATTCTGGTTGATGGCGATAGCGGTGTCGTTCATCTGCGCCCCGAAGACACCGTTGTTAGTGCATTCCGTGACAAGATCGCGATGGAGGCCAAAGCGCAGGAGCGCTACGCCTCGATCCGTGAAACGCCCACCGTTACTCAGGATGGTGCGCGAATCAACATGGTGATGAATGCGGGCCTGATGGCCGATCTGCCCTCACTTAGCAATTCTGGTGCCGAGGGCGTGGGCCTGTTCCGCACCGAACTGCAGTTTCTGATCCGCAATCAGATGCCCAAGCGATCCGAGCTGGTAACGCAATACAAACGGGTTCTGGATGCTGCGGGCGAAAAGCGTGTGGTGTTCCGTACCCTCGATATCGGGTCAGACAAAGTTCTGCCCTATATGAAGCATGTGGAAGAACCGAACCCTGCGCTGGGCTGGCGGGCGATCCGGGTGGGTCTGGACAAGCGCGGCGTGATGCGGATGCAGTTGCAGGCGCTGATCCGGGCCGCCGATGGCCGCCCCCTGACGATCATGTTCCCGTTTGTCGCGCAGGCTGACGAATTCCGTGAGGCGCGCTGGGAGGTCAAGAAAACGATCGAGCGTGAACGGCGTCTGGGCCATGTTCTGCCTGAATCGCTCGAAGTGGGGGCGATGCTGGAAACGCCTTCACTTGCCTTTGCGCCGCAGAAGTTCTTTGACGAAGTCGGCTTTATCTCGATCGGTGGGAACGACCTGAAACAGTTTTTCTTCGCCGCCGACCGCGAAAATGAACTGGTTCGCCGTCGCTACGATACGCTGAATGTCAGCTTTCTGAGTTTCATTGAACGTATCGTTGAGAGATGCTCGATCTCGGACACACCGCTCAGCTTCTGTGGCGAAGATGCCGGTCGCCCGGTCGAGGCGCTGTGTCTCGCGGCCATGGGCATCCGTACCCTTTCGATGCGCCCGGCCTCAATCGGGCCGGTCAAAAGCCTGTTGTTGCGGTCGAACCTTCAGGATGTGCGTAAAATTATCGCCGATGCCCGCCATCGTGGGGAACAATCCGTGCGTCCGGCGGTGATGGACTGGCTGCGGACGCAGTCCTGACTGATCTTCCGCGATGCCAGCTGCAAATCCGCGCTTGATTTTTGCGCTCAGGTTTTCTATTCAGCCGGTGAATGTTAGCGATAACATAGCTAATGACGCACATGCGTTTTAATCCCGGGCTGAAACCTCGCTTATGCTGGCGGGGAATTCGAAAGGAGCCTTGCAATGGTCTCACGCGTAATTCCGGTAGATCCGTTCGACCTTGTGTTGTTCGGCGCGACGGGCGATTTGGCGCAGCGTAAAATCCTGCCGGGCCTCTATCATCGCTTCGAAGTCGGCCAGATGCCTGAGAATGCGCGCATCATTGGAACCGCCCGATCCGACATGGACAGCGACGGGTTCCGTGAACAGCTGCGTGCGTCGATGCAAGAGTTTGCGCCGGGTTTTAAAAAGGATACGCTTGATCGCTTTCTGTCCCGCGTCGAGTATGTTCCGGTAGATGCGCTTGGCGATGCGGGTTGGTCTGACCTTGCGAAAACGCTGCGACCGGATGTGGTACGCGCTTTCTATCTGTCAGTAGGCCCAAGCCTTTTCTCGGGCATCGCCCAACGTCTGAACGAGCACGGCCTGTCCACACCTGACAGTCGTATCGTGGTCGAGAAACCCTTTGGTCACGATCTGGCATCAGCCAAAGCGTTGAACGAAGGGCTGCGGGCCTGTTTTGAAGAACATCAGATTTACCGGATCGATCATTATCTGGGCAAGGAAACCGTGCAGAACCTGATGGCGCTGCGCTTTGCCAATTCGCTTTTCGAACCGCTCTGGAACGCCACTCATGTTGATAACGTCCAGATCACCGTGGCCGAAACCGTGGGCGTCGAAGGGCGCGGTGCTTATTATGATCAGTCCGGCGCGATGCGGGACATGATCCAGAACCATCTGGTTCAATTGCTGTGCCTGACAGCGATGGAACCGCCTTCGAAATTCTCACCCAACGCGGTGCGCGATGAGAAAGTCAAAGTGATCGAAGCGCTGGAGCCGGTGGAACCAAAGGATATCGCTCGTGGTCAGTACCGCACCGAAAAAGGGGGCGATGGCTATCTGGATCACGTCGGCAACCCCGCCAGCCGTACCGAAAGCTTCATTGCGCTGAAGGCGCATATCGGCAACTGGCGCTGGGCCGGTGTCCCGTTTTATCTGCGGACCGGCAAGCGCCTGCGCGCACGTGAATCCGAGATTGCAGTGTTCTTCCGCGACCCGCCGCATACGATTTTTCCGAATGTCGGACCATTGCATGGCAACGTGCTGGTGATCCGCCTGCAACCGGATGAAGGCATCACGCTCCGCACCACCATCAAGGAACCGGGGCAGGGCGGGTTCCGCCTGTCCGACGTTGCACTCGATATGAGTTTCGCTGATGCGCTGGGCGATGACGGCCAATCCCCGGATGCCTATGAACGCTTGATCATGGATGTCATCCGCGGCGACCAGACTTTGTTCATGCGCGGGGATGAAGCCGAGGCCGCATGGGCCTGGGTCGATCCCATCATTCACGGCTGGGAAGAGCGTGGAGATAAGCCCGCGAAATACGATCAGGGCAGTTCGGGGCCTGAAGAAGCATTGATGCTGATGCATCGCGATGGACGCCGCTGGCGTCAGATCGGAGGGTAATCATGGTCAATACAGTTATATCCGACGTCACCAAACGCATCATCGACCGCAGCGCCGATCTGCGTGGCCCGCATCTTGAACGAATGGAGCAGGCCAAATCCAAGGGCCCTGCGCGTGCGCACCTGTCCTGCAGCGGGCAGGCCCACGCCTATGCCGGGGCGGGCGAAGATCAGGACTCTATGGCCACCGGCACGGCTGGCAATCTGGGGATCGTTACCGCCTATAACGATATGCTCTCGGCCCATCAGCCTTTCGAACGCTACCCGGCCCTGATCCGCGATGCGATCCGCGCAGCAGGCGGCACAGCGCAGGTTGCAGGCGGCGTGCCAGCCATGTGCGACGGCGTCACGCAAGGCGAGGCGGGGATGGAACTCTCGCTGTTCTCGCGCGATGTGATCGCGCTGGCGACCGGAGTGGCGCTAAGCCACAACACTTATGACGCCGCCGTTTTCCTGGGCGTCTGTGACAAGATCGTGCCCGGCCTGATCATCGGCGCGCAAGCCTTTGGGCATCTTCCTGCCGTCTTCCTGCCTGCAGGTCCGATGACCAGTGGCCTGCCGAATGACGAAAAGGCCAAGGTCCGCCAGAAATTCGCCGCCGGAGAGGTGGGCCGCGAAGAGCTGATGAAGGCCGAAATGGCCGCATATCACGGCCCCGGCACCTGCACCTTCTACGGAACTGCCAACACCAACCAGATGCTGATGGAATTCATGGGCCTGCACCTGCCAGGGTCCAGCTTCATCAACCCCAACACCCCCCTGCGCGATGCCCTGACCGAGGAAGGCGCGCGCCGCGCCCTGTCTCTCAGCGCGCTGGGCAATCACTACACACCGGTCTGCCAGATCCTTGATGAGCGCGCTTTCGTCAATGGCATCGTCGGCCTGATGGCCACCGGTGGCTCCACCAACCTACTTATCCACCTGATCGCCATGGCGCGTGCCGGTGGTATCGTGCTGGACTGGGAGGATTTTTCCGACATCTCCGCTGTCGTGCCTTTGGTCGCGCGCGTCTATCCCAACGGTCTGGCAGACGTGAACCACTTCCACGCTGCGGGTGGCCTGGGCTTTGCCATTGGCACGCTGCTGGAAGATGGCTTGCTGCACCCCGATACGCTGACTGTCGCGGGGCAGGGCCTGCACAACTACACCAAAGAACCCAAGCTGAAAGACGGCGAGTTGGTCTGGGAAGAGGGCGCGGGCCACAGTCTGAACGAAAAGATCGTCCGCCCGGCCAAAAATCCGTTCCAACCCACGGGCGGGCTCTCTCGCTTGACAGGCAATCTGGGCACAGGGGTCATGAAGGTGTCGGCTGTAGCACCTGAACACCAAGTGGTCGAAGCGCCCGTGCGTGTATTCCACGACCAGAACGCCGTTAAAGCCGCTTTCAAAGCCGGAGAATTCACCGATGACGTCATCGTTGTTGTTCGCTTCCAAGGGCCAAAAGCCAACGGTATGCCTGAACTTCATTCGCTGACGCCGATCCTGTCGATCCTGCAGGGCAGGGGGCAGAAGGTGGCTCTGGTCACCGATGGCCGTATGTCGGGCGCATCCGGCAAAGTGCCCGCCGCCATCCATGTCTGCCCCGAGGCGCTGGATGGTGGACCGATCGCCTATCTGCAAGACGGCGACCAGTTGCGCGTTGATGCGGTCAAGGGCGAGTTGGAAATCCTGACCCCTGGTGTTCTCGACCGCAATCCGGCCACCGCCGACCTTACGGCAAACCAATACGGCGTTGGCCGTGACCTCTTCGGCGCCTTCCGTCAGAATGTCGGCTCAGCCGACACCGGCGCCAGCATTTTCGGAGTGTAACCCAATGTCCAAAACCCAACGCACCCGCGAGATCTGCGCGCTGGCCCCGATTGTTCCAGTCCTGGTCGTCGACGACGTGGCCCATGCGCGCCCGTTGGCCGAAGCTTTGGTCGCCGGTGGCCTCCCGGCGCTTGAAGTCACCTTGCGCACTCCCGCCGCGCTCGACGCGATCCGCGCCATGGCCGACGTCCCCGGCGGTGTTGTTGGGGCGGGTACACTGGTCACACCCGAAGATGTCCGCGCTGTCAAAGAGGCTGGCGCTCAGTTCGGCGTCTCGCCCGGTGCAACCGATGCCCTGATCGCCGCCTGCGAAGCCGAAGGTCTGCCCCTTCTCCCCGGTGCGGCTACTGCAAGCGAAGCCATGGCTCTGCTGGAAAAGGGCTATGACATGCTGAAATTCTTCCCCGCCGAGGCCTCAGGAGGGGCTCCCGCCCTAAAAGCGATCGGCGCACCGCTACCGCAGATCACCTTCTGCCCAACTGGTGGCGTATCGCCGTCAAATGCCCTCGATTACCTGTCACTGTCGAATGTTGTCTGCGCCGGCGGCAGCTGGGTCGCGCCGAAGCAGATGGTTCAAAACGGTGATTGGTCCGGGATCGAAACACTTGCCCGCGAGGCCGCCAGTCTGCTGGATTGACGCCGCAGGGCAAGACGCTAGGGTAGGCCTCAATTCAAACAGGTTGCCCTCATGACAAACCAAACCTCCCTCGCGCATGGGCGCGAGTATCTGGCCATCCCCGGCCCTTCGGTCATGCCCGATACGGTGCTGCAAGCGATGCACCGTCCGTCGCCCAATATCTATGACGGTGAATTGATCGAGATGATGCCCGCGCTCACCCGAGATCTGAAACGCGTTGCCGGAACTCAGCACAACGTCGCCATCTATATCGCTAATGGTCACGGTACATGGGAGGCTGCGCTTTCCAACGTCATTGCACCCGGTGAAACCGTGCTTGCCCCGGCCTCTGGCCGATTCACCCACGGTTGGGCCGAGATGGCCGAAGGAATCGGCGCCAAGGTTGACCTGATCGATTTCGGAATGTCCTCGCCCTGGGATCTTGACCGCATCGCCGAGGCCCTGCGTAACGATACCAGCCACAAGATCAAAGCGGTCCTTGCGGTCCACGTCGATACCTCCACTTCGATCCGCAACGATATCCCGGCCCTGCGCGCCTTGCTCGACGACCTCGGCCACCCTGCTTTGCTGATGGCCGATTGTATCGCATCCATGGGCTGCGACCGGTTTGAGATGGACGCCTGGGGCGTCGACGTCACTGTCACGGCTTGCCAAAAGGGGCTTATGACCCCGGCGGGCACCGGCTTTGTCTTCTTCAACGACAAGGCGCAAGCCAAGCGCGCCACAATGCCCCGCGTCTCGCATTATTGGGACTGGCAACCACGCGCCAATCCAGATCTGTTCTATCAGTATTTTAACGGCACCGCGCCAACCCACCACCTGTATGGCCTGCGCGCCGCGCTCGACCTGATCCATGGCGAAGGGATCGAACAGGTCTGGGCCCGCCACGAACACCTGGCAACGGCCATCTGGGCCGCCTGTGAAATCTGGGCGCAAGGTGGCGCGCTGCATTTCAACGTCGCCGACCCGGCCCATCGCAGCCACGCGGTCACTGCCCTCCGCCTGACCGAGGGGCGCGGCACGCCGCTGCGCAGCTATACCGAAACCCAACTGGGTCTGACGCTGGGCATCGGTCTGGGAATGGAGGATTGGGACGGCTGCTTCCGCCTTGGCCACATGGGGCACGTAAACGCTCAAATGGTCATGGCCATGCTGGGTGGCGTCGAAACCGCTATGGCTGCGCTCGATATCCCCCGTGGTCAGGGTGCGCTCGAAGCCGCCGCCGCGACGCTGGCCGGATAAGCCCGATCCGCCTCTTCATCTGGCCCAAAATACCTTCGGGGGAAATCGCGCTTGGGCGCGATCGGGGGCAGACAGCCCCCTTTACGAGGCTCGGGCTTTTGCCAAGGCCGTGGGCAGAGCAGCTTCAAACGCCGTCATTTCCGCCTCACCTCCGCAGCTGACCCGAATGCACCGGTTCTGGGGCGCGGCAAATGGCATCCGCACGAACACGCCTTGTTCAACGAGCGTGTCCAACACGGCCTTGGCAAACACCCCATCGCGCCCACAATCAATCGCCACAAAGTTTGTCGCAGAAGGCAAAGGCACCAGACCATTCGACCGTGAAATCTCTTCGATGTGGTTCCGGGACCCGGCAATCCTTTGCTGCACATGCGTCAGCCAATCTTCATCTTTTAGCGCGGCCAATGCCCCTGCCTGCGCGGCTCGGTTCATGCCGAAATGGTTGCGCACTTTGTTGAAGCTCGCAATCAACTCGGGCGAGCCGATAGCGTAGCCTACCCGCGCCCCGGCCATGCCATAAACCTTGGAAAACGTTCGCATCCGGATCACACGTGAATCATCAGCAGCGACAGGTGCAGCGGTCCCTTCGGGCGCGCATTCGACATATGCCTCGTCAAGAACCACTAAACAGCCCTCTGGCAAAGCCTCCAGAGCGGACACGATATCCTCACCTGAATGCCATGTTCCCATCGGGTTGTCCGGGTTGGCCAGATAGACCAACTTGGCGTCTACCTCCGCCGCTTTGGCGAACAGCGCCGTCGGGTCCTCGTGATCGTCGTGGTAGGGGACCTTGTGCAATACCCCACCAAACCCGGCCACGTGGTAATTGAAAGTCGGATAAGCTCCATCCGAAGTCACAACTGCATCGCCGTGACCAACCAGCAGGCGCACCAGATAGCCCAGCAACCCGTCAATGCCTTCGCCAACCACGATGTTTTCAGGCGCAACCCCATGATGTACCGCCAGCGCATGGCGTAGTTCGTAATTCTCGGGATCGCCATACATCCATATCTCGCCTGCGGCCCGTTGCATTGCATCGATGGCGCGCGGGGACGGGCCAAACACGCTTTCATTCGCACCGATCCGGGCCACGAAGGGCGCGCCACGTTGGCGCTCCTGCGTTTCGGGGCCGACAAAAGGCACGGTCGCGGG
Source organism: Ruegeria sp. CG1 (assembly GCF_056537265.1). Classification (NCBI taxonomy): domain Bacteria; kingdom Pseudomonadati; phylum Pseudomonadota; class Alphaproteobacteria; order Rhodobacterales; family Roseobacteraceae; genus Ruegeria; species Ruegeria sp. CG1. The sequence goes on along the minus strand of NZ_JBQFRF010000005.1, from coordinate 215,349 downwards.
CAGCGTGAGGGCAAGCGGGGTATAACGAGGACCAGTCATGGCCGCAGATAAGCGCAACCGATCAGGCGGGGCAAGCCTTGCCAGAAGTTCAAAGGAGGCTTCGGATGCGCGGTTTGCCCTGACGTCGCTGTGGCGCTGCTGGCGTCTTGCTGGCATGTTTATACAGCAAATCACGCCCCGGAGGTCCCATGTCCCGCGTATCCGTCGAATACAAAGACCACATCGCCCATGTCACGCTGACTCGCGGCGACAAGATGAACGCGCTGGACGATGCGATGATCAAGGCGATCCTTTCGGCCGGCCAAGAAGTCGCCGCAGCCGATATCCGCGCCGTGGTGCTATCGGGAGAGGGCAAGAGCTTTTGCGCAGGGCTCGATATGGCCAGCTTTGCCAGCATGGCACACACAGACCCAACCGAATGGCTGATGACCCGCAGCCACGAAGATGCCAACGAAATGCAGGAACTTGCCTTGATCTGGCGGCGCGTCCCGGTGCCGGTGATCTGCGCTATTCAAGGCGTCGCCTATGGCGGTGGGCTACAGATCGCGCTGGGTGCCGACATCCGCATCGCGCATCCCGAAGCCAAGCTGGCAGTGATGGAGATGAAATGGGGCATTATCCCCGACATGGGCGGCATGGTTCTGCTGCCAGAGCTCGTGCGCTCGGACGTGCTGCGCCTGCTGACCTATACCGCCCGCCCTATCGGTGCGCCACAGGCGGCAGATTGGGGGCTTGTTACCAAACTGTCGGATGATCCCCTGACCGAAGCGCTGGCGCTGGCCGAGGACATCGCGGGTAAAAGCCCGTCCGCCATCCGCGCCGCCAAACGGTTGATTGATGTGGCCGAAACCCGTGACCGTGCTGATGTGCTGTTGGCCGAATCTACCGAACAGGTCGACCTGATCGGTAAGTCGGATCAAATGGAAGTTGTCATGGCACAGATGCAGGGCCGAAAGCCCGAGTTCAAATGATCACCGCATGAATGCGCGCCGTGCATCACGGGCCATGTTGTATCGCATCTCAAGATCAGCAATCTTTGCCATTGCGGCCCTGCGGTCCTGATTGTCAGTCAGCGCTGCAAACTCCTTGCGGGCGGCGTCGAGCTGTTTCTTGATGTCGAACTCCTCGGGCAGAACTCCGGCCTGCGCCATGATCCGATGACCCGCAGCAATGGCGGGATCGCCTTGTGCCTCGCCCGAGCGGTCGGGTAACGGGGCACCTTCGCCTTCAAGACCCTGCAGTTGGCCTTCGGCCTGCGCCTTTTTGATCTGGCGTTCAATCAGTTTTCCAAGCGATCCGAACATGCGCTCATTTTACCGCCTGAGGGGTTCTGATGAAAGGGCTCAGCGCACTCGGTTTGTTGCCAGATATGCGATACCCCCAGCCAACAGCCCCCAGACTGCCGCGCCCAACCCAAAAACCGTTATTCCAGAGGCCGTAATGGCCAGTGTCAAAATAGCCGCTTCGCGCTCGACAGGGACGTCCAGCGCGGCATGCATGGCATTGGCCAGGACCCCGATCAGGGCCACACCTGCCAGAGTGCCCATAAGCAGCGGGTCGGCATGGGCGGCAAAACTGGTGATCGCCACGGCAAAGATACCGAAGAGGCAGTAGAACACGCCACCCATGATTGCCGACCAATAACGCTGCGCCGGATCGGGGTGGCTTTCCTCGTTGGAACACATCGCTGCGGTGATTGCGGCCAGGCAGGTTGCGGGCGCCCCGAAAGGGGCCGAAAGCATGCTTGCGCCACCGACGGATGAAAACAACCGGCCGGGAACAGGATCAAAGCCAAAGCTGCGCATCACCGCGACGCCGGGGATATTCTGTGTCGCCATCGTGACGATAAACAGCGGTACGCCGATCCCGATGGCCGACGCGACCGAGAATGATGGCATGGTCCAGATCGGAGCCGCGATCAAACGATCCGGCATCAATTGGGCATCTCCTGCGTTCAGCGACACAATGATAGCCGCCGCGACCACAGCTGCCGGAACCGCGATCAATCGATTGAAACGGCCCGCGACAAACCACGTCAGGATCACCGGCAACGCCTGCCATGGAATCTCGATCGCCGCCTTGAAGGGCACAAGGCATAGTGGCAAGAGCACGCCTGCCAGCATTGCTTGCGCCAGTGTTGTGGGAATTGCTGCTGCCAATCGTCCCAGCGGCTTCCACAGCCCTGCCAGAACCGTTAATGCTCCGGCGCACAGGAACGCACCAATCGCGCCTGAAAATCCCTCGACCGGGGTGGCCGAGACGGCTAACAGAGCGGCCCCCGGAGTCGACCACGCAACGCTGATCGGCATTTTGTACCGCAGGCTGAGGACGATGGCTGCAAGCCCCATGGCAATCGCCGCACTCATCAGACCCGAGGCGGCTTCCTGCGATGAAGCTCCCATCGCGCCCAACCCCTGCAGTACGATGGGAAACGAGCTGAAGAACCCGACAATGGCCACAACCAACCCGGTTGAGACGGTCTGCATCGGAGGGAAAGATCGCATCGTCAGTGCCTCGCCAGGTTGTGTCGTCGAAGTGCTAACAAGCGGGGCGTGGCGTGAACAAGGGGAAAGCTCTGAGGGTAAAGAAAAACCTCACCGCCGATTGGGTGGTGAGGTTCGATTTCAATATATCAGCAGCAGGAAAAAGATCAGGCGATTTCAGCCAAACGGGCGAGAGCTTCGTTTAGCTTGGCTTCTTCTTCTTCGCGGGCGGCAAGGTTAGCTTTGGCTTCCGCAACAACCTCTTCCGGGGCCGATGCCACGAATTTCGGGTTGTTCAGGCGTCCGCGCAGACCGCCGAGTTCCTTGGCCAACTTGCCTTTGGCTTTTTCCAGCCGTTCCTTTTCCGCACCAATGTCGATGATGTCCGCCAGTGGCAGGCCAAAGGAGGCACCGGGGGCGGCAATCGAGATCGTGCCCTTGGGCAGTTCATCCGCCTTGGTCAGGCTGTCGATCCGCGCCAGACGTTTGATCAGCGCTTCGTTGCGGTCCCATGCCGCTTGGCCGTGCGCGTCAATCTCCGTCACCAGCATCGGCACGTAGAGGCCAGCAGGAACCCGCATCTGTGCGCGGGCCGAGCGGGTGTTTTCGATCACCGAGATCACCCAGTTCATTTCTCGATCCGCATCCGCGTCGATCAGGTCGGCAGCCGCATAGGTCGGCCAATCTGCGTGTACAACCATTTTGGCACGCTTACCAGTCAGGCCCCACAGCTCTTCGGTGATGAAAGGCATGATCGGGTGCAGCAGAACCATGCACTGATCCAGAACCCAGCGCATGGTGGCGCGGGTCTCGGCCTGTGCCTCGGTGTCGTCGCCTTGCAGCAAGGGTTTAGAGAGTTCCACGTACCAGTCGCAGACCTTGCCCCAGACAAAGGCGTAGAGCCCGTTGGCCGCGTCGTTGAAACGATAGCTTTCCAGCGCCGCGTCGACCTCTTCCCGCACACGGGCGGTTTCACCGATGATCCAGCGGTTCACGGCGGCTTTGGGTTTCAGGTCAGTCACGTCCAGTTGCGGGACAGCGTCGGTGAAGACCTCATTCATCTCGGCAAAGCGGACGGCGTTCCACAGTTTGGTGCCGAAGTTTCGGTAACCTGTGATGCGCTCGCGCGACAGTTTCAGTACCCCGCCAATAGCCGCCATTGAGGCATTGGTAAAGCGCAGCGCGTCAGCACCGAATTCGTCCACGATCTCCAACGGGTCGATCACGTTGCCGGTGGTTTTGGACATCTTCTTGCCCTTCTCGTCGCGGACGAGCTGGTGCAGATACACGGTGTGGAACGGGATTTCTTTCACCACCGCCAGTTGCATCATCATCATCCGCGCGACCCAGAAGAACAGGATGTCAAAGCCGGTGATCAACACATCGGTTGGGAAATAGCGCTCTAACTCTTCGGTCTTTTCGGGCCAGCCCAGCGTGCCGATAGGCCAGAGGCCGGAAGAGAACCATGTGTCGAGTACGTCGGGGTCGCGCCAAACCGGGTAGACCAGCTTAGTCGGATCTTGTTCGACTGCGTATTGAGCAAGGCTTTCGGCGAACTGATGGATCGCTTCCTGCTTATCGGCAACTTCGATGACCGTCGCGTGGCTCAGCGGGCTGGGTATATTGGCATTGTCGTCGAGGAATTTCTCTGTAACGGCCTCAAGGCTTGCCGCGCATTCCATGACATTGCCACGATGCAGCATGCCGCCTTCGTTGAGCAAACGACCCAATTCGACCAAATCAAGGTCGCCGTCGTTTTCGTCGTCCTTGAAATTCTCAGCCGAGAGATCGAGACCATACCAAACCGGTATCTGATGCCCCCACCATAGCTGGCGCGAGATGCACCACGGCTCGATGTTTTCCAGCCAGTGGTAATAGGTCTTCTCGCCCGACTCGGGGATGATCTTGACAGTGCCGTCCTTGACCGCGTCCAGCGCAGGGCCGACGACCTTGGCGGCGTCGACGAACCATTGGTCGGTGAACATCGGCTCGATGACGACTTTCGAGCGGTCGCCGAAGGGCTGCATGATCGGTTTGCTTTCGACCAGCGGCACCAGCTTGTCCGCGCCTTCGTGTTCCGGCTTTAAAGCGGTCGAACCCAGACGTTGATCATCCGCGCGAGTCATGACAGCCAGACCGTCTGCAGTGATCTCCTCAACCACCTTCGCGCGGGCCTCGAACCGGTCGAGCCCGCGCAGGTGATCCGGGATCAGGTTGATCGCGTCGATCTCATTCTCGGTGAACTCGCGGCCCCGCGCATATTCCTGCGCCAAATCGGCCGCTTCGGCGTAAGGCGCGCCGTCTGCCCGCATCGCACCCTTGGTGTCCATCAGGCGGTACATCGGAATGCCGCCGCGCTTGGCAACCATGTTGTCATTGAAGTCATGCGCGCCGGTGATCTTCACCGCGCCCGAGCCGAAATCGGGATCGGGATAGTCATCGGTGATGATGGGGATCTGACGGCGATGCTCTTTCGGCCCAACCGGGATTTCGCAGAGTTTCCCGACAATGGGCGCATAGCGCTCATCGGATGGGTGAACCGCAACTGCGCCGTCGCCGAGCATGGTTTCGGGGCGGGTCGTGGCGATCGAGATATAGTCGCGCTCTTCCTCCAGCACGATATTCCCGTCCTCATCTTTCTCGACGTAGGTATAGGTCTCACCGCCCGCCAGCGGATACTTGAAGTGCCACATATGGCCCGCAACTTCGATATTCTCGACCTCAAGGTCCGAAATCGCGGTCTCGAAATGCGGGTCCCAGTTGACCAACCGCTTGCCGCGATAGATCAGACCCTTTTCGTACATGTCGACAAAGACCTTGATCACCGCGTCGTGAAAATTCGCAGAATTTTCGTGCCCGGTGCGCGGGTCACGCGGCGCACCCGCCATGGTGAAGGCGTTGCGCGACCAATCGCAGGACGAGCCCAGGCGCTTGAGCTGCTCGATGATCGTGCCGCCGTATTCTCCCTTCCATTCCCAGACCTTGTCCAGAAACGCCTCACGTCCCAGCTCACGACGTCCCGGCTGCTGGGTGTTGGCCAACATCTTTTCCACCTGCATCTGCGTGGCGATACCAGCGTGGTCCTGACCGGGCTGCCATAGCGTGTCGAACCCGCGCATCCGGTGCCAGCGGGTCAGAACATCCTGCAGCGTGTTGTTGAACGCGTGGCCCACATGCAGCGCACCCGTCACGTTCGGCGGTGGGATCATGATGGTAAAGCTCTCGTCGCGCGATTTGTTCGCGCCTGCCTTGAAGGCTCCGGCCTCTTCCCAGGCCTTGTAGATGCGGGCCTCGGCTTCGGCCGCGTTGAATGTCTTTTCCATCGCCATGGGGTGCGTCCTGCGTCATCAATCTCGGGTCAGCGCCTGCAATAGCGAATGCGTAAGGGAAGGGGAAGGGTCTGCGCGGCGGTCCTGCAATGATCAGCCGGGATTTGATGGGGCGGGCGCATAAAGATCCAGCTTTTCGCTGGCCCCTTGCCCCATCGCCTTGGCCTGATCGCTGCGGATGCGCGCGTGCAGGTCCAGCGCCTCAGGAGCAAACAGCTCGGTCGGCTCAGGGATATGGATGAAATTCCCCACCCGGTCCTCGCCCCGCGCCAGAATGGCATAGTCGCGATCCGCCACTTTTTGCTGCGCATTGGGGTTGAGATAACGGATAGCCAGGCCAATTCGACGATCATCAGATACGTTCGGCCCTGACCCATGAATGGTCAGCCCATGGTGCAGCGACATCTGGCCGGGCTGCAACTCGATATGGGTTTTGTCTTCCTCCGCGACATCGACTGCCACCTCTTGCCCACGCGACAGCAGGTTGTTGTCGGAGAAGGTATCATTATGCGGCAGGATCGGGTTCTTGTGGCTGGCCTTCACGAAATCCATGCAGCCACTTTCAACCGTCGCAGGGGACAGGGCGATCCAGGCGGTCAACTGGTCCGAGGTTTCACCCATACCCCAATATGTCAGGTCCTGATGCATGCCCACCACTTGCGTCGTACGCGGTTCCTTGATGAACAGCTCAGCTGACCACAGCAGCAGGTCTGGGCCCAAAACACCTTCGACAACGTCCAAAACGCGCGGATCCAACGCGATGCGAGTGGCAAATGGCATCACCACATGCGCGTTGATGCGTTTGTACATGTTCAGGGGTAGCGGCAGGTCAGCCTCGCGCCAGCTGGCCTCGACATCCTCCAACTCGGCACGGTACCCGGCGGCTTCTGCGGCAGAGAACACGGGGATCGGAAATATAAACCCATCATCCCAATAGGCCTTGGCACTTTGGCTGTCCAATCGGCCATTCGTCAGCTTGATTTCTTTGGGCATGGAAACCTCCACTCGACTGAATTTAGGTTCAGCCTAGGCGCGGCCCAGATCGGCGCGCAACGCTGTTTCCAGACATGAATGTCGCTTTCAGACCGTGCGGAGTTAATTTTCTCAGCCACTGGACAAGGTCCTGCTTCACGCTAGGGTCGCGCATTCAGGCAGCCAGAGGATCATCCCATGGAAAAATTCGGCAAAAGCCAGCCCGTCAAACGAACCGAGGACCAGCGGTTTCTGACCGGGCAGGGGCAATACATGGACGATTCTGTGCCCGAGAATGCGCTGTTCGCAGCATTCTTTCGCAGCCCGGTGGCGCATGCCACGATCACGTCGCTGGACCTTGAAGATGCACGTACAGCGGATGGGGTGCGCTTGGTCATGACGCTGGAAGATCTGACTGCTGCCGGGATCGATACGGTGATGAACGCGACTACAGTCGCCAACCGCGACGGCAGTCAAGGCGCTGCGTCCGAGCGGAACATGCTGGCCAAGGACCGCGTGCGTTTCGTCGGAGAACCCGTTGCGGTCGTCATTGCCGACTCGTTGTTACAGGCCCGCGATGCAGCCGAATTGATCTGGATGGAAACCGAGGACCTGCCGGTCAAGACGGATGTCGCTGCGGGTGGGGAACCTTTGCATCCACAAGCCCCCGACAACCGCGCCTTTGACTGGGGCTTGGGTGATGAGAAGGCGACCAATGCCGCCTTTCATGCAGCGGCGCGCACCGTCGCGCTGAACGTGCATGACAACCGGGTCATCGTGAGCTCGATCGAACCGCGTGGCTGTCAGGCCGATTGGTCGGGTGGCCGTATGCATTTCTCATATGGCGGGCAGGGTGTCTGGGGGATGAAAGCGCAACTGGCACAAAAGCTGAAACTGGACCCCGAGGCGATCCGTGTTACTACGCCAGATGTCGGCGGCGGATTTGGTATGAAGGCGATGCCTTACCCCGAATATTTCACCGTTGCTGTTGCTGCCATGAAACTGGGCCAGCCCGTGCACTGGATGTCGGACCGGTCCGAAGCGATGTTGTCAGATCACCACGGCCGTGACCTGACGTCGCTGGCGGAACTTGCCTTTGATGCCGATCACAAGATCACCGCCTATCGGGTTCACAGCAAGATCAACCTTGGTGCCTATAACAGCCATTTCGCGCAGGCGATCCAGACCAGCCTGTTCAGTAAGGTTTTGATGGGTGTCTACGATGTTCAGACCACCTACTTGCGGGTCGAAGGATTCTTCACCAACACCACGCAGGTCGACGCCTATCGCGGTGCCGGGCGACCCGAGGCGATCTATGTGCTGGAACGCGTCATGGACCGTGCTGCGCGTGAGTTGGGGATTGATCCGTGGGAGTTGCGGCGCAAGAATTTCATCCGACCCGAAGCTTTCCCCTATAAGACCGCAACCGGCGAAACCTATGATGTGGGTGAGTTCAACATGGTCCTCAGCCGCGCCGCCGAACAGACTACGGGCTTCGAGGCCCGCAAGGCGGCGGATGCGGAAAACGGCCTGATCCGGGGTCAGGGGCTTTGTTACTATATCGAAAGTATTTTGGGAGACCCTTCCGAAGGCGCGAAGATCGAGTTTTGCGAGGACAGAACGGTGAACCTCTATGTCGGCACTCAGTCCAATGGGCAAGGGCACGAGACCGTCTACGCCCAGTTCCTTTCGGACCAGACAGGGATTCCTTCGCACCTGATCAATGTTGTGCAAGGCGACACGGACAGGCTGGCGCAGGGCGGCGGAACCGGCGGATCACGCTCGGTAACGACCCAAAGCAACGCAACACTGGTCGCAGTTGATACGATGATCGCCGCATTCACGCCCTATCTTGCGGATAAGATGGGGGTCGAGGAAAGCGATGTGACCTTCGACCATGAAACCTTCCGCGCGCCGGGGTCCAACCTGACCCCCACGCTGACCGAGGCGGCCGAGATGGCGCGCGCAGACGGGCGCACCGATCTGTTGCAGCACGAAGCCCGCGCCACGCTAGATGCACGCAGCTATCCCAATGGTGCACATGTTGCCGAAGTCGTTATCGATTCTTTCACTGGTGAAACATGGGTCGACCGCTACACGGTGGTGGATGATTTCGGCAATCTTATCAACCCGATGCTGGCCGAGGGGCAGGTACATGGCGGCGTGGTTCAGGGTATCGGCCAAGCACTGACCGAGCATGTTGTTCATGATGCCGAGGGGCAACTGCTCACGGCTTCGTTCATGGACTACGCCTTGCCCCGCGCTGCTGAGATACCCATGATAGAGTTTACCTCGGCGCCGGTTCCGTCAACCGCCAACCCGATGGGGATGAAAGGCTGTGGCGAGGCAGGCACCGTGGGCGCACTGGCCGCAGTGGCGAACGCGGTACAGGATGCGCTCTGGGATCACGGGGTGCGGCAGGCGGATATGCCTTTCACACCTCACAAAGTTTGGGAATTGTTGACGCATGGTTCTGTCGCGGCTGAGTAGAAAGGTACTGGGATGGCTCGGACGGCCTCTGCGGTCCGAGCACTCGGCCGAAACGCGCCACCGCGAACCTGTCAGCCATGTCATCATTCTTGACGGCACCATGTCGACTCTGGAAGCAGGGCGGGAAACCCACGCGGGCCAGACCCTGCGCCTGTGCTGCGAGATGGGCAGCCAGGTTTCGGTTTTCTACGAATCCGGCGTGCAGTGGGAAAGCTGGAAGTCGACTATGGACGTGATGATGGGGCGGGGTATCAACCGTCAGATTCGGCGGGCCTATGGTTATTTGGCTTCGCGTTACAAACCCGGTGATAAGATCTTTTTCATCGGCTATTCACGCGGCGCATACGGGGTCCGCAGCCTTGCAGGCGTGATCGATGCTATCGGGTTGCTCAAGGCCGAACACGCCACCGTCCGCAACATCAAACAGGCCTATCGACACTATGAATGTAACGCCAATGGCGAAGCGGCGGCGGTCTTTCGTCGGGAGTTCTGTCACGAGGATGTCGCCATCGAGATGGTCGGCGTCTGGGACACGGTCAAGGCGCTGGGCCTGCGCCTGCCGCTGCTGTGGCGCTGGGCCGAGGAACGCCATGCCTTCCACAACCACCAGCTTGGCCCGGCCACCCGCCACGGCTATCACGCCATGGCGCTGGACGAGACCCGCGAGGTGTTCGAGCCGGTGCTGTGGAAATGCACGCCTGACTTCAAAGGCCATATCGAGCAGGTTTGGTTCCGCGGCACCCACGGCGATGTTGGCGGCCAGTTAAACGGGTTCGAAGAGGCCCGCCCCCTCAGCAACATCTCGTTGATCTGGATGCTGGACAAGGCCGAGTTGCACGGCCTGCCCCTGCCCGAAGGTTGGCGCGACCGTTTCCCCACCGACCCCCACGCCCGCTCGGTTGGCACATGGCGCGGCTGGGGAAAGATCTTCCTGCTGCGCAAGCATCGCAAAGTGGGACGTGACCGGTCAGAGAAGCTGCATGTCTCGGTCTCACCGGATGAGCTGCCCGGCTGGGTGCCGATGCCGGATTTGCCGTCACATCCAGCGCAGTGAAAGGCTAATCATATACCAGCGGTTCCAAGATCACCGACACTACAATGTCAGGTTCGAGCCCTTTTGCGCCATTCGCGCTTTCCAAGAAAAACTTCGTTTGCGCGCCATTTCCATGTTATTGTGCCACATTGGATACAATTATTTGGAGCCAAAGGTGCGAAAATTCCTTTCGATCATGACCGCGACCATTTCTGCTGCAATTCTCCTAGGCGCTTGTACACCAACGGTAAAGCCCCCGAAGACAACCAGATCAATCGATTTCAAAAATGTACCAGATCAGAAATTCATGGTTGGCGGACTTGGGGCCGGAAATCCCAAAATGGTGTCGGTACGCGATCTGACGGATCAGCAATTCAAAACTGTAATGAACTGTGGCGCGAGAGAGAACATCGCGAATTGTGCTAAGCGCCGCGGGAGTATTTTTTTTGGCGGCCGTGCGTTCAAAGATAGTTTGTCCGGTATCACCGGCAGAGCTCTTCTTCGAACCGCGCAAGGAGGTAGAAACACACAAAACAAATGGGATGTAAAGGTAAAGGGTCAGATCCTAGATGAATGCCTCCATGCGAATATTCCGGGCTATCACTACAAAGATGGCAATTTGCGCCTATGCGTGATCATGCGTACAATCATAGCCAATCCTCAGAACGACAATGAGAAGGTCCGATACCAATATTTCCATATCGAGGCCACCTCCGCGACGGTCGATGAAAAGGACTTAACCAACGAGGACAACGTGTTCCCAGATGCGGCGAAGGCCACCGGCCTCGAAGTTTCGAAAGGAATGGCAGACGGGTTTGACCGCAAACTATATGCGCATGGTGCAAATATCGAAATCGTTAATTACTGGGAAGCCAACGAGAAAGAAGCCAAGGACCCTATTGAATGGACGGCTTATACGAAAGCCTCGGGTGGTCCTCGGCGCATTAGGGATTACTTTAGGTCCAATCCAGATGCCTGTGTCGACATGATGTTCCCGGGACCAATTGTGCCTGAAAAGCTTGCTTCTGGCGCGGCCGAGGGAGTTCACTACTGTCTGGGCCGTTGCAAAAATCCGCCTGTCGTCAATACACGTTGAACGCGCTGTGCGCATAAATCGGCCGGTTTGTCCCGCACAGCCGGCGTTCCAGTCTAAAACACCCTCGCAGTTTTCAGCGAGGGTGTTTTCTTTGCAAGAGCTCGTTACGCCTTGTGTCGAGCCCGACTATGCAGCGCTTCCGGTAAGAGGCGTGGCGAAACGCCTGCGCCCTTTTCACGTTCTATAGTAATGATTTAGGTTCTTGTGTTCTCAATCACCGCCGACGGTCGCGGCGCGAGCTCATTGGCTGGAACGCCACGCCCACATGCGCTTCGCAATAGGGTTTGCCTGCCTCGACGGGCAGGCCGCAGAACCAGAAATCCTCGGTCGCGGGGTCGCCGACAGGCCATTTGCAGGTCTTTTCGGTCAGCTCCATCAAAGACAGCTTCTTGGCCTTCTTTTCAATCTCGTTGACCTTGGCCAAAGCCTCGGGGCTGATCTCATTGGCCGACGGTTGCGGAGGCAGCGGCTGGCCGGCGGGTATGATCTGGCGACGGGCCGGGGTGACCGGTTTGGCCTCGGGGGCTGGCACCGGACGGGCCGGTTCAGTCTTGGGTGTCGGTTTCGGTTTGGCCTCGGCCTTGGGCGCGGGGGCCGGTTTTTCCTTAGGCTCGGCCTTTGCCGGGCTTGCACCGGTGGCGCGATTCGACAGACCCAGACGGTGCACCTTGCCGATCACCGCATTGCGGGTCACGCCGCCCAGTTCCTTGGCGATCTGGCTGGCCGACTGGCCCTCGCCCCACATCTTTTTCAGCAGCTCTACACGCTCGTCAGTCCAGGACATCATTTGCCTTTCAAAAGCGGAAAGCGGCCCCGGATTCGGGCCGCCTTGGGAAATCATCTCAGCGCCCTATTCTAAACACTGCGGCCCGAGTTACAAGCGGTCTTCGAATCAGGTATGGGGCAGAGCATGCATAATCTCATGGATCACGACGCACGCCGCTTTGGCGCGGTGAATTGGATGGGCCTCTATACACTGGCGCAGCGCGAAACCCTGCGCTTTCTGGCCGTGTGGACGCAGACCCTGCTGGCACCGCTGGTGACGGCAGGCCTGTTCCTGCTGATCTTCAACATTGCCATTGGTCCCAGCCGACCGGATGTGATGGGGGTGCCGTTTCTGACCTTTCTGGCACCGGGCATCATGATGATGACCGTGATTCAGAACGCCTTTGCCAATACATCGTCATCGATGGTGATCGCCAAGGTTCAGGGCAATATCGTCGATACGCTGATGCCGCCGCTATCGCCGCTGGAAATCCTGTTGGGTTATCTGGCCGGAGGCATCGCCCGCGGAATCCTGATCGCCCTTGTTGTCGCAATCGCTCTGGCGTTGGTTCTGGGCATCGTGCCGCAGAACCCGCTGATCGCACTGATATTCGTGGTTTTAGGTGGCGCGTTCATGGGCGCGCTTGGGCTTTTTGCCGGGATTTTTGCCAACAAGTTTGACCAGATGGCGGCGATCACCAACTTCATCGTCACGCCTTTGGCTTTCTTGTCCGGCACTTTCTATTCTGTGCAGGCGCTACCGCCAGTGCTCAATCGGCTAAGCCATGCGAACCCGGTCTTCTATCTGATTGACGGGTTGCGCTATGGGATGATCGGCGTGTCCGACAGCTCTCCTTGGTTGGGCATGGCGATCTGCGCCAGCGCGACATTGTTGGTTGGAGGATTGACCTGGCAGATGTTGCGCACCGGCTACCGGCTCAAGGCCTGACGGTGTATCGCCTCGCGCCAGACCAGAATCAGACCTCCGGTCAGGATGATGGCCGAGCCGATCAGGCTGATCCCATCCGGTATCACCTTGAATACCGCGAAATCGTAGACGGCAGCGAAGATCAGCGTAGCGTAGCTGATCGGAGCCACAAAAGAGGCATCCGCCCGCGCCATTCCGTTGACGAAACAAGCCTGCGCACAGGCCATTAGCACACCAATCGAGGCCAGCGCCGCCCATTGCTGAGGCGTCGGCATCTGGAAAACGAAACTTACCGCGACTGTCGCAATGGTCAGACCCATCGCATTGTTGATCAGCAGAATCTGGATCGGTATTTCTCGGCCCGAGAGCTTTTTGATAAAGATCAGTTCCATCCCAATTATTACTGCTGCGGTCAGGGCCAGTAATGCAGCGGGTTGAAAGCTAGCGGGCGTTGGACGCAACAGAACCAAAGCACCGATCAAGGCCACGATGGCGGCCAACCAGCGCCACGGGCCGACACCTTCTTTCAGCAGCGGGATCGCCAACATCATGGCAAAGACCGGGTTCAGGAACGAGATCGCCGTCGCATCCGCAATCGGTATGAAAGCAACGGATGCAAACATCAGCGTGATCCCTAGCCAGCCGAAGCTTGTCCGTCCGATATGCAGACCCCAATGCGGGCGGCTCAGGCGGGGGCGCATGATGCCGACGGCTGTCACGATTACCAGAAAGGCAAACAGAAACCGTCCATGGCTGATCTGCATCGGATGCAGGGCGGGGCCAAGCACATCCGTCCCCAGTGCTTTCGCCAGCAATGTGGTCCCTGCGAGAAGGGCGCTGGCCGCAAGGATCAGCAGGGCCGCAAGGGCAGGATTCTGACGTATCGGTGTCATGGTTCAGCCGTGCGCCAGCGTCGGGTAAATGACAAGCGGTAAATCCCAGTCTCAGAATGATTTTTGCCCCGATCGCAAAAACGGGGTTTTCAGACCCGGTGCACCCCGCTATACGGCCTCACATGATCAATACCGCACATATCCTGCGCCTCCGACGCCGACGCCTGACCGCATAATCGGCCCGTTTGATCCATTTGCGCTGTCCAAATCCGCGCAAACCCCACCAAATCAGTTGACGACCATGGCCCCAGTGTATCACTCACAGGGCTCAAGCTATTCGAAAAGGATGATCCGATGATCCCGTCCGTTCTGCCGACCTATAACCGCGCGCCCCTGACATTCGTGAAGGGCGAAGGCGCCTGGCTGACCGAGGCGGATGGCCGACGTTTTCTGGATCTGGGCGCGGGCATAGCGGTAAACGCGCTGGGTCATGCGCATCCGGCGCTGGTGGCGGCCCTGACGGAACAGGCGCATGCGCTGTGGCATGTTTCAAACCTCTATAACATCCCGCAACAGCAGGCACTGGCGGACAAGCTGGTGGAACACACCTTTGCCGATACGGTGTTCTTCACCAATTCGGGCACCGAATCCTGCGAATTGGCCGTCAAAATGGCCCGCAAGTATTTTTATGACAAAGGTCAGCCCGAGAAGGTCGAGATCATCACTTTCGACGGCTCATTCCATGGCCGGTCATCGGCGGGTATCGCCGCCGCCGGGTCCGAGAAGATGACCAAAGGCTTTGGACCGCTGCTTCCCGGCTTTGTGCATCTGACATTCGGAGACCTCGACGGCGTCACCAACGCCATCACCGACACCACGGCAGCCATCCTGATCGAACCGGTTCAGGGCGAAGGCGGCATCCGCCCCGTTCCGGATGCAGAGCTGAAAGCCTTGCGCCAGATTTGCGATGATAACGGCCTTTTGCTGATCCTCGATGAGGTCCAATGCGGCGTTGGGCGGACCGGCAAACTCTTTGCCCATGAATGGGCCGGCATCACGCCGGATATCATGATGGTCGCCAAAGGCATTGGCGGCGGCTTTCCTCTGGGTGCGGTTCTGGCCACCGAAGAGGCCGCCAGCGGCATGACGGCAGGCACCCACGGCTCGACCTATGGCGGCAACCCCTTGGGCTGCGCTGTAGGCTGCGCGGTGATCGATCAGGTCGCCACTCCGGCCTTCCTCGAAGGTGTGAATCGCAAGGCGGGCCTGCTGCGTCAGAAGCTCGAAGGCCTGATCGCGGACCACCCCGAAGTATTCGAGGAGGTGCGCGGCTCAGGCTTGATGCTAGGCCTGAAATGCAAACCCGCCAATATCGACGTGGTCAACGCTGGCTATGACAACGAGGTCATAACGGTCCCCGCCGCAGATAACGTGATCCGCCTGCTGCCGCCGCTGACCCTCACCGAGGATGACATCGCACAAGCCCTGATCCGCCTCGAGAAAACTGCGGCACAAGTCGAAAACGCAATGGCTTCGGCCTGAACTCGCCTGATTGAAAAGTGAATTAAAATGAACCACTTCCTTGATATCCACAAAACTGACGCAGGTGATCTGCGGAACATGATCGATCAGGCCAGCGCGATGAAACAGGCGCGCCATGGGCGTCCCAAAGCCGCCCCCGACGACGAGCAGCCTCTGGCAGGCCGCATGGTTGCGCTGATCTTTGAAAAGCCATCAACGCGGACCCGCGTGTCCTTCGATGTTGGCGTGCGCCAAATGGGCGGGCAGACCATGGTGCTGTCCGGCAAGGACATGCAGCTGGGCCATGGCGAGACCATCGCCGACACCGCCCGGGTCCTGTCGCGCTATGTCGACATGATCATGATCCGAACCTTTGATGAAACCATCCTGACCGAGATGTCCGAATACTCGGACGTTCCCGTCATCAATGGTCTGACCGATCGCACACATCCCTGCCAAATCATGGCCGATGTGCTGACCTATGAAGAGCATCGCGGCCCCATCGCAGGAAAAAAGGTCGTCTGGACCGGCGATGGCAACAATGTCTGCGCTTCATTTCTGCATGCCGCCGGTCAATTCGGTTTCGACCTGACATTCACTGGCCCGGCGCAGCTGGACCCGGAAGAAGAATTCATGGGGCTTGCACGCCAGAAGGGCTCGAAAATCGTGATCGAACGGGACCCGCACAAAGCTGTTGAAGGGGCCGACCTTGTAGTCGCCGACACCTGGGTCTCGATGCACGATTCCCAATCCGCGAAGGAGCGCCGCCACAACATGCTGCGGCCCTATCAGGTCAACGCCGAGCTGATGTCGCATGCCAAGCCAGATGCGTTGTTCATGCACTGCCTGCCTGCGCACCGCGAAGAAGAGGCCACATCCGAGGTCATGGACGGCCCGAACTCGGTGATCTTTGACGAGGCCGAAAACCGCCTGCATGCGCAAAAAGCCGTGATGCGCTGGTGTCTGGGCGTCTGAGGCCGACAGCAATCTGGGAGAGCCATAGATGGCTCTCTTAAATCTCGGAGCAACCAATGCCACACATCACTCTGGAATTCTCTGCCGGGCTCGAAAAAACTCATGATTTTCAAGCCATCTGTGAGCAGCTCTATTCCGAGCTCGCCGCGCATGAAGAATTCGATGCCCCAACACTCAAAATCCGTGCCACCTCGTTTCCGTATTTCCGCATCGGGACCGAACCGCAGACGTTCATTCATGCCACGCTCTTGTTGCTGCAGGGCCGTGATGAGGCAACGCGCGCCGAGTTGAACGCGATCATTCTGAATGTTCTGGCTGCGTCTGCGCCCACGGTCGGCAGCATCACCGTGCGGGATGTTGAAATAGATCGCGCGACCTATGCCAAACGCCTATCAGCCTGACGCGGCCCCGGCATGCGTATGGGATGACTAAACGCGTCGGGTCACATCCCAGACCCGTAGTCTGGCGAGCGTAGCGACGCACGCCAGAACTACCAGCACACACAATGCGATCTTGGTCATGATCTCCATTGTGCCCTCAATCATCAGGGCGTGTACGACACTGCCCAGTATGGTCACCACTGCCAGTCCGGCGTGACCCAGACGCCAGAGCCGAAATCGCAGGTTCAGGCGTAGCCGCAAAACACCCATTGTTGCTGCAGCAAAACCCGTCCACATCGCGATCACACCCCAGACGGAAAAGGGTGTGGCTGATACGAATAGAAGCGCGTCCACGACATCCGGCGGGCTCGTGATCCACAAACCGCCCACATGGATTACGATCGCTGCGACAAGGGCCAGACCGCACCGCTTGTGCCATAAGCGGCTGCGCACAGGTGAAAGCCCAGGCAACCATCGTCCGGCCAGCAAGGGTTGCATCAGCAGAAGGCACATCCCGACGATGCCCGCAAACCCGGCTAGGATGTAGATCGGCTCGCGCCACGCCAGATAAGGGCTGAATGCTGCCGCGATAACCGGCACCAGAAGGGCGACAATCAACGCTGCCCAGATCAGTATGCGCCTCAACACGTATCAGGCAGGCTGCAAGACGAAATGCGCGGCAAGCGTTTTATCCTTCGCGCTCGACATCACCGGGCGTAGGAAAACCGTCTCAAATTCGCCGCTGTCATAGGCGAGATGCCCGTGCGGTTGGCCAAAGGCGGGCACGATTTGTGGCATCTCAAGCCGAAATTCACCGTTCGCATCCGTCAGCGTCGCCCCATGGCTGCGCTGGTCGCGCTCGTGCCCTTCGGTCGTATGCGCCCAGATCTGGATACGCTGGCCGGGCAAGGGGGCTCCGTCGCCTGCGCGGCGCACGGTGCCGGTCATCCAGAAACCTCCGCCGCCGATGCGCTGCACAATAGGGGCGCCGGGGCGATAGTTGTTCGATCCGCCCCGCATGGACGGGGTCGGTGCAACGCCCTGCGCCCGCGCGGGCGTGGTCAGCCCGGCCGTGCCTAGCGCTGCAAAACAGCCCGCCGTAACCAACGCGCTGCGGCGGGTAAGAAGAACGTGCGACATCGAGAGGGCTCCTTTCGATAACGGGCATGTTGTCTGGCCTGATACTCAATCTAGCACGTTTGTTGCGAAAGCCGAGTTAAGCTGGTCTGAAGATCGGGTCATTTCATCACCGTCACGTGAGCGTTGCCGCCGTTTCCGCCCATCGTGCACTGTATATGTGCACTCATGCGCTATGCCCGACAATAAATCATACTATATTCCACATTATCAAACATATTGAAGCCCAAGCCAGATCCTGACCTAAGGGAGAGCGAGAATGAGCTGGAATCCGACCCATACACCCGACTGCCGGTCCGAGAACCCGGCGCTGGACAGCCTGATCATCCCCCGTGCCCGTGATCTGGGCGGGTTCGAGGTGCGCCGCGCGCTACCCTCGGTCAAACGGCAACTGGTCGGCCCCTTCATCTTCTTCGACCAAATGGGTCCGGCCGAATTCATCACCGAAGGCGGTATTGACGTACGGCCGCATCCCCATATCGGACTGGGTACCGTGACCTATTTATATCAGGGCGAGTTTGAACACCGCGACAGTCTCGGCACGCATCAGATGATCTATCCCGGCGAGGTCAACTGGATGGTCGCTGGGCGTGGTGTGACCCATTCCGAACGTACCAGTGACCAAACACGCGGCAAGAAACACAGCCTGTTTGGCATCCAGACTTGGATCGCCCTGCCCGAAACTCACGAAGATATGGCCCCCGATTTCGAACACCACAAACAGGGCGCGTTGCCCCATATTCAGGATGCAGGCGTCAGCGCCCGCCTGATCCTTGGTTCCGCCTATGGCGAAACCAGCCCGGTCACCATGCTGTCCGAGACCTTTTATCTCGACGTCCAGCTCGAACCGGGTGCCTCCTTCCCGCTGCCCGACAATCACGAGGATCGCGGTGTCTATGTCACCACAGGCTCGGTCGAGATCGCAGGCGACAGCTTTGAGGCGGGTCGCATGATGGTCTTCCGCCCCGGCGATCACCTGTCCGTGAAGGCCGGACCACTGGGTGCGCGGCTGTTGCTGCTGGGCGGCGCGACCTTGAACGAAGATCGCTACATCTGGTGGAACTTCGTCTCCTCCTCGAAGGAGAAGATAGAAACCGCTACACGCGAATGGAAAACTGCCGACTGGGCGAACGGCGCCTTCCACCTGCCGCCCGGTGATGATCAGGAGTTCATTCCGATCTCGGAAGACCTCGAACGCACCCGACCCAGACGCGCCCGCGTCTGACCTCACGTCACGCTGGCTCCGTTGAACGATCCCGGCGATCCTTGGAGGCACAGCGGAGGTAAGCCATGAATATTGTCATCGCCGGTGCAGGCAGCATTGGCTGCTTTTGCGGCGCATTGCTGGCCGCAGCGGGACACAGCGTGACACTGCTGGGTCGCGCGCGGGTGCTGAACGCCATCCGGGGACAGGGGCTGACGGTGACAGATTTCTCGAACCTGCATCGTCACGTCGCCGCCGCACAACTCACGCTCAGCGAAGACCCTGCCTGTCTCGGGGATGCCGAGTTGGTCATCGTCACGGTAAAAACCGGCGCGACCGCCGAGATGGCAACGCTGATCGCCGCACACGCCACGGAAACGGCCCCGGTTCTGTCTTGGCAGAATGGGCTCGAGAACGCCCGCACCCTGCGCACCGCTCTTCCCGGACGCGACGTTCGGGCTGGAATGGTGCCCTTCAACGTGGTGCCGACGGGCCCGGCAACCTATCACCGCGCCACATCGGGCGAGATCGTCATCGAGCGTGGCTCCCGGTCTCTGGCTGAACGCCTAAGCGCCCCAGATCTACCCGTCAGCGAAAGCGACCAGATCGAGGCAGTGCAATGGGGTAAGCTGGTGATCAACCTCAACAATGCATTGAACGCATTGTCCGGCCTGACCTTGCAAAACCAACTGCTCGACCGAAACTGGCGTCGCCTGATGGCTGATCAGATGGCCGAGGCGCAGCGTGTTTTGAAAGTCGCCGAGATCGAGGCCACCTCCACAACGCCACTACCCGCATGGATGACACCGCACATTCTACGTCTGCCAACGCCAATTTTTACACGAATTGCGGCAAAAATGCTGACCATCGACCCCAATGCGCGCACCTCGATGGCTTATGATCTGACGGCGGGTCGCCCGACCGAAATCGACAGTCTACAGGGCGAAATCATCAAACTCGGCCAACAGTACGCGATCCCAACCCCGATCAATAGCCGAGTCTCTCAACTCATCCATCAATCACCTGACACGCCGCTAACAGTCGACCAGATCATAACCTGATCCGTCTCTTCATCTGGTCTAAAATACCTCGGAGCGCGAGGCAGAGCCTCGCAAATTCCGATCAAGCGAACGCAGTCAAAACCCAGAAAATTAGCGCCGACATCACCGCCGCTGCCGGTACCGTGATCACCCAGGCCGCCACGATGGTCATGAAATGCGACCGCCGCACCAGCTTGCGCCGCCGCCGTTCCTCGCGCGCCAGTCGCAGCTCTGCCGGTCGCTGGCGGTTCGAGTATTTCCACCGCCGTTCTGCATGCCACTCCCGATAGAAGCCAACACCAAAGACGGCCCCAACCGCGATATGAGTCGAACTGACCGGCAGACCCAGCCAACTGGCGACGATAACCGTGATCGCCGCCGATAGCGCGACACAGAACGCCCGCATCGGGTTCAGCTTGGTGATCTGGCTGCCGACCATACGGATCAGCTTGGGACCGAACAGGAATAGGCCGAACGAGATGCCAAACGCGCCGATCACCATGACCCATGTCGGGATCGAGACTTTCGTGGCAAAATCTCCGAACTCGGCCGCATGCACGATCGCCGCCAATGGACCCACCGCATTGGCCACATCATTGGCCCCATGCGCAAAGCTCAGAAATGTGGCCGAAATCACCAGAGGCAGACCAAACAATGTCTTCAACGACCGGGTCCGGTTCTCCAACCCTTCAGACTTGCGCTTGACCCACGGTACCGTCGCAGCCCAGACCAGGCCGCCAAAGGTCAGACCGATCAAAAGGGCAAATTGAAGATCAATTTTGACGATCCGCTTCAGGCCTTTGACCGACAAGTAGGTGGCAAACGCCCCTGCCATCACGGCAACCAGAATGGGCACCCAGCGCCGCGCTGCCGCGATCTTGTCGTCCTGATACTGGATCTTGTGTTTGATCAATGCCAGAAAGGCGGCTGCAATCATCCCGCCCAAAACGGGTGAGATCACCCAGCTGGCGGCAATCGCGCTCATCGTGCCCCAGCTCACCGCACTTAGGCCTGCCGCAGCAATGCCGGCACCCATCACGCCGCCGACCACCGAATGCGTGGTCGAAACCGGTGCCCCGACCCAGGTAGCCAGATTGACCCACAGTGCCGACGATATCAGAGCCGCCATCATCGCCCAGATGAACACATTGCTGTTCTGCACCGACATCGGATCGATGATGCCCTTGGAGATGGTCGAAACCACATCCCCCCCTGCCAGCAACGCGCCGGCGCTTTCTGCGATGGCGGCAATTAGGATGGCTCCGCCCATGGTCAGAGCATTGGCCCCCACGGCCGGGCCCATATTGTTGGCCACGTCGTTGGCACCGATATTGATCGCCATGTAAGCGCCGAATGCCGCAGCTGCGACAACGATCACGCCACCATCGGCCCGTCCGAACAGAAGCGCTGCAGCCAAACCTGCCAGCGCGATAAAGGCCAGTGCAATTCCGGGGGCCAACAGAGGACGCGATACTTGGGCATTGGCGTGCTCAACGCGCGAGATACGCTGTAGGTCACGGTCCAGTGCGTGCCAACGGGCTTTGGTGGGGTGGTCTGACATCGGTTCACAACGGCTGTTTTGAATGATGCCCGCCGCTAAACGGTTCCAATGGGCGCGGCAACCTTTGTCATCAGTTTTTTACAATATTGTTACAATTGCAGTAGCAAGTCGCGCAATTCCGGCTCTTGCACGCGTTCGGCGGCCACCTTCGGGGACACCCAGCAGCGCTTACGCTGATCGGATTCCGGGAATACATCCGCCAGTCCGGTCACCTCGATCCGATAAACGCTGGTGATAACCGGCAACGCCGTGCCGTCATCCAACCTTTTGTCGTAAGAGTAATGACCAACGGGATCTTTCTGCACCTCCGTTGCACGCACGCCAGCCTCTTCCCAGGCTTCCCGCAATGCGGTTTCCGGCCCGTTGAGCCCATCAATGGGCCAGCCTTTGGGGATAATCCAGCGTCCGGTGCCCCGACTGGTGATTAACAAAACGTCGTCACCGGGACCTGCCTTGCGGGTACACAACGCAGCAACCTGCACCCGGCTTGGGCGCTGGATCAGCGGTCGCGCGACCTCTTCCCAGATGTTGCGTATCCATGTCGTCATGTAAGGCCTGCTCGGGCGTGTTCTTTTTGTAATTCGAAGAAGTTACATAATCATGTATTGCTGAGTTAACAATACCGCCCTCGGATAACCGCAAAATATGGCCTGAACTTTCAGTGTTTCGTGTATTTTTGCAGCAATTTGTGCGCTTTCCGCCGTTTCCGCCAATGAGGCTTATCAACGCCCACCTGATCAACTTAGCCTTTGCGCCGCTTCGCGCGCAGCGTTGGATCCGCCTGAGTTGGATCTTCGGGCCAGGGATGTTTTGGGTACTGCGCCCGCATGTCCTTGCGCACATCGGCATATGACCCGGCCCAGAATCCGGGCAGATCACGGGTGATCTGGATCGGTCGCTGGGCCGGTGACAGCAGCGTGATCTTCAAAGGCTCGCCCCCAACCACCGGATGTTGCGTAACGCCGAATACCTCTTGCAGCCTAACCGAGATTTCGGGCACAGCACCGCCATAGTCAATTGGCAGCTTGCGGCCCAACGGAGTCACAAACGAGCCCGGCGCCCGCCGATCCAGTTCCTGCATCTGGTCCCAGTCCAGCCGGGCGCGCAGCGCGGGCAGCAGGTCGAACCGCTTCCAGTCATCGGCATTGCGCACGCCCGAGAGCATCGGCAGCAGCCAGTCTTCCAGCGTTTCCATCAGCCCGGTTTCCGAGAAGTCCGGCAGATCAGCGCCTTCCGCGCGGATCAACTCGACCCGAGCGGCCAATCGCGCTGCGGCCCCGGTCAGCCGCACACCCAGATCGCGCACCCCGTCCAACATCGCCTGCGCCAATGCATCCCCGGGGACATCTTTCCAGATGCGGTCGTCCAGCGTGATCGCTCCGAACCGCTCTTGCCTGCGCGCCACCACACGGCGTTCGCGTTTCGACCAGTCGCAGCTGTCGACCCACGCGATCTGATCGCCGAATAGATCGCGAATTTCCCCCTCGGAAATCTGCGCTGCCATGCGCACGCGCGCTTCACGCGGGTTCCCATCCGTATCCGTCACCACAAGATAGGGTGCACCCGCCAACGTATCACCGGCTTCCAGCACGACGCCTTTGCCACCCGACAGGACATAACGCGGGACATCTCCCTTGCGTCGCTGTCCGATGCGATCGGGATAGGCCAGCGCCGCCATCGCTGCCGGGCTCAGACCGCCCACATCCTTAGATTGCGCGCGCAACCGTTTTGCTTCGCCCTTGATCCGATCCAGCGCGCCCATGTTGACCTGCCAGACCCGATTGCGCTGAAACGCGCGCACGTCCAGCAGCACCTCAAGCCTCAAAGACAGATCGACCGGCGCGCCCCGCAGCGGATCGCGTTCCGCCATCAGCGCCGCCAGTGTCGCGGCCTCAGGTCCCGCGTGCAGCAGCATGTGCCCCAGCCGAGGATGCAGCGGCAGCGCCGCCAGCGCCCGCCCATGTTCGGTGATCCTACCTTTGCCATCCAGGGCACCCAGCATCGCCAGCAACGCGCGCGCCTCGGCCAGCGTGCCTTCGGGCGGCGCGGTCAGAAACGCAAGATCACCCGGTTCTGCGCCCCAGAGCGACAATTCCAACGCCAGCCCGGTCAGATCGGCTGCCTCGATCTCGGCAGGCGGGTAGGCGGCTAGTGCACCTTCTTCGCCCTTGGACCACAACCGATAGCAGACACCTTCGGCCACACGCCCCGCACGGCCTGCGCGCTGCGTCGCTTCGGCCCGCGTCACCCGCTCGGTCACCAGCTGCGACATGCCTGATCCGGGATCGAACCGTGCCCGCCGGGCTTGCCCCATATCGACCACCACGCGGATATCGGGAATAGTCAGCGAGGTTTCGGCAATCGACGTCGCCAGAACCACCTTGCGACCTTGCTTAACCGGCGCAATCGCCGCGCGCTGGGCGGCAAAGGGCAGTGCTCCGAACAAAGGCCGCACTGAACAGGTGTCGGGTAGACGGCTGGCCAAAGCCGCCTCGGCCCGCCGAATTTCACCTTCACCGGGCAGGAACACCAGCATGCCCCCTTTGGTTTCCCGTTCGGCTCGCACCACCAGATCGATCAGCGCGTCCAGTCGCCGCGCCTGCGGCGCCAAAGGCCGGTCCAACCAGCGGGTCTCGACCGGATAGCTGTGCCCTTCGGATGTCACCAGAGGCGCGTTCATCAGCTGGCCCACCGGTTCAGCATCCAGCGTCGCGGACATCGCCAGCAAGATCAGGTCATCGCGCAACGCTCCAGTCACCTCAAGGCACAGTGCAAGCCCAAGATCGGCGTTCAGGGACCGTTCGTGGAATTCATCGAATATCACAGCACCTACGCCGGGCAGGTCAGGTTCGGATTGCAGCATCCGTGTCAGGATACCTTCGGTCACAACCTCGATGTGCGTCGCCTTTGAAACTTTCACGTCTCCACGGACACGATAGCCCACGGTCTGGCCCACGGGCTCACCCAGCGTCTCAGCCATGCGTTCGGCGGCGGCGCGGGCGGCCAGCCGCCGGGGTTCCAGCATGACGATCCGGCCCTCGCACAGACCGGCCTGCAGCATCTCAAGCGGCACGCGGGTTGTCTTGCCCGCACCCGGCGGCGCCTGCAGCACCGCGCGCCCATGCGTTCGCAAGGCGTTCAGAAGATCGGGAATGGCGTCATCAATGGGCAACCGGGTCATATCGCCTTATCGCCAAAGCCTCGGCCAAGGTCCAGCGTCGCCAAACTCAGCTCCGGTTGGGGCTGGACAAACCGGGTCATCCCCCCTCATCTAGGGCAAATTCCAGCCGGGGACTTACCGATGAACATTGCCGAGCTTGGCGACAGGATCTTGAACGGAGAGCGCAGGGCATTGGCCCGTGCGATCACACTGGTCGAAAGCGGGCGTGAAGATCATCGAGCGCAGGCAACCGCGCTGCTGGATCAATTGAGCGGCGCCGGACGCCAGGCGTTGCGGATCGGCCTGTCGGGCACGCCGGGTGTAGGCAAATCGACCTTTATCGAAAGCTTCGGCATGATGCTGACGGGGCTGGGGCTGCGCGTTGCGGTTCTTGCAGTTGACCCTAGCTCGGCCCGTTCGGGGGGCTCGATCCTGGGCGACAAGACTCGCATGGAAAGGCTGAGCCGCGAGAAAAACGCCTTTATCCGCCCGTCCCCCAGCCAGAGCCATCTTGGTGGCGTGGCGCGACGCACACGCGAAGCGATTGCACTTTGTGAGGCGGCTGGTTTTGACGTCGTGCTGATTGAAACCGTGGGTGTGGGCCAATCGGAAACCGTTGTGGCCGAGATGTCTGACCTGTTCCTGCTGCTGCTGGCCCCGGCGGGCGGCGATGAGTTGCAGGGCGTCAAGCGCGGCATCATGGAGATGGCTGACATGATCCTGATCAACAAGGCGGATGGCGACCTGAAAGCGACTGCCACCCGCACCTGCGCCGATTACGCGGGCGCGCTGCGTCTGCTGCGCAAACGCCCGCAGGATCCCGAAGGGTTTCCCAAGGCCATGACCGTTTCAGCGGTTGAAGAGCATGGGCTGGAACAGGCCTGGGACGAGATGCAGGCCCTGACAACCTGGCGGCGCGAAGCCGGGCATTGGGTATCGAACCGCGCCACACAGGCACAATACTGGTTCGAGCAAGAGGTACGCCACGCATTGCTTGCGCGTCTCGAAACGCCACAGATGCGCAGTCGGATGAGCGATCTTGGCGCTCAGGTCAGTGCGGGCCACCTCAGCCCATCGGCGGCGGCCGAACAAATCCTCTCCGGGCTGTCCGACGCGTAACACTCTGGCGGTATGATGCGTGCGCGGCTGGTGCGCTGACCGCTAATCGTGTATTAAAGCTACATATATTGTTGTGTTTGAGTGTAAGTCACTGCGTTTGAACCGGGTTGAGAAAGGGCTTGGTCAGCTCGGATCGTGCCCGGATTCTCCGAGGAACGGGACACGTCAGAATGCCCAATATCAATGGTACCAACGGCGACGACGATATCGATGTCACAAATGACAACGGTACTCTGAACGGAAACCCGGCGACGCCTCCGGTGACCGGTATCCGCGGCCGTGGCGGCGATGACGATATCACCATCACCAATAGCACCATTGCCAACAATGTCCTGGGCAATGCAGGCACCGACACGATCATTGTCACCAACAGTACGGTTGGCGGGCGCATCGCTAGCGGGTCCGATGCGGATACGGTTGATATCAGCGGGTCAACCGTCGGCGATATCCGGCTTGGTGCCGGTAATGACACGCTGAATTTCACCAGCACCACGGTGTCGGGTGACATTCGCGGCGGCAGCGGAACCGACACGCTGAACCTCCCTGAGGGCACTGTTATCACGGATGATACTTTCGGGGTGATTACGGTCGAAGACGGGGTTGGTTATTCAGTCTCTAGCGGCACATTTACCCTGCCTTCAGGCATCACCGTCACGTATTCAGCGTTCGAGAACGGGTCGGGTATGCCCTGTTTCACGCGCGATACATTGATCACGACACAGGATGGGCGATCCCTGATCCAGTCGTTGCGCACTGGTGATCTGGTCCACACTCTTGGGCAGGGCCTACACCCGATCCGTTGGATCGGGCGGCGCGAATTTGATCGCTTCCAGCTTGAAGCCAACCCCAGACTCTGGCCTGTGCGTATCCTTGCAGGGGCATTGGGCGAGGGGCTGCCGCATCGCGATCTGCTGGTCTCGCGCCAGCATCGGATGCTGGCGCACTCAAAGATCGCCCAACGCATGTTCGGCACGACCGAGGTTCTGATTCCGGCCATCAAACTCACCGCAATGCCGGATATCTACGTTGATGAAAGCGTGGAAAGCGTCGAGTATTACCACCTGCTGTTCGACCGCCATCAGGTGATCTTTGCCGAGGATGCGCCAACCGAAAGCCTCTATACCGGCCCCGAAGCGCTGAAAATGCTGAGCGCCGCGTCGCGTCGCGAGATATTCGAGATTTTTCCCGAACTGACAGACCTTGACTATCGCGCCGACCCGGCCCGCATGATCCCCGGCGGGCGGCTGCAAGCGCAGTTGATCACGCGGCATTTGAAGAATAATAAGCCACTGTTGCGGATGCCTCGGATCTGAACTGCCAAGGAATTCAAGAAGGGGCAAAGATTTCGCCGCAGCCGTCTTGACCCTCCGCGCGATTCCCACTAAACGCATCCAACCAGTTTTCGGGCGCGACTTCGGGTTGCGCCCCTTGTGATTTGGCCGCGGGTCTTGTACCCGGCCTCCAGAAACAAAGGAAGAAACCATGTCGCGCCGTTGCGAACTGACCGGAAAAGGCCCGATGACTGGCAACAATGTCAGCCACGCCAAAAACAGAACTCGTCGCCGTTTTCTGCCCAACCTGAACGACGTTACCCTGCAGTCGGAAACTCTGGGTCGTGGCGTCAAGCTGCGCATCTCGGCAGCTGCCCTGCGCTCGGTCGACCACCGCGGTGGTCTGGACGCGTTCCTGGCCAAAGCCAAGGATGACGAGCTGTCGGCGAACGCCCTGAAAGTGAAGAAAGAAATCGCCAAGGCACAAGCCTCGGCCTAAGCGCTTTCTCACGCAAGAATTCAGCCCTGCACCCTGCGGTGTGGGGCTTTTCTTTTTTGCATTCGCTGCCCCTGTGCGAATAATTGTCTCTGAAATGGTAATAAAACGCCCCGCTTCGTGACGTTGTTCACAGAACGCCTGCTGAATATCGCATATGTTTATGCATATTCATGTTGAGGGGGTTACCATGTCACTCAAAGCAAAGAATTTTCTGTTTTTACTGCCACGATCAATTGCAAAAGCTGTGATCCGCTGCACCCGGATGCAGCGCCGGGTAAACCGACTGCATACGGGGATGAATGCCGAGGCGTTCAGGCCGCCGAAAAGCTGAGCTAGGCCATACTGTCTCAGCCACTGCTTTGCGCTTGAAGCCGGTTCAGCGGGCGGCGTATATACCAAGCTGACATGACAGGCTTTTTCCGCACATTTCTGCCTTATGCGCTGTCCTTGATGGTGATCCTTACCGGGCAGGGACTGGCCGTGTCGCGGGGTATGGAGCGCGCGGTCGGGCAGATGGTTTTGTGCACCGGCAGCGGGCCGGTCGTCGTCTATATGGACGAAGACGGCCAACCGACCCGCGCACCGCAATACTGCCCTGACTACGCGCTCAACCTGCTGGGCGCGATCCATGAAGCCTCGGTTGCCGTACCTCCGGCCCCGCCGCGCGCGCTCCCCGCGCCGTCGCTCCTTTCCCAGCATCTGATTGCCGCGCCGCTGCCGCGACACCCAGCTCGTGCCCCGCCGGTTTCTGCCTGATTCCAGTTTCCAAACTCTATCAGACAGTTACCAAGGAGAGGCATAATGACCCTCAAATCCAGCCTGCTTGCAGTCCTGACTACCTTTTCGCTGACCGGTGCGGCGCTGGCTGCCGATACCATCTCGGTCGAAGACCCTTATGCACGGTCTTCGGGCAAAACCGCGAAGGCGGGTGCCGCCTTCATGATGATCCAGAATCAAGGCGATACCGATGACCGCCTGATCGGCGTGACCTCGGATGCGGCTGCCCGAGTGGAACTGCACACTCATAAGGTTGACGAAAACGGTGTCGCCAAGATGGTGCATGTGAAGGAAGGCTTCGCCATTCCGGCGGGCGAAACCCACATGCTGAAACGCGGCGGTGATCACGTCATGTTCATGGGCCTGACAGCGCCCTTCGAACAGGGAGGGAGCGTTCCCGTCACACTGATCTTCGAAAACGCCGGAGAGGTCGCGGTCGAGATCCCGGTCGATCTTGAGCGCCAGGACAAAGGCGGCCATTCGAACTAACGCCTGTCTTCAGGCTGTGGTACAGCCATCATCCATACGTCAGGCCGGGCAATGCCCGGCCTGTTGCGTCATCTGTTGACGGTTTTCATCTCCAATCGATCGCCCGCTTTTTTGAACCGTGCCGCCAGAAAGAACATCACCACCGCCGAGGTCAGCGCGAAGAAGGCAATTGCCCAGCCCAACGCCACCATGCCGCTGCCGGGCCAGAAGATCAGCACCAGCCCGACGATGAGTGCGAAGATACCTGAATTACGCACCGTTGCGCGCTCGGGGTCTTGTGGATGCATTTGCGGCAGCGCCATGAACGAGCCGATCGCAACGAACAGCGCCATCGCCCCCATGAGGGTGAACGCCAGCCAGGCCACGCCCTGTGGCCAGATCAGCAACACCAATCCGATCAGCGCGGCACCGATACCGACGCCTCCGATCAGCCCGCGCCGCCCAAAACCCAGCCAGGTCAGCGCGCCATCCAGAATCAGCAGCGCCCCTACCAATCGCAGCAGTAATGAGATGCTGCTGGTCGGCCAGAACAGCGCTGCAATCCCGATCAGACCCGCGAGAATTCCACGCAGCAGAAAGGTCCACCACAGGCTGGCCAGATTGGTACTTAACGTATCGCGCGCGTCGATACTGCTGTCGTCAAGGATTTCTCCGTCTTTGGGCGGTAGATCGGTCATGTCACTCACTCGGGTTTGCGTTTTCTGCACCATAGACGGGAAGACGCGCCGCTGTCTGCCCCTATCGCGTGCTGCCTCGCGCCAACAGCTCTTCGACCCAGCGCGGTACTGCCTCTGAGGCTGGCCCCAGCCGGGTTTCATCAAAAATTCCGGCGGATGGCTCAAGGTTCAATTCGATCGTCCGCGCGCCCACGGCCCGCGCCTCTTGTACAAACCCTGCCGCCGGATAAACCTGCCCTGAGGTGCCGATCGAGGCGAACAGCGATGCTTCCATCAGATGGTCGTAGATCTCATCCATGAAATATGTCATCTCGCCGAACCATACCACGTCGGGCCGGGCCGAGGGCTGGTGACAGGACGGGCAGGGCTCACCCACATCCATTTCGGGTGGCGAAGCCCAACGATATCCGCACGCCGCACACAAAGCCCCAGCCAAGGTGCCATGCATATGGATCACATGCGCGGCCCCTCCTGCCTCGTGCAGGCTGTCGACATTCTGGGTGACAAGGATCACCTCTCCAGGCCAGCCCTGCTGCAGCCGGGCCAGCGCCTGATGCGCCGCGTTGGGCTGCGCCTTGGCGGCCTGTACTCGGCGGGCATTGTAAAACTGATGCACCAGCGACGGATTGCGGGCAAAGCCCTCGGGCGTGGCCACATCCTCGATCCGGTGCTGCGCCCACAGGCCCCCTTCATCGCGGAACGTGCCCAACCCGCTTTCGGCGGAAATCCCGGCCCCGGTCAGAATGACGATCTTTTCCATACCTGCCCCACGCGCTAAACCTCTCTTATGTCACACCGTATCCTTTTCGTCTGCCTGGGCAATATCTGCCGGTCCCCCGCCGCCGAGGGTGCTTTTCGCGCCCGCGCCCCGCATCACCAGACCGACAGCGCCGGAACCTCGGGCTGGCATATCGGAGACCCGCCCTACGGCCCAATGCAAAAGGCCGCCCGCGCGCGTGATATCGACCTCAGCGACCTACGCGCGCGCCAGTTCGTGGCCGAGGATTTCAACCACTTCGACCTGATCATCGGAATGGACGCAGAAAACATCGCGAACATCGAAGATTTGCGCCCGGACGGCAACGACACCCCGGTCCGCCTGTTGACCGATTTCGCCCCCCATACCGGTGCCGACCATGTGCCTGACCCGTACTACACCCGGGATTTCGACGGCGTTCTGGACCTGATCGAACAGGCCGTGGCGGGGCTGGATGCGCATGTACGGGCTCAGTGGTAGTTTTGCCTTGCGTATTCAATCAATCCAGAGCGACAGCATGTTTGAGCCCAAAACCAACGTTTATTTGGCCTCCGCAGGCTGCATCGCAATCAGCGACAGGGGTCAAACCATCCGCCTTCTAAGCGCATACCCTTGTGCCTATGCAGATAGTCGCATTAAGTGCATGGAATAGTATTCCGATCCCCAATGGTCATTTGATGGAATGATACAAATTCCTGATGCACGCACGAGGCTGTCATCAGCACACATAAATCTCCAAGCTCCAAGAGCGACTGCAGCCAGCTAATCCAAATGAGTTAGACATATGATCACAGGCACGTTTAACCAGCTGAATACCCCAAAGGTTAGTGACAAAAAATGAACGACGAGCGCGCGCTGTTCCTGCACGAAATTCTGTCACCGGAAAGGCTAACGCGAGTGGTGGATGTGGGTGCCAATCCTCTTGGCGCTACCCCATATTCAACCCTCCTGAAGAACCGCATATGCGATGTCTGGGGTTTCGAACCACAGCAAGATGCATTTGCACGGCTCTCTGAAGAGGGAGGAGAAAATGAAACCTATCTTCCTTATGCGATCGGCAGAGGAGGAAGTGAGCGCCTTCATGTTTGCAAGGGAAGCGGCTTCACTTCGCTATTCGAGCCCAACCCCGACTTCATCAGAGTTATGGGAAGGTGGCCCAGGCAAATGCGGGTCGAAGAAGTTGTGCCAATAACCACCCATCGGCTGGACGACCTGAAAGAGCTGCCAGAGTTCGATCTGCTGAAGATTGACGTGCAGGGCGGAGAATTGGACGTATTCAGGAATGCGCGCGAAAAACTCAAGAATGCGGTTGCTGTGATATCCGAAATCGCAATGGTGCCGCTTTACAAAGGTCAGCCACTGCTTGACTCACAAATGAGCGAGTTGTCTGCGCAGGGATTTCATTTCCACAAGTTTCTTTTTCTAAAATCGATGGCGGTCAAGACCCGTGCCTCGTCCCGCCTGAAGATGCGCGCTATGCGCAATCAGGCCATCGATGGCGACGCCGTGTTCCTGAAAAGGTTCTTCGCACTGGAGGACTCACCGACAGAAAGCTTGAAACATCTTGCGATCCTGGCGGACGCAGTGTTTCAAAGCCCCGATGTCGCACTTATGGCTCTGGAAGTGCTGGCTGATCGCGACGTTGTCAAAGAGGCTGAACTGGACGCCTACGAGGCGTTAGTAGAAGCTGAATTCAGCAGGTAAGAACAGCCTTTATTCCGGACATACTAACGCTCATTAAACGTCTTTTGGTTTGCAGGACGGATCACGCATGGCTCAAATAAAAGAGCCTGGATGCTCACTTTCCGGTTCACCCCACCACCTTCAACTGACCAGCTAACCACGGCAATTGCGCAATCGCTGGATCAACGATCTGGCTGCGCATCAGGCGTCGGATCATGTCGGCCACCTCCTGCGGTACCTGATCGGACCAGTCGGTCCGTGTAAACAAGGAAATGGTGCGCGCGAATTCACCGAACGGGGCA
This sequence comes from Ruegeria sp. CG1, assembly GCF_056537265.1. Lineage (NCBI taxonomy): Bacteria > Pseudomonadati > Pseudomonadota > Alphaproteobacteria > Rhodobacterales > Roseobacteraceae > Ruegeria > Ruegeria sp. CG1. The sequence continues at coordinate 182,868 of NZ_JBQFRF010000005.1, read as the reverse complement.
GGGTGCGCCTCCATCCCGTCGTGGAAGCGGGCGGCGCGCATATAGCCCAGCGGCGTGGTAATCGCCCAGCCGAGGCCGCGCGCAACCATCGCCATCAGCGCGAGGTGTGAGCCGATTTCGAACCGTTCCTCGAACTCCAGCTGCTGCCGGGCCAGATGGCTTTCGATCTGACGGCTGATCAACTGCTCGCGGGCATAGCGCAGAAAGGGCAGATCCTGCACTGGTTGCGCAACGCTCTTAGGCGCGACCAGAATGAACGGATCCTGCACCAGCGGATATTCGACCACGCCCTCCAGCACCTCGCCAGAATGGGCCGAGACCGCCATGTGCAGGCGCTGCGCTTCCAGCTCGGCAAACAGGTCCAGGCTGGGCAGCGTGATCAGCTTGAATTTCGACCGGGTCAGACTGTCGGCCAGCAACGTCGCCAATCGCGGCGTCAGGTCGTTGTCGAAATCGTCGATCAAGCCGATGGACAGGGTGGTCAGATGCCCCAGATCCATCACCGCCAGTTCGCCTTGCGCCATCTGCAACTCGGCCAGCACTGCCTCGGCCCGCGCCAGGAAACTGCGGCCGGCCTGCGTCAGTCGCATCGGTCGCCGCCCGTGATCCACCAGATCGGTGCCCAAAGCCTTTTCCAGATTGCGCAACTGCTGGGACACCGAGGGCTGGCTGAGCCCCGTGATCTCGGCCGCCTGCGCTACCGATCCGGTCCGCGCCAGCGCCTCGAACACCTCAAGGCCCCGCAGGGTCAGCCCTTTCATCACCATCGCACATACCTTTCGCTGCGCCATTTCTGAGGCGCAGCAGGCATCAGGTCAAGGATTGACAGGGCTCAGTTGCAGATCGCTTGCGCCATCTGGCCAAAGTTCTGATACCGATCCCACAGCGCATCATCGCGCGCGGTCTGCGACATCTTCAACTCCTGCGCCTGATGCGGGTTGGTGAACCACTTGGCGACGGTCTTCTGATCACTACGCGTCAGCGCCTGATCCGCCACGCGCTGAATACACCGGCACCGCGCCCGCGTCGCTGCCTCACGGTCAGATGCCAGACACGCCCGCTTGATCTGCGCCGCGTCCACCGTGTGGGCCACCGACGTCAGCGATGCCGCACAAAATGCGATTAAGAGGAACTGTTTCATACTCGAGCCTCGTTTTTTGCCTGCCCGGACGGGTCTTATGCCCCTCTCGGTCTGCGGCGGAGTATGAATCAAAGTGGATTCGGGATCAATTGGGTGGTTCGAAAAAGTGATTGCACGCGGCTGGGATGTCGCGTTTTCTGGCCAGACATTGTTTAAATCTCTTTCATGAGACCACTATGCTTAAGAAATACGGGCGCACGTTCCATCTGCCGGAGTCTCCCGGGGCCACCAGCGATGATAAGATCATGTCCAGCGTTGATAAACTGGCTTCGGCTGATGAGGTCGTCTTCACCGAAAAACTGGACGGTGAGAATACAACGATTCATAGTCAGGGCTGCCACCCTCGCAGTATTGACGCGCGATATCACCCGTCCCGAGATTGGATGAAGGCCTTCGCTACCGGAATTTCGCCACAGCTTGACGAAGATGAGCGCATAGTCGGTGAATATCTGTTTGCGCGCCACTCGATAGCGTACTCGGCGTTGCCGACTTATTTCCTGGGCTTCGCCTGGATCAAGGCAATGCGCGTGCAATCGTGGGACGCGACGCTTTCACGCTTTCTCGAGCTGGGGATTACTGCCGTTCCCGAACTCTATCGCGGACGGTTCTCTGTTAAGGTTGTGGCAGATGTGATCGCGGGCCTGGATCTGGATACTCAGGAGGGTTTTGTCGTTCGCACAACTGCAGCGTTTAACGAAGAAGACATGCCCACTCACCTCGCGAAATACGTGCGCGAGGGTCACGTGCAAAGTGATACGCATTGGATGAACGCGGAGTTGGTCAAAAACAGGTTGCTCTGAACGGTCAGAGGCCTCGCAATCAAAGGGTTTCGCTGGGGCTTCGTCCCACCTTGACCACAGCCCATTTCCGACGCATATCCCCAACCCATGACAGACCTCGCTCATATCCGCAATTTCTCCATCGTCGCGCATATCGACCATGGCAAATCCACCCTTGCTGACCGGCTCATCCAAGAGACCGGAACGGTTAAGGATCGCGACATGAAGGAACAGCTGCTCGACAGCATGGATATCGAGCGCGAGCGTGGCATCACCATCAAGGCCAACACGGTTCGCATCGACTATACCGCCGACAACGGCGAAGCATACGTGCTGAACCTGATCGACACCCCCGGCCACGTGGACTTTGCCTATGAGGTCAGCCGGTCCATGCGCGCGGTCGAGGGCTCACTGCTGGTCGTGGACTCGACCCAAGGGGTTGAGGCTCAGACGCTGGCGAATGTCTATCAGGCCATCGACGCCGATCATGAGATCGTGCCGGTGCTCAACAAGATCGACCTGCCCGCGTCCGATTGTGACCGCGTGGCCGAACAGATCGAGGATGTGATCGGCATCGAAGCGACCGATGCCATTCAGGTCAGTGCCAAGACGGGGCAGGGCATTCACGAAACGCTTGAGGCAATCGTGCAGCAACTGCCCGCGCCGCAGGGCAATCTGGATGCGCCGCTCAAGGCGATGCTGGTGGATTCGTGGTACGACGCCTATCTCGGCGTCATTGTTCTGGTCCGCATCATGGACGGCACGCTGAAAAAGGGCATGCGGGTCAAGTTCATGTCGAACAACACCCTGCACCACGTCGACCGCGTTGGCGTCTTCCGCCCCGAGATGGAGATGGTCGACAGCCTCGGCCCCGGTGAGATCGGCTTCCTCACCGCTTCGATCAAACAGGTCCGCGACACCCGCGTTGGTGACACCATCACCAATGACCGCAACGGCACTGAAGAGGCCCTGACGGGATTCAAACCCGCGCAGCCGGTGGTGTTCTGTGGCCTCTTCCCCGTCGACAGTTCCGAGTTCGAAGACCTGCGCGATGCGATCGACAAGCTGGCGCTGAACGACGCCAGCTTCAGCTTTGAAATGGAGACCTCGGCCGCGCTTGGCTTTGGCTTCCGCTGCGGCTTCCTCGGCCTTCTGCACCTAGAGGTCATCCGCGACCGCATCGAACGCGAATATGATATCGAGCTCATCACCACCGCGCCGTCGGTGATCTATCACGTCTACATGAAAGACGGCGAGATGATCGAGCTGCACAACCCCGCCGACATGCCCGATCCGTCCAAGGTCGACCATATCGAGGAGCCGCGCATCAAGGCGACCATTCTGGTGCCGGATGAATACCTCGGCGACGTGCTGAAACTCTGCCAAGACCGCCGTGGCATCCAGCTGGACCTGACATATGCGGGCACCCGCGCCATGGTCGTCTATGACCTGCCGCTGAACGAGGTCGTCTTTGACTTCTACGACCGCCTGAAATCGGTGACCAAGGGCTATGCCTCGTTCGACTACCAGATGACCGGCTACACCGAGGACAATCTGGTCAAGATGTCGGTGCTGGTGAATGACGAACCGGTCGACGCGCTGTCGACCATGGTTCACCGCGACCGGGCCGAGATGCGGGGCCGTGCAATGTGCGAAAAGCTCAAGGACCTGATCCCGCGCCACATGTTCAAAATCCCGATCCAGGCCGCCATCGGAGGCAAGGTCATCGCCCGCGAGACCCTCTCGGCCTTGCGCAAGGACGTGACCGCCAAATGCTACGGAGGCGACGCCACGCGGAAACGCAAACTGCTGGACAAGCAGAAGGCGGGTAAGAAAAAGATGCGCCAGTTCGGGAAGGTCGATATCCCGCAGGAGGCGTTTATTTCAGCGTTGAAGATGGACAGCTAAAGCTGTCCTTCCTCTCCGTTGATCGGTTCTATACGGCCTCAGGATCAGCGTCACTCTGACCAAGTTCCGCGAGTTCACTCCAAACCGCTCTTGGGATATCCCAATCCGCCCATTCGAGTGTTTGTCTCATATGCTGTGGCCAAGTCACTCCACACACCGTTGACGCAATTTTTGCGTCCCGCATCGAGAATTGCAGCGCTAAGGCGCCTAAGGGCACGTCATAGCGGGCACAGATTTCCTCAACCGCGCGCACGGGTGCGAGCGTTTCTTCTGTTGCTGGCCGATAGACGTAGAAATGATGGATTGCGCTGCCTCTGGCCAAGATTCCGCCGGCGTAAGGCGCTGCGTTCAATACCGTAACGTCCTTCGAGTTGGCCAGTTCGATCAGCGGCGCCGCATTTATGTTTACAAGCGTGTGCCGGTTGTGAGTCATCACCACGTCGAAATCCCGTTCGCGCAGCATTGGCATCAACACATCCAACTGCCCGCCCGCCAGACCAACTGCAGTTGCCAATCCTTCCTCTTTAATTTTGAATAATTCGTCCAGCGCACCTCCGCTGCGGGTAATCTCAGTTACGTCACCAGCGTATTCCGGGTCGTGCAGATGAAGGATGTCCACGCGATCTACCTCAAGAGCCTTGAGGCTTTGTTCAAAGGACCGCCGCGCTTGGGCGGCGTCGAAAACATTCGTTTCCATGTCACGGTCTACTTTTGTGGACAGAACGCGGCCTTTCGGCCAGCCACCGAGTTCACGGATGACACTCCCGATGCGCTCCTCGCTACGCCCCAACGCATAGCCTCGGGCGGTGTCGATAAACCCGTCGGGCCGGGCAAGTATGGCACGTATGGTCTCGCGCGCCCTATTCTCATCAACTTCGTAACCGTAAATCTGTGGAATGTTGCCTATACCGGTTGATCCAAAGCCAATTCGTGGGATTCGCACTCCGGTTTGACCTATTTCGCAAAGTGTTGTCATTGCACCCCTCCCCAGTCGCATATGAATAATTGAATTTTGAACAGGTCGACCCATCACTGCAAGTTCGGGGGCAAAAAAACACAAGAAGAAAAGCGAGAATGGAACCTGAAACTGTGACCCACCTCACAGCCCTAAATCAGCCCATCTGCTACAGTTGACCTAACGGCAACCTTTGCAGGAGGCCCTTATGTCTACATCGCTTGTTCCCCTTATCGCTTTTGGATCAGCAGGCCTTTATTCCGTTGCCATGATCGCGATGAAGTTCTGGTGGAAAATCCCCGGTATCGGCCTCAGCCTGCTGATCGTCGCAACCCTGCTGGCCGGGGCCACGCTCGAACTCGCCGCCCTGCGCGAGGAACGGCTGGGCATCATCTATACCGGCATTCTTGGGGCCGAGGTTGTTCTGATCGCCATCGCCTCATTCTTTCTGTTCGGCGAGAACTTCTCGTATCGCGAGGCGGCAGGTATCGGTCTGGTCATCCTCGGCACCGCGCTGGCCTGGGCCTGACGCAAACATTACCGGTTCATGAAGTTTCCCTTAGGTAAGTTGTAACCGGCGCACCTCCGCCCAATCTGTATGCCACAGCAAGGATGTTCGCTTTTGAACTCCAAAGGGTCGCTTTCAGGAGGAGATCCCCATGACCAGATATATGACCGCCGGAGCCGCCGCTCTGGCCACGTCCCTCGCCCTCGGAACCGCAGCACTGGCCGATACCACACCGGATCTGCGCGGCACGTGGTTGGGAAGTTATACGACCGTGCAGCCCAGCCATTATTACAAGGGGGATCAGCCCCGCTTTAATCAGGCCGAATGGATGCTCGACGTCCAGATGCAGGAAGACAATGTCTTCTGGGGCCCCAGCAAATGGCGCCGTGAGGGCGACACTGAATGGAATGAATACGAGGCCACCGGAACCATCAGCCTCGATGGGTCTGGCTCGATCGGCATCGTTGAAACTTCCCCGCTGGTGATTGGCGCCAATGCGTTGATCGATGCGCGGTACGAGGATGGCAAGATCTTTGCCGATTTCCGTAGCCTGCGGAACGGAACGACCTACAGCACAGTTCTGGAACGTCAGGTGAACTGAAGCGTTTCCGGCCCGATCGGATGTTAAAGGGGGTTAATGCCGCTGAGATTTGTGACTGCGGCAGGAGTAGTAGGTACCCCGGTCAGGTCGGAGCGCTTCTCATAAACAACAGTCTCCACAGGGAGGCGACGGGCCGGGCGGCGATCTCGCCGCCCGCGACAGGGTCCAGACCCCCGCGTTTGAGAATGCGGCGTTCCTCGGCACGGGTCATCTGGATCTCGCGGACCTTCAGCGCGGCGTCGCGCGCGGTGAGGTAAGAACCGTCCGGCCCAGGTTCCATCCCCGGAATACCACGCCCCTTCGACCACCACCCGCGCACCCCGCTGAGCGGGTGTTTGCGTCCGATGGTGTCATCATCCATTAACTCCCAAATCCGCTGCGCCTCGTTCATCGACACCAGTGCGGCGATCGGTTTGCCATAACGGGTCAGCACGATCACTTGCCGGGGGTCTTGCGACAAGGTGGCCAGTTCGCCCAAACGGGCGCGAGCTTGAGAAATGGTCAGGCGCATAGACGAATCTCCGGTTGTACGATTCGAAAGATTGGGGGCTTGAGTGTTGTACAACTCGGACAATACCCCCCTAATTCAGCGCGCGGGACCTTCGCAGGTGCAGAAACCAAGCGAATTCTGGCCCGAGATCCATATTTGACTTTTTCCATCCCCAAGCCTGCGCGATGACGCGAATTCTCGGGTTATCCACATGGCTCTCCCGGCGGATATCAACAGCTTATCCCCGTCTAATTTTTATGCTGCAGTGCTATTTTCTTGCCGGATCATGACGCTGATGTAACAGTCTGGTTACTGCTTCTGATCTTCGGAACAGGGGCGGGACGCAAGGGCCAAGGGGGCCACGGCAGCTAAGGCGGATTTTAGGATTTGTTTTTAGTTGCAATGGCTTACCGGTGGTGGAGCAGGTGGTCTGGGCTTCGGTTCGGGTTAGATGCTCAGCCTCTCAGAAGGTCCGTGCGGACTGCGACGCGACATAGCGCGTGTGGCAGTGGCCAAAGTCCCTTCGGGGGCCGAGGCAACTGGACCGAGAAGCCCCTCGGGCGGAACGGACCGGCAAGGCGTCAGGAGTGTCCGCAAGGATGCATGCAAAGACCGCGTCTGAGCACCTGACGCCTTTTCCTTTTTGAGAACCCAAGGTTCATACAGGCTATCACGCACCACCCTCCGGACCAGAACGGGGTTCTTTCGCTTGCGCAAAAGAACCCCGTCAAAGTGTCAGAAATGCAATGCCGCGTCTATGCACCTGTACCGGCACACTACTCGGGTTGAGTCGGTGTGGCAACTACATATTGCGGGTAAGCGTTGCCTGAACGCAACATCCCGTCACGATCAGATGTTTTCCTGCACGTCCTCGGCCGCGTTCTGGATGGCATCTCCGGCGTTTTCGATATCTTTGCCAGCGCCCTTTGCGGTTTCGCATGCGGTCAAGGTGAACAGGGCCAGGCCAATCAGAATTGCGCGGATCATCGGTTGCTCCATAAGTGCTTGTTTCGAATTGACTAGCAGCTTTCCCGGGCCATAGCTACAGGTTTTGCATGGCCGATTTCGAAGGGCTAAATACTAGGCTCAGGTCGCATCCTGAGCGCAAAACAGTTCGTACACCACTTCCAGTATTCGGGCTGGTCGATCATCTGCCAGCCGGTAATATATCGCCTTGCCTTCGCGACGAGGAACAACCAGCCCCTCAAGTCTGAGCCGCGACAGTTGCTGAGAAACGGCGGCTTGGCGGGCCGATAGCAATTGTTCCAGTTCAGTAACGGATTTCTCGCCCGAGACGAGGTGACACAGGATCATCAAACGCCCTTCGTGGCTTATGGCTTTCAGAAAGTTCGATGCGCGCGTCGCGTTTTCAACCATCCGGTCAAGGTCGCCGGGTGACATATCCTCGGTCATTTGCGGAAAAGCCATGATCGTATTCCCTCGTTAGTGCCGCCGAATCCCGGCGCCTGACCGGCGCCGCATCCGCAGCGAGAACTCTTGGTACAATTTCCAGGCATGTATTTCCATATGCATGGATCAAAATAGCGTGATGTAACCAGCACGTTTCCGCGCAATCCGTCAACCGACCTGTAGCGGCGTGTGCATTCGGGTCGTGCAGGTAGACGGAATTCGTGGGAACGTTCGGCCCCCCTTGCAGCCCCCCTGTGGCGGCACTAAGACTCGGGTAACTACTCTTCGGGTAATGTCCCGATCCATCGCAAAACAGGCAGGTTCCGAATGTTCGATCCAGTTGATACATATATGAACACACTCGTCCCCATGGTCGTCGAGCAGACCAGCCGGGGCGAGCGCGCATACGACATCTTCTCGCGCCTTCTGAAAGAGCGGATCATTTTCATCAACGGCCCCATCCATGACGGTATGAGCCATTTGGTGGTCGCTCAGCTGCTGCACCTTGAGGCGGAAAATCCGAACAAGGAAATCTCGATCTACATCAACTCTCCCGGTGGCGTGGTCACCAGTGGTTTGTCGATTTACGACACAATGCAGTATATCAAGCCGAAATGTTCCACATTGGTGATCGGTCAGGCGGCGTCGATGGGTTCGGTTCTGCTGGCCGGGGGCGAGAAGGGGATGCGCTTTTCGCTGCCTAACAGCCGGATCATGGTGCACCAGCCCAGCGGCGGTTATCAGGGCCAGGCGAGCGACATCATGATCCACGCGGCCGAGACGCAAAAGCTGAAAGATCGCCTGTATGACATCTATGTGCGCCATACCGGGCAGACCAAAAAGGCGGTTGAAAAGGCGCTGGATCGTGACAATTTCATGAGCCCGGAAGAGGCCAAGGATTGGGGCCATATCGACGAGATCGTCGAGAACCGCGCCAAGATGGATGGTGACGAGGCCTAGGTTCAAATCCGCGCGCGTCCGGCGTGAGGGATGATTTTGAGATTGTAGCTGCCAGAACGCTGGCCTAAGCTGCAGGCATATACGGCAAGCGCGGCCCTTGAGAGGGGCCGCTGAGACGGAGCCCGAGGGGTAAAGCATGGCGACGAATTCAGGCGGTGACGGCAAGAACACGCTCTATTGCAGCTTTTGCGGCAAAAGCCAGCATGAGGTGCGTAAGCTGATCGCAGGCCCGACCGTGTTCATCTGCGATGAGTGTGTCGAGCTGTGCATGGATATCATTCGCGAGGAAACCAAGGCCAGCGGTCTGAAATCCTCGGACGGTGTGCCAACACCCAAGGATATCTGCGAAGTGCTGGATGACTATGTGATCGGTCAGGCCACCGCCAAGCGGGTGCTGTCGGTTGCGGTACATAACCACTACAAGCGTCTCAATCATGCCCAGAAAGCGGGCAGCGATATAGAACTGGCAAAATCCAACATCTTGCTGATTGGCCCCACCGGCTGCGGCAAAACCCTGCTGGCGCAAACGCTGGCGCGGATTCTTGACGTGCCGTTTACGATGGCGGACGCGACCACGCTTACCGAAGCCGGTTATGTGGGTGAAGATGTTGAAAACATCATCCTCAAACTGTTGCAGGCCAGCGAATACAATGTCGAACGCGCACAGCGCGGCATCGTCTATATTGACGAGGTCGATAAGATCACCCGCAAGTCTGAAAACCCTTCGATCACCCGCGATGTATCGGGCGAGGGCGTTCAGCAGGCCCTGCTGAAACTGATGGAAGGCACCGTGGCCAGCGTTCCGCCGCAGGGTGGGCGCAAACATCCGCAGCAGGAATTCCTGCAGGTGGATACCACGAACATCCTGTTCATCTGTGGCGGTGCATTCGCCGGACTAGACAAGATCATTGCACAGCGTGGCAAAGGCTCGGCCATGGGCTTTGGTGCCGACGTGCGTGACAATGACGAGCGCGGCGTGGGCGAGATCTTCAAGGATCTGGAACCCGAAGACCTGCTGAAATTTGGCCTGATCCCCGAATTCGTCGGCCGTCTGCCGGTTCTGGCGACGCTGGAAGATCTGGACGAAGACGCTTTGGTCACCATCCTGACCAGCCCGAAGAACGCTCTGGTCAAGCAATACCAGCGGTTGTTTGAGTTGGAAGATGCGGAACTGGCCTTTACCGATGATGCGCTGAAGGCGATCGCCAAGAAAGCGATCGAGCGTAAAACCGGTGCACGTGGTCTGCGTTCTATTCTGGAAGACATCCTGCTGGATACAATGTTCGAACTGCCAGGCATGAAGAACGTGACCGAAGTTGTGGTCAACGAAGAGGCTGTGACGTCGGACTCTCAGCCATTGATCATCTACGCAGACGCGGCGGAATCGGCTTCGGCGGGTTGAACCGCATAGATCAATGCACACACGGCGCGGCAATGTCCGCGCCGTTTTCGTTTGAGGACACGATGACAGTAAGACGTATCTCTTCGGGTGGTGAGTTTGAAGCCAAGGTTGGCTATTGCCGCGCGGTTGTCGCGGGTGGTTGGGTTCATGTTGCGGGAACTGTTGGGCAAGGTGAAACGGTCGTGGAGCAATGCCGCTCGGCGCTGTCTATCATCGAAAACGCGCTGGCCGAGGCGGGTGCTTCATTCTCTGATGTCGTGCGCATCACTTATATGCTGCCGGATCGAACCGAATTTGAACCTTGCTGGCCCATTCTGGCCGAAACCTTTGGTGCGAACCCTCCTGCAGCGACGATGATCGAATGCGGATTGATCGATCCGAAATACCGGATTGAAATTGAAGTCACCGCTATCCTGCCGGAATGACGCAGGTAGCGCTGGCAGTACTGGACCTTAGCGTGCCTTTGGTCCATATCTTCGGGGACAGAAATGCCGGAGGCAGCCGATGGGAATCCTAAACAGTCTTTTGCGGGCCGTGACCTGGTGGAACGGGGCCACCCTGAACACGCAGTTCTACACTGCGCGCAAGGGGATCAAGGTCGGTGAGGACGACGAGGGCAACGTGTTCTATCGCAATGCTGACGACAGCAAGCGCTGGGTGATTTTCAATGGCGAAGCCGAGGCCAGCCGGATCGATCCCGATTGGCATGGCTGGCTGCACCGCACATGGGATGAACCGCCAACCGATAAACCTCTGGCGCACAAGTCCTGGGAAAAACCGCATCAGGAGAATCTGACCGGCACCGTGCTGGCCTATGCACCTGCCGGTTCTCTGCGTCGTGCCGATCCGGTTGAACGTAGCGATTACGAGGCGTGGAGCCCGGAATAAGCGAGGCCAGATGTCTAATCATACGAAGACCGAAGTTATCGTCGGCGGTGCCGTGCTGGCCTGCGCCATTGCGTTCGGTGTTTACGCCAGCCAATCCACAGGCCTGTCTCAATCCGGCGCAGGATACGAGCTGGGCGCGTCTTTCCGCTCGCTCGAAGGTGTGGGCGTCGGCACGGATGTACGCCTTGCCGGGGTCAAGATCGGGACGGTGACTGGCGTTACGCTAAACTCTGATACGTACCGCGCGGACACCCGATTTTCCGTGGCAGATGGTGTTCTTATTCCAGACGATAGCGCCGCTGTGATTTCTTCCGAAGGCTTGCTGGGTGGCAACTTTGTTGAGGTTATGCCGGGCGGTTCCCCGTTCTATTTTGAGGCGGGTGATGAGATTACCGATACGCAAGGCGCGGTCAGCCTGATCTCGTTGCTGGTCAAATTCGTGGCCGGGGACGGAAGCGAATGATCCGCGCTGCACTGGTGGCTCTGATAGTCACCGCAACCGGAGCTGCTGCGCAGCAAAAGGTCGAATCCGGCCCCGGCGCCATGTTGCGCGGGTTGGACAAGGTCAGCGGGCAGACGGTGGACATCGAAATGCAGAACGGCGAGACCACGTCGGTCTTTGGTCTGGATGTCGCGCTGGGTGATTGTCGCTATCCAGCCGAAAACCCGACAGGTGACGCCTTTGCCTATTTGACTATCTGGGAACAGGGCAAGGCGCAGCAGCTGTTTGATGGCTGGATGATTGCGACCTCACCCGCGCTGAACGCGTTGGATCACGCCCGCTACGATGTCTGGGTGATCCGTTGTATCACACCCTGAGGGGTCTGCTGCAGATCAGCGGTGAAATCTGCTTTCAGGTCAAGCGCTTGTTTCAATTCGCTATGATAAACCGCACGCGGGATCTCGATCGCGCCTAACGAGGCCAGATGCGCCGTCAGAAACTGCGTATCGAACAGCGTGAACCCGGTTTGGCGCAGTCGATCCACCAGATAGGCAAGTGCAATCTTCGATGCGTCCGTGCGACGCGAGAACATGCTTTCGCCAAAAAAGGCCGCGCCGAGGACTACGCCGTAAACGCCGCCAATCAGTGAAGCGCCGTCCCAGACTTCGAGGGAATGCGCGCGGCCGGTCCGGTTTAGTTCCTGATACAGACGGCGCAGTTCGGGATTGATCCAGGTATCCGATCGGTCGGCGCAGCCATCCACGACGCCCGCAAAATCGCGATTGATGCTTACCGAAAACCCACAGGTCCGGATACGCCGCGCTAGGCTGCGGGAGATGTGGAACCCATCCAGAGGGAACACGCCGCGAAACTTCGGGTCGACCCAGAACAACTCGGGGTCGTCGCGATGCTCGGCCATCGGAAAAATGCCGATGGAATAGCCATGGAGCAGAAGTTCAGGGGAAAGGCTCATGCCGGGTGCCTCGGGGCCGAAGGGGGGTTATCCTTCGGCCCTTTGGTCAGATTAGGCCATGTTCTCCGCAAGCCAGTGCTCCAGCCAGTGGATGTTGTACTCGCCGCTGTGCAGGTCAGGTTCCTGCAGCAGGGCGTGGAACAGCGGCACGGTGGTGTCGATACCGTCGACGATCAACTCGCCCAAAGCACGTTCCAGACGGGCCAAAGCTTCAGCCCGGTCACGGCCCTGAACGATCAGTTTGGCGATCAACGAGTCGTAATACGGCGGGATCGAATAGCCGTCATAGAGCGCGGAATCCATCCGCACGCCCAGACCACCTGGCGCGTGATAGGCCGTAATCTTGCCCGGGCAGGGCGAGAAGTTCGGCAGTTTTTCCGCGTTGATGCGAACCTCGATGGCGTGGCCATTGATCTCGAGATCGTCCTGACCGAACGACATGTCCTCACCAGCGGCGACGCGGATTTGTTCGCGCACCAGATCGACGCCGAAGATGCCTTCGGTCACGGGGTGTTCCACTTGTAGACGCGTGTTCATTTCAATGAAGTAGAACTCGCCATTTTCATAAAGGAACTCGATGGTGCCCGCGCCGATATAGTTGATCTTGGCGACCGCGTCGGCGCAGATCTTACCGATCTTCGCACGTTCTTCCGGCGTGATACTGGGGCCGGGGGCTTCTTCGAACACCTTCTGGTGGCGACGCTGCAGCGAACAGTCGCGTTCGCCCAAATGCACTGCCTTTCCCTTGCCATCGCCGAAGACCTGAATCTCGATATGGCGGGGGGTGGTCAGATATTTCTCGATATAGACCTCATCATTGCCAAAGGCGGCCTTGCCCTCGGCGCGTGCGGTCATGAAGGCGCTTTCCATCTCATCGGCGTTTTGTGCCACCTTCATGCCGCGACCGCCGCCGCCGGCGGTGGCCTTGATGATCACGGGATAGCCGAATTCCTCGCCGATACGCTTGGCGTCGGCCAGCGTGGGAACGCCGCCGTCCGAACCGGGAACGCAAGGTACACCCAGTTCCTTCATCGTGTCCTTGGCGGTGATCTTGTCACCCATGACACGAATATGCTCGGCGGTGGGTCCGATGAAGGTAATGCCGTGATCTTCGACGATCTGCACGAACTCGGCATTCTCGGACAGGAAGCCATAGCCGGGATGGATCGCCTGCGCGCCGGTGATTTCACAGGCCGAGATGATCGCGGGCACGGACAGATAGCTTTGCGGGCTGGGCGGGGGGCCGATGCAGACCGATTCGTCCGCCATGCGCACATGCATCGCATCGCTGTCGGCGGTGGAGTGCACGGCAACCGTCTTGATCCCCATCTCGCGCGCAGCACGGATCACACGCAGGGCGATCTCGCCTCGGTTGGCAATCAGGATTTTGTCGAACATGGGCCCGCCTTACTCAACGATGACCAGAGGCGTGCCGAATTCCACAGCATCACCATCGCCGACCAGAATGCGTTTGATGGTGCCCGACTTGGGTGCGTGGATGTGGTTCATTGTCTTCATGGCTTCGACAATCAATAGCGTGTCACCTTCCGAGACCGATGCACCGACCGAGATAAACGCAGGCGCGCCCGGTTCCGGTTGCATGTAAACCGTACCCACCATGGGCGAGGTCACAGCGCCTGGATGGCTGGCGGGATCATCCACGGCAGCGGGTGCTTCGGCAGCGGCCGGCGCGGCAGCAGGTGCGGCAACCGGTGCAGCCGCAGGAACCGCAACCTGAACCGGAGCGGCCACGGTCTGCGACATGCGGCTGACACGGACATTCAGGCTGTCTTCCTCGCCATATTCGCGCTTGACCTGCAATTCGGTCAGGTCATTCTCGCGCAGCAGTTCGGCCAGTGCCTTGATAAACGCGACATCCGCTTCGTGTTTGGTATCTGTCATGAGTGTCCTCGAAGGTTCCCCTATGCCCGTCTGTTTGCTGCGGGCTTGGTTTGATTACGCAGGGTTATAAGCCATGCAGACGGCCATGAAAAGCGCCGTCTAAGCCTGCCAAATGGGGGTTTTTGCGCGAATTACGAGGGCTGTCGCGATTACAGCGGCGTTCCAGACAATTTTGCGACCAGTTCTGGTAGCTTGCGGGCTCCGTATTTTTCCAAAAGTCGGGCGCGATAGGCCTCGATCGTGCGGTAACTTAGCCCAAGTTCAACGCCAATTTCCTTCGCGGATAAACCCCGGCATGACAGGATGGCCACTTCGCGTTCGCGGGTTGTCAATTGCACCAAGGGGCGCTCTTCCGAGATGTCCGAAAAGCTCCATATCCCGTGCCGGAACGGATCGTCTGGCGTCAGCGAACGCCCCCGCGCGCGGCACCAGAACAGGTCACCGTCGCGTCGCCGCATCACCCGTTCGTCTGTGTAATAGCCTGTATCGCGCATCACCTGCAGACTACGCGCGCCGATCCGTTCCCAATCGGCGACCGAAGGATAAAGATGCAGCAGGGGCATGTTGCGATAGTCAACCTCATCCCCGCCAAAGGTCCGCGCAAATTGCAGATTGCACCGTCGGATGATCCGGTTCTCAAGCTCAACAAGGCCGATGGGGGCGTATTCAAAGGCGGGATCGCTCATGTTCTTATGGTGACGGGTATTGCGTCGAAAGAGAAGGGTGGGCGGCAGGAAAGGGTGGGTTTCTTTCTCTGGCCGTTGTCAAAGTTGTAAATCTTCTTTGAAAATTAGTCGGCAACAGATAATAATTACTTAGTTAATCTGAAAATGCAGCCGCAGTAGCCAAGGACATAAACGCCATGCGCGACACGCTGACCGGCAGCCGGATACGCGAAAGACGGCAAATCTCTGGGCTGCGACAGGCGGAACTGGCGCGGCAGGTGGGGATTTCGGCATCGTATCTGAACCTGATCGAGCACAACCGCCGCCGCATTGGGGGCAAACTGCTTGTCGATATCGCGGCGGCTTTGTCCGTCGAGCCGTCGCTGCTGACTCAAGGGATCGAAGAGACGCTCATCGCCGCTCTGCGCGAGGCCGCGGCGGATGCAGTCGGCCAAAAGGCCGAGGTGGACGGGCTGGAAGAATTCGCCGGCCGCTTTCCCGGTTGGTCGGGTGTTCTGGCGCAGATGCATCGCCGCGTAGTGTCGCTGGAGCGCACTGTCGAAGTTCTTTCCGACCGACTGACCCATGACCCGCATCTGGCGGCCTCAATGCACGAGGTGCTGTCGACCGCCGCCGCCATCCGCTCAACAGCTGCAATCTTGGCTGAACCGGGAGAGATCGAACCGGAATGGCGCGACCGTTTCCATCGCAACTTGCATCAGGATGCCGAACGACTGGCCGAAAGCTCCAAAGCGCTGGTGACCTATCTGGATGACAGTGACGGGCAGCGCGATCTGCGCGGTATCCCACTGGACGCGGTCGAGGCGTTTTTTGCCGAGCAAGGATATCATTTCCCGGAACTCGAAGCCGGTGGGCAATTGACCGAAGTGCCGCTGGATGGGCTCGATTCCGCTGCGGCCAACACTGTGGCTTCGGGGTTGCTGGACCTTTATGCCGCCGACGCGCGCGCTATGCCGCTGGATCAGGTGTGTGCCGCGCTGGATGCAGCAAACCCCGATCCTCTGGCGTTGGCGACGGTGTTTTCAGTGGACCTTGCTTCGGTGCTGCGACGGTTGGCCTTTCTGCCTGAAGGCACGCTGGCGCGTCCGGCTGGCTTGGTGATTTGCGACGCCTCCGGCAGCGTTCTGTTTTTTAAACCCGCGCCGGGGTTTGCCCTGCCGCGCCATGGCGAGGCCTGTCCGCTCTGGCCCTTGTTCACCGCCTTGAATCGGCCCTTGGTCCCGATCCGGAAACGGGTCGTTCAGCTTGGTCGAACTGCTGCTGAGTTTGAGTGTTTTGCAATCGCAACCCCTCAGCCAGCTAAGGAATTCGGAGCCGAGCCGGTCTACCGATCGGTCATGCTGGTGCTGCCGGTCGAAGACACGGTGCAGCCTGCGGAAAACGCGGCGCAAGCCGGAGCCAGTTGTCGGATATGCCCGAAACGCGAATGCAGCGCGCGGCGCGAGCCATCGATCCTGAGCGAAGGGTTTTGACAGTTTCGTGACACAGCGCTTAATCTGGGCTGGACGGGTGGCCGGACGTGCAATCCGTCATGGGGAGGATATGCAAATATGAGCCGCAAGGTTCTGTTGATCGAGGATGAGCCCAACATCACCGAGGCGATCCGGTTTCTGCTGACACGCGAGGGGTGGCAGGTTGAAACCCATGCCGAGGGAACGGATGCGGTGCAGGTGATTCTGTCCGCGCGGCCCAATCTGGTGATTCTGGATGTGATGTTGCCGGGAAAAAGCGGGATGGATGTGCTGCGTGATCTGCGCGAACATGATGATATGAAGGCGTTGCCGGTTTTGATGCTGACCGCGCGCGGGCAATCCCGGGATCGTGAAATGGCCGAACAGGCAGGGGTCAGCCGATTCATGACCAAGCCGTTTTCGAACACCGAAGTCCTGACAGCGGTGCGCGACCTGCATGCGCAGGCGTCTCAGTTATGAGCTCCGCGGGCGACGGCAAAGATCGGCCCTCGCCAGTTCGTCCGTCCCTGTTTCTGGAACGGCAAAGCTATCGTCGGCGCAGGCTGGCGGATGCAGCGCGGCTGCTGCCGTTTCTAGGTGCCGCAATGCTCGCGCTGCCGCTTCTATGGCCGGATGATAGCGCAGGCGCCGAGGCTCTGTCGCTATCGACGGCCATGTTCTACATCTTTGCGTGCTGGGGTGTTCTGATCCTGATCAGCGTGATCTTCGGCTTCGTCGCCAAACGCATGACCGCGCGCGAGACTGCCGAGCCCGAGGCCGAGACATGGCAACCCTGAATGTCCTGATTCTGGTCTGTCTGGGCTATGTGGTTCTTCTGTTCGGTGTCGCCTTCGCAGCGGACCGGCTGGCTGCGCGTGGCGGCGGGAAATGGTTGCGTTCCCCGCTGATCTACACCCTGTCACTGTCGATCTATTGCACTGCATGGACGTTTTATGGCGCGGTTGGCAACGCCGCGCGTTCTGGGCTTGAATTCGTAACCATCTATCTGGGTCCTACACTGGTGATGATCAGTTGGTGGTGGGGCCTGCGCAAACTCGTGCGCATCGGACGCAGCCAGCGCGTGACGTCGATCGCTGACCTGATCTCGTCACGATACGGCAAGTCCAACACACTGGCGGTCTGCGTGACCATTCTGGCGGTGTTGGGCGGCACGCCTTATATCGCGCTGCAATTGCAGTCGATCACGCTGTCCTTTTCGATCTTTGCCGAGGCCGATCCCTCAGGTCTCTATCGCGAAGGCTCTAGCGTGTTCTGGGTCGCGGCGGGCTTGGCCGTCTTTGCGATCCTCTTCGGGACGCGCAATCTGGATGCCAATGAGCGCCACCACGGCGTTGTTACCGCTATTGCGTTGGAATCTGTGGTGAAACTCTTCGCCCTTCTGGCCGTTGGCATCTTTGTTGTCTGGGGCGTCGCTGGCGGCTTGGGGCCGATGATGGATCAGATCGATGCCTCGGAAATTGGCCAATGGCATGTGGATGCCGGGCGCTGGACCACTTTCATTTTCCTTTCGGCGGCGGCCTTTGTCTGCTTGCCGCGGATGTTTCAGGTCATGGTGGTCGAGAATGACGATGAGAGCCACCTGCGCACCGCCGCCTGGGCCTTTCCGCTCTACCTGCTGCTGATGAGCTTGTTTGTCGTGCCCATCGCCGTCGTTGGGTTGGACCTGATGCCCGAAGGCTCGAACCCCGACCTGTTTGTGCTGACCGTGCCGCTGTCGCAGGGCAATGACTGGTTGGCGATGCTGTCGTTCATCGGCGGGTTTTCCTCGGCCACATCAATGGTGATCGTTACAGCGATGGCGCTGTCAACCATGGTTTCGAACCATGTGGTCATGCCGATCTGGCTAAATACGCAGGAAGGCACCGCGTCGGTCTCTGGTGATGTGCGAACAGTCGTGCTGATGGCGCGGCGCGTCTCGATCGCGGCGATCATGGCGTTGGGCTATTTCTACTTCCAGCTTTCGGGGGGCGGGGCTGCCCTGACCTCGATCGGGCTGGTGGCCTTTGCCGGGATTTCCCAGATTCTGCCCGCACTGGTGGGCGGCCTGTTCTGGCGCGGCGCGACCCGAACTGGGGCGTTGGTCGGGCTCAGCGTCGGGTTCTTTCTCTGGATTTACACACTGCTGCTGCCTGGTATGGGTGGCGGCATTGTCCCGGCATCGGTGATTGAAAACGGACCCTTCGGCTGGGGCTGGCTGCGCCCGCAGGCGTTGTTCGGGATCGAAGGGATCGACCCGATGGTGCATACGGTCATGTGGTCGCTGTCGCTGAATACAATCGCCTTCTGTGTCGCCTCGATGCTCAGCTTCCCCAGCCCGCTGGAACGCCTTCAGGGTGCGCAATTCGTAAATGTATTTGACCATTCGGTTTCAGCCCGTGGCTGGACCGGTTCGGTGGCGCAAAGCGAAGACCTGATGATCATGACCCAGCGGATTCTGGGCACTATTCCCGCGCAAGAGTTCTTTCAAGCCGAAGCCGAGCGCCAGAATGGTCGCCCCGGACGACTGCCCGAGCCTACGCCGCAGTTTCTGGAACGGCTGGAACGCGAACTCAGCGGCTCGGTCGGGGCCGCAACCGCCCATGCGATGATCGGTCAGATCGTTGGCGGGGCGTCTGTGTCTGTCGAAGACCTGTTGGCCGTTGCCGACGAATCTGCGCAGATGTTGGAATATTCCAGCCAGCTTGAGGCGAAATCGACTGAGCTCAGCCGCACAGCGCGGCAATTGCGCGAGGCGAATGCCAAGCTTACGCAAGTCTCGAAACAGAAAGACGCGTTTCTTAGCCAGGTCAGCCACGAATTGCGCACGCCCATGACCTCGATTCGGGCGTTTTCTGAAATTATGCGCGACACCGATGGCCTCAGCGCCGAGGAACAAATCCGTTATGCTGCGATCATACATGATGAATCGCTGCGTCTGACCCGGCTACTGGATGATCTGCTCGACCTTAGCGTGCTGGAAAGCGGCCAGGTTAGCCTGAACATGGGCGAAGCCACCCTAAGCGAAGTTCTGGACCGCGCCGTTTCAAGCGCGCTGGCGGGCAGTGATCGAAAGATTGGTGTACGGCGGGTGCGCGCAAGTGAACGTATCCCGCTGCACACGGATCTCGACCGGCTGGGGCAGGTGTTCATCAACCTGATTTCCAACGCGCAGAAATATTGCGACGCCATTGAACCGGTGCTGACCATCTCGGCCCATGATGTCGGCGGGCAAGTGGTAATCGATTTCATCGACAACGGTGGTGGTATCCCGGCCGAGGCGCAATCGATGGTATTCGAAAAATTTGCCCGCGTCGGCTCGGACAAGGCAGGCGGGGCAGGGTTGGGGCTGGCGATCTGCCGAGAGATTATGCAGCGCTTGGGCGGCGAAGTTGCCTATCTGCCGGGGCAGGGAGGGGCGGCCTTCCGCGTCAGCCTTCCGCTGGCTTTTCGTCAGGCCGCGCAATGAGGGCGTCATAAAGACATTCGTAACCTCCGCCGGGTTAGACAAATTGTCATCGCATCGACAAACGGCGGAACGGGGCCATGACCACATCAGCACTGGCACGAAAGCTTTCAGCGGGGCAATGCGGTGCCGACACGCCCCGCTCGGTCCTGCGCGCCTTGCGGCTGGGGTTGGCACGCGCCTCCGGCGAAAGCATGGGGCTGGCGCTGTCGGTCATCGGGGCAAAGCAGGCCGTACGTGCGCAGGAAGATATAGCCGACCGGCTGAATGAGGGGTGGTTGATGCTGCTGTTTACCTCGGATCAGGGCGGCCTGGCTGCGGCCTGTCTGGACCCGGGTTGCGTCTCTGCCATCGTCCAGCAGCAAACGATTGCCATGGTCACCTCTGACCCACCACCCGAGCGTGCGTTTACCGACACCGACGCTGCCATGGTCGCCCCTCTGATCGAGGATATGCTGAGCAGGGCGCTGAAACTGGTTGAGTCCCCGGCAGACATGGCCAGCCTGTCCGGGTATGAGTTCACCTCACGCGCCGAAGGTCGGCGCGCACTGAACCTGGCGCTGGTGGATGAGGTCTATCGCATGTTTGATCTGACGGTCGAACTTGCCGGTGGTCCGCGTCAGGGTGAGGTCAGTATCCTGCTGCCCGAACGCCCGCTCTCGGATCAGGAACAGGTTGCGGATATCACCCAATCGAAGGTGAATCTTGATCAGGCATCCGGGGTAATTCGGGCTGAGCTGAACACCGTGATCTGCCGCCTGTCTTTGCCGCTGACAGCGCTTTCGGAATTGTCCGTCGGGGATGTCCTGCCGCTGCAGGGCGCGCGGGTGGATCGGGTTGAAGTTCTGTCAATCGATCGTGCCCGAACCGCCATCGGACGTCTGGGTCAGTGCGGCGGAATGCGTGCGGTACGGATCAACGAACAAGGCCCTCCTTCTGCGTTGCCCGCCAAAGACTGCGCCGGATTTCTGGCCAGCAATTCAAGCTTGACGCCCTCGGCCCCAGATGACGAGATGTCGTCCCCGCTTGATGACGATATTGTAGCGCATGATCTGACGACCGAGGATTCCCTCCTGGAACCCGACGACTTGTTGCCTGCCAGTTCCGAACAGCGTGTCACGGAAATCTCGCACCTCGCCGGTCTGCCAGCGCCCGAAGGCAATGGCCGCGATTAAGGGGCTTACCCGCGCCCTCGCAGCTGTTCCAATGCCGGGCGTAACCCGTCGAGCGCATAGCCCGCTTTTCCGGTCGCATCGAGGATTTCATCCGTGCTTAGCCGATCGCACTGTCCCAGCGCCCAGACCACCGAACATCGTGTGCCAGAGGCGCAATAGGCCAGAACCGGCCCGCTGCAGCTTTCGGCCAGATCGCGTTGCAGCGCCACGTTTTCCGGTGTCATCGTCTGGTGTGTCAACTCCAGAACCTCATATTCCATCCCGGCCTCGCGAACGGCTTGACCGATGGCGTCTGACTGCTGATCCGGCGGAACTTCGGTATTGGGACGGTTGCAGATCACCTTGACGAAACCGGCCTCGGCAATGGCTGGCACGTCCTCCACCGAGATCTGAGGTGAGACGGCGTAGCGGGGGGTTATCGGTCGAATCTCCATGGCAATTGCTTAGGCTGCGTCGGCGATCCTGTCCAGTTGCGCACCCAGCTTTGGTGCCGCAAACATGCCCGCGATCATCGCAATCAGGAACACAATCCCGCCAACGCCTCCATATCCAAGCGAGGCCATCGCCGGGCCCGGGCACAAACCCGCCAATCCCCAACCGACGCCGAACAGGACCGACCCGACGATCAGACGGCGATCCAGTTCAACACGGGGCGGGGCGGGGAACTGTCCGCCCACAAAAGGGACCCTGTTCCGTGTCAATCGCCACGCCACCAGCATCGGCAGGATCGCCCCGCCCATGACAAAGGCGAGCGTCGGGTCCCAATTGCCGAACACATCCAGCCACCCCTGCACCTTGGTGGTGTCGGTCATGCCTGAGATCAAAAGCCCGATGCCGAACAGCGATCCGGCGAGAAAAGCAAACACTGCGCGCATTAGATCACCCCCAAAGCATGGCGAAACAGCGCAACCGTCAGGCCACCTGCAAGAATGTAGAACACCGTTGCGACGATCCCGCGCAACGAGAAGCGAGAAATCCCACAAACGCCGTGACCCGACGTGCAGCCATTGGCGATCCGTGTTCCAGCCCCCACCAGCAACCCAGCAAGGATCACGATCGCCAGATCCGGGGTCAAATGGGTCTCGGCCTGCGGCGCAATCAATGGGCGCAGCAATAAGGGCATCCCGATCAAGCCCGCGACGAAAGCCAGGCGTTCAGTCATTACGCTCCGGTCGCTACGTTCCAGCAGCCCGCCCAATATGCCGCTCGCCCCCATGATCCGCCCATTACACAGCAGATAAACGCTGGCACCCAGCCCAATCAGCAGACCACCAGCCAGACCCGAAATCCATTCGATATTCATTGTCTCGTCTGCCCTCGTATCATAGCTTATTGACTGGGATTTTCATGAATACGTCGCCCTGCTCATCCGCTGGTGGCATCTGACCGGCCCGCATATTGACCTGCAGCGAGGGCAAAATAAGGCGCGGCATCGCCAGGGTCGCATCCCGCGCATCGCGCATCTCGACAAATTCTTCGACGCTGCGGCCCTGACCGATATGAACGTTCAGCGCCTTCTGTTCGCCAACCGTGGTCTCCCATGCGTATTCATCGCGACCAGGCGCTTTGTAATCATGGCCTACAAAAATCCGCGTCTCGTCAGGCAGAGACAGGATTTTCTGGATCGAGGCATACAGGTCCTCCGATGACCCGCCGGGAAAATCGCATCGGGCAGTTCCGAAATCCGGCATGAACAGCGTATCGCCCACAAAGGCCGCATCGCCGATCACATAGGTCATGCAGGCTGGCGTATGGCCTGGCGTGTGCAAAACGTCCCCGCGCATCTGGCCGATGTGAAAGCTGGACCCTTCGGCAAACAGTGCATCGAACTGGCTGCCATCACGCTGAAACTCGGTGCCTTCGTTGAAGACCTTGCCGAACGTGTCCTGAACGACCACGATATTCTCGCCAATCCCGATCTGACCACCCAGCTTTTCCTGTAGATAAGGGGCTGCTGACAGGTGGTCGGCATGGACATGGCTTTCCAGAATCCATTCCACCTTCAGTCCCTGTGCCGTCACATAGTCGACAATCTGGTCGGCCGAGCTGGTGTCGGTCCGCCCCGAGGCGTGATCGAAATCCAGTACACTGTCGATGATGGCGCAGGCCTGCCCCTGAGGTTCCTGCACAACGTATGAGACGGTGAAGGTCTGCGGGTCGAAAAAAGCTTTCACACTGGGCGTCATGGGTTCCTCCGTTCAGCTTGTATACATATAACAATAGTGGAATATGTTTAAAGCCCCTAATCACGAGTTGATGTCTGTCAAAGCAATCTCCGCAATTTGAGCGTATGCTTTAGGCGACCACGGACATATTGACGGTTTTTTGCCTGACTAGGCAAGAATTCGCGATGTTTTGTTTCGGTCTCGTGCTCGTCTTAAACTCGTTACCTATATCAGGCACATTGGCACCATATGGGAGGAAGGAAATGACTGCTCAGGATCTTTTTACCGAAGCGGAACGGCTTGAACAAAAGCTGAATGGTGCGTGTCTTGAGACCCGGCTCGAGCTTCAGCCACATGTCAGCATGGTTCTGGATAAAATGCGCGCGCAGGGGGTTCATATCCCATCGCGCTTGCGTCGGCTGGATGCTGCGCTATGCGAAGACGTGCTTGAGGCGCGGTTCGACAATATGCCGATCTGATCGATCTGGTTATCCCAGCGAAATGCCCAGGATAACCATCATCAGCCCAAGTACCGACAGGAAAAGCGACGCCAGATTCCAAGGCAGAACACCCTGAACTGCAGCGCGCAACTCGTCATCCGTCAGGTTGGCTTTGCGCGCTTTCATCACTTGCAGGATGCACCAGACCAGACCGACCAGCCCGGCCACAGACAGGGCGGCCCCGCCCCAGACGATAATGTCGAACATGGTTGTTTACGCTCACCCTTTGGATCCGTGACCGCGCTTATCGGATCGGCGCAGGTCAGACAAGCCCACCGTGCAGAATGCACGCTTGCGGTCGGGTCGGTGCCGATGTATCCGGCACCTTATTTTCAGCCCTTGGGAGAGACGCAGATGGAAGACATCACCGAAGATCAGGCCGCAGCCAACTACCGAGTGACCGCAGGCGAGCTGCGCCAGTTCGTCGAACGGTTCGAGCGTCTTGAGGCCGAAAAGAAAGACATCGCTGACCAGCAGAAAGAGGTCATGGCCGAGGCCAAGGCCCGCGGCTACGACACCAAGGTCATGCGCAAAGTCGTCGCTCTTCGCAAGCGCGACAAGGACGACATCGCCGAGGAAGAGGCGGTACTGGAAATGTACAAGGAAGCGCTGGGCATGTAGCGTCGGCCGCTCACGGATTCAAGAAACGGATATCTGGCATGGTCTGCAGCCGTGCCAGATCCTGCTCATAAAGCTCGGTAAAGGCGGTAACGATATCTTCGTTCCAGCCAGGCAGCTCCACCTCTTCTTCGATTTCATCCGTCAGTGCATGCTGCTGAAACACCTGCGCCAGCCTGCCCCTGAGCACGGGATCATTGGGGGCCGCTTGATGCTCTAACAAGCTCTGAATCTCCTGTTTACCCATGTCTGAGACAAGTGAGGACAGCAGCGCGTATTCCTGTTCCAGCGGCGTGTCCTCGGGTAGCCCTACAAGTGCGCGCGCGATGTCGCCGCAGATCAGCGGCGAATCCTCATTGCTCCACAAAGTGATTTTGACATCTGGCGCTAGGTCGCGAATGTCTTCGATCATGGCGAGCCAACTCAGGCAACTCAGATCGGTGGTGGCAATGATATGCTCGCGCTCAGGCGCCGACAGCAGCATCAGCACCTTGGGAATAAAGCTGCCGGGATTACGTAGCCCCACGAATAGCTCAACCGTCGAATCGCTGAACAGATTATCCAGATAGGCCAACCTTTGACCGGCATTCGCGTAAAATTGCCCATCCATGATGATGGAAGGTCGTTCCCCCAGGTAAAGCGCGCTCGACAAGATCGCCCGGTCAACCTGCTGCCCGTTGGGGAACAGTTTATGAAATCGCGCCAGTGTATCCTGATGTGATGGCCGGTCGGCAGAGGGTTTCAGCGCAGGTCGAAAGATCTTTCTGAACGGACGAAGCCCCCAGAAGGCAGTATGATTTCCCGCAACCAGATCCGCATTCACCTGCAGTAGATTGAGCAGGTGATCATGGTCGGTAAAGTGCGCTCCGGCTTGGATGACCATCTGCATATCGGAATTGTCCTCACCTCGGTCGGGATCGCCGCTTGGGTTACAACCTGTCCCCGGTGCAGTCAAATTCGGATGAGGCCTGTTATTACTGTTATCCTAAGGCAAACCAGCACAAAGTTAAGATGACCCGAAATTTCGGGCTTGCAGTCCCTGTTCCGAGATATTAATCGACACCCAGTGCCCCTATAGCTCAGCTGGTAGAGCAACTGATTTGTAATCAGTAGGTCCGCGGTTCGAGTCCGTGTGGGGGCACCATCTCTTCAGATATCTATGTATATTTGCTCGATCTGGCTCGCGACCTATGTGGACTTGGGGGAAACATAGGGGAACAAAAGACTCAGAAGTCGCGCTTTATTGTGCGTCAAATCTTACTGTGATGCTCCGCGCTCATCGCCCGTTTTCTACAATTAAAACACGGCCGTCCATTGTCGCGGTTTACCAGGAACCCGGCACCCGCAACCATCGGAAACCAGCAAATATCGCATTAAGCGCTCGACCGTTAGTCTTCTTTATTAAGTTTTGATTAATCTCGAATCAAACAGACGCTGATATCTTGTACGCTAGACGCGCCAGAGCCACTTACTCAGATAACTATTTGGTATTTGAGAGGCAATCGAGATGAACAAAGCACTGTTAACCTGTGCGCTTGCGACCTCACTGCTCTTGGCTGCTTGCGGGGCTCCGACGACGCCAACTCAGGCGCAGGTACAGCAAGACGCTCGCTGCGCTGCGGGAATCCTTGGTGGCGCTGCCCTTGGGGGAGTGGTTGGAAATCGGTTCGGTGGCGGTACAGGCAAGACACTCGCGACTGCAGCAGGTGCAGGCGCTGGGATGTATGCAGGGCAATCAGCATGCAATTGATAACCTTGCAATAAACCCTCTTACCCCACGCTCGTTTTTGGCTCCGCAATTATTGGTTCCGCAGGTCATTTAGTTGCCCTGTCTGGCGGTTGCGCGCCTAGCTTCCTAGATGTGCCAAATTCAAGGTCAACTGGCTCAGCAGCAATCCCCTTACTGCGTCGTTTCTCGCCGATGGGGTTCGCGGGTCGGAACTGACAAAGCATAACCGTCATGGGGCAGGGTATAAGGGCCTTGCCCGTTCGCGCGGTATCCTTCGATTGATTGTTATCCAATCACGGCTCGGCTGGGCGTGCTTGCTCGGGGCGCACTTCGTCATCTGCCACTTCGTCCGAAGGTTTCAAAGACAAGGGCGGGTCTTCGGGCTCTTCCGAGATTGGGGCAGGGGCGGCAGGAGTTTTGGCCAAAACCTCTTCGGGTCCCGGGACTGCGCGCGCGGTTGGGGCGGTGTCCTCTTCGACGAGTTCGGGCTGTTCAGGTTTTTCCAACGCCAGAGCCCGGCGGAAAACCAACACGTTGCGCCAGTTGGTGGTTGACCCGGTCAGCCCCGAACGTTCTTCGCTGGGCAGCAATTCGGCGCGCTGATACTCCCAGCCATCCTGTCCCATCTGGTTCAGCAGTTGCTCGATCGAGGTGGCAAACCGGCCCTCGGGCGTTTTCACGCCCTTCGCCTTGGTGCCCTTTTGCGGAGCGGGGACAACTTTGTATTCGTAGCGCTGCATCAACTGGTCCTGATTGCCGTGTCGGGGCAAATTAACATTTTGACAGGCGGGCGAAAGCCAAGATCGCGCATTGGCGAATTTCGGCCCGCACTGTGGCCTTAGCTCCGCGCTGCTTTGCCTACGAGTGACAAGCAGGTTTCGGTCGCAACCGCCATATCCTGGACCGAGATCCACTCTAGCGGGCCGTGAATGCACTGCATGCCCGTAAAGATATTCGGCGTTGGCGTGCCGAACTCGGTCAGGCGCGAGCCGTCGGTGCCACCCCGGATCGGGACGGATACGGGCTCGATCCCCTGTTCCCGACAAGCGTCGCGTGCCAGATCGACCGGGGTCATGTCCTTTTCCAGCCAATAACGCATGTTGCGGTACTGATGACTGATATCGCAAGTGATGGTTGCACGTGGTTCGGTCGCCTGCACGGCGGCGCAGACCTGACGGACAATATCGCGCTGGGCTTCCAACGCCTCCATCTCGAAATCGCGCAGGATCAGCTTGATCTCCATCTCGGATGAGCCGCCATTCATGTCGGTCACATGAATGAACCCTTCGCGCCCGTCTGTCACTTCGGGCGTCATCGTCGCCTGAGGCAAGGTCTGCACGATCTTCGCCGCCAGATGCGCCGCGTTTACCATTTTGTCCTTTGCCAATCCGGGATGGATCGACACGCCGGTGATCTTGATCACCGCCCGGTCCGCCGAGAAGCTTTCGTATTCGATCTCGCCGAGTTCCTGTCCGTCCAGCGTATAGGCAAAATCCGCTCCCAGATCTTTGGGCAGCTGTTCGGTAACACCGCGCCCGATCTCTTCATCGGGCGTAAAGGCAATGCGAATCGGGCCGTGGGGCAAGTCTTTGTTCTCCAGCAAGTGCCGCGCCATCGTCATTAGGATCGACACGCCCGCTTTGTCATCGGCCCCGAGCAGGGTTGTTCCCGACGCGGTGATCAGATCATGCCCGATCTTTTCGGCCAGATAGGGATGCTCTTCGGGCGACAGCACCAGATCGGGATCATCGGGGAAGGTAATCTCACCGCCATTGTACCCCTTGATCACTCGAGGCTTGACCCCGGTTGCGTTGAACTGAGGCGCGGTGTCCACATGCGCCAGAAATCCAATCGTTGGCCCCTCCGCCGTACCGGGGATGGTGGCTACGACCACGCTGTCTCCGGTCATCTGAACGTCTTGCGCACCGATCTCGGTCAGCTCTTGCCGCAACAGGTTCAGCATGTCGAACTGAACATCGGTGCTAGGGGTCGTGGGCGAGGTCTCATCGCTCTGACTGTCGATTGCAGCATAGCGCACCAGCCGGGTTTCCAACTCCTGATCAAAACGATTTTTCATGACGGCTCACCTCTCTGATTTGAGGGGATGAGAATGCGCATTCGGGCGCTGAGTCAAGCCGATGGCTTGCCCCAATACCGGTCTCGAAAATTAAGTTTTCGTTATGTACAAGTCGAACAAACCCCTGTTCGGGGTTTGTACAACTCGGAAGATTTACGAACCCAGCTTCTTGCTGACCAATTCGTTAACGGCCTTCGGGTTAGCCTTGCCGCCGGTGGCCTTCATCACCTGACCGACGAACCAGCCAGCCAGTTTCGGGTTCACCTTGGCCTTCTCAACCTGTGCCGGATTTGCGGCGATGATCTCGTCCAAAGCAGCCTCGATGGCGCCAGTGTCAGTCACCTGTTTCATGCCGCGATCCTCGACGATTTTCGCCGGATCACCGCCTTCGGTATAGACAATCTCGAATAGGTCCTTGGCGATTTTGCCCGAAATGGCATCAGACGAAATCAGATCGATGATACCACCCAACTGAGCGGGGGACACCGGAGACTCGGTGATGTCATGATCTTCTTTTTTCAACCGGCCAAACAGCTCGTTGATCACCCAGTTCGCAGCCAGTTTGCCGCTGCGGCCCCCGGCGACCTCCTCGAAGTAAGCAGCCGATTCCACCTCGGCAGTCAGCACCGAAGCATCATAGTCGGTCAGTCCGAACTCACTGATAAAACGCGCTTTTTTGTCGTCTGGCAGTTCGGGCAGCTTGGCGGCGATGTCATCCACCCATGCCTGTTCGATCTCCAGCGGCAGCAGGTCAGGGTCAGGGAAATAACGATAATCATGCGCCTCTTCCTTGGACCGCATCGAGCGTGTCTCGCCCTTGTCCGGGTCATACAGGCGCGTTTCCTGATCGATCTCACCACCGCCCTCGACGATGGCAATCTGACGGCGTGCTTCGACCTCGATCGCTTGCTGGATAAAGCGCATCGAGTTCATGTTCTTGATCTCGCAGCGCGTGCCCAGATGCGAAAAGTCCTGTGTTTCCTGATACTTCTCGTAAGCACCCGGCAAACAGATCGAAACGTTTACGTCCGCCCGCAGGTTGCCGTTCTGCATGTTGCCGTCACAGGTGCCTAAGTAACGCATGATCTGACGCAGCTTGGCGATATATGCCGCGGCCTCTTCCGGCCCACGAATATCGGGGCGCGAAACAATCTCCATCAAGCATACACCGGTCCGGTTCAGGTCGACAAAGGACATATGCGGGTCCATGTCGTGGATCGATTTGCCCGCGTCCTGCTCCATGTGGATACGCTCGATCCGTACCATGCGTGCAGTTCCATCACCCATCTCGACCAGCACTTCACCTTCACCCACAATAGGCTGATAAAGCTGAGAAATCTGGTAGCCCTGCGGCAGGTCAGGATAGAAATAGTTCTTGCGGTCAAACGCCGATTTCAAGTTGATATCTGCTTTCAGACCCAGCCCGGTGCGCACGGCCTGTTCAACGCAATACTCGTTGATCACTGGCAGCATGCCGGGCATCGCAGCGTCCACGAAGGCCACGTTCGAATTCGGCTCGGCCCCGAATTGGGTTGATGCACCCGAGAACAGCTTGGCATTGGATGAGACCTGAGCGTGCACCTCCATCCCGATCACCAGTTCCCAATCGTGCTTGGCCCCGGCAATGGTTTTGGGTTTGGGCATTTCGTATGTCAGGTCGAGCATGGCGCGCCTCATTTCCGCAGAAGTCTAAGCCTGCGTATTAGGCCCGGCGCGCCAAAGGGGCAAGGGGCAATGGCGCTTTAGTTCCCCGAGAACTGCAGCCCCGACGGTGTAAAGGTCACACTCTGCCCACTGCGCAACTCATCCCGCAACAGATTGGCGATCGCCTTCAGCGCATCGCGGCGACCACGGGCGGCAAAACGCTCGGCCGAGTTGACGCGAAGGCTGTTATTGAACCCGTTAGCCGCATGGGCCCAGATCAGCGGATGCAGTTCGGTCATGTGATCGCGGATCAGCCAGTTTGCGGCCTCGCAAATCTGTTTGCGGGCGATATCGGCGCGCGGGTTCTGGCCCATTCTGTTCTGCAGTGTGACAGAGCAATAGGCCGCCAGCAGGTTGATTGTCTGCTGATCCGGACGACGTGCAACGATATCGCGCAAACCTTCAATGAAGTATTCGACATCCACCCGCGCGCAGGCCTCGTCATCCAGCGCGATGGCGTCGAATTGCACCCAGGTATACCCACCCGCACCCCAATTTTTCTGGGTCCGTGCGGCGTTTCGCAAGGCTTGCACCTCAAGCTGTTCATAGCTGCCGAACCAGCGCGGCAGCAGGTGGCTGCCCATCGCACGCATGTGGCGATGGTTCTGGGAATCCAGCGTGATCAGGGCCTCGTATTTATCAGCAACGCGGGTGCGCGGATCAATGTGTCCTGCCAGCAAGGCGCAATCCGCTGCAGCAATCGCCGGACTGTCGGGCAGCGCAGCGCGGCATTTCG
Source organism: Ruegeria sp. CG1 (assembly GCF_056537265.1). Lineage (NCBI taxonomy): Bacteria > Pseudomonadati > Pseudomonadota > Alphaproteobacteria > Rhodobacterales > Roseobacteraceae > Ruegeria > Ruegeria sp. CG1. The sequence goes on along the minus strand of NZ_JBQFRF010000005.1, from coordinate 152,205 downwards.
GAAGCAGCGCAGCAGCCCGGTCGAAATGCGCGGCACAACGGGATTGGTGCAGCGCCGGCAGCGTGTCCGGGTGCGCCGTCCCGCGCCAGGCCCACGCCAAATCGATATGGGCCAAGGCAACCACAAGCGTGATCATCGGATCATCGGGATGGTTCTGAATCTCGCCTTCCAATTCCGAGATCCCGCCCAGCAGATCATAGTCTGACAGTGCTTTGCCGTCCGACAGCGCGTGCTCGGCCGCCAAAACCACATCGGACCGGGCCCCAAATGCCAACAGCTCGGAGATCGGCTGCCCGCAAGGGGTAGCCTTGCGCCCCTCATCTGCAGCGCGCATCTCCAGCGACAGTTCTGCCCACATATCCTGCCGCGCCAGATGGCGGCCACGTTCGATCACCTGATGCCCGATCGCATCATTTTCATCTGATTCTGCGATTGGGATGTTCAACTGCCCCGAGGCGACAAGCCATGCAGTAGCATCGGCGACGGACGCAGGCAGAGGTGTAGGGGTGGGATCAGAAGAACCGACAATACGGGCGGCAAAAGCCTTCAAAGACCAAAACATGGCAAAACTCGAACTGGAACAAACTTGTAACCCGTCCAGTTTGCCAAAAATTCTGCTCAAATCAAGACTGCGTCGCGGAGAGCCCGTGATTCAGGTGCCAATGTGGCCCAGACTCCATGAATCGTTTCAGAAAACTCTAAAATGATGTCGTTCGACCGCGAATCCCGCCTGATTCAGGACCATTTCGAATTGCTTGTGTGGTGGCAGTGATTCATCGGGTAAACGCACGCGTTTGTCGGATTTCAGAACCGCTGAGACGCGCACTGAGAAATCCCACCTCGTGTCAAACCGGAATCGATCCACCTCGGACAGCTTGAGTTGTCCCTGACGTTGGCCGGTGTGCCAACGCAGGGTTTCATCGGTCAGTTCCATGCCTGCGCTGGTGTCCTTGATAACATCCCACAGCGCGGGCAGGGTAGTCAGGGCCAGAAGCGCCATCAGCCACCAGACCGCGTTCAGCAGGATCATCAAAGCGATCAACATCGCGTGAATGCCGATCAGGATCAGAACCGTTCGCTGATTTCGGTTCTGTCGAGCGAACGTAAACGCGGTCATGCGCCCAAGATGCGCGTGACCATTTCGGTCGTGTCCCGGGACAGGTTCGGCGTGTCGGCAATGCGATTCAGTTGTGCAAGTATTAAGGCCTGACGGTCGGCGTCATAGCGTTTCCAAGTTTGGAACACGCTGCACATCCTGGCGGTGGTCTGCGGGTTTACGGGATCAAGTCGGATCAACCAGTCTGCCAGCAGCGCGTAACCTGCTCCGTTCGCTTGGTGGAAGCCTGCGTGGTTGCCTGCCAGGGATCCCATTAAGGCGCGGAAACGATTTGGGTTCTTCCAATTAAAATCAGCATGCTCGGTCAACCTGCGCGCGGTCTCAACCGATTTTTCCGGTCCGGTCATCAAGACCTGCATGGCGAACCACTTGTCCATGACCAGCCGGTCATGCTGCCATTGATCATAGAAGGCGGCCAGCTCACGTTCGCCTTTGCCCGCGCGTAGCAGACAAGACAACGCGGCCAACTGCAGGGTCATGTTGTCAGCACGTGCATATTGCTCTGCGGCCTTGGCACCTCCATCCAGTCTCGAGGTCAGCGCAAGCGCCGCGCTGCCCAAGGCGCGTTTGCCTGATTGTTCAGCGTCCGGCTGATAAGCCGCGTCCACCAGCGTTTCACTGTTCAGACGAGGGAGCAGGTCTTGGACGTGTTGCGCCGTGGCTTGACGCAAAGTCTCAACCGCTCGCCAGATCGCCATCGGGTCAGGGGTGATGCCCTTGTCAAATAGTGTTGCGGCCAGTTCCGATTGCGTCGGCAGACCCAGCATCAGTGCCCTGTAGGCCGGGTCCAGCGCCTCATTCCGTAGCACTGCCAGCAAGCCGTCAAGGTAGTCGGTATCAGGCGTTGCCTCATCGGTGATCATGCGCAGCAGGGTGTCCTCGGCTAGCGACCGCCCTGCCTGCCAGCGGTTGAACGGGTCGGTGTCATGAGCCAGAAGGAAGGCGCGTTCGGCATTGCTGATCTCATGTTCAAGGATCACAGGGGCCGAGAAATCGCGCAGGATCGAGGGCACAGGTTTGGCCGCGAGACCGGTAAAGGTAAAACTCTGCTCGGCTTCGGTCAGTTCCAGCACTTCGGTCGCACGTATCTCGTCCCCGTTCGGGCCAAGCAGACCCACAGCGATAGGGATGACCTGAGGTTGCTTGTCTTCTTGCCCCGGCGTCGGCTCGGTCCGTTGGCGCAGCGTCAGGGTATAGGTGCCATCGGTCCAATCGTCGGCAACTGAGACACGGGGGGTACCGGATTGGCTGTACCAACGTTTGAACTGGGTCAGGTCGCGGCCCGTAGTGTCTTCGAATACTTTCAGCCAATCTTCGATCGTGCAGGCCTGCCCGTCGTGGCGATCGAAGTACAGGTCCAGTGCTTTGCTGTAGGCCTCATCCCCGACCAGCCGTTTCAGCATCCCGATCACCTCGGCGCCTTTTTCATAGACGGTTGAGGTGTAGAAGTTGTTGATTTCCTGAAAGCTTTCGGGACGGACCGGGTGCGAGAGCGGCCCGTTATCTTCGGGGAATTGCCGCGCGCGCAGGTCGATGGCATCGTGGATACGTTTTACAGGGGCCGAGCGCATATCCGAAGTGAACTGCGCGTCGCGGAACACAGTCAGCCCCTCCTTCAGGCACAGTTGGAACCAGTCGCGGCAGGTGATGCGGTTGCCGGTCCAGTTGTGGAAATACTCATGTGCGATGATCGCCTCGATCCGTTCGAAATTCATATCGGTCGAGGTTTCAGGGCTGGCCAGAACGGCTGAGGAGTTGAAGATGTTCAGCCCCTTGTTCTCCATCGCGCCCATGTTGAAATCGTCCACGGCCACAATGTTGAACACGTCCAGATCGTATTCACGGCCATAGACGTCCTCATCCCATTTCATTGACTTTTTAAGGGCTTCCATGCCAAAGGCGCATTTGCCTTCATCACCAGGGCGGACCCAGAGGTTCAATTCGACGTCGCGACCGGATTTGGTGGTGAAGTTGTCTGACGTGGCCACCAGATTTCCAGCAACGAGTGCAAAGAGATAGGCTGGTTTTGGCCAAGGATCGTGCCATTCCGCGCTGTTCCAATCAGAAATGACCGGGTTGCCATTGGACAGCATAACCGCCGGTGTGTCGGATACAATGCGTACGGTGAATACACTCATCACATCGGGGCGGTCGGGGTAATAAGTGATCTTGCGAAACCCTTCGGCCTCGCATTGGGTGCAATACATGCCGTTCGACATATACAGCCCCTCAAGCGCGGTGTTGTTGCCGGGATCAATCTCGACCACGGCCTCCCACACGAAAGGCGCGTCTGGAACCGGTGCGGTGAGGCCTTCGGCGGTCACTTCAGGCGTAATCAATTCACCATCAATTGCGGCACGGATCAGCTTTAGCTCTTCGCCATGCAGAAAAAACGTGCGGTCGGTCGCTTCGGGGTTCGGGCGGAAGGCGATGCGGGAAGTGACGCGAGTGGCGTGTGCGGCCAGATCGAAGGTCAGATGCACACTGTCCACTAGAAACCCGAACGGAGTGTAGTCTTTCAGATAAATCGTTGTGGGGGCGGCGTCGCGCATCGGTGGCCTCATCGACTGGGAATCTGGCGCGACGTTATGGGCTTCGCGCGGACGCTGCAACCGATGTGCCATTGCCGCTGTTCATTTGAGACGGTTCGCGCTGGGTCAAATGCCCCTCATGTCGGGACAGAAGTTGCCTATCGGAAACGAACGCCCTAATTGAGGAGCGCATACAATGGCACACAATCGTAGGGGATTCGGAATATGAGCAGCAGAGAGACCCGCAACGGGCTGCAGATTGACCCGGTTCTGGTGGATTTCATCGAACAGAAGGCGCTGCCGGGCACGGAAGTTTCGGCAATTGATTTCTGGGCGGGTCTGTCGCGCTTGGCCAATGAGCTTGGACCGAAAAACCGGGCGCTGCTGGACAAGCGGGCTGACATTCAGGGCCGGATCGATGGCTGGCACGCGGCGCGGCGGGGGTTGCCCATTGACGCGGCTGAGTATCAGTCTTTTCTGCGTGAGATTGGGTACCTGGTAGAGGAAGGCGACGATTTCGAGATCGAGACAGCCAATGTCGACCCTGAAATCGCGCTAATCCCCGGACCGCAATTGGTAGTGCCGATCACCAACGCGCGCTTTGCGTTGAATGCCGCAAATGCGCGCTGGGGCAGTTTATATGATGCGCTTTATGGAACAGATGCGTTAGGCGATCTGCCGACAGGCAAGGCTTATGACGCCGGGCGCGGTGCGCGGGTCATCGCCTGGGCGAAGGCGTTCCTGGATGAGGCTGTGCCGCTATCCGAAGGGTCCTGGGCGGAGGTCTCCGGGTTAAGCGTTAAGGACGGTGCGCTGATGCCGAAGCTCGCCGACCCGTCTCAGTTCGCAGGCTACGCTGGCGCAGCTGAAGCACCGGAGTTTGTATTGCTAAGCAACAACGGGTTGCACATTCAAGTCAGGATTGATGCGCATAGCACAATTGGCGCCACCGATCCTGCAGGTATTTCTGATGTCCGTTTGGAATCCGCGCTTTCGACCATCATGGATTGCGAGGATTCTGTTGCTTGTGTCGACGCGACCGACAAGGTGTTGGCCTATGGAAACTGGCTTGGCTTGATGGCCGGCAACCTGACCGAAGAGGTTACGAAAGGCGGCACAACCTTCACGCGCAAGCTTGCCGGGGATTTGGCCTACATGGCTCCGAATCGCACGCCAGCCACTCTGAAAGGTCGGTCGCTGATGCTGGTGCGAAATGTGGGCCATCTAATGACGAACCCCGCAGTGCTGGATGCCGAAGGGCGCGAGATTGGTGAAGGTTTGATGGACGCGCTCTGCACAACGCTGATCGCCATGCATGACCTGAAGCGCGAGGGCGGGAACTCGGTCAAGGGGTCGGTCTATGTGGTCAAACCCAAGATGCACGGGCCCGAGGAGGTGGCGTTTTCGGTCGAGATTTTCGACATGGTCGAGGACATCCTGGGCCTGCCACGCAATACGGTGAAGCTGGGCATTATGGATGAAGAGCGGCGCACATCGGCCAACCTCAAGGAATGCATCCGGGCCGCAAAATCGCGCGTGGCCTTTATCAATACCGGATTCCTGGATCGGACGGGGGATGAGATTCATACTTCTATGGAAGCAGGCCCGATGCTGCCGAAGGGCGATATCAAGGATACGCCATGGATTGCGTCTTACGAGGATCGCAATGTGGATATCGGACTGGTCTGCGGCCTGAAAGGCAGAGCGCAAATTGGCAAGGGTATGTGGGCCATGCCCGATCGGATGGCGGACATGCTGGCGACCAAGATCGGCCACCCGCAATCCGGTGCAACCTGCGCCTGGGTGCCGTCACCTACTGCGGCAACGCTTCACGCAACCCACTATCACAAGATCGATGTGATGGCGCGCCAGGATGAATTGGCCGCTGGTGGGGCTCGTGGTACGTTGAATGATCTGCTGACCATACCTCTGCTGGGCGGGCGTAATCTCAGCGCTGGTGAGATCACCCGTGAGATCGAAAACAACGCACAAGGAATCTTGGGCTATGTTGTGCGCTGGATTGATCAGGGTGTTGGCTGTTCGAAAGTTCCGGATATCAACGACATAGGTCTGATGGAGGACCGCGCGACCTGCCGGATTTCTTCGCAGGCTCTGGCCAACTGGTTGCACCACGATGTGGTCAGTCAGGAACAGGTGATGGCGGCGATGCAGAAAATGGCCGCGGTAGTGGACCGTCAGAACGAAGGCGATCCGGCCTACAGACCCATGGCACCGGGTTTTGACGGGGTGGCGTTTCAGGCGGCTTGTGATCTGGTGTTCCGGGGGCGGGTGCAGCCCTCGGGTTATACCGAGCCTGTGCTGCACGCCCGGCGCCTGGAACTGAAGGCAAGTTTGAGCTAGGGGCAAGGGCAGGAACGAGGGGGCTGTCTGCCCCCTCGTGCTCCCCCGAAGGTATTTTTGGCCAGATGAAAAGGATCGGGCATGAACATTTCATTGCGCAAAGCGCGGACCATCATTCGTAAAGCTCTGGAAAAAGGGCGCGAGATGGAGCTGAAACCGCTCTCGGTTGTTGTCCTGGACGCCGGAGGCCACGTGATCTCGTTCGAACGCGAAGATGGCGCCGCGCCGGGGCGTTTTGCAATCGCACATGGCAAGGCTTACGGATCGGTAATGCTAGGTATGGCGGGGACCGCGCAGATGCAGCGGGCCGAAGGGCAGGCCTATTTCATGGCGGCCGTGAACGGGGTTTATGGCGGTCAGGTTGTTCCGGTTCCTGGCGGTGTGCTGCTGCGTGACCGCAAGGGTGCGGTGGTTGGTGCCGTAGGTGTAACCGGCGACACTTCGGATAATGACGCAGCGGCCGCGTTGGCAGGTATCGAAGCCGCTGGGTTGACGGGCGAGATCTGACCCCTTTATCGAACTTCATCAGGGATGTGCGTCGCTGAACACGCGCTTGCGCTACCATGCAGGGTCTGTGCCGTTGCGCGCGGCCAAACCTGCCGATAGGTTTTGCAGGAAATGAGCGATACAAGGGACTTGGAATGGCGCGCCCCGTCGTTGGAATAATCGGCAACTCTTATCTGATGAATGATCAGTATCCGACCCATGCGGGCGGAACGATGAATTCCGAGGCGGTCTCGAACGTGTCTGACTGTCTGCCGCTACTGATCCCCGCCGACCCGCGTTATGTAGCGGTTGATGAGTTGCTCGAGGTTTGCGACGGCTTCCTGTTGACCGGCGGCCGTCCGAACGTTCACCCCGAAGAATATGGCGAGCCCGCGACCGAGGCGCATGGTGAGTTTGACCGCGCGCGGGATGCAATCACGCTGCCTTTAATCCGGGCTTGTGCTGAGCGAGGCCAGCCGTTCTTTGGGATTTGTCGCGGGTTTCAAGAAGTAAACGTCGCCTTGGGTGGTACGCTCTACCCTGAGATTCGTGACCTCCCGGGGCGTCAGAACCACCGGATGCCACCCGACGGCACTTTGGAGGAGAAGTTTGCTCTGCGCCATGTCGTGTCGCTAACCGAAGGTGGTGTGTTCCACCGCCTGCTGGGCGCGGCCGAAGTGATGACCAATACGTTACACGGACAAGGGATCAAGACGCTGGGCGAGAATGTGGTGATCGATGGCCACGCGCCTGATGGCACGCCCGAGGCGATCTATGTCGAGGATGCCCCCGGCTTTACCCTTTCGGTCCAATGGCACCCTGAATGGGACGCGGCGAATGACCCGGTCTCGCGGCCATTGTTCAAGGAATTTGGTCGCGCCGTATACGATTGGAAAAACGCGAAAACGGTCGGGGCGATCCGGCAGTCTGCATAGTCACGCTAATCTGTCGATGGATCGTTCTAAGGTTTGCCGGCAACATTCGAATAAAAAGATAATTGGATATCTTCCCTGAACCGCGAATTTGCGCCGAGATACCCTTGGCCATATTCAAATCTGACTGGGTTCGGAGAAGTTCATGCACAGCTTTTCAGGAAAGTACCCTCGCGGTTTAAGAGAATTCGTTCCTGCGGCACTTTTTTTGGCGGTCCTGGGAACTGCTGGGCATGCGCAACAATGCAGCTCGGCCGGAGACCTGCTTTACATCGGGCGAACACCTGACTCTTCATCCTCATTGTGGTTATCGCAGACGGAAAGCGGTGCTTTTCGTCTGGAGGCTGCACAGGGCAACACGACCGTTGATACCTGGAGCCGATCTCGGCCTGGAGTTCATCTAAGCTTGTCTCCCTTCGTATCTAATGGATCAGGGGGCGTTCATCGTCTGTTCAAACGCGGAGGGGCACCAAATGGGCGCGACTGTCTGATCGATACGCAAAACCAAAAAAGAGATTGGACGCTGCCGGGTTGGGGTGGTGGCAATGGTGGCGGCGGGGGAGGAAACGGAGGCGGCTCGGGTGGATCCGGCGGCGGTTCCGGGGGTGGCTTCGGCGGTGGCGGCGGCTCGGGTGGATCAGGTGGCGGATTCGGAGGCGGGGGCGGCTTTGGAGGCGGCGGTTCCGGGGGTGGCTCCGGCGGTGGCGGCGGCTCGGGCGGATCCGGTGGTGGCTCTGGTGGCGGATCCGGTGGTGGCTCTGGTGGCGGTTCCGGAGGGTCGGGCGGTGGAATTGGCAACATAGGCGAGACAGGTCGACCCGTTAATCCGCTCTACGTAAGTGGGCGACCATCGGGCGATGACCAAGCCTGCGTGGCGGATGCGACGGGTAAGCTTGACCCTGCCTTGTGCGATCCGGTTGTCGGCCCTCCGCTGACGGAGGGGCGCGAGTTTGGGCCAGAATCTGTTTGGAATGTATGGACCAATTTCACCTACACAGACATTGAAGACACCCGTGGAAACAGCGAACTGGATGTGAACGACAGCTTTTTCGAAATTGGGATCGACCGTCTTGTCCAAGAAAACCTCGTGCTTGGTTTGCAGCTTGAATACGAAAACACTCAGCTGGACGGCTTTCAGGGGCAGTTTTCTCAGGATACTTCGGGATTCGCGATCGGACCCTATTTCGCCTGGCGGATGTCTGAGAGGTGGGTTCTAAACGGTCTCGCCACGATCGGTCGCTTCTCCACGGATGTGGATGTGCTGGAGCTGAGCGGTGATTTTGATCGCACCCGTTGGCGCGCGAATCTCGAGGCAATCGGACAATATGAGGCTGGAGCTTACTTAATTCGTCCGTCGATCTCGTTTGATTACTATAATTACAGTGCCGAGGATTACGATCTCACCGGGACGTATCTGGGAAATCCAGCCGAGTTTATTGGTGAAATCCAAGAAGCAAAATACAGTGCCCTAACGCCCGAGGTCGAAGTAAGTCGTCCGTTCTTCAATGGCAGCTCTGTCATTTCACCTTATGCATCGCTCAGCGCGACCTATTGGTTTGAACGCGAGAACTTAGGGGGTGGAACAGTTGCAAACACTGACAATGATGTTGTTTGGTCAACCCGTTTGGGTGTGAGAGGACGCACAAGCAAGACGGTGTTTCTGGAGGCTTCAATCGGATATCTCGACATGTTCGAAAGTGATTTTGAAGCGACGGAAGCTGCAATCTTTCTCTCTGTCAACTTCTAAGGCCATCAGAAAGAGCGAGCGCCGACCCAGAGCCGGGTCGGCGCAAATTGATCATACGAGCAAGTCGAACTGCTTGTTCAGCGGCAAGCTGCGCGCGCGTTGGCCGGTTAGGTCGAACAGCGCGTTGCCCAAAGCGGGCATCGACGGCGGTGTTCCCGGTTCACCGACACCACCCAGATGTTTGTTGGTCTCGAGTATCCGGACTTCCGTGATCGGTGTGCTTTGCATCCGTAAAGCATCATAATCCGGGAAATTATACTGTTCGACCTCGCCATCGGCAAAGGTGATTTCTTCTTGAGCGGCGGCAGACAATCCGTAGATCATGCCGCCGATCATCTGCGCCTCGACCGTCGCCGGATCCAAAGCCAAGCCGACATCGCAGGCGATCCAGGCCTTGTTGATGCGGATGGTGCCGTCATCGTCAACCACTTCGATCACCTGTGCGACCGGAGTGCCAAAGCTGTAGGCCATTGCCACGCCACGTCCGACACCATCGGGGGTTTTGCCGGTCCAGCCTGACATCTCTTTCACGGCCTCCAGGCACTCCGCAGCCGGGGCGAACTCGGACCTTGCCAACTCCAGCCGGAACTCCAGCGGGTCGCGCCCGGCGGCATGGGCCATTTCATCTAGGAAGGTTTCGTGGAAGAAGGCATTATGGCTGTTGCCGACCGAGCGCCAGAAGCCCACCGGCACGGCCAGATCGGCGACATGACCGCTCATGCGGTAGTTGGGCACCGCGTAGGGCTGGTTAAAAAATCCCTCAACCAGAACCTTGTCGGGGCCACCGCCTGAGAAACCCGTAACACGTTCAACCGCCTGATGGGTCGGCGATTGCGAGGCGACCTTGCCGTCGATCAGAACGGCCTTGCCATCCTTCACTGCCCCTCGCATGCGCGCCATCGCGCCGGGGCGGTAGAAATCGTGACGCATATCCTCTTCGCGGCTCCACGTCGTTTGCACAGGGGTGCCTGGAATGGCCATGGCGACCTTTGTGGCGATCTCGCCGAAATCCAACTCACCCCGGCGGCCGAAACCACCGCCCAGATAGGTGGTGTGAATCTCAACCGCTTCGGTATCTAGACCGGCGGTGTTGGCTGCGCGGATCTGGATCAGGGTCGGGGCCTGATTGCCGCACCACAGGTCCAGCTTGTTACTGGTATAGAGCGCCGTGGCGTTCATCGGTTCCATTGTGGCGTGGGCCAGATAGGGCACGGTATATTCTGCCGTAATCTCGGTGGCACCTTCAGGAAGCGTTTCGACATCGCCTTCATCGCGCATGGTCGAGTTCGGGGCGTCATCAAACGCCTTGGCAATTTGCGCGAATACCGCATCAGTATCGGGCGGATAGGGGGCATCGCCCCAATTCACGTCAATCGCCTCGACCGCCTGCATGGCAAGCCAAGTGTTGTTGGCAATCACCGCGACGCCAGTGCCCAGATCGACGATCTTTTCAACGCCGGGCATGGCTTCTGCAGCACTGGCTTCAAAGCCGTTCATTGCCCCGCCCAGCTTGGGATTCATGCGGACAGAGGCGAATTTCAGGCCCTCGGGGCGCACGTCGATGCCAAAGGTGGCGGTGCCGGTGGATTTGCCCGGAATGTCGACGCGGGGCAGGGATTTGCCGATCAAACGCCATTCGGACGGATCACGCAGGGAAACCTCGGGCGGTTCGATCTGGCCTGCGGCCTCGGCCAGTTCGCTATAGGGAATGCGCGTGCCATCCGGGGCAACCACAGCACCATTTTCGGTCATGAGTTGATCGCGATCGACCCCCAGTTGGTCCGCGGCAGCCTGCTTCAAGGTTTCTCGCGCAGTAGCGCCGGCCATCCGCATCCGTTCGAACCCGTCTTTCATCGAGGTTGAGCCGCCGGTAACCTGCAGGCTTAACGTTTTGCCCAGAACACCCAGTGCCTCACCCAGATTGTGCTGGAAATCCGAGATGTCATAGCCCTTGCCTGGCAGGCTTTCCCCCATAAGAGCATGGTTGTAATAGGCGGCGGCAGCAGGTCCGTGCAGCACACGGATTTCGTCCAGCTCAACATCCAGCTCCTCGGCGATCAGTGCTGCCCAGGTGGTCATAACGCCCTGACCCATTTCAGCGCGGGGGGCGAACAGGGTCACGCCCTGCTGGTCGATCAGAACAAAGGGGCTAAGCGCGGTTTCCCCGTCACGCGGTTTCAGCGGGTTCGCAGCTGGACGCGTGACGTAGTAGGCACCGAAGGCCACTCCACCTACGATGGCGGCAGATCCGATCAGGAATGTGCGGCGAACGATTTTACCGATACGTCCCATGGCTCAAGCCTCCTTCAACTTGGCAGCGGCATCATGGATGGCCGCGCGGATGCGAGGATAGGTGCCACAGCGGCAAAGGTTGCCTTGCATCGCATCGTCGATGTCTTCGTCCGTTGGGGCCGGGTTTTCAGCCAGTAGCGATGCGGCCTGCATGATCTGGCCCGACTGGCAGTAACCACATTGGGCCACTTGGTGGTCAACCCAGGCCTTCTGGATCGTTGCCATGGCGTCAGGCGTGCCAAGCCCCTCGATCGTGGTGACATCACCCCAAACATCCGAGAGCGCTACCTGGCAGGACCGCACGGCCTCACCATCAATATGAACGGTGCAGGCACCGCAGGCAGCCACACCACAGCCGAACTTGGTACCGGTTAGTCCAACCTCATCACGCAGAACCCATAACAAGGGCACATCATCAGGCAGATCAACCTGATGGGTCTTTCCGTTGATCTTAAGGGCCGTCGCCATGGCGCACCTCTCTTAGCTTTGGCTGGTTTCTGACATAATTAATGAAAAGTGTCAGCTTGTCAATTGACAAAATGAACAAGAAGTGTCAGAGGTTCTCGCATGACGAGTGTAAGTGAAGATTCCAAGACAGCGGCCATTCTGAAATCGGCATTTCAGGCCTTTGCGACCTATGGGTTTAAGAAAACTTCGATGGATGACATTGCCAAAGGGGCAGGGATGTCCCGGCCTGCGGTCTATCTGCATTTCAAGAATAAAGAGGCCATCGTTCGCGAACTGACGCAGTTTTATTATGGCGAGAAAGTTACCCTAGTCGCTGAAGCCTTGGCCAGCGAAGGTCCTTTGCCTCAGATCCTCGCTCAGGCGATCGAGGCGCAATCAAACGGGATGGCTGAAATTTTGGCCTCACCTCATGGGCTTGAAATGCTGGACGCGACCAAATCCATGTCGACGGATATCGTTCAGGAGGGCGAGGCCAAATTGACGCAACTTTACGCCGAATGGTTACGGCGCGAGGATGCGGCAGGTCGCGCGCATTTGCCTGTCGGCCCGGATGAGGCCGCAAAGACAATCACCACATCGCTGAAGGGCGTCAAGATGACAGCCTCCAGCGCTGAAGAGTTCGAACAAGGCATTTCGCAATTGGCCACGCTTTTGGGCGCGGCGCTTGAGGTCAGGTGACGCGCTGACGGATTTTGTATTCCGGTTTGTCCCACAGCTTGTTGGTTATGATATCGGCCAGAATTTGGGCGGCCTGTTCTACATCCCCTTCATCGACATATAGCGGTGTGAAGCCAAACCGCATGATATCGGGCGCTCGGAAATCGCCGATCACGCCACGCGCGATCAAAGCCTGCATGGCAGCGTATCCTTCATCAAAATGAAACGATACTTGACTTCCGCGCTGGGCCGGATCGCGGGGGCTTGCGAGTGTCAATCCCCGGCAGGTAGCCTCAACCCGGGTAATGAACAATTCGATCAATTCGATTGACTTGGCGCGCACATCGGCCATTTCAGCCATGTCCCAGATATCCATCGCTGCCGACAGCGCTGCCATCTGAATGACCGGAGGGGTTCCGACCCGCATCCTCTCGATTCCCGCGCCGGGGCGATAGTCGAGATCGAAGGCAAAGGGGGCTTCATGCCCCAACCAGCCCGAAAGCGCCGGGCGCACGCGATCCGACAGACGCGGAGCGACATAGACGAACGCTGGCGCACCGGGACCGCCATTGAGGTACTTATACGTGCAGCCAACAGCGAAATCCGCGTTGCAACCGGACAGATCTACCGGGATTGCCCCTGCAGAATGGGCAAGGTCCCAGACGGTCACGACACCGTTCGCATGGGCCAGTTCGGTCAAAGCCTTCATGTCATGCATACGGCCGGAACGATAATCGACCTCGGTCAGCATCAGAACGGCGACCTCTTCGGTGATATGTGCAGCGACGTTTTCGGGATCGACCACGCGCAGTTCGTAATCCGTCCCCAGTGATCGCAATAGTCCATCTGCCATGTAAAGATCCGACGGGAAATTGCCGTTGTCCGACAGGACGACCTTGCGGGTCGGGTTCAGTTCCAGCGCTGAGGCGACCGCCTGATAAACCTTGATCGACAGAGTGTCGCCCACCACGACGCTGCCGGGCTCTGCCCCGATCAGCCGTCCGATCCGATCCCCCAGGCCGGTCGGCATACCCATCCACCCGGCTTTGTTCCAGCCGGTGATCAGCAACTGACCCCATTCGTCCTTCATCATGCTTCCGACACGGTCACCGGCTGATTTCGGCAACGGGCCCAGAGAGTTACCGTCGAGATAAAGAACGCCCTCGGGCAGGTGAAACATGGATTTGGTTTTGGCGAAATCGGTCATGGCGAGGCTTTGTCTTTCTGAAACAGTCAGGTTGTAACTGGCTATCTGATCCCGTTGTGTCTGTCTATTGGTGCGGGTTGTCCAGCGCCCTGGGTCGATGCGACACCCTGCGCTTTTGCCAATGCGGTCAGAAAACGATAGGAGAGCGATCAGAAGCGACATCTGCCACCATGTGTCGCCGCGTGAAGGGACAGCCATGCGCCTGATCGACATACCACCTGTTTGGCTTGTGGGCTTTGCCTTGCTCGCCTGGGTCCAGGCCCGCGTGTTGCCGCTGGGGTTGTCTCTGGATGGGGCGGCGACAGATCTGCTCAGCGGCATACTGATCGGTGGCGGTATCATTCTGGCCGTGATGGCGGTGATCGAGTTCCGCCGGCACAAAACCACGGTCTTTCCGCACGAAACACCCTCGACCATGGTGCAGACTGGGATTTACAAGCGCAGCCGCAATCCAATCTATGTGGGTGATGTGTTGATCCTGACCGGGTTGATCCTGCGTTTTGACGCGGTGTTGTCGCTGGTGCTGATCCCGGTTTTTGTCTGGGTGCTGGAACGCCGCTTTATCATACCCGAGGAAGACCGTCTGCGCCGCACATTCCGCGCCGATTTCGCCCGGTATGAACGCAAGACCAGACGATGGATATAAGGGTGTGGTCATCATGACACAGCGTCATAATTGCTGCGCTTGCGAAATAATCTTGCGCAGGATACATGTCTGCTTGTCATTCTATGCTGAACACCCACCTGGCCTGAATCAAAAATTAGGGGGAACCGACTGGTGAAAATTGGGACGCCAAAGGAAACGTACAAGGGCGAGAACCGGGTCGCGATGACTCCGGACTCGGCTGTGCAGTTGCAGAAACTGGGCTATGAGTGCCTGATCGAAAAGGGCGCAGGCGCTGCTGCGGGGTTTTCGGACGCCGCTTATGAAGCCGCAGGCGTTGAGGTCATGAAGACCGCCGCCTCGCTTTGGAAGGCGGCGGATATTATTGCCAAGGTGCGTCAGCCCGATGCCACCGAACTGAAGCGTCTGAACAAGGATAAGACCCTGATTTCCTTCTTTAACCCGGCTGGGAATGAAGATGGGATGGAGGCCGCCAAATCCAAGGGCGCGACCGTGATCGCGATGGAGATGGTCCCGCGTATCTCGCGCGCGCAGAAGATGGACGCGCTGTCTTCGATGGCCAATATCGCCGGGTACCGTGCTGTGATCGAGGCAGGCAACAACTTTGGCCGTTTCTTCACCGGTCAGGTGACGGCGGCCGGTAAGGTGCCGCCTGCCAAGGTGCTGATCGTTGGTGCTGGTGTGGCTGGTCTGGCCGCGATTGGGACCTCAACCTCGCTGGGTGCGATCACCTATGCATTCGACGTGCGCCCCGAAGTGGCCGAGCAGGTCGAATCCATGGGGGCTGAGTTCGTCTATCTGGATTTTGAGGAAGAACAGCAGGACGGTGCATCGACTGGTGGCTACGCATCGGTCCAATCGGAAGAATTCCGCAACGCCCAGCTAGCCAAGTTCCGGGAACTGGCACCCGAGATGGACATCGTCATCACCACGGCGCTGATCCCCAACCGTGAGGCACCTGAGCTTTGGACCAAAGATATGGTCGAGAGCATGAAGCCGGGTTCGGTCATTGTCGACCTTGCAGCGGAAAAGGGCGGTAACTGTAAACTGACGGTGCCGGATGAGAAGATCGTGACCGACAATGGCGTGACCATTATCGGCTATACCGACTTCCCCAGCCGGATGGCGGCGCAGTCATCGTCTCTTTACGCGACCAATATCCGTCACATGATGGCTGACCTGACACCCGAGAAGGACGGCAAGGTCAATCACGACATGGAAGATGACGTGATCCGTGGCGCGACCGTGACCCATGAGGGCGAGATCACCTTCCCGCCACCGCCGCCCAAGGTGCAGGCGATTGCGGCACAGCCTAAGGCCGAGGTCAAGGAACTGACACCGGAAGAGAAAAGGGCGCAGGAAATCGCGGCCTTCAAAGCGCAGACCAAGCAACAGTTCACGTTGCTGGGCGTCGGCGGTGCGTTGATGTTGCTGGTGGGGTTGATCGCTCCGGCCAGCTTCATGCAGCATTTCATCGTTTTTGTGCTGGCGATCTTTGTGGGCTTCCAGGTGATCTGGAATGTCAGCCATAGCTTGCACACACCACTGATGGCGATCACCAACGCGATCTCTTCGATCATTATCGTTGGAGCCTTGATGCAGATCGGATCGGGGTCGTTCCTGGTCATTCTGCTGGCGGCGCTGTCGGTCTTCATGGCCGGAATCAACATCTTCGGCGGCTTCCTCGTAACCCGGCGCATGCTCGCCATGTTCCAGAAATCTTAAGGAGGCCGGGCAAATGGAATTTGGCTTCACTACTGCCGCCTATGTCGTTGCGGCTGTCCTTTTCATCCTGTCTCTGGGTGGATTGTCGAACCAGGAAAGCGCCAAGCGGGCGGTCTGGTATGGCATTGTTGGTATGGCGCTCGCGGTTTTTGCGACGCTGGTTGGTCCGGGTTCAGGCCTGTGGCTGCTGTCGTTGCTGCTGATCGCGGGCGGTGGTCTGATCGGTCAGTACGTGGCGCAACGTGTGCAGATGACCGAGATGCCACAGCTTGTAGCCGCGATGCACTCGCTAGTGGGTCTCGCGGCTGTGTTCGTGGGATTCAATGCCCATTTCGAGATCGGCAATGTGGCGCAAGTCATGGCGATTGCTGACAGTGCGTCTCAGGCAGACCTGTCCGATCTGGGGGCGTTCGCCAAGCTGATCGCGAAGAAGACCGCGGCCGAACTGGCGATCCTGCATGTTGAGCTGTTCCTCGGTATCTTCATCGGTGCGATCACCTTTACTGGATCGGTCGTGGCTTATGGCAAGTTGGCGGGCAAGGTGACCTCGGCGGCGACCAAGCTTCCGGGCGGTCATGCTCTGAACGCGGGTGCGGCTGCTTTGTCGTTCATCTGCCTGATCTGGTACACCAATACGGGCGGTTTCTTCCCGCTGTTCCTGATGACGCTGGCAGCGCTGTTCATCGGCTATCACCTGATCATGGGCATCGGCGGGGCCGACATGCCGGTGGTTGTGTCGATGCTGAACAGCTATTCGGGTTGGGCGGCTGCGGCCATCGGCTTCTCGCTAGGCAACGACCTGCTGATCGTGGTTGGTGCATTGGTGGGCTCGTCTGGTGCGATCCTGTCCTACATCATGTGTAAGGCGATGAACCGTCACTTTGTCAGCGTGATCTTAGGTGGCTTTGGTGGCCCGCAAGGCGAGCAGATGGCTGTTGAGGGCGAGCAGATTGCCATTGAGGCAGATGGCGTAGCTGCAGCGCTGAATGACGCAGATAGTATCGTCATCATCCCCGGCTACGGCATGGCCGTGGCGCAGGCGCAGCAGTCGGTGTCCGAGCTGGTCCGCAAGCTGCGCGCCAAGGGCAAGAACGTGCGCTTTGCGATCCACCCCGTTGCCGGTCGTCTGCCGGGCCACATGAACGTGCTGCTGGCCGAGGCGAAGGTGCCGTATGACATTGTTCTGGAGATGGACGAGATCAACGACGACTTCCCGGATACGGATGTGGCCATCGTGATTGGCTCGAACGATATCGTGAACCCTGCGGCGCAGGAAGACCCGAACAGCCCCATCGCCGGGATGCCGGTGTTGGAATGCTGGAAAGCCAAGCAGGTGTTTGTGTCCAAGCGTGGTCAGGGCACCGGCTATTCGGGCATCGAGAACCCGCTGTTCTTCAAGGAGAACACCCGCATGTTCTATGGCGACGCCAAGGCTTCGCTCGACAAGCTGTTGCCCATGATCGATTGATCAGAAGGGACAATCTGATTGCAAAGGGCGCCTGAGGGCGCCCTTTTCTTTTGTGATGAGATGGGGGCTTGCCTCCAACCCCCTCAAGGTTTTTTAGCCATATGAAGCAAGCGGGCTGTGTTAAACTTGGCGAGTGTTCGGGATAGTCGGAGGCAGACCATGCAGAAGGTAAATGGAATTGGCGGGATATTCTTTCGGGCCCGTGATCCGCAGGCGTTGAGTGCTTGGTATGAGAAGCATTTGGGCGTCAATCACTACGATCCTGTGCCCTGGAAGCAGCGGGAAGGATATACGGTGTTCGCACCCTTTGCGCAGGACACCGAGTATTTCGGCCGCTCCGAGCAGCAATGGATGATCAATTTTCGTGTCGATGACCTGAGCGCGTTGATCGACCAATTAAAGATCGCCGGAATCACCGTCGAGACGAACCCGGAGTGGGACAGCGAGGTCGGGAAATTCGCCCGCATCCACGATCCTGAAGGCAATCCCATCGAGCTATGGGAGCCGAATCAATAAGATAGCGGGATTGTATACCGTTGTATCCTTGTAAGTAATTGAAATAAATAAACAATTGATGTTGTATCGGTCTGCCTTATAGTGCTGGTGATACACCGGAGCCTTACATGACGCCCATAGACAATCATCCGCTTCGCTATACGCTGGCCAATGAACTGCATGCACGCCCATTTCCGGTTGCACCCTTGCCCAGCACGGTTGTGTTTCTGGCGATCAAGAAGCCCAAAGAAGCGGTTACGCGCGATCGTGGCGAGGATATGGCCCACCTGATCAATCTGCTGGATCGCCACGGCGCGCAGCACCCTCAGCCAGAAGCCACTCACTACGCGGGTCAGATCGGGCGTCATTGGCTGAAATGGGAACAACATACCGAGTTTGTGACCTATACCGCGATCACTCCGAACGTCAGTGAACGTGCATTCAATCCGGCAGACTTTGAGGTGTTTCCGCCAGATTGGTTGATGGCGAGCCCGGGGCAGCGCGTGACATCGGCCTTAATTCGCGTCGTCGAGTACGAGGGGGATGAGGCGGCAAAGGCTTCGCTGGCTCAGTGGTTCGAACCGGAAAGCCTTGCGGTGGCGCGGGTGCTGGATGATGCCGCGATCTGCGCTTGTGATTTCCGAATTGATCCTGCGGGGCATATGCGCCTTGCGATGTTTGTCAAGGAAGGCACCGGGCGGCGTCGGACCGGGCGGATCGTTCAGCGGCTGTGCGAGATTGAGACCTACAAGGCAATGTCGATGCTGGGATTTGCGAGGGTCAAGCAACTGATGCCGCGCATCGGCGAACTGGATGGTCAATTGACCCGCCTGATGGGGCAGATGTCCGACGAAACAGCCCACCCGGACGAATTGTTGCCGGATCTTCTGTCTACCTCGATCGAGCTTGAGACACTTTCGGCACGGTGTTCTTTTCGGTTCGGCGCCACGGGTGCCTATGAGGCGATTGTCAATCAGCGCATCGAAGTGTTGCGTGAACAAAGATTCAATGGACGTCAGAGTTTTGCCGATTTCATGATGCGTCGTTATGACCCCGCGATGCGGACGGTGAAATCAACCGAGCGACGTTTGCAGGCCTTGTCCGACAGGGCTATTCGCGCCGGCGACCTGTTGCGTACCCGTGTCGATGTCGAACGCAGCGCTCAAAATCAGGCTCTGCTGGAAAGCATGGACCGGCGTGCTGATCTGGCCCTTCGATTGCAGCACACAGTCGAGGGATTATCTGTGGTGGCGATCAGCTACTATGCGGTGTCTCTGGTCAGCTACTTGCTATACCCACTGACGCAGGCCGGGATTAGCAAAGGGATGCTGACGGCAATTGTGACCGTGCCTGTCATCCTTGCCGTTTGGTTCGGGGTGCGCCAGATCCGGAAGCGAATTGAATAAGCGGTCTATGCCGGGCGACGAATGATCTGTAGAACGGGTGGCGTTTGGCAGATTTTATGAGGATTCCCTGTGATCGGTATTGTTGCGGCGTGGCGGGCTGTGGCCGCCATGTTTATCCTGAACGGTGCGCTGTTCGGCATCTGGGCATCGCGCATACCTGCGGTTCGGGACAGGCTGGATCTGACGCACGAGGCGCTAGGGCTTGGTTTGCTGTTCATGGCAGCAGGGGCCGTTTGTTCGTTTCCGATCACGGGCCGTTTGACGGACAAGTTTGGGGCGGTGGCGATCACGCGGGTGATCGCGGTTCTCTACACCTTTTCCCTGATCCTTTTGGCTCTCGCCGGCGGGTTCTGGTCGCTTGCGGCGTTTCTGTTTGTGTTCGGAGCTTTCCATGGCTCGATGGATGTTGCGATGAACGCCTGGGCGGCAGAGGTCGAACAGGCCTATGACAAACCGGTCATGTCGTCCTTTCACGCGATGTGGAGCCTTGGAGCCGGGTTGGGGGCGCTCAGCGGATACGGTGCCGTACAGATGGGGCTGTCGGTGTTGCAACATTTTCTGCTAGCGGGTGGCGTTGTCGTCGCGCTTGCGCTTGTTTTGTCTTGGGTACGCTGGACTTCGAAACGATCGGCTTCGAAACCTGGATCGGTGTTCGCTTTGCCGTCGGGTGCCCTAATCCTTGTGGGTTTCACAGCGCTGTGCGGCGCTTTGGGCGAGGGGGCTGTTGCGGATTGGAGCGCGATTTTCCTGCGTGACGTTACCGGTGCGGCTGAGAGTATCGCGGCGTTGGGCTATGCGGTCTTCTCGGTCACAATGGTTGCGTTCCGGCTTGCGGGCGGGGTGGTGATCGCGCGTTTCGGGCCTGTTGCAACAGCACGATTTGGCGGCGTTTGCGCCGCGCTGGGCGTGTTTGGCGTGGTATCGGCGGGAGGGGCAGGATTGGCTTTGGCGGGTTTTGCTCTGATGGGAGTGGGCTATGCGGTAATCATGCCTCTGGCCTTTAGCCGCGCGGCCAACGACCCGCATGTCCCGCCCGGACAGGCGATCGCAAGCGTCGCGACTTTGGGATACGGAGGTTTATTGATTGGGCCGCCTCTGATCGGATTTCTGGCCGAGTTGATGACGCTGAGATTTGCCTTTGCAGTTCTTTTACCGCTGGCCGTTCTGATCATCGTATTGGCCGGCGCGCTGAAGCGCGCCGACTAAGTTCGCTTAACGTCCGCGAATACGTGGATCCAGCGCATCGCGCAGGCCGTCACCCAGATAATTTACACTGAGGACGGTTAGTGAGATCGCCAGTCCGGGCCAGAACACGCGCTCGGGGTATTGCTGCAGATAGTCGACGCCATCGAAGAGCAGCCGACCCCATGTCGGGAAGTCCGGCGGAAATCCGAGGCCGAGGAAGGAAAGCGCGCTTTCGGTGATGATCGCAGTTGCAATCCCCAGCGTGGCCGACACCATGATCGGAGACAGAACATTCGGCAGGATGTGCCGCGTGATGATCTGGCCATTGCTGGTGCCGATGGACCGGGCGGCCAGAACGAATTCACGCTCTTTGATCGCCAGCACATCGCCGCGCACGATCCGCGCTGTGGGCATCCATGAGGTGATGCCGATGGCGCAGACGATCAGGATGAAGATTCCACGCTCTAACCCGAAGGCGGCAGATAGCGGCTCGCGGAAGAGCAGCATCATGACCAGCAGCAGCGGTAACAACGGCAAGGCCAAGAACAGATCCGTCAGGCGCATCAGTGGGCCATCCAGCCGTTTGAAAAACCCGGCCAGAACACCGATGAACGAGCCCAGAAACAGCGCCAACAGCATCGCGGTGATGCCGACTGACACCGATGTCTGACCGCCTGACATCATGCGAGCTAGGATGTCGCGGCCCAACTGGTCGGTGCCGAAGGGATGCGCCCAACTGGGGCCCTGATTGCGCGAACGGATGTCGATCTGAGTGGGGTCGATGCTCCATAAGTATGGGCCCAGATAGACGCCTGCGACGATGAAGATGAACAGAATCGCTCCGATCATCGCGCCTTTGTGGGTCTTGAACTGATCCCAGACATCGCGCCATTGGCTCCGCGGTGGGGTTGCCAGTTCTTCCATCACATCGGTGGTTGGCAGCGCTGTCGAGGCGGGCGCAAGCCCTTCGTCCGGGACCAGTGTATCGGTACGATCATGATCAGTCATAACGAATCCTCGGGTCCAGAATGCCATAGAGAACGTCGGCGATCAGATTGAACAGGACGATCAGCACGGCAAATATGAAGGTCAGGGTTTGGACCATCGGCAAGTCATTGGCCTGAATAGCCCCGATCAACAACTGGCCGATGCCGTTCACTTTGAACACCTGCTCGGTAATGATCGCTCCGCCGAAGATGGCCGGAATACCCAGCGCGATAACGGTGACCACAGGGATCATCGAGTTGCGCAGGACGTGGACCATGACGACCGTGTATTCGCTGAGGCCCTTGGCGCGGGCGGTGCGGACATAATCCTGATTAAGGTTGTCCAGCATCGAGGCGCGCATGAATCGGCTGAGCTGTGCGGTGATCTGCAGAGCCAGAACCATGACCGGCATGATCATCTGTT
The DNA here is from genome assembly GCF_056537265.1 of Ruegeria sp. CG1. NCBI lineage: Bacteria > Pseudomonadati > Pseudomonadota > Alphaproteobacteria > Rhodobacterales > Roseobacteraceae > Ruegeria > Ruegeria sp. CG1. The sequence goes on along the minus strand of NZ_JBQFRF010000005.1, from coordinate 130,093 downwards.
TGAGCTGTACAACAAAGCTGTCCCAGCTATTGACCACATGGGTAGTGTCATAGATCGACGGGAACCACCCAAGCTGGACTGAGAAGATCACGATCACCAATACGCCCGAGAAGAACGGCGGTACCGAGAAGCCGACCATCGACACGAATGTGCCCATCTGGTCGAACCAGGAATACTGCCGGTAAGCCGAATAGATACCGATGGGCAGAGCGATCAGGATGGCGACCACATAAGCGGTGCCAACAACCCACAGGGTCTGCGGGATGCGCTGAACGACGATGTCCATGACGGGTGAGCGGGTCTGCCACGAAATCACGCGCAGGTCACCTTCGGAGAAGGTTGTACCAAAGATCGAGTCGACCAGAACCTGCGGTTCGATCCAGAAGAACTGCACGATCCATTTCCAGAACCGGATATGCATCGGCTGACCGAGGCCCAGTGCCTCGCGCATCTTCTCTTTGACTTCGGGGGGGACGGTAAGTGGAACCTGCGCCATCGGATCGCCGGGTGCGAGTTCGAGGAGCAGGAAGATGACGAGGCTGATGAACAGTAGCGTGGGAACGGCCAGCACCAGTCGTCTGATGGTAAAGTTGAGCATTAAGAGGCGCCTTTATATGCGTCTTCTTGTTGGAGTGGTCTGCAAATGACCGCGCCCCGATATGGGTCGGGGCGCGGTTTTGCAAGATTAACGCTTAGGAACCGGTCTTGCGGTACCAGTCCGCAATGTTCCACAGCTCGCTGTCCCAAACGTTCAGGACAACGCCACCCAGCGTATTGGCGTGTGCCGACAGACGACCACGGTGCACCAGCGGGATCATTCCGCCATTTTCAACCATGATGTCGTTCAGCTGACGCGCGATCTGCGCGCGCTCATCCGCACCTGCGGTTTCGGCCAGTTTGCCATGCAGCTTGTCGAACTCTTCGTTGCAGAAACGGCTGATGTTCTCGCCCTGCCACTGGCTTTCAGGCTTGGGTGCCTTGTCGCACAGGCCGTTGCCCAGATAGGACTGCGGGTCAGTGCCGTTGAAGGTGTTGGCATACATTTCAACGTCGGCATAGAACTTCTGGAAGGTGTCAGGCGAACCCGGATCACCACCAAAGAAGACCGAAGCGTTGATGTTGCGCAGCTCAGTTTCGATACCGATTTGGCTCCACCATTCTTTGATCAGCGCCTGGAAGTCCTGGCGAACTGCGTTGGTAGAGGTCTGGTAGACAATCTTCAGCGGTACACCGTCTTTTTCACGGATGCCATCGCCATCGGAATCAACGATACCCGCGTCATCCAGAAGCTTCTTGGCACCTTCTATATCCTGAGTATCGCAGCTGAATGTGTCGGAATTCACCGCGGCAGGCGCAGGTACCCAGTTGCAGGTAACCTTACCGGCCTGACCGTAGCCGATTTCAACCAGCAGCGGCCGGTCGATGGCCAGCGACATGGCCTTGTAAACAGCAGGGTCCTGCAGGAACGGGTGCGGATGCGTTGCAGTCGAACGCTCGCCCTCCGGCAGATCTGGCGACGGGTTGGTCTGGTTCAGCATGATGCGTTCCACCAGCGGGCCGAAGCCTGCGACCGGAGTACCTTTGCCGCCTTCCTGCATCTGCGCGATCACTTCAGGCGCAAGCTGCAAGTTCCAGGCATAGTCAAATTCGCCGGTTTCCATGACCGCACGACCAGCAGCAGTTGCATCGCCACCGCCTTTGAATGTCACCGTTGCGAACGCAGGCTTTGCCGGGTCACGGTAGTTATCATTGGCCTTGAAAGTGATCACGTCATTTGGCTTGAACTCGGTGACAACAAACGGGCCTGTGCCGATCGGGTTAAAGTTCTGCTCGGTGCATTCGGGCGCTTTGGCTCCCATGCAATCCGCGAACTGTGCTGCCTGGATGATCGGGCTCTCACCACCCACGAACGGGCCGTAAGGGAACGGGGTCGGCGCATCGAATGTGACTTTGACGGTCAGATCATCGACAGCTTCGACATTGGTGACACCTTCAAATTTGGTCACCTGCGCACAACCGCCCTCTGGGTCCATGCAATAGTTTGCAGTGAACACAACATCAGCGGAGGTGAATGGCGTGCCGTCTGACCAGGTGATTCCCGGCGCGATTTTCCAAGTGATCGAGGTCAGGTCTTCGCTGACGCCACCATTTGCAACTGTCGGAATTTCAGATGCCAGGAACGGAACCATTTCGCCATCTTGATTGTACCGGGCGAGCGGCTCAATCACTAGCGAGGCAGATTCCACATCCTTGGTGCCACCCGACAGGAACGGGTTCAGGATCGACGGAGCTTGCCAGTAAATAATGCTGACATTGCCGTCCGATCCACGCTCGGCCATGGCCATCGGGGCCATTGCCGTGCTTGCAATCGCACCAAGCAAAAGGGTTTTGATTTTCATCATACACTCCATGTTGGACACATACGTGTCTCGATTATCTCCGCGATGCCCGCGGATTAGGCGTGGCCGTCAAAGGGGATAAAAGCATGGAATCAAACGGAAACGATTGCCTCGCCCACGTGTATTCCGCCCTCTCCCCCGAACGGTTACGCGGCGTATCGAAACAGAGTTTTGGAAAATTGCAAGCCTTGCCGTGCGAAATTTGACCTATCGGTTTGACTTTTCACATCTGCCCGCCTTAGCGTTTGGCACCCAATCCGAAAAGCCGCCAAGGGGAGAGCGCGCGTGCTGGATCAGCCTATTGCCCAGATTAAAAAACTGCGGGTCGAATTTCAAACTAAGGATGGCCCGGTGGTGGGCGTCGAGGATGTCTCGTTCGAGGTCAACCCGGGTGAAACCGTCTGTATCGTCGGCGAATCGGGATCGGGCAAGTCAGTCTCATCGCTGTCGCTGATGCGATTGGTCGAGTTTGGCGGTGGTGAGATTGCAGGCGGACAATTGCTATTTGATCGTCGCGATGGCGAAGAGATGGACCTATCCGATGCCGATCAGGATCTGATGAAACAGATTCGCGGAAATGAGATTGGAATGATCTTTCAGGAGCCGATGACAGCCCTGAATCCGGTGTTCACCGTCGGTCGGCAACTGACCGAAGGGTTGCGAATCCACAAGGACATGAGCAAGGCGCAGGCCGAGGAACGCGCATTGGAACTGCTGAGGCAGGTGCGCATCCCCGAGCCAGAACGGCGTCTGAAGCAATATCCGCATGAGCTTTCAGGCGGCATGCGTCAGCGCGTGGTGATCGCCATGGCCATGGCGTGCGAGCCACGCCTGCTGATCGCGGATGAACCCACAACGGCACTGGATGTGACCATTCAGGCCGAGATTCTGGCGCTGATGGATCGTCTCAAGCGCGAGACCGGAACAGCGGTGATGTTCATCACCCATGACATGGCGGTGGTCGCGCAGATGGCGGACCGCGTGGTGGTCATGTTCCGCGGCAACAAGGTCGAGGAAGGCACCGTCAAAGAAATCTTCGAGAACCCGCAGCACGATTACACCAAGGCTCTGCTGGCGGCAGTTCCGAAACTGGGCGAGATGCAGGGTAAAGCCGCGCCCGAGCCGATGAAATTGCTGGGCGAGGAAGGCCAGAAGATCGCGCCCATTCCGGGCACTAACGAGGTGTTGCTGACGGTCAAAAACCTGACCACGCGCTTTGCGGTCAAAGGCGGATTGCTGCGTCGGACCATCTCGAACGTGCATGCGGTTGAAGATGTCTCGTTCACGCTGAACCGAGGGCAGACCCTCAGCCTCGTGGGCGAATCCGGGTGCGGCAAGTCATCGGCAGGGCGCTCGATCCTGCGGCTGGTCGAGCCGATGGCGGGTGAGGTCGATCTGGACGGTGTCGACATTATGAAGCTGGATCAGGCCGGTCTGCGCAAGGCGCGGCTGGACATGCAGATGATCTTTCAGGACCCGTTCGCCTCGCTCAATCCGCAGATGCAGCTGGTCGATCAGGTGGCCGAGCCGATGCGCAACTACGGCGTCGCGTCCGGATCCGAATTGCAGGATCGCGTTGCGCAACTGTTCGACAAGGTGCAATTGCCGCGCAGCTTCATGCGCCGCTTCCCGCATGAGATGTCGGGTGGTCAGCGGCAACGGATTGCGATCGCGCGCGCGCTGGCGCTGAACCCCAAGCTGATCATCGCGGATGAGGCTGTATCGGCGTTGGACGTCTCGGTTCAGGCGCAAGTGCTGAACCTGATGATGGAACTGCAATCCGAGCTTGGCCTCAGCTATCTGTTCATCAGCCACGACATGGCGGTGGTCGAGCGGGTCAGCCATCATGTCGGCGTAATGTATCTGGGACGCATCGTCGAACTGGGTCCGCGGGCGCGGGTATTTGAGAACCCGCAGCACCCCTATACGCAGGCGCTGATGAAGGCGGTTCCGATTGCTGATCCGAACAAGCGCAAGTCGGAAAAAGACTTGAACTTCAAACCGATCCCGTCGCCCATTCATCCGATTGGATACGCGCCCGAACCCTCGCAATACAACGAGGTTGAACCGGGCCATTTTGTATTGACCACTGACAGCGGATATTGACCCTCATGGCTGAGCGCCTGTCTCCGCTGGAGATCATGACAAAGCTGATCTCATTCCCGACTGTCAGTCGCGATACGAATTTGCCGCTGGTGGATTGGGTCGAGGATTATCTGCAAAGCCACGGGATCGAACCGCACCGTTGGCCTGATCCGGATCAACCGCATAAGGCGGCTCTGTTCGCGCATGTCGGCCCGTGGGAAGAGGGTGCGATTGTCCTGTCAGGTCACACAGATGTTGTTCCCATAGATGGCCAGCCTTGGGACACCGATCCATTTGTCGTGACCGAGAAGGATGGCAAGTATTTCGGGCGTGGCACCTGCGATATGAAGGGTTTTGACGCGCTGGCGATCTGGGCCTTGGTTGAGGCGCATCACGCCGGCACCAAACGCCCGCTGCAACTGGCGTTGAGCTTTGATGAAGAGGTGGGCTGCACCGGAGCACCGCCGATGATCGCCCGGATGCAGGAGGTTTTGCCCAAAGGCTCAGCCGTGATTGTGGGTGAGCCGTCGATGATGCAGGCGGTCACCGGTCACAAGGGCGGGTTTGGCTTTGACACGCATGTGGTGGGATTCGAAGTCCACAGCTCAATCATGCACACGGGCGTCAATGCGATCATGGAGGCCGCGCCGCTGATCAATTGGGCCAACCAACGCAATACCGAAAACATGGCGGCGCGGCCTTCGGACATTGCGGCAGTGTTCGATCCCCCTTGGACCACCTGTCATGTTGGCATGATCGAAGGCGGGACCGCGCATAACATCACCGCCAAGGATTGCCGGTTCATGATGGATTTCCGCACCGTTCCGGACGATGAAAAAGCGGTCTGGCAGAAAGCTTATTTTGAGAAGGTTCGAGAGGTCGAGACCCAAATGCAAGCGGTACATCCGGAAGCCCGGATCGAACTGTCCGAACATTTCTCGATCCCCGGTCTTGTGCCCGAAAAAGATGGCGAGGCCGAGACACTTGTGCGCACGCTCACCGGTGACAACGCAACACATGTGGTCAGCTACGGCACCGAGGCGGGGCAGTTTCAGGAAGCAGGCTATTCCGCCGTGATCTGCGGCCCGGGAGACATCGCGCAGGCGCATCAGCCGAATGAGTTTATTACGATTTCTCAGTTTAACGCAGGTCAAAAATTTATGGAGCGTCTGGTAGAGAGGCTCTGCGAATAGAATCTCAGTGGAGAGTTCAAACATGCCGGTCAAGAATAGACTCGCCGAAATGCATGGCGAGATCACCAAATGGCGTCGTCACCTGCATATGCATCCCGAGCTGATGTATGATGTTGAGGAAACGGTAGGGTTTGTGGTCGACCGACTGAAGGAGTTCGGTGTGGATGAGATCACGCCCGGCATCGGCAAGACTGGCGTGGTTGCCGTCATCAAGGGACGTCAGGATACGCTAGGCCGTGTTATCGGGCTGCGTGCCGACATGGATGCGCTGCCCATAGAAGAGGCGACGGGACTGGACTATGCTTCGACCGTTTCTGGTAAGATGCATGCCTGTGGTCATGACGGTCATACCTCGATGCTGTTGGGCGCCGCGCAGTATCTGGCCGAGACGAGGAATTTTGACGGTACCGTTGTGTTGATTTTCCAGCCTGCCGAAGAAGGCGGGGCAGGTGGTCTGGCCATGTGTCAGGACGGGCTGATGGAGCGCTGGGGTATTCAAGAAGTCTATGGCATGCACAACATGCCTGGGATGCCGGTTGGTGAGTTTGCCATTCGACCAGGCGCATTGCTGGCTTCTTCGGATGAATTCGAAATTGTTGTAACGGGTAAAGGCGGTCATGCTGCCGCCCCGCATGAGGCGGTAGATACAACGCTGATTGCGTCGCACATTGTTGTAGCTTTGCAATCAGTGGTGTCCCGTACCGTGGACCCTATCAAAAGGGTGGTGCTGACCGTCGGGACATTTGAAACCGATAGTGTGGCCTCGAATGTGATTGCCCATACGGTGCGGTTGCGGGGAACTGTTCGCACACTTGACCCAGAATATCGAAAGGTCGCTGAAGAACGCGTGCGCCGGATCGCCGAGGACACTGCCTCGGCCTTTGGAGCTTCGGCTAAGATGACGTGGACACCGGGCTATCCGGTGACGGTGAATTCGGACGATGAAACCATCTATGCTGCTGAGGCCGCGCAGGCCGTGGCAGGCAAGGTCAATGACAGCACCGATCCAATCATGCCGTCAGAAGATTTTGCTTACATGCTTGAAGAACGGCCCGGAGCCTACATCTTTATCGGAAACGGGGACACGGCCATGTGCCATCACCCGGAATACAACTTCGATGACGACGCCATTCCCGCCGGTTGCAGCTGGTTTGCCGAGCTGGTGGAACGACGATTACCCGTCGCCTGATTTGGGAGGATCAGATGCCAATCAAGAACCGACTTGCCGAAATGCACGAAGAAATCACCGGTTGGCGGCGGGATATTCATCAACATCCTGAGATCCTTTATGACACCCACCGCACCAGCGCCTTGGTGGCTGAAAAGCTGAAAGAGTTCGGTTGCGATGAGGTTGTGACGGGCATTGGCCGCACCGGTGTTGTTGGCGTCATCAAGGGCAAGACCGACACGCAGGGCCGTGTGATCGGCCTGCGTGCCGATATGGACGCGCTGCCGATGCAGGAGCAGACGGGCCTTGATTATGCCTCGAAAACCGATGGCGCCATGCATGCCTGTGGCCATGATGGCCATACGGCGATGGTGTTGGGCGCGGCGAAATACTTGTCTGAGACGCGGAACTTCGACGGCACGGCCATTGTGATTTTCCAACCAGCGGAAGAAGGCGGCAATGGGGCCGAGGCGATGTGCAAAGACGGTCTGATGGATCGGTTCGGCATTCAGGAAGTCTATGCCATGCACAATGTGCCAGGTGTGCCGACGGGGCAGTTCGCGATCCGGTCTGGCCCGCTGCTGGCGGCTGCGGATGAGTTCGACATTCATCTGGAAGGTCGAGGCGGCCACGCGGCGAAACCGCATGAAACAATTGATACTACAGTGATGTTGTCGCAACTGATCGTGGCACTTCAGACCATCGTGTCGCGTAACGCGGACCCTATTTTACAGGCGGTTCTGTCTGTGACTTCGGTCGAGACCTCATCCAAAGCGTTCAATGTGATCCCTCAATCGGCGCAGGTGCGCGGTACTGTACGAACGCATTCGAACGAAATGCGCGACCTGATCGAGACGCGGCTAAGCGAGGTGGCTGAGGGTATTGCTGAAACCTTCGGTGGCACTGTCAAAGTCTCCTACACGCGTGGAGTTCCGGTGACGATCAACGCCGAAGAACAGACGGAATTTGCCGCTGAGGCCGCCATTTCCGTAGGTGGCAGCTGTGATGAAGCGCCGATGGTGATGGGGGGCGAGGATTTCTCGTTCATGCTGGAAGAACGCCCCGGGGCCTTCATCGTGCTGGGCAATGGCGACAGCGCCGGGCTGCACCACCCTGAATACAATTTCAACGATGAGATCATCCCGATGGGATGCTCATGGTTTGCCGAAATGGTCGAGCGCCGGATGCCGGCGGCTTGAATTAGGAGAGAGAAGACATGCCAGTTAAGAATCGCTTTGCCGAATTGCAGGCCGAAATCACCGAATGGCGACGGGATATTCATGAAAACCCCGAGATTCTGTTTGAAACCCACCGCACCAGTGCTTTGGTCGCGGACAAACTGAAAGAGTTCGGCTGCGACGAGGTCGTTACCGGGATCGGTCGCACCGGGGTTGTCGGTGTGATCAAGGGCAAATCAGACTCGAGTGGCAAAGTCATCGGTCTGCGTGCTGATATGGATGCGCTGCCGATTCACGAGGCGACGGGGTTGAATTACGCCTCGAAAACCGATGGGGCGATGCATGCTTGTGGCCATGATGGACATACGGCGATGCTGCTCGGGGCGGCGAAATACCTTTCGGAAACGCGTAATTTTGACGGCACTGTAGTGGTCATCTTCCAGCCCGCTGAAGAAGGTGGCGGCGGTGGTCGCGAAATGTGCGAAGACGGCATGATGGCGCGCTGGAATATTCAGGAAGTCTACGGCATGCACAACTGGCCGGGCCGTCCGGTCGGCAGTTTCTCGATCCGTCCGGGTTCGTTCTTTGCCGCGACCGATCAGTTCGACATCACCTTTGAAGGACGCGGTGGCCACGCCGCGAAACCGCAGGAGACCGTGGATACAACCGTGATGACGGCGCAGGCGGTTCTGGCGCTGCAGACGATTGCCTCGCGTAATGCTGATCCGATTGATCAGGTGGTGGTATCGGTGACGTCGTTCGAGACTTCTTCGAAGGCGTTCAACGTGATCCCGCAAACGGTGCAGATCAAAGGCACCGTACGCACCATGAGCAAAGAGATGCGCGATCTTGCCGAGAAACGGATCAACGAGATTTGCGCAGGAGTTGCAGCGACCTTTGGTGGCACGGCGGATGTGACCTATATTCGTGGCTATCCGGTGATGGTGAACAGTGACGAGCAGACCGATTTCGCGGCCGAGGTGGCGAAATCGGTCTCGGGCAGCTGTGACGAGGCGCCCCTTGTCATGGGGGGTGAGGATTTTGCCTTTATGCTCGAAGAGCGTCCGGGGGCTTATATTCTGGTGGGCAATGGAGATACGGCCATGGTTCATCATCCTGAGTATAATTTCAACGACGAGGCTATTCCTGCCGGGTGTAGTTGGTGGGCCGAGATTGTTGAGCAGCGGATGCCTGCTGCTTGATGGGAAGGGTGGGGGCTCTGCCCCCACACCCCCGAGATATTTTTAGCCAGATGAAGACGGATCAGTGTGTTTTGTCAGCCGAGGGAGAGGCGAGCGCAGAGCGTGTCGATTACTGCATCCAACGCAGATTTCTGTGTTTTCACGCAGGCGTTGGCCGCCATTCGTGCGGTGTGCAGTTCAGAGGCATCTGATAGCCAGAGAGCAACGGCATCTGATAGCGCGTTGGCCGAATTGATCCGGACGGCGCCGCCCGATTTGATGAGCGGCTCAAAGGTTTCGGCGAAGTTGAAATAGCCGGGACCGGTGATCACCGCAGCCCCCGCCTGAACTGGTTCAAAGGGGTTATGGCCGCCGATCTCTTTCAGCGATCCCCCCAGGAAAACAATGGGGCAGAGGGCGTACCAGGTTCCGGTTTCCCCCAATGTATCCGCGACATAGACCTGTGTGTCTGCTGTTATTATCTGATCAGCGCTACGTTGAGCGGTGGATAGCCCTGCATCGCTGGCTAGCTTCAAGACCTCATCCCGGCGTTCTGGATGGCGCGGGATCAGCAGCAGTAGCAAGTCAGGCCAGCGCCGCAGCAACGCTTTGTGGGCTGCCAATACGGCCTCCTCTTCGCCTGCATGGGTCGAACTGGCAATCCACAGCGGGCGACCATTTATCTGCGCCTGGGTATTGGTCAGGATGTCCTGAACCACGGGCAAGGGGTCAGACATGGCCTTGAGGTTGGTGCCGGGCTGTACGCGATCCGCGTCTGCACCAATTGCGATCAGATTGGCGGCGGTTTTGTCGTTCTGGGTCAGAAATACCTTGAAATGATCCAGAATGAAGCGCGCAGTATTGGGGCGCTTATTCCAACTGTCCACTGATTTGTCAGATAGCCGGGCATTCAAGAGCGCCAGTGACGTGCCGCGATTGGCGGCCTCTACGATCAGGCGGGGCCAGATTTCACTTTCTACAAAGATGCCTGCATCGGGTTTCCAGTGGTCCAGAAACTTGCGCACCGGAGCGGCGCTGTCCAATGGCGGATACTGGTGGCGCGTCCGCGCAGGCAAGCGCTTGGCAATCAGCGCGGCCGAGGTCGGGGTGCCCGAGGTGATGATAAACTCAGCTTCCGGCAGGCGCTGCCCCAAACGGTTGATCAGGCTCAGAACCGATAGGCTTTCACCCACACTCGCCGCGTGAAACCAGATCAACTGCCCATCCGGACGTGGCAAGCTGGCATGGCCCAGCCGTTCTTGCTGGCGATTTTCGGGAACACCTGCCGTCTGTAGTTTGCTGCGGACTTTTCGCCATACCAAGGGTTCGGCAATTGAAATGAGGCCGCAGTACAGTTTGTACAGCAGCGTTGGCTGCGCGGGTGTGCCGGGCATCTCAGCCGCCCGTATGACTCATGTGACGGCTCATCTGGCCGTCCACGGCCTGCCGGGAATAGTCGAAATCATGGCCCTTGGGCTTGAGGTTGATGGCCGCACGGATCGCGTCTTCCAGCGGTTTCTCGGTGTCGGGATAATCGCGCAAGGGCGCGCGCAAATCGGCCATGTCTTCTTGACCAAGGCACATGTAGATCTCACCGGTGCAGGTCAGGCGCACGCGGTTGCAGCTTTCGCAGAAATTGTGGCTGAGCGGGGTTATGAATCCGATCTTCTGTCCCGTCTCTTCAAGCCGGACATACCGCGCCGGACCACCTGTCCGTTCGGTCAGATCAGTGACCGTATAGTGGTTCTGGTATTCCTTGCGGACGTCCTTGAGCGACCAATACTGATCCAGCCGGTCTTCGTTGCCTATATCACCCATGGGCATGACCTCGATCCAGGTCAGGTCCATATCACGCTCGGCGCACCATTCGGTGATCTTTGGCAATTCGGGCTCGTTGAACCCTTTCAGAGCGACAGCATTGATCTTGATCCGCAGGCCAGCCTTCTGCGCTGCGTCAATGCCGTTCAGCACCTGTTTCAGACGGCCCCATCGGGTCACCTTGGCAAATTTGTCCTCGTCCAGCGTATCCAGCGATACATTCACGCGCCGCGCGCCCGCTGCGTAAAGATCATCCGCAAAGCGGTGCAGCTGAGATCCGTTGGTTGTCAGTGTCAGCTCTTTCAATGCGCCGCTGTCCAGATGCCGGGTCATGCTGTTGAAGAATGACATGATATTCCGACGTACCAGTGGCTCCCCTCCGGTGATGCGCAGCTTCTCGACGCCCAAATTGACGAATGTCGTGCACATGCGGTCCAGTTCTTCCAGAGTCAGAAGGTCCTTTTTGGGCAGGAACTTCATATCTTCGGACATGCAGTATACGCAGCGGAAATCGCAGCGATCCGTGACGGAGACGCGAAGATAGGTGATGGCGCGGGCAAACGGGTCGATAAGCGGAGCTGTCATGGCTCATAGGTAAAGCGGAGGCAGGTTCGCGGCAAGTGCCATCTGCGTTTTGGGCTGGTACAGATAGGCGCAGGTCTTTAGGTTTCGTCCTATGAAATATGCTTTGATTTTAGCTGTTACCCTTGTTGCCGGTTGCGATGCCGTTCGGTCCACGACGGATCGGGTGTTTGGGAGTTCACCCAGCGAGACGGCGGCGGAACCCGTTGCAGCAGAGGCGGAGGAGGTAACCCCTGAGCCTGTGGCCGCCGCCGGATGGTCCGGGGCCAAAACAACGGTTGCCGGTCTGGGCGATCCCAACACACCGGGGCGTTGGTTGCAGACGCCGCTGGTTCAGACTGAAATCAACGGTCGCGTGGTTGTGCCGCGCACGGGGGCGCAGGCCTATGTCACGCTTATTCCTGCGCCAGGCCCCGAAGGCGGTGGCGGACGGCTGTCGCTTGAAGCCATGCGCGCGCTGTTGGTGCCATATGACGAGTTGGTGGAACTGGAAGTCTATTCCGACTGAGCGCGCAGGTACTTCCCAGCCTCTTTGCGGGCAAAGGGTTTCATGTTTGCGCCGTGCGTTTCCAGAAACGCGACTACGCGCTCTGGATCATGCTTTGACAATTCGCGCAGCCACCATGCGATGGCTTTCTGGATAAACCATTCCCGATCGGAGACATACGTGGCAGCCCAGCCGAGTATACGGTCGCGGCATGCCAGGTCTTCCGGTTTGGGATGGTTCTGTTTGGTCCAGGGCAAGGTGGCGACCAGCGCGGCGCGTTTGGTCCACATGTGGCCCGACGTGGTCCAACGTTCGACCTGATCCAGCCGGGTTGGATCAGCCGAAAGGCGCTTTTGCATCGCCATACAGGCATGATCTGCCACGGCCCAGGCATCGAAATCCGGCAGCCAGCTTTGCAACAGATCCCACACCGCGTCATCCGGTCGGATGCGGGCTTGGGTCAGCAGCTTTGCGGCCGCGACCCGTGCCTCGTGAATGTTGGTCTGCCACAAACTGTCGGCGATGGCGATGCGGTCAGCGACTTCAAGTTCGCGTCGCCACGCCTTGGTCAGATCGTTCAGAACCGGGTTCGGAACGCCCAGATAGTGGCGGTCTACCTTGTGGTAGGCCGCCACCTGTTCTGCGCGCTCAGGATCGGCATGTGCTTTGATCTGATCCAGATAGGCTTGCATGACCGGTCACTCGACCGTGACGGATTTTGCCAGATTGCGGGGCTGATCCACATCTGTGCCTTTGGCCACAGCCGTATGATAGGCCAGCAGCTGCGCAGGCACCGAATAGAGGATCGGGGCAAGGCTGGTGTGGACATGCGGCATACGGATCGTGCTCCAAACACCATCTTCAGCCTCAGAGATTCCATCATCGTCGGAGACAAGGATAACCTTGCCCTTGCGCGCCATCACCTCCTGCATATTCGACACTGTTTTGTCGAACACGGCATCACGCGGGGCCATGACAACAACCGGCATATGCTTGTCGATCAGGGCGATGGGGCCGTGTTTCAGCTCACCCGACGCATAACCTTCGGCGTGGATGTAGCTGATTTCCTTGAGCTTCAGCGCACCTTCCATGGCTAGCGGGTACATGAGGCCGCGGCCCAGGAACAGCACGTCGCGCGCCTCAGACAGGCGCTGGGCGGATTGGCGAATAGCGTCGTTCTGATCCAGCGCAGCATTCAGCACAGTCGGCAACCCGCGAAGGGCGGCCGCGTGATCCGCGATCTCTTCATCGGTCAGCGTGCCTCGATCTGCAGCGGCCCTGAGGGCAAGCATCAGCAACACGCTAAGCTGACAGGTGAACGCCTTGGTCGAGGCAACACCGATCTCAACACCCGCATGGATCGGCAGCGCCACATCGCTTTCGCGCGCAATCGAGCTTTCCGCGACATTGACGACCGAGACGATCTTGTCTGCCTTGCCTTCGCAATAGCGCAGGGCAGCAAGCGTGTCGGCGGTTTCGCCCGACTGGCTTACGAACAGCGCCAACGTCCGGTCAGAGATGGGAGGTTCGCGATAGCGGAACTCGCTGGCGATATCGACTTCAACCGGCATCTTGGCCAGCTGCTCGAACCAGTATTTCGCCGTCAGGCAGGCATAGAATGCGGTGCCGCAAGCCACCATGGTCAGACGGTCCAGCTTGGTGAAATCCAGACCGTCACCGGGCAATACGACCTGATCGCCTCCGGTCGGAAGATACGAGCGGATGGCTTCGGCCACCACAACAGGCTGTTCGGCAATTTCCTTGGCCATATAATGCTTGTGGCCGCCTTTGTCGGCACGGGTCTGATCGATTTGAATTTGCCGAATTTCGCGGTTGGCAAGCTCTCCCGATTCGGTTCGAATCTCAAGCGACGTGCGGGTCAGAACCGCACGGTCCCCTTCCTCAAGGTATGTAATACGATCAGTCAAAGGCGCCAGAGCGATTGCGTCAGACCCGACAAACATCTCACCGTCGCCGTGACCAATTGCCAGGGGTGAACCCTTGCGCGCTGCGACAATCAGGTCTTCTTGACCGTCGAACAGAAAGGCGAGCGCAAATGCACCTTTGAGTCGATCAATGGTTTTAAACGCGGCGTCGACCGGAGACAGCCCTTCGGACATGTAGCGTTCCGTCATCAGGGCAACGGTTTCAGTGTCGGTATCCGTCACGAAACCGACCCCATTCTCGGCCAGTTCGGCCCGCAGTTCACGATAGTTTTCAACGATGCCGTTGTGCACTACGGCGACAGGCCCGGCCTTGTGCGGATGTGCATTGTTAACCGATGGGGCACCATGGGTGGCCCAGCGTGTGTGACCGATACCGGATTTACCTGGAAGGGGGTTATGAACCAGAAGGTCGCTTAGGTTCACCAACTTGCCGACGGCCCGTCGGCGGCCCAAAGCGCCATCGTTCACGGTCGCAATACCGGCGCTGTCATAACCGCGATACTCAAGCCGCTTCAGTGCTTCGACCAGGATAGGGGCAGCTTCGTGACTGCCCAGAACACCAACAATTCCACACATAACTCAGGCTCCTTTGTCGCGGCGAGCCTTCTTCGCCTTCAACATTTCAAACAATTTACGCGCATAGCCGGGTTTGTTTTCCTGCTTGGAACGCGCTACGGCCAATGCGTCTGGCTCAATATCCTTGGTCACTACGGTCCCCGTGGCGGTCATCGCGCCATCACCCAGAGTGACCGGGGCCACCAGCATCGTGTTCGATCCAATGAACACGTTTTCCCCGATGGTTGTTTTATGCTTCATCACGCCATCATAGTTACATGTGATGGTTCCCGCGCCGATATTGGTCGCCGCCCCGACCGAAGCGTCGCCGATATAGCTAAGGTGATTCACCTTTGCGCCTTCGGCGATTTCGGCATTTTTGATCTCGACAAAGTTGCCAATTTTGGCGTTTTCAGCCAGCTCTGTACCCGGACGCAGCCGGGCATAGGGTCCGACCACCGAACCTCGGCTAACATGGCAGCCTTCGAGATGTGAAAACGCCCGGATCGTTGCGCCGCTTTCCACGGTCACTCCGGGGCCGAAAACCACATTGGGTTCAATGACGGTGTCGCGGCCAATGACGGTATCTGCGGCCAGATACACGGTTTCAGGGGCCATCAGAGTGACCCCCAGATCCAGCAATGCAGACCGTGCTTGCACCTGAAACACCGCATCAGCCGCCGCCAGGTCAGTGCGCGAATTGATGCCCAGCGTCTGAGCTTCGTCGCAGGCAACCGCAGTTACGGACAGCCCTTGGCGGCGGGCGATCTCGACTACGTCGGTCAGATAGTATTCACCCGAAGCGTTATCATTGCCAACTGCATCGATCAGTGAGAACAAGGTCTCGGAATCGCATGCCAAAAGTCCTGAGTTACAGAAGGTTATAGTGCGCTCTTCATCTGTGGCATCCTTGAATTCGACGATCCGCTCTAGGGCGTCCCCGTTCATCACAAGGCGGCCATAACGGGCGGGGTCTGCAGCTTCGAATCCAAGAATGACCAGATCGTTTTTTGCGCGCGCTTCGATCATCCGCTGCAGGGTGTCGGGCTGTAGAAACGGGGTGTCACCATAGAGGACGACCACATCCCCTTGAAAGCCCTCCAGCGCTGCACGCGCCTGCGCAACCGCGTGGGCGGTGCCAAGTTGTTCTTCCTGCACCGCAATGCTGGCGTTTTCATCTTCGGCTTCAGCCACACGCGCGACTGCTTCCGCACCGTGGCCGGTAACAATCACCGTGCGCTCGGGCGACAGGACAGCACCGGCGCGCATGGCGTGAACCAGCATTGGGGCCTGAGCGATCGGATGCAGGACTTTGGGAATATCAGAGTTCATCCTTGTGCCTTTTCCGGCGGCAAGAATGACAAGGGCAGTGCTCATGAAATCGTTTTCTCTTTTGTTTTGTCGCCGCCCGTTTTATCCGCTGTGGGCAAAGGCGCAAGCGGTTCAGCCATCAAAGAAGATTGCCGTTTGCAACACGACATGGCGGAATCCCGCCGGTTCAGGAGGTGAGCATGCGAACGGTAATCTTTGATCTGGATGGAACTTTGGCGGATACATCTGGTGATTTGCTGGCCGCTGCAAACCATTGTTTTCGCGAGATGGGTCATGGGGATGTTCTGTCGCCCGAGCTTGATGCGGCGGTATCGGTACGCGGTGCACGCTTGATGTTGTCCCATGGATTGAAGCGGGTCGGCGCCTATGATGCGGATGTTGTCGAAGCCTATTATCCGGTCTTTTTGGACGTCTATGGGCAGGCGATCGATACGCATACCTATTTCTATCCCGGTGCGCTTGAAGCCGTCGAAACACTGAAAGATGCAGGTTATGGCGTGGGGATTTGCACCAACAAGCCCGAAGGCCTGGCTGATTTGCTGCTGACCCGGATGGGTGTCCGTGATCACTTTGCTTCACTGATCGGTGCAGACACATTACCGGTGCGGAAACCCGACCCTGAACCGTTACGCGAAGCAGCGCGTCGCGCGGGAGGGCACCCTGACCACTGTGTATTGGTCGGCGACTCAGATACCGACCGAAATACGGCGCGGGCTGCAGGAGTGCCGTCGGTACTGGTGACATTCGGCCCGTCGGGCGATGAGATGGCTGCGCTGGAGCCCGAGGCGTTGTTGCATCATTTTGATGATTTACCGAAACTGGTCTCCGATTTGATCGGAGCGGCGGCCTGATCCCTTGACCCGCTAAACACTCAGCATAAAAACGGATTCATGACTGAGACATTCACAGGTAATTTCACCCAGCAAGAACCCATTCCCGAAGAGGCGATCAAGGCCGCCTTGGCCGTTTTGCGCCATGGTCGTTTGCACCGCTACAATGTTGCCCCTGGCGAGTTGAGCGAGACGGCTTTGTTGGAGCAGGAATTCGCCGCCCAGATGGGGGCGAAATACTGTCTGGCGGTCTCGTCGGGTGGCTACGCTCTGGCCACTGCGTTGCGTGCGGTGGGGGTCAAGCCGGGCGATCCGGTTCTAACCAACGCGTTCACTCTGGCGCCGGTGCCGGGGGCGATTGCGTCGGTAAGCGCAAAGCCGGTCTTCGTTGGTGTGACCGAAGCCCTGACCATCGATCTGGATGATCTTGAGGTCAAGCTGGATCAGGCGAAAGTACTAATGCTTAGTCACATGCGAGGGCATCTGTGCGATATGGATCGCCTGATGCAGATGTGTGATGCGGCGGGTGTGATCGTGATCGAAGATTGCGCCCATACCATGGGTGCCGCCTGGCGCGGGCAGCTGTCTGGGCGGCAGGGGGCCATCGGATGTTACTCGTGCCAGACCTATAAACATGTCAATTCGGGCGAGGGCGGGTTGCTGATCACGGATGATCCGGAACTGGCCGCCAAGGCTACGATGTTGTCCGGGTCTTACATGCTTTATGAACGCCATCTGGCCGCGCCTGGGCCGGAAGTGTTCGAGCAGATCAAGTACACAACCCCCAATGTCTCGGGTCGGATGGATAATTTGCGTGCAGCGATCTTACGTCCGCAGTTGCGTGATCTTGATCGGCAGGTACAGCGTTGGAATGAACGCTATGTTGAGATTGAGCATGGCCTGCATGAAACGCCGGGTTTGACGATGGTGGAGCGGCCTGATGCTGAGACCTATGTCGGTTCATCGATACAATTCCTGTTGCTGGACTGGACACCCGAGCGCATTGCCGAGGTAATCCAGCGTTGCGCCGCGCGCGGGGTCGAACTGAAGTGGTTCGGGGGGGCTGAACCGTCGGGCTTTACCTCACGCTATGACAGTTGGCGTTATACCGACAGCGCCCCGATGCCGGTCAGTGATCGGATATTGGCAGGGATCATGGATATGCGCGTTCCACTGACCTTTTCGCTGGAAGATTGTGCCCAGATTGCGCGCATTATCCGGGCTGAAGTCAGCGCTGTCTATCAGTCATAGTCCAGCGGAGCGCGCTTTCAACGCACGCTCGATTTATCTGAAAACGCCGCCCCTTGCCGGGCGGCGTTTTGCGTTGGCCTGCGTGTCGTCATTGACCCGAGGAGGAAACGCTGCTATCTGATTATTGAACGCTTGTTCATTAATGCAATCGGAGGAGCCCTGCATGTTTATGGCCACAATGCAATTCGATCTGGGCGAGGACGTGAACGCCCTGCGTGAGATGGTGCACCGCTGGGCTCAGGAGCGGGTCAAGCCGATGGCGGCCGAGATCGACGCGTCCAATGCCTTTCCGAATGAGCTGTGGAAAGAAATGGGTGAGCTTGGCTTGTTGGGCGTCACAGTCCCTGAAGAATATGGCGGGGCCGGTATGTCCTATCTGGCGCATACGGTGGCAGTTGAGGAAGTGGCGCGCGCCTCGGCCTCGGTATCTTTGTCCTATGGGGCGCATTCGAACTTGTGCGTGAACCAGATCAAGCTGAACGGAACGGATGAGCAGAAGCAAAAATATCTGCCCCGTCTGATTTCGGGTGAGCATGTCGGGGCGTTGGCTATGTCCGAGCCCTCGGCTGGGTCGGATGTGGTTTCCATGAAGCTACGTGCTGAAAAGCGAAACGATCACTATCGGCTGAATGGCAACAAATACTGGATCACTAACGGGCCGGATGCAGACACTCTGGTCGTCTATGCCAAGACCGATCCGGACGCCGGGTCAAAGGGGATCACGGCTTTTCTGATCGAGAAAGAGATGACCGGGTTTTCGACTTCGCCTCATTTCGACAAGCTTGGCATGCGCGGCTCGAACACCGCTGAGTTGATCTTTGAAGATGTTGAAGTGCCGTTCGAGAATGTTCTGGGCGAAGAAGGGCGGGGTGTAGCCGTTCTGATGTCCGGTCTGGACTATGAGCGTGTGGTTCTAGCGGGAATTGGAACTGGGATCATGGCCGCCTGCTTGGATGAAGTGATGCCCTATCTGGCCGAGCGTAAGCAGTTCGGAAAACCGATCGGGAGCTTCCAGCTCATGCAAGGCAAGATCGCGGATATGTACACAGCAATGAATTCGGCGCGGGCCTATGTCTACGAAGTTGCCAAAGCATGCGACCGCGGGGATGTAACCCGTCAGGATGCTGCGGCGTGCTGCCTATATGCCTCGGAACAGGCGATGGTGCAGGCGCATCAAGCCGTTCAGGCGTTGGGTGGTGCCGGATTCCTGTCGGATTCGCCGGTCAGCCGGATTTTCCGAGATGCAAAGCTGATGGAGATCGGCGCGGGCACCAGCGAAATCCGCCGCATGCTGATTGGGCGCGAAATGATGAACGAGATGTTGTGACGGAAAACCCCGCAGTTCATTGAACCACGGGGCTTTTTGCGATTGGATCAGAAACGATGAACGTAGGACAGGCCAATCAGGAACGGGTCGATTTCGGAGGTGCCGATGTCGTTGCCGTCAAGTTTGACGTCCGAGTCGATGTCGAACCAGCGCACGTTCAGACGCACCGCGCCTTTTTCCGTGACCATGTAATCCAGACCGGCCTGCAGAGAAACGCCGAAGGAGTTGTCCAGATCGAGATCGCCCAAAGGCGAGTCTTCCTCGAAGAAGATGGTGTAGTTCAGACCGGCGCCGACATAGGGCTTCCACGCGCTATTGGTCGGGAAGTGATAGTTCAGCGACAGAGTAGGCGGAAGATGCTTGACGCTGCCCGCGTCAACGCTGCCACCGAGAGTGATGTCATGCTTGTAGGGGGTCGAGGCCAAGAGCTCGATCCCAAGATTGTCCTGAACGAAGTATTCGACGGTGAAAATCGGACGGGTGTCCGAGTCGATTTCGGCGTCGAACCCGGCCAGAGTCCCATTGTCGGATTTGGGGTCCAGATAGCCGACACCAACACCGACTGTCCAATCGCCCTGGGATTGGGCGAAGGCTGGGGCAGCCAGAGCGACAAGTGCGGTAGAAAGGGTCAAAGCGGCGAGTTTCTTTGTCATATTCGTGCCTTTGCTTGCGTTGATGCCGATGTTTTGGATGCCGCGGCGCAGAAATGCTCTGATCTGCATCAAACTCCGGAAATTGCTGAAGCGGGGAGGCTAGCTGCAACCGCTAATGAAATAAGGGAAAATCAGCATGCATCCCGCTGAGCGCATACCGGGTTTGCGCGGCGACCAAAGCTGGGCGATGCCTGATCGGCTGAACATGGCGCAGCAATGCCTGTCGCAACAATCCGATCGGGTTGCTTTGCTGGATCTGACCCGGGGCGATCCGAGCGTGGTAACATTTGGCGAACTGGAGCTTATGGTTGATGGCATCGCTCGCGCGTTGATAGCTCGGGTCCAGCCAGGAGACCGGGTTGGCGTCTTGCTCAGCCAGTCGCCGTGGTGTGCCGCCGCGCATCTGGCGATCTGGAAGATCGGCGCGATTTCGGTGCCGCTGTTCAAGCTGTTCAAGCACGATGCGCTGGCGTCGCGTGTCAGAGATGCAGGTGCGCGGATCGTTTTGACCGATGCGGAAGGGTCTGCGTTACTGGGTGAATTGGCCCAACCGCTTTTGGTTGATGAGATTAGGCAGGAAGGGCAACCGGTGCCCTTTGCTGATACCGGCCCCGAGGATCCGGCAGTCCTAATCTACACGTCCGGCACTACTGGCAGCCCCAAGGGTGCGCTGCATGGTCATCGTGTGCTGCTGGGCCACCTGCCGGGCGTCTCGATCAGCCACAACCACCTGCGTGAAGGGGATTGCCTGTGGACGCCAGCAGACTGGGCGTGGATCGGCGGCTTGTTCGACGTTCTGATGCCCGGGCTTGCGCTGGGCGTTCCGGTGGTCGCCACGCGGTTGGACAAATTCACCCCACAGGCCTGCGCCGATGTGATCGCGCGGGCAGGGGTGCGGAACGTCTTCTTTCCGCCGACGGCTTTACGGATGCTCAAAGCTGCGGATCAGTCGATACCGGGATTGCGGTCGGTGGCGTCTGGGGGCGAGCCTTTGGGCGCTGAGATGTTGGCTTGGGGCCAGCAGGCGTTTGGTCTGACGATCAACGAGTTTTATGGCCAGACCGAGTGTAACATGGTCGTATCCTCCTGCGCCGAGGACTTCCCCGTTCGCCCCGGCTGTATCGGTAAACCGGTGCCGGGTCATGAGGTGGCGGCAATTGACGATCATGGCCAACCGACGACGGAGGAAGGCGATGTTGCCATCCGGCGCGGTTCGGCCTCAATGCTGCTGGAATACTGGAATAATCCGCAAGCAACGGCTGAGAAATTCCGAGGTGATTGGCTGATCACCGGTGACCGTGGCGTGTGGGAAGGGGACTATTTGCGCTTTGTCGGTCGCGATGATGACGTGATCACCTCGGCAGGATACCGGATTGGCCCGGCTGAGATCGAGGATTGCCTGCTGACCCACCCGGCAGTGGCAACGGTGGGCGTGGTCGGCAAGCCCGATGAGCTGCGGACCGAGATCGTGAAGGCCTATGTGGTGTTGAAGCCGGGGGCTGAGGCGTCGGGCGCTGAGTTGCAGGACTGGGTCAAGGACCGTCTGGCGCAGTATTCCTATCCGCGCGAAGTGGCGTTTCTGGAAGAGTTGCCGATGACGGTGACGGGAAAGGTGATCCGGAAGGAATTGAAGGCGCGGGCTGCAGGGGAGGCAATTACATGATGCGAATTGCACTTGCTGCGATGCTAGTACCATCGCTTGTTTCCGCTCAGGGAGCTTGGGTAGACCAGTCGTATATTCAACAATGTTTTTCTCAGACGCAGCAGGGCGATAGCATGTCATCATGTCTCGGCGCAGCTGCCAATGCCTGCCAAACGATACCGGGAAATGAAACAACCCTTGGCATCACCGAGTGTATTCAAGCCGAAACCCAAATTTGGGATTCATTTCTAAACGAACAATATAAATTGCGTCGAGCAGAACTGGCTGAACAAAGTTCCGAACTTTCGGACCAGTTGCGAGATGCTCAACGCGCATGGATCGGGTTTCGGGATGCTGAATGTGCTCTGGCCTACGGCATATGGTCTGATGGAACGATACGCTCGATTGTTGCCGCAAATTGCCTGCTGACCGAAACCGCTGAACGCGCTGTGGAATTGCGCGACTTGGGGAAGATGGAATGAAAATAAAATCCAAAGCCATACCAACCTCTGAGGGGTTTAAGGCGAACCGAGCCGCACATCTGGATGCGCTGGCACATATTGCGGATGCCGCCGAAGAGGCCCGCATGGGTGGCGGTGAAAAATCGCGGGCGCGGCATGAATCGCGGGGCAAGATGCTGCCGCGTCGTCGGTTGGCGAACCTGCTCGATCCGGGTTCTCCGTTCTTGGAAATCGGCGCGACGGCGGCACATGGGATGTATGGAGATGCCGCGCCCTGTGCCGGGGTGATCGCGGGGATTGGCCGGGTGCAGGGGCGCGAGGTCATGGTGGTGTGCAACGACGCCACTGTGAAAGGCGGCACATATTATCCGCTGACGGTCAAGAAACACCTCCGCGCGCAGGAGATTGCCGAGGAAAACCATCTACCCTGCATCTATCTGGTCGATAGCGGCGGCGCGAACCTGCCTAATCAGGATGAGGTTTTCCCCGACCGCGATCATTTTGGCCGCATCTTCTATAATCAGGCGCGGATGAGCGCGAAGGGGATCGCTCAGATAGCCGTCGTGATGGGCTCGTGTACGGCGGGCGGGGCCTATGTGCCTGCGATGTCCGACGTGACGATCATCGTAAAAGAACAGGGCACGATCTTTCTGGCTGGGCCGCCTCTGGTCAAGGCCGCGACGGGGGAGGTTGTGACAGCCGAAGATCTGGGTGGTGGCGATGTGCATACGCGCCTGTCCGGCGTGGCGGATTATCTGGCCGAGGACGATGCGCATGCGTTGGCCCTGGCTCGGCGGGCCGTCGGGTCGTTGGGGGGTGCCGTGCTGAAGCCTAGCCTACAGTTCGAAACACCGGAAGAGCCTGCCTATGATCCCGAGGAAATTTTGGGCGTAGTTCCGGCCGATCTGCGGACGCCCTATGACATCCGCGAGGTGATTGCGCGGCTGGTCGATGGCTCTCGGTTCGACGAGTTCAAACCGCGATTTGGTGAGACGCTGGTGACCGGTTTTGCCCATGTCAAAGGCTGCCCGGTCGGGATCATTGCCAACAACGGTGTGTTGTTTTCTGAGGCCGCGCAGAAGGGTGCGCATTTTGTCGAACTGTGCTCGCAGCGCAAAACCCCGCTGGTCTTCCTGCAGAACATCACCGGCTTCATGGTCGGCCGCAAATACGAAAACGAAGGCATCGCGCGGCACGGGGCCAAGATGGTGACGGCGGTGGCGACGACGAGCGTTCCAAAGATCACAATGCTTGTCGGAGGGTCCTTCGGAGCTGGAAACTACGGCATGGCAGGACGCGCCTATCAGCCTCGGTTCCTGTGGACTTGGCCGAATTCGCGTATCTCAGTGATGGGGGGCGAGCAAGCTGCAGGTGTCCTAGCGACTGTCAAACGCGACGGGATCGAACGACAGGGCGGCACATGGTCGGCTGAGGAAGAAGCTGAATTCAAGCGCCCGACGCTGGACATGTTCGAAGAACAATCCCACCCGCTCTACGCGTCGGCGCGGTTGTGGGATGACGGCATCATCGACCCGCGCAAATCGCGCGATGTGTTGGCATTGTCGCTGAGTGCCGCACTTAACGCCCCGATTGAGGAGACACGTTTCGGCGTGTTCAGGATGTAAGATGAGCGTTTCATTGAATGAAGCAATGGCCCGCTACCCGGGCGCGCAGACCTTCAAGTTTGGAGACAGCGCATCGCTAAGCGCCGAGCTGCTGGCGTTGGTAAGATTAGGCCGAAAAACGGCGACATGTGGTGCTTTGCGAGACTACCCAGAAGGCAGTGCTGATACCCCGGTCGTTGGGCGTCAGGATATTGCGCTGGAATGGGATGATCGCCCCGCTTTGGTGATCGAAACGGTCGAGGTCTCGACCTGCCGATATTGCGATGTGACCGAAGACTTTGCGTTGGCCGAGGGTGAGAATGAAACGCTTGAGGGATGGCGCGAGGATCATCGCCGGTATTTCGAACGCAATGGCGGGTTCGATCCCGAGATGGAATTGCTGTGCGAACGCTTCCGCCTTGTCGAAGATCTGGCGGTTAAGGGGTAAGCTATGTTTAACAAAATCCTGATTGCCAACCGCGGCGAGATCGCCTGCCGAGTCATGGAAACTGCTCAGAAGATGGGCGTATCTTGTGTGGCTGTGTATTCGGATGCTGATGCATCGGCCAAGCATGCGCAGATGGCGGATGAAGCGGTGCATATTGGTGGCGCGGCCCCAGCCGAAAGCTATCTGAAGGGTGATGTGATCATTCAGGCGGCGCTGGATACAGGAGCGCAGGCGATCCATCCTGGTTATGGGTTCTTGTCCGAAAACCCGGATTTTGTGGATGCAGTCGAGGCTGCAGGTCTGACCTTCATCGGGCCATCGGCGGACGCGATCCGCAAGATGGGCCTTAAGGATGCAGCCAAGGTATTGATGGAGGACGCAGGAGTTCCCGTCGTCCCCGGCTATCATGGCGACAATCAGGACCCTGAACATCTGGCTGGCGCGGCAGATACCATCGGGTATCCCGTTTTGATCAAGGCCGTTGCAGGTGGTGGTGGCAAGGGGATGCGGCTGGTCGAGGCGCCCGAGGAGTTCTCGGCTGCATTGGACAGCGCGCGCGGTGAGGCAAAGACGGCGTTCGGTAACGATGCTGTACTTGTCGAGAAATTCGTCGCCAAGCCCCGCCATATCGAGGTGCAGGTGTTCGGCGATGGCACCCATGCGGTGCATCTGTTTGAACGCGACTGCTCGTTGCAGCGGCGACATCAGAAAGTGATCGAAGAGGCCCCAGCCCCTGGAATGACTGCCGAGATGCGTGAGGCGATGGGGCAGGCGGGCGTGCGTGCGGCTGAGGCGATTGGATACAAGGGCGCAGGGACGGTTGAGTTCATCGTCGATGCCTCGGACGGGCTACGCCCGGATCGGTTCTGGTTTATGGAGATGAACACGCGCCTGCAAGTCGAGCACCCGGTGACCGAGGCCATTACCGGCGTCGATCTGGTCGAATGGCAGTTGCGCGTAGCAGCGGGTGAAAGCCTGCCGAAGCGGCAGGGCGATTTGTCGATCCGCGGGCATTCCTTTGAGGCGAGGCTTTATGCCGAAGATGTGCCCAAAGGCTTTCTGCCTGCGACGGGTACGCTGACTCATCTACAGTTCCCGGAAGGCTGCCGTGCCGACAGTGGCGTGCGCGCCGGGGATACGATCAGCCCATGGTACGACCCTATGATCGCCAAGGTCGTGGTGCATGGCCCGACACGCGCGGTCGCTTTGGAAAATCTCCACCGGACCTTGCGCCAGACCGAGGTCGCCGGGACTGTCACAAATCTCGCCTTCCTTGGTGCTCTGACGCGGCACAGCGGGTTTGCGTCGGGCGACGTGGATACCGGGCTGATCGGGCGGGATCTTGATGATCTGGTGCAGGAAGCTGGTGCAAGCAACGCATCAGCCGTGGCTGCGGCGATGACGGCGTTGGGTCTGGCCGAGACGGTCTCTGAAACGGGCTTTACGCTATGGGCACCGTTACATCGCGCTGTGCAGTTACTGCGGGACGGAGAGGTTGTTGATCTGGATGTCCAGGTCGAAGGCCCGGATCGGCAGATTTGGGAGATCGAAGGTGTGCAGCTTGTTGCGCGGCGGCGTGGCGCTGGCTGGACCATCGATGGGACACCCATGCCCAATGTTGTCATGGCCGGGTCACAGGTCACTGTATTCGACGACTATGGGCAGGTATTTGAGGTCATTGACCCTCTGGACCGCGATGCCAGTGCTGCAGGTGACACCAACGTGATCGAGGCGCCGATGCCCGGGCTGGTCAAGGCCGTTTTCGCCTCGGCGGGGCAGGAGGTGAAAGAGGGCGACCGGCTGGCCATTCTGGAAGCCATGAAGATGGAGCATTCTCTATTAGCCGCCCGCGATGGCGTGGTTGCAGAAGTGCTGGCCGAAGCGGGGGCACAGGTCGAGGCAGGTGCGGCGTTGGTTCGGTTGGCCGAGGATTGATCTGTTCGGCCCGTGGATTGCGTGGCAAAGTCGGGCCATCCGCAATTGAAACGATAAGAAACCGGGAAGGGATGCGCTGATGAAAGAACGGGTCGAAATATTCGAGGTCGGGCCACGCGACGGCCTGCAGAACGAACAGCGCGAGATCCCGGTGGCCGAGAAGGTCGCCTTGGTCGATTGCCTCAGCCGGGCCGGTTTCAACCGGATCGAAGTTGCCAGTTTTGTCTCACCGAAATGGGTCCCGCAAATGGCGGGCAGCGGTGAAGTTATGGCTGGAATCACACGGACCGAAGGCGTGCGGTACGCTGCGCTGACGCCGAATATGCGCGGGTATGAGGACGCGTTGGCAGCCAAGGCAGATGAGATCGCTGTGTTTGCTTCGGCGTCCGAGGGATTCTCGAAAGCGAACATAAACGCGACGATTGCCGAATCCATCGAACGGTTTGTGCCCATTCTTGAAGCGGCACGACATATTGATCTGCCCGTCCGGGGCTATGTCTCGTGCGTGACCGACTGTCCCTATGACGGCCCGACCCCACCCGAGAAGGTGGCCGAGGTGGCGGACGCGCTGTTTGCCCATGGCTGCTATGAGATTTCGCTGGGGGACACAATTGGGCAGGGAACACCGGACAAGATTGCTCATATGCTGCTGGCCGTGCGCGAACGAGTGCCGGTTACCCGGCTTGCAGGACATTTTCATGATACCAACGGGCGGGCAATCGACAACATAGACGCTTCGCTTGCCTTGGGTGTGCGGGTATTTGATACCGCCGTGGGCGGGCTGGGTGGTTGCCCTTATGCGCCGGGTGCGGCCGGTAATGTCGCAACCGAAGCCGTGACCGCACATCTGGAACGGTTGGGATATGAGACCGGTCTGGATGTGCCGGTTCTGGAACAGGCGGCGCGCATGGCGCGGGCAATGCGGGCGGAATAAGATATGTTCGAGACCATTACGCTGAACACAGACGCGCGTGGCGTGGCCACTCTGACGCTGGATCGACCCGAGAAGCACAACGCACTGTCGGCGCAGATGATTGCAGAGCTAACCCAGGCCGCTGGGCAATTGGCAAATGATGATGCGGTGCGGGTGGTGGTTCTGGCCGCCTCGGGCAAGAGCTTTTGCGCCGGGGGAGATCTGGGTTGGATGCAGGCGCAGATGGCTGCCGATCCCGAGACGCGTTTTGCCGAAGCGCGCAAGCTGGCTGAGATGCTGAATGCCTTAAATACGCTGCCCAAACCCTTGATCGGCGCGTTGCAGGGAAACGCGTTTGGTGGTGGTGTTGGGATGGCCTCGGTCTGCGATGTGGCGATCGGCGTGGAAAGCCTGAAGATGGGTCTGACCGAAACGCGGCTTGGCCTGATCCCGGCGACGATTGGACCCTATGTCATTGCCCGAATGGGCGAAGCACGTTCGCGGCGCGTCTTTATGTCTGCCCGCCTGTTCGAAGCGGCGGAAGCGGTCGAACTGGGCCTGTTGACCCGCGCGGTGCCCGCTGTGGCGTTGGCTGACGCGGTCGAAGCTGAAGTGCTTCCCTATCTGTCCTGTGCACCCGGTGCGGTGTCTTCGGCCAAGCAGCTGATCCAGTCACTGGGGCCGCGAATTGATGACGCGGTGATTGACCATACCATTCGACAGCTTGTCGCGCGTTGGGAAACTGATGAGGCGCAAGAGGGAATCGGCGCCTTTTTCGACAAACGAAAACCTGCATGGATTAGTTAGGTTTAGCCGATCACTTTGTTCCAGAAGTGTTCTCCGCAATAGCCCGCTGGATGATTGTAACAATGCCGACCTGCGCGTTTCTGTTCGGTTGACCCTCTGACCCCACAGGGATAGAGAATGTCCAGTCAAATTGCCAATTGACGGCGCACCCTTTCGGGACTTGCGCAGGAAAGGAGCTATACGTGGAAGACCTGCTGCGGGAGTACCTCCCGATTCTGGTGTTTCTGGCCGTTGCCGTAGGCCTTGGAATCGTACTGATTCTGGCTGCTGTGGTCCTGGCTGTCCGCAATCCCGACCCCGAAAAGGTCAGCGCCTATGAATGTGGTTTCAACGCCTTCGACGATGCGCGAATGAAGTTTGATGTCCGATTCTATCTGGTCGCGATTCTCTTCATCATCTTTGATCTGGAAATCGCCTTCCTGTTCCCCTGGGCCGTTGGCTTCAAAGACATCAGCGATGTTGGGTTCTGGTCGATGATGGTGTTTCTGGCGGTGCTGACCATCGGCTTTGCCTATGAATGGAAGAAAGGGGCCCTGGAATGGGAGTGATGACGGGCGCAAACACCGCCGGCGTCGACAAGGAAGTCGCCACCCAGGCCCTGAACGCAGAACTGCAGGACAAGGGATTTCTGCTGACCTCGACCGAGGACATCATCAACTGGGCGCGGACCGGATCCTTGCACTGGATGACCTTTGGTCTGGCCTGCTGCGCGGTAGAGATGATGCACACCTCGATGCCACGGTATGACGCGGAACGGTTCGGCATCGCGCCTCGTGCGTCTCCGCGCCAGTCTGATGTGATGATCGTCGCTGGAACGCTGACCAACAAGATGGCTCCGGCGCTGCGCAAGGTTTATGACCAGATGCCCGAGCCGCGCTATGTGATCTCGATGGGCTCCTGCGCGAATGGCGGTGGGTACTATCACTATTCTTATTCGGTCGTTCGTGGATGTGATCGGGTTGTTCCGGTGGACATCTACGTGCCCGGCTGCCCGCCAACCGCTGAGGCGCTTCTGTACGGACTGATGCAGCTACAACGCAAAATCCGCCGCACCGGCACGATTGTACGCTAAGGGAGAGGGCAGATGAGCGAAGCACTCAAAGAACTCGGCGCGCAACTGGAATTGAAACGGACCGATTGCGTTCTGTCCTGGGATGTGACCCATGGTGAGCTGAACGTCGATGTGGCTCCTTCGAATCTGGTGGAATTCATTGAGTTTCTCAAAAGTGACCGGACCTGCCAGTTCTCGACCCTGGTTGACATCACCGGCGTCGACTACCCCGAACGGGCCAAGCGGTTCGATGTGGTCTACCACTTCCTGTCAATGTATCAGAAC
Organism: Ruegeria sp. CG1; assembly: GCF_056537265.1. Lineage (NCBI taxonomy): Bacteria > Pseudomonadati > Pseudomonadota > Alphaproteobacteria > Rhodobacterales > Roseobacteraceae > Ruegeria > Ruegeria sp. CG1. The sequence goes on along the minus strand of NZ_JBQFRF010000005.1, from coordinate 100,962 downwards.
CAGCGCATTCGCTTGCGAGTCTCGATCCGAGAAGATGACATGGTGCCTTCAATCGTGGACGTGCACCCCTCTGCCAATTGGTTCGAGCGCGAGGTGTTCGACATGTTCGGCATCCTGTTCTCGGGTCATCCAGACTTGCGACGCATCCTTACGGATTATGGTTTCCGCGGCTATCCGCTGCGCAAGGATTTCCCGACCACTGGCTATACTGAAGTCCGCTATGACGAAGCGCAAAAGCGCGTGGTCTACGAACCGGTCTCATTGGTTCAGGAATACCGTCAATTTGATTTCATGTCCCCGTGGGAAGGTGCGAACTACATTCTTCCGGGGGATGAAAAACAGGAGTCGTAAGTCATGGAGTTCCTGATCTGGATTGCCGTCACGGTTGCCACGATCATCCCGATGCTGAAACTGCTACCGCATTTCGGGATCGAGAAATACTGGGTTGTCGCCTGCGTCATCCCAATTGGAACGCTAGTCCTGATCTGGATCATGGCCATGAAACTGCAAGAGATGGAGCGCCGCTGATGGGTCTGGGGGAACTGATTGCGTTGGGGGCGCTTGGGGTTCTGCTGGCCGGGGCCGCTACCAAGGCGGCTGAGGCGGAAAAGGTCCGGGTCCGGGCCGAAGCGAAAAAGAAACGAGGGCGTTGATGGACGGCTCAAGATACGATGACGGCAGCACGGACGCGCTGAGCGGGGAACAGAAGATCCGCAACTTCAACATCAACTTCGGCCCGCAACACCCTGCGGCGCACGGAGTTCTGCGTCTTGTGCTTGAGCTAGACGGCGAGATTGTCGAGCGTTGTGATCCGCATATCGGCCTGCTGCACCGTGGTACCGAAAAGCTGATGGAAAGCCGGACGTATCTGCAGAACCTGCCGTATTTCGACCGTCTGGATTACGTGGCGCCGATGAACCAGGAACATGCGTGGTGTCTGGCCATCGAAAAGCTGACCGGTGTGGAAGTGCCGCGCCGAGGTTCGCTGATCCGCGTTTTGTATTCCGAGATCGGTCGTATTCTTAACCACCTGCTGAACGTGACCACTCAAGCCATGGACGTGGGAGCGCTGACCCCTCCGCTTTGGGGCTTTGAAGAGCGCGAAAAGCTGATGGTGTTCTACGAGCGTGCCTGCGGTGCCCGTCTGCACGCCGCCTATTTCCGCCCCGGAGGCGTGCATCAGGACCTGCCGCCGGAACTGCTGGACGATATCGAGGCTTGGAGCCACGAGTTTCCCGCCGTTCTCGATGATATTGACGGTCTGCTGACCGAAAACCGCATCTTCAAACAGCGTAACGCCGATATTGGCGTAGTGACCGAAGATGACATCCAGAAATACGGCTTCTCGGGCGTGATGGTCCGTGGCTCGGGCCTTGCATGGGACCTGCGTCGCGCGCAGCCCTATGAATGCTATGACGAGTTCGAGTTTCAGATCCCGGTCGGCAAGAACGGCGATTGCTATGACCGCTATCTGGTGCGCATGGAAGAGATGCGCCAGTCGCTGCTGATCATCCGTCAGGCCATCGCCAAAATCCGCGACTGCCCAGGCGACGTTCTGGCCCGTGGCAAGATCACCCCGCCGAAACGCTCGGACATGAAGACCTCGATGGAGAGCCTGATCCATCACTTCAAGCTCTATACCGAAGGCTTTCACGTCCCTGCGGGCGAGGTCTACGCCGCCGTCGAAGCCCCCAAGGGCGAGTTCGGCGTCTATCTGGTCGCCGACGGAACCAACAAACCCTATCGCGCCAAACTGCGCGCCCCGGGGTTCCTGCACCTTCAAGCCATGGACCACGTCGCCAAGGGCCACCAACTGGCCGATGTTGCTGCCATCATCGGCACCATGGACGTCGTATTTGGAGAGATTGACCGCTAATGCTCCGCCGTCTTCACCCCGAACAACCCGAAAGCTTTGCCTTCACTGCTGCCAACCAGCAATGGGCCGAAGCGCAGATGACTAAATACCCCGAAGGCCGTCAGGCCAGTGCAGTGATCCCGCTGCTGTGGCGCGCGCAGGAGCAGGAGGGATGGCTGAGCCGTCCGGCGATTGAATCTGTCGCCGACATGCTGGGTATGGCCTACATCCGCGTGCTGGAGGTTGCGTCTTTCTACTTCATGTTCCAGCTGCAGCCGGTTGGATCGGTGGCGCATATTCAGGTGTGCGGCACGACCTCCTGCATGATCTGCGGGGCCGAGGATCTGATTGCGGTCTGCAAGGAAAAGATCGCGACCAAGCCGCATGAACTGTCCGCTGATGGTAAGCTGAGTTGGGAAGAGGTGGAATGCCTCGGGTCCTGCACCAACGCGCCGATGGCTCAGATCGGCAAGGATTACTACGAAGACCTGACGACCGAGAGCTTTGGCAAGATTCTCGATGATCTGGTGGCAGGCAAAGTGCCGACTCCGGGTCCTCAGAACGGGCGCTACGCGGCGGAACCTTTGAAAGGCCTGACCAGCTTGACAGAGTATGACAGCGGCAGAACGCAGTACAACGCAAGCGTGCAGCTTGCGAGCGATCTGGGCGATACAGTCAAGCGCATCGATGGGACCGAGGTTCCAATCCTGACCCCGTGGCTGGGCAAGGATGGAAAAGCGACGGCGACCAAGGCCGCGCCGAAGCCGCCCAAAGCGCCGGCCCCGGCGAAGCCAGCGGTGAAACAGGCCGCTGAGGCGAAAGCGTCGAAAGAGGATCAGCCGGAAACGCTGAGCAGTGCGCGGGATGGCGAGCCCGATGATCTGAAGATGCTGAAGGGCGTGGGTCCAAAGCTGGAAGAGACTCTGAACGAGTTGGGCTTTTACCACTATAACCAGATCGCTGCCTGGACACCCGAGCAAGTGGCCTGGGTGGATGCACGGCTGAAATTCAAAGGCCGGATCGAGCGGGACGGGTGGATCGAACAAGCCGCGAAATTGGCTTCAGGTGAAAAGACCGAGTTCGCCAAACGTGCCAAGGAAGACGGCACTTACGAGGACTAGATGGGTGCCCGTTCGGGGCATCAGGACGATATGGATAAAGACAAGGAACTGGCCATAGCCCGCAAGGGCCGACATATCGGCATCGTCATCGCCGTGACGATGGTGATTTGGCTGGCCATGAATTTGTTCATCGGCCCGGCGCTGGGCTTGACCGCACGCTATGCGCTGCTGTTTGATTTTGCCGCTCTGGCAGGTTTCATCTATGCGGGCGTCAACATTTTTCAACTCTGGCGCATGCGTCAGGACAGCCAAAGGTAACTGAGCGATGCTGAAGGATCAGGACAGGATCTTTACCAACATCTACGGGATGCACGAGCGCACTTTGAAAGGCGCGCAGGCCCGGGGGCATTGGGACGGCACCGCTGGCCTGATTGAAAAGGGCCGTGACTGGATCATCCAGACGATGAAGGATTCAGGTCTGCGCGGCCGTGGTGGTGCGGGTTTCCCGACCGGTCTGAAATGGTCTTTCATGCCCAAGGAAAGCGATGGTCGCCCGGCTTATCTGGTGGTGAACGCGGATGAATCCGAACCCGGGACGTGCAAAGACCGCGAGATTATGCGTCATGATCCGCACACGCTGATCGAGGGGTGCCTGATCGCGTCTTTCGCAATGAACGCGCATACTTGCTACATCTACCTGCGCGGCGAATACATCCGCGAGCGTGAGGCTCTGCAGGCCGCGATTGACGAAGCCTATGACGCGGGTCTGCTCGGGAAGAATGCTGCTGGTTCCGGCTGGGATTTCGACCTGTTCCTGCATCACGGCGCTGGGGCTTATATCTGCGGCGAGGAAACTGCTCTGATCGAAAGCCTTGAGGGCAAGAAGGGTATGCCGCGCATGAAGCCTCCGTTTCCGGCGGGTGCGGGTCTTTATGGTTGCCCGACCACGGTGAACAATGTGGAATCGATTGCCGTTGTGCCCACGATTCTGCGGCGTGGTGCCGACTGGTTCGCAGGCTTTGGCCGTCAGAACAACGCGGGCACCAAGCTGTTTGCGATCTCGGGCCATGTGAACAACCCCTGTGTCGTCGAAGAGGCGATGTCGATCTCCTTCGAAGAGCTGATTGAAACCCATTGCGGCGGCATTCGTGGCGGCTGGGACAATCTGCTGGCGGTAATACCCGGCGGGTCTTCGGTGCCATGCGTGCGCGGTGAGAACATGCGCGACGCGATCATGGATTTTGACTATCTGCGCGGAGAACTGGGCTCGGGTCTGGGCACGGCAGCGGTCATCGTGATGGACAGGTCCACCGACATCATCAAGGCAATCTGGCGGTTGTCGAAGTTCTACAAGCACGAAAGCTGCGGCCAGTGTACGCCGTGTCGCGAAGGTACCGGTTGGATGATGCGCGTGATGGATCGTCTTGTACGCGGTGAAGCCGAACTGGAAGAGATCGACATGCTGTTTGACGTCACCAAACAGGTTGAAGGCCACACGATCTGCGCCCTTGGCGATGCGGCGGCCTGGCCGATCCAAGGTCTGATCCGCAATTTCCGAGAAGAAATAGAGGACCGCATCAAGGCCCAGAAATCGGGCCGCATGGGTGCGATGGCAGCGGAGTAAAATCGATGGAAGTCTATGCCGAATATTCCCACGCGATCGCCGCTTTGGTGATCTTTACCCTGATCGTTCTGTTCATGTCGCCGTTCTCGGCGCTTGCAAAGGCGAGCAAGGGGCTGGCACCGGGGGCAACTCCGGATCAGGATTATTCGGACAGGGCCTATCGTTTGAACCGCGCCTATCTGAACGGCACAGAAACACTGCCTGCCTTTTTGACTGTTACAGTCGCGGCGATCCTGTTGGGGGCCAGCCCGTTCTGGGTGAACCTGCTGGCCTCAATAGCGCTGCTGGCGCGGGTTGTTATGTTGGTGATTCACCTGCGCGGGATCGGCAAGCCGCATAGCGGGGTCCGGTCTGTTGCTTATGTGGTTGGATGGGCCTGCATGTTCATTCTTGGCCTTATTGCTTTGGTGGCCGCGTTTTGATCCAGCCCGAAGGATATCATCTGGCCGAGTTGAATGTCGGCCGTTTGTTGGCGCCAACAGACGATCCGCGTGTGGCTGAATTCATGGCCAACCTGGATCGCGTCAACGGGCTTGGCAAGCGGATGTCTGGCTTTGTCTGGATGATGGAAGGCTCGGGCGAGCCGGGAACAGGCAACACCGAAAACAGCATCGGGGATGATCCGCAATTCGTCGCGAACCTGACGGTTTGGGAAGACGTCGCCAGCCTTGAGAAATTTGTTTGGGGGACTATCCACAAACAGTTCTACGAGCGTCGGCAAGAGTGGTTCGAAATCCTTGGCGAACAACATTTTGTCATGTGGTGGGTGCGGGAAGGGCATTGCCCCAGTTTGGCCGAAGCGCTGGATCGTCTGGAAAAGCTGCGCTCGGAAGGTCCCAGCGAGCATGCCTTTGGGTGGGCAGAATTGAAACAGGCCAGCAAGTGGCGCGACAATCGTTGCGTACAGGTCGCGGCGGAGTGAACGGGATGTTGATTCATACGCTTTCTCCTGCGCATCAGCGGATGCCACAAGCGCCAGCCACGAAACAGGAGTGGTCATGATGGCGAAACGCGTATTCGTAATGACAATGGTATTGGTGGGAAGCTTACTTGTATCTGCCTGCGGTACAGCGAAATCGAGGGCGACCCGCGTGGCGTTTGACGGCATTTTCTTCAACGCCAACGCTAAACACGTGGATAAGAAGACGACACCTACCGATTTCACTGTGACTGTGAATGGCGTTTCGCAGTCATTGGAAGGCGCACGCGAAGCGGGCCGCTATGAGGCGACAAAATTCTGCATTCAGAATTTTGGATCGTCCAGAATTGTATGGAAGGTTGGGCCGGAGACCGAGCCGCAAAATCTACGGATCGAAAACGATAAGCTGACGTATGCCGGAAGCTGTCAGCGACCATGAGCCACCGTATCGCATATCACGGCAAAACCCATGGGCTGTTATTGCATAGCAGCCCGGCTGACCGCCGTCTTGGGAATCCCAAGACGAAAGGAAATGTCATGACTGTTGTACGACTTCTGGCCGCGATTTGCGCGATTTCGATGCCTGTAATGGCCGAAGCCAAACCACCCTTGAGGGATGTCAAAGAGATCGACAACGAACTCTACTACATCGCGATCGCAAATGAGATTTCGGAGTACTGTCCGTCGATCAGCGGGCGTCGACTTAAGGCGATTGGAGTGATGTGGGATCTGCGGTCCAAGGCGAACAAACTGGGATATTCGGACAAGGAAATCCGCGCCTATGTGGACTCGGATGCCGAGAAAGACAGGATGCGTGCCAAGGGTGAGGCGTATCTGACCCAAAACGGCGTGTCTTATGAAAATCCCAATTCTTTCTGCACGTTGGGGCGGAAAGAGATTGAAAGAAACAGCGCCATCGGCGTGTATTTGAGGGCGAACTAGCGATGTCTGACCTCCGCAAAGTCAATATCGACGGGCAGGAAATCGAAGTCGATGGCGCGATGACACTGATCCAGGCCTGCGAGCAGGCCGGGGTCGAAGTGCCGCGCTTTTGCTATCACGAGCGTCTGTCGATTGCCGGGAACTGCCGGATGTGTCTGGTCGAGGTCGTGGGCGGCCCGCCGAAACCGGCGGCCTCCTGCGCGATGCAGGTGCGCGATCTGCGTCCGGGTCCCGAAGGGCAGGCACCGGTGGTCAAGACGAACTCGCCCATGGTCAAGAAGGCCCGCGAAGGGGTGATGGAGTTTCTGCTGATCAACCACCCGCTGGATTGCCCGATCTGCGATCAGGGCGGCGAGTGTGACTTGCAGGATCAGGCCATGGCCTATGGTCTGTCAGGCACGCGCTTCAAAGAAGCCAAGCGTGCCGTGGATGATCTGGACCTTGGTCCGCTGGTAGGCACCGCGATGACTCGCTGCATCAGTTGTACCCGTTGCGTGCGCTTCACCACAGAGGTCGCCGGGATCACCCAGATGGGGCAGACCGGGCGGGGCGAGGATGCCGAGATCACCTCGTACCTGAACCAGACGCTGGATTCGAACCTGCAGGGCAACATCATCGATCTGTGCCCGGTAGGGGCGTTGACCTCGAAGCCATATGCCTTCACCGCGCGCCCTTGGGAACTGAACAAAACCGAGAGTATCGACGTGATGGATGCTTTGGGCTCAAGCATCCGTGTAGATACCAAAGGGCGTGAAGTGATGCGCTTTCTGCCGCGCAACCATGACGGTGTGAACGAGGAATGGATCAGCGACAAGACCCGCTTTGTCTGGGACGGCTTAAGGCGTCAGCGACTGGACAGGCCTTATGTGCGGGAAAACGGCAAGCTGCGTCCTGCCACATGGCCAGAGGCACTGAACAAAGCTGCTGAGGTTCTTAAGGGGGCCGAGAAACCGGCTGGGATCGTAGGTGATCTGGCTCCGGTTGAGGCCATCTATGCGCTGAAACAGATGATCGAAGGGCAAGGCGGTATCGTTGAGTGCCGCACCGACGGCGCCAAACTGCCTGCGGGTAACCGAGCAGCCTATGCCGGGACCGCGGCAATCGAAGATATTGATGCGGCTGAACGTATCCTGTTGATCGGGACCAACCCGCGTGACGAGGCTCCGGTTTTGAATGCTCGTATCCGCAAGGCCTGGGCACACGGCGCCGAGGTGGCCCTGGTCGGGCCTGCCGTCGATCTGACCTATGAGTATCACCATGTAGGCAGCGACCGTGCCGCGCTGCAGACCATCGTTGATATGGGTGGTGATGATGAGATCAAGGGCAAGCGCTCTCTTGTCATCGTCGGGCAGGGCGCGCTGCAGGAGGCCGATGGCTCTGCCGTTCTGGCCGCCGCGCAAGCCATTGCAAGCAATACCGAAAGTGGGCTGATCGTTCTGCACACCGCGGCATCGCGCGTAGGTGCGATGGATGTGGATGCAACCAACGAAGGTGGCATGGAGGCGGTCAACGCGGCCGATGTGATCTATAACCTCGGTGCTGACGAAGTCGAGATCGGCGAGGGTGCTTTTGTGATCTATCAGGGCAGTCACGGCGATCGTGGCGCGCACCGCGCAGATGTGATCCTGCCGGGGGCGGCTTACACAGAAGAAAACGGTCTGTTCGTGAACACCGAAGGGCGCCCTCAACTCGCCATGCGCGCAGGCTTTGCACCGGGAGAGGCCAAGGAAAACTGGGCAATCCTAAGGGCGTTGTCTGCCGAGCTGGGGGCTACTCTGCCCTATGATACATTGGCTCAGTTGCGCACCTCCTTGCTCGAATCTGTTCCGCATCTGGCGCGCATTGATGAGGTGATTGAGAATGAAGCAGCGGCGCTACAAGCCGGAAAATTGGGTGAAGCCAGCTTCCGCAATGCAATCAAGGATTTCTACCTGACCAACCCGATTGCCCGCGCCTCGCAATTGATGGCCGAACTATCGGCACAGGCGCAGACCCGCAAGACTGAGAAGATTGCGGCTGAATGAACCAGAAACGTTTCATATCGCAGACGTACGCGGTGCCCGGGTGGCAGATAGCCGCGCCAGATTTGCGTGTGAAATTGAAGATTAAGGGTGGCGTACAGACGGCAGATGCTGTTTACACCAACGCGCCGACCCAGCCGCAGATTGCGCAGGCATCTGGCCTTTGCATCGCACGCGGAAACCAAAATACCCACGGTGTGAGGACCAATGGCTGACTTCTTTAACACCCCAGGCGGAATAGCTATCATCATTCTGGCGCAAGTGCTTGCTGTTGTTGCGTTCGTGATGATCTCGCTGTTGTTCCTCGTTTACGGCGACCGCAAGATCTGGGCCGCCGTCCAGATGCGTCGCGGCCCCAATGTTGTCGGCGTATACGGCCTGCTGCAATCGGTGGCGGACGCACTGAAATATGTGGTGAAAGAGGTCGTCATTCCCGCAGGTGCCGACCGTACGGTGTTTATCCTCGCACCATTGACCAGTTTTGTCCTTGCGATGATCGCCTGGGCGGTGATCCCGTTCAACGATGGCTGGGTCCTGTCGGACATCAACGTCGCCATCCTCTATGTCTTCGCAGTCTCATCGCTTGAGGTTTATGGCGTGATTATGGGTGGTTGGGCGTCGAATTCAAAGTATCCATTCCTTGGGTCGCTGCGCTCTGCCGCGCAGATGATATCATACGAGGTATCCATCGGTCTGATCATCATCGGCATCATCATCTCGACCGGTTCGATGAACTTTGGTGATATCGTCCGCGCACAGGATGGCTCGTTCGGGTTCTTCAGCTGGTACTGGCTGCCGCATTTCCCGATGGTGTTCCTATTTTTCATCTCGGCATTGGCTGAAACCAACCGGCCACCCTTCGATCTGCCCGAGGCGGAATCGGAACTGGTTGCAGGCTATCAGGTCGAATACTCGGCCACGCCTTTCCTGCTTTTCATGGCCGGTGAATACATCGCCATCTTCCTGATGTGTGCTCTGACCACACTGCTGTTCTTTGGCGGTTGGCTGTCCCCGATCCCAGGCCTGCCTGACGGCGTATTGTGGATGGTTGCCAAGATGGCGTTCTTCTTCTTCATCTTCGCGATGGTCAAGGCGATCACACCCCGCTACCGCTATGATCAGTTGATGCGCCTGGGTTGGAAAGTGTTCTTGCCGTTCAGCCTCGTCTGGGTCGTCTTCGTGGCCTTCGCGGCGAAATTCGACTGGTTCTGGGGCGCGTTTGCCCGTTGGAGCGTAGGAGGCTGATATGACTCAAATCGACTACACCCGCGCCGCCAAGTATTTCCTGCTGCAGGACTTCTGGGTCGGAATGAAATTGGGCTTGAAATACTTCTTCGCCCCAAAAGCGACCGTGAACTACCCGCATGAAAAGGGGCCCTTGTCCCCGCGGTTCCGGGGTGAACATGCCCTGCGCCGTTATCCGAACGGTGAGGAACGCTGCATCGCCTGCAAACTGTGCGAAGCGATCTGCCCTGCACAAGCCATCACCATCGATGCCGAGCCGCGCGAAGACGGAAGCCGCCGCACCACGCGCTATGACATCGACATGACCAAATGCATCTATTGCGGTTTCTGCCAGGAGGCATGTCCGGTTGATGCCATCGTCGAGGGCCCGAATTTCGAATTCGCCACCGAAACCCGGGAAGAGTTGTTCTACGACAAGCAGAAACTGCTGGATAATGGCGAACGCTGGGAAGCCGAAATCGCTCGCAATCTGGAAATGGACGCGCCGTACAGATGAGTGACAGTCCGACAAATCCGTTCGAGCTGATGATGAAGCAAGCTCAGGACATGGCCAAGGCGATGAACCCGGCGATGGAAAATTTCTCGCCCAAAGGGTTCGAGGCGCTGTGGCCGACCATGCCGAAAGAGGTCATGGAGATGATGTTCGGCAATACCGTCAACAAGGACGGGCTGGACGCCAAAACGCGCCTTCTGCTGACGCTGGCCGGGCTGACCTGTCAGGGCGCTCAGGCGGACTCGGCGGTGCGTCAGACCGTGCGCCACGCGCTTGAGGCTGGCGCCAAAAAACAAGAGATCGTGGAAACGATCGGTCAGATGTCGGTCTTTGCCGGCATCCCGGCCATGACCCGTGCGCTCGATCTGGCGCAAGAGGTCATGGGTGATAACGAGGATGAGGATCAATGACCGTCTTTGCCTTCTATCTGTTTGCCATCAGCGCCATCACCGGCGGGCTGTTCACGGTGATCAGCCGCCAGCCGGTGCATTCGGTGCTGTGGCTGATCCTGTCCTTTCTGTCCTCGGCGGGCCTGTTCGTGCTGCTGGGGGCCGAGTTCGTGGCGATGCTGCTGATTATCGTTTACGTCGGCGCGGTCGCGGTTCTGTTCCTCTTCGTGGTGATGATGCTGGATGTGGACTTTGCCGAGCTGAAGGCCGAGATGGCGCGCTACATGCCGCTGGCGCTTTTGATCGGATTGGTGATCCTGATGCAGTTCGTCATGGCCATCGGAGCATGGGACAGCGCGCAGGGTGCCGCCGCCAATCTGGCGCAGCCGGTACCGAGCGACCGCCACAACACTGAGGCGCTCGGCGTCATTCTATACGATCAATACTTCCTTCTGTTCCAACTGGCGGGCCTGATCCTGCTGGTGGCCATGATCGGTGCCATTGTGCTGACACTGCGCCACCGTCAGGACATCAAGCGTCAGGACATCATCGGCCAGATGATGCGCGACCCGGCCAAAGCGATGGAGTTGAAGGACGTGAAACCGGGGCAGGGACTTTGAGACGATGATCGGACTTGAACACTATCTTACGGTCGCGGCGACGCTGTTCGTCATCGGCATTTTCGGTCTCTTCCTGAACCGCAAGAACGTCATCATCCTGCTGATGAGCATCGAGTTGATGCTGCTGGCGGTGAATATCAACCTCGTGGCGTTCTCTAGTTTCCTCGGCGATCTGGTCGGGCAGGTCTTTACGCTGTTCGTGTTGACAGTTGCGGCGGCTGAGGCGGCGATTGGTCTTGCCATTCTGGTCTGCTTCTTCCGCAACCGTGGCACCATCGCGGTTGAAGACGTCAATATGATGAAGGGGTAAGAGAATATGGAAACCACCATCCTCTTTGCCCCGCTCGTGGGTGCGTTGATCTGCGGTTTTGGCTGGCGCTTCATTGGTGAGAAAGCCGCCATGTGGACCGCAACGGGCCTGCTGTTTCTGGCCTGCCTGCTCAGCTGGATCGTCTTCCTCTCATTTGACGGCCACACCCAGCAGATCGAGATCATGCGCTGGATCGAAAGTGGTTCGCTGTCGACAAGCTGGGCCATTCGTCTGGACCGTCTGACGGCGATCATGCTGATCGTGGTGACGACCGTTTCGGCGCTGGTTCACTTGTATTCGTTCGGCTACATGGATCACGACCCGCAATGGCGTGAAGGCGAAAGCTATAAGCCGCGTTTCTTTGCCTATCTGTCGTTCTTCACCTTCGCCATGCTGATGCTGGTGACGGCGGACAATCTGGTTCAGATGTTCTTTGGCTGGGAAGGCGTGGGTGTCGCCTCGTACCTGCTGATCGGGTTTTATTATCGCAAGCCCAGCGCCAATGCAGCGGCGATGAAAGCGTTCATCGTGAACCGAGTGGGCGATTTCGGCTTTGCGCTGGGGATCTTCGCGCTGTTCTTCCTGACCGACAGCATCAATTTCTCAGACATATTCGCGTCGGCCCCGGCATTGGCGGAGGAAAAACTGAGCTTCCTCTGGGGTGAGTGGACTGCGATCGAGGTGATCTGTGTTCTGCTGTTCATTGGCGCGATGGGTAAATCGGCGCAGTTGATACTACACACCTGGCTGCCGGATGCGATGGAAGGTCCGACCCCTGTGTCCGCGCTGATCCACGCTGCGACCATGGTTACCGCAGGTGTGTTCCTGGTCTGCCGTATGTCGCCGCTGATGGAGTTCGCACCGGGGGCCACCGGGTTCATAGCCTTCCTTGGCGCTTCGACTGCGTTTTTCGCAGCAACCGTGGGCTTGGTGCAGACCGATATCAAGCGGGTCATTGCGTATTCGACCTGTTCGCAATTGGGTTACATGTTTGTCGCCGCCGGCGTTGGCATGTACTCAGCCGCGATGTTCCATCTGCTGACGCACGCGTTCTTCAAGGCGCTGCTGTTCCTTGGTGCCGGTTCAGTGATCCATGCGATGCATCATGAGCAGGAGATGACCGAGTACGGCGGTCTGCGGAAGAAAATCCCCTATACGTTCTGGGCGATGATGATCGGCACGCTGGCCATTACCGGTGTGGGCATCCCGCTGACCACGTTTGGATTCGCCGGGTTCCTGTCGAAGGATGCCATCATCGAAAGCGCCTTTGTAGGTGGCACAGGTTATGCCTTCTGGATGTTGGTAATCGCAGCGGTGTTCACCTCATTCTACAGCTGGCGTCTGATATTCCTGACCTTCTATGGCGAGCCGCGTGGCGACAAGCATACGCATGAGCACGCGCATGAAAGTCCGATGGTCATGCTGGTCCCGTTGGGGGTACTGTCTCTGGGCGCGGTATTCTCGGGGATGCTGTGGTACAACCAGTTCTTCGGCTACACCGATAAAGTGGCCAAGTTCTACGGTATTCCGCTGGCGGAAGAGACCGGCGGTCATGGCGAAGTTGCCGCAGACGCATCTCATGGTGAGGCCAAGGCAGATGACGACCAATTCGACGCGAAGGCTGATAAAGGCGAGGGTGACTACAAGGCGGACAAAAAGCATGCCAGTTTTGGCGGTGAGCCGGGCGAAGGCGCGCTGTATATGGCACCTGACAACAATGTCCTGAACGATGCGCATGAGGCTCCGAAATGGGTCAAAGTATCGCCTTTTGTTGCCATGCTGCTGGGTTTTGTCGTCGCCTATTGGTTCTACATCGTGAACACGTCGTTGCCCGCACGTCTGGCGGCGAACCAGCGGCCGCTGTACCTGTTTCTCAAGAACAAGTGGTACTTTGACGAGATCTACGACGCGATCTTTGTCAAACCTACCGTTGCGCTGGGTCGGTTCCTGTGGAAACGCGGTGACGGCAACACGATTGATGGCTTCCTGAACGGGGTTTCGATGGGCGTGGTGCCCTTCTTCACCCGCCTCGCAGGCAAAGCTCAGACGGGTTACATCTTTACTTACGCCTTCTGGATGGTTTTGGGCATCGCCGCTCTTGTCACCTGGATGTCGATCGGCGGAGGCGCAAACTAATGGACAATATCCTATCTATTGTCACCTTCATCCCCGCCATCGCAGCAGGCATTCTGGCCCTGTTTCTGCATGGCGAGGACGTAGCCGCGCAGCGCAACGCCAAATGGGTTGCGCTGGTGGCCACAACCGTGACCTTTCTGGTCTCAATCGGCATCTATACCGGCTTTGATCCGTCCAACACCGGCTTCCAGATGGTGGAAGAGGGCGAGTGGCTGCTGGGCTTGAAGTACAAGATGGGTGTCGATGGTATCAGCGTTCTTTTCGTGCTGCTGACCACCTTCATCATGCCGCTGACCATTCTGGCCAGCTGGCAGGTCACGGACCGGGTCAAGGAATACATGATCGCATTCCTGCTGCTGGAAACGCTGATGCTGGGCGTGTTCATGGCGCTGGATCTCGTGCTGTTTTACCTGTTCTTCGAGGCGGGCCTGATCCCGATGTTCCTGATCATCGGTATCTGGGGTGGCAAGGACCGCATCTATGCCAGCTTCAAGTTTTTCCTATACACCTTCCTCGGCTCGGTGCTGATGCTGGTGGCGATGGTTGCGATGTATGCGGATGCGGGCACCACGGATATCGAAGCGCTGATGAGCCATCAGTTCTCGTCCGAAGGGTTCAGCGTACTGGGCATCTATATCGTCGGCGGCATGCAGACGCTGATGTTCCTGGCCTTCTTCGCGTCGTTCGCGGTGAAGATGCCGATGTGGCCGGTGCATACCTGGTTGCCGGATGCGCACGTTCAGGCGCCGACGGCAGGTTCGGTCGTGCTGGCGGCGATCCTGTTGAAGATGGGCGGCTATGGCTTCCTGCGCTTCAGCCTGCCGATGTTCCCGGTGGGGTCTGCGGTGATGACCGATGTGGTGCTGTGGATGTCGGCGATTGCTGTTGTCTACACCTCTCTGGTCGCGCTGGTGCAGGAGGATATGAAGAAGCTGATCGCCTATTCCTCGGTCGCGCATATGGGCTTTGTGACCATGGGTATCTTTGCAGCGAACCAGCAGGGCATTGATGGCGCGATCTTCCAGATGCTCAGTCATGGGTTCATATCCGCAGCGCTCTTCCTGTGTGTTGGCGTGATCTATGACCGGATGCACACCCGCGATATCGAGGCGTATGGCGGTTTGGTCATCCGGATGCCGGCTTACGCTCTGGTCTTCATGCTGTTCACCATGGCCAATGTCGGCTTGCCTGGTACATCGGGCTTCATCGGGGAATTCCTGACCCTGATGGGCGCTTTCCAGGTCAACACCTGGGTGACGGCTGTGGCTGCAACCGGTGTGATCTTCTCAGCGGGCTATGCGCTGTGGCTCTATCGCCGGGTAGTTTTTGGAGATCTGATCAAGGAAAGCCTCAAGGCCATCACAGACATGAGTTCGCGCGAGCGGCTGATCTTCGCGCCGCTGATCGTGATGACCATTCTGCTTGGGGTTTATCCCTCGCTGGTGACCGATGTGATCGGGCAATCCACCGCAGCGCTAATCTCGAACTATGACACGGCTCTGGCCGCGGCTGAAGCCGCAACCCAGACAGCCGCTTCGCATTAAGGGGGCTTTGGAGACATGATCCAGGCTGATCTGACAATCATCCTGCCGGAAATTGTTCTGGCAATTTATGCGATGGCGGCGCTGATCGGGGCTGTCTACACCACCAAGGATGCTCTGGCTCCCATGCTGGTCTGGGCCACTTCAGGTCTGATGGCAGTGTTGGCAATCTGGATTGCGATGAATGGCGAAGGTACCAACGTGGCCTTCAACGGCATGTTTGTGGATGACGGCTTTGCTCGATTTGCAAAGGTTGCGATTCTGCTGTCTGCCGCTGCGGTATTGCTGATGAGCCAGGAATATATGGCGCGCCGCGATCTGTTGCGCTTTGAATATCCTCTGCTGGTCGCACTTGCGGCTGTAGGCATGATGATGATGGTTAGCGCAGGCGATCTGATGTCGCTTTATATGGGGCTTGAGCTGCAGTCGCTGTCGCTTTACGTCGTGGCCGCCTTGCGGCGCGACAGTGCCAAATCCACCGAAGCCGGTTTGAAATACTTCGTGCTGGGCGCGTTGAGTTCTGGCTTGCTGCTCTATGGTGCGTCGCTGGTTTACGGCTTCACTGGCACCACGCTGTTCTCGGGCATCATCCAAACGGTGCATCATGGAGATGTCTCGATTGGCCTCCTGTTTGGCCTGGTGTTCATGATCTCGGGTCTGGCCTTCAAGGTCTCGGCCGTGCCGTTCCACATGTGGACGCCGGATGTGTATGAAGGGTCACCGACCCCGATTACCGCGTTCTTCGCCACCGCTCCGAAAGTGGCTGCGATGGCCTTGTTCGCGCGCTTGATGCATGACGCATTCGGAGGCGTGATCAAGGATTGGCAGCAAGTGATCGTGCTGCTTTCGGTCCTGTCGATGTTGCTGGGCGCGGTTGCGGCCATCGGGCAGCGTGACATCAAGCGGCTGATGGCGTTTTCGTCGATTGCCCATATGGGATACGCTCTGATCGGACTGGCCGCCGGGACCGAGATGGGCATCAAGGCAATGCTGATGTATCTGGCCATCTATGTGACGATGAATATCGGAACCTTCGCATTCATCCTGATGATGGAGCGTGATGGCAAACCGGTCACTGATATTGATGCGCTACGTCAGTTCTCGAAGCGCGATCCGGGCAAAGCTCTGGCGGTCCTGATCCTGATGTTCAGTCTGGCGGGCGTGCCACCGATGCTGGGCTTCTTCGCCAAGTTCGGCGTCTGGCAAGCGGGTATCGATGCCGACCTGTTCGGGCTGGTGATCGTCTCGGCCATCGCCTCGGTCATCGGTGCGTTCTACTATCTGCGGATCGTGTTCTACATGTATTTCGGGGCGGAGAATGAAGACCCGATCGAGATCCGCTCGACCCCGGTTTTGTGGGCAGCGCTGATGGGCTCTGCGGCTCTGATGTTGATTGGCGTATTTTATCAGTTCGGTGTGGAAGGGGCAGCTTCAGCTGCTGCGACGACGCTTGTCAACTGATACTGCCGCGTTTCGATCAACCGAGGCTCGGTCGCGCGACCGGGCCTTTTTGACATGAGCGAATGGCCGCAGGGATATGGCCTGCATATACTGAAAGAAGTCGACAGTACTCTGAATGAGGCGGTGCGGCTTGCGCCAACAGCGACCGGTCCGGTCTGGATCATGGCCCATCATCAGACCGCCGCGCGTGGTCGGCGCGGGCGAGCCTGGGCCAACCCCAAAGGTAATCTGGCAGCGACTTTGCTGATGCGCCCGCCGGGTGATCCGGAACAGGCGGCCCTTCGAAGTTTTGTCGCAGCGCTCGCCCTGTATGATGCCTGTGTGGCGGTAACGGGGCGCGCAGTAGGTTTGGCACTGAAATGGCCCAATGACGTGCTGCTCAACGGCGGAAAACTAGCGGGTATCCTGCTAGAAAGCACGGGGCAGGGCCGGGGGGTGTCACATCTGGCGATAGGGGTTGGGGTGAACCTGTCCGAGGCACCGGGCACTGATCGCGTCGAAGCCGGAGCGGTGCGACCTGTTTCTCTGCTCTCGGAAACCGGCGCGCTCACCACCCCCGAGGATTTTCTGACCGAACTGGCGGTAGCTTATGCGCATTATGAGACCCAGTTCATGACCTACGGGTTCGAACCGATCCGCACCGCCTGGCTATCCCGAGCAGCGCGGTTGGGCGAAGTCATAACCGCTCGTACAGCCACGTCCGAAACGGTTGGAACCTTCGAAACGGTAGACGTGGGTGGCAGCCTTGTCCTAAACACCGCCAAGGGCCGGGTCAGCATTCCGGCTGCGGATGTGTACTTCTGAAAGGGGCGCGGGATGCTTCTGGCGATTGATTGCGGCAATACCAACACCGTTTTCTCGATCTGGGATGGCGAAAAGTTTCTGTGCACCCTGCGCACCTCAACTCATCATGCCCGCACAGCGGACGCATATTTCACTTGGTATTCAACCTTGGTGAAACACTACGGTATCGAAGCTGATATCTCGGATGTGATCATCGCCTCAACCGTGCCACGCGTGGTGTTCAACCTGCGGGTCTTTGCTGATCGCTTTTTTGGATGCCGGCCGATTGTTGTTGGCAAGCCAGATTGCCTGCTGCCGGTCAATCCGCGCGTGGACGAAGGCACCGTGCCCGGTCCGGACCGGTTGGCCAACGCGGCGGCGGCGTTCGACCGCCATGGCGGCAATGTGGTTGTGGTTGACTTTGGGACGGCTACGAATTTCGACGTAGTCGCAGCCGACGGCGCCTATGTCGGTGGTATCATCGCCCCTGGCGTGAACCTGAGCCTTGAGGCACTGCATCAGGGTGCCGCGGCGTTGCCGCATATCGACATCACGAGGCCCGAAAAAGTGATTGGAACAAACACGGTTGGCTGTATCCAGTCCGGCGTGTATTGGGGATATTCCGGCCTGATCGAAGGGCTGATCTCGCGCGTGAAAGCTGAATACGGAATGGCGATGAAAGTCGTCGGTACCGGTGGCCTGGCGCCTCTGTTTGACCAGGCTGACGTGGGTTTTGACGCTATCGAGGATGATCTGACGATGCACGGGTTGACCGTGATACATCGCTATAACAAGGAAAATGGCTCAACATGAGCAGTGAACGACTGATCTATCTGCCGCTGGGCGGTGCAGGCGAAATCGGCATGAATGCCTATGTCTATGGTTACGGTAAGCCGGGGCAAGAGCGGTTGATCCTTGTGGATCTTGGCGTTGCCTTCCCGGACATGGACACCTCGCCCGGCGTGGATCTGATCTTTGCAGACATCACCTGGTTGAAAGAGCGCGCCGATCAGCTGGAAGCAGTTTTTGTCACTCACGCGCACGAAGATCATGTCGGGGCGGTGGCCCACTGTTATGAGGCTTTAGGCGCGCCGGTCTACGCGCGCGCTTTTACCGCCAATATCGCGCGTCGCAAGATGGAAGAACGCGGCCACCCGACCGAGGCGGTGCAAACTGCGTCTCCATGGCCCGAACAGATCAAGGCTGGCCCGTTTACCGTTGGTTTCCTGCCGGTTTCGCATTCCATCCCTGAAAGTGCAGGGCTCGTTATCGACTCGCCTGCCGGACGCGTGGTGCATACGGGGGATTTCAAGCTCGATTCCAACCCGGTCGTGGGCGAACCATTCGATCCCGATCTGTGGGCCGAGGTGGCAAAGCCCGGCGTCAAAGCGTTGATCTGTGACAGTACTAATGTGTTCTCAAGCCATCCCGGGCGTTCGGAATCCGAAGTCGGCCCCGAGATCACCCGTCTGGTTCAAGAGGCCAGCGGCATGGTCATCGCAACCACGTTTGCCTCGAACGTGGCACGCGTGAAAACGCTGGCAGAGGCGGGACAGAAAGCCGGCCGTTCGGTCGTTCTGCTGGGTCGTGCGATGCGGCGTATGATCGAGGCGGCGACCGAGACCGGCATCCTGACCGATTTTCCAAAGGTTATCAGCGCCGAAGAGGCCGTCGACGTGCCGCGCGCGAACCTGATGTTGATTGTGACTGGCAGCCAAGGCGAACGCCGCGCAGCCAGCGCCCAACTGGCGCGCGGTAAGTATCGCGGACTAGAAGCGAAAGAGGGCGATCTGTTTCTGTTCTCGTCCAAGACTATTCCCGGCAATGAACGTGGCGTGATCCGCATCATGAACCAGCTCAGTGAGAAGGGCGTGGATGTGGTCGATGACAGCTCTGGTCTGTATCACGTCTCGGGTCACGCCAACCGGCCTGATCTTGAGAAGGTTCACGCTCTGATCGATCCGCAGATGGTCATCCCGATGCATGGCGAACACCGCCACTTGCGTGAGCATGCCAAACTGGCCGAAGCGGGCGGACGTACTGGGATTCTCGCTGTTAACGGCACTATGCTGGATCTGACTGGGAATGCGCCCAAAGTGGCGGATTATATCGAGACTGGCCGGACCTATCTGGATGGTACAGTCAAAATCGGCGCCTTGGACGGCGTGGTGCGCGACCGGATTCGCATGGCGCTGAACGGCCATATCACCATCACGGTGATATTGGACGAAGAAGACGAACCGCTGGGTGAGCCGTGGTGCGATACGATGGGCCTGCCCGAAATGGGATCATCCCGCGCGGGGCTGATTGAGGTGCTGGAAGAGGACCTGAACCAGTTCCTGATGCGTGCGGGCGCAAAGACGCTGCGTGATGACGACAAACTGGAAGAAGGGTTGCGCCGGATCGCACGTCAGACCGCGCAGGCCGAGATCGGCAAGAAACCCGAGGTAACAGTGGTTGTTAGCCGAATGCGTTAATCTGCATAGGGCATCGGATAGCCCCGAAGCTGCAGGAAAAGGCTGGCCTCTTCGTTGTTGAGAAAGAAGGGAACGGTTTCAGGCGGGTTCGGGTCCTCTGCACGGGCAGCGACTTCGGCCAGAACAACTTCGGTGATGAAGGGCAGGTCGAACTCCCGCGCTTGGCTGATCTTGACCCATTGCAAATGCGATAGCTCGTCCGAGGCATGGGTGAAGTCGTCAAGATCCCCCTGAATCGCGTCCGCATCGACCAGAAAGAACCTGGCGTCGAACCGGCGGGGTCGCCCCGGTGGTGTGACTGCGCGAAAGACAAATTGCAGTGCTTCCGCAGACGGCAGGTAGCCCATCGCCGCAAAGCTTTGCCAATCGGCCGGGATCGCGCCTTGCCAATTCCCTTGTTGTCCCAGAACAAGCCCGGTTTCTTCCCACAACTCTCGGATCGCCGCGACAGCCAGAGAGGTCTGCAAGTTTGGCGCTGATTGTTGTGACAGGCGATCGGTGCATAGATCGGGCAATGGCGTACTGAGCGGGATGCCTGCATCGGAAGCATCAACCGCGCCGCCCGGGAATACGAATTTGTTCGGCATGAACGCAGCCTTGGCACCGCGTTGGCCCATCAGGATCGACGGGTCTGTGAACCGATCACGCAATACGATTACGGTAGCAGCATCCCGGATTGCGGTTTTATCCGCCGTCATCCGGCCTTGCCAAACCCGTGCATCCGCCGCGCCCATTGATAGGCGACAACGGCCCCTTTGAGACGGGGCAGAAGGAACAGGGATAGCGCGACGCAGCCGATCGAGAATGCAATCGCCATGGTCCATGGATCGGGACGCCACTGCACGTAAGAGACATGAAGGGCGGGTGCCAGAAGGTGCCCCACCAGCAGGATCGTCAGGTAGGCCGGGCCGTCATCAGCGCGATGATGGAACAATTCCTGCCCGCATTCCGAACAGGTGTCATTCACCTTGAGATAGCTGTGCAACAGCGCACCCTCACCGCAATTCGGGCATTTGCACCGGAACCCTCGGATCAATGCGGGTTTTGTTGGGCGGTCTTCTTCGAGCGAACTGTCAATAGTTTGGTCAATCATATGTATCTCGCGCATCTTTCCTGGAGGCATATAGGCAGGATCAGACCCAACGGAAAAGGGGGGTGCGTCGCTTTGTGGCGCTGCTGCTTAGCGTATCATTTTCTATTGGCGTTTCAAATAAAGCAAAAAAAGTTGTGCCGGAAGCGACGGAAACCCGCCCAAGCCGCGTTTGAATAGGTATCAACAGCGGCAAATGGCCGCCAAATTCAGGGAACTATGTAATGAAAACCAAAAGCTTCATTTCGGCAATCGTCGTAGCTGCAGTTACTGTGACCGGCACTTCCGCTTTGGCCAAGGGCCCGCGTGCGACATTTCAGGAACTGGATGCCGACGGGGACGGGCAGGTGACTCAGGCCGAGATCGAGACACATCGCAACCAGAAATTCACCGCTGCCGATACGGATGGCGACGGCCAACTGAGCGTCGAAGAAATGCAGGCCGCGGCGCAGACCAAGGCCAACGAGCGTGTTACCAAGATGTTCGAAAAGCACGACGCAAATGCGGATGGTTTCCTTAGCGAAGATGAATTGCCGAAACCGCGCCGCGCCTCCAAGATGTTCGAGCGCATCGATGCCGACGGCAACGGTTCGATCTCAGAACAGGAATACGCGGATGCAAAAGACAAAATGGGCCGGAAACACAAGCGGCATCAGAAGTCGGACACCGACAACAACTGATGCGGGATGGAGGATCTGACCTCTTATCCCGACATCGAGCATGGCGGAACACCTGCCATGCCCGAGCCCAGCGACGAAGAGTTGCTGGGCCGGTTTTCTGATGGCGATGCTACGGCGGCCCGCCTGCTGACCGGGCGGTTGGGGCCGCGAAGTTATTCCGTGGCTTTGCGAATGCTGGGAAACCCAGCAGAAGCAGAG
The DNA here is from genome assembly GCF_056537265.1 of Ruegeria sp. CG1. Classification (NCBI taxonomy): domain Bacteria; kingdom Pseudomonadati; phylum Pseudomonadota; class Alphaproteobacteria; order Rhodobacterales; family Roseobacteraceae; genus Ruegeria; species Ruegeria sp. CG1. The sequence continues at coordinate 79,117 of NZ_JBQFRF010000005.1, read as the reverse complement.
GACGTGACGCAAGAAGCGATGATGCGCCTTTGGAAGATGGCACCTGACTGGGTGCCGGGGCAGGCGCAGTTATCGACCTGGCTCTATCGCGTAACACTGAATCTATGTGTGGACTTGCGCCGGAAAAAGCGGCCTCAAGCGTTGGACAATGTGGCCGAACCCGAAGATGAGACTGCCAGTGTGGTCGACCAGATGCAGGAGAGTGCCCGCAAGGACGCGTTGCAGGCTGCATTGGAGCATTTGCCGGACCGGCAGCGGCAGGCTGTGGTTCTGCGGCACATCGAAGAATTGTCCAATCCCGAAATCGCGGGGATCATGGATATTTCGGTCGAGGCGGTTGAAAGCCTGACCGCGCGTGGCAAACGATCTCTGACCGCGATACTGGCGGGGCGTCGGGATGAACTGGGGTACGAACATGGCTGATCAAGATAGCGAACTCGACCATCTGTTTGCACGGGCGCGTGCAGCGCGGGATACGTTTCCTGACGATCTCGCTGTTCGCATCGAAACGGATGCTGAAACCATACGTCTGGCCCGAACCGCAAGACCGCAGCGGCGGACATGGCGGCAAAAGATAGGCGTTATCGGGGGGTGGCAAGGGTTGAGCGGTCTTGTGGCCGCAAGCGCAGCTGGCGTCTGGATCGGGTTCTCCGCTCCGGCCTTCTTGCCGGACCCTGTTGATTATTTCATCTCACAAGAGACGACCTATCTGATGGCCGATCTGAATTTAGACGAAAACTATCTGGAGGACGCAGAATGAGCGATCATCCCGCACCCAAACGCAAATGGATGCCGATATTGCTGGTTGTCTCTCTTGCTTTGAATCTGCTGATTGTCGGAGTCATTTTGGGTGCGGCATTGCGCTTCAAAGGAAGCGCTCATGCCGATGCGCCTCCGGGATTTGGCCCGGCGCTGTATTATGCGCTGCCAAAGTCGGATCGAAAGGCTCTGCGAGGTGAGTTGTCGGACCTGCGCGGAAAAGGATCACATCGGCGCAAGCAGGATTTTACTGCTCTTAGTCAAGTGCTTAGGGCCGTGCCTTTCGATCCCGCAGCGGTTGCGAGTCTTTTGGCACAGCAGTCGAAGGCAACTGCTGATCTGCAGACTGCGCTTCATCAGCAATGGCTGGCCCAGATCTCGGCCATGAATGATGACCAACGTGCCGCTTACGCGGACCGGCTGGAGGACGTAGTTAAACGCGGCCCGCGCAAACACAAAAAACGGGACTGACTAGTCACGCTGCGCTTTGCCGAATCTGTACCTGGTTGCGGCCCGCTTTTTTGGCGGCATAAAGTGCTTTGTCCGCCGAGCTGATCAATCGACCAACCGGGTCTGTTTCGCCTGGATGAGAAAGTTCGGGCGGGGTACATAATTTCACCCCCACGCTGATCGTTACGGGTACTGGGGCTGGACGATCCGGCAGCTGAAAAGGTGTTTCGCAAATTGTTTCACAGATCTGCTTCGCTTGCTTCAGCGCTTGGTCGGTTGAGGCATTCGGTAGCCCGATCATGAACTCTTCGCCGCCGATACGCGCGACAAAACCGGTTTTTCCTATCACGACTCGCAGCCTTTTCGCGGTTTCGGTCAGAACCAAATCCCCCGCGGCGTGACCGTAACGGTCATTGATTGCCTTGAAGTGGTCCAGATCGGCCAGCATCACGGCGAATCCGTGTTCCGTTTCTGGGGCCTGATGCGCGATCTGGTCCAGCGCGCGCATCGCATAGCGGCGATTGAACAGTCCGGTCAGCGGATCGATCAGGGATTCGGCCAAATCCCTGCGCAATGTCGCTCGCAATCTGTCGTCTCGGGTCTTGCGGGCGATCAGAGTTTCAAGCCGCAAGCATATCTCATCTGTCTGAAACCCGCCCATGCAGACCGCATCAGCACCTCGGTCCAGCGCCTCGGCCGCAAGTGCGGGATTATCATCCGGCAACACACCGATCAGCACCGTATTTCGTGTCGCACCGCGCGACCGAAGATCTGCCAGAAGGTTCCGCCCCGAGCTATTCGGTGCAAGCTCAACAACAATCGCGTCCGGGATCGTTCCGGACAGGATGCCTTTGAGATCAGGCAGAGTATGGCCGGTCACACGATGCCGGGTTTGATGGGTCAGAGCATTACTCCACAACGCGCTGGTTCGAACTGTTTGCGTCAGGATCGCGATCTCTGCCGTCGATGGCGGGGCGATCAGCACCTGTGGCGCCTCGCCAAAGCCAATGGTTTGGACCGAACCTTCGATGTTTAATTCCTGCCGTTCGGCGCGCGTACGTAACAAGCTGCGCACGCGGGCCAATAGAAGAGTATCTTTGAACGGATAGCCAAGCACATCGTCCAGCCCGTCCGACAGTGCTTTCAACCGCGCTGCTTTGTCGTTTTGCGGTGCAATCGCCACAATCGGCACATCGATCAGGGCAGGATCTGCCGTCATCACTTTCTTAACATCCACAGCGGTTCCGTCGGGCAGAGTTTGCGCTGTAAGAACCAGATCAGGCCGTGTCCGCCGCAGCAATGCACCAAGCCCGGCCAGTTTCTCACCCTGCACGACATGGTACCAGGCGGCCGTCAACTGAACCTTGAGCATTATACGATTGGTCGAAACACCGTCGAGGACGAGTATGGTGCCTTGTACAGACATAGCCATTCACCGTTTGATTGCATGCGTTGCTAAAGTGTTTATGAGTCTGGTTAACAAACCCTTTCCAACACAGTGTCCGAGGCCAGTTTATGCCGATCTCCGCCAATTCCGCTGAAACTCTGGCCCTGAATGTGCTGGGCTGGCTGGTGGGAAATGATGAGTTGCTGCCCGTTTTCCTGGGGGCGACAGGTGCCTCGGAACAAGATTTGCGCGACCGTGCGGGTGAGGCTGAATTTCTTGGGTCTGTGTTGGACTTTCTGCTGCTTGACGATTCATGGGTGATCGCTTTTTGTGACGCCAATTCCGTGCCCTACGAAGAGCCGGGTCAAGCCCGTGCTGCGTTGTCCGGAATTTCGGATATGCACTGGACCTAACCCAAAGGAAATTTGTTTCATGGCAATCGACGCCCTCGTGTTCGACAAGGACGGTACTCTTTTTGATTTTGCAGCCACTTGGGGTGCGTTCGGGCGTATCGCGATGCTGCAGCTCTCTGATGGAGATGTGCAGCGCGCGACCGAGTTGGGGAAGGCCATCGGATTTGATTTTGAACAAGAGAGCTACGACCCGAATAGCGTAGTCATCGCCGGAACGGTCGATGAAGTTGCTGCAGCCCTTACACCGCATTTGCCTGAGGTATCTCTGGGGCACCTGATCGAAACACTCAACCGGGCGTCAGCGAACGCAGAGCAGATCCAAGCCGTTCCCTTGGCACCATTCCTTGCCGAGCTGCGTCGCGCCGGGCTGAAACTGGGCGTTGCGACGAACGATGCTGAAATGCCGGCCCTGCAGCACCTGCAGTCCGTTGGTGTGCGAGACCATTTTGATTTTGTAGCCGGATATGACAGCGGACATGGTTACAAGCCAGGTCCGGGGCAGCTATTGGCCTTTGCTCAGCATGTCGAGGTCGCGCCATCTCGTGTTGCGATGGTTGGTGACAGTCTTCACGATCTAGAGGCGGGACGCGCCGCAGGGATGGTCACCATCGGGGTTCTGACCGGCATGGCGACGGCCAAAACACTCGAACCGCTGGCGGATGTCGTCTTGCCCAACATCGGGCACATTCCCGGCTGGTTGTCGAAAACCGAATAACCTCGGTTCCAAATCGCCGGGTTGGATAATAAAACCGACAACTCTTGTCGCAGACAGAACGGCGATGCTGAGTCTTCGGGGCTTTCATAGGAGTGAAAGCGCGGAGGATGGTGATGGCTGAGAGCAAGACACGCAAACGTCGCGGTGGTGGACGCGCGGGCGCAGCCGCGAGGCGCGGCGCGGCGGTGATCGAGCAGATGCCCTGGAACCCGCCCACAAACATCGACAAGCCAATCGAGCCGTTGGGACCCGAGGGAATCGAAGCGGTTCACGAAGGTGCCATGCGGATTCTCGAAGAGATCGGCATCGAGTTCTACAATCAAGAAGCCATCGGGATCCTGCGCAAGGCGGGCTGTACAATTTCCGGCGACAACGTCCGTATGGACCGGGATTTCGTGATGGAAATGGTGAGCAAGGCGCCCAACAAATTTACCATCACGCCGCGCAACCCGGAGCATCAGATCGAGATTGGTGGCAAGACCATTCTGTTCGGCAATGTTTCATCCCCACCAAATTATTGGGACATGGAAATCGGAAAAAAAGTGCCCGGCACCCGGCGGATGTGTCAGGACCTGCTGAAGCTGACGCAATACTTCAACTGTATCCACTTTGCAGGTGGATATCCGGTTGAGCCGGTCGATATCCACGCCAGCATACGGCACCTTGATGTGCTTTATGACAAGCTGACCCTGACTGATAAGGCAATGCATGCCTATTCGCTGGGGAAAGAGCGCGTCGAAGACGTGATGGAGATGGTGCGTATCGCGGGTGGCCTGAGCCACGAGGAATTCGAGGCCACGCCCCGGATGTACACTAACATCAACTCGACCTCACCGTTGAAACACGACCATCCAATGATCGATGGCTGCCTGCGGCTTGCGCGGCGTGGGCAGGCAATTGTCGTGACACCTTTCACTCTGGCCGGGGCGATGGCCCCCGTGACGATGGCTGGCGCAGTGGCACAATCGCTTGCCGAAGCGCTGTGCGCGATTGCGTTGTTTCAGTACGTTCGCCCGGGTATTCCATGCGTGATCGGGACCTTTACTTCGAATGTCGATATGAAATCCGGTGCGCCTGCATTCGGGACACCGGAATACATGCGCTCGACCCAGATGACTGGGCAGATGGCACGGTATTATGGCTTGCCTATGCGGTCCTCGGGCGTTTGCGCGGCAAATGTGCCCGATGGGCAGTCGGTTTGGGAAACCTCGAATTCCCTTTGGGCGGCGGTGCAGTCAGGCACCAACATGGTATATCATGCGGCAGGCTGGCTGGAAGGAGGCCTTATCGCAAGCCCCGAGAAATTCATCATGGATTGCGAAATCCTTCAGCAGATTCAGAGGTATATGCAGCCGGAACTGACAGCAACGGGCCCGGATGACATCGCCCTTGAAGCGATCCGGTCTGTTGGAAACGACGGGCATTTCTTTGGCATCCAACATACGCAAGATCGTTATACCACCGCATTTTATCAGCCGTTCCTGAGTGACTGGAAAAACTTCGAAGCCTGGGAAGCAGCTGGTGGTATCTGGACTGCGGAACGTGCCCATCGGATGTTCAAAGAGATCGTGAACAATTTCGAAGCCCCGAAGATGGATGAGGCGATCCGCGAGGAGCTGGCCGAGTTTGTTGAGCGCCGCAAGGCCGAAGGCGGTGCGCCGACCGATTTCTGATCGCTGCCCAATCCGCACTTCAGTTTGGGATTAGATCGGATTCTCATAATCCTGTATCGGATTTTGGGTGTTTGTTAAGTTTTCTGCGATCACTTGAGAGTGTCTTTCAATCTGAGGCGACTCATGCACGGGCTGATCAACAGGGCGATCCAATCCTTTGTCTGCGCCACCTACGGACGTCAATGCTGGTTGCGCGCGACTCATACGGCCGGGCTGGGATTTGACGAGTTCGAGGCGATGTTGATCTATGACGCGGAGATATCGACCCGAGTGCTCGACACTTTGTGCGCTGACTTGAACCGCCTAAAATCCGAATTTCTTGAGGATCTGGGCACTTATCTGGTCTCACACTCGAACATGGAAGATTTACGCAGGTTATTGCGTTTTGGCGGGGTCACCTATTTGGAGTTTCTGCATTCGCTTGATGATCTGTCGGATCGCGTCCGCCTCGCTGTGTCCGATCTGAGATTGCCGGATTTGGAACTGCAAGAACACTCGCCCGGGGAATATCACCTGCACTGTACTCCTGATTTGCCGGGGTATTCCAGCGTCATGACAGGTGTACTACGAGCCATGGCGGATGACTATGGGGCGTTGGTGATCCTTTCCAATGAAGGGTGCCAAAACGGGGCTGAGTTGATTTCAATCACATTGATCGAAAGCGCGTTTGCCGAAGGGCGTCACTTTGATCTTGGGGCACGTAAATCATGATCAAGACCGCAGATCTTGGACAGTTGCTGGACACCTTATGTCCGATGTTCGTCCTTGTAGATGACATGGGGCGGATCGGGCAGGTTGGACCAACTCTGCAGAAGCTACGTCCGGATCGGCCTATGGTCGGCCGAAGCTTTCTGGATGTCTTTGAACTGGTGCGCCCTCGCTCAATCACGACAGTAGCTGCGCTGATGATGGTGCCGGACCGAAAGCTACACCTCAGGTTTCAAGACCGGCCGCAGACTGCGTTCAAAGGTCTGATCGCGCCGTTTCCTGGCGGAAGCGGGGCGGTCATCAACCTGTCGTTTGGAATTTCGATACTGGATGCGGTACGCGACTATTCTCTGACCAGCACCGATTTCCCGGGCACTGATCTGGCCATAGAATTGTTGTATCTGGTCGAGGCAAATTCTGCCGCGATGGAAGCGTCACGCTCGCTGAACTTGCGTCTGCAAGGTGCGATGCTGGCGGCAGAAGAACAAGCCTATACGGACACGTTGACCGGGCTGAAAAATCGACGCGCGATGGATCATATACTGGGGCATTTGATTTCGTCGAAATCGAGTTTTGCAATGATGCATCTGGATCTGGATTTCTTCAAATCGGTCAATGATCGATTGGGGCATGCTGCAGGGGACTATGTTCTGCAGCAAGCCGCAAAGATCATGCTGGACGTCACACGCAGCGACGACACGGTTGCCCGAGTCGGGGGTGATGAGTTTGTCTTGATTTTTAAGGGCATGAACGATCGTACAAAGCTTGATGTTATTGCAGGGCGCCTGATTTCACGCCTGTGCAAGCCGATGCAGTTCGATGGGGCAACCTGCCGTATATCGGCAAGTATTGGTACAGCACTCTCGACACAATTCGAAGTGCCCAAGGCCGAAGATATTCTTCATGCCGCCGATCTGGCTTTATACGCAGCGAAACGAAGCGGGCGATCCTGCCACCGTTTCTATTGCGAGCTATCGGATGCGCAGCATTCCGGTTGACGCAGGTGGCCCCCCTTTGCTTCGCTACAGTGTATCCAACATCGCCGCGATGTGTCGCTTGACCTGAGGAAGCTCTGAAATCACAGGCATTACGTGTCCGTGAAAGTTGGCGCGGGCAAGTTCCTCGGGTACATCTTCCAAAACATGGCCTCCGGTGCAGGCAAAAAACGGCAGGCACAGCGCCTTGCCACCGCACCCGGTGGCGGCGTCCGCAATTGATGGGGTTTGCTCAACGAACCCGGTGCGAATGCTATTGAACGCGGTAAGCCGACCCAGATTCTCGGCGAAACCCTTTGCGACAATGGCCGGATTGGCGCTGCGGCCCGAGCCATGTGCAGCGATCACAAGATCTGTGTCCGCCGCGCTCCAAACCCTGTTCGTCAGTTCCTGATGTATGGCCGCTGTAATCAGGGCTGGCAGTTCGGGATCGATACCCATGGGGTCCAGAATCGTGACAGAACGCTGGCCAATCCGCTTTGGCAGAGCGCTGGTGACAAACCAGCCGCGCGCCATGAATAAGGGGTAGATAACTGTGTCGCTGGTCAATCCATCAAGGCAATTTTCCAACGACTGCGGGGCTGCCAATGTGGCCGACGATACCGAAACCCGTTGACATAACTCATCTACCTCTCGCGCAAAGGCTGCTAGCGCAGCTTCTGCAGGTGCAGGGTCCGAGGGTTGGCCATGGGCGACGATAACGGCGTGTGTCATGCAGGGCTCCGGATAGGTTCTGCGATAGATGTATTGCTGGCAGGCAGAGTCAATGTTGTGTCGGCACTTTCGTCATCCCAAGAGGGTCAGCCACAACCAGACCGTCAATATTGACACGGTCGTTCCGATCAGAACCGACGACGCGGCCACACGTTTGGCATGTCCGTACATGTTTGCGAAGATGTAGCTATTGATCCCCGGCGCCATCGCTGCGGTAAGAACGCCCGAGCGGAACAGGTCTTGCGGCAGCGCCAGAGATGACCCGAAGAACCAAACCAGGCTCGGGTGCAGCATCAATGAGATACAGCAGACGAAAATAATGGTACGCAGATCGCCCTCGGGTCGGTACTTAACCAGCACGCCCCCCAGCGCGAACAGGGCACCGGGCAAGGCCGCGCGGGTGATCAGGTTCAAGGCTTCGTCTACAACTCCGGGTATGGCCAGTCCAGTGAGGTTTACGACAAACCCCAACGAGATCCCAAGAATGAGTGCATTCTTGAACATGGCCGACAGCACGGATTTCAACATCAGCACTCCGCCGTTGCCGCGGTTTCGAAGCACCTCCATCACCGTGATGCCGAGGCAATAGCAAAAGGGTGAGTGGAACGCGATGATTGTGAAGTTGCCAACTAGATTTTCGACCCCATAGGCGCGCTCGGTAATAGGCAACCCCAAGAGGACCGAGTTTGAAAACAGACAGCAAAATCCAATAGCAACCGAATCCTCCCACGCTCGTCCGAAGATCAGGCGCGCACCGATCATACCAGCGACAAAACACAGACCAGCTGCTGAATAGAAACTGACCAAAAGCCGAGGATCGAAGCTGGTGCCGAGATCGAGATTGGCAATGGCGAGAAACAGTAGGCAGGGAATGGCGAAGTTCTGCGTGAAACTCATTAACCCATCGATATGGGTTTCGCGAAAATAGCCGAACCTCGTCGCCGTGTATCCGGCACCGATGACCAGAAACACCGGCAGGATGACATCAATCAGGCTTTGTAACATGGCGGCGCCATACGGGGTATCGTAAGCGCGTGCAGCAGCATGCCTTACAAGGCGTGCCGGATCACCATGCCATCATAGGCAGGCGTGATATGATCCGGTGTTTCCGCATCGACCGTCGCATAATCCAGATCGATATGCATGTTGGTCAAAACGGCGCGTTTAGGTTTCAACTGGTCAATCCAGCCCAGCGTCTTTTCCAGATGGGCATGTGTCGGATGCGGGGAACGACGCAGAGCGTCAATAATCAGGCAGTCCAGATTCGCCAGTTCAGTCATGCTCTCATCATAAAGCTCTGCTACATCAGGCAGATAGACGATGTTTCCCATTCTGAAGCCAAGCGCATCAATCGATCCGTGGTTCACGCGAAATGGCCGAAGCGGGATCGTGCCGCCTGGGCCGGGAATTTCGAACGGCCCATTGATTGTCTTGAGGTCGAGTATGGGCGGATAGGGCGATCCCTCGGGCTGAACGAAGGCATAGCCAAACCGGCTGAGCAGATCGTTCTGCGTGTCACCATCGGCCCAGACGGGGACGCGGGTTTTCATATTGAATACGATCATCCGCAGATCGTCGATCCCATTCATGTGGTCCGCGTGGGAATGCGTGTAGACGACACCGTCCAATCGCCCAGTCCCGGTGTCCAGCAATTGGCTACGCATATCAGGTGAGGTGTCGATCAGAACCGAAGTAGTCCCGTCCGGCCCGTCCCGTTCGACCAGTAACGAGCATCGCCGACGCTGGTTTTTCGGGTTTTCCGGATCACAATCGCCCCAATGTCCCCCGAGACGGGGGACGCCACCGGATGACCCGCAGCCCAGAATTGTCAGGCGCAGCTCGCTCATGCAGCCGCCTTGTATGTGGCGGCTTTAGTGAAGAGCCGATCAAAATTGGCCTGCGTTTTTGCGGCGAAATCTGCGTAATCCAATCCGAAGACCTCAGCCCCTTTACGGGCGGTGTGTGCCGTATAGGCGGGCTCATTCCGTTTACCGCGATATGGTGGGGGGGCAAGATAGGGCGCATCGGTTTCGACCAGAATTCGGTCAACAGGTGCCGAAGCGAAGATATCGCGCAGTTCCTGGCTTCTTGGGAAGGCCGCGATGCCGGACATGGACAGGTAAAAGCCCAGATCAAGCGCGGCCCGGGCCAGTTCTGCCGACGAAGAAAAGCAATGCATGACACAGGAATAGGGCGTATTGCGATGCTCTTCGGTCAGAATGCGGGCCATGTCGTCATCAGCAGCGCGCGCGTGGATGATCAGAGGCAGGCCGGTGCGCTGGGCGGCCTCGATATGGATGCGCAGCGATTGTTTCTGAACATCTGCCGACTCGGCCGTGTAGTGATAATCAAGCCCGCTTTCCCCAATGCCCACGAACTTGGGATGCTTAGCCAATGCGACCAGCTCATCGACCGAGGCCATCGGCTCATCAGCGGCGCTCATCGGGTGGGTGCCTGCAGCGTAGAAGACTGGGGAGTGAGCCTCGGCGATGGCGCGCACAGCGGGTTCGTTGCGCAGCCGGGTGCAGATGGTCACCATGCGGGTCACGCCAGCCTCGGCAGCGCGGGCGACGATATCATCCAACTGACCGTCGAAATCAGGGAAATCCAGATGGCAGTGGCTGTCGGTAATTTCGGGGGTGAGGCTCATCAGCTGTGACCGGCGGTTTCCTGTATCTTGAACACCGTATCTAGGACAAGCGAGGCAGGGTCAAGGTTCACCGCCTGCCCATGCCGCGCGCGCGCCGTGATGAGCGCGGCGACCTCCGCCCATTGGCGGGCCTTGTGCTGCGAGTTGGAGAGGCGCGACAGAGTTTCAGCCTCATTCGGGGCGGCCTCGGGTATGGGGGCGGCACCTTTTGCACCTGTCAGCGCCAAACGCGAGAGCGCAACGTCGATCAGCGAAAGCAGCAGATCAAACCGTTCCGCAGCACCTCGCTGAGCAGCCGCTTCTGCCAGTTTTAGGGTGCGCTGGCGGTCGAGCCGGGGAAGGGAGCCCAGAATTGCAATCAGCTCGGCATAAAGCTCTAGCCCGCCGAGATTGATCAAGCGGACGGCATCACCCACTGAACCGGCGGCGAGGGCTGCCAAATGCTCGGCCCGACTAGGGATTTCTGTGCCGGTCTGCGCTAGCGCGGCCTGCATGTCATCTGCGCCAAGGGGTGAAAGCCGCAGCGTGCGGCAACGCGACCGGATGGTCGGCAGCAGGCGCGAAGGTTGGTGTGAAACCAGTAGCAGCGTCGTGCGCGCTGGGGGTTCTTCGAGCATTTTCAGCAGCGCATTGGCGGCGCTGACATTCATTTCATCCGCTGAATCGACGATAACAACCCGGCGACCACCATCTGCAGAGGACAGGCCGAAGAACTTGCCCAATTTGCGGATGTCATCGACAACGATTTCGTTGCGCAGCCGCCCCTGATCGTTAACTGACCGGGTGATTGCGGCAAGGCCGGGCTCGGCCCCCGCCTGGATTCGGTGAGCGACGGGGTGGTCCGGGTCGATGTCCAACGTCTCAGGCGCAGGAGGGGCGCCAAACAACCCGCCTTCATCTGCCGGAGGTGTGGCCAACAAAAACTGTGCAATGCGCCAGGCAAGGGTAGCCTTGCCCACACCCCGCGGCCCCGTTAGCAACCAGCCGTGGTGCAGCCGGTCCGAGTTATACGCGGTTAAAAACGCCTCTTGGGCCGCATCCTGTCCGAACAGCTTGAGAGTTTCGCGCGGATGCGGGGCACCAGGGGCCTGATGCGGTGTTTGGATATCGTCGCTCATGTCAGCTCAATTGCAGGGACGTCATGACAATATCTGTCACATCCCGCGCAACGCTGTCCATGTCCCGATTGCCGTCGACCACGTGGAAACGGTCAGAGAATTCTTGGGCCAGACCCAGAAAACCTGCCCGCATCTGTTGTTGAAGATCCAAACCGAAATCTTCGAACCGTTCTTCGGTGCCCTGACGACCTTTGGCGCGCAACAGGCCGGTTTCCGGGTCCATATCGATCAGCAAGGTCATATCTGGCTCTCGCCGGATCATCAAGCTGTGCAACTGATCCACCAAACCCCGCAGATCGCCGCGCGACAGACCTTGATACATCCGGGTACTGTCGGCAAAGCGATCGCAGATCACAACCTTGCCCTCTGCCAACGCGGGTTCAATCGTGCGCTCAAGATGATCGCGCCGGGCAGCGGTGAACAGCAGGATCTCGGTCTCGGCCGACCAGCGGTCCGGATCACCCTGCAGCACAAGGCTGCGAATTTCTTCTGCCCCGTCCGATCCGCCGGGCTCGCGCGTCAGAACGACGTCGCGGCCTTGATGCCGCAAGTGCTCGGCTAGCAGGCGCGCCTGCGTGGACTTGCCTGATCCGTCAATGCCTTCGAAGGTCAGAAACGTTCCGCGCGCTGTCACATTTGCTCCAGCGGGGTGTTGATCACTTCTTTCAGAACGATGCCACCCACGGTCAACATACGCACGACAAACCCGCCCAAGGGAACATCCTTTTCCGCCACCAGCGGGCGGCGGATTTCGGGCAATCCCTCGGGTTGGATCACAAGCTCGGCCAATTGCTGGCCTTTGCTGACCGGTGCGTTGATAGGGCCGTCATAGACAACCTCGGCCTTGATGTCCTTGTCGCCCAAAACGGGGAACAGCAAGGTCAGATCACCCTCGGGCACCAATCCCACAGTCTTTTCCGCCCCCATCCAAAGCTTGGCCTGGGCTACCGGTTCTTCTGATTTGGCAACTGTCCTCTCGACAAAATTTCGAAACGACCAGTTAACCACGGCCTCAGCCTCCTCTGCGCGCTTGGCAGTGCTGTCGAGCCCTGAAAGAACAAAGACAACCCGTCGGTCGCCTTGTTTGGCAGAACCGACCAAACCATATCCTGCCTCTTGGGTATGGCCAGTCTTGAGGCCATCGGCCCCGATATCAAGCTTCAGCAGCGGATTGCGGTTTCGCGCGTTCGAGGGCGCTCGGCCATCGAATTCGAACTCTTCTTCGGCAAACAGGGGATAGTACTCGGGGAAATCGGTGATCAGCCGGTCGGCCAGAACTGCCAGATCGTGCACTGACATCATGTGCCCAGCAGCAGGCCAGCCGTTGGAATTGGCAAAGTTCGAGTTGTTCATGCCCATCTGCTGCGCCCGCTGAGTCATGAAACGGGCGAATCCGGCTTCGCTTCCGTCGGGGCTGAGCGCTTCGGCGATCACGACACAGGCGTCATTGCCCGAAAGCACGATGATCCCGCGCAAAAGATCCTCGACCCGGACACGATCCTGCGTGTTCAGGAACATGGTCGAGCCGCCATAGCTCATTGCATGTTCCGAGACGGGCAAAGTTTCGTCCAGCGTCAAACGGCCATCGCGCAAGGCCTCAAACGCCACGTAAAGCGTCATGAGTTTCGACATGGACGCTGGGGGCAGAGGCTGATCGGCGTCTTTAGACAACAGCACAGTGCCGGTTTTCTGGTCCATCACATAAGCCGCACGCGCGGTGGTGTCGAAGGCATGGGCGGGCAGTGTCAACAGCGCCAGCCCGAGAGCCAGAGTGGTGGATCGCAAAGCGGAAAGCATCATGGGCCTCCTGTTCGGTCAGTTCTTTGCCGTGAAAGCATCGGTAAACCCAAGGTCTTTCACATCGTTCAACATCGCCCGGCGTTCCGCGCGGGTCGCAACAGGCCCAACCAGAACGCGCCAGACCGATGAGCCCTCGCTTTTCAGCTCGAACACTTCGGCAGCCATACCGTTGCGGCGAATCTTGTCTGCCGCGCTCTTGGCGTTGGATTCTACGCTGAAGGTGCCAGCCTGAACAAAGGGTTTTGCCAATCCGCCGGTTGCCGCAGTGCTTGCTGCAGCTGGCGCCGCCGCCGTTGGCTCAGAGGCCTCGATAGCCGCTGCTGCGCCGGCAATCGGGTCCAGAGGCGTTTCGGTGATTGCGTCAGGGTCTTTCTTTTGCCACCACTTGCGTTTGGCCGGTTTTTCAGCCGGTGCCGTCAGTTCGGGATCGGACAGGGCAGCGGTTTGCGCAGCGGTCTGCGTTTCTGACGGCGCAGTCTCGGCCTCGGCAGCCGCTGCAGTTGCTGCGCCAGCTGCTACGGCCGCGGTCTCATCGCTTGGTTTCTTCTGCCACCATTTGCGTTTGGCCGGTTTCTCTGGGGCGGGAGCCTCGGTCGCGGCTAGTTCGGTGGTCGGGGCTTCTGCACTGGGTGCGTCATCATCCGACGAGGCAACAACCGCTGCACCGGCAACGACCGCAGCCCCGGCCGCTGTTTCGGTGCTGGGTTTTTTCTGCCACCACTTGCGCTTTTGAGGCTTTTCAGCAGCGCCCGTTTCCGAGGCGTCCGCTGTGACAGTGGCATCCGCATCCTCTGCACTATCTGTGTCTTCGGCAGGTTCTGCTTCGACTGGTGCGGGGGGTTCTTCAATGGCCTCACGTCGCAGCGCGACAACCTGAACCTTGGTCGGAGCACCAGCCAGCATTCCCAACTGCTCAGCCGCGGATGACGAAACCTGCAGCGCGGGCCCCGGCAAATTCCGCTCACGGCGGAACAGGGCACCCGTTACCGATTTGTTGTTGGCGGTATTCTTGATCAGCACACGTTCGGGTTGCGTTACATCGGGATGCGCCACCCAGATACCACCCAGCGATGGCCGTCCGTCCCACAGCCCGGCTTCGGTGACCTGAAAAACCTCGGGCGCTTCGACATCGCGCTGATTGGTCGAGGCGGCCTCTGGGAACAATTCAAACCGGTTGGTGTTGTCCGCATCTTCGGCTGCGGTATCCTCAGGCGGGTCCTCTGTTGTAAGTAACCCTTCTTCACACCCAGCCAATGCTGTCATGGCCACGACCAAAATTGCCAGCCGTTGTGGCCCAAAGCGTGTGCCCGTAGCTCGCTCCATTTTCTCAATCCCTTGCCTGACAAGGCCGTTTCGGCCGCGCCCCACCGCGTCATTGCTGGTTCTTGTTGCCAGTCTTGTGCGGTCTTTCCCGCAGATCATAGCGCGGGCGTCGGGCCATGGAAAGACTGCTGCTTTCGCTTCGGCAAGATTTCCCGCTTTATGGCTTGCCTCCGCGCTCAACTCGTCATAGACCCAGCCTCACGCGGGGAGGTGGCAGAGTGGTCGAATGCGGCGGTCTTGAAAACCGTTGAACGTGAGAGCGTTCCCAGGGTTCGAATCCCTGTCTCCCCGCCACTCATACCTGTCTCACTTCAGTTGTGTTTTCTGATCCGGAATTGAACCGAAATTCCCGCGCCTTGGCGCATGCGCTTTCAATCAGAGACTGAGCAGACCGTAAACTCAGAGTGCAATTCAGGCCCAAGTCTCAGTGCCGCATTTTGGCGGGGTCGCTTTGGGCTGGATTTCCCTGATAACCTGCAATTTACAGGGAATTTTCGTTAAACAGGTCTGAAACCCGGCATTCCAGATGTCACAACTCTATTTTTCCAATGGCTTATGTTGCAAATTCCCTAAAACGTGAAACAGGGAATTCTCTTGAGCGAACAGGGAAATGTTTATCGGATCAGGGAGGGCGAACCCTGTATCAGGGACTCCGGATCTGGAGGTGTCAGAAGCCGAACTGGCTCTCCTGTTCAGCCCAATCAAGTGAATGGGTCACGCTGACCAGACGCTTGAGTGTGAGTTCGGGCGGCTGGGTCCCGTCGAGAATCGCGGCTTGAATCTTCGGTGAGAGAAACGCGAGCTGGGCGCGGGTGCGGATGAAGGCGCCGGGGACGCTTTCGCGGCGTGCGATTTCCATCAGTTGAACTCCGGCTTTCAAATCACGGGCCCAACCATGAGCGCGGATCAGCATGGTCCGGAGGTGGGGATCGGGTTGGGGTGCCATGTCTCCGGCGATGACCTTGGCCTCAACGCCGCGGCGGCGCAGATCGAAGGATGCGGTGATGTGTGTGAGATCCGGGTGCAGTTGGTCGGCAGTGATGCCAAGTGCGCTTGCCAGAGTCTCGGGATTCAGTTCGAGGTCGATCTGTCCTCGCGCAATTATACCGTTGGCCAGGATATCTGCGCCAAACAGATCGCATTGGCCTTGACGCCGGATCACTAAATCCGCAACTGAAGTCTGCACCGCCTCGGCTGACCCGGCCTCCGGTTGCGCCAGTATCTGGTGCGCGGCGGTGGTGTCTTGCAGATGTTTGACGATGACATCAATGACTGCGTTTTCCAGCGCCGGGCCGGGCAGTCGCCAGCCGGAGATATCCTTGCCACCTGAGATCAGTCGATTGGAGACGTAATAGCGCAACCGTCGGCCTTTGCGCGTGGTGTGGGTTGGCGTCAACCGATCACCTGTCTCATCCCTCAGACGACCCGTGAGCCAGGCGCCGGGGTCATTGGTACGTTGGCGCTCATTGGGTGTAGGGTCTGCACGGGATCGCCGCGACGCTTGGCGCATTTTCTCCTGCACCCGGTCCCAGATGTCCTGGTCGATGATCGCCGGATGTTGTCCGTTCCAGATCTTATCCTTGTGGCGGATTTTACCGAGATAGACCGGGTTGCGCAGCAGATAGTAGATCTGGCCGCGTGACAGCGGACAATCTCCCTTCACGCTTCCATCTTCCCGAACTACCCGTTTAGACCGCAGCCGTTCTGCTGTTGCCCGTTCTTCTACTTTGCGCAGGCACCCCAGTTCCCCATAAAGGCCAAAGAGAAGCCGGACGGTTCCGGCCTCCTTCTCATTCACCACCAGCGTTCTTACCTTCGGATCGGGGTGGCGGTCATAACCAAGGGGCAGGTTACCACCCGTCCAGAGCCCTTTTTTCTTGGAGGCGGCAATCTTGTCACGAATACGTTCCGCAGTGACTTCCCGTTCGAACTGGGCAAAGGACAACAGCACATTGAGGGTCAGCCGGCCCATGGACGATGAGGTGTTGAAGGCCTGGGTAACCGAGACAAAAGAACAGTTCGCCTTTTCCAACCGTTCGACCAGCTTGGAGAAATCGGCGAGCGATCGGGTCAGCCGGTCGATCTTGTAAACCACAACCATGTCGATACGCCCGGCATCGATCTCTTCAAGAAGACGCTGAAGGGCAGGGCGCTCTAGGGTGCCGCCCGACAGGCCACCGTCATCGTAGCGGACTGGCAATAAGGTCCAGCCTTCATGTCGCTGGCTGGCGATATAGGCTGCGCAGGCCTCATATTGCGCGTCCAGGGAATTGAAGTCCTGATCCAGACCATCTTCTGAGGACTTGCGCGTGTATATGGCGCATCGGATTTTGCGGCGCGGGCTCATTTGGCCCCCTTGCTGGTGAGCCCAAAGAAACGCGGCCCTGACCAATGCGCGCCGGTAATCTCTCGGGCGATGGCGGAGAGCGAGCGATAGGACCGACCGTTCCAAGTGAAGCCGTTCCCTGTCACATCGACCATATGGGTCACGCCATTCCACTCGCGCAGCAAGCGCCCGCCGGGATTTAGGGTAGGACAGGCAGGCCGGGGCTTCTTCTCAGCGCCCTTGTCCAGCGTGGCTTTGACCTGCCGGGGTAGCCCTCCATGACGGCGGGACTGCATCTCAAAGGCGATAAAACGGCGCAGGAAGGGTTGGCTGAGCATGGCCGGGGTGGGTTGATCAAACAGTTGTTGCCAAATCGTGACCAGATCCGATCGACCCATGGCGGCGAGATCGGCGACATCGCTCGTCTTGGTCATGACTCTTCTCCTGTTCCCACCGTCAGGTGATATGTGGAAGAACCATGTGGTTTGTCGGATGTCCGCCGTTCAATTGTGACGCCTTTCTTCCGCAGACTGCTTAGAGCCGCTCGGACCGAATGAGATTGCCACCCTGTTGTTTTGCAGAGCGCCTCAAGACTGGCGCCACTCGGGCGGCGCAACAAGGCTTGTACCTTGTCAATTTTGGTTTGTTTGGTTTTGGACATGTATTGTCTCCTCTGATCTTGGGTCAGCGAGATGCCGAACCCCGGTACCGAGGAGCGCCCGAATGGCTCGGGCGTAGAGCCAGTGATGCGTGTTTTATAGCAACAGTCCAGCCCTTTCTTGAGCAGCCGCAGAAGGGGTGTGTTTTGCAGGGCGCTGCTGCTGTACCCCGATTATTCATCAACAATCTTAATTGGTTACGATTTGGTTGCTTTTGGTTTGGGGGTTGCGTCTCGTATTGATGACACCTACATTTGGCTCAATCGCCCGGACTATCAGGGCGGGAAACTGCTCCCGCAGGCAGCACTCATTGGAAACACAGGTTTCCGCAGAGAGCATTCGAAGGGGCAACGAACCGGATCGATTGGTCCGGAGAGTTGCTACTCGTGCTCTCTCCGAATTCCCAACACGATCCTTTCTTGTCGACGCTAAAGAGCGTCAAACGAAAGGAGGCGGTTATGCCTGCCAAGAAAACACAAAGTGACGTTCAGGCGTCCATCTCGCCGATCTGGATGGCGGACAAAGTCATCCAATCTCGGATCAGCCAGATCAAGCCCTACGCCAACAACAACCGCGTGCACGCGGCCAAGAATATCGACAAGCTGAAAGCGTCGGTGGCCCAGTTTGGCTTTGTCACCCCGATCCTGTTGGATGGTTCGGGCACAATCATTGCGGGGCATGGCCGCTATGAGGCCGCCAAGGCCCTGGGGTTGACGTCCGTGCCGACTGTTGTCGCGGATCACTTGTCAGACGCAGAAGTGCGCGCTCTGCGCATTGCGGATAACAAGCTGGCGGAATTGTCGGACTGGAACGAGGCGGCGCTGCAGATCGAGTTTGCCAAGCTGATGGATCTCAGCCTTGATGGCGAGCTCGATTTTGATCTGGATATCACCGGGTTCGAAACGCCGGAGATCGACATCATCATCGACGCTGCGAGCGAGGCTGCGGAGACCGAAGCTGAAACTGTAGACAACCCGGACCCTGCGGCACCTGTCATCACGCAGCCGGGCGACCTCTGGCTTCTCGGAGATCACCGCATCTTCTGCGGGGATGCCTTGCAGGCCCAGAGCTACGACACCTTGCTGGAAGGCGAGACACCACAGATGATCTTCACTGATCCGCCTTACAACGTACCGGTCAATGGGCATGTCCGCTGTGGCTCCGGTGGCGATCACCGCGAGTTTGCCATGGCGTCGGGAGAAATGTCGGATGGCGAGTTCCGCGGCTTTCTTTCAGGCATGATCACCCAGTTATTTGGCCGTCTGCCAGACGGGGGCATTGCGATGATCTGTATGGATTGGCGTCACATTGAAGAACTGATTGCAACGGGCAAGGCAGGCGGTTTCGATCTCATCAATCTTTGCGTCTGGAATAAGACGAACGGAGGCATGGGCAGCCTTTATCGCTCCAAGCACGAGCTGGTTTGCATCTTCAAGAAACCAGGTGCGGCGAATATCAACAATGTGGAGCTGGGAAAACACGGGCGTAACCGGACCAACGTCTGGGATTACGCCGGTGTGAACAGCTTTGGGGCAGGGCGCGAGGATGATCTCGCGGATCATCCCACAGTAAAGCCAACTGCACTGGTGGCAGATGCCATCATGGATGTGAGCCATCGCGGCGAAGTTGTGCTGGATACTTTTGGCGGTTCTGGCGCGACCTTGCTGGCAGCTGAGAAAACCGGACGCCGGGCGCGGCTCATTGAGCTCGACTCTGTTTACGTCGATGTCGCTATACGCCGTTGGCAGAAGATGACCGGTGAGAGCGCCGTGCACGCGGTGACAGGCGAGACGTTCGATGCGCGTTCTGCCGCCAACGACACCACTTCAGAACAGGAGGTGGGTCATGTCTGACGATACGAAAGAGTATGAGGTCGGCTACGGCAAACCGCCCAAAGCAACCCAGTTTAAGAAAGGCCAATCCGGCAATCCGAAAGGGCGACCGAAAGCCTCGAAGAATGTTGGGTCGATGCTTGAGGAGGTGTTCTTTCGGAAAATCCCGATCACCGAGAATGGATCACGCCGCGAGGTCACGATGCTGGAGGCAATCCTGCGCCAGCTGGTGAATGGGGCAGTTAAAGGCGAGATGCGTTCGATTGACCGGGTTCTGAAACTGTTGCCCGCGGTTCAGGAGGCGCGCGCCGCAGAGTTGGCGGGTGGCGAAGGTGCAACCGAGATCGACCCCTGTTCAGACCTGGCCGCCCTGGAAGTGCTGGCAGATATGTTTGGCAGCGATCCGGATCAGCTTTTTGCAAGCATCCGGGGAGGCATCGACGATGAATGCCCTGAATTCTGATGATCGCAAAAGGCTGGCAGAGGCTGCTATGCGTGAAAACCTCTACGCATTCCTTGCGGGCAGTTTTGGTATCTTGTGTCCGGGCGAGAAGCTTGCCCGGGCCCCTTACCTGGAGGCCATGTGTTATGCCCTTCAGCGCGTGGCCTCCGGTGAGTGCCAACGGTTGATGATCTCTATTGCCCCTCGCCATCTGAAATCGATCTGTGGATCTGTTTTGTTGCCAGCCTTTGAGCTTGGACGCGATCCGACCAAGAAAGTGGTTGTTGTCAGTTACGGCAAAGATCTTGCGCGCGAACATGCCGAACAGTTTCGACGGCTGGTGACCAGCCCGTTTTATCAGCGCCTCTTTCCAAAAATGAAGGTTGATCCCAAACACAACAGGTTCGAACATATGAAAACCACTAAAGGAGGCGGGCGCAAATCGGTCTCTCTTGGCGGTGGTATCACCGGCTTCGGTGCAAACCTCATTATCATCGACGATCTGGGTAAACCCTCTGAAATGCGCCACGATACGTACCGGCAGGAGTTGCGTGATTTTTTCGACCAGACCCTGTTCTCGCGGCTGAACGACAAGCGCACCGATCGTATTGTCTCGATTCAGCAGCGTCTGCACCCGGATGACTTCTCGGCCTACCTTTTGGAAAAGGACACTTTCGACCATCTTTGCCTGCCGTCGATCGCGGAGATCCCGGAAGAGATCCCGCTCTACAACAATCGCGTGCTGAGGCGTCGGCCAGGAGACTTGTTGAACCTGGAACGAGAACCCCAGGAGGTTCTTGATCGGATCAAGGCCGACATAGGCAATTTTGCCTTCCAGGCACAGTATCAGCAGAACCCCACGGACGGAGAAAACGAGTTTCTCTCAATGTCCGACTTGCATCTGCTGGAAACCTTGCCGGACGAAAGCGTGTTTGTCCGGCGGGTCCAAAGCTGGGATACAGCGGCGAAGGATAGTCCGCGTTCGGACTTTACGGTGGGGTTGACCTTTGGATGGCATGCGTATGAAGAGAGATGGTATTTGCTTGACGTCTTTCGTGCTCGAACGAACTATACGCAGGTGCGGAATGCTGTTCTTCGATTGCGCAAACAGTGGCGCGTGGACCGTGTGCTGATCGAGTCTTCGGCGATGGGTATTCACCTACTGGATGAATTGAAACGCACTGCAGCAGGTGTTTACATGCCCGTCAACGTGGTCACTAGCAAGCTGGACCGCTTCATCCCACAGACCGACTGGATCAAATCTGGCAATTTAGTCATCCCCACCGACAAGCCCTGGTTTGATGAGTTCCGCAGGGAACTGCTGGCGTTTCCGGATGCACTTAAAGATGATCAGGTGGATGCGCTGACCCAGTTCGCCGAATACATGCGTCGTAGCCAAGGGACATATCTCGATACAGATCCTTACACTGGCCGGCGCCAAGGCAACTATCGACCCGAACGACCAAGAAGGGAAGATCGCATGCGGTTCTGACACCACGCGAGGGCGCTTTCCAGCGACCTGGGGTTGTATATCAAATCTTAGACCTCGAACGTCTGCGATGAAGCGCGAAGCTGCCGTTAGGGCTAACTGCAGCGAATGTCTGCGCTGAGCCCAACCCGTGAGTTTGATTTTCTCGCTGCGAGCGCTCGCAGCACGGATTTTGCCGCGAAGGCATCATCTTTAGCGCGGCAATGCTGTGTTAACAGCCGCCATTCGTGTCGGGCGCAGCAAGATTTCGTCAGGCAA
Source organism: Ruegeria sp. CG1 (assembly GCF_056537265.1). Classification (NCBI taxonomy): domain Bacteria; kingdom Pseudomonadati; phylum Pseudomonadota; class Alphaproteobacteria; order Rhodobacterales; family Roseobacteraceae; genus Ruegeria; species Ruegeria sp. CG1. The sequence goes on along the minus strand of NZ_JBQFRF010000005.1, from coordinate 57,406 downwards.
GGAACGAGTCGCGGGACAAAGGGTAAATTCGCCGCGTTTGCGCCAAGGTCTGCAATATCGGGTAACCGGCCGCATAATCGACGTGCGGCACTCACCAGAAACCGTTTCAGCGGATCACGTGGACAGAACAATTGGCGTGTTGAACGACCCGGTTTGCAGTTGACCCAATAAAAATGTTCTCGATCCCCGGCTTTTGTGAGGCCAGCACTATGCAATCGATGTCATTTTCATTTGCGAAGTCAACGATCGCGCGGCCAGCGCTCCCCGAGACAAGGCGCGGTTTCGCACCCGATAGCTCCGCAGCATTCAGATGTAAGCTTTCCTGAAGTTCTTTTCGCGTATTTGCCAGAACTTCCTCGGGTATCTGAGATGCCACATATGCAGGGATCGGTTCCTGCACATGAAGCACTGTGAATTCCGCATCGGCATTTGCCAGCAAACGAGCAGCTTCAAATGAGGCCTGTGTATCGTGATCTTTGTCCAGTGCGACTGGTACCAGAATGTTTTTATACATATGAGCTACCTTCCATTGCTCCAGCTGCGATCGTTTCGACCTCTGCGGTGATACGGCTCTCTATACCGGATCGGATTTCGGAGATTTACCCGCCTTCTTAGCTGTGCTTGCAACTTCGTCTATTGTCTTTTCCACAGCTTCGGCTTCGGTTTCCGCTGCATATGCTGCACATCGGGCAACTGTTTCGAACCATTCCTGAGCGTCAGCCACAAGGCGTTCGGCTGAATGCTTCTGCCACTCAGCTATGGATTGCAGTGCTTTTGCTGGATCAGTCTGGTCTGCAGCAGATGCTGAGCGCGCAGCTTCAAGCGCGGTTCGAACAGCCTCGTGACGCCTCTCAAACCAATGCTGAGCAAAGGCCTCTGCCTCTTTCAGTGACTTCTCCTGCGTGTCCCAAAATTGCTCAAGCTGAGCGCCCAGAAACGGATTGGCTGTAGTAGTCGGCTGCACCTGCTTGAAAATATCTATAAGTGCGTTGGAGTAACTTGATTTTGGCTTCTCTTCAGGCATCGGAGATTCCTCCTCATCTCTAAATGCTGAATATTAACTGAGATCGTGGAAACTTGCCTTAATGTAAATCAACCACCGCCGGCAAACGTGGTAGTGGTGTCCTGCAATCCAAGGGTGGGCTTTGTGCCAACCTATTCAGTCTGTATAGCCTCAAGATACGCAATCACATTCGCCAACGGCACACCTGCGAACATCGGTTGGCCGTCAGGCATCGTCAGCGCAACTTTTTGATCCGAATCCAAAGCTGGTCCAAAAATGGGCATTTCTCCACCATGCGCGAGCAATGGTGCGCGACCATCAATTTGACGCGCCACCGCCTCAATCGGAAAAACACCGTCGTTTTGGGCCGCGAGCCTCGTCAGATCAGGTGTCCTTATCGCCAGCATCTCCGCCATTGGACCATCTCCTGTGGCCTCAAAACCATGGCATTGCCAACAATAAGTTCTGTAGAGATCGTGCCCATTTTGAAGGTCAATATCCTGCGCCAGTGCAGCACTTGCAGCAAATATTGACAAAAGAAGTCCGCGACAAACTAGCATCTGTTCCTCCTCCGAGATCAGCATTTCGAGTTGAAAATACGCGATATCGAATGAATGCTTCATTGATCTCGCTCATATTCAACCTTTGAGTACCAGCTGGGAAAAACCATCACGAAACGACGGTCGCAGCATTCGGATCCGCCTCTCTGATCAGTCTTAGCGCCTGATGATATAGATCAACGCCAAATAAAGAATTACATATCAAAGTATGAATGTTTTAGAAGAAGCTCGGCATGAGCGGTGATGAGCCCTTGGTTTATCATCGGGGTGCTTGTTTGCGGCACAGCTTCGATAACCCGGCAATTGCCCATCAAGGAGTGAGGTGAATGCATACAGTTGATCCACCGTCCCCTAAACTCCGACGTTCTCTCACCACTCCGTTGCTTACCTTATATGGGCTCGGTGTAACCGTCGGTGCGGGAATTTATGTGCTCGTCGGCGCAACCGCCGAGGCCGCGGGCCCTTATGCTGCAGTTTCGTTTCTTGTTGCAGCGCTCGTCGTTTCGCTGACGGCTTTGTCGTACGCCGAACTCGCGACGCGCTATCCCGTAAGCGCGGGTGAAGCGGCATACGTTGAAGCGGGATTTCAAAGGGGCTGGATGGCGGTTCTAATCGGTCTTGCCGTTGCTGCGTCTGGGATTATTTCAGCCTCCGCTGTTGCGATTGGGGCGGCCTCATACCTTCACACCCTGACGGGGCTTGGCACCGCATTGCTTACGATCGGCGTTGTGTCGGTCATGGGGCTGATTGCAATCTGGGGCATTACACAATCGGTATTTGTGGCAGCTGTGATCACGGTCATCGAGATCGCGGGGCTTCTTTTTGTGATTGGCTGGGGCATGTCTGTTCAGGAACCGCAAGGCCATGAAATTAGTGCGATGATTCCGGGACTCGAGCTCAGTACCTGGCGCGGTATTATGGCGGCATCTCTGCTGGCATTTTTTGCCTTTGTCGGCTTTGAAGACATGGCAAACGTCGCGGAAGAGGTAAAAGACCCAACCCACACAATTCCAAAGGCTATCCTTTTGACGCTCGTTCTGGCGACGGGTTTGTATCTAGCGACCTCGATCACGGTCCTGCTCGTTGTTCCTATCGATACCTTGTCGACCTCGGCCGCCCCACTCACGCTGGTTTTCTTCGACGCACCCGAAGTAATCAAACAAGGGTTCGCCGCAGTCGCAGTCGTTGCAACAGTCAATGGCGTCTTGATCCAGATGATTATGGCGTCGCGGGTGATCTATGGTCTTGCCGACCGGGATCATCTTCCGAAAATACTGGCGACTGTCCCGCAGGTTACCCATACACCGGTCGTCGCAACCCTGTTGGTAGTTGTGATAATTCTTCTGCTGACGCAAACTTTGCCAATCGGCATACTAGCGGAACGCACATCCCAGATCGTTTTGGGAGTGTTTGTTCTGGTCAACATCTCGCTGATATTGCTGAAGTCCCGGCCGGGGTCAACTCGGGAACATTTCCGCGTACCTCTTGTTGTACCAATCCTTGGGGTGCTGACCAGCGCTCTGCTTTTTGGTGCCGGATTTCTCTGAGAGGAAAACCGACAGCACAGGGTCACCAGAACGGGGTCCGACTGACGCATGAACACTGACCGATCAACATTTGGAAGGCGGATTTCAGGCTGGTGGCACCGGACTTTCGTCGATCTGATCGCGCAATTGCAATGGTCTTACCTGCCACCATTGATGGTTTACTTTGCGGCCGGGGTTTCGGGGCTAACATCCGTCGTCGGTGCGTTTTTTCTTAAGGACTATCTGAATCTATCCGCCGCTTTTGTTGCGGGATTGGCATTCTGGGCCGGGTTGCCATGGATTCTAAAAATGCCGCTGGGTCATCTGGTTGACCTGTTCTGGCGCTGGAAATCCCTGCTGATTGTTGTTGGCGCATCCTTTATCACGGCGTCATTGCTCATCATGTACAGGCTTGTGGCTGCGCCTGACCAAATGGCCGGCATTATGCCACTTGAGGATTGGTACGTCGTTGCCTTGATGTTGGCTCCTTCAGGTTATGCCATTCAGGATGTCGTTGCTGACGCCATGACAGTCGAAGCAGTGCCGCAATCGGACCGAGACGGACGCGCGTTTATTCAGGACGAAGTTCGTGCCCGACACACCACCATGCAGACCCTCGGCAGGATTGCGATCATATCCGGGTTTGCAGGGGTCGCCGCGGTTAACATCTGGATTTTTTCGGGGGCGGAAAATCTGGAGAAAGCCGATCGTTTGGTTCTCTACGGTCGGGTCTATCTCTTTGCCCTGGCTATCCCACTGTTGTCTGTCAGTGGAGTGGTTCTTCACGCTCTGATACAGCGTCGCCTCGTTCGTCGAGGACACCTTCTGCACAGACCAGATCAAACCACCGAAGTCAGGTGGCCGATACTGCTGGGCGGACTTGCGTTTGTCGTTCTCAGCATAGTGTTGGGAACCGCAAATTTTGCCTTCGCGCAAGAGACCGTTTTTGGGGTGTCGCTCACGGTCATTCTCTACCTCATGTCGCGTTTGCTGAGAGAGCTGGAGTCGAAACAGGCCAAAGTTCTGATCGGGACAGCAACTATCATTTTCGTTTTTCGAGCAGTTCCCTTGCCAGGACCGGGCCTGACCTGGTTCGAGATCGACGAGCTTGGGTTTGACGAACAGTTCCTGGCCATTCTAGCGTTTCTGACCTCACTACTTGCTTTGCTTGGCCTGATTATCCTCAGGCCGTTTATGGCAAGTCGTTCGATTGCGCAGGTTGTAGTGTTACTCACGATTGCCGCCGGAGTGCTGTCCCTGCCAAACCTTGCCTTGTACTACGGGGTGCATGAATGGACGGCCGCGCGCACAGGTGGGGTCGTGGATGCAAGGTTTATCGCCATTCTTGACACAGCCGTTGAGTCACCGCTGGGTCAGATCGCGATGGTCCCAATGTTGGCTTGGATCGCGCGCAACGCCCCAACACATCTGAAGGCTACCTTTTTTGCGGTCATGGCGTCTTTCACCAACATGGCATTGTCAGCAAGCAGTCTCGGTACAAAATACCTGAATCAGATCTTTACCGTTACCCGCGCGGTTACCGATCCCAGAACGGGTACTGTTGCCTCCGTCGCTGACTATAGCCACTTGGGGAACTTGCTGATTACCGTGGGCTTGATCTCTGTCATCATCCCACTGGTTGTGGTTTTTCTGGTGCAAAACTCGCCTTATCAGACGCGCGATTGAATATGCGGATCAATCGCTTTCATCGAGAAGTATCTTGAGGTGTGACACCGGAACGCCAATATTCGAGCCGCCAAATTCGGGTAAGATCGCGGCATTGATAGCAACCACCTCGCCGTTTCGGTTAAGGGCAGGTCCGCCGCTTCCGCCGGTTGTGGTTTCAGCATCATAAACGACTGCACCGGGGCTGGTCTGGGCGACGATCCCCCGGCTGGCCAGAGGCCTGATTTTGTTCTGCTCTGAAAGGTGTTTTGCAATAGTCCAGAAATCGACGGCGCCGTCTCTCTCAAGCGTTTTCAGAAAATCCGGCCCAGCCTGCACAATCAAGGCCTTAAGGCCAGTCGGAAATCCAAGCAAGAAAACTTCTTCACCTGCTCGCGTCGGTTGAGGTGCCAGTGAGAGTCCAAGCCCTTGAACACGGTTCGCATCAACGGACAGAAGCGCCAGATCGGCCGTTTTGCTTGCCCTAAGCAATACCGCTTCCATTGGCTTGGATTGTTCTGGAAGATAAGCCAGCAGGCTAAGTATCTCGGCTTCAAGCCCTGCTGCCTTCAGGGCCTGCGCCCGATCCCCGGTCGTCCAGGGCAAGGCGACATGACGGTTGGTCACCAAAAGAGAGGTGTCCTGCAATAGAAACCCGGTTCCGGTGAACTGAAATTCTGCCGGCGCGCCTTCCGCATCTGGCTCAATCCATGGTTTTCCGAATGGAGTTTTTAGTTTCTCCCCGTCCGGGCCAAGCACATGCCGCAGCAATTTGCCGCTTTCGGTCTGTCGCAATCCGTAAGCACCCTGGATAAAGGCAATAGATCGCGTCGAGGCTGTGATAACTCGCCTTGACGCACCAGCGCGTTCTTCCAAAGTGCCAAGGCGCTGCTCGGTGGAAATCACCTGGTTGTCAAACGCTTCTCTGAGCGCGACCAGATCATCCGCCGTCAGTGCATCTTCTCGCGTCTGCGTAAGCATGACAGCAACCGCCTCGATCTTGAGAGACTCCTGTTTAAGGCTGTCCGCCAGCTTCCGATCGTTCTGAAAAAGCAAATAGCCAAAGGCAAAGATCAGAAGAAGCACACCGATAACGGTAACCCTGAACAAAACCGTGGTTTGTGATGTCAGCCGACGCCCGCCTTCGCGCAGCGCACCGGACATTTTTCTGGCGAAGGGTCGTCGGCTGGAGCGCGCATACACATAAGCGTCACTTATTATATCTTCGACCGTGTGATGTGCCGGGAATGAGTGGTCACACACCCTGTAGCGCGACATGGGCCCCTCTGCACCGAACTCAATCATGTCGCCATGCCCAAGAACTGCCGAAGCAGTTTTTTGACCATTGACCCAGATATCCCGGCCAGGCAAAGCGTTTAGCGCGTAACCGCCTTGCGACCACTGAATCGTTGCCACGTCTTCGTCATGCGGGGGCAAATCCTCTTTTCGCCTGAACTTCAGGATACGATCAGGACCCACCGAAGCAGCCAAAGCGTTGCCGACAAGCCAGGTAACGGTTCCGCGGGACGGCCCCGTCAAGCTCTCCAGAAATGCACGGACATCGCCCGTTTCAGTTTCCACATCGCTTTTGTCCGGCGTCCGCATTGTCCATCTCAGTACTCTAGCCCTATTGGCACATTATCATGCGCAGCAGTGAAACCGCTATGGTGGGCAATAGTGTGCTCGTTTTAAGAACACCAAGGGTCTGCGCATGCTGCCCGGACCATGAAGGTTGCGTGTGCGCCTCCATTGCGCCTATTTCGATGAGACCTTGATCTTCCGGCTGGGATCCTGAGGTTCGGTTTTCGGCATCGTGACGTGCAGGACACCTTTGTCGAACGCAGCGGAAATCTCCTCGATATCGACTGCATCAGGCAGCGTCATTGTCCGAGTGAAACTGCCATAGCTTCTCTCGCTAACGCGCAGATCGCCTGTGTCATCATGCGTAACATTCTTCTGGCCCCGCAGCGTCAATCTACGGTCTTTGATTTCGACTTCGACGTCGTCTTCTTCGAGACCCGGCAATTCAGCCGTGAGAACGATCGCTGTATCCGTTTCGTGGATGTCAATCGCCGGCGAAATCGCACCCGTCATGTCCAACGACGGGAAGCCCGTGCGTTGCGCGGCTGTTTCCAGCGGCAGGAATGGCGCTGCGCCCCCGAAAAAGCGCGACATCATGGATTCCATTTCGCGTCGAAAATTATCAGAGAGCGGATGTGTTCCAGCAAACAGTTGTGGTTTTTTGTCTTCAAGCATTTTCTGATCCTCCTCCTTCGGTGCGATTGGGGGGAGGCTGCATTATGGCAAAAAACTCGTCTAATTACCTTGATCTTGCGCAAGCAAGCGTCCTCGGTAACGCGCCAAAAGGACATCCCGGCCGTATCGGCATTCCGAATGAAACAAGGCGCATTACCGGTCATACGTCCAGGCCAAGGGGTAAACTGATCTGACTCTATTGCGCCAACGAGCGTCTGAAAAGCATCAGGCTGGACGCCAGAAGGATTGCGCCGAGTAACGCCATCCATAAGAACTCTGGCCAGACCGTCTCAAACCTCGCCCCCTTGAAGATGATGGATTGGCTGGCGGACATGTAATGGCGGGACGGAAGGATCGATGTTCCGACCTGAAGCCAGTCGGGCTGCCCCTCGATCGGTGTCTCACCTCCCGACAGCATCAGCATCGGAAGGACTGTCAGCATTACCAAAAGTGCGAATTGCGCCATTGAGCGTGCAATCGTTGCAAGAAATACCCCAAGTGCGGTTGCTGTGAAAAGAAACAGCGCGGTGCCAAAAAGAAACAACACCTTCGACCCCGCGATGTTGATCCCCAGGAAACCTTGCATAACAAAGGTCAGCGATAAGGCGGCCGCGACAAGAACCACCGCTGCGTTTGCCCAAATCTTGGCCATCGCAATGTCAAACGGGGTAAGCGGCATCGCAAGCAGATGTTCGATTGTGCCATGTTCACGCTCGCGGATCATCGCGGCACCGGTGAGGATCGTGGTCAGCCACATGATCTGGCCGATGAGCGCCACGATGCCGGCAAAACGAACAGTATCACGGTTGGGATTGAACGCACTGCGCATGATGATATCGACGGGCAATGACTCAGCCAGGTCCGCACCAATGGCAAAGCGACGGATCTCGGCGCTGAGGATATTGACGATATAGTTTGCGCCAATCCCGGCCTGTTCCATCGCCGTCGCATCAATCAGAACCTGAATTTCCGGCGTGCGCCCGGCGCGAACATCTTTCTCGAACCCTGGTGGCACCGCGACCACAAACAGGAAATGCCCGGCATCCATCTTTTCGGCTCCGGTACCCGGTGCGATCTGGACAACGGGTTGAAACTCCGGAGGGAAGAACGCCGTGGCAAGAGACCGTGAAAGGGGCGAGCCATCCTCATCGGCAAATGCAATGGAGGCATTGTTGACCGAGTTCGAAACCCCCGTCGCCTCCATCACGGGTGCCAGCGTGAATGACCAGAACAGCAGCGCCATCATCACCCAATCACGCCGAAGGCTCATCATTTCTTTCAAGCCAAGCCAGAAGATGCAGGACAACCGTTGCATTTATTTCTCCTGCGCTCGAAGTAAAAGGGCAGCGATCAACGTCAGCACCGGCCCGAAACAGGCTAGTGCGAGAAGATCGGGGGCAAGCGCATCCCAGCCCAGCCCTTTGGTGAAGGCACCGACATTCAGGTGCAGGAAATAGGATGACGGCCAGAGCGATCCGATTGTCTGCGCACCGCCTTCAAGCGTTGAAACCGGCTGCAGCAGGCCCGAGAACTGAATGGTCGGTACGACCGAGGCGGTCGCGGTCGCGAAGGTAGCGGCCACCTGGCTTGAGGTCATGGTCGCAATGAGCAGCCCATAAGATGTGGTCGCCCAGACATACAGCAACGCGCCAATCGCCAGGGGAACCGGGTTGCCTTTGAGCGGTACATCAAAAACAAGGACCGTCATTCCGGCCAAGAGCAGGAAATTGGCGAACGCGATTGCGATATAAGGGATTTGCTTGCCAACCAGAAACTCAAGCCGCGTCGTTGGCGTTGCATAGAAATTGGTGATTGTTCCCAACTCTTTTTCACGTGCGACGCTAACCGCCATCAGAACTGCCGGTAACATTATCAAAAGGATCGCAGGCATGGCCGGGGCCATTGCGGCAATACTCTCGAAACTCTGATTGTACCTGAAGCGTGGCTCGATACGGGCGATCTCGACCGGATGCACACCTTTTTGGCGGGCCATTGCCGCCAAAAAGGTATTGTGGAGCCCCGCCACATAGCCTTCTACAGTCTCGCCTTTGAACGGAATTGCGCCGTCCACAATTGCAAGCACGTCCGTTGCTTCAACAGAGCGGATCTTGCGCCCAAAGTCAGGTGGGAGTTCGACAACCAGCGAGGCATCTCCTCGGGCCAGCCGTTCATGGCCCTCATCGATACTCGTCAGTGGCTGCGTTGGGTTGAAGTAGCGCGATCCTGAAATCTCTGCAATGTAGGCGCGGCTTTCTGGCCCCTGTGACAAATCCAGTACCGCGAAATCCAGTTCTTCGATGTCCAGCGTAATCCCGTAGCAAAAGACCAGCATCAGGATCACCGAGCCCAGGAACGCAAACGCCAAACGCACGCGGTCGCGCAAAATCTCGATGGTTTCACGCTTCGTGTATGCCAGTGTGCGCCTGATACCCCCGCCAGCGCTGTCATCAAGGGCATGAACCGATGCCTCAGGAGCTTTTACCGGTGCCGGAGGGTCAGCTGCCTTCAATACCGTGACAAATGCTTCTTCCAGACTGTCTACCTGTGCCCCGGCGATCAACTCATCCGGTGTTCCCTCAGCCAGAACACGGCCCGCGTGCATGAACGACACCCGATCACAGCGCTCTGCTTCGGCCATGAAATGGGTCGAGACGAAAATCGTCACTTCTTCATCTCTCGAAAGCTCAATCAGCAACGCCCAAAACGAGTCGCGCGCCTCAGGGTCCACCCCCGAGGTTGGCTCATCCAGGATCAGCACGCGAGGTCGGTGGATCACAGCGACGGCCAGGGAAAGACGTTGCTTGATGCCAAGTGGCAACGCCGTGGCCAGCATGTCCATTTGTGCAATCAGGCCAAAGCGTTCCGCCAGTTCATCGATACGCCTATCGCGGTCCGTGATTGCAAAGATGCGGGCATGTAGCTGGAGATTCTGCCGAACGGTCAACTCGCCATAAAGCGAGAATGCCTGACTCATATAGCCAATCTCGCGACGCATCCTCAGGTCGCGTGCATCAACCGGTCTTCCGAACAGTAACGCCTCACCGTCACTCGCGGGCAGAAGGCCTGTCAGCATTTTCATGGTGGTCGACTTGCCGCAGCCGTTCGACCCGAGGAAGCCGAAAATCTCACCACGGTTAATCGAGAATTCGACGTTATTGACTGCCGTGAAATCGCCAAAGCGCCGCGTCAATCCACGTGCCGTGATCACTGGGTCTGCCTCACGGTGATGTGTGGGCGCTTTCCTTGGTGCGATCAGGGGATCTCCGTGCGCCTGCAACCGCCGGTAGGACGTTTCAAGATCGCTGGCTTCCCCCTTCAATTCTGCCGGAGAACCATGGAAAAGCACGCGCCCGGCATCCATCGCGACGATAAAGTCGAATTGTTCGGCTTCTTCCATATAAGCTGTCGAAACCAGTATGGAGAGGTTGGGAGTAGCCTCTCGGACCGCGTCGATCAGCGCCCAGAACTGACGCCGCGACAGTGGGTCGATGCCGGTGGTCGGCTCATCCAGAACCAAAAGCTTAGGGTCATGGATCAGTGCACAACACAGCCCAAGCTTCTGTTTCATGCCGCCCGAGAGTTTTCCCATCAGTCGATCAGAGAAAGGCGCAAGCCCGGTTGCCGACAGCAATGCTGCGATCCGGATGTCACACTCCTGCTGCCCCTGTCCGAACAAACGCGAAAAGAACTCAAGGTTCTCGCGCACCGACAATTCTGCATAGAGATTACGGCCCAATCCCTGCGGCATAAATGCGATCGCAGGGCAGATATGGTGACGATGGGCGCGGTCGTCGATTGGGCCTCCGAGAACATTGATTGTGCCGGATTGAAGCTTCTTCGCGCCGGTGATCAATCCCAAAAGCGTTGATTTGCCAACCCCGTCAGGCCCGATCAGCCCAATAAGCTGACCAACCGGCAGGTTAAGCGACAGGTTATCGAGTGCTGTCCGCTGGCGATACTTATGCGTGACACCACTGACGCAGAAATCAGATGGGCCCGCCTGGGAATTCATTCGAACAATTCGGGTGGAATCCGCCTTTCCAGATATTCCGGCCATACACTGTCAGAAGAAAGCCTGATCACAGCGATACCGCGAAGGCCGGTTTTCACATGTTCGATCCGTTCTGTGATCAGATCCTCAGGAATGCGAACCCGAACGCGAAAGACCAACTGTTCACGCTCGCTCAATGTCTCTACCTGCTTCGGAGTGAACTGGGCTTCGGGGGATACAAAAGTGACGGTTGCAGGAACGGCAAAATCCGGCAAGGCATCAAGTACGATGCGCGCCTCAGCCCCGATGGGCAGCAACCCCGCTTCGCGTGCGGGCAGGTACACGTCCATATAGACGTTCTCTAAGCTGAGAAGTGTAAGGATCGGCTCCCCTGCGCCAACAACTTCACCGGGCTCAGCCAGTCTGTAAAGAATGCGCCCTGGCATAGGGGCAACAAGCGAAGCATCCTCGATCTGGGCGGCGATCCGGCGCACTTCGGCTTCGGCAGCCGCGATCTGGCTGTCCGAGGTTGCAACCCGGGCCTTGGCGGCACCCAGAACGGCGTCGGCAACCTGAAATGCGGTTTCGCGATCTTCAAAGACTGTCATCGAAATGTTTTGACCGGCCAACAGTGCCTTTGCCCGTTCCAGTTCCTGCGCCGCGCGACGCTGTTGGCTTTCTCGTTGGACAACAACAGCCTCGGCTTCGGCCTTGGCTTGACGCGCCAATGCTACTTCGGCTTTGGCGCGATCAAGCGCTGCAGACAGTTCATCGGTGTCCATCTCGACCAACAGTTCACCCACAACAACCAAGTTGCCTTCTGCCGACAAAACCTGTGCAACCCGCCCTGCGAAGGTGGGGGCAATTTCCACTTGTTCGGCCTCTATCCGTCCATTGCCCTGTACAAATCCAATTGGCAATTCACTGCTGTCTTCTGAAACGAATATGTACAACGCCGCACCTGCGAGAAGGAGCATTACGACGATCAGTATTGCGCGCACATTCTTTTTCATGATCTGGCGTACCGCGGTTAGAGCTACTAGGTGACGTTATCTCAAACCCCGCATAACGCTTTGTTTTGGATCAAACAGAGCCCTTTAGAGGGTTGTTCAGGCCAAACTCGGGTAGAAAACCGGCGCAGCAGTCTGATTGTTAACCCGCATCAATAGCTCAATGCGGATTCCACGGCGTGACTTTAGATTTCGGTTGCGCCGAACTGACGGAATTGTTGCGCATGGGCAAGCATCACGCGATCGAAACAAATGCCCAATTGTCCATCCATCGTGTCAAAGCACTTACAAGTCATACTTCCAGCGTGCGGATGAAACCAACACTGCGTCAGTATTGCGGGTTGCCGCTCCTACTTCGGCAACATGAAGAACTCTTCCAGTACAATCTTTCCGTCTGCTACTGAATAAACTGCAATCTCACTCAAGGTGATACGTTGCCCAGTTTCCTTCTGCTTTACGTCAGCCTTATATCGCACACTGAAGCGGTTTGGGGGATGAACATAGGGGCCATCGACGTCAAATTCGATGATTTCATGAGCTGCCAGCCAATCCTCTCTTTTCCCTTTGATAGCATCACGGCCTTTGGTGATGCGAAACTGTCGAACCGGAGGCACAACCGCTTCTATGGATTGAGCGTTCTCGGCATACATTTCATCAACATTTGCAAGGCCCCTGCGATCACGCATCGCCTGAACAAATGTTCTTCCAATCTCGACTAATTCTTCCATGATAGCCCTCATTTTAGGCATCAACTGTATCACATCTTGCCTTTTCCAATCTTGACGAGGATCAATGAATTTAGATGTTGGCGAAGAATCCAGTTCGGGAACGAGAGGGCAACTAGTGCAGTGGCAAAGAACGGCCCAATTCCCGGCACCGTCATCAGCCAATGCGCCATCTCCTTGCCTCAAGGTCGGTGAGTTACCTCCGCATCCAACTCTCATATCTGACTGATCAACCGGCTCGCATCCCAATCAGCGGACTTAGGCAAGCCTGTGCCGCGTCCGCTCGTGTTGCACCATCATGCGACAACCGATATCGACCACGAAGACAACCATGCTCCCGGCATTTAGACTACTAAGTGCAGAAAAAGCTTGATCTGGGCTGCACAATTAGACAACGCCTTCAAAACCATCTGAAACCGTTCGTTTTGCTCTGGCAGGCGCTGTGATCGAAGAAGTGGGTCTTACCCTTTAGTAGCACCAAGGTAAGCAAACCAGTAGGCCAAGGCGACTCCTCCCGCCCCGCCGACAATGTTGCCCAGGGTAACCCACAATAGATTGGTCGCCACTGAAAAAACCGGCACAGTTGCCCCCGCCGCCCAACCCTGCGGAAAGAAAAACATGTTCGCAATCGAATGCTCGAGCCCCAGTAACACAAAAGCAGTGACGGGCCACAAAACGGCCAGAACCTTGCCGGCGACGCTACGGGCGGCAAAGGACAGCCAAACAGCAAGGCATACCAACCCGTTGCACAGTGCGCCACGGGCGAAGGCCTCCATCGGTTCCAACCCCGCTTTGGCATCGGCTATCACCACGGCGGTATTGCCCATCGGCCCCTCGAGCAGGCCGGTCAGAGAGAAGGCAAATGCAAGCCCGAGGGCGCCCACGAAGTTTCCGGCGTAGACGATACCCCAGCTTCGAAACAGCAGTCGCAGTGGTATCTTGCGGTCGACCGCTGCGATCACCATCAAAACATTGCCGGTGAATAATTCTGCACCACCTGCGATCACCAGGATAAGGCCCAGGGAAAACACCGCGCCACCCAGAACGCGGATCGGCCCTGCAGCGCTGTCTGCGCCAGTAACCGCCATCGTATAGGCCGCTGCGCCAAACCCTATGAATGCCCCGGCCAGCATCGCAAGAACGAACATGGGTGCCATTCGCAACTTTGCCTTTGTGACCCCAGCAGTCTCAACTAATGTCGCAATTTCAGAGGGTTTATGAGCGTCGAACAGGGACGGGGTGTTCATGTCGGGCTCCAAAGTTACCACGGATCTACGTATCAGGGATTGTACAGCCTATCTTCTGACCTTGAACCAAAGCACAAATAAAAAGGGGAAGTTTATCTATTCCACCACAGTTCGGGTCGTTTCGCCTAACACAGTTTGGTCGCCGGTCATCGCCACAGGCACCCATGACCTCGGTTTCAGCATCCGTTTTCGTGTCACCGTCATGAAGCAGTGGATGTCAGACTCCGTTTTCACGGCCGGGAGTTCAGCATCACGTAGTAGCCATCGAACCTTAGTTTTGTCACGAGGCTTCAATGCTGAGCTTATTGATCGTCATCGTTTTCGTGCCGATTGGGACCAAGTTTGAAATTTAGGCAACGGTCAAAACCGCACAAGTGGCATTCCGACTGATGCCTTGAGAGGTGCTCCCTTGAATCAGGCTACCAATGCTTCCCAATCCGCGGCGGCCCGTCACAATTAGGTCAGCTTTGCATTGCTCGGCGCATGCGATGATCTCGTCGACCGGATCACCGCGTTGGGTATGTGTTTGCGAAACTGTCTGATTGTATTCTTTGGCAATCTCTTTACCCGCGGAAATGATTTTGTCTGCTGCCTGCTGAACCTCTTCGTCTGAAGGCATTGTCGTGACGGCGTGATAGCCAGCAACCGCGCCCATTGCGAAAGCCACGGTTTGCGGCTGAGGTGTATGGACAAGGTGAATTTGGGAGCCATATTTGCTTGAGATATCACAGGCAACGCGTAGAGCTGCTTCTGACGCCTCTGATCCATCCAAGCCAACCACAATTATTTTGAACATGTCGCACTCCCTCCTTTGTGAGGGGGCAGTATGGGTGAACTTGCAGCAACTAGCATTGACTCAAATCAACACTTTTCGCTGCAAATTCGAGCGTTGTCGTCCGTTCGTTTCCAGAAGATTCACGGTAACCGAACCAACTTTAAGAATCGTTGGAATTGCAAACGGTTCATCCCAAAGAGGAAACAGCACATATTTATTGCGAAATACCTCCTGCAAACGCTGCTTTTTCAATGGGTATCAATTTAGCCCAACGATAAAGATCAAGGGTAATGGCGAGAAAAATTGCTACTATGGACGTGCGTTTCAGTTCGTTTGGCGATGACGGCGGATTGCTTACGACACGAAATTCAATCTTATTCCAGAGGAAAACGACGATGCCTTCCTCTTCGCCTTGGGTTCGCCCAGTTGCAATAGCCGCAGCACTCTTTGGTCTTCTTACTATTTTCTCCGGCGGAACGGCACTGTTCGGGGGTGCTGCTGCCAGAGATGCAGTCGGAGATGCAGTTCCATTCGTGCTTTGGTTCAATTTCCTGGCTGGATTTGTCTATTTGCTTGGTGCAATCGCGCTCTTTAAATCAACAACCTGGGCAACTCGAATTGCCTGGGTGATGGGCTTATCTACACTACTTGTGTTCGCTGTTCTGATATTAGTGGCACTGTTTGGAACGCCGTTTGAATGGCGAACCGTCGGTGCAATGACCATACGCACTGGATTTTGGCTGGCGATAGCTGTAGCGCTTTCCAGAACCGCATGAGCCGACCAAACGACGCCGCACCCGCGTCCAAAAAACTTGGCAAGACAGTCACTTTTGATTGAGATCAAGGGCTGAAGCGAACGGTTTCGGCATAGTTGGCGCGCTTTTCGGATCGATTTACGGGAGGATCGAAATGACAGTGCTGATTGCCTACGGCACCGTTGAAGGTCAGACTGCCAAGATTGCTCGTTTTATCAACGATGTCACAAGGGTCTTGTCAGAGGAACTTTGCTTGAGCGGGGCAGGGTGGTCGCATAGCTTCTGGCAATGACCAAACCCGTCTCGTTCAAATACTTCAAAACCAGCCCTGAGATCATTCGCCTGGCGGTGATGCTTTACATCCGTTTTCCGCTTTCATTGCGGAATGTCGAAGACCTGCTGCACGAGCGTGGCATTGATATCAGCCACGAAACCGTCCGATATTGGTGGAATAGGTTCGGTCCGATGTTTGCCTCGGAAATTCGCAGAAAACGGGTCCAGCAATTGCGGGCATACTCAAGGTCGAAGTGGCATGTCGACGAAGTCTTCGTAAAGGTAAACGGTCGGCGGCACTACCTGTGGCGCGCCGTTGATCACGAAGGCGAGGTGCTTGAAGCCGTTGTCACCAAACGCCGAAACAAACAGGCAGCACTGAAATTTCTCAAGAAATTGATGCGGCGACACGGCGCTGCGGATGAAGTTGTCACCGATCGCTTCGCGTCATACCGAGCCGCGCTCAGAGATCTCGGTGCGACGGAAAAGCAGAAGACGGGCAGGTGGCTTAACAACCGGGTTGAGAACTCACACCTTCCGTTCCGACGAAGAGAACGCGATGCAGCGATTCAGGCGTATGCAAAGTTTACAGAAATTCGCCGCCGTCCACTCCTCCGTCTACAACCACTTTAACCAGGAGCGATCTCTAACCAGCCGAGGCACCTTCAAGCTGACACGCGCCGCTGCTCTCGCCGAGTGGCGCGAACTTGGCGCGGCATGAAGGACAGCTCTACTGGCCTAGTTGAGACTAGTTCGAATTTGTCTGACAGCACCAAAAAAGCTTCTTCTGGTCCAAACCACATCGATCTCCCAAGGCTGTTAAACTGAGCACCATCATGCACCAATTCTGTAGCAACTCAACGACAGGCCCATCGGCGCAAAGGCCGCTCCATTCACATTCCGGTGGTGCAGCACGGGTAACGGCACGCAAAGCGGTCACTCACCACAATTTGGCGAACGACGGCACCGAGCCCAAAGCCGACAATCGGATTCCGTGGTAAAGACCAGTAGGCAAGGCCAGCGTTCCGAGTTGTTTAGTTCGTAGGGCTGACCGCGTGCAGTCTCCAAGAATTTGGAACGCCCTTCAACTCGTGCTTACCGCAGTCTTGAAACTCGAACGGCGCACCAAGCATCAGTTGCCGCGTGAGATCGGAGGCCAAAACCTGTCCTTCCTGGGCTTGGCCCATCACCCGAGCAGCTATGACCACGCCAAGGCCGCTGATATCCTCGCCGCGAATTTCAATCTCACCAGTGTGAGCGCCGAAGCGTGCGTTAAGGTCGATTGCAGACAATGCTTCACGTAAAGAACCAGCGCAGGCCAGCGCACTTGTAGGAGAACTGAACGTCGCCAGCACGCCGTCGCCGGTGAATTTCACCAGATGACCGCCGTGTCGAGAGATCTGGTTTGCGCAGACGTCATCGTGGCGGTTCATAAGGTCACGCCAATTCTCATCACCGATACGTGCTTGTTGTGAGGTGGACGCGACGAGATCTGAGAACAGAACGGTAGCAAGGGTGCGCTTGGGTTGGATCGTCGCCGATGCTTCGCCGGTGACAAACTCGACGATTGCAGCCGCATAGCTGTCCACGTCGCCTTCCCATGGCACATGCTCATGGCCGGGTATGGTTTTGTATTTAGTGGATGGCATCAAACGTAGAAAATCCTTGGCGCAATCAGCCCCGTTGGGTTCTTCAAATTCGCGATGTATGACCAACGTGGGTTGTGAAATAGAAGGCAGCAATTCCCGGATATCAATCCGGGCAGCCAATTCGAACAGGTTGGCGACTGTAATAGGGGTCGCGCTCATCCTTTGGAAATGCGCCCATGCTTCCTGAGCTTCGGCATCGTCCTCACTTGGGCCAAAAGCCGAGAATGGGTGAGGTTTATAGAGCTTCCCCCAATTCTCTCGAAACTGTTTCAACGCGGATTTAAGGCTTTCAGGGGTCAGGTAACCACGAGTAAGACGGCCTTGAGCGTACCCGCCGCACAAAGCCAGACGTTCGACGCGCTCGGGGCGCATCGCGGCATAGACACAGGCAAGTGAAGCCCCCTCGGAGAAAGCAATGACCGTGGCTGAGGTCATTTCAGTGACATCCATCACAGCCTCTATATCCATGACGCGCTCTTCAAGGGTTGGTGTCCCCTGAATGCGGTCTGACATGCCGTTGCCGCGTTTGTCGAAGGTCACCAATCTTCCCACCGAGCTGAGAGCTGTCATCCACTGCAGGTAGCCCGGATTTTCCATGGACGCTTCCAGATGCGAAATCATTCCGGGGACCAACACAAGATTGCGCGGCCCATCGCCCCAAACTTGATAGGCGATGGATAGCCCGTCGCTTTCGGTGAAAAGGGTCTCCACATTGGCAGTCATGCGCCCCTCCCAGTCGTTCTCTGGCCAATACTCCGCCCATATTTTGAATGTGGTTCCGACGGAGCCAGCGCATGATCATATTGAAGTTCGATTGGCCTATCGGTCAATGATCTCTTTAGTTGAGCGCAACGTGCGTCATGCAAGGATTGTAATAATCAGGTAAAAACCGGAGGTCTGCATTTCCGGCGAAGCAGCCGCTCATGCCGAGTGCAGTCAATGGCCGCATCGAGCCCGAAGGTGACGTTAAAAGGCGACCTTGTCGGGCTGACAGAAGTCGAGTGTCGCGTTAAGTTCCTTAAAACAGGGGGAACGAATGGACAGACGTCTTACGACGGTGCTTGCGGCGGACATTGTCGGCTACTCAGCACTGATGGATTATGACCGGGAAGGTACGATTAGTGCGCTCCGATCATTTCGTGAAGATACGCTCCAATTGCTTCTGAAAGCCCATGGCGGGACAATGATCAAAAGCTTGGGCGATGGTTGGATCGCCGAGTTTAAGTCCACATCAGACGCTGCAGATTGCGCTATTGCAATACAGTCTGCTCAGAAACCAGACAGTATCAAGCTTCGAATTGGCATTCATACCGGCGAGGTTGTCACCGAAGGCGACGACATTTTTGGGGATGGAATAAATATCGCCGCTCGTCTCGAAGCAATGGCCGAGCCAGATCAGGTATTGTTGTCGGATACATCTCACAACAGTCTTGACCGAGGCGACGCATCCAAGTTCGACGGCGGTGAGCATGCGGAACTCAAAAACATCACGCGCCGCATTGGTGTTTGGTGCTGGCCTAAAGGCACTTCAGCCAACCTATCGCAAAAAACGGATGCTAGACCTGGGATTGCAGTGCTTCCATTCGACAATATGTCTGATGATCCCGAACAGGAATTCTTTGCGGACGGAATCACAGAAGACATCATCACAGAGTTGTCTCGTTTCCGCTGGTTGATGGTCGTGGCCCGAAATTCGTCCTTCACTTTTAAAGGCAAAAGCACGGATATTCGCGAAGTTGGTCGCATACTTGGAGTGCGCTATGTTCTCGAGGGCTCGGTCAGACGAGCAGGTCAACGCGTCCGCATTACTGGGCAGTTGATTGATGCGGAAAACGGCAGTCATCTCTGGGCAGAACGCTTTGACGGCGTACTTGATGATATTTTCGACCTTCAAGACAAAGTCACGCTGGAAGTCGTTACAGCGATTGAGCCATCGCTACGGCACGCCGAAACAAACCGCGCGCGCGCGAAACCCACGGATAATTTGGAAGCCTATGAACTTTACCTGCGAGCGCAATCGCACTTCCATCTATTGACGGATGAAGACAATCGAGAGGCCATAGGGCTGACGACTCTCGCACTGGGTCGCGACCCGGAATATGCGTCCGCATCAGGTTTGTTGGCTTGGTTGCATATTCAACGCATGGTCCAAGGGCTTGAGCCTATTGGCGAAGGGCCGAAGGAGGCCGTAAAAGCAGCCGAACGGGTGCTACTTAGCGATCGTGCAGACGGGATCGCACTGGCGTATGCTGCGCATTCAATCTCAATGCTGGCGCGGGATTTACCACGCGCGCGTGTTGCGTTTAAACAAGCTCTCGAGCAGAACCCAAACGCCGCAACGGTTCACATGCTGGCGTCCATCAACCTGTTTCTGCTGAATCGCCCCGAGGAGGCACTCAGCCACGCAACTCAATCTGTGGACTTCAGCCCGCACGATCCATTGCGCCATGCTGCCTATCTCGCTCAAGCAAGTGCACTATTCCATCTTGGGCGCTATGAAGAATCCGTTAAGGCTTGCCGAAATGCCTTATCTGTGCGTTCAAACTTCGTAATGAGTCATCTCATGCTGATCGCGGTCTTGTCAGATTAACTTTGCTTGAGCGGGGCACGGCGGTTGCGTAGCGTTTAGGGATGACCAGACCTGTCTCTTTTAAGTACTTCAAAACCAGTCCCGAGATCATCCGCTTAGCGGTAATGCTGTACATCCGATTCCCGCTCTCGCTGCGGAATGTCGAAGATCTGCTGCACGAGCGAGGCATCGACGTGAGCCACGAAACTGTCCGATATTGGTGGAACAGGTTTGGCCCTATGTTTGCTGCTGAGATCAGGCGGAAGCGTGTTCAGCAGCTACGCGCGTTCTCCAAATGGAAGTGGCACGTGGACGAGGTTTTCGTAAAGGTGAATGGCGAGCGGCATTATCTTTGGCGGGCTGTTGATCACGAAGGCGAGGTGCTGGAAGCCGTTGTCACCAAACGCCGAAACAAAGCTGCGGCACTGAAGTTCCTCAGGAAATTGATGAAGCGGCATGGTTGCGCCGAAGAGATCGTCACAGATCGCTTCGCTTCTTACAAGGCTGCTCTCAGAGAGCTTGGTGCGACCGAAAAACAGCATACGGGCAGGTGGCTCAACAACCGCGTCGAGAATTCGCACCTGCCGTTTCGACGACGCGAACGCGCAATGCAGCGTTTCAGGCGCATGCGAAGTTTACAGAAATTCGCAGCCGTCCATTCTTACATTTACAACCACTTCAACCAGGAAAGATCTCTCACCACCCGAGACGCCTTCAAGCTGACACGCACTGCCGCTCTCGTCGAGTGGCGTCAACTTTGTTCCGGATAGGATCGCGGTTTCCACAGCAAACTGAGACTGGTTCGAATTCGTCTGACAGCACCCTTGTCGGGACTATTCGCGGGGTTGCTGCGTCCGAAGACCGCATCGCGGCCATTCGCGAGGCGCTGCAAGACAGCCAGTCGCGCAAAGAAGATCTGGCCGATGCCATCGCCAAATTGGACGAAGACGAGGTGATGGTGTTCGAGGATGAAACCTCTTCGATCTGGACGTGCCGCTACAATTCAGATGTGGTTTTCGTCCCTCACGAACATTGCATGGGGGTGCACATCGCCGTTTATCGTGGCGCCGAGGTCGAGGTGCTGTACAAGCGCGAACCCGGCAAGCTGCGCCATGGCGGCAACAAAATTGTCAGGGCGGGTGACGTCGTGCGCCTTGGTCCAGATGCGATCCACGCGATCACGGCAGACGACGAGCAAAGCCTGGCCATCCATGTTTACGAAGGCCCGTTGACGCAGGTCCAACGCTCTCTTTTTGACTGGACCACCGGTGAGGAGGTGGAGTTCACCATGGAGAATTTCCATGCCATGGCCCGCCGTAAGGTGGATATGACAGAGTTCAACTAATCCTGATTAACAGAAGTGGCACCATGAAGATCACCTCGATCGGTGTCCGTCCCTTGATGCCGGAGACCCGCGTTTGAATGCCCAATCCGCTTGTCCGCCGCATTCACACCGATAAAGGCATTTTTGGTGATGGCGAGGCCAGGACCGGCCGTGTATTAAGTCTCGGAGAATTCTGCCGTCGAATTACTTCGAAAAGCAGGCTCTGCATTGCGGACGTTGGTGAGAGGCGCGGCGAATGACCGCTATCCACCCGCCATTGGGTTGAGCATGTCCGCTTTGGGCTGCGACCGGTCCTTAACAACCATTGAGATTACGGCGGCTTCGTCCGCATTGCAGACACAGTCCGCACGCAGGAGATTTCAGACATGAAGAACCGAATGCTCTACCTTGTTCTTCTATCTTCTCAAATTAGATGTTTTCACCTCACAGGTGAGAATTTCGCCCACATGTCAACTGGCAATCGGGTTAGAGTAGAGCGACGAAATAGCGTCACATCAGGAGAGCAAAGCCGCGCGTCATGGCGAAGATACCGTCGTTGAAAAGTATTCAGGCCTTCGAAGCGGCCTGTCGGCATCTGAGTTTCAAGGATGCCGCCGATGAACTATGCGTCACTCCGACTGCAATTTCCCATCAGATCAAATCGCTGGAGGATCAACTTGGGGTGCCCCTGTTTCACCGGCTGACCCGCGCCTTGAAACTGACGGAAGATGGGGCCAACTACGCGCCCCACATCATTAAGGCCTTCAAGAACATCGAAGCCGCCTCTCTCGCGCTGGAGGAAGACGACCTTGCGGGCACATTGACAATCTCGACAACCGGGTCCTTTGCCGCCAACTGGCTTAGCCCGCGGCTGCGAAGTTTTTACGAGAAATACCCGGAGATTTCGGTAAAGGTTCTGTCTTGCGATCAACTGGTGGATTTCAAGTCGAGCGATGTGGATGTGGCCATTCGGTATGGTTTTGGCGATTATCCTGACAGCAATGTGGCTTGGGTCTTGAATGACTGGGTGGCACCTGTCTGCAGCGTGGAAAAGGCGAAGTCACTGAGTTCCGCCGAAGATCTTCTGAAGTCTCGTCTGATCGAATACCAATGGAGCGGGTTTTCTGATGCGGATCCGAGTTGGGAGCGCTGGATGGACGCGGCTGGCTTGCAGACTGGTGATGTCGAGCCCTATGTCACCTATTCCGAGGAACATATCTGCTTGCTTACGGCAAGCGATGGTCATGGCGTGGCCCTGGTCAGCCTTTTGGCCGCCGCGCGTTTTCTGGAACGTAATATGCTGGTCGCCCCCTTTGACACGGCATTGAAGAACAAGAGCTATTTTCTCGTCTGCCCGGAGACTTACGCCAATCGTGCACGCGTTCGTGTGTTCCGAGAATGGCTATTGGATCAAGCAGATGAGTTTCGCGACAGCGCCGTCGGTCAAAGGTTTTTTGAAGATTAGCGCGTCCGCAACGATCTAATCCGTCGCTTGAATTTTTGTCATTTCTAAATTGCCGAGAAGCATGCGTTTCTGAACCCCTAATCAGGAGTTCTTGTGCATGCAAAGTTTTGACCCTTCCCAACCCGATGGTTTTAATCAAACACTGGACAGCACGGTCTCTGCCGACGGCGTCTCATCTCGAGAAGAAATTTTTTGGCGATTAGAGATGGCTGAGGTCATTTCACTCTATTCAGAATTCTCTTCATTTGTACCTGTGCGTCCCTGGCTTCACCTTTGAATGGTTCATTGCAAACTGACTGGGTGACAAGATGACCACAATCCTGAGAATTGACGCCAGCGTACGCCGCACCGACAACCCTGTTGCGGCCTATAACTCCATTTCCCGCGCTTTGGCGGATAGTTTCGTAGAAGAATGGAAAACAGTTGATCCAGACGTCGAAATCATTCTGCGTGACGTCGGAATGACCCCGCCGGACTTTATTTCCAACGATTGGATTGCGTCCGTTTTCACTGCGGAAGAGGAACGCACTCCTGAACAGAACGCTTTGGTCAGCTTGTCTGATGCGCTGATTGACGAGCTCGACCGCTCCGACATCCTGCTGATTTCGACGCCCATGTACAACTACGGCATGCCCGCAGCCCTGAAGGCTTGGTTTGATCAGATCATCCGGATCAACAAGACATTTACGTTTAATTTGGCGCGCGGCGACTTCCCTCTGGAACCGATCATGTCCGGAAAAACACTGGTGCTGCTGACATCTGCTGGCGAATTCGGCTTTGAGAACGGTGGGATTCGCAATGACTCGGGTCACCTTTCTGCGCATATCAGCACATTGCGCAAGTACCTGGGCGCAGAACGCATGTTCGAAGCTGCGGCCGAGTATCAGGAATTTGCCGATGAGCGTCACAAAGCTTCGGTTGCCTCAGCTCAGGCGCGGGCACGTCATATTGCGCGTGAGCTTGCCTAACCGTTAGCAGACCGGCAACTGGAGATATCTATGGCCGCGACTACAATTCCCGGGGACGCTTCACCGGAGCGTTGCTTGCTCGACTGATCGAAAAATCTGACGCGCATTACTTTTTGTGCATACCAGTCAGTTTCATGGGCAACGTGCAGGCTGACCTGGAAAGCCAAGGCGTTCCCGCCGAGCAAATCCACACCGAATGCTTCGGTTCCGCCATGTGATCTCTATAGACAAAGACCCGCAATCGGAAATTAGAACGAGAGGAGTAACAATATGCGCGAGTCATACGATGTGATCATTATTGGTGGGGGCAATGCAGGGTTCGGTGTTTCCTCCGTGGCACATGAAGCCGGAAAATCCATTGCCTTTATCGAAGCGCGCGATTTTGGCGGGACCTGCCCCAATCGCGGCTGCACGCCAAAAAAAGTTCTTGTGGCAGCTGCCCATGCAATGCACGAGATCGAACAAGCACCCATCCACGGGATCGACGTCAGCAAGCCAAAGCTCAATTGGGCGAAACTGATCGAGCGAGAGAAGAATCTGATTAGTTTCATCCCTGAAGCCATGCAGGGGCTGGCCGAAAAACGCGGAGATGTCTTTCGAGGCACTGCGCGTTTTATCGGGCCGAACGAGGTTGAGGTCGACGGTCAGATTATACATGGCAAGGACATCGTTATCGCAACAGGATCGAAGCCAAGGCCTCTGCCTATCCCCGGCACCGAGCACATGATCACGTCCGACGAAGTTCTTTCCGATGCGACATTGCCGAAAGAAGTTGTCTTCATTGGCGGCGGCGTCATTGCCATGGAGTTCAGTCATATCTACGCGCGAGCCGGAGTGCAGGTGACAATCCTTGAAGCGTTGCCACAGTTGCTGCCACGTATGGACAGTGACGCCGTATCGGCTCTGCAAGTGGAAACCGAACGACTGGGCGTAGCGGTCAAAACCGGAGTATCGGTGACGGCAATCGAGAAGACTGCCGACGGGTTGCGTGTTGAATTCGAACATGACGGCAGAAACCAAAGTCTTTTAGCCGAGCGGGTCGTCAACGGCGCAGGCCGCGTCGCCAATATCGACGGGCTTAACCTCGATGTCGCCGGTGTCGGGCATGACGGACTTCGCATTCTGATCGACGATACGATGCGGTCCACCTCCAACTCTTCAGTCTGGGTTGCGGGCGATGCTGTCACCAGTTCCGCTCAACTATCCCCCATCGCAACGTATGAGGGTCAGATTGTCGGCCACAACATCGTGCATGGACCGACTAAAAGGCCGGATTACAGCGTGATCCCCAGCGCCGTCTACACCATTCCAGCGCTTAGCACCGTGGGCCTGACTGAAGCCGAAGCGCGGGAAAAGGGTCTCGATGTCTCACTTACGGTGTCTGATATGTCCGGTTGGTTTTCCACCAAGACCTACGCGGAAACGGCAGCCTGGTCCAAAGTTTTGGTCGACAAGAGTACCGATCAAGTCTTGGGTGCTCATATTCTGGGCCATCACGGTGACGAACTGATTCATCTCTTTGCGATGGCCATGCGTCACGGCATCTCTGCCAGCGATCTCAAGTCCTCGCTTTATGCGTTTCCGACCTTCGCTGCGGATATGAAATCCTTGATTTAGAGCAGCTTGATACAAGCTGATCCTTCCCAAAGGAGAGCCACTATGAACGATAAAGTCTGTCTGATTACAGGTGTAGGTTACGGAGCCGGAGCATCGGTTGCCCGCCGGTTTGCACGGGACGGATACCGTATTGCCTTGCTGGCCCAGAACGCAGTTAAGTCGATGTCATCAGCCATGAACGCCCGCGCATCGATTACCTGAGAGCCGAAGGTATTGGTAACTCTCAATTATGCGCCTTGGACAAGACGAAATCCGCGGCCCGTTAAGGCCTTCAGCATAGTAGCCTCTGCCATCAGAACAGAAAAGCGCCAGTTGTTGGTAGGAGGACTGCATATACGCTTGTGGAGGCGGTAATGAACAGGCGATTGCGTTTGGGCCCGCCAAAGCAAACATTCGAGACTTCTTCTGGGACGAAAATCTTGCCCAGCAGCGTGCCATCCGGGTGGTAACAATGAACGCCGTCCTTTGCGCTCGTCCAGATACGGCCTTGGGTATCGAGCCGAAATCCGTCAAAGACGCCTTCTTCGCATTTAGCAAAGACATCCCCGCCTGAGAGCTTGCCGTCTGCACTAACGGAGAACGCGCGGATATGATGCTCTCCGCTTGCGTAACGCGTGCCACCACTGTCAGCGATATACAGCGTTTGCTCGTCCAGCGAAAATGCAAGTCCATTCGGACAGGCGAAGTCAGTAGTCACTTGTGTGACATCGCCGGTGGCCGGATCGAGACGATAGACATGCTCCCCGTCAAGCTCTGGGTCTGCCTGAAACCCTTCGTAGTCAGACTCGATTCCGTAGGCTGGGTCACTGAACCAGATCGTGTCATCTGATCGCACCACTACATCGTTGGGGCTGTTGAACCGCTTTCCCTCGAAATGACTGGCCAGAGTCGTAACCGACCCATCATGCTCAATCCGGGTGACACTGCGCGTCCCATGCTCACAAGCCACGATCCGCCCTTGCCGGTCGAGCGTTGAGCCATTCGTGTAGCATCCGAGGCCTGAGCGGATGTCTCCGACTGCTCCGGTCAGTTCGTCCCAGCGGAGCCGTCGATCGTTGGGAATGTCGCTCCAGATCAGGCATCTGAACGTCGGAGAATACACCGGTCCCTCTGTCCATTTGCCGCCTGTCCAGATTTGGTCGATCGGCTCATCCAGTTTGATGCTGCGTTTGAACCGATCATCACGGATTTCGTAGGTGTCTGTCTTGGTCATTGCAATATCGACTTGGGTTGCTACAAATTACATAGCAATATAGGTTGCTACAGAAAGTATAGCAAGTGACTAAGATACCGATACCAGGTCAGCCTGTTCGTGGTTCAAAAAGCGGCGCACCCATTATGGCTCTGTTCGACCTGCTTGGACGCCACTGGGCTATGGGAGTCCTTTGGACGTTGAGCGAGGCTGGCCCATGCACATTCCGAAAGCTGCAAGAAGAATGCGAAACAATCTCACCTGCGGCACTCAACACCCGACTGAAAGAGCTTCAAGCGGCGGGATTTGTTCATCGCGTTGCTGAAGGATATGCGTCGACTGATCTGGGACAACACCTCTATGATCATCTTTGCCCACTCGGAGACTTCAGTAAGGAATGGGCAAAACACTTACACGCTCAGGAATAGGAGAGCGGACGCTCAGAATCATAGATTGAAGGTTCGGTTTGTCCTGCGATCCAGCTCTCTGTCACCGCTGAGTTCGTGCAGATACAGCGAACAGCTGCTTTGCGGGTTCGACCGCTGCATCCAAGTGGTCTGCCAGATGTCTCCTTCGGGCCATGAGCGGCTGATTGGATTAGTGAACCTGCACCGAATTTAGGTTGTGCAGCTTGTCGGGGTTGCGCACGATCAGAATTTCCTGAACGAACCCAGCCTCGTCAAAGGTTGCAGAGACAGCCGAGCTTGTTTGCCCGTCAACCTTGATCAGAACGCCGCGCGACCCATTCAGATCTGCCCGCGTCCAGCCAAGCTCTGCCCAATAGCGCCGCAATTTGCGAGAGACGAAATCGCAAATCGCATCGCAACCGACAATCGGGTCGCGTATCGCCGCCACTTTGCCACCACCGTCGGTGCTCAACCTTGCATCCTGAGCCAGCATTCGGGCCAAAGGACCGAGCTCGCCGGTCTCCACGGCTGATTGAAACGCCGTCAGGAACTCTTCCTGGCGCGGTTCTGGTGTTGCGTGGCGGGTCTTCGATTTGCTTACACTTGCACGAGCTCGAGACACCAGTTTTCGACTGCCGGGTTCGGATATGTCCAGGGTCTCCGCAATTTCGCCATAAGAGAGATCGAAGATGTCGTGCAGCAGGTAGGCCGCGCGTTCCTTTGGGGTCAGTCGCTCCAGCATCATCATGAACGCCATCGACAGGGATGAGGCCAGCTCAACCCGCGTCTCGGCCTCGGGCGGCACCGCCACCTGAATGGGTTCAGGTAACCAGGCGCCGACATAGTCCATCCGTGCCCGGTCTCCTGTTCGCCGTATATCGAGACAGCGACGTGTACAGGCCGAGATAAGCCAGCCTTGGGTGTTCTCGATTTCCGATCGATCGGTGCTGGCCCATTTCAGGAATGTGTCCTGTACCGCATCTTCTGCGTCGCTGAACGAGCCTAAAATGCGATAAGCCAGACCATTGAGGCGGGGTCTGAGATCCTCAAAAAAGAGGACCTCAGCCTGTGCAAGCTCAGTGTTTGGAGACATTGATCCGGTTCCAGAGATTGATCATGCTTATCTCAGCCGTGAGAAGTCCGATCTCAGCATCCGAGAAGTGCTTTCGCAGTTTCGCGCGAATGGGTCCAAAGTCCAGCTTCGGGTCAAGGATTGTCAGAGCTTCGGTCCATTCCAGTGCCGCTTGTTCCGCCTCAGAGAAGTCCCGGACATGGTCCCAGACAATAACCCGGTCAAGCCGATCGCTGGTTTCTCCATCTTGCCGCGCCTCAATCGTGTGCATCTTCACGCAGAACCCACAGCGATTGATCTGCGAGGCCCGCAGCCGAAGAAGATGGCGCAGCTTTGGATCAAGTCCCTTGCCATCGAGAACGTCATGAACGGCCGCGAGTGTTTGCAGGACATCCGGGATTGCGGTTTCATACTTGATTGCGTTTGAACTCGTCATTGTCTCATTCCTATCGTTGATGTTCTACTTTGATGACGATTCACGGCCACCTATTGTGACGCGTTGGCGCGTATTTTTGCCATGCATCTGAAATGAAAGACATTATTCTTTCGTCACTAACAGTTTCAGGTTTAAGTGGCGGCTCCCAACAGGCCGCGCTACAGCTTGTTGAGGTGTCAATGTCGCGTGGGGCGAAGAAAGTGCCGAAGCGGTTGGAAAAACACCGTTGCGACAGAACCTTTTATTCATCTCCCACAACGACCAACGATGCAGCCTCAATTGGTTCGCCCCCCAACACCAGTTCAGAATGGTCGTTCGCGTTTAGACTGACCGAGACGACGTTCTCCCCCGGTTGCAATCCCGACATGTGAAACGCGGTTCCGTAGAGCCGCGTGACCTTTTTGCCATTCAGATAGAGATGGGCATGGCCTTCGTTTGGTATGTTGGCTTGGTTGACCCGCTCAGGTGCAAACCGAAAGTTCTCGACAGCGACATAGACATTCCAACCGACGAGCGCGTCCTTCACAACTTCGATTGACACTTCCGGTGCGTTCTCTGGATCAACCTCGACTTGGCTGTGAAGATGGGCGTGGTCATGCGCACGGTCCACAGATGGATCAGCGTCAAAGGTTCTGACCGCAGGTGCGAACAGTATGCCAAGAAACAGGCAACCGAGGGTCCAATAGAGGACGTACATAAGCGGGATTTCAAGTTTTCTGGGTAGTTTCATCGTAGCCTCCGAAACAGATGTGCGGCTGACGAACCCGACCTGTAGATCAGGACGCTGCGATCTTGGCAGATCTTCGCGCCGTGATCTTCAGCCGTTGCCCGTATCCCAACAGCAGCAGGATCAGCGCGGTGGCTATGATGGGCAGGTGGCCAATCAATTCCTTCAGCGCTTCGTCCTGTTCGTTTTGCAAAATGAACACAGCGTTGGAGATTAGCATCAGACCGGCAACAACGAGGATGTTCAATCGGGTGACAACGCCCAGAACCAAGATGATCCCGAATACGACTTCCATGAATCCTGCAGAAAGAACGAAGAGCTTGTCGCTGAACCAGTCGAAGCCAAGCAGTTGCATGAAGTTCCACTGATATTCAGAGAGGTATGCCTGGCCGAGCGCGGCACCGTGCAGCTTTTCAGAAATACCGAGCATGATCAGTGAAAGACCGGTGAATATCCGCAGCATGTCTACGGAATATGGCTTCAGTTTTGCGCGCAATTCATCCGTCGGGAAATAATTGAAGAGCAGGAAGAGCGCGATACCTACGATGTTGATGTATTCGAACGACCGAACGACGCCGAACTGGATCATCACACCCATGAACAGGATCAGCATCAGGATCGCGGCATGGTGCAGGAAGTGGTTACTGAGCAAGAGAATCCCGATCCCGGCCTGCAGAAACACCAGAAACAGCCCAAACCCGCCCTGGGCCTGCAAGTGAGGAGCGACCAGCGCGCCGTCATACGCGGTCAACAGAAAGGATACACCGGTGAGAATTCGCATCAGTTCCATGACGTCATGGCGAAACTTGGTGTTGGCGACTGGAACCGTCGGCAACCGAGAGTCGAGGAAGATTGCAGTTCCAATCAAGACAGTTGCGATCGCGATCCAGATCAATACAGCGGGGTCGAATAGAGAATAAGGCTCGAATGTTGCAACCTCGGGGCTGTTGGGATCGACAAACCAACGGACATGCGCTTGCGCAACATTCGGAACAATCAGCAGGCCCACCAATCCAACGAGGCCAAATGCTGGTGGTCTTGGTTTCTTCCGGTCAGGACTGGTCAGACACTGGCGGGCGGGCCGCTGGATCGTGGCAAAAAGACGATGTTGAACACTTGGCATGTTGCGATCCTTTCGTTTCCCAGGAAAGCAGTTGATTTCGATTGGCTTAACTCGGCGCGGCAGGCCGAATGCCCCGTCTCATATACCTGAACCATCGGGTGAAGTCGGATTGGAGAATGACTGTAGCTGCGATCGCCATCAGTATGCCAGGCCAGGTTTCCAGGGGTGGAAGGGTGTCTCCTGCCATCAAACCGATCACAAGCACCAGGGTTGGGTTGAGGAAGGTGTAGGACATCACACGGGTCGGACCGATGTGGGTTGTGCTCCACTGAAACAGGAAAAAGGTGACGATGGTGGTGAAGACCGACAAATAGGTGATGCCCGCCAACGTGCGGATCGGGATTTCGGCCCAGGAAACACTGCCAAGACGGTGCAGCGACACTAACAAAAGCCAGATCGATCCGGTGGCCAATATCCAGAAGGTCATACGGGCCATGGGCTCGCCCCTGTGCAGGACCTTGACCAGCGTGCTGTATCCGGCTAGCGCCATGGTGCCTGCAAGAAACAGGAGATCCCCCGCGCCGATCTGAAGCGCCATCAAGGCCGTGACATCACCGCGAAATATCACCCAGATCGCACCAGCTGCCCCGACGGGCAGTGCGACACGCGCGGGCAGGGTCACCCGTTCTCTCAACAGGATCGCCGCGAATCCCGCGGTAATGACGGGGCTCAGGGAAAAGATGGCTGCGGTGTTCAGGGGTGTTGTCATCCGCAATGATGCAAACATGCACCAGAAAAACGTGACCAGCAGAAGGCTGAGCAAACTGTAGCGCGACAGGTCGCGCAGGCTGGGACGGACGATGCCGAAGCGCCACACCACCAGCGGAGCGAATAGCAATGTCGCAAGAGCGAACCGCACAAAAGTCAGCACAACACTATCCAGACTGTCCGTGATGGCGGCAACAACCGGAAAGGACGTCGCGACCAGGAATGTCGCAACCAGCATCAGGCCGTGAACATGCAGATCGGCTCTGACTAGCGCTGGTTTGACGGATGCGTTTGGGTCGAAGGACATGGCAACCTCCTATTCTGCTGCGAATGCGGTAAAGCTGGCGGGGTAGGGACCGGGGTAGGAGATCTGCTCAAGCGGATACCGGTTGCTCGGCACCTCGCGCACACGCAGATCGTGTGGAAGGCGATGGGCCTCGGCGGCGCGACCGATGGTGATCCCCACCTCCAGTCGAAACCGGTCTGGCAAACCCAGAACTGTGGTCGCATGTTCGAAATTGAGGCCCGCCATGGCATGGGCGGCGTAGCCAAGCGCGGTTGCTTGAAGCGCGATTTGCATCCAGGCGGACCCAGCATCGAAGCTGTGGTATTTCGAGATCATCTCGGGCCGATTTTCTTCGGCGCGCATCACCTTGTCCGAGATCAGAAAGATCAGCGCCGACGCCGATCCGGCCCATTGACGGTTTTCTGCGTCCAGCACCGACAAGAAATCCGTCCAATGTTTGTCGTTGCGATGGGCATACAGAAACCGCCAGGGCTGGACATTGAATGCCGAGGGTGCCCAACGGCCAGCTTCAAGGATGGTCAGAAGGTCAGCATTGGGCATGGGATTTGCGTCATAGGCACGTGGGGACCAGCGTTCAAGAAAGCGTGGGTCAATGGGGTGGTCAGCGGTTCTGGCGGTCTGCATAGCGGGGCTCCTTTACCTTTGCGCCGACGTTCCGTCCGACAGTGGTTCCGTGGATGACGTCAGCTGCGCAAACTTACTGCCTCAGGAGATACATCGGCATAACTTGGTGGAGAATATATCCATTGATGAATACATAATTCATCGTTAGTGAATAATAATGGATCGAATGACCGCCCTCACCGTGTTTCGAACCGTGGTCGAACTCGGCAGTTTCGCCGCAGCGGCGCGCAAGCTGAACCTGTCTCCTGCTGCCATCAGTAAGAATGTCGGCGAGTTGGAGGGGCATCTTTCGGCGCGTCTGATCAATCGCACGACCCGGCGCATGAGTCTCACCGAGGCCGGAACGCTTTACTTCGAGCGAGTCGTTCAAGTCTTGGATGATTTGAAAGAAGCCGACGCAACACTTCAGGCCATTCAGGATACGCCTTCGGGCGTGTTGCGCGTCAGCGCTCCGGTTACGGTAACGCTGATCGGCCTGTCGGAAAAAATCCCGAAGTTTCTCAACCGTTATCCCGATCTGACGCTTGATCTGAGGTTGAATGACCGGCGAGTCAATCTGGTGGAAGAAGGGTTTGATGTCGCTCTGCGCGGGAGCGACAATCTTGAAGATTCGGGACTGATTGCGCGAAAGCTCATGATCATGGATCACGTCGTCTGCGCGGCTCCGTCTTACTTCGAACAGCACGGTTGTCCAACCCGACCTGAGGATCTGGCGTTGCACAATTGCGTCCAGTTCACCTTGTCGGACCATGCCGTTCAATGGACGTTTATGCAGGGTAAGAGAACTGTCAAAGTCCCCGTTCGCGGTCGCTACAAGGTGTCCTCCAGTCTTGCGGTCCGGGATGCTCTCTGCACTGGGTTCGGTCTGAGCCTTGTCCCTCGAATGTATGTCGCGGAAGATCTGGCCGCGGGACGGCTGCGTACGGCTCTGGACGACTGGACACCGAACGAAACCGGACTCTACGCCGTTTATCCCTCCCGGCGCTACGTAATGTCGAAGGTCCGGGTGTTTCTCGAGTTTCTTGTTGAAGAGCTTCAGGGATAGAAGCGCCCGCTTCTGGCGCGCGAATGCGCTGACCCACTTCACTGCTAGTCGTGGACCGCGCTGCGTTGACGGACGGAATTGTTCAGGAGGCATCGTTGCGTCCTCACCATTGGAGCTAAATCGGGCGCATTCAATCAGGCTAAGTTCCAGCAAAGTCGGAAGGCAGGCCCAGGCTGGGACGCGCATCCTGACGGATGCACGTCCTTTTCCTGGTTTCACCGATACAGTAGATTTCCTTACTGTGGCTGGCCAGCGCTCAATCGAGACCCAGCCGCGTGACGGATCAGCCGAATAATCATCATCGCGTGTGTGACCAGAAGCACCGGGACCACAAAGGTCGGGATGTACCAGGCCGCGTTGAAATGCGGAACGGCCTCAAGCTGCCTCAGCGCGTTCATAAGGTCAAAGACGCCTACAATGTTCAACGCCCACAACAATGGTACAGCGACAATCCAACCTCGCCATAGAGCGATCAGAGTCAATATGCCGGCAACGGCCGAACTCAGATCTCCGTAGCCTGCCTCCGCTGCGAACCCACCGGGCATCGATTCCGCGACCACACCGGGAACAAGGAAAACCAGCCCTAGATGCCGGAGCGCATGAGGAACTGTCAGCCAGAACATGGCATCTGACCACTCAAGTTTGTTCAATGCCGGAGAAATTCGGATCGCGACAAGGGTACAGACCACTATGCTGAGAGCGAACTGCAACAGGAAAATCTGGTCAACGGACATTTTTTGGTTCCTTTCTGGCTTGGCTCACCTGACGTTGATTGGTTCAGCGCGAGCGGTTTCGGACGCTTCCAAATTGTCGAGACGCCTTTCCATTTGCTGAATACGAAACAGCAAATGATCTTTAGGGTCTGCGTGGATGGCCTCGTCCCAATCGGAAAGAAAGGATCCGACCTGCTTTAGAAACTTGCGTGTGCGAGTAAACGCTTCTGTCATTTGGTCACCCTTTCCTATGCATTGACTGGATTGGGTTTAAGGTGCGGACAAAATCCGAAACCCGGAAGTACGTAACAGTTATCGTGGGGTTACCAGTCGATGTAACGCTCACAATAAGTTTTCAAAAATAATGCCTTACAGGCGTCGATAGTGGTATCGACTACCTGTCGAAACGACGAGGGGCGTCGTTAGACACATGACAACTGGAGGGGTATAGTTTGTCTGAGTGGAAGGTCAGGGGGCTCGGATCGCGAATTCTGACAATATCGACATCAACGAAGTTCGGGAGCAGCTGGAGCGCATTCTCGACTTCAAGGCATTCGCGCAGGCCGACCGGCAAAATAGATTCCTGCGATACATTGTTGAGCAGTCACTTGCAGGCAAGGATGCTGACCTAAACCAATTCTCCATCGGCATAGATGTCTTTGATCGAGGACAGGATTTTGACCCGGCCACGGATGCAATCGTCCGGGTCGAAGCCGGGCGGTTGCGATCCAAGATTGCCGACTATTATGCGACGAAGGGCAAAAACGACCCGATCCTCATAGATTTGCCGAAGGGTGGATACGTGCCGGTTGTCTCGACACGTCTGAAAAAGGATCCGGACCAGAATGGGCGTTCTGATCGAAAAGGTATTTTCAACGTTTCGCGACATCTTATGCGCTTGGCTATTGTTGCTGTCCTTTGTGGAGTGTCTTTTCTCCTTTGGTCAGCGCTCAGTCAGGACGCTGGGGAAATGCCTTCACCTCTTCCATCAGCCGATCATTCGGTTGCGGTTCTTCCGTTTGACAACATGAGTACAGACCCTGAGCAGGAGTATTTCAGCGACGGCATCACCGAGGATATTATTACGGATTTGTCAGTGATATCCGGGCTTCGCGTCATCGCTCGACATTCTACTTTTGTTTATAAGGGCAAGCAGGTGACCATCAGAGAGATCGGAGACGAACTAAACGTCCGTTACGTTCTGGAGGGCAGCGTGCGCAGGCAAGGCGACAGGTTGAGAATTACGGCCCAGCTGATTGATGTCGCCTCCGAGGGCCACATCTGGGCCGCTCGATTTGATCGGGGCGTTTCGGACGTATTCGATGTTCAGGACGAGGTGACCGCTCAGATCGTAAGTGCCTTGGAAGTGGCTCTGACCGATGCCGAAGAAGAACGGTTGGGACATAGAAACACCGCCAGCGTCGAGGCCCATGATCTATACCTGCGCGGGCAGGAGCGATTTTGGCATCTTGATGCAGCGCGCGTTACCGAAGCCATCGCGTTGTTCCAGGCTGCCATTGATACAGACCCGGATTACGCAGAGGCGTATGCCTGGAAGGCCCGCGCGCTGACATTTGCGTTTCTCAGCGGTATCAACTCTTCCAAACGCGAGACAATCGATCGTGCCGTCGACCACGCGAACAAAGCAATCAAGATCGATGAACGCCTCCCAATGGCTTATGCGAACCTTGCCTGGGCGCTGAGATGGCACAGCGAACTTTCCGAGGCGCAAAAAACAGTAGAAACTGCCATCACCCTGGAGCCGAGCTTTGCCGATGCACTGTTGTGGAAATCAATGATTCTTTCCGCGGCATCAGACGGTGAAGGGGCTCTGAACGTAATCAACCGTGCGATTGAACTAAATCCAAATTATAGCGTAACTTACACTCTGGCGCTCGGGCGGGCTTACTTTGCGCTTGGCGACTACGAGACAGCCCTGTCTAATTTTCGGAGAACGGTGACAAGAAATCCCCAATTTCTTCCGGGTCGCATTCATGAGGCTCTTGCGTTGGAGCGTCTAGGAAAAGTTGAGGCGTCGAATTCTGCTTTTTCGAGTATCGAAGAAGCGTTCCCAGACTACCGAAACAGCCCCAGCTACAAGATCATTCTGTCTGAATGGCCGGAATAATACAGTTCCAAGTTTTCGCGTGCTAAAAACTTGGCAACGACGGGCTGCCGCAACCTGTCTGCCGAATGAAAAACACCCTCGATGACAGAGACATTCATTGAAGACCGCATAGTCATTCATGGATCTTCGTTTCCCTCAGGAAGATCCTTTCAGATGTTAGCGGCACGTCCCGTCAGCAGAAACTCAGAGTGAACCCGAACAGAGGGAACCCAAATTGGGCTCCATGGATCGACAACTGCTGTGTGGTGCAAACCGACATTGGCATCGGCTCGCATAATGGAATGAGTTACATCATCACGGTTGCTCTCAGTTTGGCGTTTCCAACCAAACAACTCATCGTAGAAATCGTCTGGATGGTCTTGTCAGAAGAACTTGGGTTGAGACGGGCAGGGGGCTTTCGTAGCTTTTGTCCATGACCAAATCTGCCTCTTTCAAATACTTCAAAACCAGCCCCGAGATCATCCGCCTTGCGGTGATGCTGTACATCCGCTTCCCGCTCTCGCTTCGGAATGTCGAAGACTTGTTGCACGAGCGAGGTATCGACGTGAGCCACGAAACTGTCCGATATTGGTGGAACTGATTTGGTCCAGTGTTTGCTTCTGAGATCCGAAGAAAGCGTGTTCAGCAGCTGCGCGCGTTCTCCAAATGGAAGTGGCACGTGGACGAGGTTTTCGTGAAGGTGAATGGCAAGCGGCATTATCTTTGGCGGGCTGTTGATCATGAAGGCGAGGTGCTGGAAGCCGTTGTCACCAAACGCCGAAACAAGGCTGCAGCACTGAAATTCCTCAAGAAGTTAATGAAGCGACACGGCAAAGCGGAAACCGTCGTCACGGATCGCTTCGCCTCATACAGAGCCGCGCTCAGAGAACTGGGTGCATTCGAAAAACAGCAAACGGGCAGGTGGCTCAACAACCGCGTCGAGAATTCGCACCTGCCGTTTCGACGACGTGAGCGCGCGATGCAACGTTTCAGGCGCATGCGAAGTTTGCAGAAATTCGCCTCCGTCCATTCCTCCGTTTACAACCACTTCAACCAGGAAAGATCGCTAAGCAGCAGAGATACCTTCAAGCTGACACGCACCGCCGCTCTCGCCGAGTGGCGTCAACTTTGTTCCGGATAGGTTCGCGGTTTCCGCGGCAAACTGAGACTGGTTCGAATTTGTCTGACAGCACCCTCAAGGCATCACGGGCGCCTCGTCAAGTTGATGCGGGATGGTGCTCTTGTCGAATTCACTTCGGTTGTCGCTGCCGTAACCTGTGGCGTCGAGATACAGCAGGCAATGGCTGAGGTTCCACTATCCAGCGATGACATCCTGTCGCTGTACGCCCAGCCCCTCAATCCCCAGTTCCATTGTATCGCCTGGCTTCAGATAAGTCTGAGGTTCTTGCCCCATACCCACGCCAGGCGGTGTTCCTGTCGAAATCACGTCCCCGGGTTGCAGCGACATAAACTGCGACAGATGCGAAATGACGGTTGCCACCCCAAAATGCATCGTTTTGGTTGACCCATCCTGATAGCGGTGCCCGTTTACCTCAAGATACATCGGCAGGTTTTGCGGGTCAGGGACCTCGTCTTTTGTCACCAGCCATGGGCCAATTGGGCCGAAGGTGTCCGCGGACTTTCCTTTGACCCATTGGCCCGAGCGATGAAGCTGAAAGTCACGTTCTGACAAATCGTTCACAACGCAGTAACCGGCGACGTGGTCCATGGCTTCGGTCTCGGATACGTATTTGGCCTCTTTGCCTATGACAACGCCCAGCTCTACCTCCCAGTCGGTTTTGACCGATCCGCGCGGGATTTCGACCGTGTCATTGGGACCGATGATGGCCGAGGTGGCCTTGAAGAAAATTACTGGCTCAACGGGTAGTTCCATACCGCTTTCCGCAGCGTGATCGGCAAAGTTCAGACCTATGCAGATGAATTTTCCGACATTGCCAACACAAGGACCGATGCGTGGATCTCCATCTACCACCTGTAGGCTGTCCGCATCTGTTGCCCGCAATTTCTCAAGAACTGTTTCGCCAAGTGTGTCGCCCGAGATGTCATCGATAACGCCGGAAAGGTCACGAACTGAGCCGTCCGACGCCAAAATACCGGGTTTTTCAGCGCCCTTGGCGCCATAACGTAGCAGTTTCATTGTAAGGTTCCTTCCTGCTCAGATCGTCCAGCCGCCATCAATGGCAAAAGGCTGACCCGACGTGTATTTGCTTGCATCACTGGCTAAATACAGAGCCAGTTCTGCGATTTCTTCCGCTGTACCAATACGACCCATCGGTTGACGGGCAATGAAATCCGTCATTGCTTGTTCATAGTCACCAGTGGCGCGCAGCCTGTCATGCAGGCTGGGGCTGTCGACGGTTCCGGGACAAATCGCGTTACATCGGATGCCTTGAGTTACGAAATCGGCGGCCACGGATTTGGTCAGGCCAATGACCGCTGCCTTTGATGCGCAATATGCAAATCGGTTCGGCACGCCCTTCATGGATGATGCGACCGACGACATGTTGATGATTGATCCACCGCCTGCTTCCAGCATTCCCGGAAGGGTTAGGCGGATCAGTCTGAACATGGCTTTGACGTTGAGGTCGAAACTGAAGTCCCAGTCCTTTTCGCTGCACACAAGGATTGAGCCTCCCGCAACATAGCCCGCACAGTTAAACAGAACGTCCAGTTTCGGCAGGTCGACCACAGCGGCGGTCACAGCCTCATTGTCTGTTACGTCCAGCTTGAGTGGCTCGATACCCGCGATACCGCCTAATTCTGCAAGCGAAGCATCGTTGATGTCGCTGGCGATCACGCGCGCGCCTTCGGCTACAAACAATTCAGCGGTTGCTCGGCCAATGCCTTGCCCGGCAGCTGTGATCAGAGCGGTTTTGCCCGCAAGCCGGTTGGATGGTTCGAATGTCGTCATTGGTTGCCTCACAGGTTCTCGGGCAGAAGGTCGGTTGGAATGTCCTGATAGCAAACCGGCCGCAAGAAACGGCGGATCGACAATGTGCCCACGGAGGTCGCGCCAAAGTTGGTTGAGGCGGGGTAGGGGCCGCCGTGGACCATGCTGTCGCAGACTTCGACGCCGGTTGGGAAGCTGTTGGCCAGCAGACGTCCCGCCTTTCGTTCCAGCAGCGGAAGCAGCGCCTGAGCTTCGGGTTTGTCGCCTGCGTCCAGATACAGTGTGCAGGTCAGTTGCCCTTCGACGGTGCGCGCGATCTGTTGCATCTGAGAGGTGTCATTCACGCGCACGATAATGCCCAATGGTCCGAAAACCTCTTCCTGCAGCTTGTGGTCGGCCAGCCAGTCATCGCCGGAAACAGCGAACAAGTATGGCGCGGCATCGCGTGTCTCGCAACTGGTGCCCATGATCTTGGAAACACCTGTTCCGGCGGCGATACGCGAAACGCCGTCGCGATAGGCTGCCGCAATTCCATCGGTCAGCATTGTCTGGTCAGCCGCCGAAGACAACCCGGTTTCAGCTGCGGACTGAAACGCCTCGGCATCGGGCCCATCAATGATAACGGCAATGCCGGGATTGGTGCAGAACTGACCGGCGCCCATCGTCAGCGAAGCGGCCCAACCTGTGCCGATCTCGGCCCCTCGCGCGGCTGCTGCCTGCGGCAAGATAAACATTGGATTGACCGAGCCCAGCTCGCCAAAGAACGGAATGGGTTCATCCCGCTGCGCGCACAAATCGAACAATGCGCGTCCACCTCCAAGGCTGCCAGTGAAACCTACGGCCCGGATCAGAGGATGTTGCACCAGACGCGTGCCCACGTCCCGTTTGCCGCCTTGAACCAGTGAAAACACTCCGGGATGAACTCCGGTCGCCTTGATGGCGGCGTCGATGGCCTGCGCCACGATCTCGCCCGTGCCGGGATGGGCCGAATGGCCTTTAACGACAACCGGACATCCTGCGGCCATTGCCGCGGCGGTATCGCCCCCAGCAACCGAGAAGGCCAATGGGAAGTTCGACGCGCCGAACACCGCAACAGGACCCAGCGGGCGCTGGATCATGCGCAAGTCGGGGCGGGGCAAGGGTGCGCGATCCGGCATCGCCGGGTCATGGCGCATGTCCAGATAATTACCCACTTCGATGTGATCGGCGAAGAGACGCAGCTGGCCGACGGTACGGCCACGTTCCCCCTGCAGGCGCGCCTCGGGCAAGCCGGTTTCCTGAGTACCAATCTCGGTAATGGCATCTCCACGCGCGTCAATCTCCTCCGCGATTTTGCGCAGAAGTGCGGCGCGCTCGGCGCGCGAGGACCACCCGAAAGTGGCAAACGCTGCCTCGGCCGCTTCTACTGCGTTATTTACCAATGTCGCTGTCCCCACAGAAAAGTCATGGCTTGGTCCATGCGCAGGTTCGGATGCAAAAGTCGCATCTGCGCCGACCCATTCGCCGGCGATCAGGTGTTTTCCAGTCAACATGTTCGTTCTCACTTACAGCAGGCCGCGACGGGCGAGGTTTCGCATCAGGTGTGACGCCCCGAAGGTCCATTCGGGGCATTCTGTCGACAGGCGCACTGTGTTTGTCAGTGCCCCAAGTTGTGCATTGGCGATGGTGACAACGTCGCCAAGTTTGTGCGTGAATCCACCGCCCGGCGTATCCCGGTCCTGGGTTGGGGCGAATAGCGTGCCGAGAAACAGCATCAGCCCGTCAGGATATTGGTGGTGACGTCCGATGGTCTGCTTCACAAGATTAGCAGGATCGCGGCTGATCTGGGCCATCGATGAGCTGCCGTTCAGAACAAACCCATCTGGTCCGGTGACGGTCAGCGTCAGTTCAGCCAGACGTACATCAACCAGAGTGAACCCATCATCGAACAACCGGATCATTGGCCCGATCGCGCAAGAGGCATTGTTGTCCTTGGCTTTGCTTAGCAACAAGGCCGAACGCCCTTCAACATCGCGCAGGTTCACATCATTGCCCAATGTTGCGCCCTTGATCTCGCCCTTTGAGGTCACGGCCAGAACAACTTCGGGCTCGGGATTGTTCCAGGTCGAGATCGGGTGAAGCCCGATATCTGCGCCGAACCCGACGGACGAAAGGACCTGCGCCTTTGAAAACACCTCGGCATCGGGGCCGATCCCAACCTCCAGATACTGGCTCCAGAGACCTTCGGTGATCAGTGCTTCTTTGACCTCTGCGGCCGCGTTCGATCCCGGTACAATGTTCGAGAGGCTGTCTCCAATCCGGTCTCCGATGCGCGTGCGGATCGCATCGGCCTTGGCAGGATCGCCTGCGGCCTGTTCCTCGATCACGCGCTCGACCATTGAGCCCGCAAATGTGACACCGCAGGCTTTAACCGCCTGCAGGTCGCACGGCGCGAGCCATTGGTGGTCGGCGTCAAAAGGACCGATTTCTTCACCTTGTGCATTGCGCACATAGTCTGCCGCGTCTTCGCGTTCCAGAATGTCCCGGACGGTTGGTGCCGTTTTTGACGTAATATCGACAACCTGCCCATTGCGCAGGGTTACCACGCTGGGCCCAACCCCCGCGCGCTCAAGACGGCCGAGCCACAGCCCGTTTGGTTCCAATGTAGGTATGGTCATTTTTTTCCCTGAGGTTATACGCGCGCGTGGCATTGCCACCCATGATCGCCTGGCGTTCGTCGTTGCCCAGCTGGTTCAGGAGCGTGTCGGTGGTTTCACACCAGCGCTCGTAGCTACTGGCCACGGTGCAAACCGGCCAATCGCTGCCCCAGATTAGACGCGACGGGCCGAAGGTGTTCAGCAGGTGATCCACATAGGGGCGCAGGTCTTCGATCGTCCAATCTGCGGCAGCTTCGGTCACGAGGCCGGACAGCTTGCACCATGCGTTTGTATCCCGAGCCAAGGCCGCCATGTTG
Organism: Ruegeria sp. CG1; assembly: GCF_056537265.1. Taxonomy (NCBI): domain Bacteria; kingdom Pseudomonadati; phylum Pseudomonadota; class Alphaproteobacteria; order Rhodobacterales; family Roseobacteraceae; genus Ruegeria; species Ruegeria sp. CG1. Next base: position 15,703 of record NZ_JBQFRF010000005.1, on the reverse strand, counting down.
TCAGCCCAATCATACAGGATTGCGTCTTTGATCAACGGTTTCGATCCATGGTCGATGACAGCGCGCATATCGGGGTGACGTTCAAGAAGTTGCCTGAGCGGGCCCAGATGTTGGGGCAGGGTCAACGCATCGAATGTAAGGTCATGCCGTTGGACAGCCTTAAAAGCTGGTGTCAGCGTGTCGCCGAGCATCCAAAAAGGGTCAGCGATGTCCTGTATCATCGGGCGAAGGCCAACCAGTGCCGGGTGGGCGGCCAAAGCAGCAATTTGCGCGCCAACATCATCGGCTTCAAAATTGACCCAACCGACAACACCTTTGATGAACGCATTCTGGTCGGCCAGAGAGAGCATGTATTCGGTCTCAGCCACAGTAGGGGCCGCTTGGACAAGGACCGTGCCGTCAATCTCGGCAGCTTTTAGCAGGGGCATTAGATCGTCCGGGGTGAAATCCCGGTAGATTGCGTCCAGATCAGGCGTCAGCCAGCCATAGTCGCCGCGCGCCAAAGCCCAGAAATGCTGATGCGCGTCGATCCTCATTCGATCACACCCTTTTTCAGGATGATGTTGCCATAAAGCCTGCGCTCGCCGGTCTGAACGATTGCAAAGGCGTTGGCCGCACGGTCGTAGAATGCAAACCGTTCCAAGCCCAGCACCTTGGCAGAGTTGTCGGCGGACGTGTCGATGATGCGCTGAAAGTCCGCGACTGAGTCAGGCACCGCCTCCGGGTCGCCAACAACCTGCATGGTCAACGCCGGATCAGGAACGAACGTATCCAAAGGCATCACAGAAAGTACGGCCTTCAACATTTCACTGGCCGTAGACCCATCGGCCCGGATGCAGTCTGGTCCCATGCTGGCGCCCGGAAAATTTGCATCTGCGATAACAATCTCATCTCCGTGGCCCATGGCCCTGAGGGTAAATAGAAGCTCCGGCGACAGGATCGGGTCGATGTTACGCAGCATCAGCTGTCTCGCTTGGCAGTGGCGCGTCGGGTCGGATCAGGCCTTCGGATCGCAGGTCCGACCACAGGCTGGGGGGAATGTCGCGCTCCATCAATGCTACATTGGACTGGACTTCTGCTGCGTTGACGGCCCCGGGCACCACTGTTTTGACGCATGGATGCCCCAGAACAAATTGCAGCGCTGCCGCAATCAGCGGAGTGTTGTGGGCCGCGCAAACCGCTTCGATCTTACGGACCCGTTCCAAAATGTCTTTTGGTGCGTCTGCATAATTGTACTTGGCGCCGGGTACAGCTCCGGTGGCGAGAATGCCTGAATTGTAAGGCCCCCCGAGGATAATCCCGACATCGCGCTGCTCACAGAGTGGCAGAAAACTGTCGAGCGCTTCCTGCTCCAGCAGCGTATAGCGCCCGGCCAGCAGGAACCCGTCGAAATCCCCCAGTCCAAGCAGCCTTTCGCAAACCTGCCATTCGTTTACGCCCGCGCCGATTGCAGCGATCTCGCCTGCGTCGCGCAGTTCGGTTAGCGCTTTGTAACCCCCACCATCAAAAAGCTCGCGCACCTTGGCGTCCGACATTTCCTGACTGCCCTGGCTGAAGACACAGACATCATGGACCAGAAGAATGTCAGAATTGGCAACGCCGATCCTGTCGCGGCTGGCCTCGTAAGACCGCATGACCCCGTCATAGGTATAGTCGAACACAATCCGTTTCTGCGGCACATCGACAAAGGCTTCGGGTGTCACTTCAGGCGGTTTGCAATCCAGTAATAAACGCCCGATTTTGGTCGAAAGCTGAATGTTCTTGCGACCGAACCGGTTGATCGCCTGCCCAAACCGATGCTCTGACCGGCCAAGCCCGTATTGCGGCGCGGTGTCGAAAAAACGGATGCCTGCGTCATAGGCGGCTTGCAATGCAGCCTGCGCGTCCTCGTCCGAGACTTTGCGGTACAGGTTCCCCAACGGCGCTCCGCCGAACCCCATGCGGGTCAGGGGAACGGGCCGCGTGGTTCGGTTGTTCAGTAATTCTGTCTGGGAAACGGTCATCCTGCCTCGCTATTCGACTGTGGAGTAAGGTTGAACAAATGGGGCTGTTGCTGTTCCAGCTGCTCGATACGCGGCATCAACTGCCCAAGGTGGGTGCGCATGGCGTCCTGCGCAGCCTGTTCGTCGCGATTGTTGATTGCTTCGAAAATCGCCCGGTGTTCGGCCAAAGTCTCAGCTATTCGACCGGGTGTCGGCAGCAGCAACATACGGGCGCGGCTGACCTGCAACGATACGGTTTGCGCAACGTCCGCAAGACGGCGGAAACCGGTGAACTCCATCAGTAAGCCGTGGAACTCTTCGTCTGCCTGATAAAAGCCGGGGATGTCGTCATCTTCGATCAGCAGTTCCTGCAAACGCATGTTGCGGCTCAACCGTTTGCGCTGATCGTCGGTCGGATCGCGCGCGACCTTGGCGACGGTTGCAAGCTCAAGCGCTTCACGCAGGAAAACGCCTTCGCGAATTTCATCCATTGAAAAATAGGACACGCGGGTGCCGGATTGCGGCACCACATCCACCAGCCCTTCAGAGGCCAGACGCGCGATCGCGTCGGCAACAGGTGCTCGAGATACGCCCAATCTCTCGCACACTGCGGCCTTCCGGAGATTCGCCCCGGGAGGAAAATCAAGCGAGAGAATCGCCTGTTTCAAAGAGTGGTGGACCCGTTGAGTCAGCGGCCCTTCGATCGTCGTGATCTCGGGCAGCAGCGCAGCATCAATATCTTGGTGTTTGCTCATGCTAAGCAATTTAGCATTCTAACATGTTAGTTGACAAGTGGTGATTTTGGATTTAGCAACATTGGCCAAGCAAGCGGGGAAGAGATGCAAGCACACGGCGGCATGGATGTTTTGGAAGAGGCGACGCGCGACGTCGTGAAGCTTAATCCGCAGGACAATATCGTCATTGCTTTGCGCGACCTGCAGGCGGGTGAACAACCGGCGTATGTTCCGGTGCCGTTGGCTGCATCCGTTTCCCGCGGTCACAAAATTGCGATGTCATCAATCCGGGCTGGCGAAAATGTTGTTCGCTATGGCCAGATCATCGGACAGGCCAATTGCGATATCGCGCCGGGCGAACATATCCACGTGCACAACCTTGGTATGGGTGCGCATCAGCAGGACTATGCACATGCCAGCGCGAATGCGCCGCTGCCTGCTCTGACTGACGAGCGGACATTTGACGGATACCATCGCACCGACGGTAAGGTGGGAACCCGAAACTACATCGGCATTCTGACCACCGTGAACTGTTCGGGGTCGGTGGCACGTTTCATCGCTGAGGCGACGGAAAAATCTGGACTACTGGACAACTTCCCCAACGTCGATGGTGTGGTGCCGATTGTGCATGGGACCGGCTGCGGAATGTCCGGCAAGGATGAAGGCTATGCCACCCTGTTCCGAACTCTGTCCGGGTACGCACAGCATCCGAATTTCGGGGGTATTCTGCTGATTGGGCTTGGGTGTGAGGTCATGCAGGTCGCAGACCTTGTTGGCGGTCGTCCAATCCGCGCTGACGGTGCCCTGCGCTACATGACTATTCAAAACGAGGGCGGAACGCGGCGCACAATCGAGCGGGGGCTCAAAGAACTGCGAGGCATCGCCGAACTGGCCAATCAAGCCGAACGCGCTCCGGCTCCGATCAATGCCATTACGGTCGGCATGCAATGCGGCGGCTCGGACGGATATTCGGGGATCACGGCGAACCCGGCTTTGGGATATGCCTCAGACTTGCTGGTGCGCCATGGCGGAACAACGATCCTGTCGGAGACCTCGGAAATTTACGGGGCGGAGCATCTGCTGACGCGGCGGGCCGAAACGGTCGAAGTTGGTGAAAAGCTGATCGAGCGCATCCACTGGTGGGAGAACTATACCGCTCGCAACGGCGGTGAGATGGACAACAATCCAAGCCCTGGTAACAAGCGCGGGGGCCTCACGACGATTCTGGAGAAATCACTGGGGGCGGTCGCCAAAGGGGGCACAGCCCCTCTGCGCGACGTCTATAAATTTGGTGAGACAGTGGACAAACACGGGTTCGTTTTCATGGATAGTCCCGGTTTTGATCCATGTTCTGTCACCGGCCAAGTCGCCTCGGGCGCGAACCTGATCGTGTTCACCACCGGGCGCGGCTCGGTTTCAGGGTACCAACCAACACCCTGTATCAAGCTGGCCACGAACTCCGAAATGTATGCCCGCATGGCCGAAGACATGGATCTGAACTGCGGTGACATCGTGACCGACGGGGTCAGCATCGAGGCAAAAGGCGAAGAGCTGTTCGAAATGCTCATCCGCGTAGCCTCGGGAGAAAAAACCAAAAGCGAGGAACTTGGCTTTGGGGGCGTTGAATTCGTCCCCTGGCAAATCGGCGCGGTGATGTAGTCGCGTCAGTCCCAAGGGGAGAGGGGCAAATGGAAGGAAAAATGAACAAATTGGTCGAAATGGAGGGGATTGATAAGTTCTTCCCCGGCGTGCACGCGCTGAAATCCGTGCAGTTCGATCTGGAACCGGGTGAAGTTCACGCACTGATGGGCGAGAACGGCGCCGGTAAAAGCACGCTGATGAAAATCCTCTCGGGTATTTACCAGCGCGATGGCGGTACGCTGAAGATCGAAGGGTACGAGGCCAGCCCGACCACCCCGCGCGAGGCGCAGGATCTAGGTATTGGGATCATCCATCAGGAACTGAGCCTGATGAACGACCTGACTGTAGCCCAGAACATTTTTATCGGACGCGAACCGCGTAAGAGCTTTGGCCGTTTGGACGAGGCGGCGCTGAATGCGCAGACTGCCGAAATCTTTGCTTCGATGAACCTCAGCCTTGATCCCAAGGCGTTGGTTGGCAGCCTGACCATCGCAAAACAGCAAATGGTCGAGATCGCCAAGGCACTGTCCTTTCGGTCCAAGGTGCTCATCATGGACGAGCCAACAGCGGCCCTGAATGACGCCGAGATTGCTGAGCTGTTCGTGATCATCCGCCGCCTTAAGGCTGAAGGTGTAGGCATCGTTTACATTAGCCACAAGATGGACGAGCTGAAGCAGATCTCGGATCGCGTGACGGTTATGCGCGATGGGGAATATGTCGGAACAGTTGGGGCTGCTGAAACCCCGATCAGCCAGATCATCGCCATGATGGTGGGCCGAGAGGTCAAGGAAGAACCGCTGGACGTGCCCGACCTGGGTGATGCGGAGATGTCTTTGCAAGTCACCGGGCTGAGCCGGAGCAACGAAATTCAGGACGTCAGTTTCTCGGTCCAAAAGGGTGAAATTCTGGGCTTTGCCGGTCTGATGGGCGCAGGTCGTACAGAGGTTGCACGGGCTATCTTCGGGGCCGATCCCAAGGATTGCGGCGAAATCCGGGTACATGGTCAGGTGGTGTCGATCAAATCACCCACCGACGCCGTCAAAGCGGGGATTGGATACTTGTCCGAGGACCGAAAGCATTTCGGTCTCGCCACTGGTATGAATGTACGCGACAACATCGCGCTTGCCTCGATGGACCTATTCACCGGCGCAGGCGGGGTTCTGCACGATGGTGAAATCAGCGACACCGCCAAAAGCTACATCCAGCAATTGGGCATTAGAACGCCATCGGATGTGCAGGAGGTTCGCCTACTGTCAGGCGGCAATCAGCAGAAGGTTGTCATCGCCAAATGGCTGCTGCGCGACTGCGATATTCTGATCTTTGACGAACCGACCCGCGGTATCGACGTCGGCGCGAAATCCGAGATTTACAAGTTGCTGGAAGAACTGGCAGGGCAGGGCAAGACGATCATCGTGATCTCGTCTGAACTGCCCGAAATCATGCGCCTCAGCCATCGCATCGCGGTGATGTGCGAAGGGCGGCTGACCGGCATTTTGCCCGGCGGAAAAGACACCACTCAGGAAGACATCATGCATCTGGCCACGCAACGTGCAGCGGCGATGCAGGTAACAGGGACAGTCCAATGACCACAGCAACCGACATCGAAAAGAAAAAGCCACTCTCGGGTCTTGCGGACAGCGGCGCGTATCAAAAGCTGTTGGCCTTTGCCAGTTTGATCGTTCTGCTAATCGGTTTTTCCATTGCTTCACCCAACTTCATGCAGACGTCGAACATGATTGCCATCCTACAGGCGACATCGGTCAATGGCGTTCTGGCCGTCGCCGCGACACTGGTTATCATCACCGGTGGGATCGACCTGTCTGTCGGCACACTGATGACCTTTTGCGCGGTGATCGCCGGCGTGGTGCTGACATATTTGGGAATGTCGTTGCTGTTAGGCGTGGCCGCAGCCATTGCAGCTGGAGCATTCTGCGGGCTTTGCTCCGGTACTTTCGTCGCCAAGATGAAAATCCCGCCCTTCATCGCCACACTTGGGATGATGCTGATTCTCAAAGGCCTGTCGCTGGTGATCTCTGGGACACGGCCAATCTACTTCAATGACACGCCGGGCTTTGACCAGATCTCGCGCGGGTCGCTGATCGGTGAGGTTTTCCCGTCACTGCCCATCCCCAACGGTGTGCTGATCCTGTTCCTGGTGGCCATCGCGGCTTCGTACATTCTGGGGCGCACAGTTCTGGGTCGTTACACCTTTGCGCTTGGCTCTAACGAGGAAGCGGTGCGCCTGTCAGGCGTGAACACCGACATGTGGAAGATGCGTATTTATGCGCTGGCCGGAGCGATCTGCGGCATCGCCGGTATCCTGATCGCCTCGCGCCTGAACTCGGCGCAACCGGCATTGGGTTTGGGATACGAATTGGAGGCGATCGCAGCCGTGGTGATCGGTGGCACGTCTTTGTCCGGTGGGCGCGGCACGATCCTGGGCACGTTGATCGGCGCCCTGATCATGGCTGTACTGACCAACGGATTGCGCGTGCTGTCAGTCGCGCAGGAATGGCAGACCGTTGTCACCGGCGCGATCATCATTCTGGCCGTCTATGCCGACATGGCGCGGCGCAAGAAATCGGGATGACCAAGCAACTAAATCAAAGACCAAAACGACCAACTGGAGGAGAAAACATGTTAACACGTCGTTTCATTCTGGGTGCGCTCAGCGCAGCCACCCTGGCAGGTCCCGCCTCGATGGCGGCAGCCGAAGAGATTTACATTCCACTGGTATCCAAAGGGTTCCAACATCAGTTCTGGCAAGCGGTGAAGTCCGGCGCCGAACAGGCAGCAGACGAGTTTGATGTCACCATCACGTTCGAAGGTCCGGATAACGAAACAATGGTGGACCGCCAAATCGACATGCTGGCTGCCGCTTTGGCCAACAACCCCAAAGCCATTGGGTTTGCTGCTCTGGACAGTCAGGCCGCAATTCCGCTTTTGAAGCAGGCCAATGAAAAGGGCATTCCGATCATCGCCTTCGACAGTGGCGTTGACAGTGACATCCCGCTTTCAACTGCGACAACAGACAACCTGGCGGCGGCTGGCCTTGCAGCCGACAAGATGGCCGAAAAAATCGGCGGCAAGGGTAAAGTTGCGGTTGTCGCGCATGACCAGACCAGCCGAACCGGCATCGACCGCCGCGACGGTTTCGTCAATCGCATGGCCGAGAAGTACCCGGATATCGAAGTTGTCACAGTTCAGTACGGTCAGGGCGACCACCTGAAGTCGACCGAGGTCACAAAGGCGATCCTGACAGCAAACCCCGATCTGAATGGCATCTTCGGCACCAACGAGGGCTCGGCTATCGGCGTTGTGAATGGCGTTCAGGAGCTGGGCACCGAGGGTTTGGTGATCATCGGTTATGACAGCGGCAAAGCCCAGAAAGACGCAATCAAAAGCGGCTTGATGGCGGGTGCCATTACGCAAAACCCTGTGGGCATCGGTTATGAGACGGTGAAGGCAGCGGTTGCGGCTTTGAACGGGGAAGAGGTTCCTGGTCTGATCGACACAGGCTTCTACTACTACGATGCCTCAAACATCGACGACCCGAAGATCTCGGCCGTTCTGTACGACTAAATACAACCACTCATACTGTCCGGCCTGCCTTTTGGGCCGGCCGGATGGTTCCATCTGCAGATTGTCAGGTGAATTGATACCAAGGCGTACGGGGCAGGGGCATTCGGGTCGCTACGCTGGCTTGCAACTGGGCCGCTGTCGTTTTTAGTGCATCAATGACAAATTCGCGACGGTTGTCGATCAGGGCGGAAGCGAAATGCGGAATCGTCAACGAAGCGATAACGGATTGTCCCAAGCCATGACGGATAGGTGTCGAAATCTCGCTTATGGCATTGCTCTCGGGACTGCCGAGAGAGATGTAATTCTGTTCGGCGCAGACTGCCGCTTGATCGGAAAACTCTTGCACAGAATCCGGGTTTTCCTCCGGTGCTATTTTGCAAAGATAAGCCAAGCGATCTTCACGTGAGGCAATTTCTGAAAGAAAACACGCCCCGGCCGAAGTCGGAAACACGGGTGTTGTGTAACCGACCTGCACCGTGACACCGTAGTTCTGGGACGATGAGACACTGTTGATCACAATCAGCTCGTCTTTGCCGTTGGGTATCCAAAGGTGGTTGGACAGTTCGATTTCTTCGGCCAAACGGTTCATGTAAGGTTCAGCCAATTCTGCGAGTTTGCTGTAATCTGTTCGGTCTCCACCCAACAGGGCAAGCTTTCCGGTCAGTTTGAACAGGTCACCTTCCTGGCGATCGATGTAACCACGTTCCTCCAGCACGATCATCATGCGGAAGATTTCGTTCTTCGAACGGCCAATTCCCTGCGCAAGCTGAGACAGGGTAGGGGCAGTATCCGACAGAGACAGAAACTCAAGAATATCCAATCCCTTTTCCAAAGCGGGAGCGGAGTATTTTTTGGAGTTTCGTTTTTTGCTCGGACATTCTCGGCACCTTTTTTCGAAGCTTTCTCAAAAAAGACAGCAGGGGCGCAAGCCCCTGCGTGTCCGACCGGCTACCCCGACAGGGAGGAGAAAGGAAACCGGTCTGATCGGTTTTTACAGTCCGTTCTTCTTCAGGATTTCACCCGCGTTATCGGCAGTGATTGCCTCGGTGCCCATGACGACCGACTTTGGGACTTCTTCACCTTTCAGGTGCTTCAGAGCCTGACGCAGTCCTTCGGCGCCCGGGGTTGGGTACAGGAATGTGGCCGACAGTTCGCCGTTGGCAACCCAGGTCACGCCTTCACCTGGCAGGGCGTCAACACCAATGAAGATTATGTCATCTGCGCGGCCCGCGTCTTTGGCGGCCAGATAAGCGCCATAGGCCATCGGATCGTAGTGGCCATAAACCATGGTGATGTCTTCATAGTTGCGCAGGGCGGTCGACATGATGTCGTACGCCTGATCTTGTTTCCAATCGCCCGACTGCTGATCGAGCAGGAAGGTCACGCCTTCTTCGCCGTCAAAGGCCTCGTGGAAACCGTTGGCGCGGTCATGCGCGGCCTGAGTGCCCAGACCACCCCAGATTTCAATGATGGTGCCTTTGGCCGCACCTGAACCGCCCAGCTGGTCCAGCGCGAACTTACCGGCTTCGCGGCCGATCAGCTCGTTGTCGCCGCCAACCCACTGAACGAATTTGTCAGTGTCCACGTTGCGGTCCAGAACAAAGACCGGAATGCACGCGTCGGCTGCCTGCTCGACCACACCGGTCAGACCAGCGGATTCCTTGGGCGAGATCAGGATCGCGTCAACTTCCTGACGGATAAAGTTCTCTACATCCGCCACCTGCTTTTCGGTGCGGTCGTTGGCATCCGCGATGATCAGCTCGACATTATCGTGCTGGTCAGCCTCGGCACGCAGGTCTTTGTTGAACTGGACGCGCCAGGGCTCAACAGTGGTTACCTGCGAAAATCCGATCACATAGTTGTCAGCCGCCAGTACCATTGAGGCCGAAAACGAAGTTGCGAGCGCGGTGGCGACCATCAGGCCCTTGCCAAATGTTCTTCTTTTCATAGTCTACTCCTTAGTCATGATGCGGGTTTCTCCAAATTCCCGCGTTCTGATTGCTCTGACCTTGGTCCTTCAAGATTTGAGGTCAGAGCCTCCTCCCTCTGCCGAGGCGCTCTTTCGCCATGACAAAGATCTCTTCAAATCGCCCTTCCTGAAGCAGGACGGCGACCACGATGATGATGCCCTTGAGCACCAGCTGCGTGTTGCTGTCGATGTTATTGAGTTGCAGGATGTTGCTGAGGAAGCCAAAGATCAGCACCCCAACGAATGTCCCCATGATGGCACCACGACCGCCCATGAGGCTGGTACCACCGATCACCACGGCTGCGATCGCATCCAGTTCCAATCCCAATCCGGCATCCGGTTTACCCTGCCGGAATTGCGCCACATAAAGCACTCCAGCCAGTGCAGACAGGCCCCCGGCCAGCGCGTAGGCGATGATTTTTTTGCGACCCACATTGATGCCCGCCAGACGCGCGGCCTCTTCATTGCCGCCGATTGCCATCAGGTAGCTGCCAAAGGTGGTGAACCGCGTGATCAGGAAAAAGACCAACAGGACGCCAAGGAAGAAAAGCCCGGGTACGGGCAGGACGCCCCACAGCAACACACGCAGCACTTCGAAATTTTCCGTCGCATTGCTGCCGGTATAGACCGGGTAAACAGCCGTATCTTGCTCGGCAATGACGCGCGCCAGACCCAGCGCACCCACCATCATCGCCAGCGTCACGATAAAGGGTTGCAGACGGCCATAGACGATCAGCGCTCCGTTCACCGTGCCCATGACGGCCCCGATGCAAGGCACCACGATCAGCACGGCCATAACACCGAATTTCGGCATGACCTGTCCGGCAAGTCAGACCATCACGCCAATTGCGATTGCAGCCGCGATCAGACGGCTCAGCATCCGCGACGGCGCGCTTGTTGTCGCTGCTGTTTCAGAAGTGCGGTTCAGGTTGCTTTGCACGAAATAGATCAGGGCCGCGATGGTCACAAAAAGGGTCTTGTCAGAAGAACTTGGCTTGAGACGGGCAGGGCGGATACGTAGCTACTGTCCATGACCAGACCTGCCTCTTTCAAGTACTTCAAAACCAGTCCCGATATCATCCGCCTTACAGTGATGTTGTACATCCGTTTCCCGCTCTCGCTTCGGAACGTCGAAGATTTGTTGCACGAGCGAGGCATCGACGTGAGTCACGAAACTGTCCGGTATTGGTGGAACAGATTTGGCCCGATGTTTGCCTCTGAGATCCGAAGAAAGCGTGTTCAGCAATTGAGAGCATACTCCAAATGGAAGTGGCACGTGGATGAGGTTTTCGTGAAGGTGAATGGCAAGAGACACTACCTCTGGCGGGCCGTCGATCATGAGGGCGAAGTGCTGGAAGCAATCGTTACCAAACGCCGAAACAAGCAGGCGGCGTTGAAATTCCTCAGGAAATTGATGAAGCGGCACGGTAAAGTTGACGAAGTGGTCACCGATCGCTTCGCGTCGTATCGAGCTGCGTTCAGAGAAATGGGCGCGCTCGAAACACAAAAGACGGGAAGGTGGCTCAACAACCGCGTCGAGAACTCGCACCAGCCGTTTCGACGACGCGAACGCGCGATGCAACGTTTCAGGCGCATGCGAAGTCGACAGAAATTCGCCTCCGTCCATTTCTCCGTCTACAACCACTTCAACTAGGAAAGATCGCTGACCAGCCGAGACACCTTCAAGTTGACACGAAGCGCCGCTCTTAGCGAGTGGCGTCAACTTTGTTCCGGATAGGTTCGCGGTTTCCGCAGCAAACTGAGACTGGTTCGAATTCGTCTGACAGCACCCCTGTTCGCAACAATTGCCATTTCACTGACATGTACCAACAGCTCAGCACCAGCGTTTGTCAGATTAAGCGACTTGCCAACCCTTTCAAACAAGATGACGCCGAGCGCCTGTTCCAGCGCGGCGACTTGCCGACCGACGGTTGGTTGGGTCTGCCCAAGCACGCGCGCTGCCGCGGAAAACGAACCTTCTTCTGCCGTTGCAAGAAAGGACCGAGCCTGGTTCCAATCGAAATTGATAGCGTTCCAATTCATGCATTAATGCATAACAGTTCTGCAATATCTGGCAATTCCATAGAATCGCGTTTTAATTTACTGGCCGCTGTGAAAAGTTTGAAAGAGAGATCAAAGATGGCTGCATTGTCCAATGATGCCGAGTTCTGGAGCAAGATTTCGCGCAGATATGCGGCTGATCCTATCCGGAACATGGAAGGGTATCTGAACACGCTCGAACGTTCAAAGTCCTACCTGCAAGCCGAAGACAGTGTGTTGGAAATCGGGTGTGGAACGGGGTCAACCGCGTTGCTACTGGCACCGCATGTGGCTCAAGTCACCGCCTCCGATCTCGCACCGGGGATGATCGAAATCGCAAACGAGAAACTCGCTGAAGAAGAGTTGGAGAATGTCACGTTCAAAGTGGCCGAGGTTCTACAGCACGATCCTGACGACGGTTCTTACGACGCTGTCCTCGCACATAATCTACTGCACCTTGTACCCGATATGGGCCATGCACTCGAACACATTGCGACCCTTGCAAAACCCGGTGGGGTATTCATTTCCAAGACCGTCTGCGCTCCAGAGAGTGGAGGGTTCAAATATGGCATAATCAGCCGAATAGCGATCCCGATTATGCAGGCGCTCGGGAAAGCTCCGTTCGTAAATTTTGTATCCGTTGCTGAACTCCAGCACGCTATTGAACGTGCGGGCTTCGATATCGTTGAGACAGCGGATCAAGCCGGGTTGTTGCCGAGCCGGTACATTGTCGCGAGAAAGCTGTGAAACAGTATTCGCGCCAGAATTACTTTGCATGCAAGGGACATCTCGGGCCATCAAATGAGTACAATGATGAAAGATGGGATTTCATTTGCGCGCCTTTCGGAAATCGACCCGAATGACATTTCGGTTCATATGTCCGACCCCCGGGTAGCAGAGCATATGCCGCTTTTGACGTTCAAATGGAATGTTGAGGTCGCAAGAGAATTTATCGCCAAAAAGGAAGGCTACTGGGCGCGGGACGGTCTTGGACATTGGGCGTTTTTGTCAGGCGGCCGGTATGTTGGTTGGGGGGGCTTTCAAAAAGAAGGTGGCGAGTGGGATTTTGGGTTGGTTTTGCGGCCCGACGCCTTTGGACTTGGGAAACGGATTTCCAAAATGGCAATCGACTTTGCGATCGCTGACAAACGTATCCCCTTTGTCACGTTTCTGCTGCCACCAAGTAGAAAAAACCTGGGTGCACTCCGGAAACTCGTTGCCAAACACATCGGCGAGATCGAATACGAAGATGCTCAGTTTCTCAAGTTTCGCCGGGATACGGAGTGAACTCTGTTCTTCCTGATTTTTCCCGGTGGTGCGCCAAATACCCGTTTGAAGGCTTTGTTGAACGCAGGCTCTGACAAGTATCCGATGTCAGAAGCAATCTGCGAGATAGGTTGATCGGTGGACACCAACCTTTCACTGGCCAGGTGCATACGCCACGTTGCAAGATACTGTATTGCTGGAACGCCTACCAACTCAGTGAACCGTGCCGCGAAAGCGGATCTGGACATACCAGCAACCTCCGCGAGAGACTCGACTGTCCAAGCCGCAGCAGGCGTACGGTGAATTGCGACTATCGTGCGCCCGATCTGCGGGTCTCGCGCAGCTTTTAACCAGCCTCGATCTGCATCGGGTGCGCTGTTCAGCCAACGACGAATGGCCTCAATGACAACCACATCGGCCAGTCGCGTGATCACGGTTTCGCCGCCCGGTCTCAATTCCCGCGCCTCTTTTGCGATGAATTGCAAAGTTGCCTGTAACCAGCTTCCGGCGTCCTCCTCCCAAGGGTCGATTTTGAGTACATCCGGAAGCAAGCACATCAACATATCACTGGCGGCGTGATCTATTCGGACCAAGCCGTACATGATGCCCGTCTCCGCGCCGCCGCCGCCGTTTTCCAGTGTTTCATAAAGCTCGGTTACCTTGCGAATGGGCAATTCCTCCAGCGACAAAAGCGGCGTGTCTTCTGAGCTAAAGAAACCGACCGGTGCTCCGTTGGTCATCAAGACCAGATCGCCTTTTTCGACCTCGAACGGGTCATCGTCACCGACCTTCATCAAGCACCGCCCGTGTGTGATGACCGCAAAGCTCAGTACGCCGGGAAATCCCGGTATCGATACGCCCCACGGTGCAGTCAAGCGAGACTGGCAATAGAATGTACCTGTCAATTTAAGTAAATGAAGGATTTCCCCCAGCGGATCGCCGATCGGCTGTGCCAGTGCATCTGGGTCAGGGACATGCGGTTCAACCTTGTTCATGTGGGGACCTTGGCTGAAATTTAGCTCTTCGTCTATTTACTTTGGACGATCGAATAAGAATTCCGGATTCTGAAGAATAGAACATCTCTATTTATTGCCTAATTTCGGGCCATCAAGTGAACTCATGGAGATGACCAATGATACAGCAGCCCATTCTTGTACTTGGCGCAACAGGCAAAACCGGATCGCGGATCGCGACACGTCTGGAAAAAAAAGGGCAGGCAGTCCGGCGCGCATCGCGGAACAGTGAAACGCCATTTGACTGGGACCAACCGCAGAGCTGGCCCGCAATCCTGGAAGGCGTCTCGTCCGCTTATATTTCTTACTTTCCTGACATCGCTTTTCCAGGCGCGGTTGAGCAAGTCGAAGCGTTCACAGCATTGGCTCGTGAAAAGGGACTACGGCGTCTTGTGCTGCTAACCGGGCGTGGCGAGTTGCATGCGGAACGAGCGGAAGCAGTCGTACGCAATTCCGGAGTTCCGTTCACTATCGTTCGTGCTGCATGGTTTGCGCAAAACTTCTCTGAAGGGGCATTGCTTGGTCCGGTCATGGCAGGTGTCTTGCCGATGCCCGCCGGCGATGTACGCGAACCAATCATCGACGTGGACGACATCGCCGATGTTGCCGTAGCTGCTTTGACAGAAGAAGGACACGATGGCGAACTGTACGAGGTCACGGGACCACGTCTCATGACGTTTGCCGACATGGCCGCAGAGATTTCGCGCGCCATGGGCAGGACTGTGCAATACCTGCCAATTTCATTCGAAGACTTCCACGCGGAAATCGCGCATGCGAATGGCGAGATGATGGCTGATGTGATTACGGACATCGCGCGTGAAACGCTGGACGGGCGCAATGCGAACCTCGCGGACGGGGTCCAGCGTGCGCTTGGACGCGCGCCACGCGACTTCGCCGACTTCGCAAACAAAGCTGAAATGTCTGGCGCGTGGACCAAAGCCGCATAAGCCAGGCCAAGGGACATTGGAGACAAACATGAAACTTGAAATTAGAGGCAGACTTATCTTGGGCATGTCCGGATTAACTGCATTCGCCGTAGGTCTGGCCATCACTCTGGACCCACAGTCTTTCTACGCCAACTACGGCATCGTACTCTCGCCGCAGCCAAACCTGATGAGTGAGTTGCGTGCACCTGCTGCCAACCTCTCGGTACTTGGCCTGATCATTTTAGGCGGAGCATTTTACCAAAAGTTGGTCCAGGCCTCAGCCTTGCTTGGGGCTACGGTTTTCTCAGCTTTCGCCGTGGGCAGAACAATCAGTTTCGTCCTCGATGGTTGGCCATCCGATAACATTCTTGCCGCATTTGCGATAGAGGTTTTGCTTGCGGTGTTGTGTTTGTGGGTTGTCGGTGGAAATGCGAAATCTGCAGCGCCGGCCTAAGACGGCTTTGTCCGGATAGTGTTGAAAAAGTCGACGTTGGAACTGCCGATGAGCGATGGCAAAAGCCGCTTGGGATGTTCCTCTCAGCCTGTTGGT
>NZ_JBQFRF010000004.1:0-465887 GCF_056537265.1 Ruegeria sp. CG1 | reverse complement strand
CTGCGGTCAGCGTGGTCTTGCCGTGGTCAACGTGGCCAATCGTGCCGATGTTGACGTGCGGCTTATTACGCTCAAACTTTTCCTTTGCCATTCCTCAGGCGCCCTTTTTGCAATTTGGGGGACCCTTGGTCCCGTGGTTACATCTGCGCGCGCGAGATATTTGGTTCAGGGGGGAAAATCAAGCACATCCTGAGGGAAATGCATCCATCACGCCGGATTTTGTGTGACAGCTTCAGTTTCAAGCGGCTGGATCAAGCTGGGACGCTTGTCAAACCAGCCATCATCCTTGTGCTCTTCGGCCAGCCACTCCTCAACCCGGTCGGCAACCTTCAAGGCCAGACCGTTCATCTGTTCTTCTCGGGTGCGCGCATTTCCTGATCCTGTAAGGGCGCTTTCACCGGTGGTATCTTCGAGCACCTGAAACTGCTTGCCTTTAGCAAGGAACTCTTTCTTTTCAACGTCATAGACGTTTACCAGAACGATGGCGGTGCTTTTGGGGTTGTAAATCACAGGAATTCCCGGAGGTGCCAACATGTAGCCCTCGAGACTGATGCCAATGTCGTATTCCTGTGAACCTTCATACCGGCCAAGCCTGATGTCCACTGCATTCTGGATCGCTTTGGTCCATTCATCCGGCGTAGCATCCCGCGAAACCGGTCCCTGAACGGCCTTTTCCGCAAAGGCATAATTCACGCGTAGCTTGAATTCACCCAGCGACTCGGGGTCTTCATAAACCTGCGTTTGGGTGCATGCGCCCATCAGGGCCAACCCGGTGATCAGTGTCAGAATGCGCAGCATGTCTCTCGTCTCGATAGGCCTGTTTTCTTTGGATGTAGCGCACCGATACGGGTTGTGCCAAGCCGTATCGGCAGATTTTCACCAAGCGGACAGCATATCACGAGAACTTGTAATCCCTCGGAAAGCCATAAGGTGCTTTTTTCCCAACACCCGCACGCTTGGCCAACCATTGGGACATATCTGCCTCGTGCCGGGTTTTGTCGCCGCCCATGGACCATTTCAGGCCCTCTTCCCAGTTGAAGGTGGTGATATCGGATAACCCACCATCCAATTCCAGTGTGCCCTGCCGTCCACGCGCCATGTTGTACTTCTGCAAGCGGACACCCTTACCACGGGTCATCTCGGGCAGTTCCTCTGTCGGGAACACTAGGAATTTCCCGTTCTGCGAGACGACAGCAACATGATCGCCCTCAACCGGCTTACAGATCATCGCCGTCTCGTCTCCTTTGACGTTCAGCACCTGTTTGCCATTCCGGGTCTGCGCCAGAACGTCATCTTCCGGCACCATAAAGCCGTTGCCCGCATCTGAGGCCACAAGCAGCTTGCGCCCCGGTTTGTGGATCAGGATGTCGATAATCTGCGCCTCGTTCGGCAGGTCGACCATCAGACGTAGCGGTTCGCCCATGCCACGCCCGCCAGGCAGGTTAGCGGCGCTGACGGTATAGAATCGGCCATTTGACGCAAAGACCAGCAGGCGGTCCGTAGTTTCCGCGTGGAAAATGAAACGCGGGCCGTCACCATCTTTGAACTTCAACTCGCGCTTCAGATCGATATGGCCGGTCATTGCCCTGATCCAACCCATCTGAGAGCAGACGACCGTGATCGGTTCCTTGTCGATCATCGCCTCAAGCGGCACTTCCTCGACCTGACCTGCCTCGGCAAATTGTGTCCGGCGCGCGCCGCCTTCATAGTCTTTGCCGAAGGTCTTCTTGGTCTCTTTGAGTTGCTCGGCGATCTTGGCCCATTGCAGGGCGGGGTCGGCCAGCAGGTCTTCGAGGTTGGCGCGTTCCAGCATCAGTTCGTCACGTTCGCGTACCAGTTCCATCTCTTCCAGACGGCGCAAGCTGCGCAGGCGCATGTTGAGGATTGCATCGACCTGCACCTCGGACAGTTCGCCCTCACCCGGCTTCGGCGAGACGTAATCGGACTCATCGGTTGCGCGGACGTGATCGATGCCCCAATCTTCGCGCATCAGAGCGGCCTTGGGGTCGTCGTCGTAGCGGATGATATCGATCACCCGGTCGAGGTTCAGGAAGGCGACGATAAAGCCCTCCAATACCTCAAGGCGGTGGTCGATCTTGGCCATGCGGTGACGCGACCGCCTGATCAGCACCTCTTGCCGGTGGTCAAGGAACGCGCGCAGCACTTCCTTCATCGAGCAGACCTTAGGCGTCACCCCGTCGATCAGCACGTTCATGTTGAGGCTGAAGCGCACCTCAAGGTCCGAGTTGCGATAGAGCATGCCCATCAGCACCTCGGGGTCCACATTCTTAGAGCGTGGTTCAAGGATCAGGCGGATGTCATCAGCGGATTCGTCGCGGACATCGGCGAGGATCGGGATCTTCTTGGTCTGGATCAGTTCCGCGATCTTTTCGATCAGCTTGGATTTCTGAACCTGATAGGGAATCTCGGTGACGATGATCTGCCACTGGCCACGCCCCAGATCTTCAACCTCGTATTTACAGCGCAGCCGGAAGGATCCACGCCCGGTGCGGTAGGCCTGCGCGATATTTTCGGGCGGCTCGACAATGACGCCGCCGGTCGGAAAATCCGGGCCGGGAACATAATTCAATAGCGTATCGTCACGCGCATCCGGCGTCTTGATCAGATGCAGACAAGCGTCGCACAACTCAGAAATATTATGCGGCGGGATATTCGTCGCCATGCCCACCGCGATACCGCTGGCGCCATTGGCCAGTAGATTCGGGAACTGTGCGGGCAACACGACCGGTTCGGTCAGTGTGCCGTCATAGTTGTCGCGGAAATCGACAGCGTCTTCGTTCAACCCTTCCAACAGGGCTTCGGCCACGATGGTCATCCGCGCCTCGGTGTATCGAGAGGCCGCCGGATTATCGCCGTCGATATTGCCAAAATTCCCCTGCCCGTCGACCAGTGGATATCGGACGTTGAAGTCCTGTGCCAGTCGCGCCATTGCGTCGTAAATCGCCGCGTCGCCATGAGGGTGATAGTTACCCATCACATCGCCAGAGATTTTCGCTGACTTACGGAAACCGCCCGTCGCACTGAGTCGCAACTCGCGCATCGCGTAGAGGATTCGCCGGTGAACCGGCTTCAATCCATCGCGCGCATCTGGCAAAGCGCGGTGCATGATGGTGGAAAGCGCATAGGTCAGGTAGCGCTCGCCAATTGCGCGGCGCAGCGGCTCGGCTACCTCGCCCCCATTGTCAGGGGTCTCCATATTGGGGTCGTCGATCGTATCGTTCATACATGATGTGATACGACGCAAGCGCGCGCGGGTAAAGCAATCGGCGCATATTTTGCTGGGGACAAGTCGGGCTTTTTGCAATAGGGGGAGGCAAGTATCGGATTTCCCCCGCTTTTCGACTCGAAGCTGAATCTATGGTAGGGTTTCGTACATTAAGACTGCTGCCTTTTATTGATGTTACGATTGCCAGGGGGTGCGCCATGAAGCGCGTTATTGTTATCACTTTCGCCATGCTCGGCTGGAGCTTCTATGTGATGAGCGGGGGCCCGGATTTCGAACCGCGTGGCACCCGCGTCGAGCAACCGGTTCGCGTTGCCTCTGTGCCAGAACATGAGCCTGCATCCGACCACGCACCTCGGGCTGAAGACCTTGTGACCAACGTTGCCGCGCGCATTGTACAGGCGCGCGCTCAGCCCGAGCCACAAGTAGAGGAGGATGCCGCGGTCGTCCTGTCACAAGTCACCAACGATCCGCTGTCTCAGTTCTCTGCATTTGACGAGAACGGCGTCAGCTTTACTCTGGCTTCGCTTGAAGACGGAGCCGCCGGACTGTTGCAGGTCGAGGCCGAGGTGCAGGATGACATCACACCTGTGACTCAAGTCATCGAGCCCGAGAAAGATATCCGCGAAATCTCGGGCACGCGGGTCAATATGCGCGATGGGCCCGGAACGATTTACCCCATCATCGCCAAAGCCAAACTTGGCCAGCGCGTCGAGGTTCTCAGCGATTCCGGCACCGGCTGGCTGCGTTTGCGGTTATACCCTGATCAGCGTGTGGGTTGGATTTCTGCCTCACTGGTTCGGAAACCAACAAACTGACGCAACTGTGTCATTGTCCTGACCTATAGCTCGCCATAGCTATGGGCGAAGTACAGAGGCGGGGGCAATATGCAGAAATCAATTCTGATCACAGGCTGCTCATCCGGGATCGGTCTGGACGCGGCGCACGGGATGCGCGCGCGCGGTTGGCGCGTTTTTGCCTCATGCCGTCAACAGCGTGACTGTGATCGGCTACGGGCACAGGGTTTCGACAGCCCGCTGATCGACTATACCGATTCCGATAGCATTACCTCAGGCCTGCAGCAGGTTTTGGACGCGACCGGTGGTACGCTGGATGCGTTGTTCAACAATGGCGCTCACGGCCTTCCCGGCGCGGTTGAAGATGTCCCAATCGAAGGGCTTCGCCTAATTTTCGAGACCAACGTATTTGGCTGGCACGAACTGACCCGGCAAGTGATTCCCGTGATGCGGGCTCAGGGCCATGGGCGCATCGTGCAGAACTCATCAGTGTTGGGACTGGTCGCGTTCCCCTGGCGCGGGGCATACGTCGCCACCAAATACGCCATCGAAGGCCTGACCGATACCTTGCGCCTAGAGCTACGAGACACCGACATCAAGGTCATCCTGATCGAACCAGGCCCGGTCACCTCGAAGATCCGTGTGAACGCGATCCCTGTCTTCGAACGCTTTATTGACTGGAAAAGCTCGGCCCTGCGACAGAGATACGAGGATACGCTGCTGAAACGCCTCTACGAATCCTCCGGACCTGACAAGTTCGAACTGCCTGCCTCGGCTGTTACCGCCAAATTGGCGCATGCGGTTGAATCCAAGCGCCCACGTCCGCGATACTATGTGACGACGCCCACCTATATCGCCGGATATCTGCGCCGTATTCTGCCCACCCGGGCCATTGATCGCATCCTCTCGGACATATGAGGCGAAATTACCTGTTCGCTTTTGCCGCTATCAACGCTAGATGACGGCTCAACAACTGAACAAACACGGACGGTGAGCTATGGACCTGACGATGGTCATACTGCTTCTGGCCATGGCGGCGGTCGTCGTCGTGCTAGTGATGGGCATTGCCAATTTTGGAAAACCCGGCAAAGAAGCCGCGCTGAAAAGCAACAAGCTGATGCGCCTGCGTATCCTGTTTCAGTTCATTGCGGTGCTGCTGATCGTACTTTACGTCTATCTGCGTGGGCAGGGAGGGTAAGGCATGGTCGTTCTCAACAAGATTTACACGCGCACCGGCGATGACGGGAAAACCGCTCTGGGCAATGGTGAGCGCGTTGCCAAATATTCCGGGCGTGTCGCGGCCTATGGCACTGTGGATGAGCTTAATTCCTTTGTCGGCGTGGCACGGACCGAAGCAGACGGAGAAGTCGAAGCCGCCTTGTCCCGTATCCAGAATGACCTGTTTGATCTGGGTGCCGATTTCTGCCGCCCCGACATGGATAAGGATGCCGAGGCCGACTACCCGCCCCTGCGTATCGTTTCCGCTCAGATCGACCGGCTTGAAGCAGAGATCGACGCGATGAACGAAGCGCTCCAGCCCTTGCGCAGTTTCATCCTGCCCGGTGGCTCACGTTTGGCCGCGCATCTGCATGTTTGCAGAACAGTTTCGCGCCGGGCCGAGCGGTTGGCGGTTGAGCTGACAAACATGGAACCGGTCAATGAGGTGGCTGTCAAATACCTCAACCGCCTGAGCGATTGGTTCTTTGTCGCCGCGCGCTGTGCCAACAACGGCGGGCACGATGATGTGCTCTGGATTCCCGGCGCAAACCGGTGATTGCGCCTGCCGTCGGGAAACTAAATTTCGTTTTTGGTCCAAAAAATGACAAAACGCGACGTCTCGAAACCATGACGTGACGATTTTGCTCTGTTGCGAGGCATCACGACTCGCTATCTAGGCCAGCGAGAGCATTGGTGGAGTCGCTGCGCGGCTTGCCGTTTTTGTAAGGAGCATACGCAAAAATGAAGGTACTTGTGCCTGTCAAGCGCGTGATTGACTACAACGTGAAAGTTCGTGTGAAAGCGGACGGCAGCGGAGTTGATCTCGCCAATGTAAAAATGTCGATGAACCCCTTCGACGAGATTGCCGTGGAAGAGGCGATCCGCCTGAAAGAGGCGGGCAAGGCCGATGAGGTTGTTGCCGTTTCGATCGGTGTGAAACAGTCGCAGGAAACCCTGCGGACCGCGCTGGCCATGGGTGCCGACCGCGCCATTCTGGTTGTCGCTGCGGATGACGTGCATCAGGACATCGAACCGCTTGCAGTTGCCAAGATCCTCGCCAAAGTGGTCGAAGAAGAGCAGCCCGGCATAGTTCTGGCGGGCAAGCAGGCGATCGACAATGACATGAACGCCACCGGTCAGATGCTGTCAGCCCTGCTGGGCTGGAGCCAAGGCACTTTCGCGTCCGAACTGGACATCGAAGGCGACACTGCCAAGATCACCCGTGAGGTTGACGGCGGTCTGCAGACCATCTCCGTCAAAATGCCAACCATCGTGACCGTCGACCTGCGCCTGAACGAGCCGCGCTATGCGTCGCTGCCGAACATCATGAAAGCGAAGAAAAAGCCGCTGGATGAGAAAACCGCCGCCGACTATGGCGTCGACGTCACTCCGCGTCTGGAAGTCGTCAAGACCGAAGAGCCGCCGGCACGCGCCGCCGGTATCATCGTGGGCTCGGTTGATGAGCTGGTCGAGAAACTCAAAGAAGCGGGGGCTGTGTAATGGCTGTTCTTCTTCTCGCAGAGGTTAACAATGGTGAGCTGTCGGTTGACGCCACCGCCAAGACCGTAGCGGCTGTCAAATCGCTGGGCGACATCACCGTTCTGGCCGCAGGTGGTTCTGCCGCTGCTGCTGGTGAGGCCGCTGCCAAGATCGATGGCGTATCCAAGGTTCTGGTGGCCGAAGACGCCTCGCTGGGTCATCGCCTGGCGGAATCTACCGCAGCCCTGATCGTGGGTCTGGCCGATGGGTACGAGCATATCGTTGCCCCTGCCACCACCGACGCCAAGAACGTGATGCCGCGCGTTGCAGCTCTGCTGGACGTGATGGTGATTTCGGATGCATCCGGCGTGGTCGATGCCACGACCTTCGAGCGTCCGATCTATGCGGGTAACGCGATCCAGACCGTGAAATCGAACGACGCCAAGAAAGTCGTGACCATCCGGACCGCCAGCTTCGATGCGGCGGGCGAAGGTGGTTCGGCGGCGGTCGAGACCATCTCAGTCGGTGAAAACCCCGGCCTGTCGTCGTGGGTCGAGGACAAGGTTGCTGAAAGCGACCGTCCTGAACTGACTTCGGCTGGTGTTGTTGTTTCGGGTGGCCGTGGTGTTGGCTCGGAAGACGACTTCAAACTGATCGAAGGCTTGGCCGATAAGCTGGGAGCCGCCGTTGGTGCCTCACGCGCCGCAGTTGACTCGGGCTACGCCCCGAACGACTGGCAGGTGGGTCAGACCGGTAAAGTTGTTGCCCCTGACCTGTATGTTGCAGTCGGCATCTCGGGTGCGATCCAGCACCTGGCGGGCATGAAGGACTCCAAGGTCATCGTTGCGATCAACAAGGACGAAGAAGCGCCGATCTTCCAGGTCGCAGACTTCGGTCTGGTCGCAGACCTGTTCCAGGCCGTGCCGGAACTCACCGAAAAACTCGGCTGATTTCAGACAAAGATTTCTCGACGAAAAATCTTAGAAGGCCCGCCACTGGCGGGCCTTTGCTGTTTATACGCCCAGGTCGTTGATCACTTGGGCAAGTGAGCCAGCGATATTGCGATGTGTGGCTGGGCCGATCATATGCTCGGCAATCGGTTGTTGCAGGGTGCCAAACAACATGTCTTCAAGCTCATCGGATACGCCGGACACCTGAACCTGCAAGGACAAAATATCCGTACAATGGGGCCCCAAAGGCTCAATCATCTCGGGGTTGATTGCAAAGCCGACACCCGGTGTCGAATCCAAATCGCTTCTCTCCACTTGCAGATGCAAAAGCAGGACGGGCGGGCCTACTTCTGCAAGAAACTTGCCGAGCTTTTCGATCCAGACATTGCGCAACTCTTGTTCCACAAGTTCAATACGGGCATCCGAGCGTGACGACAGGCGGTTCAGCAAATGCTGTACAAAATGGACATCCGTAAAATCTTCTTCGGGATACAGCGCAACCAGATCGGTATTTGGCGCAACGAAACGGTCATTGCGTCGTGGGTGCACCCGGTAGAATCGGTTCGATAGCCCCAGCATGCCGGGTAACTGCAGGACGCAGACATCAGACCGGTTTGCGATCTCCAGTAGCCCTTTGTCCTGCGTCAACGCTTCGACACCGCAGAACAGGCTGCCAAGGTTGAGGCATCGACGATCCAGACGACGTTCCAACTCATTGGGAAAGGGGGTTTCTACGAAACGGCCAAAAGTCTCTTCGCCCCCCAAACATGCCACATAGGGGTTGTTCAACGCCCTTTGAGGGCCCCTGAAACGTAGTTTGGAATTTTCATATTCGCACGTCGTTTCCTCGGAATGGACCGCATTGATCGATTGATAGCTCATCACACTCACCCAAATATTCACCCAACCGCCATTTTGCCGCCGCAAGTCTTGAGAAAGTCCTAATGCGCGCATTTGAAGCGAAATTGACTGTCCCCGTCCCCTTGCCGCCCATAGGGAACTGCCGATAATGTCGCCATATTCTGCGAACAAGGGCATCGAACAAATGGACGTAAAATCAGTCGGAGTGATCGGCGCTGGACAGATGGGCAACGGGATTGCTCATGTTATGGCGTTGGCAGAGTATGATGTTCTACTGAACGATGTCAGCCAGGACGCGCTAAACAGCGCGATGGCAACCATTGAAACCAACCTGGCGCGTCAAGCGTCGCGCGGCAAAATCTCGGATGATGCAGTGAAATCCGCGTTGGGTCGGATCACGACGACGCTGAATCTGCCGGATTTGGGGCAGACCGATCTTGTAATCGAAGCCGCGACCGAGCGGGAAACGGTGAAACAGGCAATCTTTGAAGACCTGTTGCCGCACCTACAGCCACATACGATCCTGACATCGAACACTTCGTCGATCTCAATTACCCGGCTGGCCAGCCGCACCGACCGGCCCGAACGTTTCATGGGATTCCACTTCATGAACCCGGTCCCTGTGATGCAGCTCGTCGAGTTGATCCGGGGCATCGCCACCGATGAAGCAACCTTTAATTCCTGTAAAGCCGTAGTGGACCGGCTTGGCAAAACCTCAGCCAGCGCCGAAGATTTTCCGGCCTTTATCGTGAATCGCATTCTGATGCCCATGATCAATGAGGCGGTTTACACATTGTATGAAGGTGTCGGGAATGTGCAGTCCATTGACCAATCGATGAAACTGGGCGCAAACCACCCTATGGGCCCATTGGAACTAGCGGACTTCATCGGCTTGGATACCTGTCTGGCGATCATGAACGTGTTACATGACGGACTGGCAGACACCAAGTATCGTCCCTGCCCGCTGTTGACGAAATATGTCGAAGCCGGATGGCTGGGACGCAAAACCGAACGCGGGTTTTATGATTATCGAGGCGAGGTTCCGGTACCCACACGGTAGAATCTGAGAGGGCCAGCCCTCTCTCGAGCCTATGGCTCAATTCACTCCCGAGATATTTTTGGCCAGATGAAGGGGCGGATCAGGATCTGAGCGTCTTGCCCAGCGCCATGGTGTGATCACGGAGCCATGCCATGAAACCGCGGGGGTCGCGTTCCAGCAGGTCCATGTCTTTATCCGAAATCGGATCACCGATCACCGGCGACTGGGGCCTGTTGCAGGATCGGACGATTTCGTGCAGCAGTAGGCCCTGGCGCAGGATGGGCGATATCCGGTTGGCAATTTGATACCAGCGCGAGTTGCTGCCAGGGAAGAAGATCGGCACGACCTTGGCACCCGACCTACGGATCATCTTCGCGGTGAAGACATTCCACTCCCGCTCGATGGCTGGTCCGAACCAATCATCCGAAGACATCACAACACCTGACGGGAATAACGCGACAACACCCCCATCTGCCAGATGCTTCATCGTCTTGCTGCGCATCTCAAGCATCTTGGCCTGCGCTTCAGGATCATGTGGGAACGGCACCGGGATCATGAATGAGGTCGCAGCTTCATCCAACCCGGTCAGGACTGAGCGGGTCAGGATGCGATAGTCACTGCGGACCCGGCCGATGAGTTCAGCGAAGATCATGCCATCAACCATGCCGTGCGGATGGTTCGCGACGACCACTACGGGGCCTTCTTTTGGAATGCGGGCGATCTGTTCGGCTGGGGTTGTCAGCTCAATACCCATGGTCTTGAGCGCGCCGCCCCAGAACTTCTGACCTCGATAGCGTTCGTTCTGCTTCTCGAACTTGTTGACCATGCGCAAGATGGTCAGCTTGCCTGTGCACCATTCGATGGCGCGAATGGCCGTAGACGTCCAGGCATCGTCAAACGAGTTGGCGTAGGTCAGGGTTCTGCGGTCGTAGATTTCACCCTGATCGGTGTCGTGATCCACTACAGGACCTGTCTTGGTATCGTGCGTGGTTTCCGCCAATTGCCTTGTCTTTCCGTCCTTGGTGTCGTGGCTGTCAGAACCCTTCGCCGAACTTATCGTTCACCAATGTTTCCAAAGCCTCTGCCAACGCCTCAGCATCCGGGCCGGACGTCTCGACGTCAATAGTGCTTCCGCGCGACGCTGCCAACATCAAAAGGCCCATGATACTGTCGCCCGAGGCAGAAAGCCCGTCTCGTGACACCTCGGCGCGCGCATCAAAGCCCTCGACCACCTCGACCAGCTTGGCAGAAGCGCGGGCGTGAAGGCCCTTTTCATTGATAATTTTCAAACTCTTGGTCGCCATATGAATCTATCCGGTGTCAATCCAATGTCACATTTTGCGCATTGATGTACTTTCGTCCAGCTTCCAAAGCCAAACGCACGGCCTCGGCCAGTGGCAAGTGGCGACTTTTGGCCAGTTTGATCAGCATGGGAAGGTTGGCCCCGTAAAGGATTCGCCGGTCTTGTGGCGCACATGCGCGCAGACTCAGATTCGAGGGGCTGCCGCCGAACAGATCGGTCACCACAACGACGCCATCGCCCATATCGACCTCGTCCGCCGCGCGGCAGATTTCAACTTGTTTCGCTTCGCGATCATGGTCGGCTTCTATCGGGATGGCCACCAGTCCGGGTTGCTTTCCAACCACATGCTGCGTGGCCGCAAGATACTCCTGAGCCAACCCACCATGTGCAACAATAACGATCCCGATCACTCCGGCCTCACATTCAACGCGCGTCGTTCCATTTCGCGATGCCTAATTGCCACCTGCTGCCCCCCTTCTGCAAGGGCCTTTGCAACTGCTTCAGCCACCGCGACCGAGCGGTGCTGCCCTCCGGTGCACCCAAATGCAACTGAAAGGTGCGCTTTGCCTTCCTCACGGAAGGCCGGAAGCAGTTCGATCAGCAGGTCGACCACCCGGTCAAAGAAGACGCCATAGTTTGCATCTGATTGAACATAGGCCGCCACATCCGAGTTTCGACCATCCGCATCCCGCAGTTCAGGCCGCCAGTATGGATTGGCCAGAAACCGGCAATCGAACACCATGTCCAAACCGCGCGGCAAGCCCCGCTTGTACGAGAAGGATTCGATCGACACCGCCAGATGCCGCCCGCCCTTTGGGGCGAACCAGCGTTCGACCTCTTCCCGCAGCTGATGCACATTCAACGCGCTGGTGTCGATCAGCGTGTCGGCAAACTCGCGAATTGGGGCTAACAGTTCCTTTTCCTGACAAATGCCGGTTTCCGGGCTGGCATCAGTCGCAACCGGGTGACGGCGGCGGGTCTCCGAGAAGCGACGCAGCAGCACCTCGTCCCGGCAATCCAGATAGAGGATCGTCAGGTCGACATTCTCCATCCGGCCCAGTTTGGCGGCAAGTTCGATAAACCCGGTGGTTGAAAAATCGCGGTTGCGCGCGTCGATACCCAAAGCCATTGGGCGCGCAGGCTCCGAATTGTCGACGAGGCGAGCCAGCAACCCCATCGGCAGGTTGTCAATCGCCTCGAACCCCAGATCTTCAAGCACATGAATTGCGGTCGATCGCCCTGCACCGGAAGGACCTGTTATCAGAACGACGCGCTGTTGTGCTGTCATGTATTCGGCCATTCCGGGGCTACGCGCCCCATTTTCACAAGTTGAATAAGTCCTGCAGCCAAATTGGGCACGCCAGCCCCCCGAAGCAAGGGAACAGTTTGCTTCAACACAAGAATTTCAGCGGGTTCAGGTAATCGCGCGGGCTCGGGTTGGTCCATATCCACAACAAATGCCAATCGGACCGGCCTCGCGGCTTCAGCTCGCAGTAACCCGATGCCGCGCGCTTCAATCAGGCCGCGGATCTGCGGAAGTCCAGCTGCCATCACGTGATCGGCCTGTCCAGTCAATTCGACCCGGTCATCCGCGACAAGCTGTGCCCCAAGCGCCATCATCTGTAGCGCCAAAGAAGATTTGCCCGTACCCGAGGCGCCAATGATCAATAAGCCCTTTTCCTGAACCGCAATACAGGTCCCATGAATGCAGGCCGACCCTTGACCCGCTATCTCAGAAAGTGGGGTGGTGCTCATAACCTAGACGGGAAGCCCGACAACAAACCGCGCACCTAGCGGGTCCGAGGTGATATCGGCTTCGGTCGGACGGATGTTTTCTGCCCAGATCACACCACCATGCGCCTCGACGATTTGTTTCGAAATCGCCAATCCAAGGCCCGAATTGTTGCCGAAATGCTCTTCGGGGCGTTCGGAGTAGAAACGCTTGAAGATCTTGGTCAGCGCCTGATCAGGAATGCCGGGACCGGTGTCTTCAACCACCACGAGCACGCGGTTGTCACGACGGCGGACCCAGACCCGGATGGCGTCTTTGTCCTCGCAGAACGAAATCGCATTGGTGATCAGGTTGACAAAGACCTGCGCCAGACGCGCCTCGAGCCCGTTGACCACGATGGGGTCCGAGGGAAGGTCAGTGATATATTCGATGCCTTTCGAACGGGCATCTTCACCCAGAAACTGACTGATATTGCCAAGCAGATTGAGCAGGTCAAAGGGCTGCTCTTCTTCTTTCACCAGTTCCGCGTCCAGCCGCGATGCGTTCGAGATATCGCTGACCAGTCGATCCAATCGCCGCACATCATGCTCAATCACGCCCAATAGCTTTTCGCGCTGATCATCGCGTTTGACCATGCGCATGGTGCCCACGGCGGATTGCAGGCTGGCCAACGGGTTCTTGATCTCATGCGCGACATCGGCCGCAAATTGTTCGTTCGCGTCAATGCGGTTATAAAGCGCCGTGACCATCCCGCGCAAAGCCTGGCTCAGACGGCCGATTTCATCCGGGCGCGCACTGAGATCCGGGATGCGGATACGTCCGGGGTTCACTCCGGCTCCGCGGTCCTTGCCCATCTCGGCAGCGGCGGCCAGATCAGCAAGAGGATTGGCAATCGTTGAGGCCAAAACGAGGCTCAGACCGATCGAGACCAGAAGTGCCACCACAAACATCTGAAGGATCCGCTCTTGCTCCTTGCGGGCCAGCGCATCGATCTCGCCTGCCGGGCCCGCCATAGCAACGGCACCCACAGGCGTATCGTCCAATAGGATCGGGGCCACGGCGACAATCACCGTCTTGCCTTTATCGTCGTGCACGGCCTGAACTTGCAATCCGCCGTTCAGCGCCTGCGGGATCATTTCCTGCACCCGTTGCGCCAGCGTCGGAGCCTCGCTTTCGGAAGAACCGCTAAAGACCGCAGACACACCATTCCAAACCGCATTCAATGCGTCGCTGATCAAAGTGCTTCCAGTGGCGCTGTCGGCGTCCTGATGCAAAAGGCTGGGCAATTTGTCGGCCATGGACGCCCCGCGTGTCCAACCGATCAGAGTGCCCGTGCCGTCATAAACAAAAACCTCGCCGCCTTCGGGCAAGCTGAGACCCGCTAGCGTATCACGGACATCCAATGTGCCTGCACCATTGGCAGAGGGTTGACGCAGCTGGGTTTCAAAAACGTTGCTGACAAGTTGCGCATCACCGACCAGGTTCTGCGCGGTCTGTTGAACCCGTTCTTTTCGCGTGTCGTCCAGATACAGCAGCCCTGCAACCAAAATGACAAGGGCAATGAGGTTGAAGGTGATAATCCTGCGCGCCAGGGGCGAATAGCGCATCGAAAACAGGTTTCGTCGCGAACGCTTGGCCTGTAGCTCGGCAGCATCAGGGTCTTGGGGGATGACCCAGTCATCCCCAAGAACGACGTCTGCGTCGTGCACTTGGTTGGCTTGTTCAGTATCGCGCACGAGACCCCTTCGGCTTGATAAAACGGCCGCGCCTATTCTTCGTTATAACGATACCCGATACCGTACAGCGTTTCTATCGCCGAAAACTCGGGATCGGCTGCGCGCATCTTCTTACGCAGTCGCTTGATATGACTGTCAATGGTGCGGTCATCCACGTAGACCTGATCATCATAAGCGACATCCATCAGCTGATCGCGGCTTTTGACAAAGCCCGGACGTTGCGCCAAGGCCTGCAGCAGCAGAAACTCGGTAACTGTCAGCGAGACATCATTGCTTTTCCAGCTGACTGCGTGGCGCAGCGGGTCCATCCGCAGCTCGCCCCGCTCCATCACTTTTGTATCGCCCGAGGCCGCGTTGGTCACATCACCATCGACCGCTTCCTGACGGCGCAACAAGGCGCGAATCCGTTCAACCAGCAGCCGCTGAGAGAATGGTTTTTTGACGTAGTCATCTGCACCCATGCGCAGACCCAGAACCTCGTCAATCTCATCATCCTTGGAGGTTAGGAAAATCACGGGCATCTGGGTTTTCTGCCGCAGCCTTTGCAGAAGATCCATGCCGTCCATCCGCGGCATCTTGATATCCAGTACGGCCATGTCTGGCAGCTTTTTGTTGAAAGCGTCCAGCGCAGCCTGACCATCGTTGTATGTTTCGACCTCAAACCCTTCGGCTTCGAGTGTCATGGACACGGACGTCAGGATATTTCTGTCGTCGTCCACCAGTGCAATCTTTGACATCGGGTTCACCCCTATTCCTGCTCACTCGCGCAATAATACGCTTTTTTGTAAGGCATTGTTGGCGGTTTTGAGCCACCGAATCAACTCGTAACCTCGAATCGTGCCATTCTTGCGGCAGGTATGCGGCAAATTTGCCTTGCTGCGCCCAAATAGCTGCCTTGATTTACGGCACACAATTCGTGATGGCGCTAAACCTTAACTTGGTTGCGCTAACTACCCCCAACCCTCCTGTTCATGTCCCAAAATACCGTGATAAGAGGCGCTTGACCGCCGGCTCTTTCCGGTATCCGCCCCAATGGTGCACCCGGCCCAAGGCCCTCGCGCCGCCACAGGAGAAGACACACATGACATCTGGACGGGTTAACCCGCAATTCCGCCTCGAAGATCAGGGCATCGAGGGTCTGGGCAATGTCTATTACAACTTCATGGAACCGGCGCTGATCGAAGAAGCGCTGAAGCGCGGCGAAGGCACCCTTGGCAATGGCGGCGCCTTTCTGGTCACCACCGGCAAATTCACTGGCCGCTCGCCCAAGGACAAGCATGTCGTCAAGACAGACAGTGTTGCCGACAGCATCTGGTGGGAAAACAACGCCGCCATGAGCCCTGAAGGTTTTGACGCGCTCTATGAAGATATGCTGACCCATATGAAAGGCCGCGACTACTTCGTTCAGGACCTCGTGGGCGGGGCTGATCCCAGCTACTCGATCAATGTGCGCATGGTAACCGAGCTGGCGTGGCACAACCTGTTCATCCGCCACCTGCTGCGCCGCCCGGATCGTGAGGATCTTGATGATTTCACGGCTGACTTTACCATCATCAACTGTCCCAGCTTCCATGCGGACCCCAAAAAGCATGGCTGCCGCAGCGAAACGGTGATTGCACTGAACTTTGACCGCAAGCTGATCCTGATCGGCGGCACCGAATACGCAGGCGAGAACAAGAAGTCCGTCTTCACCCTGCTGAACTACATGCTGCCCGAAAAAGGCGTGATGCCGATGCACTGCTCGGCTAACCACGCGGTTGGCAACCCGGTCGACACTGCCGTGTTCTTCGGCCTGTCCGGCACCGGCAAGACCACCCTGTCCGCCGACCCGTCGCGCACCTTGATCGGTGATGACGAACACGGTTGGTCGGATCGAGGCACCTTCAACTTTGAAGGTGGTTGCTATGCCAAGACCATCAACCTGAACGCCGAAGCCGAACCAGAAATCTACGCCACCACCTCGAAATTTGGCACTGTGATCGAGAACATGGTTTTTGATCCCGAGACCAAAGAGCTGGATTTCAACGACGACTCGCTGACCGCGAATATGCGCTGCGCCTACCCGTTGGAATACATCTCCAACGCGTCGAAAACTGCATTGGGTGGGCACCCTAAGAACATCATCATGTTGACCTGCGATGCGTTCGGCGTTTTGCCTCCGATCGCGCGGCTGACGCCTGCGCAGGCGATGTATCACTTCCTTTCCGGCTTTACCTCGAAGGTCGCCGGGACCGAACGTGGCGTGACCGAACCGCAGCCCACCTTCTCGACCTGCTTTGGCGCGCCCTTTATGCCACGCCGCCCCGAGGCTTATGGCAACCTTCTACGCGATAAGATTGCTCAGCATGGCGCGACCTGCTGGTTGGTCAACACCGGCTGGACTGGAGGTGCCTACGGCGTGGGCAGCCGCATGCCAATCAAGGCCACCCGCGCGCTGCTGACGGCTGCGCTGGAAGGATCACTGACTGATGCGGAATTCCGCAAGGACGCCAATTTCGGCTTCGATGTGCCGGTCTCTGTCCCTGGTGTGCCCGAGGTCTTGCTGGATCCGCGCCGCACCTGGGACGATCAGGAAGCGTTCGACAAACAGGCGGAAAAGCTGGTGCACATGTTCGCTGAAAACTTCGAGCAGTACCTGCCCTTCATCGACGAAGACATCAAAGCTGTCGCGATCGGTTGATCGAATTCAGGGGCCATCATGGCCCCTGACCCACCAAAGCTTACGCTTCGGCACCTTGTGTGCACACAGACAAGTTCATTGCGATAACGTGCAACATGCGCTATCGCAATTTACCCAAGACGCTTCGAAGCCCGGCGTCCTTTGGCAGCGGCTTCTGTTAAATTTGAACATCGGGCGATCCGGGCTAGCTTACTCACATCATGTCTCGGGCCGTTCAACAAGGTAATGATTATTTCTACACGGGGATGGGTGTCGGCGTGATGTGTTCCAAAGGTCAGCCTTTCGAACTGCCTCGGTCCGTCACGGAAACTATAGGCAAGTAATGACTGAAATCTCAAAACTCACCGAACTGCGCAAATTGATGCAAAGCATGGAGCGCACTCTTGGGCTGGAAGAACTCTCACCGGTCGAGCGCGACATCTACTATGCCGCCGAAGAACTGTCGAAAGATGATCGCGAAGTACGCACCTTTGGTCTGATCGAACACACGCTGGTCAAAAGCGTATCTCGCCCGACATTTTTCCGCGCGCTGAAGTCTCTGGTTCAAAAGGGTTATCTGTCGCAAAGCGGCAGCGCCAATCGCGGACGGTATCTGGTTCATGCGCCCAGGTGATCGCCACCCCAGATCTGTAATCGGCTGACCCCGTGCGCAGATGGGCCTCTGAAACATTCTATGCCTCTTTGGCCTATGTCGCTGCATCGTTCCTAACATTCCAGGTGCTGATGCCGCTTCAGAACGTGTTTTTTCCCGCATACCCCAGCTATGCCAGCTTATTGTTCCTGCCGCACGGCGTGCGGGTTCTGTCGGCTTGGTTGTTGGGATGGAGGGCGATATTCGCACTGTTGCCCGGCGTTGCCATCGTCTTTGCCCTTGTGGGCGGTTGGGATGTTCTTCTGCCCAGCAGATTGCTGGCGATCACTATCGCGGTCACCACAGTTCCAGCGGTTTTTTATGTCTGCAAGGCGTTGGGCTGGGATTTGTTTCCGCGCGTCGATCGGAAGCCATGCTGGCTGTGCGTGATGGGCGTTGGAATCATCACATCGGTATTGGTGTCCGTTCTCACCAACATGGCCTTCGGCAGCGCAACGGCCGAGTATATCGCCTATCTGATCGGTGATATCTCAGGTCTTTTCTTCCTAATGTTGGGCCTCTATTTCGCCTTTCGGTTTGCTGAAAGACGCAATTAACCCAAAAGACCCCTGCGCAGCAGGTTCAGCCCTGCAATCAGCAGTACAAGCAGAGTGAGTTTGCGGAACTGTGCCTGATCGATACGATCCTGCAGAAACTGACCGCCGCGCATTCCCAGCAAGGCAGGGATAATCAGCAGCGCTGAGAACACCGCTGTGTCAGTCCTTAGAATACCCGAACCCAGATGCGCCACAATAAGCGCCACAGCGCCCAGACCGTATATCACGCCCTGCACCCGCATCTGATCCTTCTTCGGTGTATTCAAGGCTGTCAGATAGGCCACGGTTGGTGGTCCCCACACGCCCGAGATGCCGCCGACAGCACCGGCCACCGCACCCACCATAGCCTCAACCCGCATTGAGGGCGCTTGCAGCGTCAGTTTCAGCCCCAGTAGTTGCATCAGAGCAAAGAACGAAACTGGTGCGCCTAAGATCAACAGAAATGCCTTGGGCGACAAGATGTTGATCAGCTGCGCGCTGGCCAATAGACAGACCAGTCCAACGCTCAGAAATACCTTGAACTTTCGAACTGACGCCACCGCCGCAGGTAAACCTTCCCGCAAGGCCTGCACCCCATTGGTCACCAGCGTGGGCAAGATTAGACCTGCCAGCGCCAGCTCAGGCGGCAGCATCATGCTAAGACCAGAAACAAGCACCATTGGCATGGCAAAACCGACCATGCCTTTGACCCAGCCCGCGACGAAGGCAACGACCAAAGCCAGACAGAAATCCTGCGGCGACATAAGTGAAAACAGTCCCATCGACCCTTCATACCAGTCCAAAAAAATTCTGCACTGCAAAAGTCGCTAAGCAATTTTTGAACTTTTTATGGATGATTTGCGTATTTTTGTTGCGCTGCATGTGCAGCATGATATGACCAGACAACCCAGCAGAGGACGTGATTCATGGCCCATGACGGACAGGATGTGACGAACATGACGCAGCCAGCGGTTTTGCCCGATCTTCTATCACTCAGCGCAGCAGCCCTGCCCGGCGTTCAAGCGGTATTCGATAAGGCAGTCGAATTGGTTCGCGCGCAGGTGACAAGCGAAGGTCGCATATCGGGCGCACTGATCGAGGCCAATCAGACAGCCGCACATGGGCTGGCTTGGCTGGCCACATACCACCAGTCGCTGCAGCAGATGCAGCGCTGGGCCGAGGCGCTTCAGGCCGAGGGAAAATTCGGCGAGATGGAGCAGCTGTTGCATCAGATCGCCTTTGGGGAATACTTGCATCAGATCGCCGGTGGTATTCCGATGAACCAGGGCGAGGTTGTACGTTTGCAGGATCTTGGCCTTGGCTGGGATGCTCTGTCGGGATTCCAATGCAGCGAAGTGCAGACACTAATGGCGCAAGCCAACTCTCAGGCCGCGCGCACGCGTCTGGTTGAGTTGATGCAGGACCAGTCCGGTGCCACCATGTTTGGTGCGTCTGGTCTGGACGAAGAACTGGAGATGATCCGAGACCAGTTTCGCCGCTATGCCGTTGAAAAGGTTGAGCCTAATGCCCATGAATGGCACCTGAAGGACGAACTGATCCCAATCGAGATTATCGAGGAACTGGCCGAGATGGGCGTGTTCGGTCTGACCATCCCCGAAGAATTCGGCGGGTTCGGCCTATCCAAAGCCTCAATGTGTGTGGTCTCGGAAGAGCTTTCGCGCGGGTACATCGGTGTGGGTTCTCTGGGCACACGGTCCGAAATCGCCGCAGAACTGATCATAGCGGGCGGTACGGATGAACAAAAGGCCAACTGGCTGCCAAAACTGGCCAGCGCCGAGATCCTGCCAACCGCTGTTTTCACTGAACCCAATACCGGATCGGATTTGGGCAGCCTGCGCACGCGGGCCGTCAAGAGTGAAGATGGTAACTATAAAATAACAGGAAATAAAACATGGATCACACACGCGGCGCGCACCCATGTGATGACCTTGTTAGCGCGGACTAATCCCGACAGTACCGATCACCGTGGGCTGTCCATGTTCCTGGCTGAGAAGACACCTGGAACCGACGAGAACCCTTTCCCCACGCCCGGCATGACTGGTGGTGAGATTGAGGTGTTGGGTTATCGTGGCATGAAGGAATACGAGCTGGGATTTGACGGCTTCGAAGTGAAGGGCGAAAACCTGCTGGGCGGCGAAGAAGGCAAAGGTTTCAAGCAGTTAATGGAAACCTTCGAATCTGCCCGCATCCAAACGGCTGCCCGCGCCATCGGCGTAGCGCAGAGTGCTTTGGACATTGCCATGCAATATGCACAAGACCGCAAGCAGTTCGGCAAATCTCTGATCAATTTCCCTCGCGTCTCGGGCAAGCTGGCGATGATGGCGGTCGAAATTATGATCGCACGGCAGCTAACCTATTATTCTGCTTGGGAAAAAGACCACGGTCAACGTTGCGACCTTGAGGCCGGGATGGCCAAGCTGCTGGGCGCTCGAGTTGCTTGGGCTGCGGCGGATAACGGGCTGCAGATTCATGGCGGCAACGGCTTCGCTCTGGAATACAAAATTAGCCGCGTGCTTTGTGACGCGCGCATCCTAAATATCTTTGAAGGCGCCGCAGAAATACAGGCGCAAGTCATCGCGCGTCGATTGCTGGGCTGACGCCCGAAGCGACGCGGTTTCCCCAACTGAACCCGGCCTTGCGCCGGGTTTTCTTTTTTCTTCCGTGTTGTACGGATCTTCAGGCCTATTTCTTCCGAGTTGTACAACTCGGTTTCAGGGCTTAATGGGCGAAACTTCCCCCTCGGATCGAGCGCAGAAATCGGGTAAAGGGCGTCAACCAAACCCAGCGCCCAAGCTGGCCAGAGGAGAATCGAGCGTGAAGATCATCATCGCAGTTTTGGCCACCTGCATGGCCCTTGCCGGATGCGCCATGGCACCAAACACCGGGCCCGATGATGTGGACCAGTTGGCACAAGCGATCCAGCAGCTTGACCCCAAGGTTGACCCTGCCGAGGCGCGGCGTGCAGCCGAGATATCTTATGCCTATTCCAATCAACTGAAACAGGACTGGAACGTCACCGATCCAGCCATCATCCACAACGCAAAGGTCATCAACGGATTTCGCGAAAAAGGTCTGTGCAATGATTGGGCGCAGGCCATGACCACGCGTTTGAAGCAAGAGAACTTTCGCACTCTGGATTTGCACTGGGCCACGTCGCCTCCAACTGCGTTCCGGATCATCCACCATTCGGCTCTGATCAGCGCTAAGGGAGATTCAATGTATGAAGGCATCATCCTTGACCCGTGGCGCAACAGCGGGGTGCTTTATTGGGATCAGGTGCGCGAGGACACCAAATACAACTGGCGCCCCCGCCTTGAAGTGCGCGAAGAGTTAATCAGCGGTGTGAACCCCTACTGACAGGATATTGCGATGTTACGTATGGCCTTGTTCCTGCCCCTTTTAACCCTGTTCCAATGCGACAAGGATGAGACTGTCGCCGCCTATGGCGCAGCGGATCAGACATGGGCTTTGCAAGAGATCGACGGGCAGCCTTTTGAGGCCAGCGCCCTTTTGCGATTCCCCGCAGAGGGTCGGATTGAGGGCAATGCCCCGTGCAACACCTATTCAGGTACACTGAATGCACCCTACCCGTGGTTTGAGATCACCGATCTTGTCGCCACCCGCGCGGCTTGCGCCGGGCTTGAAGCCGAGGGGTTTTATTTCGCCGCACTGATGGCGATGACCCAGTCCGAGGTGTCCGGCGATGTGCTGATCCTGCGCAATGAGGACGGGCACGAAATGGTGTTCAAAGCCGCCGAGTAAACTGCGCCACAAATCGCGCGCGTGCGTCCGGCAACGGCGTATGACCCAGCGACGGAGCCAGATGGTTTTCCAGAAAATACCCGGTTGTGCGTAAGGCTTCAGCAATCTCGGTATCCGGAGCCGCGCCTTCGCCGCGCAGGCAGGGGGGCAAAGGCAGCAGCTTATCGGCCCAGTCCCCTGCCCCCGCCGCACTGACCGCGCGGCCGGTTTTCGGAGAGACATAGACCAACCCCTCGGTCGCCCCTGTCACTGCGCAGGCCGAAAGATCCAAGCCAAAGCCCAGCTCTTCCAGCAGCGCCAGTTCCCAGCGCAGATAGGCCAGTGGCCAGACCTCATCCTGACCCAGCAGGTCCATCAACTGTTCTGTTTGCTGATAGATCGCCGGATGAGGCTCGCGTTCGGGCAGGCAAAAGGACAGCAGCGCCACCACCGCATTTAATCCGGCGAGCGCCAGCCGCCCTGAAAACGCCGCTGCAGCGCGCGAGCGCAGGGGTTCGACCTGAAAGGTGCCCAGATGTTCCTCAAGCCGCGCGCGCCAGAGCACGTCCAGCTGCGCGCCGGGTTGCAGGATCGGGGCGATCTTGCGGCTGGTGCCACCGCGCACAATGCCGGCGTGACGACCATGGGCTTCGGTAAAGACCTCGATAATCGCCGCTGTCTCACCATGACGGCGAGAGGTCAGAAGAATGCCGTGATCACGCCAGTCCAAGTTTGGCCTCGTTAGGTCACCAGATATATACGCAGGAAATCTTATGGCCGTTGCAGGTTCAAGGTAGAAACGCGTTAGGTTGACCCTGTGGAACACCAAAAACACGTTGCGTGACATCTGTTCACGCAATAGTGTTCACTTTATGTTCTGCACGGAGGAATTTAAGAAATGTCACTTAACTATGTCATGATCGGTTCAAATGATGTCGTCAAAGCGCGAAGCTTTTACGATGCGGTTGTACCCAAAATCGGCGGCAAGGTTATTGCTGAATATATGCCCCACGCTGTTTGTTACGAGCTGCGGGGCGGTGGGTCCATGTGGGTCGCGACGCCCTTTGACAAAGAGGCCGCGACGGTTGGAAACGGTAACATGGTTGGCTTGCTTTGCGAAAGTGAAGCGGAAGTTCGCGAGGTGCATGCCGAGGCTCTTGCCAATGGCGGAACAAATGAAGGTGATCCCGGAGATCGACCTCAATATGGCCCGAACTTCTATGGCGCTTATGCGCGCGATCCTGATGGCAACAAGATGAGCTTTGTCTATTTTAGCGATGCAGGCTGATCGCGCGCCCTAGAACGTCATACCTGCGTGAATCAGAATGCCGATAACCATCAGCAGGTTCAGCACCATTGAGATACCGTTGCCCACATAGATGGGCAACTTGCCCACCACCAGCCCATAGGCGAACCACAAAAACGACAGCCCAGCATACAGAGACCAGGACAGCAGCGACTGTCCGGTCGCGTGTTCGGAGTGGGTGAAATAAAGCTTGATCAGTTGTGGAAGCGTGGCGAAGGGGCCAACGACGCCGATGAAGACCATGAACCCCTCGAACCGCTGCATCCAGTGACCGAGATTTGAGTTTTCCAGTTTCTGGGCAAGCGTTTCAGCCACTCAACCCCCTCCTGTTCCTGCGGCCTCCGGAAGATTGGGCCGTTTCATTCAGCCGGTTGCAAAGCAAAATAGTCGCTTTGCGCCGTACGTCCAAGATCATTTGGCGCGGGTTAATCCAGACCTTCTTCACCCAGCAGGTGCCTGCCTCGGCGGTCTTCCACCTCGATCACCCAAAGGTCGGGGTCAAAACTGCGTTGGCGGGTGATGGCGGCATCTACGTCTGCCTCTTCGCCGGATGAGAGCTCCACCCATTTGCGCTCGCCGCTCATCAGATCAAAACTGCGCTGAAAGGCTGCGGCCCGCCCGTTGAGTGTGTTGAGTTTGATAAGCACCGCCCCTGCGGTGTCATCCCCATGCGCCACAACAAAAGCCGGTATTTCCTGAAACCGCAGCCGCGCCAGATAGGCATGCACCCAGAATTCAGCCGTCAACCGGGTCATGGTTCTGACCTTTCCGTAGGGGTTGAGAATTTTCGACGAAAATTCTTGGCCCGGGTCATGCGTTGCCGTCTTTGAAATCCAGACCCATTTCCGAGTAGCGCTCGGATTCCTCCAGCCAGTTGGGCCGGACTTTCACCTGCAAGAACAGGTGGATCTTGCGGTCCAAAAACTCTTCCAGCTCGGCACGCGCCGCCTGACTGACGGCCTTTATGGTCTCACCACGTTTGCCCAGCACAATCCCTTTGTGGCCATCACGCATAACATAGATGACCTGATCGATCTTGGCCGAGCCGTCCTTGCGCTCTTCCCAGTTCTCGGTCTCGACGGTCAGCTGGTAGGGCAGTTCCTGATGCAGGCGCAGGGTCAGTTTCTCGCGCGTCATCTCAGCCGCGATCATGCGCAGAGGCAGATCCGCAATCTGGTCTTCTGGATAGAGCCAGGGGCCCTCGGGCAGTTCCGAGGCCAGCCATTTGCGCAGGTCGTCGACACCGTGGCCTTTTTCGGCCGAGATCATGAAGGTCTCGGCAAAGGGATAACGCGCATTCAGGTCACTGGTCAGCGCCAGCAGCTTTTCCGAGGGCACCTTGTCGATCTTGTTGATCGCAAGTGCGATAGTGCGGCCCTGCCCGATCTCTTCCAGGCCTTCGAGGATGCGTTCGACACCTTCGGTGATACCGCGATGCGCCTCGATCACCAGCACGACCACATCCGCATCTGCAGCCCCGCCCCAAGCGGCGGCTACCATGGCACGGTCCAGACGGCGGCGCGGTTTGAAGAGGCCCGGCGTGTCGACAAAGACCAGTTGCGCATCGCCCTCCATCGCCACGCCACGGATACGAGCACGGGTGGTTTGCACTTTGTGCGTCACGATCGAGACTTTGGCTCCGACCATGCGGTTCAGAAGGGTGGATTTGCCTGCGTTGGGCTCTCCGATCAGGGCGATAAATCCGGCGCGTGTGCTCATGTGTCCTGCGATCCTGTTTGCAAGTGCGCACCCCTATAGCAGAATGCGCGGACGGGCCAGAGGGATTTGTCGCATTGCGGATATCAGTGAGCGAAGGCCAGTCTGCGGCCCATAGGGCGACGCTGCCCGGTCGGCCGGTGCCGGCATTGGCCGGGCTTGATCGCGCGATCAGGTTGTAGTGTTCAACGCCAGAACTTGGTTCGGATAGGCTTGGTCCCCGATCCGAAAATCTGTGACTCCGATCTGCCGGAACCCTTTGGCTAGATAGAAGTCGATTGCGGGCGTGTTTTCAGAATTGGTTGTCAGCCAAATCGAAGGGCGCCCTTTTTCATGCATGTAGTCGACCGCGACGTCCAGCAGCGCAGAGCCGATGCCTTTACCATGATGGCGGGGCTGGACGTAGAACGTTACGATCTCCAGATCAGAAAGCCCGTCCACGGGTGCGGCGCGACTTTCCGCAAGCCGAATATAGCCGTCGATCCCGTCTTCGTTTTCAGAAACCATCAAGAGATCTTGGCCGTCGTCCAATATGGCTTCGAACCGGGCGGTTGTGAATTCGGACAGTGCGAATTCGGCAAAGAAGGAATTCACACCTCGCTTTAGATAGGTTCCGATCCAGACCTCAATTGACAGGGCCGCAAGGCTGGCGGCGTCGGTTTTTTGGGCGGGTCTGATTTTCATGATCTGGCTGCGCAGAGGATCAAGACAACTGTTCCAACAACGCCTTTGCCGCTGCCTGTTCGGCCTGTCGCTTGGAGCCTGCGGTGGCCTGAGCTTCGGTACCATTCTGCAGACGAGCGGCGATCGTGAAGATCGGGGCATGGTCAGGGCCGGTGCGTTTGACCTCGACATAGCTGGGTGGTTTCTGGCCGCGGGCCTGTGCCCATTCCTGCAGGGCGGTTTTTGCATCGCGGGCGTCGGCCTCGACCTTGTGGATGCGATCGCCCCAGAGGGCGAGGATCACGTCTCGGGCAGCCTCGAACCCTGCGTCGCGGTAGATGGCCGCGATGACCGCCTCCATCGCGTCGCCCAGCAAGGCCTGCTTGCGACGACCTCCGGACAGCATCTCGGACCGGCCCAGTTTCAGCACCGCACCCAGATCAATCTGGCGGGCCACATCGGCGCAGGCTTCCTTGCGCACCAGCGCGTTGAAACGGGGGGCCAGTTGGCCTTCGGAAGCTTTCTTGTCGGCCTCAAGCAAAGCAGTGGCCATGACGAGGCCCAGGACGCGGTCGCCCAAAAATTCAAGACGCTGATTGTCGGGGCGCGTGGCAGAAGACACCGAGCCGTGGGTCAGTGCGCGCACCAGCAGTTCAGGGTCGGAAAACTCATACCCCAAGCGCTGCTGGAACGCCTTTATCTCAGCCGATAGCTTCAATTGACCGCCTTGAAGAAGCGGTCACCGCGCCATGTCCAGAAGAACAGCATCGAGCGACCTGCGGAGGAGAACATGATCCGGTCGGCGCGACCGATCAGGTTTTCGTAAGGTACATAGCCCACGCCACCAGCGGATTGCGGTAAGCGGCTGTCGGCCGAGTTGTCGCGGTTGTCGCCCATGAAGAAATAGTGGCCCTCGGGTACGGTATAGACCCCGGTATTGTCGGAGCCCTGATTGCCGATGTTCAGCACGTCGTAGGACACGCCATTTGGCAGGGTCTCGATCAGGCGGTTCTTTTCGCAAACACCGCCGATCCCGACGGGACCGTTGGAACAGCGCGGGCGCAGGCCTTGTGGGCCCTGCGGTTCAGCAACTTCGGTGAACACACCGTCGGGTTGCTGCGGCACAGGAGTGTCGTTGAGGATGATTTGACCTTCACGAATCTGGATACGATCACCCGGCAGGCCGATCAGTCGCTTGATATAGTCGCGCCCTGTCACCGGATGGCGGAAGACGATGACATCGCCGCGCTCGGGATCGCCACCCAGCAGACGGGAGTCGTCATCACCCTGCATCCAACCGCACACATCCTCGGCATCGATATTCAGGCCGATGCTGGGGATGATCAGGCTAGGGCAGGACGCGTAGGAATAGCCATAGGCCATCTTATTGACGAAGAGGAAATCACCGATCAGCAGCGTCTGCTTCATGGAGCCTGAGGGAATCCAGAACGGCTGAAAGAAAAGCGTGCGGAAAACGCCCGCGATCAGCAGGGCATAGACGATGGTTTTGATCGTCTCCCAGACGGCGTTTCCGGATTTGGCTTCCTCGGCCATACTGCTCTCTCCAGTCTATGCGTGGTTGGGGTGCTACATGCGTGTCGGGTGGAGGCAAGTCAAGGCTGCGCGGGCGCTTCTTTCAGCGGACGGGCCTCGATCACCACAAAGGCCTGCGCCCAGGGATGATCATCGGTCAGGGTGACGTGAATGATCGCCTCGTGGCATTCGGGAGTCATTTCTTTCAGACGCTTTGCGGCCCAGCCGGTGACATGCATAACGGGCTGGCCGGTGCGCAGGTTGGTCACCGCCATGTCTTTCCACGCGATCCCCATCCGCAGACCGGTGCCTAACGCCTTCGAGCACGCCTCTTTCGCGGCCCAGCGTTTGGCGTAGGTGCCCGCAGTATCGGCGCGACGCTCAGCCTTGAGCTGTTCGGTTTCAGTGAAGACACGGTTACGGAAGCGGTCGCCGAACCGGTCGAGCGTGCCCTGAATGCGATCAATATTTGCGAGGTCGGTGCCGATGCCGAGGATCATGTCAGACCTCCAACACAACGGTCCCGAGCTTTTGCCCCGCCTCGACCATTGCGTGTGCATTTGCCGCATCCATCAGCCCTCCGCCAGGGACGACGGCGTGGGACAGTGCGCCTTGTTCCAGCCACTGGCCCAACTGCGCCTCGCCACGACGGCGGGCAGCGGCGTCGAGTTGGTAGACGATCAGCATATGCAGGCGGATGTTCTTGAACATGAAGCCATAGAAATCCAGTTCGGGCTTCATTTGCGAAGCCGAGGCATAGCTGGCGATAGTGCCACCGGGGCGGATCATAGAAAGGGAAGCGGGTTGGTTGGCGGCGAAATCAACCTCGACAATGCGGTCTATGCCTGCGCCGTTGGTCATGTCCATCGCCGCCTCGGCCACGTCTTGCGTGCGGTAGTTGATCCATTCGGACGCGCCGGAATGGGCGGCTTTTTCATCTGAACTGACCGTTGTGATAACACGCGCGCCACCCAACGCGGCCATCTGGCAGGCGTAGCGCCCAACCGTTCCTGCACCACCGGTCACAAGCACAGTCTGGTCATTGATCGGTCCGTCACAATAGAGCGCATACCATGCAGTCAAGGCTGGGATACCAAAACACGCGCCCTCGGCGAAGCCGGTCGTATCTGGAAGGAATACGGCCTGTTCGGAGGGTAGCGCAATGTATTCGGCCCCAGTGCCAAAAGCGCGTTGCCATTGGCCGTTCCAGATCCAGACACGTTCGCCAACGCGCGCGGGATCGACCCCTTCGCCTACGGCCTCAATCACTCCGGCCCCGTCCGAGTGGGGAACAACCATCGGGTATTGCATCACAGCGCCAGGGCGCGCGCCGCCGCGCAGCTTGACGTCGGAGGGGTTGATGCCGCTGGCATGGACCCGGACAAGAACGTCGCCTGGGCCGGGGTTGGGCGTGGGCAGATCGACCAACTCAAGGACATCCGCCGCCGCACCAAATCCGCGATAGGTGATTGCTTTCATGACATTCCCTCGTCTCCTATTGGTCAGCTATTGGTCAGCCGCGTCGGGCGTTTCCAGATCGAACACCAAGACGCCCTCGGCCCCATCCACGCACAGCGCGACAAGCCGCGCGCCAAGTTGCTGGTGGGTTTCGTCACTGGCATAGCGCTGTAGGTCGGCCTGAGCCGCGAAATCCAGTGTGAAGCCGTAGGGATAGCTTGGGGATTTTGCCTCAAAGTCGCGGTTGGGGCCGTGGATGAAGCCACCGCAGCCCGACAAACGGTCTGCGACCGCGCCCAGCCCATCCATCACAGCGGAAAGCTCTGCGGTGTCGTGATCGGGCTCGAGTCGCAGCATCACGCAATGTCGGATCATCCTTGCACCTCAGAGGTCATGACAGGCGCACCGTGAGGATCTTGTAGCTGGCCACGCCAAAGAAACCCGCGAAGGCAAAATCAAACCAGCGGCGGGCGCGGCGATAGGCGTTGACCATGCGCGCAGACGAAAACAAGAAGGCGTAGCCGATGAAGATCAGCAGTGAACCCGCATAAAGCATGGCGAAATAACCCAGCAGCATAGCAAGGCTGGCGTCATTTGGCGCAACTATGGCGTAGATCGAGCCCCAGCTGAGGATCGC
Source organism: Ruegeria sp. CG1 (assembly GCF_056537265.1). Classification (NCBI taxonomy): domain Bacteria; kingdom Pseudomonadati; phylum Pseudomonadota; class Alphaproteobacteria; order Rhodobacterales; family Roseobacteraceae; genus Ruegeria; species Ruegeria sp. CG1. The sequence goes on along the minus strand of NZ_JBQFRF010000004.1, from coordinate 436,606 downwards.
CTTGGGGTTGGTCAGGTGGATCGCCGCACCTTTGGCAAATATCGTTCCCAATGAGCCGGTGACCGGATTGCCCAGCGCCACTTCATCCGAAGTCAGCGCGCGACGTAGCGCCTTGAGCGCCAGCCAGCCCAGATAAGCGACGCCGATATAGCGGATCACCTCGAACACCCAGACATTGGCCAGCATGATCGCCGACAGCCCCAGTGCGGCGGCGATGCCCCACGCGGCGGACCCGGCGCAGATGCCCAGCGCAAAGGCCAGACCGGCGGTGCGGCCTTCGTTCATGGCGGTTCCGGCGATGCCCATGGTGGCAGGGCCCGGAGAGCCCCCGGCCATGAGCCATGCAAACCAGATCGCCACAAAGCCGGGTGTGATCATGCCCGCGCCTCGTCCATCAGGCGGCGCATTTCGTGAACCGCAGGGGTGAGGCCCCGGAATATCGCCTCGCCGATCAGGAAGTGGCCGATATTCAGCTCTCGCACTTCAGGGAAGGCCGCCACCGGTTGCACGGTGTCGTAAGTCAGCCCGTGACCCGCATGAACTTCAAGACCCAGCGAATGGGCATAGGCGGACATCTCGCGCAGGGCTTCCAGTTCGCGCGCGGCGTCGTCCAGTTTGCCTTCGGCGTGGAAATCGCAATAGGCACCGGTGTGCAGTTCGATCACCTCAGCCCCGATGCGGTGGGCGGCGTCGATCTGGCGCTGGTCGGCGGCGATGAAGATCGACACGCGGCAGCCCACATCGCGCAAGGGCGCAATGAAATGAGCCAGCTTATTTTCCTCGCGCGCGACTTCTAACCCCCCTTCGGTTGTGCGTTCCTCGCGCTTTTCGGGAACGATGCAGACGGCGTGCGGCTTGTGGCGCAGAGCGATCTTCTGCATCTCGTCTGTTGCGGCCATCTCGAAGTTCAGCGGCACCGACAGGATCTCCATCAACCCGTCGATATCGGCGTCCGAGATGTGGCGGCGATCTTCGCGCAGATGTGCTGTGATGCCGTCGGCCCCGGCCTCTTCCGCGATCCGGGCGGCGCGTAGTGGGTCCGGATAGGCCCCGCCGCGCGCATTCCGCACGGTGGCTACGTGGTCGATATTCACGCCCAGACGCAAACGGTTGTCAGACATCTTTCGAATCCTTCATTGTCCCTGAGGTCGAGCCTAGTGGTTTTGTCGGGGGAACGTCAGCCTCTGCCTGAGCAAGGCGTTTAATTTGTTCAAACTTCGCTTTGATTCTGGCGCGGCGGCGTTGCTGATAAGTACGGATAAGCGGCAGGCTAAGATAGGCGCAGATCACTCCAGCCACGATGCCTGGAATGACCCCGCCGATCATATAAGGAAAGAACACATCGTCATAGAACCGGCTAAGCCCGTGCCAGTCCGCCTCGCGATGGGTGAACATGGCGATGCAATTGTCCTTGAGATCGCCCATCGCATCCGCAAATTTCCCCATCAACCCATCGGTATCGTCTTTGCGGAACTTGGTCCCCAGCAGGAAATGCCCGGTTTGCAGGCTGATGACCGCGATCGGCACGTAGGTCAGGGGATTGCCAAAGAACGTGCCGCTGAGCGCGGCAAGAATGTTGCCGTTCAGCAGGCGCGCCAGCACGGCGGCGACCAGGAAATGCAAGCCATAGAAAGGTGTAAATGAAGCGAAAACCCCTGCCCCGATGCCACGCGCGATGCGTTCCGGGCTGTCAGGCAGGCGCCGAACCCGATGTTTGACATAGTGAAAGGCACGGGTCCATCCGCCGCGCGGATAGACGAACTCTGACGCGACTTGGACAGGCGAGCGGCGATCTCGGCGCTTGAAAACCACTCGTGATCACCCCTTCTCAGCCAACCGCGACGGCGGGTTTCTTGCTTTCCCGGTACCGTTCGACCGCGGCCACATCGCTTTCGGCCTCAAGCATCAGCATCAGCGAATGCAGCTGTTCAAGATCGCGCAGCTCGACATTGATCATCAGGCGGTAAAAATCCGGTTTGCGGTCAATGAATTCGAGGTTCGAGATATTGGCCTTTTTCTCGCCGATCAATGTGCAAATACGCCCCAGTACTCCGGCATCATTGCCGATGGTCAGATCAAGCGTCGCGCCATAGACGGCGGGGTGCGTGCCTGCATGCCAGTGCAGATCGACCCAGCGTTCGGGTTCGTCTTCAAACTCGGACAGGCGGTCGCAGTCGATGGCGTGCACCTCAACGCCCTTGCCGCGATAGGTGATGCCAACGATGCGTTCGCCCGGCAGCGGCTGACAGCAGGGCGCACGGTCAAACTTCTGGCCCGGCTCAAGCCCGATCACCGCGCGGCGGGGCGAGATGGCATCGCCATCGTCCTTGGTCAGCTCGGGATACACGGCCTCGACCACCTCATGGGCGGTCAGTTCGGCACTGCCCAGACGGGCCAGCAATTCTTGGCGATCTTTCAGGCGCAGGTGCTTGGCGGCGGTGTCGAGCGCCTTGTCGGTGGCCTTGCGGCCAACGTTTTCAAAGCCTGCACGGGCCAGTTCCTTGCCCAGCTTGATGAAACGCTCGCGGTCAACCTCGCGCAGCGCACGGCGGATCGAGGTCCGGGCCTTGCCGGTTACCGCAATCTCAAGCCATGTGACCTGCGGCATCTGGCCATCAGCGGTGATGATATCCACCGATTGCCCGTTCTTGAGCCGCGTCCAGAGCGGGACACGGATGCCATCGACCTTGGCACCCACGCAAGCATGGCCGATACGGGTGTGGATCGCATAGGCGAAATCAATCGGGGTCGCCCCGCGCGGCAGTTTCACCACGTCGCCCTTGGGTGTGAAGCAGAACACCTGATCCGAATACATCTCAAGCTTGACGGCTTCGAGGAAATCTTCGTGATCCTCTTCGTTGTCGAACTGCTCGGTCAGGTTCGAAATCCACTTGGCCGGATCAACCGCAAAGGGGTTTTCGGTACGCACGCCATCGCGATAGGACCAGTGCGCAGCCACGCCGGTTTCGGCCACGTCATGCATCTGGCGGGTGCGGATCTGCACCTCGACCCGTTTGCCATCGCGCCCTGAAACTGTGGTGTGAATCGAGCGGTATCCGTTGGATTTCGGCTGGCTGATATAGTCCTTGAACCGCCCCGGCACCGCGCGCCAGCGCTGGTGGATCGCGCCAAGGGTGCGATAGCAGTCTTCCTCGGACCCGGTGATGATTCGGAAGCCGTAGATGTCGGACAGGCGCGAGAAACCCTGATCCTTCTCCTGCATCTTGCGCCAGATCGAATAGGGTTTCTTGGCGCGGCCAAACACCTCGGCCTCGATGCCGGCTTTTTCCAACTCATGCCGCATGTCTCCGGTGATCCGGTGGATCACATCACCGGTTTCGCGCTGCAAAGTGATAAAGCGGCGGATGATCGATTGGCGGCCTTCGGGGTTCAGAACACGGAAAGCGAGGTCTTCCAGCTCCTCGCGCATCCATTGCATCCCCATGCGACCCGCAAGCGGCGCATAGATATCCATCGTCTCGCGCGCTTTTTGCACCTGTTTTTCGGGGCGCATCGCCTTGATCGTGCGCATGTTGTGCAGACGGTCGGCGAGCTTGACCAGAATGACCCGCAGGTCCTTGGACATGGCCATGAACAGCTTGCGGAAGTTTTCGGCTTGTTTGGTCTCACGACTCGAAAGCTGCAGGTTGGTCAGCTTAGTGACACCATCGACCAGCTTGGCAACCTCGTCCCCGAACAGCTCGGACACCTTGCCATAGCTGGCCTTGGTATCTTCGATCGTGTCGTGCAGCAGAGCCGTGATGATGGTCGCATCATCCAGACGCTGTTCAGTCAGGATCGCGGCAACGGCAACGGGGTGCGAGAAATAGGGCTCGCCGGAATGGCGGAACTGCCCGTCATGCATCTGCTGGCCAAACTCATAAGCCCGCGAGATGCGGTCGGCATTTGTCTTGGGATTGTAATTGCGGACCAGCGCAATCAGGTCTTCTTCTGAAATCATCCGGTCCGCACCTTTGTCGCTGGGGTTTACCCCTGGCCCTGGGCCTCCATCAGAGCGCGCAGGAGTTTTTCCTCGGACATGTCGTCATCCGCAGGTTTGTCGGACTCTGCGCCCATCAACAGGGCCATCTGATCTTCTTCGGGCTCATCAACCTCGATCTGGGTCTGGTTGGCCTCGATCAAACGCTCGCGCAGTTCATCGGCGCTTTGGGTTTCGTCGGCGATTTCGCGCAGCGAAACAACGGGGTTCTTGTCGTTGTCGCGGTCAACGGTGATCGGACCACCGGCAGAAATCTCGCGCGCCCGGTGGGCTGCAAGCATCACCAGTTCGAACCGGTTCGGGACCTTGTCTACACAATCTTCGACCGTAACGCGGGCCATTGGGCGCTCTCCGTAAATGAATCCGTGGCAAGAAGGGGTTTATCTAAGCGCGAATCCCCGCCTTGACAAGCAAGAAATGCCGCAAATGCGAGGATCACAGAGGCTTGACCTCTGCCACCTCATCGGGCGGCAAGGCTGCAACCATCTGCGTCACTGTCCGGTCCAGAACGGGATGGCGCCAATCGGGGGCGACATCCATCATGGGAACAAGCACAAAAGCGCGGTCCTGCAAGCGCGGATGGGGCAGGATTAGGTGTTCCGGCGCAGATTTGGTCTGATCTTCGGGGGGAAGGGTCAGCCAGCGCTGGTATTCGGCGTCATCCGGCAGCACAAGTTCATCCCAAAAGACCAGATCGAGGTCCAGAGTGCGCATGCCCCAACGCTGTTCACGGGCGCGCTCAAAATCATGTTCGATGCGGTGCAGCAGGTCCAGAACACCCTGTGGCGTGAGGTCCGATTCGATCAAAACCGCTGCGTTGACATAGTCCGGCCCTGCCCCTGCCGGAAAGCATGGGGTGGCAAAAAACCGGCTTGTCTTGCGAATCACCAAGCCCGCCTCGGCCATCGCGATCAGCGACCGCTCAAGTGTCACCTTGGGCCCACAACCTCTCAGACTGAGATTTGCCCCTAGGGCAATGACCGCTTTTGACAAGGTTTTGTCCACTTCAGACCCCATATTCGGACCAGAGAATACTTGCGATAAAGCCTAAAACACCTATTTTAAGGACACCATTGCACTGACCTATTACTTTATCACTCACGGAGCTCACGGTGCGGTGGCTTATACCGGAAGGACCATTTTATGTTTTACAAGGACGAACGGCTAGCGCTGTTCATCGACGGCTCGAATCTTTATGCAGCCGCCAAAGCACTGGGGTTTGACATCGACTACAAGTTGCTGCGTCAGGAATTTATGCGCAGAGGCAAACTGCTTAGAGCTTTCTACTACACAGCGCTACTGGAAAATGACGAGTATTCCCCGATCCGGCCTCTGGTGGACTGGCTGCACTATAATGGCTTCACCATGGTCACCAAACCGGCCAAGGAATACACCGACAGCATGGGGCGTCGGAAGGTCAAGGGAAACATGGATATCGAGCTTACCGTCGATGCCATGGAACTGGCACCACGCGTTGATCATATCGTACTGTTTTCGGGCGATGGGGATTTCCGCCCGCTGATCGCAAGCCTGCAACGGCAGGGCGTACGTGTTTCCGTTGTTTCGACCATCCGTAGCCAGCCGCCGATGATTTCGGACGAACTGCGCCGCCAGGCCGATAACTTCATTGAGCTGGAAGACCTGCGCGACGTGATCGGCCGCCCTCCGCGCGAGATGCCGACTGAACCCCGCAGCGTCGCAGCTGCAGGCGGGCACTGACCCCACCAAACCCCACCACTCACCAATGGGGGTTGGCAAGAATATGCGCGGCCAGGGCCAGAAGCCCTGGCCGCGCGACTTTAAAGGTATAGGTGCTGAAAACACCCTTGTGCTAACAGCGATTCATGTCAGTGAAATGACGCAGTGCTGTCTGGACCATGGCAATGAAAAGACCTAGGTGTTCGGTCCAGGAGATCGCCGAATGACAAAGCCGCCGCTGACATTATATCTGGCCGCCCCGCGCGGGTTCTGCGCCGGAGTGGACCGTGCCATCAAGATTGTGGAAATGGCCCTTCAAAAATGGGGGGCGCCTGTCTATGTGCGCCATGAGATTGTTCACAACAAATTCGTCGTCGACGGTCTGCGCGCCAAGGGTGCCGTGTTTGTCGAGGAGCTGGACGAATGCCCTGATGATCGCCCCGTGATCTTCTCGGCCCACGGTGTGCCAAAATCGGTGCCCGCCACAGCAGCCCAGCGCGAGATGATCTATGTCGACGCCACCTGCCCGCTTGTATCCAAGGTACATGTCGAGGCGCAGCGCCATGCGGATGCCGGGCTGCAGATGATCATGATCGGCCACAAGGGCCACCCCGAAACCATCGGCACCATGGGACAGCTGCCCGATGGCGAGGTGCTGCTGGTTGAAACGGTAGAGGATGTGGCGCAGGTCGCTGTGCGTAACCCCGAAAAGCTGGCCTTTGTCACCCAGACAACCCTATCGGTGGATGACACCAAGGACATTATTGCCGCGCTTGAGGCCCGCTTCCCCGCCATCGTCGGGCCGCACAAGGAAGACATTTGTTATGCCACCACCAACCGGCAGGAAGCGGTGAAAGCCGTCGCTCCGAAAGCCGATGCCTTGCTGGTGGTGGGTGCGCCGAACTCATCGAATTCACGTCGTCTGGTCGAGGTCGCCTCGCGCGCCGGATGCAGTTATGCGCAGCTGGTGCAGCGCGCGACCGAGATCGACTGGCGTGCGCTGGAAGGAATTTCCAGCATTGCGGTTAGCGCCGGGGCATCCGCGCCCGAGGTGCTGGTGAACGAGGTGATCGATGCATTCCGCGACCACTACGATGTCACCGTCGAGCTGGTCGAAACCGCTGTCGAGAATGTCGAGTTCAAAGTTCCCCGCGTATTGCGGGAACTAGCATGAGCGGCATCCCCCGCGCGCCGTTATTCCTTGGTTTGGCTGGGCTGATCCCGTTTGTCTGGGGCGCGCTGACTTATCTGAACGGTGATTTGAACGATTGGGGTCGGCAGACGCTGGGGTCGCGCTTCGTGGGGCCGTATATTCAGCTATTTTATGGCTCGGTAATCCTGAGTTTCATGTCGGGCGTGCTGTGGGGCTTCGCCACCAAAACCTCAGGTAACAAAGCTGCGGCCTGCTACACCTTGTCGGTGTTGCCTGCACTTTGGGCATTTTTCACGACCGGCGGCGGTCCGGTGAATGCGGGCACCAACCTGATGTATGGGTTTGCGGGCTTGCTTTTGCTGGACGCCATGTTCTCATATTGGCGGTTGACCCCGGTCTGGTGGATGCGGCTGCGCGTCCTGCTAACCGCTGTCGTGCTGACCTGTCTTGCTGTGGGAGTTTACCTGTGAGTGATGAACGGACCATCAAGGCCTACTCGGATCGCGTTGCGGATTACCTAAGGATCCCCCTGCCCGCCGAGCAGCTAGAGGCGCGTCAGGCTTTTGTAGATGCGGTCCGCGAGGGTGGATATGTGCTGGATCTGGGCTCGGGTCCCGGATCAGACAGCGCGTTTCTGATGCGGCAAGGGCTGAAGGTACGGGCGCTGGATGCAACCCCTGCCTTTGTTGAACATGCGCGGAGCAACGGTGTTGACGCCCACCTTGGCACCTTCGATGACGTCACAGAGGTGGCAGAGTATGACGGCGTCTATGCCAGTTTCTGCCTGCTGCACGCCCCGCGCGCCGATTTCCCGCGTCATCTGAACGCGATCCACACCGCACTGAAGCCGGGCGGGCAGCTGTTTCTGGGAATGAAGCTGGGCACAGGCGAGCATCGCGATGATTTGGACCGTTACTATACCTATTATTCAGAGACCCAGATCAAGGACGCCCTGACCTCGGCAGGTTTCACCATTGATCGTACCGTGCAGGGAATGGGGAAAGGTTTGGCCGGGTCTTACGACGGGTTCATTCTGGTATTCGCTCATGCCTGATCTCTTTGCCTATACCGATGGTGCCTGTTCCGGAAATCCCGGCCCCGGCGGCTGGGGCGTACTGCTGCGCGCGATGGATGGCGAGACCATCCTGAAAGAACGCGAGCTGAGCGGAGGCGAAGCCGAGACAACCAACAACCGGATGGAACTGCTGGCTGCAATCAGTGCTTTGGAGACGCTGGAGCGGCCCTCGAAACTGACTATCGTCACCGACAGCGCTTATGTGAAGAACGGCGTTACGGGATGGATTTTCGGGTGGAAGCGGAACGGCTGGAAGACGTCGAACAAGAAGCCGGTCAAAAATGTCGATTTGTGGCAGCGGCTGGATGAGGCGCAAGAGCGGCATCAGGTGACCTGGGAATGGGTCAAGGGCCATGCGGGCCACCCGGAGAATGAAAAGGCCGACGAACTGGCGCGCGCCGGCATGGCCCCATTCAAACCTAAGAAGGCGCAGGCGTGAGCGGGCTTGCCCTGCTGGATTACGCCTCGGTTTTGGTCTTTGCGCTGACCGGTGCGCTGGTGGCCAGCCGAGCGCAGCTTGATCTGGTCGGGTTTGCCTTCATCGCCTGTCTGACGGCAGTGGGCGGTGGTACCGTACGCGACTTGCTGCTGGACCGACATCCGATCTTCTGGGTCGGTCAGCCCGCTTATATCCTGATCGCTTGCGGCGCTGCGGTGCTGGTATTTTTTACCGCTCATCTGGTCGAAAGCCGGTATAATTGGCTGGTCTGGTTGGACAGTTTCGCCCTGTCCATCGCGGTCGCTGCTGGCACTGGTGCAGCGTTGTCACTGGATCAATCCGGTATCATCGTAGTGCTGATGGGGGTGACCACGGGCTGTTTGGGCGGCTTGATGCGTGACGTGGTGTGCAACGAGGTGCCGCTGGTACTGAAACAGGGTGAGCTTTATGTATCCTGCGCCTTTATCGGGGCCTTGACCGCTGTGTTTGCCACTCGCCTCGGGCTGGAGGGCCTGCTGGCTTTGGGCTTATGTGCATTGATTTGCTGGGCGTTGCGCGCCGGATCTCTGCTGTTCGGTTGGCAGTTGCCGGTTTACAAGGCCCGACCGCCTCGGCAATAGGGTAGAAACGGACAAGAGATCGCGATGACCTACAGACTTTCGTTTCTGGCCACGGCACTGCTGCTAACGGCATGCGCAGGGCAATACGCCCCGGTCAGCTTCACAGCAGTGGGCAATCAGATCGTCGCGTCCGGAACGATCGACCATACAACGCTCAGCGCGTTTGAAGAAGTGATGGACGAGAACCCCGAGATTAAGACGCTGGTGCTGCAAAATATCGAAGGTTCGGTCGATGATGACTCGAATGTGGTCTTCAGTCGCGTAGTGCGTGAGGAAGGGTTCGACACGGTGGTTCCATCAAACGGGCTGGTGGCCTCGGGCGGCACTGATTTGTTTCTAGCGGGTAACCGGCGCGTGCTGGAACCCGGCGCCTGCGTGGGGGTCCACAGCTGGGGCGGCGGCGGCTATGTCGCTGCGGAGCTACCCGAAGATCACCCCGAGCATGACCGGTATTTGAACTATTTCGAAGATATCGGCGTCGATCCCGACTTCTACTGGTTCACGCTGGATGCAGCATCCGAGGAAGAGATGCACTGGATGACGGCGTCCGAGGCGAACCGGTTCGACATGACTACACGGTCCGCCCCTCGCCTTGGCACTGCCGCAATCTGCGACGAACGTTAGCGCGTCAGCAGTCGCGCGCCGATTTCCTTGACGAATTTCGCCGCCACCATGGCGGTCATGCCATAGGGGTCGCGATGCGGGTTCAGCTCGACAATATCCGCGCCAATCAACTGGCCCTTGAACCGGTGGATCAGGTCGATCACCTCACGCGTGCTGAGGCCACCGGGTTCGTGATGCGACACCCCGGGGGCAAAGGCGGGGTCCAGCGCGTCAAGGTCCAGTGATAGATAAACCGGGCCATCAAAGCTGATCTCAAGATCGGGGCTCCAGTTGCGCATGTCGATTACCTCGACCCCGAACTTGTCGGCCTGTTCCTGTTGGTGCTTGTTCATGGTGCGGATCCCGACCTGCACCAGATGGTTGATCTTGCCGGTTTCCATCACGCGGGCAAACGGGCAGCCATGGCCCAGCGGGCCGATCTGCTGACTGTCATAGAGGTCGGGGTGGCTGTCGATATGCAAGACATTCAGCCCCTCATACCGGTCCGCGTGGGCCTTGATCAGCGGATAGGCGACCGAGTGATCACCGCCCAATGACAGCAGCCGTGCGCCGGTTTCAATCCGGGCGGCGGCCCCTGCCTCGATCCGGTCGATGGGTTCCTGCCCCATCATCTCGAACACATCCAGATCGCCGGTATCCTTGAAACGGTCGGTTGCGCCCAGATCAGTGCCATCCTCGGCGGTCAGGTTGGCCGCGCCGGAATGCAACGCCTCGCGGATGCGACCCGGGGCAAAGGCGGGGCCTTGCAGGAATGAGGAATGCAGGTCCAACGGCACACCCATCAGGGCGACGTCTCCGGCGGTCAGATCATGCGACATGAGAGGCCTTTCAACAAAGAATTGACGGGACATTGGTCGCAGATCACGGTCGGGTCAAGCGATCAGCGGCGGATATATGTCTGCCAAATCCATATCACCAAAAGCGCGCCCAGAACGGCGCCGATAAACCCTGAGAGCCATCCCATCACGGTGATGAGCGTGCGTAGGACCAAACCGCCCACCAAAGCGCCGAAAATGCCGATCAGCATGGTGGTTGGAATATCGGCCTCGATCCGCATTAGGCGGGTGGCGAGGAAACCTGCAGCGGCTCCGACGATGATCAGGGCGATGATCGGCATATCATTTCCTCCAATGCGTGGGAACGATGATCAGCGCACCGATCGAGGACAGCACCGCGTCCAACCCCGGCGGGCCAAAGCTGATGCCGAACATGATGCGCACGAAATAGAACAGGAAAGCACCACCCACGCAGATGATGATCGACTGCAGATAGCCGTTATGGGTAAAGCCAGTCTGTTCAGACAGATAGCCTACGATCCCGGCAATCACGACCGTGCCCATCATGATCATGATCATGTACGCCTACTCCGATGACAGTTGGGTCCCGGCCGACATGGGCCATCCCCGCAGAAAAGTTTCCCTATCCTGCGCGCCCTTGCCTGCCCGTTGCAAGCGCAGCAACTCAACTGCGCCTTCGCCGCAAGCCACGCGCAGGTGGTCGTCCAGCACCTCGCCCGGAGTGCCCCGTCCTTCGGCCAGCCGCGAAGCCAGCAGTTTGATCCGATTGCCCTCGACCTCGGTCCATGCGCCGGGGAACGGGGAGAGACCGCGGATTTTTCTGTCGACTTCGGACGCGAGGGCCGACCAGTCGATCCGCGCCTCGGATTTGTCGATCTTGGCGGCGTAGGTTACGCCGACCTCGGGCTGCGGTTCGGGGGTCAGGCTCGGCAGCGTGTTCAGCGCCTCAACGATCAGCGCCGCACCCATGCCCGATAGGCGGTCATGGAGTTGCGCCGTGGTTTCCTCAATCCCGATCTCGGTGGCCTCGCGCAGCAGAACGGGGCCTGTATCCAACCCGGCCTCCATCTGCATGATACAAACACCGGTTTGCACATCGCCTGCCATGATCGCGCGGTGTATTGGCGCGGCCCCACGCCAGCGCGGCAACAGGCTGGCGTGAATGTTCAGGCAGCCATGGGTTGGCGCGTCCAGAATAGGTTGTGGCAGGATCAGGCCATAGGCGACGACCACCGCGATATCGGCATTCAGCGCTGCAAAGCTGGCCTGTTCTTCGGGTGATTTCAGCGAGGTCGGATGGCGAACGTCTAAGCCCAGCGCCAAGGCACGCGCGTGCACCGAGGTTGGACGGTCTTTTTTACCGCGACCGGCGGGGCGTGGCGGTTGGCAATAGACGGCGGCGATTTCGTGCCCGTCACGGACCAGCGCATCCAGCACCGGCACCGAGAAATCTGGCGTTCCCATGAAGATGATACGCATCCGTCCCTCCGTAGGATGGGGTTTCACCCCTTCTTCTGTGCTTTGCGCAGCAGCATGTCGCGTTTGACCTTGCTGAGCCGGTCGAAATACATCCGCCCGTTCAGGTGGTCGATCTGATGCTGCACGCTGGTGGCCTCGATGCCGACAAAATCACGGCGGTCGATCTGGCCCTGTTCGTTGAGAAATTTCACGGTCACTGCGCGCGGTCGCTTCACCTTGGCGGACACGCCGGGCAAGTTCGGGCTGGCCTCGTCATGTTCACGCAGCTCAACCGAGCTGTGCAGAATCTCGGGGTTGGCCAGTCGCACAGCTTTGCCTCGCTGGGTCGAGCCATCCACGACAGCCAGCCGCAGCATCACTCCGATCTGCGGCGCAGCGAGGCCAACACCCGGCATCGCCTCCATCGTATCGATCATATCGTCCCAGATGGTGCGGATGTCGTCGGTGATTTCCGTGACATCCTCGGCCTTGGTGCGCAGGCGCTTGTCGGGCCACGGCAGGCAGGTCCGCACCGTCATGTACGGGCCTTTTCGCGCTTGAGCTTCTGCATTTTGCGCGTGATCATCTGACGCTTGAGCGGTTTGAGATAGTCGATGAAGAGCTTACCGTTCAGATGGTCGATCTCATGCTGCACACAAGTCGCCCAGAGATCATCAAAGGTTTCCTGCTGCAGATTACCGTCACGGTCCAGCCAGGTGACATCAACCGTCTTCGGGCGCGTGACTTCGGCATATTGCTCAGGGATCGACAGGCAGCCTTCTTCGTAAACGTTGGTCTCGTCCGAGGACGCGATGACCTCGGGGTTGAACATCACCAGTGGGCGTGGGGCCTCGCCTTCTTCTTTGACGCAGTCCACCACGATCAGCCGGTCGAGCACACCGATCTGCGGCGCAGCAAGGCCAATGCCGGGCGCGTCATACATCGTCTCCAGCATGTCATCGGCCAGTTTGCGCAGATCGTCGGTGATGTCGGCCACCGGCGCGCAGACCTTTTTCAGGCGGGGATCGGGGTGGATCAGGATATTGCGTTTCATGGGGCTGATTTAGGCCATCGCGCCCGCCTCCGCAACGGCCCCCTTGCACCTTATGGATTTGTGGTTAGCTTTCGCCTCGACAGATGGAGATGACATGACTTTCAACGACCTGATCGACCGCCGGGGCACCAACTCTTCAAAATGGGATAAGATGGAGCAGCTTTACGGTGTCGCCCCCGAGGATGGGCTGGCCATGTGGACGGCTGATTCCGACTATGCCACGGCCCCTTGCGTGATCGAGGCGGTGCGGGAAGCGGCCGATCATGGCGCGTTTGGATATTCATGGATGCACCCGGATTATCTGAATGCAATCCAGTGGTGGATGAAGACACGCCACAACTGGGAGATCGACACCGATTGGATTCTGACCTCGCAAGGGTTGGGCAATGCGATTGCCCTGTGTCTGGATGTTTGGAGTGAACCGGGAGATGGCGTCGTGATCTTCACGCCCGTCTACCATGAGTTTGCCCATAAGGTGAACAAATCCGGCCGCCGCGTGGTGGAATGCCCGCTGGTACGCGATGGCGACAGCTATGGGCTTGATCTGGACGATGCGCAGTCGCGGTTGGACGGATCAGAAAAGCTGCTGCTGTGGTGCTCGCCGCAGAACCCGTCAGGTCGGGTCTGGACGCCGGATGAACTGCGCGCTGTGGCGGCGTTTGCAGAGCGCAACGGGCTGATCCTTGTGTCGGACGAGATTCACCATGATCTGGTTTATCCGGGCAATACCTTCGTACCGATGGATACGGCCGCCCCCGACGCGCGCCCGTGGACGGTGACACTGACCGCGGCGTCGAAAACATTCAACATCGCCGGTCAGCGTACCGGCAACATGATCATTCCCGACGCCAAGCTGCGGGCCGAGATGCGGCACCGGATCACAACGCTGGACTATGACCCCAGCGCGCTGGGGGTGGCGATGATTACCGCCGCCTATTCGCCGGAAGGTGCAAAATGGGTCGATGAACAAATTGCCCACCTGGACGCGAACCGGAAGCTGTTTGATGCTGCCATCGCCGAGATACCGGGCCTGTGGTCGATGCCTCTGCAGGCGACCTATCTGGCATGGGTCGATTTTTCGGGCACGGGTATGAGCCACGATGAGTTTGTCCGCCGCCTACGCGAAGATGCGCGGATCGCGACATCCTCTGGCCCCGGTTTTGGCACCGGTGGAGAAACCTTCGAGCGCTTCAATCTGGCCACCCAACGCGAGCGGGTTGAAGAGGCCTGTGCGCGATTGAAGGCAGCCTTTGGCGATTTACAATGAACCCCGTTCAAAAAAAACGGAGGCACGTCATGCCCAACCACCTTTTTACGCTTCCGGACATCCCAAGCATCCCGGTGCAGGGGGAACAGGCGACCTATCCGATCGGACGGATTTTTTGCGTGGGCCGCAACTATGCCGCCCACGCTGCCGAGATGGGGCATGAGGTGGATCGTCAGGCGCCGTTTTACTTCACCAAATCCGCGCCCAACGCGGTTTTAACCGGAGCGCATGTGCCGTATCCGGCAGGGACCGAGGATTATCATCATGAAATGGAACTGGCCGTTGCCATCGGCAAGCCGGTTTTTCAGGCCACGGCCGCGCAGGCCCAAGCCGCGATCTTTGGCTACGGCTGTGCCCTGGACATGACGCGCCGCGACCTGCAGATTCGTGAGCGCAACAAACAGCGTCCCTGGGATCTGGGCAAGGATGTGGAAAACGGCGCGGTCTTCGCTCCGCTGACCCGCGCCGATGACTGGAGCCCATCTGATGACAAGCGCATCTATCTGAGCGTCAATGAGCGGGTCGTACAAGACGCCACATTGTCAGAGTTGGTCTGGAAGATCGATGAACTGATCTCCCATCTATCGGGCTTCTACCATTTGCGCCCCGGCGATCTGATCCTGACCGGCACACCCGCCGGGGTCGGGCCTGTGGTCGCCGGAGACCGAATTGAAGGCGGCATCGATGGTTTGGCTCCTGTGCACCTGACCCTGACAGCCTCCGACTAAACCGTCCGGCCTGATCCCTGAGAATCTTGAGGCCCCATTGCCGCCCGAGCGCCGGTGGCGCGTCGGTGCCAAAGGTCAAACGGTGCGCGCGTCAGTCTCGGTTTTCAAGCAATGCGATCGGTGCATCCGGGGCGCGGTAGAAATCCAGCGGGGCCTTGTCGGCTGCCACGGTGCTGCGCTTGAACTCATAGCGCATCTCACCCACCGCTTCTTCATCTGCGATGATCAGGCACTGATACATGTGATTGGCACCGTCATAGATATCGACGAGCCCGCGCAGGCGTGGCGTGGTTTCGGCCTCGACGGTGAAACCATCCTTCCACAATGTCAAAATTTTGAAGCTATTGTCGCCAACCTCCACCCGCAAACGGCTGGATTTCTTGAGGGTAGCGATTCGGGCCGCATCCAATTCGGCGCGAATTTCCTTGGAAACATAGGTACTCATAATAAACTTCCCCCCTTAACACTCATTAGTCTGACGCGATTCCTGTAAAAATCCAGTGAACGGCGTCACATAAGTTTTGGCATTGCGGTTCTGGTGCCCAGACACCGCACCCCACCTGTGCGCGCATGCAGGCCTGATGCGCGCCCGGTGAAATAGGATCGTGGCGCAAGACGGCCTATCTTTGACCCAATCGCAATGCGAAAGGAATAACGATGGGCCTGCTTGTCGACGGCGAATGGCATGACACCTGGTATGACACCAAATCCACAGGCGGGGCGTTCAAACGCTCGGCCGCACAGTTTCGCAACTGGATCACCGCCGATGGCGCACCCGGCCCTTCGGGGCGCGGCGGGTTCGAGGCGGAATCGGGGCGCTATCACCTTTATGTCTCGCACGCCTGCCCTTGGGCGCACCGCACACTGATCTTTCGTGAGTTGAAAGGGCTGAGCGACCACATCTCGGTCTCGGTGGTGCATCCGGATATGCTGGACAAAGGCTGGACCTTTGAGACGGACGCGCATGGAGCGACGGGCGACAAACTGTTCGGGCATGATTTTGCCCATCAGATCTATACCCGTGCCGACCCCAACTATTCGGGCCGCGTGACGGTGCCGATCCTGTGGGACAAAGTTGAGAAAACGATCGTGTCGAACGAAAGCTCGGAAATCATCCGCATGTTCAACTCGGCTTTCAACGGGATCACCGGCAACACAGACGACTACTGGCCCGAGGCAATGCGGGACGAGATCGAAGAGGTCAACGCGCGCATCTATTCCGATGTCAATAACGGGGTCTACAAATCCGGCTTTGCCACCTCGCAAGAAGCTTATGACGCCGCGGTTGGCCCTCTGTTCGACACGCTGGACTGGCTTGAGGATCGTCTGGCCCGGAACCGCTATCTTATGGGTGACCGCGTGACTGAGGCCGACTGGCGCCTGTTCACCACATTGATCCGGTTCGACCCGGTTTATCATTTACATTTCAAGTGCAACAAGCGTCGGTTGGTGGACTACCCGAACCTCTGGGCCTTTACGCGGGAGCTATATCAATGGCCCGGCGTGGCGCAGACAGTGAACATGAACCACATCGTGCGCCACTATCACTTCAGCCATGACAGCATCAATCCGCACCGAATTATTCCAGTGAATCCAACGTTGGACTATTCAGAACCTCATGGACGAGATCAGCGCCCGGCGGCGTAGTGTTCGACCATGGCCGCCAGATCCTCGGGCGGGGTCGAGCTTTGGACATAGGCGCAGGCATTTGCGCTATGGGCAAAGATTGATCCGTCCGAGAAGAATGTGGTGTTGGTGACGAAGATCACCCGCGCCTCGGGCCTGCGATAGCTTGCGAAATCGGCAACCGCCAAGGCGCTGCCGGTTTCCAGAACCAGATCCAGCACGATGATATCGAATGCGGTACCATACAGTGCCAGGATCGCGGCCTCTTGCGTTTCGACCAGCGTGACTTCGGCCTCCTGCCTTTGCAGATGCCGCTGCCAGACCCGACCTAGATCGGGGTTACTCTCAACAATCAGTACTTTCATTTGCAACAACCTCGGCACGTGATATGGGTGAGTGGTGCCGACCCCTGTTGTCCGTGATCACGCGATTTCCTTAACAAAGTGTTAACAAGGCCCGCACAGCGCCGTGATCGGGCGGATTCGCTTGTAAGAACGGCAAAAATCCGCTTGAAGCATGAGAAATAGGCGATTCCGGCTGGGGCAGATGGTTGGACAGGATGACAGATTGAACCCTCGGGCTGCGCGCGATCATGGCGGAGGGCTGGATGGCGCGATGACGCGGTTTGGGGGCACGCGCGCAGACTGGATCGATCTGTCCACGGGGATCAATCCGCATGCTTATGAGGTCTCGGGCCTGCAGCCTCCGGACTGGATGGAACTGCCGGATCATGGCGCGTTCGAACGCCTCTCGGACGCGGCGCGGGTGTTTTGGAACGTGCCTGATGGGGCCGAGATTCTGCCATCGCCTGGTGCCTCTGCGGTGATTGCCCGCGTGCCCGCGCTGACCAAAGCCGGCCGCGTGCAGATCACGATGCCCACTTATAACGAACATGCCGCTGCATTCACCGCTCAGGGGTGGACGGTGCACGAGCGCGGCCCGGCTCAGGCACGTGTCATCGTACACCCCAACAATCCCGATGGGCGCATCTGGCAGGACGCGGATGTCGACGCGCCGCTGACGGTGATCGATGAAAGCTTCTGCGACGTAACGCCCGAAGCCTCGCTGATTCATCTGGCCCAGCGGCCCGGCATCGTGGTGCTGAAGAGCTTTGGCAAATTTTGGGGGTTGGCCGGGTTGCGACTGGGTTTTGCAATTGGCCATCCCGATCTGATTGCACGATTGAACGACCTGACCGGACCATGGGCCGTATCCGGCCCGGCACTGCGGATCGGCGCGCAAGCGTTGCACGATGTAAAATGGGCTGATGAAACGCGCATGCGTCTGGCAAATGAAGCAACACGGTTGGATCAGCTTGTAACGGCCAAGGATGCGCGGCTGATTGGCGGCACCAGCCTGTTCCGCCTCTACGACGTTGATGACGCGACCGCCTGGCAAGACCGATTGGCGCGGGCGCATATCTGGAGCCGTATTTTCCCCTATTCCCGGACCTACCTGCGCCTTGGATTACCGCCAGCAGATGGTTGGGCCCGGTTGGAAGCAGCGCTGTGAGCACCGCGTTCCTATTGGTCTGCGCTATGTGTCTGGACGCAGCATTGGGTGAGCCGGATTGGCTGTGGTCGCGGATTCGCCACCCTGCCGTACTGATGGGCAACGCGATTGGCTGGCTGGACAACCGGCTGAACCATGGGGCGTATCGCCGCCTCAAAGGGGTTGCGACGGTGCTCATCCTGGTTGCGGTGGCACTCATCCTTGGCCGGTTGCTGGAGCTGCTTGGTCCGATCGTCGAGATCGTGGTCTGCGCCATCCTTCTGGCCCAGAAATCCCTGATCACCCATGTTCGCGCAGTTGGCGAAGGCCTGTTGACCTCGCTTGCCGAAGGGCGCGCGCAGGTCGCCATGATTGTCTCGCGCGATACGCGAGATATGACCGAGGCGCAGGTGGCGCGCTCGGCCATCGAAAGCGCCGCCGAAAACTTGAGCGACGGGGTGATTGCCCCAGCCTTCTGGTTTCTGGTCGCAGGTCTGCCGGGGCTTCTGGTTTACAAGGTCGTCAACACCGCCGACAGTATGATCGGTTATCGCAACGACAAATACCGCGCCTTCGGCTGGGCAGCAGCGCGGCTGGATGATTTGCTGAACCTTGTCCCGGCACGCCTGACCTTTGTAATGATCGTGGCACTGTCCAGCCAATGGTCGCGCTGGGGAGAGATGGTTGAGGATGCACGCCGCCATATCTCACCCAACGCAGGCTGGCCCGAGGCCGCGATGGCACGTGCGCTTGATATCGCGCTGGCAGGACCGCGCAGCTATGACGGGCAGATGCGGGATCTCGCCTGGGTGAACGGGAATGCGCGGCAGAATATCGACGCGGCGGAGGTTTTTCGCGCATCAGACATGCTCTGGCAGGTATGGGGGCTTGCGCTTGGGCTCGTGTCGGTGTGGGTTGGGTTCAACTTCATATTCTGACGGATCAGACCCATGCGTTTCCTTTCCGGCCTTATTGCCGCCGCCCTCTTCGCCTCGCCCGCGCTTGCCCAATGCGGCGGCGGGTTCAATACCTTCGTCAAAGGGCTGAAAGCCGAAGCCATTCAGCAGGGTTACGACAAATCCACCGTCAACAGCTTTTTCAAGGGCGTTCAGCAGGACGGAGCCGTTCTGAAAGCCGACCGCGCGCAGGGCGTATTCCAGAAACCATTCATCGACTTCTCGCGGCGCCTGATTTCACAGAACCGGATCGACCGGGGCAAGGCCATGTCGGGCAAATACGACGCGGTGTTTGACCGGATTGAGCAGGAATACGGCATTTCGCGGGGTGTGCTACTGGCATTTTGGGCGTTCGAGACCGACTACGGGTACTTTCAAGGCGATTTCAACACTCGCAACGCGCTGGTGACGCTGGCCCACGACTGCCGCCGCCCCGAGTTGTTCCGCCCGCAGATTTTCGCCGCGATCGAGCTGTACAGCCAGGGCAATTTTGACCCCGCCCGCACCACCGGGGCTTGGGCCGGTGAAATCGGCATGGTCCAGATGCTGCCCCGCGACATTCTGGAAAACGGCGTGGATGGGGACGGAGACGGCAAGGTTTCGCTAAAAACCTCGGCACCGGATGCACTGATGTCCGGGGCCAAGATGCTGTCGCATCTTGGTTGGCAACCGGGTCAGCCATGGCTGCAAGAGGTCACCGTGCCCGCGCAGATGGACTGGTCTCTCTCTGGCCCCGGCAAGCCTCGCTCGGTGTCCGAATGGCAGGCGATGGGCGTGCAGGCGCGCAGTGGGTCGTTGGCAAATCTGCCTGCCTCGCTGATCCTGCCACAAGGGCACAAGGGCCCCGCCTTTCTGGCTTACCCGAATTTCGACGTCTATTTCGAATGGAACCAGAGCTTCGTTTACGTCCTGACCGCCGCCTATTTCGGCACACGGCTGGAAGGCGCGCAGATTTACGATGCAGGTAATTCTGCGCCGGGGCTGACGGGCGCGCAGATGAAGCAGTTGCAGAGCAAACTGCAGGCGCGTGGGCACGACGTGGGCAAGATCGACGGCATCCTTGGGGCCGGAACGCGTGCGGCTGTGCAGGCTGAACAACTGCGTCTGGGTTTGCCAGCCGATGCGTGGCCAACGACACAGCTGCTGAAGCAGCTATAAGGGTCAGCGCCTAGGCAACCTTTGCAGGTTCACGTTTCACTGACGGATCAAACGCATGGATAGATACCAGCGAGCCTTCTGTGACGATGGCGGTATTGGGCTGTATTTCAACCCAGCCGTCACTGTCTGCATCAAGCGGTTCGGACGATATCACTATCCCGTCTTCTGAGGTTCGGTAATGCAGACTGGGTGCATAACGATCAGACGCATAGCGCGCCGCAAATACACGCTTGCCGTCTGACCAGCACGCAGCAAACCGCATATAAGGCGACGATCCGCATTGACGGGACAGCGCTTCCACCCGCCCCACGGCCCGTGCCATTGCGTCGATCGGATTTGAATCCAGACCTTCGCCATGAGCAATCAAAAAGATCGCTTCACTTTCTGTCGCACCCATTCGGTGCCCGTATAAATGTGCCGGGATCATAGCATCGAGCTGCTGCCGGATTTGGTCATGCCCTCCAGCCTGGCCATTGTGCATGAAGCTCCATTTGCCAAATCCAAATGGGTGACAGTTGTTGCGCGAGGTCGCAGTGCCTGTCGACGCTCTTACATGGGCCAAAAACAGTCGTGATCGTGTGTGATGAGCCAGTTGTTTGAGATTTGCATCGGACCATGCGGGATGAGTGTCCTTGTAGAAACAGGGCGTTTCGCGATCAGAATACCAGGCCAGTCCAAACCCATCGGCATTGATTGGTGTCTTCCCAATCAACGCGTTGCGGCTTTGAATGACAAGCGATTGCTCTTGCTCCTGAATCAATTCATCCAGATATCGCTGCTCCCCAACCCAAGCCAAAAAACGGCACATTTGGCATCCCCATCAGTTTTTCGATCCAGGGCATTCTACAACTTGATTTGACGATGATTATCCCGTTTTCTTCCGTTTTTACTCAAAGCCTCTATCAAATTTACCAATTGATCGGGAATAACAGATCAATTACTCGCTCTGACCGGATAGCGATCGCCTTTCTCGTCGATCAGGATCAACCGCTCACCACTGCGGACATATAGGTCGCATCGGCTGAACCCATTGCGATACGCGATGCAAACACTGCCGTCCCCGGCGATGGAATAGGTGCCAAAGGCGGATTCTCCGCTGGCATAGGTATAAGAATAGGCCCCTCCAGCCGAGTATTTGGACTGGCCGTCGTCGTAGAAAGTGAGAGTACGACCGGCCAAAGCCTCCAATTCTTCTGGCGTCAAGGGGACGTCACCGGGTTTCGTGGGCCATTCGGCAGCCCAGAGGGGGTTGGCCGCGAGCAATGCGAGGGTGAAATATCGGATCATGATGCTAGCCTACCCTCATACACGGGTGATGGCTCATAACGTTGCAGTGATCGATCAAGCGACCATCTGCTCGGCCTTTTTCAGATCGACCGAAACCAGTTGGCTGACACCCTGTTCCTGCATCGTCACACCGAACAGCCGATCCATCCGCGCCATGGTCACCGCGTGGTGGGTGATGATCAGGAAACGCGTATCGGTCTGGCGGCACATCTCGTCCAGCAAGTCGCAGAAGCGGGTGACGTTGGCATCGTCCAGCGGGGCGTCGACCTCATCCAGCACACAGATCGGGGCGGGGTTGGCAAGGAACACGCCAAAGATCAACGCCGTCGCGGTCAGGGTCTGTTCGCCGCCCGAAAGCAGGCTGAGAGTCGAGAGCTTTTTGCCCGGCGGCTGGCACATGATCTCAAGGCCCGCATCCAGCGGATCGTCGCTTTCGACCATGACCAGATTGGCCTCACCGCCACCAAACAGGTGCTTGAACAGCATGGCGAAGTTGGAATTCACCTGCTCGAACGCGGTCAGCAGGCGTTCGCGACCCTCGCGGTTGAGGCTGGCGATGCCGCTGCGCAGGGCCTTGATCGCCTCTTCCAGATCAGCCTTTTCGCCGTTCAGCGTGTCGAATTCTTCCTGAACTTCTTTGCTGTCCTCTTCAGCCCGTAGGTTCACTGCGCCCATGGCGTCGCGCTGACGCTTGTGGCGGTTCACTTCGGCTTCAAGTGCGTCGGCGGCGGGCATCTGGTCAGGGTTCACGTCCAGTTGGTTCAGCAGCTGGTTCGGCGTCAGTTGCTGATCCTCGGCAATGCGTTCTGCTGCGGCGACTACGCTTTCCTTGGCGGCGTCGCAACGCGCCTCAGCCGCCGCGCGGCTTTCACGCGCCTCCGAGGCCAGACGTTCGGCTTCGCGCTCGGCAAGAACCACCTCGCGCTGCTGGGTCTCGGCCTCGGCCAACTTGTCGGCGGCTTCGGCGCGCCGAGACTCAGCGGTTTCGATCAGCTCGTTCAGTTCTTCCCGTGCCTCGGCGATTTCGCTGGGGGCCGCCATCGCCTCGGTCAGTTCTTCTTCCGAGCTTTCCTTGCGTTCGGCCAGTTCCGATATCCGCTTTTCCGCCGTTTCCAGACGATGCCGCCAACCGCTGAGGTCCTTAGTCACCTCCTGCGTGCGCCGGGTGCGCGCCTCGCCCTCGCGGCGCAATTCATCATGCGTCGAGCGGTGGGTCAGCATGGTGATCCGCGCCGCCTCGACAGTCTGCTTGATGTCCTCGACCTGCGCGCGGGCGCTGTCGAGATCGCCAAGGCCAGTCAACGCGCCTTCAGCCTCACGCAGTTGTGCGCGGGCGGACATGGCGTCTTCCTTGTGACGGTCGACCGCGAGGGTCAGTGTTTCCAGCTTGCCCTGCGCCAGATTTCGATCCGCCTCAGCCCGGCTGAGCATCCGCGCGGTTTCCGCCATGCGCTGATCCGCGGCACGGCGGGCCTCGCGGGCGCGGCGGTCAGCCTCGGTTACATTGGCCAGTTGCTGTGACAGCGCTTCATGCGCGGCGCGGGCACCTTCGGCCTGCGCCTCGGTGCGGGTCAGTTCCTGTTTCAGCGCCTCAAGCTTGTTGAGCTGCTCCAAACGCAGGGCGGCAGCGCTTGGTGCATCCTCGGCCCAGGCGCGGAATCCGTCCCAGCGCCACAGATCACCCGAGCGCGACACCAGTCGTTGACCCGGTTTCAACGACGCCTGCAGGCGCGCGCCCTGATCCGCATCGACCAGACCGATCTGCGCAATACGGCGACTTAGGCGGTCGGGGCCGGACACATGCAACGCCAGCGGCTCGGCCCCATCGGGCAAGGGCTGGTCGCTGTCATAGCCCGCTACCTGCACCCAACCTGAAGGTCCGTCGCCCTCGACCAATGGTGCACGCAGGTCATCCGCCAGCGCAGCCCCCAACGCCTTTTCAAAGCCCGTTGCCACCCGCAGCATGTCGAGCACTTGCCCACCCTCAGCCGTGTCGCGTTCGACCAGCTTGGCCAGCGCGGTGGTCTCGGCCCTTATCGCGCCCAGTTCACCCTCAGCCTCGGAGCGTTTGGCGCGGGCCTCGGCCTCACGCGCCTGCGTGTCGTTGCGCAGCTCGTCGGCGGCGGCCAGTGCTTCTTCCGCTGCCTCAGCAGCTTCGCGGGCTTCTTCCTCACCCTCCTGCGCGGTCTCGAACGCCTCGCTGGCGCGGGAAAGGGCATTGCGCGCCTCGTCCACGGCGGCGCGGGCCTTTTCTTCCTCGCCCTCGGAACGAGCCAGTGTCTTGCGGCTGTCTTCAACCAGTCGTTGCGCCGATTGGTGGCGAGCCACCAGACGGGCCATGTCTTCGGTTTCCTGCGACAGGTGATCTTCGCGATCCTGCAACACCGACGCGGCCTCGCGCGCAACTTCAGCAGCTTCAGCGACCTTTTCGTCATAGCCATCGGCGGCTTTTGCAAGCTCGCGGGCCTCCCATTCCAGCCGTTCGATCATCTCACCCGCGTCCCGGTTCAGACCGGATTCGCGTTCGATGTCGTTGCCCAATTGCTGGATACGGTTGGTCAGAGTCTCGATCGTCTGGCGTGCGCGGGTTTCCTGATCCGACAGCTGATCGCGCTGCACCTGCTGGCGCTGCAGGACGGCTGCGGCGATGGCCTCTTCCTCACGCAAGGGCGGCAGGGTTTCCTCGATCTCGGCGCGTTTGGCGGCGGATTCACGGGCGGATGCCTCGGCGCGAGAGGCTTCGGTGATCCGGTCGCGTAGCTTTTCCTCGGCCGCCTGACGGGCCATGTCGGCCTCTTTCCAACGGCGATAGAGCAGCATCCCTTCGGCCTGACGCAACAGCTCGCCGATCTCACGATAACGCGCTGCCTGACGGGCCTGACGGGCGAGTTGCGCCAACTGCCCGCCCAACTGTTCCAAAACGTCATCCACACGGGTCAGGTTGGCCTCGGTGCCTTTCAGTTTCAGTTCAGCCTCGTGGCGTCGCTGGTAAAGCCCGGAGATGCCGGCGGCCTCTTCCAGAATGCGACGTCGTGCGCGAGGTTTGGCGTTGATCAGCTCGGCAATGCGGTTTTGCCCCACCAGCGCAGGCGAATGCGCACCGGTCGATGCGTCCGCGAACAGCATTTGAACGTCGCGGGCGCGCACGTCCTTGCCGTTGGTCTTGTAGGCACTGCCCACATCGCGGGTGATGCGGCGGACAATTTCCAACTGGTCGCTGTCGTTGAAGCCGGATGGCGCCAAACGTTCCGAGTTGTCCATCGTCAGGACCACCTCGGCAAAGTTGCGCGCAGGCCGAGTGGCAGCGCCCGCAAAGATCACATCCTCCATCGCGCCACCGCGCATGGATTTGGGACGGTTTTCACCCATCACCCAGCGCAACGCTTCCAGCAGATTGGACTTGCCGCAGCCATTCGGACCAACCACTCCGGTCAGCCCGTCCGCGATGATCAGATCGGTCGGGTCCACGAAGCTTTTGAAGCCTGTCAGTTTGAGTTTGCTAAAGCGCAATGGCTGCTCTTGGTATGATTCCTATGGGTAAGAAGTCTGCGCAACGGATGGGGGAGGTGTCAACGTGATTGCGCAGGATATGGGAGATTGGACCAAGTTATCCACAACATCTTGGCAAAACTACGCGGAGTCTCGCGTATCTCAGTAAGGCGAGCATTCAAAGACCTGATATCCGTAGTCTTCGTAATATCCGTAATCAACGCATTCATAGGGACGGCGAAGGAGTGCGCCGAAAATCAGTTTTTTCCCCAGTTCCTGGTCGCAGCCCAGCACGCCCACAGTGACGGCCGCATCGCCAAGAACGTCCAGAAGCGGACAGCCCGAGACCTGCGCCATGGCCAGCGCGGCCCGGTCACGGATCGGACCCAGACGCGGCGCGTATTGCGGGTTCACGCGGACGGCCTCGGCCAGTTCATTGCGGACGCGGACGTCGAAGATACTGCCATTCACCGCGACGCGCGTTGCGGGCAAGTCGCGAAAATAGGGTGTACCACCCGAGCAGGCGGCGAGGCACAGGAAAGCGAGCACGCGGATCATGCTGCTTTATTAGCGACAATATGGTTAATGAAACCTTTCCCCGGTTCAGGCGCGCAACACTTCTCCTAACCGGCGTATACCCTCGCGGATCGTGTCCTCATCCGAGTTGGAAAAACTCAGTCGAATGGTATTCGACCCGGTGTCGTCGGGATAGAAAGCCTGACCGGGTACAAAGGCCAACTTGACCGTTTCCAGCGCCCTCGCCAGCAGTTCGGCGCCGTTCATTTCCTTGGGCAGAGTGACCCAAATGAACATGCCACCCTCGGGTCGGGTCCAGTCGACGCCATTGGGCATGTGCTGGTTGAGCGCCTCAAGCATCGCATCGCGGCGCGCGGCATAGGTCTGGCGTAGCATGGGGACATGAGTGCCGAAGCGATCCCGTGCCACCTGATACACCGCCATCTGGTTGATCGTAGAAGAATGCAGATCAGCCGCCTGTTTCAGCAGCACCAGTTGCGAGATCACCGGTTTTGCTGCAACCACCCAACCCAGCCGCAACCCCGGTGAAAGAGTTTTCGAGAAGCTGCCGCAATAGATCGTCCGGCAGTTCTCGATCGATCCCTTGCGCGCCTGTTCTAACGCGAGGATCGGAGGGATCGGATCGCCGTCATAGCGCAGTGCTTGATAGGCTCCGTCCTCGATTACTGCGCAATCCAATTCATCTGCCAGATCGAGCAGCGCCTCCCTGCCCCGCAAATCGGCCGTCTCACCAGTCGGATTTGCAAAATCGGCGGAAAGATAAGCGAATTTGATCGGGCTGTTACCGGCGGCGGCCTGGTATTCGGCAGCCCCACGATTGCCATTGATGCTAAGCTGGTCAAAGCGCGGCTCATAAGCGTCAAACGCATTGAGCGCGCCCAGATATGTGGGCCACCCAACCAACGCAGTATCACCCGGTGACAAGAACAACTTACCCAAGTAATCCAGCGCTTGCTGCGAGCCTGAGGTGATCAGGATGTTGTCGATGCCGCACGTAACGCCGATCCCACGCATATGGTCGGCCAGCCATTCACGCAGCGGGGCATAGCCCTCGCTGACCGAATATTGCAGCGCCTGCGCCTGTTGATCTGGGCCAAGCGCATTTTGAAACGCTTCGGCGAAAGCCTCTGCTGGAAACAAAGCGGGGTCGGGAATACCGCCTGCGAAGGAAATGATACCGGGCTCGCCCAGCAGTTTCAGCAATTCGCGGATTTCGGAAGCCTTCATCCGAGCGGTTCGGGTGGCGTAGAGCTGATCCATCGTAGGGGGCCTCCTCCGCCCTTGGGTCGCAGATTAGGCAATGCGCCTCTTATGTCAATAATTCTGACCTAATGTTTCAACCTCTGTGAGCGACTTGAACGCCCCTTACAAACGTGGTCAAGTGACTTGACCAATTCCAAGTGGTAGCCAGATGCCTTTTCAAAAAGTTCAAACCGAAAAACTGTCACTGGCTGTTGTGCGCCAGATCGAACTGCTGATCCTGCGCGGCATTCTGCGCCCCGGAGAACGCCTGCCCTCAGAACGGGAGCTGGCCGAGCGGATGGGCGTGTCGCGCCCGTCGCTGCGCGAGGCAATCTCGGACCTCCAGGAGCAGGGATTGCTGACTGCCAAGGCCGGATCGGGCATCTATGTGGCCGAGGTTCTGGGCTCGGCCTTCGCGCCAGCTTTGATCCGGTTGTTCGGCAATCACGACGAGGCAGTGTTCGACTATCTCTCATTCCGGCGTGACATGGAGGGTCTAGCGGCTGAGCGTGCCGCCCGCATGGGCTCGGGCAGCGATCTGAAGGTGGTGCAGACCATACTGGACAAGATGGAAGACGCCCACGCCCGCAATGCAGCCGAAGAAGAGGCGCATCTGGACGCCCAGTTCCATATGGCGATCATCGAGGCCAGTCATAACGTGGTGATGCTGCATATGATGCGGTCGATGTTCGATCTGCTGCGGCAGGGCGTATTCTACAACCGACAGATCATGTTCCAGCAACGCACCACCCGCGACGCAATTCTGGACCAGCACCGAGCCATCAACACAGCCCTGCAGGACCGCGACCCGAAAGGGGCACGGAAGGCGGTCGAAGATCATCTGAACTTTGTCAAAAGCTGCATGGCCGATCAGCAGAAGGCCCTGCGCAATGAAGAGATAGCGCAACAGCGTTTGAAGCACGAGACTGGAGAGGTCTGATCCTTCAAACTGGAAGCCACAAAAAGAAAAAACCCGAGAGCCTGAAGCCCTCGGGTTTTTCAAATCATATGATCCAGGCGATCAGTGTAGCTTTTCACCCACATCCGCGATGGATGCATCGATCAGCTTGTTCGCCTGCGTTGCGGTCATCTGTTTGGCCAGCACGGCGTTGGCTGCCGAAACCGCTACGGTGATTGCCTGATCGCGGACTTCCTTGACGGCAGATGCCTCAGCCGATGCGATCTGATCCTGCGCTGCCGCGAGACGGCGCGCGATGGATTTTTCCAGATCCACCTTAGCTTGTTCAGCCGCCAGAACCGCGTCTTCCTTGGCCGCGGCAACGATAGCTTCGGCCTGACCCTGAACTTCGCGCTGCTTGCGCTCATACGAGGCCAGCAGACTGCGTGCTTCTTCATGCAGGGCGCGGGCTTCGTCCAGCTCGGCTTGAATACCTTCGGCGCGATTGTCCAGCGCACCACCGATCATACCGGGGACCTTGAAGTAGAACAGGACCGCGATAAAGACGATGAAGCCCAGAGTGACGACAAAGTCAGTGTTGGCAAGCGAGAAGAACGGGCCGCTTGCGGCCAGCGCGGGGCTGGCGGCACCAACGGTCAGGATAAGGGCAAGAGTGTTCCGCATGTCACTTATCCTTTCGTCTGCGCATCTACTGCACTGTTGATGGCTTTGGCATCCGCCTCGCCGCCCAGTGCTGTGACCAGTTCAGCCGCCGTATCCTTGGCAACCACTTGAATGCTTTCCAGCGCACCGGCACGGATTTCGGCAATTGCCTTTTCCGATTCAGCCGCCTTTGCAGCGATTTCCGCATCCGCCTTGGCAATCGCGTCATCCAGACCAGACTGGATTTCGGCGCGGGCTTCCGCTGCGATACGCTGAGCCTCAGAACGGGCATCGGCCAGCGCTTTGTTATAGGCCTCTTCGGCCTCGACCGCTTTGGCCTTCAGATCTTCGGCCGCAGCCAGGTCATTTGTAATGGTCCCCTGGCGTTCAGCCAGGATTGCCGCGATGCGGGGCAGAGCCACGCGGGACAGGACCAGAAAGATGACGACCAGCGTGATGACCAGCCAGAAAATCTGGTTGGGGAACCAATCGAAGCAGAGCTGCGGCATCCCGACGGCGTAGCCGCTGGAATCAACGCATGTGCCTACTACTTCTTCAGCAATGGGTTCAGTCGCCATGATGTCCTCCGTCGGAACGTTGTCTTTACAACAGATGGGCCGCTATGGCTTGGGCCCACCTGCGCGTAAGGATCAGGTTCCGCAGATTATACGGCGAACATCAGCAGCAGCGAGACCAGGAATGCGAAGATGCCCAGCGCTTCTGCGAACGCGATACCGATGAACAGGGTTGCGGTCTGCGAAGCAGCCGCCGAAGGGTTGCGCAGGGCGCCGGCCAGGAAGTTGCCTGCAACGTTGCCCACCCCGATTGCGGCTGCGCCGGAACCGATTGCTGCCAGGCCTGCGCCGATGTGTGCGAGATCGCCTTCCATGAGAATTCTCCTTACGATTTGGAAGTTTCGATGTTGGGGGTTCGGACCTTAGTGCGACGGATGCAGCGCATCTTTCAGATACACACAGGTCAGAATGGTGAAGACGTAGGCCTGAATGAAGGACACGAGGACCTCAAGGCCATACATTGCGGTGATCGCCAGAACCGACACGGGCGAGATCACGGCAATCGCGGCAAAGCCTGCGAACACCTTGATAACCGCGTGGCCTGCCATGACGTTACCGGCAAGACGAATGGAGTGGCTGACCGGGCGCACGAAGTACGAGATCAGCTCGATGATCGCCAGAACAGGGCGCAGCGCCAGCGGCGCGCTGGAGACCCAGAACAAGCCCAGGAACGCGGCGCCGTTCTTGACGAAACCCAAAACGGTCACGGTCAGGAACACGGCCAGCGCCAGCGGGATGGTCACGGCGAAATGCGATGTGGTGGTGAAGGACATGGGCAACATGCCCAGGAAGTTCGCGCAGACGATGAACATGAACAGGGTCATGACATAGGGGAAGTACTTTACGCCTTCCTTGCCGCAGATGTCTTCCAGCATCTTGTAGATGAAACCATAGGCCAGCTCGGCCACCGACTGCATCCGCGTCGGAACAATGGCGCGCTTGGACGTGCTGAGAACCAGCAGGGCAAAGATCGCCGCAATCGCCAGGAACAGCCACAGGGTCACGTTGGTGGGCGTGTACCAGGCAATCGCACCGTCGCCGAACAACGGCTTGACGATAAACTGGTCCATTGGATGGAAAGCCAGGCTGCTGCCTTTTTCTGCGGTGGTCTCGGTTGCCACGTTCAGTCCCTCTCGTCCTTCTCGGTCGCGCTTGCGGCCGCTTGTTTCTCTTGAACCTCTTTCGCGCTGCGGAGCATAACCTTCACGCCCGCGACAAGGCCCAGCAATGTGAATAGCACCAGAAAGATCGGGATCGTCCCGAGCAGGCTGTCCAGCCCGTATCCGATGCCAAATCCGATCCCCAGACCGGAAACCATTTCGATGACCATCCTCCAGGCAAGCTCGCCTCCGGATACGTCAGCATCCGCACGAGGTTTCGGCGCTTTGGCCTTTTTCGCCGCTTCGATCTTGGCCTCCAGCTGCGCCATACGCTGCTTTTGGTCATCTTCGGTCACGGGCGTTTCCCTCGCACAGTCTTGGGTAGGGTGCTAAGGGGCTGAGGGCGCAGAGTCAACGGCAATGAAGCCGCAGCATGAACGGCAATAAGTATATGATTTTTATATTAAAATCACAGACCGCGTGAAACCTGCCGATGGCGTATAATTCGCTGACCGGGCGGATAAGCCTGAATCCGCATATTCAACCAAATGGTTGACCAAACTCACAGGCTATGGTTCAGCGGAACCATGTCCAACGACCTCGACACTGTCTTCGCAGCCCTCGCCGATCCCACCCGCCGCGCCATCTTAGCGATGCTGCTGGAAGATGACATGGCCGTCACCGACGTGGCCGAACCGTTCGAAATGTCGCTGGCCGCGATTTCAAAGCATCTGGTGATCCTGACCAAAGCAGGTCTGATTTCTCAGGAAAAACGCGGACGGGTGAAGTGGTGCAAACTAGAACCCGACGCGCTTCGAGCGGCCTCGGTTTGGATGCAGGGGTTCGGACAGTTCGAACCGGTCAATCTGGATGCGTTCGAGCGGTTTCTTGAAGTTGAACTGCCCCCGGATGAGGCCTAACGCACAACTAAGACCGACATGCTGGCGTGTTTGGCCAGATATCCCGCGTGGCTGGACAGGATATAGTCTGTGATCCGGGGTGCGTGGGTTCCCACAACAATCAGATCGGCCCCCATTTCCTCTGCTGCGTGGGTCAGGTCCTTGTCGATCTCGACCGCGACATCAACCGAATGAATGTTGCGTGTGTCCACCTGCGCCCCGCTTTGCATCGCGATTTCATTGGCGCATGTCAGCAATTCTTGTTTGATCGCGTCTGTTGTCAGGTGGCTATCCCCTGGCTGCGGGCCGGTGACGCTGACGATGGTCACTTTGGCGCCCTGCCATTTGGCCAATTGCGCCGCAACCTCGGTAGCTTTCTTGACCTCGGGCGGCAAGTGCAGGTCGACCGGGACCATGATGTGTTTGAACATATTGGCGTCCTCCTGATCCTGAGATATGTCGACCCGGGCGGTTCGCCAGTCTGACCCGTCGGGACGATCCAAACGGCAGGCTCAGCCCTCGCGGCTATATTCCACCCCGGTCACAACCCCCGTTGGGTCGGCACGACAGAGCCACGGAGCCTCGGCCCCCGCCACGAATACACTGGTGACCGAGCCTGTCGGGCTGGACTGGGTCGACATCGCTTTGACACCATCAGGCCCTGTGCCGGTTTCGGCGCCCACCAGAGCTTCGCAGCTGGCTTGCAGGTCCACCTCTGCAGCGTCTTTCGCGCCACCGGGGGCACAGGCGGACAGCGCCAGCAATGCGGGAATAAGTGACAGTGTTTTCATGGCCCAGCTCCTTGGTGGTGACAGGCAGGCTGCCACATCAGGTAGAAATCACAAGCTTCAATTCGAGCGCACAGGAGTATTTGCAGGCGCGTCTTCTCCTTTCAGCAGCAACAACAGCGCAACAGCGGTGAGCCCGGCACCAACCAACACCAGTGCCGTCGGCGCAGGACGTCCCAGGGCGATTTCCCACAGGATCACCCAGCTGGGCGTCAGGTAAGTGTAGGCCATGACCTTTGCCGCGGGCAAACGCAGGGCTGCAAACTGAACCAGTACAAAACTGGCGGCGGTCGCAAACAACGAGATATAAAGCAGCGTCACCCAGACAATCCCGGGAAGGTTGCCCCAATCTACTGCACGTATATCGGACCAGCCCCAGACCGTCAGGATCAAACACCCCGCAACCAACGTACCGAAGGTGAACACCACCGCAGGCTCGCCCCGGTTCAATCGCCGTATCATCGGCGTATAGACGGCGTGCGCGGCGCAACCCCAGAAATAGATGATCTCGCCGCCTCCGATCTCGAAGGCCTGAAAGGCTTGCCAATCCGCTCTGAAGATCACCCACAGCGCACCGACCGCACCGACCGTCAGGGCCAGCGCCATGCGTGGGGTGGTGATCTGGCGCAGCAGCACCCACCCGGCCAGCGCCGACATGACCGGGGTCAGCGTAAAGACCGCCGCCGCGCTGACCGGGGGAGCGGTTTTCAATCCGTAGAACATTAGGACAAAGTAGGCTCCGAACAATCCGCCAAGAACCAGATAGCGCCATGGTGCCCGAGCCGCGCTGCGCGGAATGCCCGTTGTGGCAATCGCAGCGATGCCGATCACAACCGCCGCAATCGCAAAGCGCGCTGCCGTGATCGCCGACGGTGCGATCTCATTTGCCGCCATTGAGCCAAGTGAGAAACTGCCCGCCACCAAAGCCGAGAATGTTAGCATGGCCAGATGGCCGCGCGCCTGCGGTGTCACGGCAGCCAGCCCTTGGATTGATCTTTCAGGAAGGATAGGAAAGCCTGCACCTTAGTGGTCCGGTGCAGATCCACATGAGTCACCAACCACAGCTTGCCAGACCACTCGGGCAACGGTGCCATCACCTCGACCAGATCGGGATCGCGCGCGGCCTCCCAACGGGCCATAAAGCCGATGCCTGCACCGGCCAGAACAGCCTCTCGCATACAGAAATTATTGGTGCAGCGGAAAGTGATCGCCTGCTCCGGCGCGTTGGCACGCAGCCAGCGGGAAAACGGCGCGCGGCTGTTTTCGTCATCATTGCCGACGAAGTGGTGATTGGCGAAATCTGCAACGTCCGCGGGTTTGCCGTGGCGCGCGAGATAGGCCTTGCTGGCGAATAGTCCGACCTCTTGTGGAATGAACGGCTGCACCACATTGTCCGGTTGATCCGGCGCGGCCCCGGCGCGGATCGCCACATGCGCCTCGCCATATTCCAACCGGAACAGGCGGTCGCCGGTCAGATAGCGCACGATCAATCCCGGGTGGGTCTGCTGGAACTCGGTCAGCGTCGGTACGATGAGCGGGGCCAGTGAGGCCAGTGAGGTGACCACGATCTCGCCCGAGACATCGTCTCCGCGCCCCTTCATGCGACCGACCAACTGGTTGAATTGATCTTCGGTTGCCTGCGCGACCCGCAACAGGTCCTCACCCGCTTCGGTTGGTGTGTACCCACGCGCGTGACGCTGGAATAGTTTGACGCCCAGCCGTGCCTCGATCGCATCGATATGGCGGATCACGGTGGCGTGGTGCACACCCAGCACATCCGCCGCGCCGCTGACCGTTCCCATGCGCGCCACCTGATAGGCGGTTCTCACTTCATCCCAATTGTCCATTGCATCTGATCCAATGTGCAAATTCTAACAATGCTTGTTGATATATCCGAGTTTTGTTCATGCACGCAACAGCCATATTGGGGCAACAGAAGCTAATTCCGCAACAAAGGACGCCCCGAAATGACCAAAACCATCCTGCATATCGACGCCTCGGCCCGCCGCACTGGATCTGCCACCCGCGATCTGTCCGACCGCGTGGTTCGCCACCTGAACGCCAGCCGCATCATCCGCCGCGATCTGGCCACCCCCCTGCCCCTGCTGACCGAAGACTGGATCGGCGCCAATTTCACCCCCGCCGACCAGCGTGACGCGGTACAGAAAGACCTGCTGGCCCTGTCGGACGAATTGGTGTCCGAGTTGCAAAAGGCCGACACGATCGTCATCGGCCTGCCGATCTACAACTTCTCAGTTCCCGCCGCGTTCAAGGCCTGGATTGATCTGGTCGCCCGTGCCGGTCTGACATTCTCCTATTCCGAAGAAGGACCGAAAGGTCTGCTGGAAGGCAAACGCGCCATCCTTGCTGTTGCATCAGGCGGTACGGCGGTGGGCTCCGAGATCGACTTTGCCACCACCTATGCGCGCCATGTTCTGGGCTTCATCGGCATCCATGATGTCGAAGTCATCGCCGCAGATCGCATGGCACTGGACCCCGAAACAACCCTGTCCAATGCGCAGAAAGCTGTCACCAAACTGGCAGCCTGATTGACCTGCCCCCCTTGAACCGTCCAGTCTGCGCCGAGGCAAATCGGCAGACTGGGCGTTTCACATGAAAAAGATTGGAATATTGGGCGGTGTTGGCTGGGCCTCAACTGTCGACTACTACCGGGCGATCGCTGAAGGCGCGGGTCGGTATTTTGCTGAACGCGGCCACGGATCGCCGCTGCCCATCCCACCCATGACCATCGAATCCGTCACCCAAGCCAAAACCCGCGCCTTGCGCGGCGTGGCCGGTGACGAAGACAGCTGGGCCGCTTTCGACGCGGTGTTCCGCGAAGCACTGCTGACTTTGGAACACGCAGGCTGCGATTTCGGCATCATCGCCTCCAATACGCCACACGCGCGGCTTCACGCGATCCGCGAAGGCGTCTCCATGCCTATTCTCAGCATTTTTGACGCAACCGCCGACGCGACCGCCTCGACCGGCGCCACCAATGCTTTGGTCTTTGGAACCGCAGTCACCATGCAGGCCACAAACTATGCCGACCGGCTGGGCGCCGAGGGTATCACGGCAAACACACGCCTGCCCGAGCCCGAGATCGCCGAGATGCAGGCGATGATCGACAGTGATTTCTACGGCGGTGCATCCGACACCGCACATGCGCGCCTGCTGGCCTTCTGCAACAAACACGCCGCACCCGGAACGGCGATCTTGCTGGCCTGTACCGAGTTGCCTCTGGCCTTCCCCGATCACCTGGACGATCCGGTGTTCGAGGCGGACGGTCACCTGTTCGTCAACCCCTCCGCCGCCCATGTCGCTGCCGCTTTGAACGAAGCGCTTGAAGGGTAATCACGGCAGCCAGGTCACCTCGCACCCGATCTTATCAAAGAACGCCATCAGATCATCGCGCGACAAAACGACGGTTCGGTCGTTGACCAAAGGGTGCATGTTGATGACATCGGCCTGTTGCGCGGCGGCGTCCATGAAGAACTTAACGTTGTTCTCAACGCCGTTGATCATCGCCAGCGGACTGACCGCGCCAGGGCGGATGCCGAGGTTCTGGAACAGCCGATCCGCCGAGCCGAAGGACAGGTTGCCAACCCCCAACTCCGCGCCCAGCGCCTTGAGGTCGATCTCGCGGCTCTGTTCCAGCGTCACCAGATAGTTCCGCTTTTTCTTGTCGCGCAGATACAGGTTCTTAAGCCGCAATGTGTTTTCACCCGGCACCATGAACTGGCCCTCGACCCCCATGGCATCCTCAACGGTGCGCAGCGGGATATGAGTATGCAACCGATAGGGCAGCCCCCATTCATCCAACTGCGCCAAAAGCGCATCCGAGCTGATCGGCAACGTATCCTGAAAGGCAGATGATGCGTCCATGGGAACCTCCTCGTATGGCGCGCTCATCGCCCAACCGACAGGTAAATTCAAGCCACGACAGGCGCGGCATTCGGTGCTAGCGTGCCGCCATGAAAGTCACGCGTAACACTCCGAGCCAACTGATCCTGTCCAATACGCCATGGTTCATCGGCATCACGCTGGTTTTCTTCATTCTGGCATTTGTAGGCGCGGGCGTCTTCTTGGCCAGTGAAGGTGGCGAGGGTATCTTGTTCGGCATTTTCTTCGCACTATTCGGCGGAGGCATGGGTTTTGGTGCATTTTGCGCCTTTGTCCGCCGCGTGCAGGTCATACTGGATCGCAATAAAAACAGCATCCTGATCCGCAGACAGTCAGTCTTTGGATATGATGCGGTGGAACATGAGCTCTCGCACCTCTCGCACGCGGAAACCGAAAGCACGACCTCGCGTAGCGACAATGGCACATCGACCCTCTATCGCCCTGTCCTAATACTGGATGAAGGCATGAGCGCCGGGCGGCATCCCATTGTCGAGGCTTATTCCAGCGGGCGCGGCGCGCATCGGCTGGTTGATGCGATCAATGACTGGCTTCCGGCGCGCAAGGTTGACTCTGCCAGCCAATCGGCCTAAATCGCCGCCAACATCCGGAAGCGTTTGATCTTCCGGTCCCTTGAGTCGTTCAGGGATCGCCCCCCACCAGCGAGTTTCGCCCGTGGGGGCGTTTGTGCATTTAACCGACGCGTCCTATCTAGGGCACGCCACCAGATAACCGGCTAAGGAGGCCGAAGGCATGTTTGAAAATCTATCCGAACGCCTTTCCGGCGTCTTTGACCGGCTGACCAAACAGGGTGCCCTGTCTGAAGAAGACGTGAAAACCGCCCTGCGCGAAGTCCGCGTTGCCCTGCTTGAGGCCGACGTCTCGCTGCCGGTGGCGCGCGAGTTCGTCAAGAAAGTACAGGAACAGGCGACCGGTCAAGCTGTCACCAAATCGATCACGCCCGGCCAGCAGGTCGTAAAGATCGTGCACGACGCGTTGGTTGATACACTGCGTGGCGAAGAAGACCCCGGCGCGCTGAAGATCGACAACCCGCCTGCCCCGATCCTGATGGTCGGCCTGCAGGGTTCCGGTAAGACAACCACCACCGGTAAGCTGGCGAAACGCCTGAAAGAGAAAGAGGGCAAGAAGGTCCTGATGGCCTCGCTGGACGTCTATCGCCCGGCGGCGATGGATCAGCTTGCGGTCCTGGGCACGCAGGTTGGTGTAGATACGCTGCCGATCGTTCCCGGCCAGACGCCGGTTGATATCGCCAAGCGCGCCAAGCAACAGGCAACGCTGGGCGGCTATGACGTCTACATGCTCGACACCGCGGGCCGTCTGCATATCGACGAAGTCCTGATGGACGAGGTCGAGCAGGTTCGTAACGTGGTCGACCCGCGTGAGACGCTGCTGGTGGTCGACGGCCTGACCGGTCAGGTCGCTGTTGAAGTGGCCGAAGAGTTTGATGCCAAGGTCGGCATCTCGGGCGTGGTCCTGACCCGTATGGACGGTGACGGGCGCGGCGGTGCGGCGCTGTCGATGCGCGCGGTCACCGGCAAGCCGATCCGCTTTGTTGGTCTGGGCGAGAAGATGGACGCGCTCGAAACCTTCGAGCCGGACCGGATCGCGGGGCGTATTCTGGGCATGGGCGACATCGTTGCTCTGGTCGAAAAAGCCCAGGAAACGATGGAGATGGAACAGACCGAGCGCATGATGAAGCGCATGGTCAAAGGTCAGTTCAATATGAACGACCTGAAAATGCAGCTGGAGCAGATGATCCAGATGGGCGGCATGCAGGGCATGATGGGCATGATGCCGGGCATGAACAAGATGGCCAAGCAGATGGATCAGGCCGGTCTGGACGATAAAATCCTGCGCCAGCAGATCGCCATGATCCAGTCGATGACCAAACGCGAACGCGCCAACCCGCAGTTGCTGCAAGCCAGCCGTAAGAAACGGATCGCCGCCGGTTCTGGGATGGAGGTCAGCGACCTCAACAAGCTGCTCAAAATGCACCGGCAGATGTCGGACATGATGAAAAAGATGGGCAAGATGGGCAAAGGCAAGATGCTGAAACAAGCCATGAAGGGCATGTTCGGCAAAGGTGGCCCCAGCCCCGAGGAGATGGCTGCCGGCATGGACCCCAAGGCGCTGGAACAAGCCGCCAAAGCGATGGGCGGTAAGATGCCCGGCGGTCTGCCCGGACTGGGTGGCGGCATGGGCCTGCCCCCGGGGTTGAGCGGTTTTGGAAAGAAAAAGTGACGTCAGCACGCTGCACCCAGCCCCCGTCCGGAAAGGCGGCGATGGCAGCAGCGCAGTATCGCGCGGCCCTGCCGGTCATTGAGACCCGGCGGCTGGTTCTGCGTGCACCCACTCTGGACGACCTGCCGGTGTGGACATCGATCTGCAAGGACAGCTTTGGCGATACCGAGCAAGACGCCTGGACTGAGTTTTCCTACTACACATCAGGCTGGCTTTTGCATGGTCACGGCTTGTTCACCGTCACGTTTAAAGACGATGATCAGGTCATTGGCTTCGTCATTCTGGGCCTCGAATGGGACGATCACGAGCCCGAGCTTGGCTATATGTTTGATAGCAAGTTCCGCATGCAAGGTTACGCGACCGAAGCGTGCAGCGCCGTTCGCGATTTTGGGCTTGATCTGCTCGGATCCGGCCAGTTCGTAAGCTACGTTTCGCAGTCCAACGCTCGTTCGAACGCATTGGCACAGCGTCTGGGTGCAACGCGCGACGCCGTTGCCGAAAGCGCCTTTGGTCCAACACAGCATGTCTGGCGATACGGCGAGGTGCAGGCATGACACTTGCCATGGCCATACCAACGCTGGAAACCGAACGCCTGATCATGCGGGCCCCCTGCGAGGCCGATTTTGAGGCTGAGGCAGAGTTTTTTGCCAGCGACGCCTCGAAATTCGTCGGCGGCCCGAAACGCCCGGATGAGACATGGCGCGCTGTTGCGATGCTGTTAGGCCACTGGGCGATGCGGGGATATGGCTTCTGGGGTGTCGAGGAAAAAGACACGGGCACCTATGTAGGCCATGTTGGATTGTGGAACCCGCATAGCTGGCCCGAGCCCGAAATTGGCTGGACCCTGATGAACCACGCCACCGGCAAGGGTTATGCGACCGAAGCGGCACTGGCTGCACGTGCACATGCCTATGACGTGCTGGGCTGGGAAACCGCAATCTCGCTGATCGATCCGGATAATCTGGGCAGCAAGGCTGTCGCGGAACGGCTGGGCGCGCAGTTCGAATATATGTTCGAACACCCGGCTTTCGGGGCGATGCAGGTCTGGCGTCATTCTGCGCCTGCCGATCTGGTAAACGGTGGCGTGGAGGCATACGCATGACCTCGTTCACTATACCCACCGTCGAAACCGATCGCCTGATCCTTCGCGCGCCGCATCTGGACGATCTTCCTGCGATGACCGCGTTCTACGCGACCGAGCGCAGCCATATGGTTGGTGGTCCCAAGGACGCGCTTGGAAGCTGGAGCTCTCTTTCGAACAGATTGGGTCATTGGGCGCTGCGCGGTTATGGTCTGTGGCATTTGACTGAAAAGACCAGCGGCGCATTCGTGGGATGGGCAGGCATGATCTACGTACCCGGCTGGGCGGAGCCCGAGCTGGGCTGGACGCTGATGGCCGAGGCCGAAGGCAAAGGTCTGGGCTTTGAGGCCGCCGCGGCTGCACGCGACTATGCAGCGCAGCATCAGGGGCTGAACGGTGTGATTTCTTACATCGCCCATGCCAATGATCGCTCGCGCGCGCTGGCCGAACGGCTGGGCGCAACGCTGGAGATTGAGAGAGCCGAACTTTTGGGCAAACACGCCCAGATCTGGCGTCATCCGCAGATTGAATTGACCACCGAAAGGACCGGCCAATGAACAACCCCGTGACACAAGCTGCCGCGCTGTTGAAGGATCACCGCGAAAGCATCGACCGGCTGGATGCGATCCTGGTCTATACGCTGGGCGAGCGGTTCAAGCACACGCAGGCCGTTGGCAAGCTCAAGGCCGCACACGACCTTCCCCCGTCCGATCCGTCGCGCGAGGCTGCGCAGATCGCACGGTTAGAAGACCTGGCGAAAGAGGCCGATCTGGACCCCGATTTCGCCAAGGCTTTTCTGAATTTCATCATTCAGGAAGTCATCCGACACCACAAGAAACACCAGAACTAAGCCGGTCTAGCACCGGATACGCCATTCAAAGGAGATACCACCATGGCAATGAAAATTCGTCTCGCCCGCGGCGGCTCGAAAAAGCGTCCCTTCTATCGCATTGTTGCGGCTGACAGCCGTATGCCGCGCGATGGTCGTTTCATCGAAAAACTGGGCACCTACAACCCGCTGCTGCCGAAAGACAGCGAAGAGCGCGTGAAAATGAACATGGAGCGCATCCAGTACTGGCTGGATCAGGGCGCACAGCCCACCGACCGGATCGCACGTATGCTGGAAGCTGCCGGCGCCCGTGACAAGGCCGAGCGCAACAACCCCAACAAGGGTACTCCGGGCAAGAAAGCTCAGGAACGCGCGGAAGAGAAAGCTGCCAAGGCTGCTGAAGCTGCCGAAGCGGCTGCTGCACCGGCTGAAGAAGCTGCTGCAGAAGAATAAGCAGTCGGGCGCGTGCAGGATCAGGCCTTTTCCGACGATTTTCGCACGCAGTTCGATCTGTTGATGCGGCTCCGGCGTGATGTGCGCCGGTTTCGCACCGATGCAATTGACGAGGCAGTGCTTACGCGCTGCCTCGACGCGTTTCGACTGGCCCCTTCTGTTGGGCTCAGCGAACCCTGGCGCGTGATCCGCATCGAAAGTCAGGCCGCGCGCGACGCGGCGCTGAAGAATTTCCAAGCGGCCAACGAGCGGGCGCTGAGCGGGTATTCCGGCGAAAAGGCGCAGCTGTACAGCCAGCTGAAACTGTCCGGGATGAAAGAAGCTCCGGTGCAGCTGGCCGTGTTTTGCGACGATGCCACCGACAAAGGTCAAGGTCTCGGCGCAGGCACTATGCCCGAAATGCGGCGTTATTCCGTCGTCTCAGCCATCACGCTCTTCTGGCTCGCCTTGCGGGCAGAAGGCTTGGGCCTGGGCTGGGTCTCGATCCTCGACCCGGACCAGATGGTGCGCGATCTGGATGTCCCCGAGGACTGGCGGTTGATCGGATATTTCTGCTTGGGCTGGCCCGAGGCCCAATCCGATACGCCGGAGCTGGAGCAGGTCGGCTGGGAATGCCGCGACGCCTCTCTGCCGATCGAGGTGCGTTAGTCATGTTCGGTTTGTTACGGCTTCCCATCCTGCTGGCGATCGCATTTATTGTGGGCGTATTCTTCGAACGCTCGAACCAGCGCGAGGCGTGCGAGGTGATCGGACAATGGCGGGACGGGCTATGTGTGACGGATGGTCGAAATGAGTGATCTGATCTGCGTAGGCAGCATCGCGGGCTCGTATGGGGTGCGCGGCGAGGTGCGGCTGAAAAGTTTCTGTGCCGTCCCCGAG
The DNA here is from genome assembly GCF_056537265.1 of Ruegeria sp. CG1. Taxonomy (NCBI): domain Bacteria; kingdom Pseudomonadati; phylum Pseudomonadota; class Alphaproteobacteria; order Rhodobacterales; family Roseobacteraceae; genus Ruegeria; species Ruegeria sp. CG1. The sequence goes on along the minus strand of NZ_JBQFRF010000004.1, from coordinate 395,580 downwards.
GATATCGAGGGCTACTCGCCGCTGACAGACGAAGAAGGTAAAGAGCGCTATCCAGTAGTCCTGACCCGCGCGATCAAGAACGGCTTTGCCGCTCGGCTGGGTGGCATTGAGACGAAGGAAGCGGCGGATGCGCTGAATGGCCTGCGCCTTTATGCGCGGCGCGATCAATTGCCGTCGCTGCCGGATGATGAGTTTTACCACACCGACCTTATCGGGCTTGAGGTTTATGACACCGGCGGCACGCTGCTGGGCCGAGTGAAATCGGTGCAAAATCACGGTGCGGCGGATCTGTTGGAACTGCATGGGCCGGGCTTAAAGGCCACCGTGCTGCTGCCGTTTACACTCGAATCCGTTCCGACCGTTGATCTGGACAAGGGCCGCATCATCGCTGATCCGCCCGAGGGCCTGCTGTAATGCGCCGCGTGTTGCTGCATCTGGGTCTGCACAAGACCGGGACGACGGCGGCACAGTCCTTTCTGTTCGAAAACCGCTCACTGATCTGGCCGCACCATGCGTTGGTCCTGCCCTATCGGACCCGCAAAACCGGCTTGTCCGAAGCAGCCACTCGCTATTCCGTCTACGGCACCCCCGGCGCGATGAGCGATTTCAAGGATCAGATGCGTCACTTCCTGAATTCACTGGAATTTGGCCAGAAGCGCGGGCTGGTTCTGAGCGAAGAGAATTTCTCAGGCCTGCGCCCCAGCCGCAATGTCGCGGTGGGATATGAGGCCGCGCCCGAGCTCGCCTCGTGCCTTGTCGGCCTGATCCGCGACCGGTTTGCCGGGGAAGAGGTGCATATCACGATCTACTACTCGCTGCGCCAACGCGGAAGCTGGCTGCGCAGCCTGTGGGCACATGATCTTCAACGCTCGCGCCTAATTCAGGATTTTGAGACTTTCCGCGCCCGGCTTGAACCGGTGCCGTCGCCTCAGATTGCTGCTGCGGCTGTGCGCGACCGTTTGCCCTCGGTCTCGGTCCGCACCGAATGGCTGGAAGATCTGCAGGGCCAGCGACATGGGCTTGGAAGCACTTTTGCTGAATTCCTTGACCTGCCTGCGGACAAAGCCGCCGAATTGGTAGGCCCGACCCGATCAAACCCACGCCTGCCCGAGGATGTCTTGCAGCAGATGCTGGAAATGAACCGATCCGATCTGGACGATGCTGCGCTGATCGATCAAAAGACGGCTTTGGTTCAAAGCACCCAGAATGATCTGATCGGCTCGAGATGACAGATAAACCCGGAAAGTCCCTTGGCCGCAAAGCCATCCGTCCAACGTTGAAGCCGCGCGAGTTGATGACGCCGACGCCCGATCTGCACGGGGTGTGGAAGGCCAAGATCATCACGTTGTTCCCATCTGCCTTTCCCGGTGTTCTGGGCGAAAGCCTGACCGGCAAGGCCCTGCAAGAAGGGCTATGGCAGTTGGAAACTGTGGATTTGCGCCAATTCGGGATCGGCAAGCACCGCAATGTGGATGACACCCCGGCGGGCGGCGGTGCAGGCATGGTCCTGCGTGCCGATGTGCTGGGTGAGGCCATTGAGCATACGATGGCGGGCATCCGGGGCAACTGGCCGTTGATCTACCTCAGCCCGCGTGGGCGTCGGATGGATCAGAAAATGATGCAAAACCTGGCTCGCTGCGATGGCATGACCCTGTTATGTGGTCGTTTCGAAGGCGTCGATGAGCGCGTGCTGGAACATTACGGCGTGCAAGAGATCAGCTTGGGTGATTTTGTCATGACCGGGGGTGAAATCGCCGCGCAGGCCCTGATCGACGCCACCGTGCGGCTGATCCCGGGCGTTCTGGGCAATCAGGCCTCAGCCGAGGAGGAGAGCTTTTCCTCTGGCTTATTGGAGCATCCGCAATACACCCGCCCCGCCGACTGGAAAGGCCGCCCGATCCCCGAGATCCTGATGTCAGGCCACCATGGACGCATTGCGGATTGGCGTCATGAAATGTCGGAACAGATCACCCGCGAACGGCGGCCGGATCTGTGGGACGCCTATCGAAAATCAGAAGATAAGGGCTAAGACTAACGGGTTGCCTTCCACAACGCCCAGGTTTCCGGCGTGCCGTTGAAGGTGTTAATGTCCACCTTACCCTGAACCCCCGGCACCAGCCCGGTGCCGGTGTATTGCCAGAACCGCCAGACCGAGCCTGGATAAACGTTGCGCGGGTGGCCCGCGACCGAGCGCAGCCAGAACTCGGTTTTGGGAAGTCGTCCGATATCGGTGTCGCCGTAGAAATCCACCGTCGTGTAGACAATCGGGCGTCGGCCATAGTGGCGCTCGAGAATATCAAGGAACCGCTGCGCCTCGGCCCGAACGGTTCGGCCATCAGGGCGCAGGGTGCAGGTTTTGGAATGGGGCGTCCATTCCATATCCAGCACATGCGGCAGGTCGGCCCCTTTGGGCACGTTCTGGATGAACCAACGCGCCTGTTCATGGGCCGGACGGCAGAAATAATAATAGTGATAGGCCCCCCACGGCACTCCGGCAGCTTGTGCGCCGCGTCGGTGCTCGTCGAACATCGGGTCGGTAAAATCTCCGCCCTCGGTGGCTTTGATGAAGGCAAAGCTGACACCGTTCTTCTGCGCGGTGCGCCAATCAATCGGCCCCTGCCAACGCGAGACATCCAGCCCATGCACCGGGTAATGGCCGGGATGACGTCCCTCCCACGGGTGCGGGTCAGCGTCACCAAAGGCGGGGTAGATGATCGAAGGCGGGGTCGTGTCCGCGAAGGCCTGCGGCTCAACCGCCTGAGGTTGCGGGCCGCGGCGACCACATGAGACAAGTGCAAGCGCCATAACGGCCAACAGAAGTGCTTTGCGCATCTTATGATCCTGTATCAAATATCTGCTCTTATAATTGATCCCAGAATGCCTGATCTGGCGGACAAGGCAACGGCGGATTTGACGGGTGGCAAAAACTCACCTGTTTCACCAAGAATAAGGCTTGATCCCCGCCCGCAAAGCCCGTAAAGCAGCGCAATCCGGTGTGGCGTTACGCGACTCCGGCGTTTTGGTTTGCATCCTGACGTGACGCCCAGCTTTCTTCGGCACCGGCGCGACAGGGCGGACCGGACCAAAAGGAACATTCGATCTGACCTCTGGCGGGCTGTACGCAGGACCCGGTGAAGACCAAGAGCTCTCAGGCCGTGCCCAAACTTCGTGGACCAACCACGAGCATATAGGAGTAAATGCGATGGACCTGATCGCACAGCTTGAGGCGGAGCAAATTGCCGCCCTGGGGAAAGACATCCCCGATTTCAAAGCCGGTGACACCATCCGTGTCGGCTTTAAAGTGACCGAAGGGTCGCGTACCCGTGTGCAGAACTACGAAGGCGTCTGCATTGCGCGCAAAGGTGGCAGCGGTATCGCCGGTTCGTTCACCGTTCGCAAGATTTCGTTTGGCGAAGGCGTGGAGCGTGTGTTCCCGCTGCATTCGACCAATATCGACAGCATCACCGTTGTCCGCCGTGGCCGCGTTCGTCGCGCCAAACTGTACTACCTGCGCTCGCGCCGTGGTAAATCCGCGCGTATCGCAGAAGTCACCAACTACAAGCCCAAGGCTGGCGCCGAGGCGTAAGGAGCGGAAAGATGAAAAAAGACATCCATCCCGATTATCACGTCATCAACGTCAAAATGACCGATGGCTCCGTGGTTCAGATGAAATCCACCTGGGGCAGCGAAGGCGACCAGCTGGCTCTGGAAATCGACCCTTCCGTGCACCCCGCATGGACCGGTGGTTCGTCGCGCCTGATGGACGCAGGCGGCCGCGTGTCGAAGTTCAAGAAGAAATACGAAGGTCTGGGCTTCTAATCCCGACCTGGTTGAAATGCGAAAGGCCGTCCATTTGGGCGGCCTTTTTTGTTCTCCTGCCGTGATTACTGCAGGCTCAGAAATCAAACCCGGTCTGGACGGGGGGCGTGTAAGGCTCGATCATGTCCTCACCCTCGGCCCCGCGCTTGATGGGTTTGACGGTGTGATATTCGAACCGGCCTTCGTACTGCGTGCCCAACGACTGCTGCGCCTCTTGCGCAGTTGTGACGCCCGATAGCCAGTTTTCGATCTCATCCGGGCTCAGGATCACCGGCATTCGGCTGTGAATATGCGCGATCTGAGGGCTGGGTGGCCGGGTCAGGATCGTACAGCTATGGCTGCCGTCATCAGTCCTGTAAAACCCCGCAAAAAACATCACCGGGGCATTGCGCTGAACCGTGATGTAGACCGGGCAATCATGGCCCTGGTCCTTGGGCCACTCGTAATATCCCAGTGCCGGAATTAGACAGCGCCCCTTGTTCCAGTATTGCTGCCAGAAGCTGACATTTTCGATCTTCGAATTGATCATCGGCTTCTTGCTGCGCGGATCCTTGATTTGCCAGCGCGCAGTAGCCAATTCGGCCTGATCGCCGTCCCAACGGACCATGCCAACCCGATTGGTCGGAGACACATTGTACCCACCCGAAGGCAGCTGCTCGGGCAGATCAGGCGAGACCTTGCCGTAGAGAAAATACTCGGTAATCGCCAGCATTTCCCGCTGCGTCAGGTGACCGGCTGCAAACTTTCCACACATGACAAAAGCCTAGGCCGATTGAGTGCCGGTCACAAGTGGCCCCACCGACGATCAGTCCCTTGTCAGATCAACCGCGCTGTGCGGTGGAGGCACCGGGCCTCGCAGCATTACGGCAGCCAGGATCATCCCCAAAAGCGCAGCGATAGCGGCGACAAGCATGGCACTGTTAAATGCATCATCCTGCAAATCCCGCAGGGCACGCGCCAGCGTTTCGCCTGTGGTCGGATCAAGCCCAGCGATAAGCTGTTGCACCTGACTTGCAGTGCCATGTGTCAACGCATGGGCCAGATCAGCCCGTTGCTCGGACCCGGTGGGCAAGGCGTTGATCACTTCGGTCAGGCCGCGCCGGGTGGTGATCGCTTCAGCCAACCCGCCGACAACCGCACCAAGCGTGGCCCCAAAATAAAGGAACGCATTCACTACGCCCGAGCCCTGCCCCATATGTTCTTCCGGCAACAAGCGCAGCCCGAGACGCGGCAATAACGAAAAACCGATGCCAAGCCCGATCCCGATAATCACCAGCTTCCACCAAATCGCACCCATGCCTGTTGTGTTCGTCGTTGTCGTCAACAGCATGAACCCACAGGTCATGAACCCCATGCCCAGGATCACCGGCCATCGAAAACTGTAAGGTGCAAGAAAACGCGGAGCCACCACGGACACGACGAACATACTGAGGCTCAACGGCAGGATCGCCACCCCCGCCCCAACAGCGGACAGGCCAAACGCATCTGGCGATTGCACGAAGACGTTGAAATAGACGAAAAAGCTGAACAGCGCGAAGCCGGTAATGAACATCCCTGCCGCCGCCATGAAATAACGGGGGTGGCGGAAGTAGCGCAGCTCGATCAGAGGGTCCGCGCTGCGGCGCGAGGTGATGATCAGTGCAATCACCGCTACAGCCGACACGGCAAGCGGGATCAGGGTCGATCTTGTGGCCCATCCGTGGCTTTCCCCATTGCTGAGGGCGAAGGATAGCGGGCCAAGCAGCAGGACCAGTGCGACTGCACCCGCAAGATCGAACTTTGCGCCTGCAAGACGGGTGTCGGGGACGTAATGCTCCTTGCTGACCCGCAACCCGACCGCAAACGCCACGATCAGCAGCGCCAGATCTGTGGCAAACACGCCCCGCCAGCTGAGGTAATGCGCAAACGCGCCGCCAACGATCGGACCAACACCAATTGCCAGCCCGACGATCGCGCCCCAGGCACCGGTGACGCTGGCCCGTTGTTCCTCGGGCGTGGCGGCAGTTAGCAGCGAAAGCGAGGTGCCAAACAGCGCTGCCGCCCCGGCACCTTGGGCCCCGCGGCCTGCCAGCAACATGGCTGCATCCTGTGAAAACAACACAAGGGCCGAGCCAAGACCGAACACGATCATTCCGGCAAAGAAGACGCCCATCTTGCCGGTGATATCGCCAAGTCGGCTGACGATGGTAACGAGGGTCGCGCTAACCACCGTATAGATCGCCATCACCCATTGCAGGCTGGAAGGCGACAGATCGAACTCGGCCTTCAGATTTGGCAGGATCGTCGCAACGGCGGTTGTGTTGAAGCCAACAACCATCATGCACAGCGCGGTCATCACCAGAACCAGACGTGCCCCTCCCGCGCCGGATATGTCGTCAGTGACGTCTTTTGGCATCTGCCTGTCCCCCGTTCAGGAATAGCGCGCTGGCCCTTCGGGCACCGTGTTGTGCCTATTATTAAACGGTTTTTTGCTGATAGATACTGTTTTTAGCGCGCTGCGCGCGCAGCGCCTATTAGATCCAGTAGGACAGCGCCAATGGCAGCACCAGGATCGTGGACAGAGTCGAAACCAGAATGAACCCGGCCACATCGGGTCCGTATTCCGGCACATGCTGATCGATGAACAAATAGGTCGCGACAGAGGAGGGCATCAAACAGCACAGGATCACCGCGCCCCGCTCAGCCCCGGTGAAGCCGAAGCTCCAGACCAACGCGCTGGCAATCACCGCAGCCATCAGCAGGTGCAGCGCTGTCAGCAAAACGGCTCGGCCAAGGCTTTTGATCCGCAGGGTCGCCAGCGTGTGGCCCAGCGTCAGCAACATCAGCGGGATTGAAAGACCGCCCAGAATATCAAAGGATTTGGCCACCGGTTGCGGCAGGCTGGTGCCCGTCGCCATCAACACCAGCGACAGTGCGACCGCGTAAATAATCGGCGAAGTCGCCAGTTTCTTGGGTGAGAACTCTCCGGCCGGAATCCACATGCCGATCGTGAAGATACTGATCAGCACAACCACCACAAATGCCATCGTATAGGCCATTCCCGCATCGCCCAGCGCCAAAAGGGTAATGGGCAGGCCGATATTGCCGACATTGCCATGCATCAGTGGCGTCAGAAATGCCCGCACCGGCAGCCGCATCAGTTTGAGCGCGACAAGCCCCAACAGCCCAAAACCTGCAATCGCCAAAGCGGCGGCCATCATGACATCAAGAAAGGTGCCGACCGCAATCTGGGTGGTTGAAAGGTGCGAGATAATCAGCGTCGGATACCCGACCCGCGAGACGATCCCGCCAATGACCTTGTTGTCATAGGGGGCCTTGATCAAAGCCAGAGCGTAACCGATTCCAGCGCAAATCAGGACAGGCAGAACCACGTTCAAAACGTTCAGAAACAGATGATCCAATGGCTGCCCTCGATCACAAATCCATAGGATGGACAGTGAAACAGGGGTGTGTGTTTGGCAAGGATTTACCCTAACCCCCAAGTACCAAGCACTTTTCCAATTTGAGGCTTGATAATACCGCTCAAGACGGCCCGAGGTTCTTCCCTTCCCGGCCTACACAACATATAGTGGCTGCCAACAACGTGTAGGCAAACACGGCGGGACTTGGGAATACAGGCATGGCACATATCATTGTGGTCGGGAACGAAAAGGGCGGCGCAGGCAAATCAACCGTGTCGATGCATGTGGCCACTGCATTGGCACGGCTGGGGCACAAGGTCAGCACACTCGATCTTGACCTGCGGCAGCGCAGTCTGGGTCGTTATTTCGAGAACCGCTTGAACTTCCTGAACGGCTCGGACCTGTCTCTGCCCAGCCCACGCCACCACGACCTGCCCGAGATTGACGCCAGCGCTCTGCAACCCGGTGAAAACATCTATGACCACCGCCTTTCGGCCGCCGTGGCCGAACTGGAAAGCGATAGCGATTTCATCCTGATCGACTGCCCCGGTTCGCACACTCGACTCAGCCAGGTTGCACATTCGCTGGCCGATACGCTGATTACACCGCTGAACGACAGTTTCATCGATTTTGACCTGCTGGCGCGGATCGATTCCAAAGGTGAGAGAATCCTTGGCCCCTCGGTCTATTCCGAGATGGTCTGGAACGCGCGCCAATTGCGTGCACAGGCCGGGCTGAAACCCATCGATTGGGTAGTGGTGCGCAACCGGGTCGGGACCCAGCGCATGGTCAACAAGGAGAAGATGCAACGCGCGATCGAAATGCTGTCACAGCGCATCGGCTTCCGCGTCGCCTCGGGCTTTTCCGAGCGAGTGATTTTCCGCGAGTTGTTCCCGCGCGGACTGACTTTGCTGGACCTCAAGGATATCGGGGTCAAGCAGCTCAATATCTCCAACATCGCCGCACGCCAGGAATTGCGCGACATGATGAAGGAACTGAGCTTGCCGGGTGTTGAGATCGATTTCTGAGCGACCACAGCTCGAATTACCCAACATATCCGCCCAAGACCCCGGAAAATTTAAAAGTTTCCGGATCGATTTCATTCTATGAAATCGTGCGCAGCAGCAGTCGCACGCGTTGGCACGGGTGTCAGTGATCGGTTAGCCCGCCGTTCTGTAAATCGTAAACAGCTCTTTCGGCTCTGCCACGCCCCGCAACATATAGCGACCGACCGAGATCAGATCCTGATCGCAGGGATGGGCCGCGCGGGCTACATCGTCGGAAATCAGGATGCGCTGCCCCAGTGATCTGTGCATTCCCGCGATTCTCGAAGTCTGGTTGACCGCCGGACCAATTACCGTGAAATCCAGCCGACTTTCGGAGCCGATGTTTCCATAGAGGATCTCACCAGAGTGCAATGCCAGCGTATAGTTCGAAACCGGTTGCCCCCGTGAACTCCGCTGAGTGTTCAATTCGGCCATGCGCTCTTGCAGCATGGTCGCCGCAGCCAGCGCGGCGCGGGCATCGGCATCGATCTCGCCGACATCAAACATCGCCATGACACCGTCGCCCATGAACTTCAGGATGTTGCCTTCGCATTGATGAACAACATCGACCACCACACCCAGGTAGTCATTCAGCATATCTATGACTTCGATCCCTGGCATCTCTTCCGACAAGCTGGTGAACCCTTCCAGATCGAAGTTCCAGATCACCGCATCGATCTGCTGCAGTGACCCGCGACGGATTTCACCGGACAAGACCCGACGACCGGCATCGCGCCCCAGATAAACCCGCATCAAATCTTTCGACACCCGCGCGTTCGAGGCTGACTTCAGAGCCAGCCCCAGATGCGGTAGCGCCGTATTGATCACGTCCAGATCATCGTCGCAGAATCCTTCCGGCGCATTGCTGGACCAGGACATTAAGACACCGTCGATTGCCTCTTTCGCATCATAGGGGTTGCGTTGAGCCGGCACATCAAAGCTGATGCCAGTCGCGTAATAGTCCGTGGCTCCGTTTTCCCGCAACTCGTTTAGCAGGGGAAAACGGCTGGGTTCGTTCTGGTCGACCAGCCGTTCACGGATAGCATCGATATCTTCGTGCAATACGGCATACAGCGGACTTTGTGTCCAAACTTCACTGGGCTCTTCGGAATACTCGAAGGTTTCCAGATTACTTCCTTTGCTGCGGTACCAGCTATAGCCCGTTCCGCCATAGACGGGATGCAAGGCCGGTTGCGCCGCATGAAAGCGCATCAAGGGCACACCAAGATCAACTAAACGGGTGCAATACCCGTCCAGAAGTTCTTGTTTGTCGGCCCCTTCCAGGCCTCGGGTCACCAACCAATCTATCAGATCATGGGATTTTGCCGTTGGGGAATCCGGCGCTGTCATGTGTCGTTCCTGTGTCCGTTATGACGTTGATCTGGGGGCAGCTGTACCGGATTACCAGTACCCTAATCCATTCCGGCCAGACGTCGCAGCATCATGCGCAGCAAAGCGGCCTCACCCGTGGTGAAACGCGATGCCAGTTTCTGATCATAATCCTGCGCGATACCGCTTAGCTCACGATAAACCTTCTGGCCAGCCGAGGTCAGCGATAGCCGCTCAACCCGCCGGTCATTTTCATCCCGCAACCTTTGCAAATATCGGCGCTGTTGCAATCGGCTGACCGCACGGCTGACCTTGGTTTTGTGGATTTTGGCACGCTCAACAATGTCGCGTGCGGTCATCTCACCATGATTGCCCAGATGAAACAGCACCCTCCATTCGGTGCGCAGCATTCCGTAGCGATCCTTGTAAACGCGCTGAAACTCAAGCGAACTTTCCTCGGCCGCCTGATTCAACAGGAACGGCAGGAAATTTCGCAAATCAAACTCATCTTTTTGGTCATTTTTAGGCTGGGTCATCCTTGTTAGTTACAAAATCAACTATTATTCGACAAGTAACAAGTTGAAGGATCACCGGAGACGAGATGAGTTTTGATATCTGGATCACCTATGTGGCGACGGTGTTGCTGCTGATGAGCACACCGGGGCCAAGCCAGTTGCTGATGCTGTCGAACTCGGCAACCAATGGGCTGCGGCGAGGTTTTTTTACCGCTGCGGGTGATTTGACGGCCAATTTCTTTCAAATGTTGGCCGCCGGTCTGGGTCTGGCTGCCCTGATCGCCACGTCCGGGACCGCCTTTACCGTGATCAAGTGGTTGGGCGTGGCCTATCTGGTCTATCTCGGCGTCAAGCAAATCGTGAAGGCACGTGTTGCCGAAACCAACGATGCGCCACGTGCCAGCCGAAAGGTGCTCTGGATGCAGGGCTTCATCACCTCTGCCGCGAATCCCAAGGCGGTGGTGTTCTTCGCCGCTCTGTTTCCGCTGTTCATCGATGGCGCGCTGCCATTCTGGCCGCAATTCGCCATCCTCTCGGCCACATATCTGATCATAGACGGGTTGTTTCTGATGGCCTATGGCTCCACTGCCAGTTGGCTGGCCCGGCGCCTGCAGGGGCCGGCAAGGCCTTGGCTCGACCGGATCGGTGGCAGCTTCATGATATTGGCGGCAGCCCTGCTGGGCTTCAAATCCCTGCGCGCCGCCTCGTAACCGAAAGACATAAGGACGCAATATGCCTTTGAAGAAATCCTGGGTCGCATCAGCCAATTCCGCCGACCACCCCTTCCCGCTGAACAACCTGCCTTATGGCGTGTTCTCGACCGAAACCACCGAGCCCCGCTGCGGCGTTGCCATCGGCGACATGATCTTCGACATGACTGCTGCCGAAGCTGATGGATTAATCGCGCTTTCGGATGAGCCGCTGTTCGATCTGCCCTTCTGGAATCCGCTGATGGAAGAAGGCCCTGCCGTATGGGCTGCATTGCGCGACCGCCTATCTACGCTATTGGCTGAAGATTCGGACGAACAGCACAAGATTGAAGGTCTGCTGATCCCGCAGGACGAGGCCGAGATGCACATGCCCTTTGCCGTCAGCGAGTACACCGATTTCTACGCGGGCCGCCACCATGCCCAGAACGTGGGCACCATGTTCCGCGGCCCGGAAAACGCGTTGCCGCCGAACTGGCTGCACATCCCCATCGGCTATAACGGCCGCGCGTCGTCTGTTGTCGTTTCAGGCACGGATATCCGTCGCCCCTGGGGTCAGTTGAAATCGCCCGATCAGGACCTGCCTGCTTTCCTGCCCAGCCGTCGATTTGATATCGAACTAGAGATGGGTGCAATCGTGGGCACACCGTCTGACGGTCCAATTTCAGTGCAGGAAGCCGATGACAACATCTTTGGCTATGTCCTGCTAAACGACTGGTCCGCACGCGATATTCAGGCCTGGGAATACCAGCCGCTGGGGCCATTTCAGGCCAAGGCGACCGCGACCTCGATCAGCCCCTGGATCGTGACCAAAGCGGCGCTGGAACCGTTCCGCTGCGATACGCCCGACCGTGAGTTTGCCCTGCTGGACCACCTGAAGGATTGCGGCCCGATGCTCTATGACATCGATTTGGCCGTGACGATGGCGCCCGAGAATAAAGACGCCACGACCATCGCACGGACCAATTATCGCGAGATGTACTACTCGGCGGCGCAGCAGTTGGCGCATCACTCGACGTCTGGGTGTCCGATGAACACGGGCGACCTGTTGGGGTCCGGCACCATTTCGGGACCGAACAAGCCAGAGCGCGGATCACTTCTGGAACTCAGCTGGGGCGGGAAAGAGCCGCTGACGCTGGACACAGGCGAGACCCGCACCTTCATCGAGAACGGCGACACGCTGACCCTGACCGGCGCAGCCAAGGGCGACGGCTATTCCATCGGGTTCGGCGATTGCACCGGCACTGTGCTGCCCGCACTCGAAAATCCATTCGCCAGAGATTGATGCAGGTCCAGTCCGCATATTCAGAGCGCGCTCTGCCAGTCCTTAACGGCCTCGATGGGATAAAGCAGCATCAGCACGTTCAGCGTCAGACCATCGCGGATCAGCGTGGTGGTCAGGATCTCGAATCCCAGCGCAATGGTGACCGTCATCCAGATCGGCAGGCGACGCGCCAACCAGAACCCCAGCATCATCGCGCCAATATCGGCGATCGAGTTGACGACACTGTCGCCGTAGTAATCCAGCGAGATCGTGACCGCGCGGTAATGTTCGATCACGGCATTGGTGTTCTCGGAAATCTCCCACGCGACTTCTATCAAGGTGGCGATGAACAACCGCCAGCCAACGGCAAGGCGGCGCGCCACCAGCCACAGAAGACCGTAAAACAGAAAGCCATGAATGATGTGGCTGGGCGTGTACCAATCGGTCAGATGCTGCGAGCTTTCGGAACTGAAGGTTTCACCATGCCACAGCTTGACATAACCGCATTTGCAAATCGGTTCGCGGCCCATCCACAGCAGGATGATGGCGCAGGCAATGACAACACAAGCGGTTGCCCAATAAGGCAAAAATCGACGTTCAAACATATGGCGACAACATCATCAAAGCCAGTCGCTGTCCAGAAGGGAAATCACTGATATGGCCAAGGCATTTGCGTCCCAGGGGGACATGTCGGAAAAGAAAATCTCGTTCACCGAGGTGGGCGAAGGGCTCTATGCCTTCACCGCCGAAGGCGACCCGAACTCGGGCGTGATCATCGGCGATGACAGCGTGATGATTGTCGAGGCGCAGGCGACCCCGCGTCTGGCCAACAAGGTGATCGAATGCGTGCGGTCGGTGACTGACAAGCCGATCACCCATGTGGCGCTGACCCATTACCACGCAGTACGCGTGCTGGGCGCGAGCGCCTTTGGTGCGCAACAGATCCTGATGTCGGATATGGCGCGCGCCATGGTGGTTGAACGCGGTCAGGAAGACTGGGACAGCGAATTCCAACGCTTCCCGCGTCTCTTTGAAGGACACGAAAGCATCCCCGGCCTCACATGGCCCACCACCACCTTCAGCGACACAATGACGGTTTATCTGGGCAACCGCCGGATCGACCTGATGCATCTGGGCCGTGCGCATACCGCTGGCGATATCGTCATCCACGTGCCCGATCAGAATGTCATGTTCACCGGTGACATCGTCGAATACCATTCGGCCTGCTACTGCGGCGATGGGCATTTCAGCGACTGGGGAGATACGCTGGACGAAATCAAGTGGTTCGACGTAGACGCTATCGCGCCGGGGCGCGGCGACGCTCTGATCGGTAAAGACATGGTCAACGCGGCCATCGAAAACACTCGCGGTTTCGTGGAAAGCACCTACCGCCCGGCAGCAAAGGTCGCGGCGCGTGGCGGTTCGCTGAAAGAAGCCTGGGACGCCGTGCGCGCAGAATGCGACCCAAAATTCGCTGACTATGCGATCTACGAACACTGCCTGCCCTTCAATGTTGCCCGCGCCTATGACGAGGCCCGCGGCATCGACACGCCCCGGATCTGGACCGCCCAGCGCGATCTGGAGATGTGGGAGGCCCTGCAGGGCTAAGAATTCCGGGCCGGATTTGATCCAGATCGTGGCGGCCCGGATTTGACAGTGAAACGCTAAGACCAACCCTCCGGCGCTATCCCGCCGGAGAACAGATGAGTTGTGCCCGCTGCACCAGAACTGGGAGAGAGACCGTGAACAAGATTTTCGAAGTTCCACTTTATGCCTACGAGGCCAGCCCGGATCAATCCGCGCCAGCGCCCGTGCGTCACAAGGTCATCGTTGTTGGGGCCGGTCCGGTGGGTCTGGCCGCCGCCATCGATCTGGCCCAGCAAGGGGTTGAGGTGCTGGTGCTGGACGACAACGACAAGGTCAGCTTTGGCAGCCGCGCCATCTGTTTTGCCAAGCGCCCGCTGGAAATCCTCGACCGACTGGGTTGCGGGCAGCCGATGGTGGACAAGGGCGTTCTTTGGAACAAGGGCAAAGTGTTCTTCGACGCACGTCAGGTTTACGAGTTCGACCTGCAGCCCGACAGCGGCGATCAGCGCCCGGCCTTCATCAACCTGCAGCAATACTATTTCGAGCAGTTTCTGGTCGACCGAGTCCGCGAATTGCAAGCGCAGGGCGCACCGATCGAAATCCGGGGCCGCAACAAAGTCGAAGCGGTGGGCACCCATCCCGATCACGTTAAGCTTGAGGTCGAAACGCCCGAGGGTTCGTACACCATCGAGGCCGATTGGGTCATCGCCTGCGACGGCGCGGGCTCACCCATGCGCGCCATGATGGGTAAGGATTTTGTGGGCCGCGTGTTCGAAGACAACTTCCTGATCGCTGATGTGATCATGGAGGCCGATTTCCCTTCGGAACGCTGGTTCTGGTTCGATCCGCCCTTCAACAAAGGCCAATCTGCGTTGCTGCATAAACAACCCGATGGCGTCTGGCGCATCGATCTGCAGCTGGGATGGGATATCGACAAGGAACGCGAAAAGCGCCCGGAAAACGTGATCCCGCGCCTCAAGGCCATGCTGGGCGAGGAGGTAAATTTCGAGCTGGAATGGGTCAGCATCTACACCTTCCAGTGCCGCCGGATGGAGCAATTCCGCCATGGCCGCGTGATCTTTGCCGGTGACAGTGCCCATCAGGTCAGCCCGTTTGGCGCACGGGGCGCAAACTCGGGCGTGCAGGATACCGACAACCTGTGCTGGAAACTGAAACTGGTGATCGATGGCAGCGCACCTGAATCTTTGCTGGACAGCTACGATCAGGAACGCATTCACGGTGCGGACGAAAACATCCTGAACTCGACCCGCTCGACCGATTTCATCACCCCGAAATCGCAGATGTCCCGCATCCTGCGCGACGCGGTGCTGGACTTGAGCGAGCACTATGACTTCGCCCGCCCGATGGTGAATTCTGGCCGCCTGAGCGTACCTTGCGTCTATGACGGCTCGTCGCTGAATTCGGCGGATGCGTTGAACGGGCCGACGCAGACGCGTCCCGGAGCGTCCTGTCCCGATGCGCCTTTGGGTGATGGCTTTCTACTGCCTAAACTGGCTGGACAGTTCACGCTGCTGACCATCGACGCCGATGCACAAGATGAGATCGAGGTCGATGGCATCATCGTCAAACGCCTGGCACTCTCGGTCAAAGACGACCCGACCCTGACGCTGAAGCGCCGCTATCTGGGCGATGCCAGCGGAGCGGTCTATCTGATCCGTCCCGATCAGCACGTGGCCGCCCGCCGCGACACCTACGAAGAAAATGCATTCCGGCACGCGGTGCGCCGCGCCACAGGCAAGGAGTAAGCGACATGGCTGATCTGATCCTCTCATCCAATCTGACCCAGGCAGACGATTTCTATGCCGATCTGGTGGCCGCCCATGAAGGGCTTGAGAAAGCCGAAAGCGATGCGTTCAACGCGCGCCTTGTGCTGGTTCTGGCAAACCACATCGGCGACAACGCGGTGCTGAAGCAGGCGTTGGACGCCGCAGCCCTGAAACAGGAGTAAGCCCATGAAAATCGAACAGATTCACCACGTCGCCTATCGCTGCAAGGACGCGAAAGAGACCGTTGAATGGTATGGCAAGATGCTGAACATGGATTTCATTCTGGCGATTGCCGAAGACCATGTGCCCTCCACCCATGAACCTGATCCCTACATGCACCTGTTTCTGGATGCCGGAAATGGCAATGTGCTGGCGTTTTTTGAGCTGCCTACCAAGCCGGAAATGGGGCGCGATCCCAACACGCCGATTTGGGTGCAGCACATCGCATTCAAGGTGAAGGACCGTGATGAGCTGATCGCATTCAAGGACCATCTCGAAGCCAACGGCGTCGAGGTTCTGGGTGTCACGGATCATTCGATCTTTCATTCGATCTATTTCTTCGATCCGAACGGTCACCGGGTGGAACTGGCTTGCCCCGACCCCGAGGAAGAGGCCATGCTGGCCCGGCTGGATTCGGTCAAATGGGATATGCTCGAAGAATGGTCGCGCACCAAACGAGCCCCTCAGCATGCCGACTGGCTGCATGCCAAGGAACTAAGCAAAGGCTAACCATCGTATGTCCGAAGTGGTTCTGTTTGATTACTGGCGTTCGTCCGCCAGTTACCGGGTGCGGATTGCACTGAATCTGGCTGGGATCACCTACCGCCCGGTCGTCGTGGATCTGGTGAACGGGGCGCATCGCGCCCCGGATCATTTGGACCGCAACCCGCAAGGTCTGGTCCCGGTGCTGGATATCGATGGGGTTCGATTGACCCAATCGCTGGCGATCATCGATTATCTGGATGAGACCCGCGAACTGGGTCTGCTGCCAACCGATCCGGCCAAGCGAGCCGCGGCGCGGGCATTGGCGCACAGTATCGCGGTGGATATCCATCCGGTCTGCAATCTGTCGGTTGCCAAACATGCCACCGCGCTCACCCAAGGTGCAGGCGACATGCCCGGCGACTGGATGCGTCACTTCATCCGGCCGGGTCTGCTCGCGTTTGAATCGCTGCTGGGCGGCTTTGATCAATCCCCGTTCTGCACCGGTGAAACGCCGGGTCTGGCCGATATCTGCCTGATCCCACAGCTTTATAATGCGCGCCGGTGGGAAGTTGATCTATCCGATATGCCACGCCTGACAGCAGTCGAGGCCGTCTGCGCCGAGCATTCGGCCTTTGCCGCAGCCCATCCTGACCTGCACGCTCCGCTCTGAACCGGCGCACAGAGTCTGTGTGGCGGTGCGGGTGCACAAATCCTCGCGCCGTCCTTAGGTTTCTATGCAACGACAGATGGAGAACCCCATGCCCAAGATCACCGGCTACCACGCCCATGTCTATTTCGACGCCGACACTCAGGACACGGCACGGCAGGTCTGTGAAGAGGCCGCGCGCCTGTTTCCCGCTGTCCAGATGGGCCACATGCATGCGCGTAATGTTGGCCCGCATCCGCGATGGAGTTGCCAGCTGGGCTTTCCCGCCGAAGCCTTTGATCAGGTCTTTCCCTGGCTGATCCTGAACCGGCAAGGGCTGACCATCTTTACGCATCCAGAAACCGGCGATCACTTGGCTGATCACCGGGATCGCGCTATCTGGATGGGCGAGATGCTGCCGCTTGATTTGTCGATCTTCGATTAACCCAATTCACGCGCTCGGTCGCGCAGGATGAACTTCTGAATCTTCCCCGTCGACGTCTTGGGCAACGCCCCAAACACAACCGTCTTGGGTGCTTTGAAATGGGCCATATGATCCCGGCAGAAAGCGATGATCTCCGCCTCATTCGCCTCTGCCTGCGGTTTCAACTCAACAAATGCACACGGCGTTTCACCCCATTTCTCATCCGGGCGGGCCACCACCGCCGCCTCCATCACAGCCGGGTGTTTATACAGCGTATCTTCGACCTCGACCGACGAGATGTTCTCACCGCCCGAGATGATGATGTCCTTGGACCTATCCTTCAGCGCGATATAGCCATCCGGATGCATCACCCCCAGATCGCCCGAGGCAAACCACCCGCCCTTGAAGGCCTTGTCTGTCGCCTCAGCGTTCTTGAGATAGCCCTTCATGACAATGTTGCCCTGCATGAAAATCTCACCCATGGTTTCGCCATCCGAAGGCACGGGTTCCATCGTCTCGGGGTCAGCCACCATCAACCCGGACAGGGCGACGTATTTCACCCCCTGACGCACCTTCAGCGCGGCGCGATCTTCCGCGCCTTTCTCGTTCCATTCGTCCTTCCATGCACAGACAACGGACGGACCATAGGTCTCGGTCAGGCCATAGACATGGGTAACCTCAACACCCATCCCTTCCATCGCTTCGATCACCTTGGCCGGCGGTGGAGCGCCAGCGGTCATCGCCTTGATCTGCTGCGTGAAATCCTTGAGATGATCGGGCGCGTTGGCCAGCATATTCAACACGATCGGTGCGCCACAGAAATGGGTCACACCCTCTTCTCGGAAGGCGCGATAGATCGGTTCGTCCCGCACGGCGCGCAGGCAGACGGAGGTGCCCGCATTGGCCGCCATCGTCCACGGGAAGCACCAGCCATTGCAGTGAAACATCGGCAGCGTCCACAGATAGACCGAATGCTGCGGCATCCCCCATGTCAGGATATTCGACGTTGCGTTCAGCGCCGCGCCGCGGTGGTGATAGACCACACCCTTGGGGTTGCCGGTGGTGCCCGAGGTATAGTTCAGCGTGATCGCATCCCATTCATCTGCGGGCAAAGACCAGTCGAACTCTGGATCACCCTCGGCCAACAGAGCCTCATAGGTCAGATCTCCCAATCGCTCGCCACCGTCAAAACTGGCGTCTTCGATGTCGATCACCAGAATGTTGTGATCCACCTGCGCTAACGCTTGTTTCACGACGCCTGAAAACTCGGGATCGACCAGCAGAACCTTGGCTTCGGCATGGTTCAGAATGAAGGCGATGATCGGCGCATCTAGCCTCGTGTTGATCGCGTTCAGCACCGCCCCTGCCATGGGCACGCCAAAATGCGCCTCATACAGCTCGGGGATATTGGCCGCGATGATCGAGACTGTATCGCCCACGCCTACGCCACGCGTAGTCAGCGCGCTGGCCAGACGTCGGCTCCGCGCATAGGTTTCTGCCCAGCTATACCGGCGCTCGCCATACACAACGGATGGGTAATCCGGATACACTGCCGCCGTCCGCTCAAGATAGCTCAGCGGAGACAACGGCGTGAAATTCGCCGGGGTTTTATCCAGATGTTGCTGGTAGATAGGTGTGGCTGTCATCCGGCGATCCTCCCAAACTCGTCAGATTGTCGTATTGAGCACAAAGTTTACGTCATAACAAACCCGTATTAATACGAGTTTGAGCTACACTGGAGATATCCTATGGGCTAATCTGGCCCTACTTCACGCGCACCATTCGCGTTGATCTGCAGTATCACGTCACTTTGCGCCCGCCGGGACCTACTGATTCCCCGCGCGCCCCACTTTTGAAAGGACATGTCATGGACGGCACGTTCAACGAAAACGATCTTTCCCGCGTCGTCGAAGCCGACCGCGCCCACCTCTGGCATCACCTGATCCAGCACAAGCCGTTTGAGACCAACGATCCCCGTATCATTGTCGAAGGCAAAGGCATGCGCGTGTGGGACCAAAAGGGCAAAGAGCACCTGGATGCCGTGTCAGGCGGTGTCTGGACCGTGAACGTGGGCTATGGTCGCGAATCTATCTGTAAGGCGGTTTATGACCAGCTGATGAAGCTGTGCTACTTCGCCAACACCGCAGGCTCGATCCCCGGTTCCAATTTCGCGGAAATGCTGATCGACAAGATGCCGGGCATGAGCCGCGTGTACTACACCAATTCAGGTTCTGAGGCGAACGAGAAGGCGTTCAAGATGATCCGCCAGATCGCGCACAAGAAATATGGCGGCAAGAAAACCAAGATCCTGTATCGCGACCGCGACTATCACGGCTCCACCCTGGCGACCATGTCGGCAGGTGGTCAGGACGAGCGCACCGCACAATACGGTCCCTTTGCACCCGATTTCGTGCGCGTGCCTCACTGCATGGAATACCGCAAGCACGAGCTGGACGGCGCACCGGAAGAGAACTTTGGCGAATGGGCTGCAGATCAGATCGAAGAGGTCATCCTGCGCGAAGGCCCTGACACTGTTGGTGCCCTGTGCCTTGAGCCCGTGACCGCAGGCGGTGGCGTCATCGAAGCGCCTGAAGGCTATTGGCCCCGCGTGCAGGAGATCTGCAAGAAATACGACATCCTGCTGCACATTGACGAGGTTGTCTGCGGCGTAGGTCGGACCGGCACCTGGTTCGGCTATCAGCAATACGGCATCAAGCCGGACTTCGTGACCATGGCCAAGGGCGTTGCCTCGGGTTATGCCGCGATCGCCTGCATGGTCACCACCGAGGAAGTCTTTGACATGTTCAAAGACGACGCGGCAGACCCGATGAACTATTTCCGTGATATCTCGACCTTTGGCGGCTGCACTGCCGGTCCGGCGGCAGCGGTTGAAAACATGCGCATCATTCAGGATGAAAACCTGCTGCAGAACTGCGTGGACATGGGTGATCGCATGATGGGCAACCTGCAGGCGCTGATGGAAAAGCACAAAGTCATCGGCGACGTGCGCGGCAAGGGCCTGTTCCTTGGCGCCGAGCTGGTAACCGATCGGACCACCAAGGATCCGATGGACGAAAAGCGCGTTCAGGCCGTTGTCGCAGATTGTATGGCGCAGGGCGTCATCATCGGTGCCACCAACCGCTCGATCCCCAGCCGCAACAACACGCTGTGCTTCTCGCCAGCGCTGATTGCAACAGCGGACGATATCGACCAGATCACCGACGCCGTCGACGGCGCGCTGGGACGTGTGTTCGGCTGATCCGACCACTGTAGTATTGCTAAAACAGATGAAACCCGCCAGCTTTTGGCGGGTTTCTTTTTATGTGGACACCATCCAAGCGTATTAGCTGATGCCAAGGATACTCAGTTTACATTCAAATTGCAGGAACGATCCCGAAGATGACATTGGTTTTCTTTCCGCCTAGCTTGCAGCCCATGCACTAGTTGGAGGGATTACTATGTCGACGCCAGAAAGCAGGCTTGAAGAATTGGGCTTGAAATTACCTGCGCCTACCAAGTTACCGGATGGCCTGCACATACCCTTCGAATTTGTTAATGTCAGAGGTGACCGAGCCTTTTTCTCTGGTCACCCAAAAAACGCAATGGATGGTAGTCTGGCCGGGCCCTTTGGAGTTGTCGGAGCCGAAATTACTACGGATCAAGCGTATGCTGAGGCCCGCGAAGTGGCACTAACGGTACTGGCTAACCTGAAAGCAGAAATAGGCGAGCTATCAAGAATTGTTGGATGGGTCCGCGTCTTTGGTATGGTGACATCTGCGCCCGGATACTCGGATCAACATGTTGTGGTAAATGGCTTTAGCGATTTGATAATTGAGGTGTTCGGCCCAGACATCGGTCGCCATGCGCGTTCTGCTATCGGTGTGTCTGGACTACCGCTCGGTTTCGCAATGGAAATTGAGGGCGAAGTCATGATCTCTGCCTGACAGGCCTGCGACGGCTTAGTCCGCCCTGCAGTCATTGATCATGTGTCAAAGTAAACATACCCGCCACCGAACACACGCGCCCGGATGACAGCGGCACGTCGGACGCTCGGCTTCACCGTACCAGCTACCGGCGGGGGCGCGGAGAGCTTAGATTACTCACCAAAATTCGGATAGATAAACCCGTTCACCGGGTACGAACTGCCGTACCTGCCCGGCCGGCTTTCAACCCGGACAAGCGTCCAATCATTGTTTTTGGACACATCCCTCACGCCCATCTGCAATGACACCTTATTCCGGAGCCAGTTTGCGTGGTTCACAATGACTTCCCGCTCGGTGACAATATCGGACACGACAGCCACATGTCCCAGGGGCATCCCTCTGGTGGCCCGAAACGACATCACCGCACCGACCTCCGGTTCATTACCCCGGTCAAACCCATTGCGGGCCTTGCCCCACCAATCCTTGGCGTTGCCACGAATTTCGATGCCGCTGAGGTTGCGTGCGTAGGGCACGCACCACACCCTTTGTCCCAGCGCATGTTTTCTTGAGACCTCTTGCAACGCCATGGCCTGACGTTCGGGATCCAAGTCCACCTCATTCGGATTCTTGGCACAGGCCGAGATCAGACTGAAAAGTCCCAAAACAACGGCAATTCGCGCGACGCCGGGCAGGCGCGACCAGATCGTATCGGTATTGCGTGCGTTGTACTGCAAGAAGGTTCTTTGCCGGTTTGAGTGGTGAAGCAGTTTTAATAATATCTTTAGGAAAAAGAAAAGAGCCCAACTGTTCCCCGGCAGAATATTGCCAGTTCCTGCGCCGCATTCCGGCCGTTGGCCGAGCGTGCGGTCACTTATGCAACAGGTTTCCTCCCTGTGCCGTCCCTGGGATTCATGGCAGGCGAAGAGACCGGCACAATGTCATCGGACACATGAACGCCAACCCGTCCCGCAGGTCGACGATCAAGCATCCGCTGGACAGTCGGGTTAGGCAGAATTACTTTGACCGCAACCCAATCCAACAGGAGGTTTGTATCGGATGTCCAAGACACTCTCGATCGCGGCAACTTCAATTCTGTTTTTGTCAACAGCGGCCTATGCGCAAGAACAATGCGCTGCTGGCAAAACGCTGACAGACGGCAAATTCACCATCGCAACGGGCAACCCGGCCTACTATCCGTGGGTGATCGACGACGCGCCAGAAAGCGGCGAAGGGTTCGAGGCAGCCGTTGCTTATGCCGTGGCTGAAGAAATGGGGTTCGCAGCTGATGATGTCGTTTGGGTCCGCTCGTCCTTCGACGAGGCGATCCAGCCCGGCGCCAAGGAATTTGACGTCAACATGCAGCAATATTCGATCACGCCTGAACGGGATCAGGTGGTCGATTTCTCTACCCCTTACTACACCGCCCCGATGGCAGTTCTGGTCAGCCCCAATTCGACCGACACTGCCCCGACGCTTGAAGCGCTGAAAGGCCTGCAATGGGGGGCCGTCGGCTCGACCACGGCGGTGCCGAAACTGGCCAGCATCATCCAACCCGACAGCGACCCGTTGCTGTATGGCGACAATGCTGACGTTAACGCCGCCATGTCGGCCAACCAGATTGATGCGGCCCTGTTCGATCTGCCCACCGCCCTGTTCCTCAGCGCGGTGATGATCGAAGGCTCAAAGGTCATCGGTCAGTTCCCGGCGGATGAAAATGATAATCCGGATCATTTCGGCATGTTGATGGAAGAAGGCAACCCGCTGAAAGCCTGCGTGGACGAGGCGCTGGCGGCACTGGCAGCTAACGGCAAACTGGCCGAGATCGAGGCCGTATGGCTGCAGGACACCACTGGTGTCCCTCTGATCAAGTAACATGGCAGATCATAAGGCGGCGGGGATGACCCGCCGCGAACGGTACGAGGCGCACCAACGACGCAGGTCGTTGGTGATCGCCACGATTAGCACGGTCACTGTTGTGGCCGCGATCTACTTTCTGGTTCCGCTGGCTCCGGGCTGGTCGAAGGTTCAGCAGAGCTTTTTTAACGGCGAGACGCTTGTCAAAACCTTCCCGAAACTGCTTGAGGCGTTTCGGATCAACGTGATGATCTTTTTGTGGTCCGCACCGGCGATCGCCGTGCTTGGCCTGTTGATTGCCTTGGCGCGGGATGCCAAATCGCCCGCCCTGTTTCCGCTGCGCATCTTTGGCGCGGCGTTCACCGACATTTTCCGCGGCGTGCCTGTGATCCTGACGGTCTATCTGATCGGCTTCGGTATTCCGGGGCTGGGCCTGCCGCGCCCGTGGAATTCACCTTATATCTGGGGTTCGCTGGCGCTGATCCTGACCTATTCGGCCTATGTGGCTGAAATCTTCCGCTCGGGCATCGACAGCGTCCACCACAGCCAGCGCGCCGCCGCATTATCGCTGGGTTTGTCGGAACGGCAGGTGATGCGCGACGTGGTGTTGCCGCAGGCGATCCGCAACGTGGTGCCCTCACAGATGAACATGCTGATTGCGCTGCAAAAGGATGTCTCTCTGCTCAGCTTCATCGGCCCGGTCGAAATCTTCCGTCAGGCCGGAGTGTTCAAGTCGCTGCTGGCGAATTTCACTCCCTATGTGGGCGCGGCGATCATCTTCCTGATCGTCACCATCCCCGCCACACGCTACGCCGATCACCTGATGGCCCGCCAAATGCGAGAGAGGCGCTGATGCCCAAACTGGAACTTCAGGGCGTGGTGAAACGCTTTGGCGACCGCACGGTCTGTGACGGGATTAATCTCACCGTTGATGAGGGCCAAATGGTTTGCTTGATCGGCGCATCCGGGTCGGGCAAGTCGACTCTGCTGCGTTGTATCAACCTGCTGGAACCCATCGAAGACGGCGCGATCTTTCTGGATGGCGAGGATATCTCAATCCCCGGTCTGAACCCGCAATCGGTGCGTGCCCGGATCGGGATCGTGTTCCAGAGCTTCAACCTGTTTCCGCATATGACCGCGCTTGAGAATGTCATGCTCGCGCCCCGCCGGGTGCGTGGGCTGACGCGCGCTGAATTGCAGCCCGAGGTCGAAGCGCTGTTTGCCCGGTTCGGACTGGCCGACCGGATGCACAACTATCCCGACCAATTGTCGGGCGGGCAGCAGCAGCGCGTCGCCATCGTACGCGCCTTGGCCATGCAGCCCGAGGTCATGCTGTTTGATGAAATCACCTCGGCCCTCGATCCCCAACTTGTGGGCGAGGTGCTGGATGTTCTGCTGATGCTCAAGAAACAGGGCATGACGATGATGATGGCCACGCATGAAATGGGCTTTGCCCGCGAGGCCGCCGACAAGATCTGCTTCCTAGACAGCGGTCGGATCATCGAAGAAGGCCCGCCCGACGCGGTGTTTGACCACCCTTCGCACCAGACCACACAAGCCTTTTTGGCGCGGGCGTTGAAGTAAGCGCCTGGGCTCTGAATCCCTGACAATCTGACCCTCAAGGACTCGACTCTTTGAGGGTCAAGAACATATAAGAACAAATGTAGAACATTTGGGGGTTTTATATGTTCGGCGGGATGCAGCGCCGTATCGTTTCACTCTGGTTTCCCCGGCTGGCAAGTGACCGGGCTTTGCGTGTGCGCCCGGTCGATGGGCCGTTTGTTCTGACGCTGAAACAGAACAATGCAAACCGGGTGTATTGCCTGAATGTACAGGCCCAGCGGCAGGGCCTGCACAGCGGCATGCCCTATTCCGATGCCCGCGCCTTTTGCCCCGATCTGCAAAGCCATCCTGCCGACCCGCAAGGGGATCAACGGTTTCTGCACGCCCTGCGCCGCTGGGCCACGCGCTATTGCCCCTGGGTCGGGCTGGAAGGTGAGGATGGGCTGGTTCTGGACATCACAGGATCGGCGCATCTTGCGGGCGGGGAAGAGATGATGCTGACCGACATACGCAGGCGTCTGGCCCGGGCCGGGCTGGCGGTGCAGATCGGTCTGGCCCCGACACGCGGTGCGGCCTGGGCTTTGGCCCATTATGGCGAAGGGGTTGCGACCCAGGATACGCTGAAGGCCATCCGCGCCCTGCCAGTGGCAGCACTGCGGCTGGATGAGGATACCTCGGTCGCGCTGCAACGGCTGGGACTGCGCCGGATTGGCGAACTGGCGCAAACCCCGCGCGCGCCGCTGACACGCCGCTTTGGCCCCGAGGTACTGATGCGGCTGGATCAGGCGTTGGGGGATCAGCCCGAACAGATTACCCCGCTGGCCGATCCGCCCCATTACGGCGTGCGCATGACCCTGCCCGAGCCCATTGGGCTGTTGTCCGACATGATGGCCGGGGCGGAACGGCTGCTGGAACGGCTCTGCGACAAGCTGAAAGCGCAGGAAATGGGCGCGCGCAAGCTGTGCATGACCTTGCGCCGGGTGGATCAGGATCATCAGCAGGTCGAACTGCGGCTGGCCCGGCCTCTGCGTGATCCATATCGCATCCTGCCCCTGTTCGAGCGTGGACTGGCCGAGGTGGATGCAGGCTTTGGCGTCGATCAGCTGCGGCTGGAGGCTACGCTGGTGGAACCCCTGCCGGTGCGCCAGATCAGCCGCGCCGCAAGCCGGGGCAAAGATCAGCTGGATGACCTGATCACCCGCATCGGCACCCGGATCGGGCTGGAACAGATCCACCGCCTGCTGCCCGCGCAAAGCCATATCCCCGAACGCAGCTTTATCATCTCGCCCGCCGCCTATTCCGACCCTGCAGGCGGGTGGGTCGCTCTGCGCCCGCGCCCCCTGCAGCTGTTTCCGCCGGAACCCATCGCCGGATCGGGCCCACACCCGCCGCGCCGCTTTCGCTGGCGACGCATGTCGCTGACCACAGGCCGCTCAACCGGCCCCGAACGCATCTGCCCCGAATGGTGGCTGGAAGATGAGAACTGGCGCACGGGCTTGCGTGATTACTGGCAGGTTGAAACCCGGCAGGGGCGGCGGTTGTGGCTGTATTACACGCCGCAAAATCCGGGATGGTTCGTGCATGGGGAATTCGCATGAGCAAACCGAACCCGCCCAGTTCCCACGCGCAGGACCCCGGCTATGCCGAGCTGGGCGTAACCACCAACTTCACCTTCCTGACCGGAGCCTCACACCCAGAAGAGCTGGTAACCCGCGCGGCAGAGCTGGGCCTGAAGGCCATCGCGATCACCGACCGGAACTCTCTGGCCGGGGTGGTCCGGGGCTGGAGCGCATTGAAAGAGCTGCGGCGCGAGGCGGAAGGCGCGGTTCAGATCCGCTCGCAACACCGGGTTGATTCCTCATCCCGGCAAGAGGTCGGGCATGTGCAGCCGATCGACAAACCGGATGTGCCCGCTCTGCCCAAGCTGATCGTCGGCTGCCGTCTGGTTCTGCGCGACAGCGCGGTGGACTGGCTGGCCCTGCCCCGCGACCGCGCCGCCTATCAGCGACTGACCCGCCTGCTGACGCTGGGCAAGCGACGGGCCGAGAAAGGCGACTGTCATCTGGATTTGAAAGACATGCTGGCGGCCTGTCAGGGGATGATCCTAATCGCGCTGCCTCAGGCGGGGTTGAAACAGGCCATCCCCGACATTCAGACCGTCCGGCGGCAATTCCCCAATGCGGTGTTTCTGGGGGCCGTGCCGCGTTATGACGGCAGCGACCGGGCCTATCTGACGGCCTGTGCGCAGGCGGCGCTGCGGGCCTCGGCCCCGATGGTGGCGGTGGGCGATGTGCTGATGCACCGTGGCAGCCGCCGCCAACTGGCCGATGTGCTGACCTGCATGCGCGAACACATCACGATTGACCAGATCGGCACCCGCGCCCTGCCCAATGCGGAACGGCGGCTAAAAAGCTATGCGGATATGGCCCGGCTGTTTCAGGACCACCCCGGCGCGCTGCGCCGCACGCTGGAAATCGCCGACCGCTGCAGCTTTGACTTAAATGAGTTGTCTTATGAATACCCCGACGAGATCGCCAGTTCTGAGACCCCGCTGGCGCGACTGGAACGTCTGGCGCGCGAGGGGTTGAAACGGCGCTATCCCGATGGCCCGACCGAGAAGGCCATCAACCTGATGGAAAAGGAACTGGCCCTGGTCGCCGATCTGGATTTCCCGGCCTATTTCCTGACCGTGCATGACATTGTGCAATTCGCCCGCTCGCAGGGCATTCTTTGCCAGGGGCGCGGATCAGCCGCCAATTCGATCCTGTGTTATCTGCTGGGCATCACCGATGTCAGCCCCGACATGATCGCCATGGTGTTCGAGCGTTTTGTCTCGAAGTACCGGGGTGAGCCGCCGGATATCGATGTGGATTTCGAACACGAGCGGCGCGAAGAGGTGATCCAGTGGATTTACGAGCAATATGGCCGCCACCGCGCGGGCCTCTGTGCCACGGTCATCCATTTCCGATCCCGCGCGGCAATCCGCGAGGTGGGCAAGGTGATGGGCCTGTCTCAGGACGTGACCGCGGGCCTGTCCGGCCAGATCTGGGGGATGAGCAATGGCGGCGTTGATGCCGAGAGGTTGCAGGAACTGGGCCTCGACCTCAAAGACCGGCGCCTGATGCAGACGGTTCGCCTGATTGGCGAGATCATCGGCTTCCCGCGCCATCTGTCGCAGCATGTGGGCGGGTTCGTCATCACCAAAGGGCGGCTGGATGAGCTATGCCCGATCGAAAACGCCGCGATGGAAGACCGCACCGTGATCGAATGGGACAAGGATGACATCGACGCGCTTGGCATTCTGAAGGTGGATATATTGGGGCTGGGGATGCTCAGTTGCATCCGCAAGGCGTTTGACTTGATGCAACAGCACAACAGCGAAACCCTCAGCATCGCGACCGTCCCGCAAGAGGACACGGCGACCTATGACATGCTGTGTGCCGCTGATGCGGTGGGCGTGTTTCAGGTCGAAAGCCGGGCACAAATGAATTTCCTGCCCCGGATGCGACCGCGCGAATTCTACGATCTGGTGATCGAGGTTGCCATCGTCCGCCCCGGCCCTATCCAGGGCGATATGGTGCAGCCCTATATCCGACGGCGCAACGGGCTGGAAAAATCCGAACCCTTCGGCCCTGCCTTGGAAGAGGTGACGCGGCGCACGCTGGGCGTGCCGCTGTTTCAGGAACAGGCCCTGCAAATCGCCGTGGTTGGTGCAGGGTTTTCGGCGGAAGAGGCGGATCACCTGCGCCGCTCGCTGGCCTCATTCCGGCGCATGGGGACGATTGGCACCTATCGCGACAAGTTCATCGCGGGGATGCTGAACAACGGCTATACGCCCGAGGTCGCCGACCGCTGCTTTGGCCAGATCGAAGGCTTTGCCGATTACGGCTTTCCCGAAAGCCACGCAGCGGCTTTTGCCATGCTGGCCTATGTCTCGGCCTGGATGAAATGCCACCACCCGGCGATCTTTGCCTGCGCGCTGCTGAACTCGCAGCCCATGGGGTTTTATGCCCCCGCCCAAATCGTGCGCGACGCGCGCGAGCATGGGGTCGAGATCCGTCCGGTCTGCGTCAACGCCTCGGAATGGGACAATCTGCTGGAACGCCGTGCCGATGGGGCGCTGGCCCTGCGGCTGGGTTTTCGTCAGATCAAGGGATTCAAGCAGGAAGACGCAGACTGGATCGTGGCCGCGCGGGGCAATGGGTATCCGGACCCCGAAACGCTGTGGCTGCGGGCCGGGCTGCGCCCGGATGTTCTGACCCGTCTGGCCGAGGCAGATGCGTTCTCCGGCATGGACCTGACCCGGCGCGACGCCCTGTGGCATGTCAAAGCCATCCGCAGCCGAACCGCCCTGCCGCTGTTCAATGACCCGATCGATGGCGAAAGCATCAGTGAGCCGCAGGTGAACCTGCCGGTCATGCATCTGGGCGAGGAGGTGGTCGAGGATTACGTCTCGACCCGTCTGACCCTGCGCTCGCACCCGATGGAGCTGTTGCGCCCGTCCCTGCCCGGCCTTGTGCCGCATGCCACGCTGCAGGACATCCCGCTGGGTCGCTACAGCGTCTGCGGGCTGGTGATCACGCGCCAGCGGCCGGGAACTGCCTCGGGTGTGATCTTTCTGACGCTCGAGGATGAAACCGGGGTCAGCAATGTGGTTGTCTGGCCCAAGGTCTATGAACGCTTTCGCCGCATCGTGATGGGCGGGCGGTTGCTGCAGGTCCGCGGGTATCTGCAGCGCGAGGGGATCGTCGTGCATCTGATCGCGCAGGAAATCACCGATATGTCGCACAAACTGTCCGAGCTTGGGCATCCTCTGGACGAGGCCATCGGCATCACCCAACCGCAGGCGGATGACACCCCGCGCCCCCGGCAGAACGGCCCGAGCGCCCGCCATCCGCGCGAACAGGCCAAGCGTCTGTTCCCAAGTCGGGATTTTCACTAGAACCCGCGCCAGCATAAGGCCAGTTTCAAAGAAACATCCGGCTAGCGTGATCCGGTCACCTCTTTCCCTTGCCCTTGCCCGCAATATGTTGCACCACACACGGGTTCAAACCCGGTGAACGGGCCAAAGGATAAGGACAAGGCGCATGGCTGACGGATCGATCGACATCAACGCAAAACCCACCGAGGACATTTCGGTTCGCGAGGTGTTTGGCATTGACAGCGATATGGCAGTCAAAGGCTTTGCCGAACGCAGCGACCGCGTGCCGGTGATCGATCCGACCTACAAGTTCGATCCCGAAACCACGCTGGCGATTCTTGCGGGCTTTACCCATAACCGCCGGGTGATGATTCAGGGCTATCACGGCACCGGGAAATCGACCCACATCGAACAGGTCGCCGCCCGCCTGAACTGGCCCGCCGTGCGTGTGAACCTCGACAGCCATATCAGCCGGATCGACCTGATCGGTAAGGACGCGATCAAACTGCGCGACGGCAAGCAGGTCACCGAATTCCACGAAGGCATCCTGCCCTGGGCTCTGCGCAACCCGGTTGCAATCGTATTCGACGAATATGACGCGGGCCGTGCGGACGTGATGTTCGTGATCCAGCGCGTGCTGGAGCATGACGGCAAGCTGACCTTGCTGGACCAGAATGAAATCATCACGCCGAACCCCAACTTCCGTCTGTTTGCGACTGCCAACACCGTCGGTCTGGGCGACACCACCGGCCTCTATCACGGTACACAGCAGATCAACCAGGCGCAGATGGACCGCTGGTCGCTGGTCTCGACGCTGAACTACCTCAGCCACGATGCCGAGACTATGATCGTTCTGTCGAAAGCGCCGCATTACAACACCGCCGAGGGCCGCAAGACCGTCAGCCAGATGGTCACCGTCGCCGACCTGACCCGGACCGCCTTCATGAACGGCGATCTGTCCACCGTGATGAGCCCCCGGACCGTGATCAACTGGGCCCAAAACGCAGAAATCTTCCGCAACATCGGCTATGCCTTCCGCCTGTCGTTCCTGAACAAATGTGACGAGCTAGAGCGCCAGACGGTTGCTGAGTTCTATCAGCGCTGCTTTGATGAGGAACTGCCGGAAAGCGCGGCGAGCGCGAGCTTGGGCTAAGCAATATGAATTGCGCCCTGCGGGGCGCAATGCCTCCGGCGGAGGTATTTTTGGCCAGATGAAGGGGGATCCGGTTTCGCATTGATGCGGCGGGTCACTGCAACACAAAGGGCGATTGAACATGGTGCAGAAGAACGACAATCCTGCTGATCCGTTCAAGAAGGCTCTGGCCGAGGCTACTAAAGTTATGGCCGACGACCCCGAATTGTCGGTGAGCTACACTGTTGATCCATCGGGCCTGTCGGGCGAGTCGATGCGTTTGCCGCAGGTCTCACGCCGGATGACGCGCGAAGAGGTTCTGTTGGCGCGCGGGACGGCAGACGCATTAGCTTTACATCGCAAATATCATGATGACGCGACCCATGCGCGATATGCCCCTCCGGGTGATATGGCACGGGATCTTTATGAGGCGATGGAGACCGCCCGGTGCGAGGCGATGGGTGCGCGGGACATGCCCGGCACCGCGTCGAATATCGACGTCAAGATCGGGCATGAGGCGATCCGGCGCGGCTATGATCAGTGCAAACAGCCTGCGGATGCGCCATTGGCTGTGGCGGCGGGTTATCTGATCCGGCATCTGGCCACCGGGCGCGACATGCCGCCTGCCGCCGAGAATGTCATGAACCTGTGGCGCGGATTTATCGAGGAACAGGCCGGC
Source organism: Ruegeria sp. CG1 (assembly GCF_056537265.1). Taxonomy (NCBI): domain Bacteria; kingdom Pseudomonadati; phylum Pseudomonadota; class Alphaproteobacteria; order Rhodobacterales; family Roseobacteraceae; genus Ruegeria; species Ruegeria sp. CG1. The sequence goes on along the minus strand of NZ_JBQFRF010000004.1, from coordinate 364,278 downwards.
GGGACGCTGGAAAACCTTGACGAAATCCTTTCGGACCAGGCCGAATTTGCCAAGTTTGCCCGACAGATGATCAAAGATCTGGGTTACGGCGATCAGCTGGGTGATGACCCGGATGAACTGGACGACGAACAGGAAGATCAGGCCGAAGAAGACGCCGAAGAGCAGCCCGATCCCGACAGCACCGGGCAGGATGATCAGGACGAACAGGACGCCGATGCAACCCCTGAACAAACTCAGGAAGAACAGCAGGACCAGTCTCAGGCCCAGGTCTCGATGGACGAGATGGCCGAGGATGAGATGGGCGATGAGGCTGAAATGCCCGAGGGCGAGGCTCCGCTGGAACCCCCTGCTCCTCCGCCCGCATCCGAGGCTGATCCGGACTACAAGGTCTACCTGAACACCCATGACGAAGAGATTGCTGCCGAGGATCTGGCGGAACCGGCTGAACTGGAGCGCCTGCGGGCGTACCTTGACCAGCAGCTTGAACCGCTGAAAGGCGCAGTGAGCCGTCTGGCCAACAAGTTGCAACGCCGCCTGCAGGCGCAGCAGAACCGGTCTTGGGAATTCGACCGCGAGGAAGGCATTCTGGATGCCGGACGTCTTGCGCGTGTCGTGGCCAACCCGACCACGCCGCTAAGCTTCAAGGTCGAAAAAGATACCGAATTCCGCGATACAGTGGTGACGCTGCTTCTGGACAATTCCGGCTCGATGCGGGGCCGTCCGATCTCGATTGCCGCGATCTGTGCAGATGTCCTGGCGCGGACGCTGGAACGTTGCAACGTCAAGGTCGAGATTCTGGGCTTTACCACCCGGGCCTGGAAAGGCGGTCAGGCGCGCGAGGCGTGGCTGAACGATGGCCGCCCGCAACAACCGGGGCGTCTGAACGATCTGCGCCACATCATCTACAAAGGCGCCGATGCCCCATGGCGTCGCGCGCGACCCAATCTGGGTCTGATGATGAAAGAGGGCCTGCTGAAGGAAAACATCGACGGTGAGGCGCTGGAATGGGCGCATCGCCGGATGCTCGCGCGGCGTGAGGCCCGCAAGATCCTGATGGTGATCTCGGATGGCGCTCCGGTCGATGATTCAACGCTCAGCGTGAACCCGGCGAACTATCTGGAAAAACACCTGCGCGACGTGATTGCGATGGTGGAAAAACGCAAGATGGTGGAATTGCTGGCCATCGGGATCGGCCATGACGTGACACGGTATTATGACCGCGCCGTCACGATCACCGATGTCGAGCAGCTTGCAGGTGCTATGACCGAGCAGTTGGCCGCACTGTTCGACAGCGACCCGCGCGCCCGCGCGCGCGTGATGGGGATGAAGCGGGCCAGTTGACGGCCCTGCTTCGACAGTGCAGACTTAGTGCCATCCAAGCCAGTTTTTGCACCGCTGAAGGCGACTTTGCTTATGGTGGCGCAACGGATAGCGCATAAGCGCTATATCGAAGGGCAGGAACATCATTCGTTCTCCTGTTTATCTGCTTGGATAGTGTCCAAACCCTGCCCGGCCTGCTTGTAGCTGGTCCTGAGATACGCCCTAGAAACCCTTGAGATTGTTGTTGAACCTTGTCGTTCCGCGAGAAACGGAGTGTATTTGCCCCATGCGCTATGAGTTTGCAGACTGTATTCTGGATGTGGATCGACACGTCCTGACCCGCCGGGGTGAGCCCGTCGCAATCGAACCTCAGGTATTCGATCTGTTGGTCCTCTTGGCCCAGCACCCAGGTAAGCTGGTGCCCCGGGACGAGATCATCGCGCGGGTATGGAGCGGCCGCTTTGTCTCGGATTCTACCATCAGCGCACGTATCGCAGCGGCGCGTAAAGCAGTCGGCGATGATGGCAAAGCGCAGCGGATCATTCGGACAGTCGTACGGCGCGGGTTGCAAATGGCGGCGGATGTGATCTGCGACGCAGACACCAGTTCAGGCGTAGAAAACCATACACAACGGCTGCGTTACGCGCGCGGTGCGAAGGGCCGCGCTGTTCCATACACGCTTTCCGGTGATGGGTTGCCGCTGCTGCGCATCGGTTCGGTCGTGCACGATCTGGAGGCGGAATGGCGCATCCCGTCCGAGCGTACCCGGTTGCAGGACATGGCAAACCGTTTCCGCCTGTTACGCTACAACAAGGACAATGACGTCAGCTCAAACATCGACCATCAGGCGGTGTATGACCGCAGAATAGAAGAAATCCTGACCGTCGTGAATGCAGCGGGGTTTGACCGCTTTTCCATTCTCGGTGAAATGGGCGGCACCTTCCCTGCCCTACACTTCGCCGCAAGGCACCCCGAGCGGATTGACAAGCTGATTATCTCCGGCGGATGGGCAGAAGGGCGAGATTACCGGGAAGATACCAAACAACCCGACTCGATCCGGTCACTGATCGCGGAAGGCTGGAACACGCCGGGCAGCGGCTATGCTATGGGCGCTGAATTCAGCTATTTTCCAGAAGGTCCGCTGGATAGCGTTCGGCACATGGTCAATGAATTGCAGACACTTTATTCAAGCGAGGAAAGACTTCACTACCGTGACATCGCCAATAGCACCTCGGTGCTGCAACTTCTTCCGATGGTGCAATGCCCCACTCTGGTTCTGCACGGGCGGCACACAGCCGTTCACCCCCTGTCCGAGGCGCGCAAACTGGCGGCTGGAATCCCCAATGCCTCGCTCGTGATCCTTGAGACCGGCAACCAGATACCATTGCCTGGAAATGAGGCCTACAACCCGTATATCCAGGCCATTCAACGCTTTCTTGAGACAGAAGAATAGTGTGCGCCGGGGCGCTGGACATTTCCTACCGCAGGCCGCAGGTTTGCGCGCAGCAAGACCGACGAATGAGGCCGCCCATGTTCCAGAGTTTCGAAGTGACCGCACGCCCCGAGCAAGGCCCACCACGACTGGCCGCTTTGCGGGACGAGCTGGCGCGCGAAGGCCTGCAGGGCTTCCTGATCCCGCGTGCGGATGCGCATCAGGGTGAATATGTGGCCCCTCGGGACGAAAGGCTGGCCTGGCTTACCGGATTCACCGGTTCTGCGGGGTTTTGCGCGGCGCTCACGGACATTGCCGGGGTTTTCATCGACGGGCGCTATCGCACTCAGGTAAAGGCCCAGGTCGCACAGGATTACACGCCGGTCCCATGGCCAGATGTCAGCCTGAGCGCCTGGTTGAAAGAGCAATTGCCAAATGGCGGCAAAGTCGGGTTTGATCCGTGGCTCCACGCTGCGGGACAGATTTCGTCTGCACAGAAAGAGCTTGAAGGCAGCGGCGTCGAACTGGTGCGCTGTGATAACCTTGTAGACCGAATTTGGGCGGATCAACCCGACCCTCCGATGAATCCTGTCAGGGCACATCCGATTGAATTTGCAGGTGAAAGCGCCGAGAGCAAAATCAAGCGCCTCGCGAGTGACCTGCAGAGCGCAGATCGCGCGGCAGCGGTGATCACCTTGCCGGATTCGATCATGTGGTTGTTGAATATCCGCGGCGCGGACATCGCATACAACCCTGTGGCCCATGGCTTTGCCATCCTGCACGGTGATGGGCGGGTGGATCTGTTCATGGCCGCTGCCAAACTGAACGGGCTGAAGGATCATCTGGTCCCGCAGGTCACCCAACACCAACCCGACGCGTTCCTGACAGCGGTTGAGGCACTTGAAGGCAAGGTACAGGTCGATCCGGGAACGGTTCCGCAGATCGTAGCGGATGCGTTGGGGGACCGTATGGTCGATGGCGGCGATCCCTGCGCCCTGCCCAAAGCCCGCAAGAACCCGGCCGAAATCGCAGGCACGGCCGAGGCACATCTGCGAGATGCCGCAGCGGTGATCGAACTGCTGTGTTGGTTGGACGCGCAGAAGCCCGGCACCCTGACCGAGACACAGGTAGTAACGCGGCTGGAAGAAAGCCGCCGCCGGGACAACGCGCTGCAGGATATCTCATTCGACACCATCGCGGGCACCGGGCCGAACGGGGCCATCATGCATTATCGCGTGACCGAGGAAATCGACAGCAGGCTGGAAAACGGTCACCTGCTGGTGCTGGACAGCGGTGGGCAATATCTGGACGGCACCACCGATATCACCCGCACAATTGCAATCGGCGATGTTGGGGATGAGGAGAAGGCCTGCTTTACACGCGTCCTCAAAGGCATGATCGCCATGTCGATGCTACGCTGGCCTGTTGGCTTGGCAGGACGCGATATCGAATGCGTAGCGCGGCTGCCGCTATGGCTGGCCGGGCAGGATTTCAACCATGGGGTCGGTCATGGGGTCGGTACCTATCTCAGCGTGCATGAGGGCCCTCAGCGCCTGTCTCGGGTCAGCCATGTCCCGCTTGAGCCGGGTATGATCCTGTCGAACGAGCCGGGATATTACCGCGAGGGTGCTTTTGGCATCCGGCTTGAGAACCTTGTCGTAGTGGAAGAGGCCCCAAACCTGCCCAACGGTGACGACGAACGCGCCATGCTGAACTGGCGTACGCTGACTTATGTCCCAATCGACAGGCGTTTGATTGTAGTCGATATGCTGACACGAGAGGAACGTGCTTGGCTGAACGCCTATCACCGCGACGTGGCGGAAAAAGTCCGGCCAAGGCTGGGCGACGCCGCTCAACTGTGGTTGGATGCCGCAACCGCACCGGTCTGACACCGGATTGTTACATAGTTTGGGCAGAGGAGAAGCCCTGACACGACGAGGGAAGGAACAGGAATGACAGACACCATCACGATCCGCAAAGCACCGGGCAAATGGAGCGTCCGCTCAGGCGGCGCGATTTTGGGTGAAACCAACAACGCGCTGGAACTTCTGGAAGGCGACAAAGACCCGGTTATCTACTTCCCGCGTGCGGACATTGCGATGGCCTTTCTAGATCGGACCAACAAAGTCACCCAATGCGCAGGCAAGGGAGACGCCACGCATTTCTCGATCGTAAACAAATCCTCAGTCACCGAAAACGCCGCTTGGAGTTATGAAAACCCGATCGACGCGGTGGCCGAAATCAAGGATCACTTGGCCTTTTATCCCGCAGACTCGATCAAGGTGGAACAACTCTGATCCAAGTATCCGTGCAGGACCGGATCGATCTGCAAAACGGCGAAAATCCTCAGAACCTGCCCTGTCCACAATGTTGCGAGGTGACCATGACAAAGCGTCTATTGAATTCCGCAGGCACGATTGCGACCCTGACGATGGCCTTTTCAATGGCCCTGCCCGCCGCAAGCTCTGCCAACACCGGTCTGGCCAATCCCGCGGCAACATATTGCATCGCGCAAGGCGGGCTCTACGGTATACATGACGGCCCGGACGGTCAGAGCGGTATCTGCCAATTGCCCGACGGCACCCGGATCGATGCCTGGACCTATTTTCGCGAACACCATGCGGGCGCGGATGGCAGCAAGCCGGTCGGCCTTGCAAATCCCGCCGCCGTGTACTGTGGCTCAATTGGAGGCGAATATGACCTGACCACGTCTCGCTGCGCACTGAGCGACGGTACGTCCGCCGATGCATGGGAGCTGTACCGCAAGGCACATGGAAAAACGCATCAGGTGGTGAACCCCGCAGCAGCCTACTGCCTTGAGATCGGCGGCAGCTACAAGATCAAAGACACTGGTTCGGGTCAGGTGGGTATATGCACCAAGCCGGACGGCACCTCGCAGGACGCATGGGCCCTGTTCCGTACGGAAAATCCCGAGTGATCCGATCCGGTAATCAAGCCCGACATCCACACCCAAAATGAACTTGAAGCCCCGATTGAGCCGCAGTTTACCGAAGATCAGAGCGCGTGTTAGTGACCGTTTTGCGACAGCCTGATCGCGTCCATTAAGTCGCCTTGGCTAATTTTCAGGTTTTCCTGCAACGCAAGCATATTATCTGGCTGCTGATTACACTGGGGTTCGCCTTCCTCGCTTTCGATGAAGGGTTCGAGATTCACGAAGGTCTGGACAAGGCGTTTCACCGCTTTTTCGGGATTTCGCAAACCAGCCTGACCGACCGGATCGACGACATACCTGATCCCCGGATTTGCCCTTCTGGCCGCATCCTTGGTGCACGATGCCGTTACAAATGACAACGCCTTGTTTCTGTGAGTCGATATCCCCGGGGCCAATGTTCTTGATGTAAAACTGCCCCTTCGCGCGCTTGAAGAAGTTGCAAAGTTGATGCCCGAGGTGGAGTTCCTTGCCTGTTTCGTTCAGGTTCTTCGATAGGTCAAATCGACCTCTGATCAGCCATTCGATGCAATCTCTGCACCGGCGGCCGAGAAAGCCTGCCAATAAACACACACCCGCCTCGAAACAGTAAGTCGCAACATAGGTTTCAGAATCACCCGTGCCGCGATTGCAGTAGCCCTGGACGATCTGCTGTTCTAGTGTCGCGCAGCGACCAGACATAGGACTCGGGAATGAAAATCGCCACCGCCGCCTACGACCTCGATTGGCTCGATAGTTGGGCTCAATATGAAGACAAGCTTGAGGCATGGGTTTCCGAGGCCGCAGGACAAGGTGCCGACCTTCTGGTCTTTCCCGAATATGGCGCAATGGAGTTGTCGACGCTCGACGGCCCTAAGGTGGCCGGTGATCTCGAACGCTCAATCCGGGCGGTTTCCGACCGGATGGAAGATGTACAAGTTGTGCATTCGCGCCTTGCAAAGATGTACAACACATACATTCTGGGGGCTTCCGCCCCGGTCATCGACGGACCAGGGCGCCCGGTGAACCGCGCAGTGTTCTACGCTCCTGACGGTCGTCTCGATCATCAGGACAAGCAGATCATGACACGGTTTGAACGCGAGGCCTGGGACATCGCCCCGGGCGGTTCGTTGAAACTGTTTGATACCGCATTGGGTAAAATCGGCGTTCTGATCTGCTATGACAGTGAGTTCCCTCTCTTGGGCCGGGCCCTGAGCGAGGCCGATTTGATCCTCGTACCATCCTGCACCGAAGCCCTGTCCGGGTATTGGCGTGTGCGGATCGGCGCCATGTCTCGTGCCCTTGAAAATCAATGCGTTACGGTAATGTCATCGTTAGTTGGCGGCAATGAATGGTCCGAAGCAGTCGACATGAATACCGGCATGGGTGGCGTGTTTGGCCCGCCCGATATCGGGTTCCCACCGACGGGAGTGCTTGCCGAGGGCACGCTGAATACCGCCGGCTGGACCTATGCCGAGGCCGACCTGTCCACAATTGCAAACGTCCGCGCAGACGGGTGGGTGTTGAACCGCACGCACTGGACCGAGCAAGACGCTCGGGTCGATTCAGTCACAATATCACCCCTTTAGGTGACTTCGCCCTTGAAATAAGGCCGAAATAGGCTCATTTAAGCGCACGATCTGCAGATTCTGCAGGTGCAACCTAATGATGGAGACAACATGGCCAAGGAAGATACGCTCGAATTTCCCGGTGTCGTGAAGGAACTCCTGCCTAATGCGACGTTTCGGGTCGAGCTGGAAAACGGCCATGAGATCATCGCACATACGGCAGGCAAGATGCGCAAGAACCGCATCCGTGTTCTGGCCGGCGACAAAGTTCAGGTCGAAATGACCCCATATGATCTGACCAAGGGTCGGATCAACTATCGCTTCAAGTAACGCTTCGTACATGGCGTTTATCCTCGGATCGGGCAGCCCGCGGCGGCTGGACCTGCTGGCGCAGCTTGGCGTTCAGCCCGATGCGATCCGTCCGCCGGATATCGATGAAACGCCGCTGAATGGCGAACTGCCGACCCCCTATTGTAGCCGCATCACCCGGCAAAAAGTTCAGGCTGTTCAAGCTGATAGCGATGATATCACCTTATGTGCTGACACTACGGTCGCACTGGGTCGCCGCATTCTTGGCAAACCCGAAGACGCGGGACAAGCTGCTGAGTTTCTGCACGCCCTGTCCGGCCGACGCCATCGGGTGATCACTTCGGTCGCTGTGCGGCGCGGGGATAAAATCCTCCAGCGTGACGTGGTTTCTCAGGTAAAGATGAAACGTCTGTCTGACAGCGAAATCAATGCCTATCTTGCGACGGATGACTGGCAGGGCAAGGCCGGAGCCTATGCAATACAAGGCCCTGCCGGTGCATTCATCCCGTGGATTTCAGGCTCGTTCACCGGTATCGTCGGCCTGCCCTTATCCGAAACGGCTGCACTGCTGCAAGGCATCGGTTATCCCTTATATCGCGAGGTATCATGAAGGGTCGTACCATCATTCTGGATCATATTCAGGAACGCGAAGCTGCAGCTCTGATGGTGGATGGTATTCTCGACGATTTCCTGATCGCCACAGATGCCCCTGCGCCAGGTACGATCTACCGCGCCCGCGCCGATCGCCCGGTCAAAGGTCAGGGCGGCATGTTTCTCACCACACCCGACGGCCCGGCTTTTCTGAGGCAAGTCAAAGGGTTGGCACCCGGCGCTTTGCTACTGGTGCAGGTGACCGGATATGCCGAGCCCGGCAAAGCCATACCCGTCTCGAACCGTATTTTGTTCAAAAGCCGCTTTGCGATCGTGACACCTGACGCGCCCGGCCTGAACATCTCGCGCCGTATCCGTGATGAAGATATGCGCGACCAACTTCTCGAAATCGCGCATGAGCAAATGGGAGACAGCACGCACGGCCTGATCCTGCGCTCGTGCTGTCAGACGGCGGATGCAGATGAAATCGCTGAAGATATCTCTGCCATGTTGGCACTTGCCGAGCAGGTATTGGCTGATACGGGCAGTGAACCAGAATTGCTGAGCGAGGGCGATGGTCCGCATATCCTGGCCTGGCGTGATTGGACGGACCCGGCAGAGGTCGTGACCGCATCCGGCGGATTTGAGGACCACGGTGTCGTTGATGCGCTCGATACAGCAAAGGGGATTTCCGAAACGCTTCCCGGTGGAGGACACCTCTATATCCAACCGACCCGCGCGCTGGTTGCGGTGGATGTGAACACCGGCGCCGACACATCTCTCGCGGCGGGAACCAAAGCTAACTTCGCCTGCGCCAAAGCCCTGCCGCGCGCCCTGCGCGTGCGCGGGTTGGGGGGGCAGATCACTCTGGACCTTGCACCGATGCCCAAGAAAGACCGGAGGGGTTTCGAGTCGGCCTTGCGGTCGGCATTCAAGTCCGATCCTGACGAGACGATCCTGGCCGGTTGGACCCCGCTTGGCCATTTCGAACTACAGCGCAAACGTGGTCGTATCCCATTGACGGAGATCCTGAAATGAGCTGCCCGATCTGCGGAGAAGATACCCAGCAGGCCTTTCGACCATTCTGCTCCAAACGCTGCGCGGATATCGATCTGGCAAAATGGCTAAACGGTTCTTATGCGGTGCCATCGCAACGTGAAGAAGACGCCGAGACGACCTCGGAACCAACCGAAAGCCCCACGTCCCTCCCGCATTGAAAAAATGTCAAAAAGCCTCTGGACACCGCCTGTGGCAAGTCATAGAAGGCCTCCACCCAATGGCAAACGCCATTCCCGTGCCCGGGTAGCTCAGGGGTAGAGCAGTGGATTGAAAATCCTCGTGTCGGTGGTTCGATTCCGCCCCCGGGCACCACTTCCTCAGGTAAACTCTTGGTTTCACTCCAGCTTTTAACGTAGGTTGGAGCGGTAGACCATCTCAGAGACCATTTCGCCGAAGTACACCTTTGTGAAAGAAGGTGTTTTTTCTTCAGTCACCGCATCCACAAGGAGCTTTGCCGCTATTACTTTTCTTCTTGGATCGCATTTTCTTTGCGTGCTCACTCGGCAAACGTATAGGCGACGAGAACAAGAAGAGCAGTCGATCAACTGGATGAATATTGGTTTCATCTGAGGTCGCAGGATATGCAAGTGCCTGGAAAGCACATGTTACGACTCGGCGCAGCCAATTCTGCCGCAACGCCAGTTGTACTGAACGAGACTTCTGTTGCCTCTATACTGTTGTCAGAGGCAGTCGAGATATACCTTACACAGAGGGGCCAAGGACGCCCCGTAACATTTCACAAGGGTGCTGAGAGAGCGTGTGGTTATTCCTAGCTTCCTAGTCTGATGACCCTCTTCTTCAGCAACACAGTGATTACATTCGCTATGGCGTTGCAAATTCGATGCCAGTTGTACGGCGCTAACCGTTACATACCTGCACCTACAGCTCGCATTGACCGAGAGCCTCGGGTGAGCGGCGATAGCAAAACAAAGGTGATCGCGCCTTCCGGCTTAGCGGGCAGATTTTTGCGGGAATCGACAATAAATGTTACGATAGCTTTGTTGGCAGGATCGCCGCTGGGTCTCTCCGGCCATCGCGCTTCGTTATTCTTTTTTTATTACAACAAGTTCTTTTTTTGCCGTTCGGCCGGGCGATCCGGGGCCTCTGGGCCAGCGTTTCAGAATGCTTTTGAACGGAGGCAGACATGCCGGAAACAGTATTTGAACGCGCGCCAGACGGCGCAATCATTGGACTTCAGCATCATGGCGACCCTCTTCGAGGGCGTTCTAAAGGAACCAGTGCGCTGGATGTGGCGCAGGCTTATGCCGCCGAAGTGGCGGGGCTTTACCGGATAAAGCCCGATTTTCTTGACAGGCTCGGCGAGAGTGTTTCAGGCAAGTATAATCGCGAGGAGGGCAGCAAGCTGCGGCTGGAAGAAGCCAAGGCAGTACAGTCCTTTCTGGTCTACACATTTCGTCAGACACATCACGGCATCCCGGTCTGGGAGCGAGGTCTGACACTACGCATGGCCGGCCCAGACAATGTGGTCACCGGTTCGTCCTCAAGTGTTGCTGCCGATATCGAACTCAGCAACGCCCCTACTCCGCCTGCTGGCCGCGACAAACAAGCTGGCGCGATTCTGCGCGAAGCTGTGAAAGGGGCCAAGTTTACAAAATTTAAGGTTAATGACACCCGGGACTTTGTCTATCGCTACGACGCAGAACATCGCCTGCCACACAAAGAACCGGGCGAGATCGAAGGGGCCGAGTTAACCCCGCTGCCAGAGATCGGTCGTGTACCAAAGGGCATCAAGGACGGCGAATGGCGTTTCGTAAGCCTTGTGCATTTTGGCTGCAAAATTCCCGACTACGGAGAGCTGAACTGGCGAGCATTGGTCGATTGGGAGACCGGCGCGGTGCTTTACATCCGGCCATTGGTGGGGTGTGTTTCGGGTTACGTCTTCACAGACGACCCGATATCACTTTCAGGAGATTCAGAGCTTGATCCGACGGCCCCGGTTGCGCTTTTGGATGCGCAACGCGAACTGGTGGCGCTGGAACGGTTGATATTACCGGGCGGAGGCGCACCGGTGGAACTAAGCGGCGAATTGGTGGCGGTACGTGATCTCGATACACCGAACATCGCCCCACCGACTGAAAACGCCGGTGCCGCATCGATCTTTGATTATCCCGCCGACAGCGACGATTTCGCGGCGGTCTGTGCGTACTACAACCATGATTTCCTGTATCGCTTCGTCCAGTCTTTGGGCTTCGATCTGCCCAGCTATTTCGACGGGGTGACCTTCCCGGTGGATGTTGATCACCGCTGGTTCAATCCCATTGCAGGACCGGTGAATGCTCAGGCGCCAGGCAATGCCATAGGCAATGGTGTACTACGCTTTCGTTATGCGCTTGCGGCAAATGGGTCCACAGTCGGCATGGCCACAGACTCGCGCGTATCGGCGCATGAATTCGGGCACGCGGTGCTATGGGATCATCTCAATTGGCCCAATTTCGGCTTTTGTCATGGCTTTGGTGACGCGCTGGCGGCAATACTTTACGATCCTCAAGGTATTGCGCCGGATCGTTTCCGTACCTTCCCCTTCAGCAACCTAATCACCCGGCGATGGGATCGGTCGGTCGCCTCGGGTTGGGGCTGGGGTGGCACGATGGACGTGGGCGGATATCGGTCGACCGAGATCAATGCCACTACTTTGGGCCGAATCTATCGATCTCTCGGAGGTGATTCCACAGAACTGGACGACAGGCTGCATGCCAGCCGCTACACGATCTATCTGATCCTGCAGGCGGTGCCGCTTTTGGCCGGGATCGTGCCCAACACAGTCGAAGGTTTTTCCCGCGCCTTGCAGGAATCAGACGAGAACACTGCTCAATTCGACGGTGCAGCCGGAGGCTGGGCACACAAAGTGGTACGCTGGGGCTTTGAGAAACAGGCGCTCTACAACGGATCCCCGCCTGATGTTGACGTCTTCATTGATGACGGACGACAGGGTGAATACCCTTGGCACCAACCGGGCAACAATGCTCCCGGCATCTGGAATCGGCACCGCCCTGACGGCGGCACCGACCACGAGACTCCGCGCCGCTGCGTCGAGAATTATCTGTATGTCCGGATCGGCAATCGCGGCAACTCCCCAGCCCAATCAGTGACTTTGTCATTAGCCCGCGCGATGGAAGGCAAGGGCACCACATGGCCCGATGACTGGAATCCGCTGATCGTAGGCGAACCTATCGGCCAGTCAGTGCATTATGGCGACGAAGTGATCGTCGGCCCGATCCCATGGTGCCCCGAGGACCTGTGCGAGGAATACATTCTTGCCAGCGTGGATACGCCAGAAGACCGCAGCAATGTCGAGACGATTGCAGGCAGTCTGCCTGTCGATCGACTGGCGCTTGGTGACAACAACGTCGCCCTTCGCCGAATGGAGGTGAACCGCGACGAAGATGACACCCCTTGCTGCGAGGAGGAAGAAACGAAGATGACCTATCGTTACGCCGTCAAGTTCGTCTGCGGCTGTTCCAAGGGCCGCATTTTGTCCCAGGGCCGCTATCACACAGCAATCAACATCGGAAACGGCAGCGGCGATGCTGTGCGTTTTCGTAAACGGGTGTCGTCGGCCTTGCCAAACGAAAAACCGGGCAATGTCTCGGCCAGAACGAAGAACAAACTCGGTCCCTGGGAATCGATGGAGATCGATTGCGAAGATGTGGCACGACACCTGCGGGTGGCCGAATGCTGTTTCTTAAAAGGGTTTGTCTTTATCGACAGCGAAACACCGCTGGACGTGGTCGCGGTCTACACCGCCGCCCATGGTGAAGGCGAAGTGGAAACCATCGATGTCGAACCGGTCGTGCCTCGGCTGATCAAAAAGGTACCGCCCCCGCCACCGCCACCTCCGCCGCCGCCCCCACCCGAGGACAAGCCGGACCTAATCCCGGTGCAGCCCTTCCCGCCCGGCCCGCCGCCCTTCCCGGCTTGGTATTGTGAGGAGCCGCGCAAGTTGAGGATCATCGTGCGTAACATTGGTGCAGGGGCTGCCGGGCCTTCGACCACGCGGGTCGATTTCTTCCAGAGCGGCGTGGTGGTCGATCTGCCGACACCAGCACTGGGGCCAAACGGGGATGAGACCACGCTATCGCTCGAATTCCCGGACGAGGTCAAAGGTGGCGAGCAGATCCCCTTCAAGATCACCGTCAATGCCAATCCGGCCGATGGTGTGACGGAGACAGACACCACCAACAACAGCGACTCTTCCTCCTGCGGCCTGGCCAGCTAAAGCAAACTGGGGGTGGCCCGGGCCATTATCGGCCCGGGCTGCGCGATCTAGAGGTGCCGGTCGCTAGGCTGAATCATGATCGTGATTGCGCTCTACATTCAGGAGGGCAATTTGCTTCAACGACACCAAGGTGGGACCGCCCTGTCTGATCCCAAAGTCAGACCTCAAGCTGCGATTTAAGTATACTTTTCTACCGCTTCCCAAGGGGCGACAGGGTCGCCGCAGCCTAGTAACTATCACTTTTCCGTTGCGCATCTTTGATAAGAGCAGCAAGCCGATAGAAACCGTGGGCCATCTTGGTGTAGGGCGTTAGCAGGAAGAATGTCAGGACCGATCCAAGATGAATAGCAAGCAACGCGGGCATCAAAGCCGTTGATCCGAAAGCGTAAAGAGCAAGTCCGCTAAAACCGACGAATCCCAGCAACAGGATGAAACCGATATCGCCGCCCCATGCCGAAGCATCACCGAGATTGCGATCGGACCTTTGCTTGAGAATTGCCATGGCGCAGCAACCCACTGTCAACAACACACCGCCGGAGATTCCGAATAGTTTGGGCAAAGACCAGAACCCGTACGGCGCATGCATTCCAAAGCCATAATGCATAACCGTTGCAATCGAGGTCGACGCGAAGCAAAGCAGGAAGCCATACATGATCGCGTGGTGAATATGACGTCGCGCCTGACTGAACCGGTCTTCGTCTTCAAAATTACAGCCTTCACCATGACCTGCGGCAAGATCCTGCATTTTACCCGCTCGTTTGAAGGCGGCCAGCAGGTCCGCCATTTTGATGGGTTTTCCCCCCACCTCGGCCCAATAGCGCCTTAGGCTGATGGCAATGCTAAAGAGTGGCAGCAAGAATGCCGGAGCAAAAATCGCAACCATCGCATTATGCGACAGAACGGCATAAAACCCGTCCCCTCCGCTAGAACCTATCGCGCGAATTGCCCAGAACAACAGGGCAAATCCGACCACAAGTGCCAGCGCAATCGCCCCGCCCTGGGTGTGAAATCGGCGCGCCAGCGGCTGCGGCCATGCGAAGCTTTCCCAGCTGTCCCTCCGTACCTCGGCCAGAGCCTTCGGCAAATTCAGGTCGAACTCGTGCGGGGCTGTGTACTGGCAGGCGTAGTAGCAGCCGCGGCAGTTGTGGCACAGGTTGGCCAGTTGCGTGATGTCCCCATCCGAGAACGCGCGTTCCGCATGAAGCGACGGAAAGACCGAACAATAGCCCTCGCAATAGCGGCAGGCGTTGCAAATTTCAGCCTGACGGCGGGCTTCCTGTATCAATTCAGTTTGCATAAGCGGCGGCCTCACGTCCTGCGATGCGTCCAAAGACGGTTCCGATGGTCATGCCGAAACCGGCTAGATAGCCTTGCCCAAGGATCGAGCCCGCCATGGTTTCGCCAGCCGCCCACATGTTTTTGATCTTGCCGTCGGCGCTCGAACATTGCGCGGCATCGTCGACTTTGAGGCCCAAATAGGTGAAGGTTACGCCCGTACGCAGCGAATAACCGTAAAATGGCGGCTCGGTGATCGGACGCGCCCAGTTGGTCTTGGGCGGGTTCAAGCCAGATGTTGAAACGCCGTCCAGCTCTGTCGGATGAAAGGCGCTTGTATCTCCGCAGGCGGCGTTGAATTCAGCGATTGTTGCGGTCAACTTTCCGGCAGGCAGGCCCATCATCCCGGCCAGTTCTTCCAACGTATCTGCCTTCAGCGGTGGAAACACCGACGGCATGAACAGATTCAACGAATTGGCGTCGATGATCACATAGCCAACTTGATCTGGTTGGGCTGCCACCAAGCGCCCCCAGATTGCATAGCGCTTGGGCCAGACATCCTCGCCCTCATCGTAGAAGCGCTCGGCATCCTTGTTCACGACGATCGAAAACGGCACGCAATCCAGACGGGTGACAATACCACCGTCAAATTTCGGTGCACGCCCATCAATAGCAACGGCGTGGCATTGGGTCGGGTCGCCAACACTCTCGACGCCTTGGTCCAGAAGATCAGCCAGGACCACGCCTCGGTTATGAGGAGTGCCTCGGATCAGAAAGTTTTTTGCAGGCTCACCCCATGCACGGGTCAGCCAATCCGTATCGGCCTGAAACCCGCCCGAGGCGACGATGACTGCCTTTGGCATTATCCGGTGGTTTTGACCTTCATAGGTATAGTCGACCCATTCGATCCGATCCCCGTTCAGCTCCAAATGCGTGACGGCGGCTTCATACAAAACATCGATACCCAAACCCGCCGCAGTTCGGTAATAAGCATTCACCAGAGACTTCCCGCCTCCCATAAAAAAGGCATTTGTCCGCGCCAAAGAAAGTGTTCCGGAAAGAGAGGGTTGAAACCTGACACCGTGCTCTTCCATCCATGGCAGGCATTCCTCGGAAGTGCGGATCGCGAGGCGGGCCAGATGCTCGTCAGTTTTGCCGCCGGTGACCTTCATCAAGTCCGCGAGATATTCGTCTTCGCTATACTCTTCGATCAACGGGCCCAAAGGGCCACCATGCATGCAGCGAAAATTGCGCGTATGGCGCGAGTTTCCTCCGCGATAGGGTTTTGGTGCGGTTTCCAGTATCAGAACGCGGGCACCGGCTTCCGCGGCGGTCATCGCGGCGCACAAAGCAGCGTTCCCGCCACCGATCACAGCGATATCGTAAGCTTCCTTTTGGGTGGCCATATCCTGTCTACCTAGTGATTTTCGTCGGTTGTCCGATCGCGTTCCTGCAACGCCCGGATACGCATTCGTTGTGCGGCCTGAATATGCCCGCGCATTTCTGTCTCGGCCGCCGCGCCATCACGTGCCTTCAGCGCGGCCATGATACGCCGATGTTCAGCGACTGCCGCTTCGGCCCGATCTCCGTCCAACAATTGCGACGGCCCAAGGATCAGCAGCGCCTTCTGCAAGGACAACATGGATTTCGCGAGAAATCGGTTCTTGGCTGCATCCAAAAGTGTGGCATGAAATATCCGGTTGATCCGAGCCGCGTCTGGACCTGTGCCAGCCTCTGCCAAACGATCATTCAAAACATCCAATTCGTCCAATTCGACATCCGACGCCGCACGCGCTGCTAGACGGGCCGCAGTGCCCTCGAGCACTGCGCGCATCTCATAGAGTTCCATCACCTCGGCGTAATCCAGACTGCGGACGGTCGCTCCCTGCCGCGGTACATGCGTGACCAGGCCGTCGGTCTCCAGCTGCCGGATCGCCTCGCGCACCGGTGTTCGGCTGACACCCAACCGTTCAGACAGCTCAATCTCGCGCAGGCGCTCGCCGGGCAGAAGGGTGCCCTCGCGAATCTCATCCAACAGGCGTTGATACGCCGAATTGCCTTGCGGGCCAGGCTGTACGGGGTCGTCCTGAATGGTCATCGCGAGCTCACTTGTCTTCTTGCGTCCATTTGTATACATTTGGATACATAGTGAGTCAATATTGTCGGAAGCTGCACTTTGCCCACCCAGAACAAAACACCTTCTCTCCTAGCGAAGCGGGCCCTAACACTGGGCTTGGCACTTCTTGGCACAGGGCTATTCTGGGCGTTGGATCTGCCATTGCCTTTTCTGTTCGGCCCGATGAGCGCGTGTCTGATCGCGGCTCTGGCTCATGCTCCAATGGAAGGCTTTGGTCAGGTCTCGATTGCGGCGCGCACCATACTCGGCGTGGCTGTAGGGGCTTCGATTACCCCAGCCCTATTTGCAGAACTGCCGAAGATGGCAGCTTCGATTGCACTGATCCCGTTCTTTATCCTGCTGATCGCGCTGGTCGGAGTGCCATTCTTCCGCAAGGTCTGGGGCTTTGATACCACGACCGCGTTTTACGCGGCCATGCCCGGCGGATTGCAGGATATGATCATCTTCGGGGCCGAGGCTGGCGCTAACCCGCGAACGCTGTCCCTGATCCACGGAACCCGCGTTCTGATTATTGTAACGCTGGCCCCTCTGTTTCTTACGGTGTTTTACGACGCCCAACTCACCAACCCAATCGGAGAGCCCGCGCGCAACCTGCCGATACATGAATTGGCGCTGATGGTTCTTGCTGCCTTTGTCGGCTGGAAAGGCGGTGAGCGGATCGGCTTGTTCGGAGCGTCGATTCTAGGGCCAATGATCCTGACGGCTGCGTTGTCACTGGGCGACTTCATTCACACCCGACCGCCTCGCGAGGCCATCCTTGCGGCTCAGTTCTTTATCGGCTGCGGAATCGGCGTGAAATTCGTAGGTGTCACATGGGTCGAACTACGCCGTGTGGTAGCGGCGGGCTTCGCCTATGTCATTGTCCTCGCCGTTCTGGCAGCCGCTTTCACCGCCGTTGTCACCACCTTGGGGCTGGGCCAACCGGTCGAGGCATTTTTGGCCTTTGCCCCCGGCGGGCAGGCAGAAATGACAGTTCTGGCCATCGTCTCAGGCGCGGATCTGGGCTTTGTGATCACGCATCATCTGACAAGGATCGTGTTGGTAATCATCGGTGCGCCGATAGCGGCCAACCTTATCCTGCGCTGGTCCAAACCTCGGGGTTGATCATGTGAACCGGAGCGCCTGCAGCGTAGGCGTTCACTTGATCGAAAATGTCCGAAAATTGCAGATCGAACTCATCCTCGGTCACAAAGCCGATATGCGGCGTCGCAATCAGATTTGGATGCGAAAGCAAGGGGTCTTTCGGATCATTGAGGGGTTCGGAATCGAAGACATCGATTGCGGCCTTCCCGGGATGGCCGGCATTCAGCGCCCCAAGCAATGCCCCTTTTGCAATAAGGCCAGCACGGGATGTATTCACAAACAGTGATCCCGGCTTCATGTGTGCGAAGTCCGACGCAGTAATGATGCCGTTTGTGCCTGGCTTCAGGCGAACATGGATCGAGACAACATCGCTGTTAGCAAAGAAAGCTTCGCGGTTCGCGGCGACCTGAACACCATCTGCCTGCGCCCGAACCCGGCCTTCATCTGAGGACCACCAGACTACATTCATTCCAAATGCCTCGGCGTAGCCCGCGACAGCGCGTGCGATACGGCCATAGCCGTACAGTCCCAGCTGCCGCCCTCTCAGCGTCTTGCCAACTCCGGCCTGCCACCGCCCCGCTTTGACCGAGGCCATCTGCGCCGGTAAATCGCGCATCCCAGCCATGATCAGCGCCCAAGTGAGTTCGGCTGCAGCATATGAAGGCGTTCCACCATGCATGTTTGAACACAGCAGAACACCATTGTCCGAACATGCCTGCACATCAACGTGCGGATACACGCTGCGCTGACTTATCAATCTCAGGTTCGGCAGCTTTTCGATCAAGTCGCGGGTTACCTTGGTGCGTTCGCGAAACAAAACCAACGCCTCGGCCTCCTGCAACCGTGCCGCCAATTCATCGGTATCCTCGACATGATCTGTCCAGATCTTCACTTCGTGGTCAGATAGCTTTCCAAAACAAGGCAAGCCCTGCAGTGTATCAAACCAATCATCCAGAATGTGAACCTTCATCGACTTTCCACACCCTGCCCGGTGTTCAGTTTTCTTGGCGTCGGCACAAAATGCAGCGTATCGAGTGCTGCAAGCGCATTGCGGACCCGCTCGCTTTGATCCAGCAAATGGTTGAACTGCTCATCGCACCCGGCGATCGGTGTCGGGTATTCCGCAATGTCCCGCCGCAGGACTGACTGCGCCAGCCTTAGTTCCTGACGCGCAATATCGAGGCATTCAGAATAATTGTTCATCGTGGCACCTTCATATTGTATACCTTAGTATACATAAAGGAGATCCCAGTTTCAACTGCCGCTCCACACAGATCCGGGTATGTAAACATGCCCATCTGCAAGCTTTCGCGCAGTCCGAACCAGACCAGCAGAGTTTACGTTGAAGTCCCCGTCATTCGAGAAGTCCACCAGCACATCAATCTTCCCAGAAGCGTGTTCCAGCACAACTTCAGCCGGGCTTGCCTTAGGTCGGTCCAACAACCCATCAGCGACGGTTCCGGGCGTCAAAGCACAAGACGCCATGCACTGCGCACCCGTAACGGCCATTGTCGGGTGAGTTTTCCATGGCATGAAATACCGGACTGCAAGGGTTCCGCCCTCTTTGGCTGGTGCCAACAGCCCGAATTTGGGGGTTACCGATTTCGATACATCCCCCATACCCATCAGTTCCCCGGCTTCGATCCGAACTGCCTCCATCCGGGCAAAGAAAGAGCGGTTGGCGTCCAGTTCTTCCGCGCTTTCATACCCAGTTAGTCCAAAATCGGTGGCGCGGGCCATAGCCATAGGCATCGCGACATCCATACAGGTCAGTTCGACCCCTTGCACCGTATCGCGCAGATTTCCGGTGGGCAGAAATGCACCCGTTGCCGAACCCACAACTCCCATAAAACTCAGTTGTACCGGTGCAGATTGCCCGGGAACTCCGGCAATCTCGGCATCGCCCTCATAGGCCAGTTCACCACCCGGGGTCTGCACTTTGGCAACCACTCGCGCACCCGTATTAACTGCGCGTATCCGGACCACGGTCTCATCGCCTTGAGGCTGAAACAAACCCATTTCAATTGCGGCCGGAGCGACGCCGGAAAGAATGTTTCCACAAGTTGGCTTGAAGTCGACCAGCTTTTCCTCAACCGAAACCTGCGCGAAGAAATAATCGATATCGGCCCATTCATCATCGCTGACAGATAACATGGCTACCTTGGTCGTCACAGCAGTACCGCCACCGATTCCGTCAATGTTAAACGCCTGCCCAGCCCCTAGGGCAGCGACCAGCACATCAGCCAACGTGTCCATATCCACGGGCAGGTCAGAGCGACGAAAATAGGGCCCCCGCGAAGTGCCGCCACGCATAAAAATATACGGGATTGCTGTCTGGGTCATCTCGAACCCCTCCTCTACAAACCGTCAAAAACTGTTGTGTTTTCAGCTTTGTCCGACCTGTCTGCTTCGCAGGCCGGACCTCAGTGGAGCATTCATTTCAGTGGCCATGGCAGGCTCACCATGTCTTGCAACAGTCCCGGTGGGAAATCCCGGTTCAGAGCGCCTGCCATGATGCACATGAAACCGATGCCGCAGGCTGTCAGGATCAGCGTCATCTGCCAGCTTGAACCGGCTCGAATGCGGAAGAAGGCAATCAGAAACCCGATCAGGGCTAGGATGAAACCAACAACCCACGTTGCCGCGATAAGACCTGCAAACCACGCCAACGTCGACCAAAGCCCATGCGGTGCGCTCGCATCTTCACCGGCAATTTCCTTATCGGCAAAGATTGCATCACCCTCGGGTCTCCGCATCATCTGGATCAGCAGGATCACGCAGCAGAACAAGGACACACCGCCGATCACCAACGGGATGATCTTGTCGGTCATGTTGTAGTCTGGGATCATGTTGGCGTTGATCAATGCCGCGATTAGGTAGGCCATGATCACCAGCAGGAAGATCAACGGCGCGCGCTTGCTGCCAGACTGGACTTCACCTTCGGCCATGATCATCTTAGCCTGCCGAATTCCTAAAATGACCGAAGCCACAGTGACCAAGATCAGAACAATCACGATCGGGCTGAAGACATACTCCATGCCCTCACCAAAGCTTTTGCGGAACCGGAATGAGGCAATCTGGAACGCCTGATTGGTAAACTTCTCAACCGGGTTCGACAGCACGAACCCAATAAGAAAGGCCGGACGCGACCAATCGAACCGGCGCAGGAAGATCCCAATCAGGCCGATCACGAACAGCGCCAGAAGGTCTTCGAAGTTCTGACCGGACTGGAAGGCTGCAAAGCTGATCAGCATAAACAGGAAAGGTGCCAGATAGGTGAAGCGGATCGTTGTCAGCTTGGCGATGCCTCCGGAAGCCGCGATGCACAGGATGGTGCCCACGACGTTAGCAAGCGCCAAAAGCCAAACGATCGAATAGGTGATGTCGAGATTGTCCTTGAGCATGCTTGGACCGACCTCGATGTCGCCAGACCCCAACAGAGCCACTGCGCCGATGAAGATCGCCATCGAGCCCGAGCCGGGAATGCCGAACAGTAGCGTAGGCACCAGCCCGCCGCCTTCCTTGGCGTTGTTTGAGCTTTCCGGCCCGATGACGCCACGCACTTCGCCCTTGCCGAAGTTGCTTTTATCTTTGGTCGATTGAACCGAATGGCCGTAAGCGATCCAGTCGACGACCGAACCGCCTAGGCCGGGAATGACGCCAACGACCACCCCGATGATCGAGCAGCGAACAGACAGCCAGATATTCGCGGCCCAGTCTTTGACGCCGTCCAGCCAACCCGCCCCCAGCGAAGCCCCTTTGGCAATCGATCGATCCTGCCGCAGCAGCGAGACGATTTCGGGAACGGCAAAGATGCCCAATCCAACGATGACCAGCTTCAAACCATCTGTCAGATACGGAATGTCATAGGTTGCCATACGGAGCGAACCGCCAGCGTCCGCCTCACCAATTGTGCCAACCATCAACCCAAGCCCAGCAGCTGCGACGCCCTTTAAGGGGATGCGCCCAGCCAGAATGGCAACCATGGAAAGGCCGAGGATGGTGATCATCAACATCTCTGGTAGACCAAACGCCAGAACGATGGGCCGCGCGACCAGAATGAACATTGTTAGGAAGGTTGCGCCGACCAAACCGCCAAACAGCGATGAAGCGAACGCGGCAGATAGTGCCCGCGCAGCCTCACCCTTCTTCGCCATTGGGAAGCCGTCCAGGACAGTTGCCTGAGAGGCGGAACTGCCGGGGATCCCCATAAGAACAGAAGCAAAGGTGTCAGAGGTCGGAACAACGGCGACCATCCCGATCATCAGCGCCAAACCAAGGATTGGGTCCATCCCGAACATGAAAGGCAGCAACAGGGACAAACCGGCAATACCGCCAAGTCCCGGGAAAACACCTACGGCCAGTCCCATAACGACACCGAGAACAAGATATCCCAGTACGATAGGTTGCAGGATCAAACCCCACGCATCATTGAGCGCAGGAAGAGCGGTGGCGAAAACCTCCATAGCGGCCGCCTTTCATATACTGTCTTGTGTTTAAAAAAGCGCGCACCCGACATTGGGGTGCGCGCTGTGGTGTGTGGGCTTAGTTCAGCTCGACACCGTAGGCTTCTTTGAGCCAGTTAAGAACGTAGCCTTTGGCATTGTCGTCGACGTTTGTCGCGGTTTGCAGCGCCGCCTTGGAACCGTCGCCCACAAATACCGGGTACTTACCGACGCGTTTGGACGAAATATCAGCAAAGTCGCCGCGCTCGGTCACAGCCTGAAACGCTGCGGTGTAGGCGTCGACCACTTCCTGTGGTGTATCGCCAGGCAGAAAAGCCAACTTCTGAACCGGGAAACCTGCGACAAAGAACGCTTTCCAAGCGTCCCACGCCTCGCCACTGGTTTCACAGCCATCCGTTGCCCCGCAAACCTCTTTGAAGGTTGGAATATCAGGGAAGGTCGGGTCGCGGACGATGTTTCCATCGGCATCCAGCGCCCCCCAGGTCATCATCGGCACAGCCTGACCGGCCTCAACCAGCGGGGCCGATCCACCCAAATAGCCGGATGAGGTCTGATAGTCGATGTTAGCTTCGCCACGTTCGAACATCAGACGACCATCGCCACGGCCTTTGATGCCAAAGACTGGCTCAACGTTCATACCCAGCATTTGCCATGCCAACAGCGGCACGAGATCCAGACGCGTTGCGCCCTGCGAGCCGTAGATGAAGTTCGTGTCTTTCAACGCATTTGCGGAGCCATCAAACTTGGCACCATCTTCTGCGTTCAGATAGGCGACACCTCCTGTCCCGGACGCCATAACCGGGATCCAGTCGTTGTATTCATAACGCACGCGCGGATCGCTCAGCAGATAAGGGAATTGAGTTGAACCGGAAGTGCCGAACAACAAGGTTCCATCATCGTGGCTTTGTTCCTGGAACCAGTTTGCGCCTTTGGTCGAACCAGCACCCGGCATGAATTTCACGACCACGGTCGGTTGACCCGGAAGAGCTTCGGACAGAAGCGGCGCAAAGAAGTTGGCCCATTTCGCCGAACCACCCGTTTCCGAGAACGGGATGACCCATTCGATGGTCTTGCCCGAGAAATCAACCTCGGCAGCGGCAGGTGCAGCGATACCGGCGGCGGCGATCAGCCCCACGACGGCGCGACGGGTGAAGTTGGAAATGGTCATTGGTTCCTCCCTGTTGACCAGACAATCACGTCATCGCCCCCGGCGCTACCGTGATCGCAAATAGAACTGTGGGGTTGATTCCCCCTCCCATCTGGCAATCATGGAGCGCCAACCTTGCGCGAAACTTGCGGGAGACCCGATGCGGATCGTCATAGTCGAGGACAATGAGCCACTCGCCAATGCCATTGCTTATCGCCTTCGTGACCGAGGTCATGCGGCAGATATACTGACTGACGGAGATGCGGCTGACCTTTACCTTCAACAAGAAGGCGCGGATTTGATCGTTTTGGATATCAACCTACCCGGCCGGTCAGGGTTGGACATCCTGAGGTCGCTTCGCGAACGTGGTGACAGTGCGCCCGTGATCCTGCTAACAGCGCGCACCGAAACAAGCGACCGGGTGACTGGCCTGGATATGGGCGCAGATGACTATCTGGTCAAACCCTTCGAAATGGACGAGTTAGAAGCACGCGTCCGAGCACTTTCTCGGCGCAAAGAGCTTGACTACGGAGCGCGGGAGAGCATCGGTAGCCTCGAATTCGACCGCGCATCGCGTCAGGTTAGTGTTCAGGGCGAAGTCATGGATATACCACGGCGGGAAATAGCGGTGCTTGAATGCCTGTTGGAGCGTCGGGGCAGAATTGTTCCTAAAAGCCGACTCACAGATTATGTCTATGGCGTTGGGGCCGATGTCGATGACTCAGCTGTTGAACCTCATGTGTCGCGGTTACGAAAACGCCTTCAGAATCTCGGCATTAAGATCAAGACAGCGCGCGGTCTGGGGTACCTTCTTGAGGTGCAGAAGTGATCAGGCACGGCTCCCTCAGGCTACGACTCTTCATTCTTATCCTGACGCCCTTGGTGTTGCTTGCGATCCTTCTTGGGCTTTGGCGCTTCATGATTGCCCAGGAAACGGCTCAGGAGCTGTTTGACGACAGCCTGCTATCTGCCGGTCTTGCAATTTCACGAGATGTCGCGATTTCAGGAGGTGACGCACTTTCGCCCACCACGCGCAGCTTGATCCGCGACGCGTCGGGCGGAGAGATCTTTTATCATGTTACGGGCCCGGGTGGCATCTACGTGACCGGCTATGCATACCCTCCGGCACCCGCGAACCCGTCTGCTCAAGAGGCGAACAGGCCGCAGTTTTTCGAAGCACTCTATCGCGACGAGCCGGTACGAGTTCTTAAGCTGACAGAACGTGTGACCATAGAAAATTTGATAGGAGATGCGACGGTCACAGTTTGGCAACGTATGGCGGATCGCAACGCGTTTGCAAATGAGCTGTCAATCCGCGCAGGAATTCTCATGGGAATCCTACTTGCCACTCTTGCATTTGTGGTATGGTTCGGAGTTGCTCGCGGCCTGCGGCCCCTCCTGGATTTACAGGACGCAATCGACCTGCGCTCCCCAGATGACCTGAGTGAGATCAAACGCCCTGTACCGGTCGAAGTTCAAGGTGTCGTCAAAACCTTGAACCGACTCTTTGGACAGGTGGAAAAAAGTATCAATGCCCACCAGGTGTTCATATCCGAAGCCGCACATCAGCTACGGAACCCTGCGGCCGCCGTTCAGTCGATGGCCGAAGCGCTTCGAGATGCGAAAACCGATGAAGACCGCGATAAACGCATCATCGAGCTTGTCGCAGCGGCAAAGAACTCTGCAACAGTCGCTGAACAACTGCTATCACTTGAACGGCTCAGGCAACCGACGCACCAAGGTCAAATGGTTGAAATTGATTTCCGCTCGGTTGTCGAAGAAGCCTGCGCAGAAATGGGAGTTCACATTCTTGCAAAAGGCATCGAGTTTGATGTCACTATGCCCGAGACGGCGGTCATAGTATCAGGTGATCGGGTGTTTCTAACTGAAGCTCTAAAGAACCTGTTAGACAATGCTGTTAAGCACGGTGGCGCTAAACTGAGCCGCATTTCAGTCGTGCTGCGTTCTGACGGCGGAAACGTTAGGCTTACTGTCGCTGATGACGGCGCTGGCCTTTCGCCCGACCAAAGCGAAGCTGCATTTAGTCGGTTCTCCCAGCTGGAATATTCCGAAGGCAGTGGTCTGGGTTTGTCAATCGTCTCTGCGGTGGCGCAGCGCCACGAAGGATCAGTCTTAATCAACCAAGTCGAAAGAGGAGCGAGCGTTACGCTTGAGCTTCCGATAATCCTCTGAATTGTTTCGTTTTTGACAAGTCCGACACCTATAAGGGT
The DNA here is from genome assembly GCF_056537265.1 of Ruegeria sp. CG1. Lineage (NCBI taxonomy): Bacteria > Pseudomonadati > Pseudomonadota > Alphaproteobacteria > Rhodobacterales > Roseobacteraceae > Ruegeria > Ruegeria sp. CG1. The sequence continues at coordinate 338,494 of NZ_JBQFRF010000004.1, read as the reverse complement.
TGAATTGCTCCTCGACTAAATCCGGCGCTCGAGAGATTGAAACAGAGTCCCCGCAGGTCAAATAACTGTCGAAAATGATCAAACTAGCGGCCGATTAAGCATATCCCCAAATCTCACTTGAAATAGGTTTAAGTTTAACGGGAGAGGGCAGCATGACCGATTCAGAAACAATTTCCTTGGGCTATCACGTCGATCCATCACGCTCTAGCTCGTTACAGGCTGCGGCATACACACAGAACAAGTGGTTTGACACTGACCTTCGCTCCATCCTCTCCAAAACTTGGCAATGGGTGTGTCATGTCGAGAAAACACGAGAGCCGGGGTCCTTTGTAACGGTGGAAGTTGCCGGTCAACCTATTGCGGTTGTGCGCGACAAAGAGGGTAAGCTTCGCGCCTTTTACAACGTATGCAAACACCGTGCCCATGAACTGCTATCAGGCGAAGGCAATACCACACGGATTATGTGCCCCTATCATGCCTGGGTCTATAAACTTGACGGGCAATTGGCGCGTGCGCCACATACTGAAAACCTCGAAGACTTCAACAAGGATGAGATTTGTCTCGATGCTGTACAGGTTGAAGAATTTTGCGGCTTTGTTTTTGTCAATTTGGATCCGACGGCTGCCTCTTTGTCAGAGCAATCCGGAAACCTGGAAACCGAGGTGCGCCATTGGGCACCGGATGTGGATCAACTCACTTTTGGCCACCGTCTGACCTACGACATCAAGTCGAATTGGAAGAACGTCGTGGACAATTTCCTTGAGTGCTATCATTGCCCTACGGCCCATAAGGATTTTTGTGACCTCGTGGATATGGATACCTACAAGGTTACAACCTACGGCATCTACTCCAGCCATATGGCTGACGCAGGCAACAGTCCAAATACCGCCTATGACGTCTCGAACGCCACGGTGAAAACTCACGCGGTTTGGTGGCTCTATCCCACCACTTGCCTGATGCGATATCCCGGACGGTCCAGCATGATCGTGTTGAACATCATACCTGTTGGGCCAGATCGGACGCTTGAAACTTACGACTTCTTCCTTGAGACGCCGGAACCCGACCCGATGGAGTTGGACGCAATTCGCTATCTGGACGAAGTTCTTCAGGTCGAAGATATCAGCCTTGTCGAAAGTGTGCAGCGCGGGATGAATACACCTGCGTTCACCCAAGGTCGGATCGTCAATGACCCGGACGGGTCCGGCAAGTCCGAGCACGCCGTTCATCACTTCCATGGCTTAGTCTTGGACGCTTACGCAAAAGGTGCCACGTGACGCGGCCAAACATCCTTGTGGTCATGGCGGACCAATTGGCTCCGCATTTCACAGGGGCGTACGGGCATAAGGTCGCCAAGACGCCACATCTTGACGCGTTGGCCGCGCGCGGCAGGCGCTTCGATGCAGCTTACTGCAATTCCCCTCTCTGTGCGCCTTCACGGTTTTCCTTTATGTCGGGTCAGCACATCAGTCGCATCGCAGCTTACGACAATGCATCCGAGTTCAAGGCTTCGGTGCCGACATTTGCGCATTATCTGAAATCGCTGGGCTATCGTACATGTTTGGCAGGCAAGATGCACTTTGTCGGGCCGGATCAGATGCATGGATTTGAGGATCGTGTGACAACCGACATCTATCCTGCTGATTTCGCGTGGACCCCGGATTGGGAGGCCCCGGACGAGCGGATCGACAAGTGGTATCACAACATGCAAACGGTCAAGGAAAGCGGCGTTGCCCACGCGACTTTCCAGATCGACTATGACGACGAGGTCGGTTTTGCTGCCAAACGCTGGCTGTTCGATGCGGCCCGAGACAAAGCGCTTGGCAATGACGCGCCTTTTGCGATGGTTGCAAGCTTCATTCACCCGCACGATCCATATGTAGCCCGACCAGAATGGTGGAACCTGTATGCGGATGATGAAATTGACTTGCCCGCGTTTGTGCCCGCGTTGGAGGATCAAGACCCCTTTTCACGACGTTTATTGGATGGGATCGAAGCGTCTTATGTGCCACTGACCGAGGAAGAAATCCTGCGCGCGCGCCATGCCTACCTGGCAAACGTCAGTTACTTCGACAGCAAAATCGGAGAGCTGGTTCAAACCCTCGAAGAAACGGGCGAGTTGGACAGCACCATTGTGATTGTCACAGCCGACCATGGCGACATGCTGGGTGAACGTGGGCTGTGGTACAAAATGAACTTCTTTGAGCACTCCGCGCGAGTTCCGTTAGTCATGGCCGGGCCGGGCATTGCGATTGGAACGGCGCAGAATGCAGTGTCACTGGTCGATCTGTTGCCGACATTTATCGACCTCGGTGGCGGTGATGAGGCGATGATCGGAGAGCCGATCGACGGTCGTAGCCTTATGCCTCTGGCTCGGGGTGAAGATGATCCAGTTGATGAGGCGATCGGAGAATACTGTGCCGAGATGACGGGCTATCCTGTGATCATGATCCGGCGCGGGCCCTTAAAATATATTCATTGTGATAGCGACCCACCGCAGCTCTATGACCTGAGTGCTGACCCGATGGAAACGAAGAATTTAGCTTCGGACCCAAGCTACTCTGACGCGAAAACTCGTTTTGCAGCTGAAGTCGTCGAGCGTTGGGACGGCAGTGCTTTGCGAAAGAAGATAATCGCCACGCAAAAATCGCGCCGTGCATTACATGCCGCGATGGAGGCCGGTGCCAGCGAGCCTTGGGACTACAACCCGCCGTCCGATGCAAGTCAGCAGTATGTACGCAACAATTTGGATTGGACAGTGGCTGCACGCCGCTACCGCTATCCGCCATTGAAGGATTGAAACCAATGATGCTGAACGGAAAAGTTGCTCTCGTGACTGGTGCCCGCGGTGGAATCGGGCGCGCGATTGTCGCTCGGTTTCTAAGAGAAGGCGCAACGGTATTTGCCGCTGACCTCACACCGGAAGGGTCGTTAGATCAGCACGATGATGATGGCAGTCATTTTGTTAAGCTGGATGTGACTCAAGAAGCAGACTCGGTTGCGGCGATGGATCATGTGCGCGCCGCACACGGAAAGTTGGACATCCTAGTGAACGCGGCGGGGATCGAGATCGAAAAAACGGTTGAAGAGACCACGTTGGAGGAATGGAATCAAAGCTTTGCGGTTAATTCCACGGGCACGTTCCTGACCTCGAAATACGCCATCCCATTGATGCGCGAAGCGGCGAAGACAGGGAATAGCGCAAGCCTTATCAATTTTGGCTCCTACGACGGGTTCATCGCAGACCCTGGGCTTGCGGCCTATTGCGCGACCAAGGGTGCAGTTCACGCTTTGACCCGCGCAATGGCTTGCGATCATGGCCCAGAAGGTATCCGGGTGAATGCCATCTGCCCTGGCTATATCGACACTCCAATGCTGCAGAGCTTCTTCAACGGCGATGGATCCGGCGGAGGAGGTGGCAACATTGAAACGCTGCAAAAGGCCGTGCGCGATGTTCATCCAATGCGGACCTACGGGACGCCCGAGGATATTGCAAATCTGGTCAACTGGCTTGCCTCGGACGAGGCGCGCTATGCCTCTGGCCAGTTGTGGGTTCTGGACGGGGGGCTGTCTGCACAAGTGCAGCAGATGAAACTCTGATGCCCAAGCCAGTCATTATCACTTGCGCGCCGACCGGAGGCATCCATACGCCGTCAATGTCACCGCATCTGCCGATTACACCGGCCGAGATTGCGACGGCCAGTATTGAGGCGGCCCAGGCAGGGGCATCAATCATTCACCTGCACGCACGGCACCCGGAGACAGGAAAACCCGATCCCCGACCTGAGCTATTCAAGCAGTTTCTACCCGTAATCAAGCAGTCCACCGATGTTGTGATGAATGTCTCGACCGGCGGCGGCTTGGGGATGTCGATGGATGAGCGGCTGCTGGCGGCGACATCTACCAGCCCAGAGATGGCATCGCTCAACATGGGATCCATGAACTTTGGTATCTTTCCGATGCTGCAGAAATACACCGAGTTTCAGCACGACTGGGAACGGCCATTTTTGGAGATGACGGAAGACTTTATCTTTCCCAACACTTTCAAAACAATTCGTTACGCCATCGAAAAACTTGGTGGAGATCACGGCACCAAGTTCGAGTTCGAATGCTATGATCTTGGACATCTCTACAACGTCAAATGGTTCGTGGATCAGGGCCTGATCAAACCGCCATTTTTCATTCAGATGGTATTTGGCATCTTGGGTGGCGTTGGCGCAGATGCGGACCATCTGACTCACATGCACAACACAGCCGATAAGCTGTTCGGAGCAGAGAATTACGAATGGTCGGTCCTTGCCGCTGGTCGTCACCAAATGCCATTTGCGACCCAAAGCGCCATGCGGGGCGGTAACCTGCGTGTCGGTCTCGAAGACAGCCTGTTCATCGGCAAGGGTGAGTTGGCAAAATCTAACGCGGAACAGGTCACGCGCATCCGATCAATCGTTGAAAACCTTGGCCTTACGGTCGCGTCGCCAGCAGAAGCCCGCATGCGGCTAGCACTAAAAGGCGGCGATCAGGTTGGCTTCTAAGGAGATGCATATGCAGACGAAGATGTTGATCAATGGCGAAATGGTCGAAGGGATCGGAGAGGCCTTGGACGTCCTGAACCCTGCAACAGGCGAGGTAGTCGGTGCTGTAAAAGAAGCCAGCGATGCACAGGTCGAGGCGGCGGTGCGCGGCTCAGCAGAGGCATTTGAAACCTTTTCGGTTACGCCCCCTGCAGAACGCGCTGCAATCTTGCTTCAGATAGCTGATGTTATCGAGGCGAACAGCCATGAGTTGGCAGAACTTGAGAGCCTAGATGTGGGAAAACCCTGGCCATCGGCTCATGATGATGAAATGCCGCTTACGATTGATGTCTTTCGCTTTTTCGCCGGGGCTGCGCGCACCATGATGGGGTCTGCCTCTGGAGAGTATGTCGCGGGTCATACGTCGATGATCCGGCGCGACCCCATTGGCCCTGTCGCCGCCATCGCCCCTTGGAACTACCCGCTGATGATGGCGTCCTGGAAGATTGCTGCACCAATTGCGGCAGGATGTTCGGTGGTGTTGAAACCGTCCGAGATCACGCCGCTATCTACTCTGCGACTTGCAGAACTGTTACAAGATGTTCTGCCAAAAGGCGTGCTTAACGTGATCCATGGTCGCGGGCCCGGCGTGGGGAATGCCCTGATGAACAGCCCACAGATGGAAGGGATCAGTGTTACGGGTTCTCCGGCGACAGGCATGGCTGCAATGCGGGCTGCTTCCCAGAAAATTAAACACGTTCATCTGGAATTGGGCGGCAAGGCGCCAGTCATTGTCTTTGATGATGCTGATCTCGATGCAGTGGCCGAGACGATCCGATATGGCAGCTACTTCAATGCCGGTCAGGACTGCGCACAGCCTTGCCGCGTGATGGTTGCAGACAGAGTTTACGACAAACTTGTGGCCGCGATTGCCGATCAGGTTGGCCAGATCCAGATCGGTGCACCGAAAGCTCAAGGAACGGAAATGGGCCCGCTTGTCTCTGCGACACAGCGGGATCGTGTAGCGGGTTTTGTGGATCGCGCGCGCAGCAGCTCTGAAATCGTTTCCGGTGGGGTGTCTGGCGAAGAAGACGGCTTTTTCTACCAGCCGACAGTCATCGCCAATGTCGACAACAATGCAGAGATTGCCTGCAATGAGGTTTTTGGACCCGTTGTAACTGTCTCTCGGTTTTCTGAGGCAGAAGATGCGTTGAAGACCGCCAACAACGGACCTTACGGGTTGGCCTCATCGGTTTGGACACGAGATGTTGGGAGAGCAATGCAAATGACGTCCAAGTTGCGCTATGGATTCACCTGGGTAAACACGCATGGGATTGCGACCCCCGAGATGCCATGGGCCGCGATGAAGGGCTCAGGCACGGGCAGCGATATGTCGGTCTATGCGCTGGATGCTTACACCGCAATCCGTCACGTTATGGTGGCACACTGATGCGGTTAGCTGGGAAACGCGCCTTTGTTACAGGCGGCAAACAAGGCATTGGTCGCGGCATCGTTGAGGCCTTCATGGCTGAGGGCGCGGGTGTCGCAACATGCGGGCGCGGCCCTAAGCCAGATGATCTACCGGATCAAGTAACCTGGTACACGCTGGATGTATCCAATCCCGAAGCGGTTGCACGTACTGCCCGAACAATCGGCCTGGTAGATATCCTGGTAAACAACGCCGGCGTTCAGGTCGAAAAAACAGTGACCGAAAGCTCAGACGCGGATTGGGATTTGGTGATGGGAGTAAACGCACGAGGCGTTTTTAACTGTTGCCGCGCCCTCATTCCGAAAATGTCTCAGGGTGGTTCGATCATCAACATTGGTTCGATCTCGGGCAATGCCGCTGACCCATCGATGGCGCTCTACAATGCTTCAAAAGCCTTTGTGCATGGGCTTACACGCTCTATCGCGGTGGACCATGGACCTGCGGTGCGCTGCAATGCAATCTGCCCGGGATGGATTGAGACGGGCATGCTGGACGCAGCATTCGAACTCGCCCATGACCCAGAAAAGGCTAGATCAGACGCGCTGGCACGCCATGCGGTCAAACGCTTTGGTAAGCCCGCAGACATTGCTGGGATGGCTGTTTGGCTAGCTTCTGACGAGTCGTCTTTTGCGACTGGCCAACTGTTCACTGTAGACGGTGGTATGACTGCGGCATCCCCCCTGAATCCGGGACTGTTCTGATGTCGGAAATCGAAAGAACCGCCATTCTCGGAGCCGGTGTCATCGGGGCAAGCTGGGCAGCGCTGTTTCTCGCGTCGGGTCGCAGTGTGACCGTATTTGATCCCGATCCGAACGCTGAGGCATCCGTCCGTAAATACATTGAAAAGGCGTGGCCTGCGTTGGAAGAATTGGGCCAAGTTGGCCACGCCACCCGAGATGCGATCACCTTTGCACCGACCGCAGCTGAGGCCGTGCGAAACGCGCAGTTCATTCAGGAGAATGTGCCGGAGCGGTTGCCGATCAAACATTCCACCTATGCGGAAGTTGAGCCAGAGTTGAGCGCTGATGCAATAGTTTCAAGCTCAACATCCGGCCTAACACTCGAGGCTCTCCAACAGGGATGGCGCGATCCGAGTAAGCTCATCTTAGGTCATCCGTTCAACCCGCCACATCTCATTCCGCTGGTCGAGTTGACGGCGAACGACGCCACCGGTTCAGATGTTCTGAACCGAACAGAGACGTTCTACGAAGACCTGGGCAAAGTCACGATCCGGATCAAGAAGGGCATGCCCGGACACGTCGCAAACCGCTTACAAGCTGCAGTATGGCGCGAGGCCGTCCATATGGCGATTGAAGGCGTTGCCAGTGTCGAAGACATCGATAAAGCGATGTGGGCCGGCCCCGGATTGCGGTGGGCCGCGATGGGTCCGACGACGCTTTTCCACCTGGGTGCAGGCGACGGCGGTTTGCGGGCCTTCTGTGACCATTTCAAGGATACATTCAATGGCTGGTGGGATGACCTGGGCAACCCTCGTCTTGATGAGGATGTCATCAATAAACTGGTCGATGGCATTAACGATCAAACTCAGGGGCAAAGTACCGAAGAGTTATCCGCGCAACGCGACAAGATGCTTACGGCGATGCAAAAAGCTACCCAACACCTTCGGACTTAATATCAGGCTTGAACATTGGCCACGCGCGGAACTCGAATGGAGTACGGCCTTCAATACGGTCTGCAGTTGGTGTGAGGCCAAAACGGCTTCGATATGCCCGGCTGAAATGAACTTGCCCGTTAAATCCTGATGCTTCTGCAATCTCGCTGAATTTCAACTCTGTTTGGGTTACTAGTCCACGCGCGCGATCAAGGCGTATGTCACGGTAGTACTCGATCGGCGACTTCTGGACATATTGCTGAAACAATCTGCTAAGTTGTCGTTGCGAAATCTTCAACCTCGCTGATATTTCAGGGATCGACAAAGTGGCTTCCAAATGTGCCTCCATCAAGTCGATTGCGTCCCTTACCACCCCAGAGGTGACATACCCCAGTGGCTCCACGTCTTTGGGGTTCTGTGATTGGCCCTCACCGCGTACATTGTGATGAAAAAGATATCGCGCAGATGCATTGGCGATACTCTCACCATCGACAGAATGCACAAACCGCAAACCCAGATCGGTCGCTGCGGAACCCCCGCAACAAGTGAACATCTTTCCATCCATAACAATCATGTTCTCTGACACTGTGGTATCATGGGCCATTTCAGCAAAGGCATCGATGTGCTCATAGTGAACCGTCGCTGTCTTGCCTTTAAGCAGTCCAGCAGCCGCAAGAACAATCGCACCAGTATCCAAGCCGCCAACGATTGCTCCGCACGCCTCCCACTTCTGAAGGGCCACCTTAAACTGAGATGTTCCGTGACGTTCAGGTGACCAACTTGTACTCACCAGAACCAACCAGGGCTTGCGCCCCGTCACGGCCGCCAATGGGGCAGTATCAACGACTAGGCCGCTGCTAGACTCGACTGGTCCACCGAGGTCCGAGACATAGGTCCAAGAAAATCGAGCCGAACCTGTCAGGTAATTGGCTATTCTGAAAGGATCCACGAAAGACGTAGTCGCCGAAACATTGAAATGCGGACTCACCAGGACAACGATATCTAGCTTGCGATCAATTGGATGGATCATGGCCGATTCTGTAAAATGGAGTCCAAAATTGTCAATTGTGTTTCGCAGGAGTGCAAAAGTTACCAATTCACGGGCTCAGTGTCGTGATGCACACCATAACGGAATGCCTCAAATACATTGATGACGTGAAAGCGTTTGTTTGCACGCAACCCGCGTCCATCAATGTCATGTCAAAGGTATCGATGGACGCGATGGGGCTGGCCGCGTTTCATAACGTTCTGGCCGAAGAGATTGAAAAGATTAGAGGCTTGCCCTTGGACAAAATGACCCCTCATCTTCACGCCAAAAACGTCACCATGCCGACGTACATTGTGCAGAACAAAGATGATGCCTGGACGATCCCCGAAGACGTTCAGACCACTTTTGACCTGATTCCGGGTGAAGAAAAGAAGCTACACTGGATTGAAAACGGCGATACGCGACGCTTCATTGGATACAATTTCTTCGGTGAACATCCTGAAACAACGATTGAGTTTTTCGACAAGCACATGCGGTGACGTCAAGGTTCTTTCGGAACCGGCCAAGCGATCCCGAAATTCATCATTCAAAATGGCAGAGGTCACGTAGTGACCTCTGCCTTATCAGTTTATCTGCCAAAGAACTCAGCAACTGCATCGGTCGACGCTTTCACAGCCTCCGGCTTGTAGTAAAAGTCCACGTGGCTGAATTCATCGAAAGCCAACTCCTCATGTTCATTCGTCAACTTCGCGACAAATTGGGTGGAGCACGGCGCTGTAAAGGCCGTGCTGCTGTAAATTGTCAGGGACGGTTGCACGATCTTATCGGCATAAGCCTCTCCAATGGAAATCAGAGACTGCATGCCCTGATCGCCGATATGCATGTTGGTATAGGTCGGAACCGCAACCGGGCCTTTGACTCCATCGCGTCCGTAGTAGTCATAGGATTCTCCGGCCATCGGGTTGACACCCGATCCAACAAATTCTTCTCGGGTTTGCTCATCATTCAGCCCAAATGGTGCGACATATTCCGGCTCGCCGGTTTCATACATCTTCTGCATCGAGGCGTTCGAGGCTGCGATCTGCTGGTTGACCATATCGCGGTCGGTCCACTGGAAAGCGTCTGCGGCCATCATGCCGGAAACCATGGCAATCTTCTTGATCCGGTGATCGGTCACGGCAGCCGATGCGATGATCGAGCCGCCTTGGCAAACACCCAGACCGTAAATCTCGTCAACGAACGGCAGAGTGCCGAGGTAAGACACGGCGTCCCAGGTGTTTTCGATGAGCCGGAACATGTAGCGGGATTGCTTGTACTCTCCGGGCAGCGCAGGGGACGAGCCCATGCCGAGGTAATCGAAACCGAGGTAGATGAAACCCCGCGCGGCCATTTCCGGCCCGTAAGTAGCCGGGATCTGATCTTTGACCTGAGGGAACGGGCTGGCCCCCACGATGGCCTTGTAGGTCTTGGTCTCATCAAAGCCTTCGGGCAGGTAGAGATCGCCCGCCAGATCCACGCCAAAGGATTTGAAGGTAACTTCGTTTTTGCCCGCGGTGAGATTTTGGGTCGTCATGGTCTTGGTCCTTTCGGGGTCAGGTAGCTTTGCGCCTTGCTAAAGTAAATTGTTTTGTTTACTTATGGTGGGGAGGTAGCGCTTGTAAACACGTCTTTTTACTTTTTGAGGTAGAAATCTTGAAACGCACTGAAAAAAAACGAAAAGATATTATCGATGCGGCCATCGATGAGTTCAAAGAGCAGGGGTTTCTGGGGGCAAAGACCACTTCAATCGCCAAAAAAGCCAACGTATCGAGTCGCACGCTCTACAATCACTTCGAGAGCAAGGAGGCCCTTTTCGAGGCGATCTCACAGATCATGCTGGAGCAAAACCGGAGCATGGAGCCAGCGCCCTATGATCCGGATCGTGACTTCGTCGAACAATTGAAGGAAGCCTTGTGGCGTTACATTGGGGTGATCACCGATGAGACCGCCATCGGATTGAACCGGATGGTCATCTCAGAATTGATCCGTGACCTTGACCGATCCCGGCAATTCTTCACTGAAACAGCAACTCACGATTACCCAATAACGAGGCTGATCAGCGAAGCCATGGATGCAGGCGTGATCCGCAAGGCGGATCCGGTTTTTGCGACCAACCAGCTTTTGGCGCTCATCAAAAACTTCTTTTTCTGGCCAGAGTTCTTCCTTGGCGAGAACCCGACGCCCAAAGATATATTGGACGATTGCGTCGCGATGTTTCTGGCACACTACAAAGCAGACGTTTGATCGATCATCACCGAAACAGATCTTGGATGGCGGGTTCTTGCACCCACCGGGTGAATGACGGCATAGTGATGAACCGAGTAGCTCGCTGGTCATAATGTCTGATGCGAGATCTGGTTGTACCTCAGGTAAAGAGCAAGGCATCTGAAAAGCACCCCCAGTTTGAACGCTTAGCGTTTAGTTCCAAAAGGGTTACACTCCCTTTTTGCGATGCGTGTCGTGCCAAGATCATCGTCCTCAGGCCTACCGGAACTTTCAACTGCGACAAATGCGAGACCCTTTGGGATCAAACACTTGATCGATGAACATTTGACTGGATTTCGATCAAACGACTGATAACTTGCCTCGCAGCGGTTTTTGGTTGCAACAGCGTTGCACAGAAAATCTATTGGAGCGTGCTATTGGTAATTCCGTTTCATGTCCGGGAAATGCTTCAACGCATAAAAGCACGATTTGATGCTGACCAGATACCTCAGCAGATGGCGCCAAGCGATGCTGAGTTTTCAACCTTACGCCCATCTCGCAAGCCGACCAAGGAGATGGTCGCACGATTCTGGGAAAAGTTGAAACCAACGGCCAGCGACAAGGATCAGGCACAAATTGCAGATTTGGCGGCTATCGAAGATGCCGAAACCTATGGCGCCAATATCGAGAATTTCATCGGGACGGTTAAGCTTCCAGTCGGGGTTATTGGCCCCTTACGCCTGAACGGAATGAACGCCAACGGCGACTTTCATGTCCCCCTCGCAACAACCGAGGCAGCGCTGGTCGCATCTTATGCCCGGGGCGCCTACGCCGCCACTCGGTCGGGCGGTATCAGTACCGCTGTTTTATACGAAGGCGTGCTGCGGACCCCGGCCTTTGTGTTCGATAGCCTGCTAAGAGCGGGGCAATTTGTGGATTGGGTGGTGACCAATGTTGACAGGCTCAAATCTGCGGCCGAAGCGACGACCCGTCATGGCAAGCTTGTATCGCTGGAGCCATTCATTGACACCAACGTCGTTTTCCTGATTTGCCGCTATACCACTGGTGATGCTGCAGGTCAGAACATGGTGACCATCGCCACCGACGCCCTTTGCCACGCAATCACGGATAGCTGTCCTGTTGCGATTGAGAACTGGTATGTCGAAGGTAATTTCTCGGGCGACAAGAAGGCCTCGGCGCTGGGGTTGGTGACGGGGCGCGGGCGGAAAGTCAGCGCCTCGGTTACGCTTCCGGCTGAGATTGTCGAAAAGACACTGGGAACGACGGTCGAGGCGATGCTGGACTATGGCCGTGTCGCCAATCTGGGCGCACATTTGTCTGGCCAGTTTGGCGCACAGGCGCATTATGCCAACGGGCTGGCTGCGTTCTATATCGCAACCGGACAGGACGCGGCCTGCGTTGCCGAAAGTGCAATGGGCGTCACGCGTATGGAACCTAGGGGCGGCGATCTATTCTGCTCGGTCACGCTTCCGAATATCCTTGTCGGCTCGGTCGGCGGCGGAACCGGTTTGCCAAGCCAGGCAGCAGCGCTGAACATACTCGGTCTACGGGGCAGCGGGTGTGGCACGGCTTTAGCCGAAGTTGCTGCGGCCACGTGCTTATGCGGCGAAATCTCCATTGTCGCCGCGATTGCTGCCGGTCATTTCACCCGCGCCCATGAGAGTCTGGCCCGCCACAGATGAGCTTTCAGAACCGATTTTGGATTTACCAATCCGAGCGCTTTCCGCTTAAGAAAACCGTCCCCCTGCTGCTGGTGTTTTCCTCGGCCAGCATTTGTGTGTCTGCCCGTCTGGCAGACCGCCCCTTGCCCGAGTGGCCTGCCTTTGCCGCCGGTTTTGTGCTGGCCATGGCGCTGTTCTTCCAGATGCGGGTCTGTGACGAGTTCAAGGACGCCGAGGATGACCGACGTTACCGGCCCGACAGGCCGATCCCACGCGGATTGGTCTCACCAGGCGAAGTTTTGAGCTTGGGCTTACTGACCATTCCAGTTGCACTTGCGGCTTCCTGGTTCTGGCACCCGTCGGTTTTGTGGCTGTTGGGCGCGGTTTGGATCTGGCTCGCTGCGATGACAGTTGAATTCGGTGTCCCGGCCTGGCTGAAGGCCCGGCCGGTTCTGTACCTGCTAAGCCACATGGCAATCATGCCCTTGATCGATCTATTGCTGACTGGCCTCGAATGGCTGCCGGCAGGCGGCGCAGCACCCTCACTATGGCTGTTCCTGGCGTTGTCCTTTGTGAATGGCTGCGTCCTTGAGATCGGGCGGAAATTGTGGGCGCCCGAAAACGAGATTGAAGGGGTCGACACCTATTCCTCCCTATGGGGTCCGCGTACGGCGGGACGTATCTGGATCGGCTGCGTTCTGTTATCCTACGCGCTTCTCGCCGGCACAGGAAGCGCCACCGGGGTTGGCTGGCCAAGCGCCCTGATCGGCACACTGGCGCTGGTTCCCTGCGGGGTTGCTGTATTCCACTACAGTCAGACACCCACTGAGAAAGCACAAAACAGGATGGACGCTGTTTCCGGTCTGTGGGTATTTTTCAGCTATGCCACGGCTGGTTTCCTACCCTACCTGATCGGAGCCGTAGCATGACTTTCATCGTCGACCAAATGGATGCCAACGACATCTCTGTGGTTGGAGGCAAAGCGGCAGCCCTGTCGCATCTGTCACAGCACGGGTTTTCCCCGCCCGCATTCTTTGTCATCACAAATGACGCGTTTCGTATGGGGCAATCGGGCCCGATCGCGCAAAAAGGCCTGCGACCGGCGGTGTCCACCGCGCTTGAAACACTCGGGTCCGGGCCTTACGCGGTACGCAGTTCTGGCCAGTCCGAAGATGGCGTGGACCACAGCCATGCAGGACAGTTCGCAACGGTCCTGAATGTTCCCGGCAAGAGTGTGATCGCGGCGGCCAAGCAGGTTTGGCAATCCGGTTTCTCATCAACGGTCGAAACCTACCGCGCGGTCAAATCCGGTGGCGAGGCCGAGGCCCCCGCAATCATCGTGCAACGCATGATCGATGCCAAAGCGGCCGGGGTAGCCTTTTCCGCCGATCCGGTCAGTGGCCGGCGCGATGTGGTCGTGATCTCAGCGATTGACGGGCTTGCAGAGCAGCTTGTGTCGGGGGAAGCGGACGGAGAAGACTGGGTCATCGATGCAGATGGCGTACCGGAAAGCGCTCCTGACGCCCCTGCACATTTGACCGTCACGGAGGCGCGATCCATCGCAGCCCTAGCCCGAAAGGCCGAGGTGCTATTCGTTTCTCCTCAGGACATCGAATGGGCCATTGATGCGCAAGGGCTGCATATTCTGCAGGCCCGCCCGATCACCACGACCCTGCGCCCTGCCCCGCTCGAAGATCAGACGCTTACCATTTTCGACAATTCCAATATCGTCGAAAGCTATCCGGGCATCGTCAGCCCGCTGACTTATTCCTTTGCCCTGCACGTGTATTCTCAGGTATATCGCGCTTTCGTTAGGCTGCTGGGCGTGTCCCGGCACACGGTCGCGCTGAACCCCACTGTGTTTGACAATTTACTGGGGCGGGTGGACGGGCGCGCCTATTACAATCTGATCAACTGGTATCGCGCGCTGGCACTGTTGCCCGGGTATTCACTGAACCGCGACTATATGGAAACGATGATGGGCGTTTCTGAACCGATGCCGCGTGAGGTCACGGATGCTCTTGCCCCACCCCCCACCACCGGCTGGCGCAAGGTCGTGGAGTACGCGAAACTGGCCAAGGTTGCGGGCGGCCTGATCTGGCAGGCCATCCGCCTACCGCAGACCCGGCGTGATTTTTACCGCAGGCTGAACGACATATTACAGACGGGGCTGAACGTGGATGCCTCTAACGCGACCCAACTGGCTGCGGAATACCGGCGCATTGAAAGCACTCTGCTGGATCGGTGGGATGCCCCGCTGATCAACGATTTCCTGTGCATGATTGCCTTTGGCGGCTCGCGTAACCTGCTGCAAAAGTGGCTGGGCGAGGCCGGGTTGAGCCTGCACAACGACCTCATGATCGGGCAAGGTGATATCGTTTCGGCGGAACCCGCGCAACGCATCGCCCGGATGGGAGAGTTGGTTCGGCAGGCAGGGCTTGCCGCTCCTTTGAAGGCCAATGCACATCTGTCGGTTTTGTCAGAACACCGGCAAATCGAAGCTGAGGTTGATGCGTATCTTGAGAAGTTCGGCGACCGGTGTACGGAAGAGCTCAAGCTGGAAAGCGTTCCGTTACGCGATGACCCGACCAGTCTGTTGCTGGCCATTGCAGCCAGCGCTGAACGTCCACCTTCCGGGCGTCAGGACGGCGATGAACCGGACTGGAAGGCTCAGTTTCCGTCAAACCCACTCAAACGGCACTTCGCCAAATGGATTTTAAGCTGGACCAAGGCGCGGGTGCGCGACCGTGAAAACCTGCGCTTTGAACGCACGCGCATATTTGGTTATGCGCGGCGCGTGTTTCTGGGCATCGGCCGCGAATTCGCTGCCCGTGACCTGCTTTCATCGCCAAAGGATGTATTCTTCCTGACAACACATGAAGTTCTCGGAGCAGTCGAAGGTTATAGCCTGTCACCTGATCTGAAAGGCATCGTTGCGCAGCGCAAACTGGAAGACGAAGCCTCGTCCCGACGCCCAGATCCGCCGGAACGCATCGAAATCCGTGGCCCCGCCATCGCCCCGGTTTGGTCCGAGAACGCAGAAGCGGAGGCGGACACTGCTCGGATGAAGCACGGCACAGGTTGTTCTGCAGGTCAGATCAAGGCGCGCGCGCGCGTGATCCGCGACCCGCGCACCGAGGCCTTAAACCCCGGAGATATACTCGTGGCGCGCCACACCGATCCGGGCTGGATCGCCGTATTCTCGAACGCATCCGCCATCGTCGTCGAACGGGGGTCTCTGTTGTCACATTCTGCGATTGTCGCACGCGAACTGGGTATCCCCTGCGTGGTTGGCTTGAAAGGCGCAACCAACTGGATCGAAGATGGTGAGATGATCCGGGTCGACGGGGCAAGCGGCGCGGTGGAGCGGTGCGATGGATAGCAGTGAGATTGAGAAAAAGGCGGATTTCGACCATATCCGCTATGCCCAACTGTGGGAAGACGCGGATGTTCTCACCTCCGCCCTGGGCGATTGTGCGGGCAAGACATTGGTCTCCATCTGCTCTGCCGGGGATAATGCGCTGGCAATGCTGACACTCGATCCCGCGCGCATTGTCGTTCTGGATCTTTCACCGGCCCAGATCGCCTGCCTTAAGCTCAGGATCGCGGCCTATAAAATGCTGACCCATCCCGAATTCATTGAACTCACCGGCTCGCGGCGAAGTACCCGACGGGGCGCATTGCTGAACCAGGTTTTGGAAGCCACAGATGCCGAAACGCGCGCTTTCTGGCGGACTCTGATCACGGATGTCGAAAAACACGGCATCGGTGGCGTCGGCAAGTTCGAGCGCTATTTTCGCATCTTTCGAACTTGGCTACTGCCTCTTGTGCATTCACGCCGAACCATCGACGCAGTGTTTGTTCCCCGCTCGCCCGAAGAGCGACTGACATTCTTCGACACGCGGTTCAACACGGTGCGATGGCGTCTTTTGCTGAACATCTTCTTCTCTCGCCTCGTCATGGGTCGCATGGGCCGGGACAGTGCGTTTTTCGACCATGTAGAGGGTAGCCCGGCCCAACATGTCTCCCGCCGCATCCGTCATGCGGGAGTCACCACCGATCCCTCGCAAAATCCCTATCTGCACTGGATTCTCAAAGGCGATCATGGCGACGCGCTGCCAATGGCGTGGCGTCCCGAGCATTATGAGACAATCCGATCCCGGTTGGATCGTCTCGACATCCGCCTTGGATCGCTTGAGGCTTTTGTGTCGACCGACGAAAAAGCCAGAGGATTCAACCTGTCCGACATCTTCGAGTACATGTCGCCCGAGACCTTCCATCAGGTTTACGGGTCGATCCTGACCGCTGCGGAGCCAAATGCCCGACTAGTCTATTGGAACATGATGGCACCCCGGAGGGTTCCGCCGGAATTCAGAAACAAGGTTGAAACCCTGACCGACATCGAAACACAGCAGAAGGCCCGCGACATGGCATTCTTCTATTCGGATTTCGTCGTCGAAGAGTTTCAACCGTGACTGTTATTGGGCAGATTCTGCTGGCGGCGGGGTCGGTGCTGGCTCTGGTCGGCGTAATGATGGTCATACGCAATCTGGCCAATACAGCGGGCCTGAAACCCGAAGTGCAGCGCAAGCTTATGCATGTCAGCACCGGCCTCTTTGCGTTGCTGCTGCCCTGGTTGTTTCCCGATCGCTGGCCGGTTTACATGCTGATTGCGGCCACAATCCTGGTGATGCTGGTGCTGCGCCTGCCTCGTTTTTCGTCGGGTCTGGGTGCAACTTTGCATGGTGTGGATCGTACGTCCTACGGCGACTTTCTGCTCGCCCTGTCAGTTGGGCTATGCTTTCTGCTAGCCGGGGAAAACACGCTGTTCTACATCCTGCCAATCGCCGTTCTAACACTGGCGGATGCAGCCGCTGCGCTTGCCGGGACTACGTATGGAACCAAACGCTACGTGGTAGAAGATGGCGACAAGAGCTTAGAAGGGTCCGTGGTGTTTTTTGTCGTAACGCTATTGGTTGCGATCATCTGCTTCTTGTTCTTATCGAAACTCCCGCCATCTAACATCATGATGTTGTGCCTTATGGTTGCGGCTTTTGGCACATTGGTCGAAGCACAAAGCTGGCGCGGGTTTGACAACCTTTTCCTGCCGCTTGGCTTGTTGATTTTCCTAAACGGCCACTATTTCAGCTCTTTGGCAGAGCTCGCCCTGTTGGCCGCCATGTTCTTTGCCGCCCTTGCCAGTTTTGGCGTGGTGGGAACCAAACTGGGCCTGACCAAACATGCGACCCGTGTGTATGTTGTCGCGGTTTTTTTGCTGCTGGCCGCTGCAAAATTGCAGAACACAGTACTGCCGATCATGGTTCTTGCCGCACATGGCTGGGCGCGTACCGCTTCTCCTTGTGACAGTAAGTACCCCGATCTGGATATCATAGCCGCCTTGGGGCTATTGGGGTTCGGTTGGCTTGCGGCTGGAAATGCAACGGGATGGGATGCAGTTTCCTTTTTTGGGCTCAGTGCGATGGGGTTAGCTATGGGGCTCACTGCTGTGGCGCTGCGTCCCATTCCTGTTGTTATACCACTTGCTGCGGTTGTCCTGTTTCTTATTCGGACATGGGCTGTTTCCCAGAATTCTGAACAGTCGAACTGGGCCGAGCCGCTGACGGTACTGGCCCTGTTCTCATTAACTTGTTCAGTCGCAGCGCCGTTGCTCCGACCAACTTGGTTCGAAAAAGATCGGGTGCTCAGGCTGACGCTGTTGGCCCTCGCGCCGCCGTTGCTTTACTACGTTTGGATCGTTGCTGGATCGCTAAGTGCTGGGTTCTTTGCCGGAGTTTTTTCATGACCAAAGAGATCATCAGAACGGCGGATGCAAAGCTGACCGTTTATCTGAACGGTCCGATCTGGGACGGCGCGCGCGCCGCGACCTTCGGCGATTTTTCCTGCAAAACGCCCGAAGCCGGTGCCGAAATCCTGCGCAAAGGGATCGAGAGGGTGCAAGACGCAGGCCTGGATCGCATCATCGGGCCGATGTCGGGCGACACCTGGCACAGTTACCGGTTCGTCTCGGATAGCGACGGGTCCGCTCCGTTCCTGATGGAGCCTACCAACAAACTTCATGAGCCGGGGGTTTTCCAGTCGGCAGGATTTACAGAGATCAGCCGGTATTTTTCGGCCCGGGTGCCGTTGCGGACCGCCGCTGGATCAGCACCGCCAGAAACCGATGGTTTTGTCGTGGAAGAATGGGATGGAACAGACCCCGAGGCCCTGTTTCGTCAGGTCTTTAAACTTTCAACCCGTGCGTTCTCAAACAACGCGTTCTACAAGCCGATTGCCGAGGCAGATTTTCTGGCCATGTATATGCCAGTTGTGCCGATGATGAAGCCCGACCTGATCCTTTTTGCGCGCCGCCATGACGGGACATTGGCCGGGTTTCTGTTTGGCATTCCCAATTATGCCGAAGGCCCCAATCCGGCATCCGCAATCCTCAAGACCTATGCAAGTCTCGAACCGGGCGCCGGACGGCATCTGGCTCACCGGTTTCACAAGGCGGCGCTCAGGATGGGGTACGAAACCGCCATTCATGCGCTGATCCATGATGACAACACCTCTGCCGAACGCAGTGCAGCGGAAGGCGCGACAATATTCCGGCGCTATACTTTGCTTGGACGGAAGCTGAATGGCTGACCTGCTGTCCCAATTCGCCGCGGCGGTTAAACGGGTTCCTGACCGGACAGCCATAGTGGACGGCAAGGGCCGCGAGATCACCTTTCAAACCCTGCACACGCGCGTTCAGCACTTGGCAGGTCGGTGGCAGGACAAGGGTATCCAGTCAGGTGATCGCGTGTTGTTGGCCATGCCTGTCAAAGCGGACCTATATGCGAGTCTGGCTGCGCTTTGGACCCTTGGCGCAACCGTTGTCTTACCAGAGCCAGCCTTGGGGCTGGCCGGTCTGCGCCACGCCGCCCGAACAACGAAGCCAAAAGCGTTCTGTGCAGCGGGTGCGTATTCTTTGCTGAAGTTTCTGGTTCCGGATCTCTGGGCCCTGCCCCTGCTGACGCCTGGTAAAAGCCGCAGTAACCCGGTGGCGCAAAAGGTACAACCGGACGATATCGCCCTTATTTCCTTTACCTCTGGTACAACTGGCCTGCCCAAGGCCATTCCGCGCTCACATGCGTTTCTGATGGCGCAGCACGATGCCATCGCACCCCTCCTCGGCAGCCGCAAGGCCGAGCGCGATCTGGTGGCCTTTCCGGTGTTCACCCTGATCAATCTGGCGGCCGGGCGCACAAGTGTTTTACCGAACTGGAGGTTTAGCAAGCTGGACCGATTGTCGTCCGTGCAGTTGGAAAGTTGGCTTCAAACGCAACAGATCACCCGGGCCCTCATCCCACCATCGCTATGTGAAAAACTGATTCAATCCGACGATACCGGTCCGTTGCACACGGTGTTCACCGGCGGCGGTCCGGTGTTTCCGAATCTTGTCGAGGCGTTGAGAACCCGGCACAGTCTGTCGGTTGTGTGCGTCTATGGGTCGACCGAGGCTGAACCGATTGCCCATCTCGACGCCGCGGATATCACTGTGAAGGATCACCACGACATGGCTGTTGGAAGGGGTCTTCTTGTGGGATACCCAGTGCCCGAAATCACGCTCCGCATCCGCGACAATGAAATTCAGGTCGCCGGCGCACATGTGAATGACGGGTATTTGGACCCGACCCACTCGAAGAACAATAAAATCGAAGAAGGTGGTGTCATATGGCACCGGACCGGTGACGCTGGCGCGCTGGATGATGACGGGCGTTTATGGTTATGGGGGCGCGTCGAGTCCGAAATTGAAGTCTTTTCAGGTACGCTCTTCCCCTTTGCTATCGAAGTCGCGGCACAGCGATGGCCAGGTGTAGATCGATGCGCGCTCGTCAATACCAAAGCAGGCCCCACACTTTGCGTCCAAGGTTCCGCGGATCACATCGACGATTGGAGTGAATCTGCGCTTGGTTTTGGCGTTCCAAATGTGATTTCGATTAAGAACATCCCTATGGACAAGCGTCATGCCTCCAAAGTCGATCGTACGAAACTTACACGCATAATAGAAACCTGACGCAATATGGCTCGTAGGCCACTGAGCCTGCACGCCACTACCCAAATTGCGATACAAATTGGGGGAAAGGCCAAGCATAACCTCAGTACGATATGAAGTCCTTCACTTGATCAAAACAATTCTCCGCTCAAGGCAGGGGTCAGCGAACGACGGTATCTCAAAAGGAAAAACTGTTAGTACTTAACATGTTCGTAGGGTCAAACTATGTCCCGAACTAAATCTGGATTTCATCCTTCAATTCCGAAAGCAATTTCAAGTATCAGCACTAGACTGTTACAGCCTGCAGCAACTCACCGCGTGTCACGTCTTCCCTGGTGCCGTTGCTTATGACTTCTCCTCGTCGCAACGCGATAAATCTGTCGGCAAGTTCATAGGCAAAGTCAAAGTATTGCTCCACCAGAATGATTGCCATTCCGCTCGTGGTTCTGAGGTGTCGGATGACTTCGCCTATCTGTTGGATGATGTTGGGCTGAATACCTTCGGTCGGCTCGTCCAACAGAAGCAGGCCTGGTCGTGTTATCAATGCCCGTGCAATCGCCAGCTGTTGCTGCTGACCGCCAGAAAGGTCACCTCCGCGACGGTTTTGCATCTGTTTGAGGACCGGGAACATATCAAATATATCACCTGGAATGAAATGTTCGCTGGCCGGCAGACAGGCATACCCCGTTTCAAGATTTTCGCGAACTGTGAGCAAAGGAAATATCTCACGACCTTGTGGGACATAGGCCACACCTTTCCACGCCATTTGATGAGCAGGCAGGACGCCCAGAATTTCCCCGTCCAGTTCCAGACTGCCGCCCGATCGCGGATGCGTACCTGATATTGCTTTCATAAGGCTGGTTTTCCCGACACCATTGGTCCCCATGACGCAAGTCACTTCACCTTGTCTGGCTTCCATGGAAATCCCGTTGAGGATTTGCGAATGCCCATAATGCAAAGTCAGTTCTGTTAGCTTCAGCATTGTTTAGCGCCCTAGATATACGTCGATGACGTCCTGGTTAGATGTCACGTGATCAAGACTGCCTTCAGCCAAGGCGGACCCTTCGTGTAGAACCGTGACTTTGCAATTCAGGCGTCGTACAAATTCCATATCGTGTTCCACCACGACAACGGCACGGGTTCTGGCGGCTTGTACTAGCAAGTCGGTGGTGTGTTCGCGCTCCTGCGGTGTCATGCCAGCGGCAGGCTCGTCCACCAGCAAAAGTCGTGGCTCCTGAGCCAGCAGCATGCCAATTTCCAGCCACTGCTTTTGACCGTGGCTCAGTTCACCAGCTTTGCGGCTTAAACTCTTATTCAGACCGATTTCGACAGCCAGATCTTCAACTTTTTGCAAATCGTCAGTGGAGGTTCGATAGAAAAGCACGTGAAGCCAGCCACGTTTGTTCTGAAGCGCCATCAACAGGTTTTCCTGCACGGTCTGGTCTTCGAAAACCGTAGGTTTCTGGAACTTCCTTCCGATCCCAGCCTGCGCGATCTTTGCTTCGGACAGCCCCAACAAAGATACGGATTTCTCTCCCCAGATGACACGTCCTTCATCGGGCCGGGTTTTACCTGTAATGATGTCCATGAATGTGGTCTTGCCTGCCCCGTTCGGGCCGATCACGGCGCGAAGCTCGGCCTCGCCGATCTGAAACGACAAGTTGTTGATAGCTCGGAAGCCATCGAAAGTGACCGAAACGCCGCTAACCTCAAGCAAAGTGCTCATTCGATGGCCTCCTTCTCGCGCAGGGCGCCGTCATCTGGTCCCAGATTTGCCCCATGCCTGTCCGGGTGGCGGCCGTTGGTCCACAAGTCGAACAATCCTCCGATGCCCTGCGGGGCGAACAGCGTAACCAACACAAAAGTTATGCCCAATAGCACCTGCCACCAGTCGACCCATTTGATCGTGTAAAATCCAAGCGGAATATCCGGGGCCTGTCCGCCCGTGAACCACGTGCTCAGAAGACTGACAAAAGCTGCACCAATTACCGCGCCGTACAATCGGCCTCGTCCACCGATGGCGACCCAGACAGCCAAATAGATCGAGGCGATAGGGGCCATTTCCTCGGGGTTGATGATGCCTGCTTGCGGGTAGTAAAGCGCGCCGGCAATGGCCGCGATACAAGCAGTCAGGGTGAAGACGGCCAGCTTGAATACCTCGACTGAATAGCCAAGGAAGCGCACCCGTGCCTCGTTATCGCGAATGCCACGGATGACCGATCCGAACTTGCCTGACACGATCCACGCCGCCAGCATATAGCCCAGACCCAAGGCCAGCGCCGAGGCCCAGAGGAACCAGATCGACACCACGTCCTGCGAGGCGGTGACACCTGGCAGGTTCTGCAGGCCGGACAAGCCGTTGTTCCCACGCAGCCCGCTGTCGTTCTGAAACAGATACAGGGCCAGTGCCAACGTCATCGCCTGTGTCAGGATCGATAGGTACACTCCGGTGACACGGCTCCGGAAAGCCAACCATCCGAAGACCAGCGCCAACAGACCCGGGACCAGCACAACCAGGATCAGTTGCAGGGTCAGGCTGTGGGAGAACGCCCAGATCAACGGAAACTCCGACGATCCGACAACGCCAAAGACTTGTGTACCAATCGCGTCCACCACTTCGGACGACGTCGGTGGAATTTCGGCCTGTGCCAGCGAGTCGACCACGATCAGGCGGGTGCGTTCGTACATCAGCCACATGCCGATCATGTAGCCCCCCAGCCCGAAGAAGGCGAAGTGACCCAGTGACAGGATGCCGGTGAAGCCCCAGACCAGATCCATCGCCACTGCGATCAGGCAAAGGCACAGGGTTTTGCCCAGCGTTTTGACGAAACTGGTCGAGATTACACCGATCCCGAATCCCTCGGACAGGATGGTTACGCTCAGGGTGAACAGGGACAGGATGGCAAGAAAGACCAGCACGGATGGGTTCTTGGCGATAAAGCTGCGTTCCATGGCTCAATCCCCCGCCGCGCGACCCTTGAGGGCGATAATGCCCCGCGGCCGAAACTGGATGAAAATGATGATGAAGATGATCATGTAGGTTTGGGCCGCGAGGGTGTTCGACGGGATCATCCACTCGATCCCCTTCTGCAAGAAGCCGATCATGCCCGCACCTGCAAGCGCGCCCCAGATGTTACCAACACCACCCACAACCACTGTCATGAAACTTTGCACGATATAGTCGCTGCCCAGATCGGACGTGACCTTGGCGAATAGGCCAATCGCGACCCCGGCGATGCCGGCAATGCCGGAGCCAAGCCCAAAGGTCAGCATATTCACTCGCCCGGGATTAATCCCCATTGACGCCGCCATGCGCGAGTTCTGCGTTACTGCACGCATCTCAAGCCCTAGCCTCGTCCGTTTGATGATGTAGAGGAAAAGTCCCAGAAAAATAAGCGCCAGAACGAAGATCGCAATGCGGATGTAGCTGATTGAAACCACGTCATTCAGCATCCACGAACCATCCAACCAATCGGGAGCAGTCAGCGGGCGCGCCTGCGTGCCAAAGATATTCTTGGCCAGCTGCTGTAGGGCAATTGAGATGCCGAACGTCGCCAGCAACGTCTCCAATGGGCGAGCGTAAAGCCAGCGGATCACCAACCGCTCCATAGCGACGCCCATCGCGAAGGTGACGGCAAAAGCCATTGGAATAGCAACCATGATCGAAAGCGTATGATCAGGGATAATCTGCTGCACCACGTAGCCAGTATAGGCACCCATCATGATGAACTCGCCATGGGCCATGTTGATCACGCCCATCACGCCGAAGGTGATGGCCAGACCGATGGCGGCGAGGAAATAGATCGACGCCAGTGAGATCGCGTCCAGCGTCAGGTCGAGTGTTTGGTTCAGGCCGACCTTCAGTTCGATCTGTTGCAGGGCTTTCTCTGCTGCTTCAGTGACCTCGGCAGATGGCTCACTGTAGGTTTCGAAGAATACATGCGTGTTAACTGCAGCGTTGACATCCGCGTTCGTGACCAAGGCTGGCACAGTCCCCGCCTCTGCCAGAGAGGTATACGCACGCGCGCGCATTGCATCTGAATTCAGCTGTGCGACGGGAGTACCACCTACACGACCACCTTCTATATTGGCCGCCAGTGCCGATCTGATATCTTCCGCCGAAACACGCGGTGCGGCCAGGTTTCTTGCAACGAGCAAGTCATATGCTTCGTCAGACGTTAAGGCGTCTGACCCCGCTTCAAGAATAACGGCGACGTTCAGGTCCTGGGGCAATTCGGTAGCGGCTTGGCGGGCAGTGACGACCAACGGGTTCAGAGCCGCACGAACGTCTACGCCCAGATCGCCGGACATTTCTTTGATCGCCACCACGCGGGCTGCGGTATCTTCGTCAAAACCAATCGTCAGCAACCGTTCCAGCCGCTGCTTTTGCGCCTTCAATTCTGCTTCGGGTTCATCCCCTATCGAAGCGCGAAGTCGCTCCAAGAGTGCACTTTCGGGATCACGTTGGATGGATTGCAATGCGGCCAGACGTTTTGCGCGATCCGGATCGGTCAGTTGGAACTGGACCAGAGCGGTCCCGATCATCGCGCGGATACCGCTGTTGGGCTTCAGCTGCCTAAGCTCGGATTTCTCAAATGTACCGACGACTTCTCCGGTATCGAAGTCGGTCAATTCATACGACCGCCCCTCTCCTTTCTGGCCAGCGAAGAACAGACCGTCCGACTTGCGCATCCACATGTTCTTGGCTGCCCATGTCTCAAGCATCACTTGCGCTTGGGGCAAGCCGCTTGACGCAATCGCATCAATCGCCGGTTTGATCGTCTTGCGCGAGCTTTTGGCGATGATCTCCTGATGCTCTTGCAGGATCGGTTGTAGACCGACCTCTTGAGCGTTGGCAGGCAGGCAGGCGCACAGGATTGCGAGGCCCGCAAGGAAAAGTCGTACCATGTGGTGAAACCCGAATGTCTTTTGTGGCAAGGCGGGCAAACAAACCCGCCTTGCGTGGTCTGTTAGTAGTTCGACAGGGTCTGAACGCAGGTCTTGGTCTCGGTGTTGTACATACCGCAACCCAGCTCTTTCCAATCCGAGACGAGCACAGCCGACTCCGGCAGGAAGTCGGTCCAGGCGTCACCCGGCACGACATCAGTCTCACTGATGATATCGAACTGGCCGTCTTCCTGAATCTCGCCGATCAGAACCGGTTTCGCGAGGTGATGGTTCGGCAGCATCACAGCGGTGCCTCCGGTCAGGTTCGGGAATTCCTGCCCATACATCGCGGCGCGCACGGCATCGACCTCGGTCGAACCGGCCTCGGTCGCGGCGTTTACCCACATGTTGAAGCCGATGTAATGCGCCTCCATCGGGTCATTGGTCACACGTTCATCACCCATGGTGGCTTTCCAGGTGTCCACAAATTCCGCGTTGGCCTCAGTATCCGCCGACTGGAAGTAGTTCCAAGCGGCGAGGTGACCGACGAGGTTGGTGGTGTCCAAACCGGACAGTTCTTCCTCACCGACCGAGAAGGCCACGACCGGAATGTCATCTGCCGAAACACCAGCCGCTGCCAATTCCTTGTAAAAACCAATATTGGCGTCACCATTGATGGTCGAGATCACACCGACTTTTTTACCATCCGCGCCCAGCGCGACCACGTCCGCCACGATCTTGGACCAGTCGGAATGGCCGAAAGGCGTGTAATTGACGAAGATATCTGCTTCCGCGACACCTTTTTGCTTCAGATAGCTTTCCAAGATATTGTTGGTGGTCCTGGGGTAGACATAGTCTGTGCCGAGCAGAGCGAATTTCTCGACCCCCAGTTCCTCCAGGAAATAGTCCGTGGCGGGGATGGCCTGTTGGTTCGGAGCGGCACCGGTATAAAAGACGTTTTTAGAGCTTTCTTCGCCCTCATACTGGACCGGATAGAACAGAAGGCCGTTTAGTTCCTCGATCACTGGCAGAACCGACTTGCGGCTCACCGAAGTCCAATTGCCAAAGATTACATCCACCTCGTGGACGGTTAGCAGCTCACGCGCTTTTTCGGCAAACAGAGGCCAGTCAGAGGCCGGGTCGACCACGACAGCTTCAAGCTGTTTACCCAACAGACCGCCCTTGGCGTTTTGCTGGTCAATCAGCATCAGCATGGTGTCTTTCAACGTCGTTTCCGAGATCGCCATCGTACCGGAAAGCGAATGCAGCACTCCTACCTTGATCGTGTCTTCGGTCGACAAGGCGGCGGTGGCCATGACAGCAAATACTGCCGATCCGGCGAGTGTGGATTTGAGCGATTTCATGTGATCCTCCTGGCGGGGCCGGGAGAGAGGGCTTGCACAAAGGCACACTCTTCTTCTACCTGATCCCCGCAACTGTTGTTGCGTTCCGTGTGGCGGTTGTGTTCGAGGTCCAATTCGCGCAGCCGTCACACACCCCCGGGTCATCTCCGCGGTGGCACCCATACGGTTTCTGCATCGCAGCAAGCTTGGCAACTTACCTTTAACCCAATTCGGAAAATCGGCGCGATCCGCCTATTTTTTCATCCAAGACCGAGGTCGCTGTCTAAAATTTAGCCGCGCGATGTCGAATTAAGCAGATTTCGACACGGTAGATTAGTGTTCCGCCCCTTCAACAGAGAAACAAGTGGCACCAATCAAAGCTCCATAGGTGCCCTATTACACACGTTGCAGCCATATTGCCTACGCACAGTGCTATTCCACCGCGCGCTGCAGGTGCCGTCAGTTTGAGTACCAAGCAATTGGGTGACAGGACGGTGCTGAACAAGTTTCGCCAGTCCGGGTCTTATAAATGTCTGTTCCCCAGAACCAACACACCTGATCTTGACGCGGTTCTTCTTAACACGGCAGGCGGCGTAACCGGAGGCGACTCATTTCGACTTTCCGGTAAGGCAGCAAAAGGAACGGCGCTGACTTTGACAACACAAGCCTGCGAGCGCGCCTACAAGGCCAAGCCGCAAGAATGTGGCCAGATTACCAATCATCTGACTGTTGAGACTGAAGCCCGGCTGAACTGGTTGCCGCAAGAGACTATTCTGTTCAATGGCAGCGCTCTGGAGCGACGCCTGAAAATCGAGATGGCGCCAGATGCCGAGATGCTGATGGTAGAGCCGCTGGTCTTCGGCCGCATTGCGATGGGCGAGACGCTGACCGATATCCGTCTAAACGATCGGATCGAGATACGGTACCAAGGAAAAAAGGTGTTCCTTGACGCGATCCAGTTCTCGGGTGATTGGCACAAACATCTGTCCAAACCGCATATTGCAAACGGCGCGGGTGCGATGGCGTTGATCGTCTTTGTATCGGGGTCAGCCGAAGGTCATCTGAATGCCATTCGTCAGATGCTGCCCGACACCGCAGGTGCGACTATGATCCGCAATAACCTGTTGGTTGCTCGTGTTCTTGCCGAAAACAGCTTTGCCCTCCGTGGCACATTGATGCCGATCTTACGTCGGTTGAACAAAGACACGCTGCCTCGATGCTGGATGCTTTGACATGAACCTGACCCCTCGCGAAAAAGACAAACTGTTGGTCGCCATGGCCGCCGAAGTCGCCCGCAAACGGCTGGACCGCGGCGTCAAACTGAACCACCCCGAGGCGATCGCCCTGATCACCGATGCCGTGGTCGAAGGTGCACGCGATGGGCGTTCAGTTGCTGACATGATGCAAGCCGGGGCCGAGGTGATCACCCGAGAGCAATGCATGGAAGGTGTGCCCGAAATGATCCACGAAGTTCAGATCGAAGCCACCTTTCCAGATGGCACCAAGCTGGTGACCGTCCACCACCCCATTCGCTGAAAAAGGAAACCAATATGACACGCATGCTTTTCCCCGCCCTGATCTTCGCTGGCCCGGCAGCCGCCCATAATGGAACGCATATCCACGCGCACGGCACCGATTATGCGGCGATGGGCGTTGGGCTGGCGGTTGTTGCGCTGGCTGCTGTCGCGCTGATCACAAAGCTGAACAAATGATCCCCGGGGAGCTGTTCCCGGCTGATGGTGAAATTACCCTGAACCCCGACACTGATGCGATCACTTTGATGGTCGCCAATACCGGCGACCGCCCGGTTCAGGTCGGCTCACACTACCATTTCGCCGAAACCAACCCGGCGCTCGACTTTGACCGAACTGCCGCGCGTGGCCTGCGCCTGGACATTGCGCCAGGCACCGCTGTGCGGTTCGAACCGGGGCAGGCCCGCGAAGTTTCGCTGATCCCGATCAGTGGTGCGCGCAGGGTCTACGGCTTCAATCAAAAGGTCATGGGGGCACTCTGATGCCAGCAAAAATCAAGCGCTCAGACTACGCCGCGATGTTCGGTCCCACCACCGGGGATAAGCTGCGGCTGGCCGACACCGATCTTGTGATCGAGGTCGAACGTGATCAGACCAGCTATGGCGAAGAGGTCAAGTTTGGTGGCGGAAAGGTAATCCGCGACGGGATGGGGCAATCTCAGACCACGCGCGCCGAAGGCGCTGTGGATACGGTCATCACCAATGCTCTGATCGTTGATCACTCGGGCATCTACAAGGCCGACGTTGGCCTGAAAGACGGGCGGATCGCCAAGATCGGCAAGGCGGGAAACCCCGATACACAACCCGGTGTCGACATCATCATAGGACCCGGAACCGAGGCCATTGCTGGCGAGGGTCGTATCCTGACGGCAGGTGGGTTCGACAGTCATATCCACTTCATCTGCCCGCAACAGATCGAAGACGCGCTGCATTCCGGCCTGACCACCATGCTGGGCGGTGGCACCGGTCCTGCGCATGGGACATTGGCCACCACTTGCACCCCCGGTCCATGGCATATCGGGCGGATGTTGCAGGCGGCGGATGCTTTCCCGATGAATCTGGCCTTTGCAGGTAAGGGCAACGCTTCGCTGCCTGCCGCGCTCGAAGAACAGGTCAAAGCCGGAGCCTGTGCCCTGAAACTGCACGAGGACTGGGGAACCACCCCGGCCGCCATTGATTGCTGCCTGTCGGTGGCCGACGCGATGGACGTGCAGGTGATGATTCACACCGACACGCTCAATGAATCAGGCTTTGTTGAAAACACCGTGGCGGCCATGAAGGGTCGCACTATCCACGCCTTCCACACCGAAGGCGCAGGCGGAGGCCATGCCCCGGATATCATCAAGATCTGCGGCGAGAACCACGTTCTGCCGTCCTCCACCAATCCCACGCGGCCCTTCACCGTGAACACGGTTGAGGAACATTTGGATATGCTGATGGTCTGTCACCACCTCGACAAATCCATCCCCGAGGACGTGGCCTTTGCCGAAAGCCGCATCCGGCGTGAGACGATCGCAGCCGAAGATATACTGCACGACATGGGCGCATTCAGCATCATCGCGTCTGACAGTCAGGCTATGGGTCGGGTCGGAGAGGTTTTGATCCGCACGTGGCAAACCGCTGACAAGATGAAGAAACAGCGCGGGCGCCTGGCCGAAGAAACCGGTGAGAACGACAACTTTCGCGTCCGTCGCTATATCGCCAAATATACGATCAACCCTGCTATTGCCCATGGGCTCAGCCACGAGATCGGGAGCATCGAGGAAGGCAAACGCGCTGACCTCGTCCTTTGGAACCCGGCCTTTTTCGGCGTGAAGCCCGAGATGGTTCTGCTAGGCGGCACCATAGCTTGCGCGCAAATGGGCGATCCCAACGCGTCGATCCCTACACCGCAGCCGGTTTATAGTCGGCCGATGTTTGGCGCTTACGGACGGTCGGTGGAAAACTCGGCGATCACATTTGTCTCGCAGGCGGCCCATGCGGATGGGATCGGTGATACACTGGGATTGGCAAAGCAAACCGTCGCCGTCCAAAACACACGAGAAATTGGCAAGCAGGATCTTCTGCTGAACAACGCGACACCGCATGTCGAGGTCGACCCGGAAACCTACGAGGTGCGTGCGGATGGCGAATTGCTGACTTGCCAACCCGCCGAAACGCTGCCGATGGCGCAACGATATTTTTTATTCTGATCAAAAAATGTGCTGCGTTGCGGCGCGTGCAAGGCAGCAATGACCAAATACGCACTTCTAAGTGAGGCCAATATGACAGATATAAAAACCCATGGGAGGACCAACGTTTACGAGGGTCCAAATGGCACACTCAGCAACACATACAAACACGCGCTTTTCGCTGGCCGGTTTAATCGTATCCATCGGGTCGTCAATTTACTCGGCCCTGATCAGCGTAGCCGAAGCTCAATCTCGCGTCCGGCAAGTCGAATTCCTGCAATCGCTCAGCGACGAAGAGCTAAAAAACCGCGGTCTGACGCGCGAACGGATCGTGCATCGGGTGTTCTCGGACTCAATCTGGCTCTGACTATTCCCGCTGCAGAGGAGGTGATGGTATGACCGCCCTGCTCTGCACTGCGCGCCAGTATTCGGATCACACGCATGGCGATCCGGCAGACTGTCTCTCGTTGACCTACGACGACCGTTTTTTGCGGCGTAAGGTTCTTACCTGCGAAAGCGGCGAACAGATTCTCATCGATCTCGCGCAAACGACCTCACTGAACCACGGTGGCGCGTTGGTTTTGGACGACGGTCGCGAAGTGGAAATACAGGCAGCACCGGAAGTGTTGCTGGAGGTAACAGCCCCGGACCTGACACGTATCGCCTGGCATATCGGCAATCGGCACACGCCTTGTCAGATTGAAAAGACTCGCCTGTTGATCCAAGTCGATCACGTCATCCGTGATATGCTTCTTAAAATCGGAGCAAAAGTGCGAGAGGTGAATGAACCATTCACCCCCGAAGGCGGGGCCTATGGCCACGGCAGGACCCATGGCCACACCCACTGACGCCAATATCCTGACGCTGACACAATGGTTGTCCCCTGCCTATCCTGTTGGGGGGTTTGCCTACTCTCACGGGCTTGAAGCTGCGATTGACGGGGGAACTGTCGCGAATTCTCGGGATACTGAAGCCTGGATTTCAGATGTGCTTGAACATGGCTCTGGGTGGAATGATGCTGTGTTCGTTGTGGCGGCCTTCAACGCGCATGACAAAGAAGAACTGATCGACGTCGATATCGCGGCGCGCGCCTTTTGTGCGACATCCGAAAGGCTCATGGAAACCGAGTTGCTGGGACAGGCCTTCGGAAACGTCACTAAAGGTGTCTGGGAATTGGACCTTGGGCAATTCACCTACCCCGTCTCGATTGGACGGGCTGCAAGACTAGAAAACCTTCCTTTGCTGCTGACGACCAAGATGTTTCTGCAAGCATTCGCAAGCAACCTTGTCGCCTGTGCGACGCGCCTTGTACCACTGGGACAGACCGATGCGCAGCGGTTGATCCGCCAGCTGACACCGTTGTGCGCCCAGATTGCTGAAAGGGCAAAAAAGGCGAGCCTGGACGAGTTAAGCTCTACCGCGTTCTTGGGGGACATTGCGGCCATGAAGCACGAAACACAATATTCGAGGATTTTCCGCACATGACCAGTATGAACGGGCCGCTTCGCGTAGGTATTGGAGGCCCAGTAGGAGCCGGAAAAACCACTTTGACCGCCGCCTTGTCTGAAGCGCTGCGCGATGTCTGTTCGGTGGGAGTTATTACTAACGACATATATACGCATGAAGATGCCGAAGCGCTGATGCGCATGCAGGTCCTGCCGCGGGACAGGATCATCGGCGTCGAAACTGGCGGTTGCCCGCATACAGCAATTCGCGAAGACGCCTCGATCAATTTGGCCGCCGTCGCCGAGATGCAGACACGTCATCCGGACCTCGATATTGTTTTGATTGAAAGCGGAGGCGACAATCTATCAGCCACATTCAGCCCGGAACTGGCGGATCTGACCATCTACGTGATCGATGTCGCTGCAGGCGAAGAAATACCCAGGAAAGGCGGGCCGGCGATTACGAAATCAGACATCCTCGTAATCAACAAGACCGACCTTGCACCGCATGTTGGCGCTTCGCTGCAGGTTATGGAACGTGATGCGAAAATGATGCGTAAAGGAAGGCCATTCTTGTTTTCGTCACTTCGTCACAGAAGCGGGGTCGACGCAATTGTGGATCTGCTTGTGAAAGGCGGAGGTTTAAGAATTTCGGAAGCGAATTAGTCCCAGAGACGAAGAGGCTAAGATAGCTCGCCAATTAGCCCATTCCCAAGCCCTTTACACCAGTGCTTTATTAAGAATCCTTGGAGAGCGTGACCAAAAACGCAACTAAGTCTGCAATCTCCTGCTCAGATAAATTCAATTCCGAAAGAATGGCTTCACCGTCGGCGTGCAGCCTTTCAGTATCAATTTTGCTGTAATGCCGTATCACAGATTTCAGATCATCTAAGCTGCCGTTATGCATGTAAGGAGCGGTTTCAGCCACTCCCCGCAGGCTGGGCGTCCGAAAGGTTCCAAAATCAGAATGGCTCCTGCGTACATTTCGCACGGCCCAGGCACCTTTCTTTTCCGGATCGTCGTTCCAGTCGCTGTCCAGTGTGTAGGGGCTTGAGAGTAAATTGTTCAATCCTCCGAACCGACCTTGGTCAACCTCGGTTTCATTCAGAAAATATGGCACACCAGCGTCATGGAACTCGTTGTTGGAAAACCTCGGACCGTTGTGGCAAAATACGCATTTCCCGCGCCCTAAAAAGAGCTGAAGACCTCGCTGAGCTGCTTCGGGGTATTCCTTAGCCGCTGCAATATCTCGGCGCTCCAAAGCATCGCGAAAATCGTCAAATACCGTCCGGTCGGTGGCTAAGGTCTCCAAGTAAGCAGAAAGAGCTTTTGCGGTATTCACCAGAAAAAGTTCAGGGCTTTGATCCTGGAGGTGACCAAATATGGCTTCAAAATCATCAATGTAGGTACTTTCAGAGATAGCTATCTTTAGGCTTTCGGCACTATGCGCCATCTCTTGTTCTTCGATGATCGGATGCAGGCTGGCTGCCCAAAGATTATCGCTTTTGCCGCCCCAACCATACCAGCGCAGCCCGGCAAGGTTTCGCAGTGATGGTGTGTTTCGATTTAACAAATCACGACCGAGTGCCCGCGCCTCCGGCGTCGTAAATGCCTGATCAGGATCATGACAACTTGCACATGAAAATGCACCATCGACTGACAATATCGGATCGTTGAATAATGCCTGTCCGAGCTTGATTGCCGTGGCGTCTTTGGAAAATCTATTGCTTGGATCCGGCTGGAAGGATGGTGGCCACGGCCCAAAGGGCAACGTTTGTTCAATTTCGTCTTCGGTCAACAAGACATCTGCACGTACTGCCCCGCTCAGAAAAATTAGCGCAGCTGTCATCCACAGCTTCATTTCAGCGCAATTTCTGACGTGTAAAAAACCGATTGGCCACTGACGTCGACATCGATTTGCAGCTCCCACAAACCCGGCATGTGAAACAACATATCATCAATTCGGAACACTCCGCCGTCCAATGCAGTAACCTTGGGAGTATAGTTCATACCATGTTGATGAGCGGGCATGATTGCATCCACACGCATTTGGCCCACAGCAGTTTCACTACAAACTGAAACCAACACCGAAAACGGTTGGGCCAACGGAATTTCGTCGACCGCCAGATAAACCTTGGGTGCGTTTTGAACTTCCGAATTCATGCGTTGCCCCGTCGCTTCACAAGCAACCGCCGCGCTGGACCATATAAGAAACCAAGCAGCGCCGTGGGTCATTCTGATGCCAGCAAACGTTCTGCGTTAGCATAGGCAATGTTGTCTGCGATCTGGTCCGGCAGCAAATCCAACCATTCACGCGAAAAATCGGCATGAGGGCCTACGTAGTACCAACGTTCAGGTGCGAACGTATCCGTACCGACCATGAACCTATCGGGATGGGCTTGGAACGCAGCCCTCCAATCCGGGTCGACACGGCCTCGCGAAACCATGTCCGAACGAAATGCCAGATCGGCCCATAGCCCGGGATAGATGTCTAGCGCATCGACCACGCTGGCTGGATCGTCAAACCCAGAATGGGCCCACAATACCCGAGCTTCCGGCCATGTTTCGAAGATCAAGTCAACGGCCTCGCGATCACCATGGTGGTGCAGGATTAGGTTCCGCTCTTTCGCCAGTGCAATCATACGCTGGATGACCGGCGTCTTGATGTCATCTCCGTAAGCGTGAAACTCGCCGATGGCCTCGTAGTTGTTTTTTGCCAGGTTTGTTTCCAGATACTCGATTACAGTTTCATCGTGCATCCAGGTGTTGATCTCACCGCGACGACGATAAGGGCGAAGCGCCGGAACAACGATGTCCGGTGCCACGGCCAACAATAGCTGAGTGCCATTGTCATCCGAGCTGGAAATCAGCGCTTTACGCACGCCTGCATCTCGAAGGATTTCGGCCACCTGTTCAGGCGGAACCAGTTTGACGGCATCGTGGCTGTAGTGAATATGTGCGTCAAAGATCGGTCGCTGTTCTGCGACGGCGGTACTGCAAAATAACGCTGCACTTAAAATGGAGATATGTTTCAGCACCTCAAGCCTCCTCAATATCATTCAGACCCTGGCAAGCGTCACGTCGAAATTCACGTGCAAGAAAGGTTCGGCAATCTTACCAGAAAGCTCCATGCCATCGGGAAATTCTGATGCAGGTCGTTCAACATATGTCATTACCAGATCGTCTCGAACGCCAAAGACAGTATCCTGATCTAAATAGGGATCATTGTCCGGAAAAATCTCCGTCACGAGGGAGCGATACCCGGGGGCTTTGACGATAAAGTGCAAGTGTGAGGGCCTCCATGGATGGCGACCACAAGCGCGCAGAATATCACCGACTGGCCCGTCAGACGGCACGGTGTATTCAACTGGTTTAACCGTGGTGAACGCATATCTGCCATCATCGCCAACTGACATCAGCCCGTGGAAAGAATAGGTGTCCTGTTCTTCATCCTGACTGGCGTAGAGGCCGTTGGGTGCCGTTTGCCAGATATCCAGTTCTGCCCCGGCGATAGGGTTACCTTCGGTATCGCGGATCACGCCCTCTGCAAGTAGAACCGGCCCGCCGTAGTGACGCTTCATATCGCCACCGATTGGCAGCGGGGGGGCGCCCGAGACGTGAAATGGACCTAAAACGGACGAACTGGTCGCATCGGCACTGGAATGCAGCATATCAACCAATGACGACAGGCCCAACACGTCCGAGGCTAGCACGAATTCATGCCTATCCTCGGTTTCCACCGCAGCGCAGCCTTCCAGAAACGCAATCCCGGCCCGCCACTCGTCATGCGTCAGGTTGGTTTCCCGCGCAAAGTCGTGGAGGTGTTTGACCAGGGAGCCCATGATTTCACGCATCCGTGGATCAGTATCTTTGGACAGGTACCCCATGAAGACGTCGGTGATATTGTCTTTGGTGACAGAGCGCATCTTGTCCTCCTTAAATCAGGGCAAGGCTGAGGATCGGGAACTCGATCAGAATGAACAGAACGATCAGCATTACGAACGCAAAGGGAAGTGCGCCCATGAACACGTCCTTAAGTGATATGCGGTCATCGTTAATCGTGGATTTGATAACGAAGCAGGATATACCCAAAGGTGGTGTCAAAAGACCGATTTCAGCCCCAACCACGGTGATAATCCCAAACCAGATCAGCGACATATCAAGCGCTTCGGCCATGGGTAAGAACAGCGGTACTACAATCAGAATGATCGACGCGGTGTCGAGCAATGTTCCCAGAAATAGCATCAACAGAACATAGAGCAGCATTATCGACCAGAAAGATGCGGAATTCCCCGCAAGCAGATCCTGCAGTTGATTGGGTAGCCCGGCCAGTCCCAGCATGCGGCTGTAGATTGAAGCGGCCGTGATCAGGAACAGGATCGCCGCTGTGATGTGACCGGTTTCCAGCAACGCGTCCCAGAATGCGCGTGGAGACATCGACTTGCGGGCAACCGCGATGATTAGCGCAACGAGAGCTCCGGCGGCCCCTGCTTCTACGGCAGTCAACCAACCTGTGTAGATACCACCAAGGACGATGGTAATGATGAACAGTGTCGGCAGTGTTTTGGAAGCTATCTCGCGCCCTGACATCCACTCGGTGTCTTCGACAACGCGGCCACCGACGAATGCAGGGGTGAAACGACCCATAACCCAAATCGCGCCTACATAAGCGATCGCCAGCATGATCCCCGGAATAACCCCCGCAAGGAACATGTCCCCTACAGATTGCTCGGCGACAAAGGAATAGATGATCAGCATCGCCGAGGGCGGGATGATCATCCCCAAAACCGAAGACCCGGCGACCACGCCAACAGCAAAGCGTGGGTTATAAGCCTGCGCCATCATCTGCGGGACCGAGACCTTGGTGAACACGGATGCGGAGGCTATTGACGACCCAGTCACTGCGGCAAAGACGGCGTTGGCTCCAACGGTTGCCATACCGATACCGCCTTTGACCTTGCGAAATCGCATGGTCATGACTTCGTAGATGTCCCTGCCCAACCCGGCTTTTGAGACAATGAGCCCCATGAAAGTAAACAATGGGATTGTTGCAAAGCTGTATTCCATCGCGCTGTCGCCGACCGCCACTTTCAGCAGGTTGAGCGCAAGCGTGAAATTGTCCCGCATCAGCCAGATCGACACGAACGAGACCACGCCCAATGCGATGGGAATGTAAACGCCTGCGTAAATCAGAAAGACGATGGCTATGACCGAGATCAGGCCAATCTCAATCGGCGTCATTCTGCGGCCTCGTCATGTTCAGGGGTGCGAATTAGATGCGGGCGGTCCTGCGCCGTGACAACCTTGAGAAGGAAGATCACGCAGGCAAGCGCAGTACCGCACGCGATGACCAGTTTGACCGGCCACCATGGCAGAGTAAAAAGACCCGGAACTCCGAAGTAGTCCTGTGTCTCCCACATATGCAGGAACTCGGGAAAGGTTACATAAGCAATCAGACCCATGAAGATTGCGGAGATGGCATTGATAATGCGCCTCAGGTTGGCCGTTAGCCCAGGACGGCGGTGGTGTAGCAGGTTCAGAAACCCGTCCGAGCGCGTCAGCCGATCCACTCTGACTACGTCGGCCAGCTGCAAAAAAACGATCATCACGACCGAAAACTGCACCATTTCATAGGTGCCACGCAGAGGTGCCGAAAACAGACCGCGCGCAATGACGTCGACATTCAGAATGACCACCAACGCAAGGACGACAAGCGTACCCAATGCGTTGGCGGCGATAGCAAGCGAATTGGCGACCCGCGACAAGCCAGCAACTGCGGTCTTCAGCATGAAAGGCCCCTTTCGTGGATCGCCAGACTGTTACTCGGCCGTCCAGTCACGCACTCCGGTAAAACCGGCGTCCTGCAGCTTGCCGAGATAAGCGGCCAGTATCGCGTCGCCTTGTTCACCGTTCTCATTCAGCGTGGCTGCCCATTCCTGTGCTACATTTGGCATTGCGTTGGCCCAGGCCGCTCGGTCTTCGTCCGAAACTTCGACAATCGTCCCGCCGGCTTCGGTGTACGCGTCCCTTGAGGCCGCAGCCCGGTCCATAGCGATGCCAGCCACATGATCACGGTAGTCAATTGCGACGGCCTGCAGAACGCCTTTGACTTCATCCGGCAACTTTGCCCAATAGTCAGAATTCACTGTGATCGTCTTGGAGTTCACGGCACCCAAGTCAGCTTTGAGCATGTAAGGAGCTACTTCGGCGATCTTGAAGGTCTTGGCTGCTTCAGGCCACAGCATCGCACAATCAACAAGGCCGGTTTGCAGCATATTGTAGAAATCGGTCAGGCCACCACGAACCCCCGCTGCATCTTTGATACCTTCGAGATATCGGAGGTTCAGTCCCGCCCCTGCCACTTTTCGGCCTTCCAGATCAGAAACAGCCGAGACCGGCTCTGTACAAAAAACCTGATACGTATCGAGTACTACACCGGTCGCCAGATAGACTTGGTTCTGCGCAGCGAACTCATTTTGCATCGCTGGGTATTCGCGCGCGATCTCATCCACGGCTTTGGCTACCGCGCGAGAGTCCGATGACACGAACGGGGTCGACCCCGATATCCCCTGACTGGGCAACTTGGACGAATGGAAGATAGTTGTGACAATGCCGATGTCGCCAAGGCCAAGCTGGATCCCTTCCAGCACGCCCTTCGGCTTTACGATCGAACCGCCATAGTTCTCTTGCCAGTTCATCTTGTAGTTGCCGGAGTCGGCCAGCCGCTTGTCCACTTCTGGAATGAAGAAGTTGGTGAATTCTTTCACCCACAAGGCCCGATCGGGATAGCCATCAATCACGACGGCGGAAATGGTCTCTTCTGCTGCAAGAGGCAACGCCATGGTGCCTGCCAGAGCAAATCCCATTAGGCTGCGTTTAGTCCAGTTTTTCATTTCTCTCCTCCCAGAAAGTCGGGTCCTGTCGATTTTTATTGGTTGGTTTTGACCCAGTTGACGGTCAGGTCCGTGCCTGCCGCTTGAAACAGTTTTGCGATGGCGCAATACTTGGCTGTCTCCTCGCCCACGCGTGTCAGATCCTCCTGATTGGCGGGCGTATCGCACTTCACAGTGAGTTCGATTTCGGGAAACGGAACATCGATCTCCTCTTCCATCAGGACACCGCGCCGATCCAGCCTGCATTTCGCGTCGATTGTCACGGTGCCAAGATCAATTCCCAAGCGGTGCGCATTCTTGTGCCCGATGACATTCGTGCAGGCGATCAGGGCTGCCATTGCGGCTTCAGTCGGAGACGGACCAAGATTTGTTCCACCTCGTTCGACAGGCTCGTCGATAATCACGTCCAGATCGCGAATTGGGATCTCGGTGCGCGCGTGTGTCGGGCATTGAGCTGTCGTACGGTAGGTCACGACAGGTTTCACTTTCATCGCCACAGCGTCACCTCCTCATGCATAAGAGCAAACCTTTTCGAATGAGAAGCGAGGCAGCTTGTGAAACAATCCTGTTTCGTCTGCGTAGCCCAGATTGCAAAGAAAGTTCGACTTGAGCGTCGTGCCCGCGAAGAATTCCTCGTCGACGATCTTGTTTGAAAAGCCAGACATGGCGCCGACGTCCAACCCAACCGCACGCGCGGCGATCATGAAGTAAGCGCCCTGAAGCGTTCCATTGCGAAACGCTGTATCGGCTACATATTCGGGATTATTTTCGAAAAGTGGCCGTCGATCTTCGTGCGGGAAAAGAAAAGGTAATTCCTTCCAGAAGTCCATGTCATAAGCAATGATCGCAGTGACCGGCGCATCCATCATCTTTGGCACGTTCTTCGGCTTTAACGACTTAGCTAGGCGCTCTTTTCCTTCCGCACTTTTAACGAAAACGAAGCGGGCGGGCAGCGTGTTCATGCTGGTCGCGCCGTTGATCGTGATGTCATAGATCTCTTCAAGCAATTCGTTAGAAACAGCCTTGTCGGTCCAGGCGTAATGAGATCTGGATTCGCGGAGGATCAGAGCAATTGCGTCGTCTGAAAGACGTGGAATGCGCTCGCGCAGATCGCGATGATCTTGCTGCGCCTTTGCGCGAAGTGCCTCCAGCTCTGCCCCGGTTGGTGCGCTCATGCTGCGGCCACCTTAGTCTCGGCGTCCTTTTCGTCGATGACGGGGCTGGCGCATATGCCGATGCCCTCAATCTCGACCTCGACGGTTTCACCCGGCTTCAACCAACGTGGATTGGGCTTTTTGGCGTGACCAACACCCGGCGGCGTACCCAACGCAATCAGATCACCGGGTTCGAGAGTGGTATATTCCGAGATCGTGGCGATGACCTGACGAACCCCCCAGATCATGTTGGCGGTGTTCGAGCTTTGCAGGATTTCGTCCCCCACTCGGCTTTCGATTTTCAGGCCGGATGCTCCCTCCGGCAAGTCTTCCGGCGTTACAGTGAAAGGGCCGATCGCGCCTGTGTCATCGAAGTTTTTGCCGGGCGTCCATTGAACGGTTTTACGCTGATAATCCCGCAGCGACCCGTCGTTAAACACGGTGTAGCCGAAGACATAATCCAATGCGTCCTCTTCCGAGATATGACGGCCGCGTTTTCCAACGATCAGCATAAGCTCGGCTTCGTAGTCGAGTTTCTCGGAACAGGTAGGCCGCACCATAGGTTGCCCTGCCGCCATGATCGAATTCTTCCCACGCATAAACAGCGTCGGATACTCCGGGATATCATACCCGCCTTCCTTGATGTGGTCCGTGTAGTTCAACCCCATGCAAATGATCGTTCCGGGAGCGGCAACGGGCAATGCCGGAGTGATGGAAGACACGGGCACACTGTCTGCCGCGTCAATTTTGGGGGCAAGTGAGTCGGCCAGTTCAGGCTTGGCTATCAAACCCATCAAATCCGAACCGATTGCAGGATGCAAAGCCGTTAGATTCACTGCATTTTCGCCGTTTACAGCAAAAACCGCTGTGCCATCCAAAGTCTCTCCCACCAGGTATTTCATTTTCACCATCCATGTCAGTTCACTTGATTTTTGCCGACTATTTTGCAATATGTCAAATAATATCGATATTTTTGGAGGACGCAAATGGTTGCCTGGGCGAACTACAAATCAGAAGCAAAAAGCCGTGGTGCACTTGCTTTGGAACTCTACGTAGTACTCAGCACACCTGCCAAAAAACCCGAAGATGTAAAGGCGACACTTCCTGACCACCTGGCCTATCAAGCACAGCTTGAACGCGCGGGACAGCTGGCTTTTGCAGGGCCAATGTCGGATGAGACTGGTGAGCACATGCAGGGGATGGGCCTGATTATCTATCGTGCTGACAGTCTTGAGGCTGCCCGAAAACTGGCCGAGGACGATCCGATGCACCAAAGCGGTGCGCGCGAATTTGAACTTCGGCGCTGGATGATCAACGAAGGCTCGCTGAGCCTTTCAGTTGGCCTATCGACTGGAACGAGTGCCCTCAGTTAAGAGCAATCAAAAGTTTTGCCGCGAACAAAGGAACGGTCGGATATGGACGCCATGCTTGATACTGAGGGCAAAGAGACATCAGCCACGCATGGCGCGTATCGAAGGCTGCGCGACATGATATTGACCGGAGAATTACCTCCGGGACAAAAACTCAAGATCGAGCAGCTTCGGGGGCTTTTGGACACCGGCGCTAGTCCGGTTCGCGAAGCGCTTAGCCTTTTGACATCGGACATGTTGGTCGAGCGGATTGATCAGCGCGGATTTCGGGCAGCACCGGTCAGCAAGTGTAACTTCGAAGAAATACTTCTGTTGCGATGCAACCTTGAGGAAACCGCGTTGCGCGCCTCTATCACCAACGCGGATGAGGCCTGGGAAGATCGGCTTGTTTTGCGTCACCACCATATGAAAAAGGCCGGCCAGAACGGCGCGCGTGACTTTGAAGACGCTCACAAGGA
This sequence comes from Ruegeria sp. CG1, assembly GCF_056537265.1. Classification (NCBI taxonomy): domain Bacteria; kingdom Pseudomonadati; phylum Pseudomonadota; class Alphaproteobacteria; order Rhodobacterales; family Roseobacteraceae; genus Ruegeria; species Ruegeria sp. CG1. The sequence goes on along the minus strand of NZ_JBQFRF010000004.1, from coordinate 296,681 downwards.
GTTTCATATGGCCTTGTTGGACAATTCGAATCTGCCGTTGCTGATGCGGTATTGCTCGCAGCTTTACGACCTGAACATTCGCTATCGCTATCTGGCGGCTGGCGGTTCGAGCTACAAGAAGCGGGACATTGCCGCTGAGCACCAGCAAATCTTGGACGCCGCACTGAACCACGACGCGGACAGCGCAACTCGTCACCTGGTTGATCACTATCGTCGAACAGGCGAATACCTTAGTAGCCAGATGGAGCCCTGAAATGCAGCGGAATTAGTTTCTAGGTGACCTATTAAACCAACTGCTAGACCGTCCTGACAAAACGTGAGGTAAGGATGATAAACGATCCGTTGCCTAGTTATGTGAGGCGCTTCTGTCCGCAGACGGTGAAGTATCAGGTTTCACGATGGTGTCTACGATTCTTGATCGCTTCCAAACCCTGGATGATGCGGAGAAACTAAACTTATTTGCCTGTTTGAAGGGCTATCTAGAGCTAGACGCCGATCAGCTTTTCCAAACGGCGCGCCGCTACGACACTGATCGAAGTGTGAGTCTTTATAAAGGCTTAGTGAAGTTTCAGGGCCAAGGCGGCAAGAGTTGTTGCGACGGTTGAACCAGCCGTCTGGTGCGACGCAGGAACTTGTGGCCATGCACGTCGACATGCTGCGCTTTCTCCAATCCAACCCGGAACTCAAGCGAACAGATATTTATTTCGTCCATTTGTTGCGCAACCGATTCAATTGGGGCTTCTTTGTCCTAAAGTAAATCAGCCGGGATAGCCCCACCCGTTTTCTTTACAAAATCATCACCTATGAGGCGATGCACGAGATCAACGATCTGGACGATTTGGGGCGAATGCGCTATCAGCCAGATTGTCGTTATTTTGCGGCCTTTCATCCTGCGTTCTCGGATGCGCAACTGATATTCGTTGAGATCGCTCTTACTGCTGTTATCCCAGATACGATTGACACGCTTCTATCAACGCTGCTGCGACACTAACCACGGCCAAGAAAGGCAGCAATGTAATGTTAGCCGGTTTACCGTTCTGTTTTTACTGCTTGTTGCCGCTTTCAATTACGCCCTTGCGACCGGATTTTGTTTTTCTGCTAATAGCTGCCCCGGTTAGGTTCCCGGGCCGTAGCTTCCGTCTTCGCGGTGCACTTCACGCCCGCTGAGCGGTGGAGTGAAGACACAGACAAGCCTCAGATCGGCCTTTGTGGCTTGCACCACATGCCTGTCATGTTGATCCAACGCGTAAAGGGTGAATGGCACAAGGGCATGCCAGGTTTCAACGTCGGCTGCTCTGATTCTGCCCTTACCCTCGATACAATAGCACGCCTCCAGATGATGGGTGTATTCAAGCTCCAACTCTGCACCATGGTTGATGAGTGTGTCAGTGAGCGTGAACTCCATACCATCTGAGGCCAGAAGCAGCCGTCTGCTGTTCCAGCCCGGGCCAAAGACGTCCCGCTCTGTTCCAAGAATATCTTTGAGTGCTCTGACAATCATTTCACTGTTCTCTATCGGACCGCGCGGTTCATGCCTCCGTCAGATAGTATGCTCTGGCCGTTGATATAGCGAGCTCCTTCGCTGGCGAGAAACACGCACGCCTGTCCGATTTCCTCAAAAGTTGCCGCACGCTGTGCTGGGATTTCCCGGCGAGCCTGTTCGGACAGGTTCACGTTCTCGCAGAACCCCGGCAGCAGGTTGTTCATGCGAATGTTGTGCCGTGCATATCGGTCCCCGTAAAGCTTTGAGAAACTATGCAATGCTCCACGCAGCATGCTCATGGGATAGGGCGCACGTGGCTCGATTGTGTTCATGGATGAGATATTAACGAATGCACCACCGCCTTGTTCGATCAGAATGGGCGTGACGATACGGGCGATCTTGACGACATTTAGCACATACATGTCCAGACTTTCGTGCCATAACTCGTCGCTGAGTTCCAAAAGCGGTCCGTCAAAGTCAGGATCGAAGCCAACGGTTTTGATGGCCTCAGGCACGGATCCGCCATGCCCCATGTTACTGACAATGGCATCAATCCGGCCGTACTCGCGCATAGTGTCGTCAACCAACGCCTGCAGATCATCCGCATCAAGAACCGAGCCTCGACGGCCAATGCCGCCAAGCTCTTCCGCCAACGCTAACGAACGATTGGACGGGGACATTAAAGAGAGTTTGTAGCCGGCTTTAGCCATTTCAACGGCGCACCCTCGACCGATGCCTTGCCCCGTACCTGTCATGAGCGCAACTTTGAAAGCTGACATGTGACCTTCGTCCAAATAAACCCGTGAGATTTCTTAGAGTCACCCCGCTATAACTCTTTGTAACCAATAAATCCTATCGATTTTATTTGATAAGCCTGTTAGTTTTTCTCACATGTCGAAAAGCCTTAGACATCTTCGCGCCCTTCAGGCCTTTGACGAGACCGCGGCACATTCCAGCCTGACCAAGGCAGCGGGCGTGTTGAACGTAACGCACGGGGCGATCAGCCGGCAGATCAAATTGCTGGAGCAGCATCTTGGCGTAACGCTCTTCCACCGCCACCCCAATGGCGTAAATCTTACCGACGCCGGAGAACGCCTGCATCAATCAACGCGTGGAGCGTTTTCTGCGTTGCAGATGGGCGTGACAGAGGTGAGACGCATTCATCAACGCCAGTCGATCACAGTGTCTTTGTCGACGTCTCTGGCCCTGAAGTGGCTTGTGCCATTGCTGAGTTTGTTTCAGCAAGAGCACCCGGAAATTGCGCTATTGCTGGATACAAATGATACCTTTGCAGATTTCGACAGGTCCGATGTCGACGTTGCGATAAGGTTTGGAGAACCCGGTTGGGACGGGCTCTATCATGAGCAAATCAGACAAGAGGAATTGATCGTCGTCGCTGCACCAACGCTCGTCGAAAAATCACAGCTTCCGATGCGCGCCGAGGATGTGGCAAACTTCCCATTGTTGCATGACAACTTCAACGCAGGTTGGGACAGTTGGATCATACAAGTTGGGCTGGACGCGGATCACATTAAGGCGCGGAACATCAATTTTGTGGACAGCGCCGTCCTTCTAGAAGCGGCGATCGACGGCCAAGGCGTCGCCTTGGCGAGACACCTCTTGGCGGAGAGAGACCTTAAGCTTGGCCGGCTAATTCGCTTGGACGAAAGCCGCGTTCCATTGAACCGGGGCCTCTACTTAGTCTGTCGCCCAGGAGATCAAGATCGGGTCGCAGTAAGAGCCTTCAAGAATTGGCTGATGTCTATTTAGAGCTTGGGCTATTTTGATGGCAGCAAAAACGGTCCCTGGTTCGTGTGTCACACATAACCATTTTGCAACTCATCTAATGTGCCCAACAGATTTGTAGTCGATGTACTGTCCAATAAACCGCAAACATCTCTGAACGGATGTATTGCGAAGCGATCTCTAGTTGAATGATCAGCTTCCTTGCGGACCAAACGAAACACTACTTCAATAGCCAGATAGCAGTAATTGATCCTTCACGCGAAGAATGTCTGTTTCTACCCCCTACACCTTTGACTGCCGCAATCCAACCGAATGGCGGCAAACAGAGATGCAAGTCAGTGAACGATAACATCTATCAATTCAGAATGTCGGCGATTGCCCCTATCAGGTTCAGCACTTCATGTGTTTCACGGTTTACTTCGTAAACATAATCTCCGGCACGCACGTAATATCCGTTGCGCCGTAGTCCCCAACGGCTGGGATCATCAATGCGGACATACCCATCATAGATGTAATCGCCACGTCGATATTTCTTTGCCTGTCCAGGCGGTACGCACGGGATTGCCTTTTTTGCCAAGCCCGGCGGACAATGTCCGGATTTGGATTTCACATGGATCGGCGAGGTAGCGCCGGTTCCGCTAACGTGCCCCGTGCTAAGGCTCCACAAGCTGACACTGGCGTTCGCAAATGACGCGCCTTGCACGGTCAGTGCCACCGCCAGAATCCCAACAATCTTTTTCATTCCCAGCGCCTTTTTCAGCTTCTTAGCTTAGATATGATCTTGAATGGGCCTTGGCGAGTTCATAAGCGAAGAGTTGCTTTCCGATGCAGCAGTTTGTTCACGAGCTGAAATCATCGGCTGCGATTGTCATCGCAAATTCAACTAAAGCATCAAAACGGGATGTTCTTCCTCCATCTGGTCGCCCGCCTATTCGTTTGTCTTTATTTCGCGAACAACATTAACTGAACGTGAACAATGTATTCTCAGAGTGTTCAAACAGTCTCAGGCATAGTGACGGTGTTAGATCATACGGGACGTTGTTCCGTTTGATCGCTGACAAGGGGAAACGCATGATCAAGTCTGCCTTTGTGACTGAAGAGTCCAGCACAACAGCTGTGATGCAAACCTCCGGCAAAATCGCCGGAGAACGTTTGTCAACCACGACCAAATCGAGCAGTGGTCGCTTCCCTCCTATCGAAAATGCATTAACACAGATCGTCAAAAACAAGCGGCTTTCCGAGGCACATAACAACGTCTGAAGGCAGTTCAGCAGACCCCCACACAATTCCCGGTATTCGTCCTAGATATTGGAATTGAAAACTAAATCCCGCTCCAGTTATGGGGCGGGGTTTCTTTCTTATGCCTTTGGGAAAAAGGGCGTAGCCCTTGATTTGCAAAAGTATCCGGCCAGCCGCTACCCATCCTGTGAAGCCTTTGGCTGACCCGGGCTTTAGTACTTCCGTGAGTGGTCAGTACTGAGGGTTGATTGACGCAGAGAGCCGTTGTCTTTCGTTACAGACCCAACAGCGCCTTTACCTCATGTTCAACGGCGTCGGTCACGGGTTTGTTGGCGGCGGCTTCCAGGGCTTCCCGTTCGGTCAATTCCTGTTCCTCGACCTGGTCAGCCAGTTCTTGCACCTGTTCAGTCGCTTCTTCGTATTCGACGGCAGCCTGACGTTCATCGTTCAGCTCCTGCGCTGCTTCGATCGAAGAGTCCAAATCAGCGCGGGCTTCATCCAATTGCTCCTCAATCTCTGGGTCCGTTCCGCCTGCGTCTTCCAGCGCTTGTTCGAGATCCTCGACGCGTTCCTGGTTTTCCTGGACTTCACCCAACGCGGCTTCCAGGTCTTCTTCAATCTCAGGAACAGTCCGCTCCGGCGGCTCCAAGCCAGCGAGCTCTTCCAATTGTTCCTCAAGCTCTTCGCGCAAGGGTTCTCCGGCCAACACAGTATCTCGATAATTGGCAATTCGGCCTACGCGGGAATTGGGCGCTGCATTTTCTAATGCAGTTGCGCTGGCGTTGGCGGCATTGAGCGCCCCTAACTCAGACGGGTGGGCACCAAGAAGTGCCGCCATCTTGTTCCCCTTTTCCCTGACCGCTGGGCGAATGGACTCTTCGACAATTACTGTTTTCGAAGGCTTCTTGTACGTCCTGGGCTTTTGTTTGCTACCGCTGGTGGTCGAGCGTTTTCCAGATGTGGCAACCGTTCTCGACTTGCCTTTGCCGCTAAAGATATCCTTCAAGGAAAAACGACCGCCCTTGCCCAAAGCAGAGCGCGAAGATTTTGTCTTGGATTTCCCGGTGTTTCGGCCACCAAAACTTTTGTCGGCACCTTTCTTTCCGCCTTTGTTACCGGCGAAACTGTGGTCATCACGATCTCCGCTGGCGGAGTTCCCCTTGCCACCGCTATTGCCTTTTCCGCCGCCGTTGCCTCCACCGTTTCCTTTATCGCCGCCTTTGCCGTTGCCTGGACCGTTACCCTTTCCACCGCCATTGCCTTTGCCCTCCTTTGCAAATGCAATATCCGGCACCGCAACGGTGGCTACGATGGCTGTAGATCCCAACAACGCGATTGCCAGGGTCGATGCTTTTAGCAGTCTCAAACTGGTGATTTTCATATCGACCTCCTCGGTGGAAATCAGCGGGTATCAGTTTTCTGAAACAACTCGCTATGTTCAATAGTCTCGATTCACGCACGAATCCCCAATGCTTCTTGCCATTTAACTTGAGGGTGCTTGAACGCAGGGCTAACTGCTTGTTCATCATCGGTTCATGTCGAAAGACGTAGTCTCTAGCCGCGAAATACGAGGACTTTCATGCGCGCGAAGGTGATCTTGGTGGTAGCAAGCCTGATTGTTGCTTTGCCTTTTGGGGAAGCGGCTGCCCAGACACGCGAGCTCAAGCAAGGTGAACTGCGCAAAGCGACCCTGACCGGGGACACCATTCGTTTGAAACGGGTTATCAAAGGTGTCGAAAAAGCCTATGGCGGGACTCCAGTCGATGCGCGCGCGTTTCAGGCTGATCAAATTTACTATCGTATTCTAGTCAAAAAGCCCGATGGAAAAATTGTCAGTGTCATTGTGAATGCACAGACCGGTACAGTCGTTTCCAATCGATCCAGTGTTGGGCGTCAAATATCGAAAGCAGCCCGTTCGAACCCCGCCAACGCCAACAACAGCCGCGACACCAACAGCAATCGTGGAGCTTCTGCGAGCCGTGGAAACAACGGCAAAAGCAGTGGCAATAGCAATGCTGGTGGAAACGGCGGTGGCAATGGCAACGGCGGTGGCAATGGCAATGGCGGCGGCAACGGCGGCGGCAATGGAGGTGGAAATGGTGGTGGAAACGGAGGAGGTAATAGCGGTGGTAACGGCAGCGGCAATGGTGGCGGAAACAGCGGTGGAAACGGCGGCGGCAACTCTGGCGGGAACGGCAAGGGCAACGGTAAAAAATAGGGCTTAAACCAAAGCAGTTGTGACTGTAGTTTTTGAATATGAGAGTACTTCTAGCCGAAGATGAACCGCAGCTATGCGAGCAGATTAAGAAACTTCTTAGCGCAGAAGGCCGCGTGGTAGATGTGGCCAAGAATGGTACTGACGCCCTGCACCTGGGTGCGACCGAACCTTACGACATGATCATCCTCGACATCGGGTTGCCGGAACGCGACGGTATTTCTGTCCTGCGCGAATGGCGCAGCGCGGGCGTCAAGACACCCGTGTTGATCCTCACCGCCCGCGATGGGTGGAGCGAGCGCGTGGATGGTCTTGATGCAGGTGCTGATGACTATATGACCAAGCCATTTCACATGCCCGAGCTGGCCGCTCGTGTACGGGCCATCCTGCGCCGACAAAGCGGTCAGTTAAACCCGGTTATCGAAATGGGGGACGTTATGCTCGATACACGAAACGGTCGCGTCAGCGTGGGCGGCATTCCTGTTGATCTGACGGCGCAAGAGATCGCAGTTCTGACATACCTTGCCCACAACATCGGACGCATGGTGTCACGTACCGAGTTGTCAGAGCATATCTATGAATATGACGGTGACAGGGATTCGAACACCATTGCCGTCTTCATAACCCGGCTGCGAAAGAAACTGGGCTCTGACCTTATTACAACGGTCAGAGGACGCGGCTATATGATCGATACGGCCTGATGTTATCGCTGCGCCAACGCGCTTTGCTTGGCGGCCTTGCGACAGGCGCGCTTTCTGTCGGCGTCGGAACGTTGATTGTGTTTTCGTACATCAACACACGTGTTCTGGAACAATTCGACCAGACGCTACGTGACCGGCACACCCAACTCGTTGTCGGTTTGAGCGCAACGACGCATAACCCTGAGGCACTGCGCGAACTGATATTCGATCCAGCCTATGGAACGCCGTATTCAGGCAGATACTGGCAGGTTACCGATGGAAACGGGGCTACATTCACATCAGCCTCGCTCTTTGACGAGACAATTTCCGAACCTGTACGTGTGAGCGAAGAGGCAATCGTTTGGAACACCACAGGTCCGGAAAGCGAAGCCGTTCGTAGCGCATATCAGAGAATCACATTCGAAGACGGAACCGAGTGGGGCGTAACTGTCGCCGAAAGCAGGCGAGAGCTGATAAGCGAACGCAGAGCCGCGCAAAACAACTTGCTACCGGTTTTTGGATTGGTTGGTTTGATTGGAGTTGCCGGTTCGTTGTTGTTGATGTCAGCAATTATCGGCCCCCTCAGGAAGTTGCGTGCAGATGTGGCGCATCGCTGGGACAAGGGAGATGACTTGATTCCTGAAGATTACCCAGAAGAGGTTTCGCCGCTTGTTGAGGACCTAAATAAATTGTTGCACAGGAATCGTGAAATTGTGTCTGGTTCTCGACGACAAGCTGCGGATCTGGCACATGCGCTCAAAACACCGACGGCAATTCTCAGAAATGAACTGGCGACTTTGTCGGACGCGGGTGCAGATATCGAACCTGCAGATGACGCGTTAAATCGAATTGATGCTCAGCTAAAGCGCTCACTTGCGCGTATGCGTGCGTCGAACACCGCAGAACTTACGCATTCACGAACTGACCTTACCAATTCCGTCAACAGGTTATCCAGACTGTTTTCGGTCATGGCAGAACGCGAAGGAAAATCTCTGACGACAGATTGCGAGGATGGGATTCAGGTTCGAATGGATACTCAGGACATCGAAGAGGTGATTGGAAACCTTCTCGACAACGCGCTCAAGTGGTGTCGGACAACAATTCACATCGCCGCAAAGCGTGTAGAGGGCGGCATTGAGATTTGCATTGAGGATGACGGACAAGGAATTCCGGAGGATGCACTTGACGGAGTAGTTCGATCCGGAGGTCGGTTGGATACCTCTGTCAGCGGCACAGGATTGGGTTTGGCAATCTGTGTTGATCTGATGAACGCTTACGGCGGCAAACTAAAACTGGAGAAATCAGAGGACCTTGGCGGCTTGGCCTGCCGAGTATTTATATCAAGCTAAAGGTGGCTGCATCTGGTTAGAAATAGTCGTTGATCGCAAGCAATCAAAAGACGACATTCGCCCGCAAAGTATCGATCGCTCAAGATCCAATCCATTGTCAGCTTTGAATTATCTCTGCACCTCTGCTGGTAGCGGGGCTATGGTAGTCCCAACGTCGATATTGCACGAATTGCGGTTGTGGCTGCACGGCATCAAAATTGCCTAGTTTCGCAAGCGCTGAGCGATTTGACCACATCGAAGGGAAGCGCGAATGTCTCTAGGGATGTTAAGTGAAGCGATCTTTGTTTGAGTACCTGACATGCTGTCACATACCCTCGTCAATGGCGGTTTGGGTCTCAGCATATTCCTTAACGAAGTACCCCAGCAATTTAGGCTGGTTTGGACCCTACTAGTTACTATTTAGCTCGCCCAGCCGCTCCTGTTTTGGGCCAGCGGGATTTGGACGAGCCAAACGCCTCTGGCCGTAAGGGACAAGGCTCTGCCTTCCCCACGGGCACCCCTATTAGACAATACTGTGTCCTCGGCTGTGCCTGCGGGCCGCACTTCCCCTGTCGAATAGCATAGCCTCGCGCTCTCCCGCGTTCGCCACGTGGCAGATCAGCGGGAACAGGCAGCTTCGCTGTCTGATCTGCAAATCAGACCTGATCCTTCCAAAAGGAAAGCCAGATCACACGTAACTCTCTGCTGGAGTATTAACATGGGGAACTTGGGTCAGTTTAAAACGCGAAAGTCAATATCAGTTAATGTCCAACATCTGAGGTGCCTTCCGATATCGAACGCTCACTTCGTTTCTGGTCCAACTGAGACGGTAGGGTCAGGTTGGTGCGACGTTCAACAGGAATTTGGGGCGACACATAGTTTTTGCCATTCGGCGACACGCAAACCATTGAATTTGAGGCATTCGATCTTTTTTGGGCGCACTGGTTTTGCCTTTTTGCAACTCAAAGGTTTTCCATTACATCAGAGCAGCCCGATATTCCGGTCCGCACGGTCCTCAGGCAGTTCGCCAACCATATCAAGACCGAACAAACCGATTTAATTCGGTTCGGGTACTCGATGTCAATCGCTGGGACGTTTCCAATACGCTGAACCTGAAGAACACTCGATCAATCGAGGCCCGACGACCAGCGGGCCAGAGAAGGTGCTGTCAAAGCCATTATCAGGATCAAGTCGTACAACGTCAGATCCGACTCGGCTCGTTTCAGCAGTTCGTCCTTCTTCTTGAGCCAATTATGGTCCACTAATTGATCCACACCACCGCGCCGAATTACCCGATTACATCAAAGCGGGACATCCCTCGCCCTGTCAGCACCTTAAATTAACGCTGTTTCGAGACAATTTCGCCCGGCCTCGATCGTTTGACTACCTTCTATGGCCCCATGTTTCATAAGTACCAAGTTAGCTTCGCTCACTTATTATGTGTCACCACGCAACTTCGAATTGAATTGAGACAGTCAACCCAGTTGAGTTATTTGTGGTCGATAAGAGCGATGAATGATGATATGCGATAGCTTTCAACAGCGCCAATCCCAAACCATTCCCAACACTGTTCCGTTCACTTTCTAGTTTATCGAATGGAATAAAAAGCTTACCCAGTGTGTTTTCGGGAACGCCAGGACCATCGCCAACAACCGAGAGCGTAATGGTGCTTTCTTCTTGCTCAACAATCAGGACAGTTTTGGACTGTTCTGGACAATGACCGTTTGAGTTCTGCAAAAGGTTTGTGCAGAGCTGTTTCAGCATCCCTTCATTGCCTTCGGTTAACCGAAAATACACTCGCCTTGCTCGTCGATCACCTGTTTCGCCTTGGTGATGCTAAAGCTCTCGGCCTGATCCCGGCTTTCGAAGACATCCGCCCGGATCAGCGCATAGGACTTACGATCTCCGCTGATGATTTTTTCGATACGGGCCGACAGGCGATACTTTCCGCCCTCGGCAATCAAAACGGGGAAAATGTCGAACCCTTTGTACGAGACCGGTTGCAGCTCCGACTTTTCACCGCCACCAAAGAGTTTTGAGAAGATTGACATTATGCGGTTCCTTTCTACTTAGGAAATTTGACCCCTATGAATTTCGACTACATCCCAGAAAGCCCAGCATTAGTGTTCAATAGAAACTGGCGGAAAATCGGGCTGCTTGCCGCCCCAATCCCGCGGGCGTTTTCTCCAACAGCCGCAGCTTCTACAACCGGAGGAATCAAACCGCGTTTATCTTGGTTGACTAGGTAACGACGAACCCGTGAGACCAACTCCTCACGTATTTCAGATGGGAATGCGCCGTCGATAAAAATCGCCTCAAAGTCGATGACCGCGCAAATAGACAGCGCAGCTTTGGCCAGTTCCTGCGCGGTGGTACCGATCCATGGTTCGACATAGCGAGAAATGCTGCTCCAGTCCTGCGGCTTTTTCCACAAAATTCCCGGATCAACACCCGCTTCTATCAACCTGTCCTCGAGCAGGAACAGCGATGCAGTGTCAATCAGTTGCTGGCTTTCACCCAAAGGACCTGTCGTCCGCATGGCGCCCAGGGCACCGGCGTTGCCTTGGTTGCCCTCAAATACGGTGCCATTCAGGGCAACGCCTCCGCCAATCATTGAGCCTATGAAGAAATAAAAATAGTCTCGATACTCAGCCCCGCGGCCATAGAGGTGCTCCGCGTGACACGCGGCAGTAGCATCATTGACCACAAAGACCGGCAATTCGCTGAACTTGGCCACCTCGGAAAAGAAGTTCACGTTTCTCCAGGACCTGAATTTCTGAGCCGCAAGCCCAGAAAGGTCGTGCCACTTCCACAGCTCGAACGGTGTTCCGATTCCAATCCCGCATACACGGTCCCGAAGTTTCTGGGGTTCATTGGCCAGAAGCTCTTCCAATCCTACCTCCAGAAACCCGAACACTGCTTCGGGTAGCGGGTAGTCATAAGTCGTCGAGAGCTGTTGGCGTGGCTTACCGGTGAAGTCGATCAAAAGAAGATCGGCGCTGCGGCGACCGATCTTCATTCCCACCGACAGAATGCCTTCGGGATTGAGCTCCATAGGGATCGAAGGTTTCCCAACTTTGCCCTTCAACGGCGTCCCACGTTTGAGAATCTCGTCCTTTTCGAGCTTACGCAGAATGATCGACACGGTCTGGGGTGACAGGCCCGTCAGCCGCGCGACGTCCGCCCCGGCAGCAGGTCCATGCCGTTGTAAAACCGTCAGAATGAGGCGTTCGTTATGATCACGAACACCGCTTTGGCTTACCCCGCCGGTTAGTATTTTCAACGCCTCTCTCTCCATAACCTTAAACATAAACACCTTGTTTTCTTATGAAAAGATACGTGGGCAAATTAATAAATAAACTTTATTTATTTATTGACACAGAGGCTAGAATCACGGTTTCTTGAACGGGACCTTCATTGGAGGATGGAGGCCCGCCTTGTCGCTATTCCGCGCGGGGCCACAACAATTTTCTGGGAGGACAACATGAGAAATCTACTCAAGCTCGCCGCATCCGCGACTGCGCTAACTTTGGCCGCTGCATCCGCGCAAGCGGCTGGTGAAACCGTCTGCCTGATTACCAAGACCGACACCAACCCCTTTTTCGTTAAGATGAAGGAAGGCGCAACCGCCAAGGCAGAAGAGCTGGGCATGACGCTCAAGGCGTTTGCCGGCAAGGTTGATGGCGACCATGAAACTCAGGTTCAGGCCATTGAAACCTGCATTCTCGATGGCGCAAAAGGCATTCTGCTGACAGCATCCGACACCAGCTCAATCGTTCCTGCGGTCAAACAGGCGCGGGATGCGGGGGTTTTGGTCATTGCGCTGGACACGCCGCTTAGCCCGATTGACTCGGCGGACGCGACATTCGCGACGGACAACTACAAGGCCGGCCTTCTGATCGGTCAATGGGCTAAGGCCAAAATGGGCGACGCCGCAGCCGATGCCAAGATCGCGACGCTGGATCTGAACGTCAGTCAGCCGACAGTGGACGTTCTGCGCAATCAGGGTTTCCTCGACGGATTCGGCGTGGACTTGGCGGACCCGAACGTCATCGGTGACGAAACCGATGCGCGTCTGGTTGGCAGTGACGTGACCGACGGCAACGAAGAAGGCGGCCGCCGCGCCATGGAAAACCTTTTGGCCAAGGATTCATCCATCAACGTTGTTCACACGATCAACGAACCGGCTGCTGCGGGCGCATATGAGGCGCTGAAATCCATCGGGCGTGAAAACGACGTACTGATCGTTTCGGTTGACGGGGGGTGCCCCGGCGTCCAAAACGTCGAAGCCGGTGTGATCGGGGCGACAAGCCAACAGTACCCGCTGTTGATGGCGTCGCTTGGCGTTGAGGCCGTGAAAAAATGGGCCGAAGAGGGCGTGAAGCCGGAAAACACACCCGGCAAAGACTTCTATGACACGGGCGTGGCGCTCATCACCGACCAGCCGGTTGATGGGGTCGAGTCGCTATCTGTCGCAGAAGGCCTGGATCTCTGCTGGGGCTAAAGGCAGCCCTACAAGGTGAGGCGCGCCGCAGCGCCTCATCAATCCTTTCACCAGCAAACCTAAACTTCCTGTAAACTGATTTCGTGGACGCAATGCCAGCCACGAAAAGGGGGAGAGATGTCTGAAGCAAACCAAAACGCCCAGGAATTCGAAACCGCCGCCAACGCGTCAGAAACCGTAGCGGAATTTGAAGATCACCGGCGTGGTGTTCTGGGGAAGTTGCAGCATCTTCTCCATGTCAACCCTTCCTTTGTGCCGTTGATCGTTCTGGTCGGCGCCATCGTAATTTTCGGTCTGCTGCTGGGGTCCAAGTTCTTCTCCCCCTTTGCGATGACGCTGATCTTGCAGCAAGTTCAGATCGTGGGCATCGTGGCCGCAGCGCAAAGCCTTGTCATTCTGACCGCCGGCATCGACTTGAGCGTCGGTGCGATCATGGTGTTTTCATCCGTCATCATGGGTCAGTTCACCTTCCGCTACGGTATCCCCGTGCCCATTGCTGTGATGTGCGGGCTGGCAATGGGTACGCTGATCGGGGCTCTCAATGGCTGGCTGGTCAGTCGCGTAAAGCTGCCACCCTTTATTGTCACGCTCGGCATGTGGCAGATCGTTCTGGCGACAAACTTCCTGTATTCCGCAAACGAAACAATTCGCAGCCAGGATATCGAGGCCAACGCCCCGTTCCTGCAATTCTTTGGTACCAAATTCAGCATCGGTGGCGCGACCTTCACGGTTGGCGTGATATTCATGCTCGTTCTGATTTTCGTTCTGGCTTACGCGCTCAAACACACGGCCTGGGGCCGGCATGTCTATGCAGTGGGGGATGACCCTGAGGCGGCTGAACTATCCGGTGTGAACGTGCACAGAACGCTGATGTCCGTTTATATGTTATCCGGTTTGATCTGTGCCTTTGCGGGCTGGGCCTTGATCGGGCGCATCGGGTCGGTTTCACCTACATCCGGTCAGTTGGCCAATATCGAAAGCATCACCGCGGTTGTGATCGGGGGCATCTCTTTGTTTGGCGGGCGGGGATCCATCCTGGGATCGCTGTTTGGCGCGCTGATTGTTGGCGTGTTCACTTTGGGGCTTAGGCTTCTGGGCGCAGACGCACAATGGACCTTCTTACTTATCGGACTTCTCATTATCGCTGCGGTTGCCGTCGACCAGTGGATTAGAAAGGTATCGGGCTAATGTCAGACTCAACTCCAGTCGTCCAAGGCCGCGGGATCGTAAAGCGCTATGGCCACGTTACCGCCATCGACCATTCCGACTTTGAACTGCGCCAGGGGGAAATCCTGGCAGTGATCGGAGATAACGGCGCGGGCAAATCATCCATCGTGAAGGCGATCTGCGGCGCCACAATCCCGGATGAAGGCGAGATTCTGATCGAGGGCAAAAAGGTTAACTTCACCTCTCCGATCGATGCGCGGAATATGGGGATTGAGATTGTCTATCAGCAGCTCGCCATGTCTCCTGCCCTTTCGATTGCGGACAACATGTTCATGGGGCGCGAAATCCGCAAGCAGGGGTTCATGGGTAAATACATGCGTAAGCTTGACCGTCCAGCGATGGAGAAGTTTGCCCGTGAAAAACTGACCGAGCTTGGGCTGATGACTGTACAGTCGATCAATCAGGCGGTTGAGACTCTCTCTGGTGGCCAACGCCAAGGTGTTGCCGTTGCTCGTGCCGCTGCCTTTGCAACCAAGTTTATCATCATGGACGAACCGACGGCTGCTTTGGGCGTCAAGGAAAGCCGCAAGGTGCTTGAACTGATCCAGGACGTGCGTGCGCGTGGCATTCCGATCATCCTGATCAGCCACAACATGCCTCATGTTTTTGAGGTTGCCGACCGCATTCATGTGCATCGGTTGGGTAAAAGGCTCTGCACAATTGATCCCAAGGATTACACGATGTCCGATGCAGTCGCCTTCATGACCGGTGCCAAAGAACCCCCAAAAGAGGACGCAGCGTGATCGAGCAGGACGTACAGCGCGTTTGCGACCTGATCTCCTCCCGGCGGCAAGTTGGAGTCCGGACGATTATCGCAATCGCCGGCCCCCCCGCATCCGGAAAGTCGACCTTAGCGGAAGCCGTTGTGCAATCGCTGAACACACAACAGAGCTCGGCGGTTCCGTCAGCCACACTTGTACCAATGGATGGTTACCATTTGGACAACCGCGTGCTGGAAACGCGTGGATTGCTGGCGAGAAAAGGCGCGCCAGAGACTTTCGACGGGGTCGGGTTTTGCGCTGCAATCAGAGAGCTTCAAGTTACGCGCCACGAGTGCTTTCATCCCAAATTCGATCGCACAATGGACCTAGCTATTGCCAACGCCATTGCGGTTCACCCGGCAACTCCGGTCGTCGTCGTTGAGGGTAACTATCTTCTGATGGACAGCGACCCATGGAGAAACCTGACGGATGTTTATGCCGCGACGGTTTTTATCAGCCCAACTTTGGAAGAGCTTGAAAACAGGCTGCAACACCGCTGGATCAGCCATGGCTTTGACCCGGTCACGGCATTGAAACGTGCAAAAGCGAACGATCTGCCAAATGCAGAACTCGTCATCAGCACTAGTCGAAATGCCGACCTAAGATTAAACCAGAACTGCACCGAATTCGGGACGCGCCACGCGTTCTGAATTTACGCCCTGGACCCCGCCATCCGTCGATGCAGCGCCTCTAAGCGAATTCACGTGCAACCAATATTAGCTCACACACGATGAGGAAAACCATGAAATTTTTCGTGGATACTGCAGAAGTAAGCAACATCAAAGATCTGTTAGACTTGGGGCTGATTGACGGCGTCACCACCTGCTGTTGGAAAGCAGGCCGGAGCGCACGGTCGTAATCCCGGCGCATGATAAAACGAATTGATACCTACGCCTGGGCTCTGATTCGGGGTTTTGAATTCGTCATTGTGGATGACGGCAGTACAGATGGAACATTTGCCGATGCGATGGTATTTGCACTTGACCACCCAATGCCTTAATCACCAGGTCTGTTGTGGCCACCAAGCAGACCTTCGTTTCGAGTGCGGCACCTATCATCACCAATGGCAGCAACGCGCGGTTCGGAACCTGCTGCACGAGCAAAACTATTGGTGCTGGCGAGGGCCCGCTCAGAGCTCAGATAAACGATTGGGATGCCCGCGGAGCGCAACTGGTTAGAGCCTAACGTAAGCTGCTAGTCGCCAAATTTCATCGCGACAGGGGTGCCCATCGAAAGCTTCGCAAAGGGCTTTGCGAACCATTTCTTGAGCAACCTCCAATTCGAAGCATGAGAAACTATGCTTCTTGCATCCGTTCCATCCTGTTAATTGACCTCCCAATTGTGTTGGGGAGATTTCTAGAATTTATTCTAAATGAAAATGATAGAAAGTAGCGGTAGCGTTATTCTCGCTTTGTTTCTTACCCACTTGAAGCAAACAGCCATGGATCTCCCGATCCTTAAGCGTGGTACAGAAGCGGATGTTGGGGTGGCGTCGGTTTGCCTCGCCCGCATCCGCGTTCGCCACGTGGTAGATCAGCAGGATCAGGCGCCCTCGGCGACTGAACTGCAAATTAGCCCAGATTTTCCCATAAGGAACTCAGGATCGATGAAATCGGGCGAGGTGATGGATGATGGAAGTGAGGCGAAAATGGCAAGTTTATGTCGCTGGTGGCAGAGCTATGTGTCGCTCACGCTTAACTAAGCTATTGATTTTACTTTAGCTGCCATTTCAATAGTGCACACGTTTTTCCATTTGCGTCTCACAGTCCTTACATCATGTCGGCTGAACTCTAAGAGAGTTTCCATTCAACTAAAGTGTGGAATACATCGAGAGAAAACCCAAAGCAAAGATCGCATCCTGAAAGCGATGTCATTCTTTTTGAACTTTATTTGTGTTCTTTTGTCGACTGCCTTCGCCACTACTGCAGTTGTAAAATATCCGGAACGCAGAGTTTTCTTTTTGCCGGCATTTTGTCCGCACCATCCGATCGTTTCAGTCGCTTGGGACCGTCTTTTACCTTGATCTTCGGCTTTGCTAGTGGGCCCTTCAAGGTCACGGGCCAGGGGCTCTTTGAAAGCGGTTCGCCAATCTTGCGGGGCTGCAGATTTAGGTCCAAAACCTTCCCCGCCACATTAACACCGCCAAAGACGACGACTTGGACATGATCTGTTTCCAATGTGGTTTGTTTCGTCGAAATACTTCCATTGGAAATACTAATCGGTGCACGCAAACATATGATCGGAGCAACCTTTTGTTTCTCTTTGGTAAACACCCAAGGTAGTATCCCTAGCCCTGCCAGATCCAAAAGCTGGGTCTCGATCGAGCCGTCACGCATTGAGACCGTGGCATTGCCGTTCATGCTGTTGGCAAAATGCTTAGGTGAATCGGTTCCGCCGGTCACCGAAAAATCTGCATAGATGGTACCGCTTGCGCCCTTTTTGAAGTTCAGGTTGTGAAGAATTTCATCCAGCTGCCAGCCGCCTGCTGTGCCGGTCAGCGTGAGCAGATGCGCGTCGTTCGATAGATCCATTTGTCCGCTGACATCGAAATGAGCACCTCCGTATTCAAAATTCAAAGGTCCGGCCTTGAGTTCATTTTCGTTGAGCGTCAGTTCACTCTGCAAACTGCTGATGCCTTTGGCACCCTCTATGTGCCGAAGGTCAACGTCGACATCCATATCCATACCGGACAAGAGAATTGAACGCCCAATAGGTTTAAGTGTTACGTCTCTTAGAGGACTAGTGTCGCCGGATTCCTCAATGACGTCTTCCTCGTCGGGCTCTGGACCGCCTATTTTCCTCAATTGTGCAGCGGCCTGAACGATGGTTCGGATCTGATCTATCTTTATCAAGTCACTCTCTATGGAACCCTGTAGTACAGGATCACTCGTTGCATCATCAAGATCGGCCATAATTTGCAGGACAGAGTCGGCAACCTTGACTTTGGCATTCGCATCCCAATCGGTTCCTTCGCTGGCAAGGCCAATTTCAAAGATAGCCTGTCCAGTTTCCACCCGTTCAAGCGATAGGGCTTCTAACAGGTCCGCTCCGGAGGGGACTTCTACTTGAATTGCCAAATCCAGGTTCTCGAATTTGAGCACATTTTTTACAGAGCCATGCACCTCAAGGTTCCAAAGTTCCGTTTTGCTTGTCTGGCCACCCAAATTTGTCAGCGAAAGCTGATTGATGTCGCCGTTCAAATGAAAGTTACCAGAAAATCGACCAAGTTGATCATCCGGTCCCAGAAGCTCTGATGAGATCAAGCTGCTTGCGGGTATATCCATTAACCCGTCGGCCGATATGCCTTGTAATTGCAACGCGTCTTCGACCGAACCGTCCAAAATGATAAATGGATCAGCAGGGTTCCCAATTCTCAAATTGATGTTTCCAACACTCAAGGCGCCTTCGGGTGTTCTGGAAAGCTCGGAAAACTTAATCGGGGGTGGCCCTTCACCAGAGGTATCCAATGTGAACCCGTTGGTTTCAATGACCATTTTCCGCTGCGGGACCTGCCCGGGTACGCTATCGATAACCATGTCAACTGCTATTAGTTTTAGATCATACCGCGACGCGGCTGGGGCGGGTTCAGCATCTTCAGGGTACAACCGAATGCGGGTTGTCAGGGATACGTCTTCTGGGTTTCCCAACTCTCCGATTTGTCCCGTCAGCGAAAGGCTTTGCCCACCATCCAATTCAGTCAATACAGCCAGGTCATCAATCCGGGCTACGCCGTCGACTGATTTGAATGTTGCACCAATGCTTCCTGAACCCTCCAAAACGCGATTGAGTTTCAGGATATCAAGAAGCTGACCAAGTTCGGCAACCTCTATGGTCGTATTCACTTGTAGCCCGTTCTCTTGAGGGACTTCTTCGGCGGCAATCGCAATCTGTTCGAAATTCACAGCGACCTGAAACGGGTCGTCCGCGGGAATGCTCGCGTTCAGATCAAACTTCTCTCCATTTAGTGAACCAGCCCCAACCGCGGTCACAACGTCGGTTTCCGTATCACGCTTTAGATTCAGCTCAAGAAGCTGCAGATCCAACACAAGCCCGTTTAGATCGTTCTGGTAAAGAACGGCAACATCGGTCAGGTCAATTTTTTGGTCCGTTAGAATTCCAGCCACAGACAGGTTTGCAGGTTTGGCCGGATCCCCGGCTTTAGCGCCCGTTTGGGAAGCGGACTGCCAGTTTCCGACACCGTCTTTGTCCGTGATCAAGTTGAGGTGAACACCCGAGATAGAAAGCTCACTCAGCGACAATTTGCTGTTCCAAAGGTCGCGGGCAGAAATATTGAACTCAAGTTTGTCGATTGCCGCCAGATTCGCTTTGGTCTTGATCGCGCCGGGTAGTACCAATCCCGCTGCGGATACCTGCAGTTGCCGACCAAGGCCTAGACGCACTTCATCTTCTATTAACACGTCCTGACCAAGTTTCTTCGAGATCAGGTTTTCAACAAAAGTGGTTCTGAAAGAAGAAAACAACGCAGAGGACAGGAAAAGCCATGCCACAACAACCGCGACGAACGCGACAGCGCAACAAACCATTACACCTCTTGTGATGAACCGCACGCTTTTCTCCTAAGGTTCTGATTCCTTTCTTGGGCAGACTAGACCATTAAAGCATCATGTTAATGGAATATGTGGCTTCTTATTTTGCTGAACCCTAAATGACCTTGACCATTTAGCCGACTTCTCTTGCGGAATTGGTCGGGCGGCCAAGAAACGGTTAAAGGACTAAATTTAGGATGTGCTGCTGATCCAGTTTCAAAATAGCTGGCTTGAAACGCGTTTAACGTTTCATAAACGAGCACATTGCATTAGCTTTGACGACTGCGCCTGGACGCCCCAATTAAACTAGACGCGGTTAAAATGCTTCAATTTCCCACATCCATCTAATTACTGTTATATGTGAATTCTTCAAACGACGGGGACACAATGAATTCGCTAACTAGAATAACACGTGGGATAGGCGTCGCTTTCAAGGACGGTAGAGTGAAAGGCCTTCTTGCCTTCACAGTCGGAATGATTTTATGGGCCTCGGTCTTCTACCACTTTGTCGAAGGTTGGAGTTGGCTAGACTCGATCTACTTTTCCGTAGTGACAATTTCGACCGTAGGGTTCGGTGACTTCTCACCTGAAACTGCGGCGGGGAAAATCTTCACAATGGTGTATATCATTGTAGGCTTGGGTGTTTTCGTGACTGCGGCGACCACAGTGGCAGATACAATCTTGTCCCAAGACGACGAAAAAACGGACAAATAGATTATCCCAAATTAAGGCAATTTGAGTTCATGCGCAGGTATCAGTGCGACCGCGCATCTGAAGCCGTGCCTCGGATTCACTCGTACCTTCAAACTGATAGATGATCGCCGAAAACTCAAAAAATATACATATTACGTTTTTTGAGTGTATTGTTTGGAAAACAGATAGTGGAGGGATGGAATGGAAAAGACCCAGGACGCGAAGATTGTCGACCTCGCGATACGATTGCTCTTTCTCGGATTATTCCTCTACAGCGCCCTGGTCATGGTGGCTCCGCTTGCAAGTGTGGTTATCTGGGCAACGATACTCTGCGTCGCGCTCTACCCGGCATTTGATTGGCTGCAATCCAAGCTGGGAGGACGTAAGAAGCTTGCCACAACAATTATCGTTCTGTTGGGCCTTGTTCTGACCCTGGGGCCAGTCGCAACTGCGGTGTCTGGTGCTGCAGAACTAGGGTCTGAATTCGCGGAACAAGCAGACAAGGGTGAATTGAAAATCCCCCCTGCGCCCGAGGGCCTCAAGGAATTGCCGTTGGTTGGAAATAAAATCTCCGATGTCTGGGGAATGTTTGAGCGCAATCTTGACGGCGCGCTTGCAAAATACGGCGCGCAAATCCTTGAGATCACCAAATCGCTCTTCGGAAAGGTGTTGGGCATTGGTATCGGGCTTCTTGGCTTAGCTCTGTCCGTATTGATTATGGGGGCATTGTTCAGCCCGGGGCCAAATTTGGTCCAGGGTCTTCAGCGCTTTGCCAACCGTGTCTTTGCACCACGCGGCGGTGAATTCGTGACACTGGCAGGCGCAACGATCCGGAACGTTACAAAAGGCGTGATTGGCGTAGCAGCCATTCAGGCTGTTTTCGTTTGGATACTGCTGGCTTTGTTCGGGATTTCTTCGGCCGCCACACTGGCATTTGTCTGCCTCATACTCTCAATTATCCAAATCGGGCCCGGATTGGTTCTTATACCGGTAATTATCTACGCATGGAGCTCCATGTCTGGCGGAACTGCTTTGATCTTCACCATACTGGCCGTTCCAGTCATGATAATGGACAGTTTCCTAAGACCCGTGTTCATCTCAAAAGGCCTTGAGACTCCCATGTTGGTCATCCTCATCGGTGTTCTCGGAGGTATGATGGCGTACGGGTTGATCGGCGTTTTTATGGGGCCGGTACTCTTTGCTGTCTTCTATGAGCTGTTCAAGGTTTGGATTGATACCTCACCTGAAGCCGAGGGCACGGTTGAAGGTGCGGCGAAATGAGGAAAACGATATGGACAACCCTGGCTGTCATTCTGATTTTTCTTGTCTGGTATCTGGTCGCTGATCGAAAAACGCCATTTACCGGGAACGCCAGAGTAAAAGCTGTGGCCACCCAAATCGTGCCTCAGGTGACTGGAACGGTAACGGAAGTTTTGGTAGAAAACGGCCAAGTCGTTTCGGCAGGTGATGTTCTGGTTCGAATAGATTCCAGACCCTACGAAATCGAGCGTTCAAAGGCGGAAGCTGATCTTGAAGCGGCAACCCAAGAGGTGGGTGCGTCTTCGGCAGAGGTAAGTGCGGCACAAGCCAAACTCGCAAGGGCGCAGAGCGATCTGGATACGATGCGCATTCAGACGGAACGTGTATTTGCGCTCGAAAAGAAAGGGTTGATTGCCGTCTCAAAGGCCGATGATGCACGAGGACAACTGGCAGAATCTGAGGCAAACTTTGAGAACGCAAAAGCTGATTTGGAAAAAGCGAAGCAAAGGCTTGGTGACGATGGGATTGAAAACCCGAAAATCCAGCGCGCACTGGCGGCCTTGGCGGATGCGGAATTGAACCTTGAATGGACCGAATTGCGTGCTCCGGCGACAGGTGTCATTTCTAATCTGCTGATTGCCCCCGGAACGTATGCGCGATCCGGTCAGGATCTTTTGACGTTTCTGGATGCAACCGACGTCTGGATAGAGGCGTATTTTACCGAGAACAATCTGGGAAGAGCTTCAATAGGGTCTCCGGTTGATGTGGTGTTGGATATGCATCCAGGTAAGATTGTTCCGGGCGTCATTGAGAGCTTTAGTGCTGCTGTTTCTTTGAGTGGCGGTGATGAGCCGGGGCAATTGGCGAGCCCGCCAAGCACCAAGGGATTTTTGCGGGAGCCTGAAAGGTTTCCGGTCAGGATTGTTTTACCCGGCTATGAAGCTGGAAGTGCCGAAGACGATCTTCGCTTTCAACTGAACGGGCAGGCCGATGTGATCATGTATCTAAGCGACAACTCGTTGCTGAACCTCGTAGGCCGCGCCTACATCCGCGTGGTTTCAATCTTCTCCTATGCGTACTGAGGATCAAAGCTCTGTCACCCGGCTTGCACTGGGTGTTACGGGTGTCTTTGCATTGGGCCTATTTCTTGGGTGGCCCCTTGCCGTTGTTGGGGCGGTGTTCACTGCCCTTTTCCTTCAAGCACCTGCGGCACTACCTATGGCAGCATTTGGTAAACTGTTTGTCTTCTCGATTGGATTGATGTTCATTTCATTCCTTTTGTCGTCAATCTTCTCACCTTATCCTCTTGTGTTTCTAATTCTGGTGGCCATTGGAATAATCCTGTCTTTCATTTGGTCAGTTTCCGGTGCCGGAGTATTGCCGGGTGTCATCGCTCTCATGGGGGCGTTGATGATTCCGAATTTGGTGCTGCAATCACAGGATCTGGCTCTGGTGCTCGTGTATTGGATCCCGTTGAACCTGCTGTTTGCTGGCTTCGTATCGACGCTGATGTTCGTGTTGATACCCGCTGCACCTCAAACGGCACCTAAAAAGAAAGCGGCAACATCGCCGGACTTCGACTCACATCGCCGAATAGTCAGGATGTCTCTGGTCACAGTGCCCTTTGCTATGGCGTTCTTTATTTCCGGCGCTTCTGCTTTGTTGGTTCTGTTTTTTGTCGCCCTGCTGAGCCAGCAACTTGCGGCAATGCCTGCTGCAGGCAAAGCAGTTGCAAAAGCAATGCTGACGGCAAATCTACTTGGGGCGGCAGTCTCCATCATATGCTATGAAATAAACGTAATAGCTCCGGTTATTCTAACCCCCATTCTGCTGTGTTTTTTCTTTTGCCTAACACTCGGAGCACTTGGAAAGTCAAAAGTCCCGCTCGCCGCCGCCGCCGGTTCCGCTATTACAACAGCTCTGATTGTATATGGCGGTTCGGTTGCGCCGTTTTCAGACGAGGCTGACGTCAAGAGCATCACTCGCGTATTGCAAGTCGCCAGCGCCGCTTTTTTTGTAATCATCGCATATGTCGTGGTGGATGAATTCTGGCCAGAAAAAGAGCGCCAGGCGAGTCAATGACGTTAGTTGCGACAAAGCTTGGCGCTGAAACCAGCAGAGTTCCAGTTTGACCGATTTTTGCAACCATCGCTCGAATTGCAGCCCCGTATATGGTCCGATATCCAGCTTTGACTGCCCAGCTTAGTCTGATTCGTACGAAGCCGGTCGATACAGCCTGTTGCCGTAACCCCAAATTGAGTTTCTGAGAAGGTTCATGGCACAAAACGACGAAATTCTTGCTGCGTCTGAAGAAATTTGTTCGGCGCTGAATAGCGTGTTCAACAAGAATCCGAGACCAATGAGCAGCGTATGGTTACTTAGCCATGGCGTTACAGCGATGCGCCCCAATGGTGGGAGCGAAGTGGGCTTGGATGCTATTTGGATTGCATGAAGAATGCCGCAGAATTTTTTGAATGTGGGATGGTTGAAATGAAGGAACGCATCATCTTCACATTTGGTGACTTTGTTTATGAAGTTGGGTTAGAAAAAGGGATTTTCCTCCCTTGAGGCAAACGGATCGAAGTCGCACACAGAGCCACAAACGTATTTCGCCGTATTGGGGGCAGTTGGACGATTGCCCATCACCACACAGACAAATCAGATGGCGCCATCAAAGTTTTTGAGAGCTTGGAAACTTGACTCTAATAGACTTTCGGTGATTGGAAGAGCCAAGACAACTCACCGCTTTTTGTCAAATGACTGGTCAGGTTGTCCGACCAAACAGTTTAGCACCCATGGATAGCTTGTAGTGACATAGTATCCATACTCACCATCCACAGTCATGCCATTGCACTCATCCAGATCGCCAGCCCCGGTGAACTCGTAGTCGTCGATGTATGTCCCGTCCGGAGTGCCACCCGGCCCTTTAGGCGGAGCAGGTCTCGGCGTGGTTTTAAGTTCATAGCCAGAGATCGCCGGTCTAATTTTGCCATCGCTGTCTTTGAATATCGTCCCGTAGATCGGAAAGCCGTCAGCTGCGAAGCCAATAACTGGTGACGGCTTATCAAGGTCGTGATCCAAAAACAGAGCATTTGGATTGGAATGGTAATGATACCTTCCGTCGGGCTGGGCGTGGGCATTGTGAAGATCCACACCAAAATACTGATCGTAGGACGGGGGATCGAGCAACCAAGGATCCGTGTCTCGACACCCCGCCAAAACGTTGCCATTCTTGTCTGCTCGCGGCCCGCTTGGGCGATAACACCCGGCCGAGAGCAAATCGACCGGCACGCCATTCAACAAAATGGCATCATAACTCCGTTGCGACAGTGCGGTTTGGTTGGGGGCTTTTTCTGGATTTCTGGGAACCCGAAAAGTGCCTGACAATTCCCTTACATCGTTGGCGAAGTTGGCTGTAGGCCCGTTGAAATCATGATTAGGAATGCCATTGGTCTTAAGAGTACACTGCTGACTATCTGCCGAGATTTCGAGTTCGGAGTTAAAATGTTGCTGGCGGGTGACGTCTTCCACTGAAGCGGAATACACGCCAGCATAGTCTGCACAATCTGCTGATCGGTTACTGAGCAAGAGATTGGTAATGTCCCGAGATGCGTTTTGCGCATGAGCCTGAACCGCCGTAAATCCTGTCAGAAGCGCACTGATTGTCAGAACTTTCAATCGCATGGCTCAAACTCCTTGGGCTTTCGTAAACTCCAAAAAAATGTTGGTCGAAGAGAGTAGTCATTGGTCATCCTACCTTCAGAAAGCGACGCGGTCTCCGCCTTTCAAGTCCAGAATTTCCCTTGCTTCATCTGGGGTCGCGACCTGACTGCCCAGATCTTCTATAATACGTCGGATTTTAACGACTTGCTGAACGTTGCATTCGGCCAGTTTTCCACGAGAGATAAATAGGCTGTCTTCAAGACCGACCCGAAGGTTACCACCCATCTGGCTTGCCGTCGTGGCAAGAGACATCTGTGCTCCACCTGCTCCCAAGACCGACCACCGATAGTCGTCACCGAACAGCCGGTCAGCAGTACGTTTCATGAAGATCAGATTGTCGACTTCGGGTCCAATGCCGCCGAGGATGCCAAAGATGAACTGAATGAAGATCGGCGCTTTGAACAGCCCAATGTCCATGCAGAATTTCAGATTGTACAAGTGGCCGACATCATAGCATTCGTGTTCGAATTTTATATCATGCGGCGCAAGCGTTTCCGCCGCCTCGCAAATGTCCCGGAACGTATTGCGAAAGATGTTCTGATCGGAGTTCGCCACATAGTCCTTCTCCCAATCAAATTTCCAATCGTCATCGCCATACCGGTTGGCCAATGGGTGAAACGAGAAGTTCATCGAGCCCATGTTCATTGAGCACATTTCGGGGCTGAAGGTCTTAGCCGGATTGATCCGGTCCTGAATGGACAGCGTCAGCGATCCTCCAGTCGATAGGTTAACAACGGCGTCTGTCGCCTGTTTTATGCGCGGCAGGAATGGCGCAAAGTCACTAGGTTCAACCGATGGCGACCCGTCCTCAGGGTTTCGGGCATGCAGGTGTAGGATCGACGCACCGGCCTCGGCGGCCTCGATCGCCTGCCTCGCAATGTCATCATAAGTGTATGGCAGCGCCTCTGACATGGTGGGCGTGTGGATTGCTCCTGTTACAGCGCATGTGATGATCGTTTTTTTCTGACGAGCCATGGGTTCAGTTTTCCTTGGATTGTCCGATGTGCTTTACGCGATAGCCCAGCGGGAAAAGTTGCAGATCATAGCGGCTACGGATCACGCCCCAGATGCCTTTCGGCGCCTTGAGCATCACGACAATTGCGACCACGCCCAGAACGATCAGGTAGGTTGTTCCGAGGTCGGCCAGCGTTTCGCGCAGCGCAAAGAAAACGAGTGTGCCGATGATTGGTCCTTCGATGGTACCGATGCCGCCTATTACGACGATGAAGATGACGAAGGCGGTCCAGTCATTGACGCTGAACGCGGCATCCGGTGATATGCGCAGCTTTTGCAAGAAGATCAGCGCGCCGATCATTGCCGTGAATGCCGACGTGACGACGTACACTATGAACTTCGTTCGCCAGATATCGATGCCGAGGCTACCGGCGGCCAGTTCGTTGTCCCGAATTGCCGTCAACGCCAAACCTTGGCGCGAACGCAGGAAGAGATACACGGCGGTTACAACCAGCACGGCGGCCCCGAGTGCCAGCCAATAGCTCAGCGCCTCACGCATCGCGCGCCCGGACGCCAGTGATTTCACGATGGCAACGGGCAGCGAAGATCCTGACCCTCCGCCAAGCGCAGAGATTTGTGCGAAACCCAGCCGAAAGACCTCTGCGATGACCCAGGTGCCAATGGCAAAATATGCGCCCCGAAGTCTGAAGATCAGAACCGCAACTGGGATCGAGATCAAGGCCCCCAGCACGCCCGCGGCTGCGATAGCAACCAATGGGTGCAAACCGCCCAGCATCGTGAGTGCAAAGAGCATGTAGCCGCCGAAGCCCACATAGGCCTGCTGACCAACCGAGACGAGACCAGCGTAACCCGCCATGAGGTTCCAAAGTGTGGCGAGGGATAGGTAGAGGAAAAATTCACCCATCAGGCGCATGTCCGCGCGACCTGCCCACCAAGGGGCTGCAATTAAAGCAAGCAAGCTGATTGCGGCCAGGATCGCAGCAACGCGGGCTGGTTTCGAAGAACGGGAAACCGAATATTCTTGGAGTTTCATCCGGATACCCTCGGGAAAAGGCCGTTTGGGCGCACGGCGAGAATGACAAGAAAGGCGATATGGCCGGCTAACAGTTGCCAACCCGGATCGATCTTGGCCCCAATAGTTTGCGCGACACCAAGGATGACGCCACCAATGAGTGTGCCCCAAAGATTGCCGAGCCCACCGATGATAACGGCCTCAAATCCAAAGATCAGGCGACCGCCACCGATGGACGGATCAAAGCTGGTCCGAATGCCAAGCAGGATACCGGCAATTGCGGTCACGCCCAGCGCCAGCGCCATGGCCAGTCCAAAGATATGCCGTCGATTGAGGCCCATAAGCTGTGCAATGTCTTGATTGTCGGACACAGCCCGAAAAGCTCGGCCAAGCGCGGTGTGATAGAAGGTCCATTGTAGCCCCCAGATCACCACGACAGCGATCCCGAAGGTCAGGAGCGGAAGAAGCCCAAGCGTCAACCCTCCTACAGCGACGCCCGCCGTTTCCAATGCGCCTGCATCAAGGTCCTGTGGGTCAGCAGTGTAGACCTCTAGCAACCCGTTCTGGATAATCACGCTCAGTCCGAAGGTGACAAGCAAGGGCGGAAGGATATCGTCGCCCAGAGTTTGGTTCAGCAGGCCGCGTTGAAGGGCGTATCCGATCAGCCCCATAGCAGGCACCACGACCACCAATGCGGCCATCGGATGCATCCCTGTGGCTGTCGTCACAGTCAGCCCCAGATACGCGGCCAGAACAATCAAATCGCCATGGGCGATATTGACGAGCCGCATGACTCCAAAGATCAACGACAGACCTGCGGCAAACAGCGCGTATAGCCCACCCAGCAAAGTTCCCTGCACGATAGCGTTCAGCCATTCCATATTATTCGATCCCGAAATACGCGCGCGAAATGTCTTCGCGCGAAACGGTGTCAGACGCGCTTTCCAGCGAAACGCGGCCCTCTTGCAGGCAATAGACCCGGCTTGAAACTGACAGTGCCTTGGTTATGTCCTGTTCGACGATGATTGCACTCATGCCCTCGCCGATGATGCCGGGCAGCGCTTCGTAGATGTCTTTGATGATGATCGGTGCCAGTCCGAGGCTGATTTCGTCGAAGAGGATCAGATCGGGGTTGGCCATCAGCGCACGCCCAATTGCAACCATCTGTTGCTGGCCACCCGAAAGCGATGTTGAGGCCTGATCTTTGCGCTCATCCAGGATCGGAAACAGGTCGTAGACAGCTTGCAGATCCCAGGGACCTTTGCGCCCAACCTGAGCACCGATCATTAGGTTTTCTTTGACCGATAAAGACGGAAACAGCTGACGACCTTCGGGCACCATCGCCAGACCTAATTCGGCGACTTCATCTGCGCGAAGGCAGCTGATGTCCCTGCCCCTGTATTGGATCTGCTCCGGTTGGTTCGCAAGCAACCCGGTGATGGAACGCATCAGGGTTGTCTTGCCTGCACCGTTCGCACCGATGATGGCCAGAACCTCGCCCTCGCCGACGTCCAGATCGACCTCATAAAGCGCTTGGAAATCACCATAGTAAGAATTCAAACCGCGTGTCTGGAGGATCGGATCAGGCATCAGCTTCGATCCCCAGATAGATTTCTTTGACTTCGGCGCTTTCCATGATTGCCTGCGGCTCTCCCTCGGCGATCTTCTTGCCAAAGTCGATAACGATCAGGCGGTCAACAACGGCCAGCAGCGCATGAACGACATGTTCGATCCAAATGATGGTAACGCCAGAGGCATGGATATCTTTGATGGTCTGAACCAGTGACTTGCACTCGGCTTCGGTCAAACCACCTGCAATCTCATCGAGCAACAGCAGTTTGGGCTTGGCACACAAAGCACGTGTCAGTTCCAGGCGTTTCCGTTCCAGCAATGTCAAGCTACCGGCAAGAACGTTTGCCTTGGGCAGCAGCTCTGTCTGGTCCAGAACTTCCAGACAAAAACGTTCTGCCTGATGTCCACGCATGCCCGCCGACTGCGTGGCGGCGATCATCGCGTTCTCAAAAACGGTCATGCCCGAAAACGGCTGCGGGACCTGAAAAGAACGCGCGATGCCTGCATGGCTGCGCTTTGCGGCGCTCCATTTAGTGACGTTCTGCCCATTGAATTCTATGACACCCGAGTTCGATCTGAGCGTCCCGGTGATCAGATTAAACATCGAGGTTTTACCGGCACCGTTCGGGCCGATTACCCCAAGTGCCTCGCCTTGCCGGACCTCATAGCTCATAGCATCGGCGACTGTGACCGCGCCAAATGCCTTGCTCAGGTCTTGGAGTCTCAAAATTGACGTCATGCTTCTCTCGGATGGAGGGTTCGGCGCAAGATCTGCGCCGAATGTCTGGTCAGCCCAGCAGTTTCATATCTGCCGTAATCGGAACTTCGGGCGCGGTGCTGTTTGCAACGATCTGCAACTCATACCCGTCACCGGACTTCTGCCACTGACCGCCGACTAACGGCGTTTTGGTGACGTTGTTCATCGGCCCATCACCCCAATTCACCGGCCCGACGATTGTGTTCAGGTTCGTGGACGTGATTGCCGAAATGATCGAAGACGGGTCTTCCAGATCATCCGCCCGCTTGATGACATCCGCGACGACCTCGAACAGAGCGTGTTTAAAGCCAAGGGGTTGGGTCCAAGGTCGACCCGACTCTGCCGTATAACCTTCGGCGAGGTCTTTCGAGGAAATGCCGGTGAGTGAGGACGAAAAAGGATGGTGTGGAGACCACCAGACCTCGGTCGACAACCCGTCACCACGGTCGCCCAGCGATTCAATGACCGACGGGAACAGCAGTGCTTTGCCAATGGTCACGACCTTCGGGTTGAACCCTTGCTGGGCAGCCTGGCTCCAGAACGTAGCGAAATCGGGTGGGATCATGTTGCCAGTAACGATTTCGCAACCAGCAGCCTTGAACGCAGCGATCTGGTTTGAGAAGTCGTCGGACAGAGGCTGATAGCGACCGGGATCGGTCAACGTGTACCCGGCGGCAGCGAGCGGTTTAGGCAGGCCCAGTTCCGCATCGCCCCAGGCATTGCCGTCGGCATCGTTGGGGAAAAGACCACCCACTGTCTTGGTCACGCTGGTCTTGTCCCACATGTCGAGGAACGCTGCGATCACGTCCTCCAAACCCCAAAAGAAGTGATAGGTCGTTTCAAAGCCCTCACCCGGAATACCGTTGCGGCCGAAGAAATACGGCTGCCACGGGCAGTCGGTCGTGATGCAAGGAACTTCGTTTATCTCTGCCTGATCGGCGACCGGGTTCACTGTGTCCGGGGTAGAAGCGGCGACAATGATATCGACCTCATCACCCAGGATCAGATCTGCGGCAACCTCGGCTGCGCGGTTCGGGTTGGACTGGCTGTCTTTTGAGATGATCTCGACATTCCAAGTCTTGCCGTTGTTCTCCATCCCGGCTGAGAACTCTTGTTGGATGGCCTGAAGCACGTATTCATCAGCCTCGGCAAAACCAGCCAGCGGTCCGGTGCGCGGGCTGACATTGCCGACACGCAAGGTCGGGTTCGCAGCATAAGCACGCGTCGCCCTCAGGATTGCCGGTGCCGCAATTGCTGCCGTTGCCCCGGCGATGAAACCACGTCTCGTGGCCGTTTTGAATGTCCTTGTCATTACGTCCTCCCTTCACCGGCCTCCCGCCAGTGTTTGATTGATCTTACAAAGTCTTTTCGAGATCTTTCAGATGTTTCGCGACACGTTGGCGAACCTGATCTGCCTCGCCCTCGGCCCATGTCCTGAACCCTTCGCCGGATTTCATGCCCAGCTTGCCCGCTTCGACAAGCGACTTAAGATAGGATGAAGGGCCCCTTTGTGCCTCAAGATCGTGCAGCACGTTTTCGTGGATATCGAGCGTCAGGTCAGTGCCGACCAGATCCGCGTTTTCCAGCGGACCAAGAACAGCAAGCCTGCGCCCAAAGCTGGACTTGATTACGGTATCGACGGCTTCGGCGTCACAAATACCGTTTTCCACCAGACTGACCGCTTCGCGCCACAACGCGTGCTGAAGACGATTGCCTATGAAACCAGGCACATCTTTTTCGACCATAACCGGCGTTTTCCCGGCATCTTTCAGCAGATCGAACATCGTCTGTGCGATCTCAGGGTCTGTCCACTGGGTCTTGATGACCTCGACCAAGGGGATCATGTGCGGCGGGTTCCACCAATGGGTTCCCAATGCCCGGTTTTTCAGCCGCAAACCGGACATGATCTGAGTGATCGGCATGACCGAGGTATTGGATGCGAGTATGCAAGTTTCTGGTGCATGCGCCTCGATCTCAGCAAAGATCGCTTGCTTGAGCTCCAACTTTTCCGGCGCCGCTTCGAACACTACGTCAGCGTTTCGAACAGCGCCTACTGTTGACCCGAAAATCTCAATCATCTTCAGGGCTTTTGTGATTGTAACCTCATCATCTCCCATTGCAGCCATACTGGTGCGAATGCGATCAGGCACGGTGGCTCGTGCCTCTTCAACGGGATCTGTGATGGCGACATATTGACCTGCCTTTGACAACGTCAGTGCAATGCCGTGCCCCATTAGGCCCGCGCCAATTACGGCGATCTGCTGCTTCTTTCGCACCATCCGTTAACCCGCCGTATATCCGCCATCGGCATGCAGAATATGTCCGGTGTAAAAATCCGATGCGCGCGACGCGAGAAACAGGAGCGGACCCGCAAGGTCTTCTGGCTCACCCAGCCGCCCCTTTGGAACACGGGTCAAGAAGCCATCGCGCACTGCCTTCGCTTCGTCGGTGTCTTCAAACATCCAAGCCGTCAAAGGCGAACGGAACACTGTCGGTGCGATCGCGTTGACGGTGATCCCTGTCGGACCCAGCTCACATCCCAAGGCTTTGGTTATCCCGTTCACGGCGGCCTTTGACGCGCAATACGCCGTGTATCCGGCAGGGTGCCCAAGGATGCTGCGCGCGGAACTGACGAATATGATCTTGCCATATTCGCTTTGCTTCATGTGCGCTGCCGCTGCGCGCGCCAACAGCCAGCTTTGGTTTACGTTGGCGTCCATCACTGCACCAAAGGTTTCCGGCGCCATGTCGTTGATCAGAGCAACTTTGTTCATACCGGACGCGACAACGAGAATGTCGAGCTTGCCAAAGGTGTTGACGGCCTCATCAACCAATGCGTCACACGATGCTTCATCGGTCGGCCGGGTATTGATGGTCACGACCGTTGCGCCAAGTGCCTCGCACTCTTTGGCAATGCTATCGAGCGCCTCTTGGTTTCCCGCCGCCAAAAGAAGGTTGCAACCAGCCCCGGCCAAGACGCGTGCCGCAACCATTCCAAATGCGCCCGAAGCTCCGGTGATCAGTGCGACGTTGTCTCTGACGTCAAACATCTTGAGTGGATCAGACATTTTTTCGTCCTTAGCTTTCTGGCGGATACGGAATGACAACCAGCATTTTGCAGGTGTGGTTGGCACGGTTTTCAATTTTACGCACTTCGCCCGGTGCGATCGTGCAGCTGTCCATGGGTCCAAGACTGGTTTCGGTGCAATCAACGATGACGGTCATCTCGCCCTCCAGAACGACGTAGACTTTCTCAAAAGGTGTAGAGTCTGGGCCTGCGCCACCACCTGGTAGGAACTGGCTGAAGCCAATCCACTGATTTGTCGGCCCACCTTCCTCAAACCCCTGCAAACGAAGCCCATGACACCCAAAGTGGTTCGGTGCTTCGTAGGGTAAGGCGTCTTGAAACCGCTTCAGATGCATGTCCATCTCCGCTCAGGTTTAGTGGCGGCCGCCGGTGAACCGGCGACCGGTCCGTGAGTGTTCAGAAGTCTTCACCAGCCTCGATGCGGTAGGACTGGTTCTTGTCGATCATCGCAACCAATCGGATGATACATCCGTCGCCACGGTCCCAATTCCAGGGGAAGAACGCGAAGGTACACCGCTTGCCGGTCACTGCATCCAAATCGCCGCCGACGTTTTCAATTCCGAGAATGCCCTTTGAGAACAGCATGTTGTGCACAGGCTCCCACTCTGGGAAATCAACTTCCCACGGTGTCCCGCCAGACCACTCAAGATACTCTTTTTCGAGATGAGGCATGATCGGACCATTTCGCTGCGGACCAATGGCCGTGGCCAGTGGGTGATCGTTCGCCTGGGTATCGTGGCCAACGACTTTAACGCCTTTCTCGATCATCCATTCAGCAGCGGAAGGAACGAGACCCGGGCAATAAGCAAAATAGTCGCCATCCTCATACTGCTTGTGCCAGCCGGTGTTGATGATCAGCACATCGCCTTTGCGGATTGCATGACCACAAGCCTTCTCCAGATCATCTCCGGTGATTTGCTCCCACTTCTTCTTGGGAACCGAGACGACCAATCCCGAACCGAAGAAATGCGGCAGCGGCACCTCGTCGATGAACGGCGTTCCCTGAACAACATGGGCCGGTGCATCAATATGAGTGGTAACGTGCATCGTCGTCGTAATCGTCTGAGACAACACCCCTGACTTGGCCATGTAGTGCTTTCGGTCGATCTGGACGTCCTTGAAATACGGCCAGTTGGGGCACTGAAACCCGTATCTGTGGCTCAGGTTATAAAACTCAAGCCCCATGTCGTTGTCGGTGTTTGCCTGAAACTCAATGCCACGGATTTCGACCATTGGGCACATCTCCTTTGTTCGCCGACAACGCGGCGGTGTTCGCTTTTCAATTGTCTGGGTGGCCTCCCCACCTGTCCCGTATGATGATGCATACGCACCGCATTATGGTCAACATAAAAACTCACTATACGGTTGACTTGCACCGCATTGTGATACAACACTAAAAAATCGCTAGGTATCCAGAGCTACGATACCAAGGCAGGATAAGGTAGGTTAAATGTCTGAAAAAGCGGATAAAGGTGGCATTCAGGTTATTTCCAGAGCGGCCTCGATTTTGCGTGTTCTGAAAGAAAACCAATCCGGAATGAGCTTGGGAAAAATCGCCGAGCGTGTTGACCTGCCCCGCTCTACGGTACAGAGAATCACAAGCGCTCTTGCCGAGGAAAACCTTGTCATAGCGGATGCAAATGGGGGTGGTTTGAGGCTCGGTCCCGAACTAAGCGCTCTCGCGGGCGCGGCGCAGTACAGCATCGTCGAACACTGCCGTCTGCTTTTGACGGAACTGACCCAAAAGACCGGGGAAACCACAGACCTAGCCGTCATGCGCGGTATCGGCATGGTTTTCTTAGATCAGGTCCCAGGCGTCTATCGATTGACGACCGTTTCGCAAGTAGGCGAGGTTTTTCCGCTGACCACCACTGCAAATGGGAAAGCTTGTCTCGCTCAACTCGATGAAGGAGATGCGACAAAGCTTATTCAGAACGAATGGGAACGGAACGGTATCCAAAGGAATTTGGATGAGTTCCTTTCCGAACTGAATACAGTCCGCGAACAGGGCCTTGCCTATGATTTGGACGAACATTCTGCTGGTGTATCGGCTATCGGGTTCTCTTTTGTCGACTGGGTGGGAGACCTGCACGCGATCTCAATTCCAGTACCAACGACGCGATTTGCACGGCAAAGAGCAACCATCGAACAAGCGCTAATTGAGACGTCCACAAACATTCAACAAACTTTCCAGTGAGCAAAATAAGCTGATTTGGGACAGGTTGAAGTCGATGAACTACCTTTTCTAACAGTCCGTACTTCTGTCGGGGAAAGTCCAAACATTCCGCCTACCGGATGGCTGTTAGTTCAACATGGCCGCCAAGATTGATATCCGCCTCGAATTGCGATTTTCACAACCATTAGGTGTTTGCTGGCGTCATACCCAACCACGATCGTCATTGAAGCGGTTTTATGTGAAACGATCTTTGGTTGGGTTATGGCCGTTCTGTGGAACAAGTGCGAAAGGCTGCCTCGCGGGACAAAGCACCATTTCGCTGCGGCTGCGCCGACGGCGGCTTTCAGTCCTTCGACGAAACCGTCGATTTTGTCACATGCAACTGAACTTTGCCTAGCTGCCAGATAAATCTGCGCTACGGTCCGGCCGACCATGCGCACCGATACAGAGCCGGTGATCCCCCAGAACCTCGATGACGCGACACTTTCCGGCATGGCCCGGATCATCCGCGTCGGCCATCCGCACCAGCTCTTCCCGAAGCTGCGCGAGAATGGTCATGCGCCGGTCCACGGCCGCGAGCTGCTTCCGCGCAATCTCGTGGGCAGGTGCGCAGTCCTTTGACGGGGCTTCGGCCAAGGCTATCAGGTCGGCGATGTCACCCAGACTGAAGCCCAATTCCCTTGCGTGGCGCAGGAAAGCGAGCCGTTCGAGCGCCGCTTCATCGTAGCGCCTCTGCCCGCCTGTCGTACGCGCCGGTGCCGGGATCAGACCCCGGCTTTCGTAGTAGCGGATTGTCGTGACCTTCACGCCCGTCCGGCGCGACATCTGCCCGATCGAGTATTCTTTCATTATTGCCTCTTGAACCTACAGTCGCTGTAGATCGTATCTATCCTGAAACGATACGAATCAAAAGGAGCCGCCGCTATGGGGCACGGCCACCATCATCACGTTGATCCCGAGGCAGGCGACCGCCGCGTCTTCGCCGCCATCGCGGTCAATATGGGCCTGACGGTCGCGCAGATCGTGGGCGGCATCATTTCCGGTTCGCTGGCGCTTATTGCCGATGCGCTGCACAACTTTTCCGACGCGATTTCACTCATCATCGCGTTCGGCGCGCGCAAGATCGCGCGGAGACCCCGGGATGCCGAAATGACCTTCGGCTATGGTCGGGTCGAGGTGGTGGCCGCCCTCATCAATTATACCACGCTGATCGTGATCGGCCTCTACTTGCTCTACGAAGCCGCGATGCGCTTTGCCGATCCGCAGCCGGTCGAGGGCTGGCTGATCGTCGTCATCGCCGGGATCGCGCTGATCGTGGACGCGGTGACGGCTGCGCTGACCTACGCCATGTCGAAATCCAGCGTGAACATCCGCGCCGCGTTTCTGCACAACGTGGCCGACGCGCTCGGCTCCGTCGCAGTCATTGTCGCTGGCACGCTGATCCTGCTTTACGATTGGCGTCTCATCGACCCGCTCGTGACGGTGCTGATTGCGGGTTACATCCTTTGGCAGTCGTTCCGCGAGATCGGCCCCGTAATCCGTATCCTGATGCTCGGCTCGCCGCCCGAGATCGAGACAGACGCGGTTCTTGATACCGTGCGGGAGATCGACGGCGTGACGGGCATCCACCACGCGCAT
Source organism: Ruegeria sp. CG1 (assembly GCF_056537265.1). Taxonomy (NCBI): domain Bacteria; kingdom Pseudomonadati; phylum Pseudomonadota; class Alphaproteobacteria; order Rhodobacterales; family Roseobacteraceae; genus Ruegeria; species Ruegeria sp. CG1. Next base: position 260,057 of record NZ_JBQFRF010000004.1, on the reverse strand, counting down.
TTCTGGCAGATGGACGAACACCGTGCAGCCTTGGACGCGCATGTCGTCATTGCCGAGGGCCGCTGGAACGACGCCGACGCAGTGAAAGATAGGATCAAAGCGGCGCTCTCCGACCGCTTCGACATCGAGCACACGACGCTGGAGCTGGAATGCGCGCGCCACGCCTGCTACGACCCGTCCGAGTTCGGCGGACGCGGGCATGGCGAGGAGCGGCACGGATGAGCAACTACTCTGTGTAGCGCTTGCAGTTGTCGAGTCCGGTGGCTGTCGCGGCAAGGAGCCGATCCGCATCTTTGATGAGACCGGCAATCCGTCCGTCAGCAAGCCGATATCGAACGAACCTGCCCTCGCTGCGGCGGCTAACCAGCCCGCAGTCGAGAAGGCAGCGCAGATGGTTCGAGACGTTCGGCTGACCCAACCCAGTATGTCCGACAATTTCCTGCACGTTGCGTTCGCCTGATACCAGCGCATCAAGGATCGCCAGACGGCTGGGATCGCCGAGACCCCGGAAGAGCTTTGCCCGCAGTTCCAAAGCGTCGGCTGCCAAAAGATCGCCTTGCGCGTCGTTCGTCATCATATCATTATCCACTGATACGTCAGCGGCGAACCCTTTCGCTTACCACCTCGAAGAGGATCGCACATGAGCCAGGCCGAGAACAGCACGTTGCCTACGGCATCCTCACCGATCCGGATGCGGGTGCAGGGCATGGACTGCGCCAAGGACGCCGCCGAGATCGAGCGCGCGGCCCGGTCTGCGGGCGTGGCGACCGGCGATGTGAAGGTGTCTGCCGCAACCCACGTCATGACATTGCGGATCGCGGAGGGTGACTTGTCGAAGGTGCGGCCCGCGCTCGATGCGACCGGCTACGGCTTTGAGAAGATCGAAGACGGCGATACATCCTCCGATCCGGCCTACAAGGACCCGAGTTATCGCCGCGCCCTCTGGATCGTGGTCCTGCTCAATCTCGGCTACGGCGTGGTCGAGATGTTCGGCGGGTTCCTGTCCGGGTCGCAGGCTTTGAAGGCGGACGCGCTCGATTTTCTCGGCGACGGGGCGATCACGTTTCTGGGCCTGCTCGCCATCGGCTGGAGGCTGACATGGCGAGCGCGGTCGGCGATGATCCAGGGTGTGTTTCTTGGACTTCTGGGTCTGGGCGTCGTCGGCAGCACGATCTGGCGCGTCTTGAACCAGACGACGCCCGAAGCCGGGTTGATGGGAGCGTTCGCCGTGGGCGCGCTGATCGTGAACATTCTCGCCGTCCTGCCGCTGCTGAAGCACCGAAAGGGTGACGCCAATATGCGCGCGGTTTGGCTGTTCTCCCGCAACGATGCTATCGGCAACGTCGCCGTAGTCATTGCGGCAGGGCTTGTCGCATGGCTCGGTAGCGCCTGGCCCGACCTCATCGTTGCCTTCGCCATTGCAGGGCTGTTCCTGCATTCGTCGTGGGTGATCATCCGGGATGCGAGGAACGACCTGAAGGAGGATCAGAGGGGCTTGCGTTAAAGCAACGACCCTAAATCCGATCCAACACTCGGATAGGCCGCCGTCATTGACTGAAGCTGCTTCGCGGTCAGACCCAGCTTGATCGCCAAGCCGAAGAAGTTGATCAGCTCGCCGTATCCCGGGCCGAACAGATGCGCGCCGAGGATCTTGCCGTTCGACCTGTCCACGAGGATCTTCGCAGCGGCAGAGGTCTCGCCGATCCGATAGTTTGAATACCAACCGCACGTATCGGTGAACCGGACATCTACGTCATGCCCGGCGTCTCTTGCCTCACTTTCCAACATGCCAACACGCGCCACTTCCGGGACGGTGAAGACAGCTGTAGGAATACCGGCATAATCCGGTGCGGTCTGAGTGCCCTTGAGCATGTTTGAGGCCGCGACCTTCCCTTCGATCACGGCGACCGGCGTCAGCGGCATGCCATCGGTGTCCGCGGAATCTCCGGCGGCATAGACCGCGCTGTTTGTCGTGCTTTGCAGATGGGGGGCTACAACGATGCCCGAGTCACTGTAGTCAACACCAGCCGCCTCAAGATTCAGGTCGGCCAGGGCTGCAACCCGGCCCGCGCCATGCACGACCAGATCGGTTTCGATTGTTCGGGTTTCATCGCCTGACTTCACTTCAACACTGAATGCTTCACTGGCTTCCGAGACCGACACGATTTCGGTTTCGCGCATCAGGTCCACGCCGATCCCGCCGCTGCGGTCGATCAGCATTTCGACCAGATCGGGGTCGAAGCCGCGTAAGGGCCGGGCGCCACGATCCACGATGATCGGGTTGGCTCCGGCCCGTGCGGCGATATGCGCAAACTCGAAGGACACGAAGCCGCCACCGATTAAAAGAACCCGTTCGGGAAGGGCCTCAAGGTCGAGGAAATCCGTGCTGTCGATCACGAGATTGGCTCCGGTGAAGCCGAGCGGCCTGGGCATGGCCCCGGCGGCCACGAGGAACCGTTCCGACTGATATGTCGTCCCATCAACCTCCAGCGTGTTGTCTCCCGTGAAGCGGGCGGCTCCATGCAGGGTTTCGACGCCGTTGCCCGATAGGCCTTTTTCCATCTTGTCCGGCACCGGGTCGGTGAAGCCACGCTTGTGTGCCATCAGATCGGCCCAGTTGATCGACAGATCACCGGGATCGATCCCCTTGCCCTGCATGAGTCGTACAGCGTCGATGATTTCCGCACCGCGCCGCAGGATTTTCTTCGGATCGCAGCCGCGCAATGCGCAGGTGCCGCCGTAGGGCAGCGCATCGACAATGGCGACACGCCATCCCGCTGCGCCACATTTGTTGGCTGCTGCAACTCCGGCCATACCTGCCCCGATGACGATCAGGTCGTAGTCTTCATTCATTTGCTGGTCCTTGTCCTGATCTTCATCCGGCGCAACAGCTCAGCTTCGCCACGTCCATGTCGAAGGTTTGCGCCGCCAGCTTCAGTCCTTCCACCGTTGTCAGATACGGGAAGATCGTCTCCCCGAGGGCCTTTGTGGTCATGCCGAACTTCAGCGCCATGACGAGGGTCTGGATCGTATCGGACCCCTCCGGTGCGATGATCTGGCCACCAAGTAAACGGTCGGACTTTCTGTCCGCCACCAGCTTGATCAATCCGCGCGTGTCACGTGCGGCCAGCGCACGAGGCACCTGATCAACCGGCACGATAGACGTCTTGACGTCGAAGCCCGCGTCCCGCGCTTGGGCTTCACTGAGACCAGCACCCGCGACTTGAGGGTCGGAAAACACCACCCATGGCATCGCAGCGTTGTCGTAGCGATGATCCTCGCCGAGAACCGCGTTTTTGGCCGCGAGCTTTGCACCATAGGCCGCCATATAGACGAACTGGTCAAGGTTGGTCACATCGCCCGCAGCATAGATGCCGGGCACCGATGTCTGCATGTCGTCGCCGACGACGATGGACCCGCGTGCATCGGTTTCCAAGCCGATTGCGTCCAGGCCCATATCTTCGGTATTTGCCCGCCTGCCAGCGGTTGATACGAGGTGATCCGCCGTCACTTCGACCGGCTTTCCGTCCTGGATCACGCGCAGTGTCACGCCCGCGCCGTCGCGGCGCACATTGTCGTAGCTCAATTCGGTCAGAAGGGTGATCCCTTCGGCCTCGAACGCCTCCGCCAGCGCCTCAGAGACTTCCGGCTCCGCGCCGGGCAGCACATGCGACCGGGCGACGAGCGTGACCTTCACGCCCATGCGGCTCATCATCTGGGCCAGCTCCGCGCCGATGTAGCCCGCGCCGATGAAGATCAGGCTTTTCGGCAGCACTTCGAGTTCCAGAAGGCTGGTGCTGTCGAGCGCGCCGATTTTCTCGATCCCGTCGATGGTCGGCAGGACGGGACGCCCGCCCGTGGCGATAATGATCTTCGGCGCTTTCAGGGTTCGCTCACCAACTGTCACGCCACCTTCGATCAGTCGCGCTGCACCGGCATCGATGTAATCGACACCCTCATATTCCGGCAGAAGGTCGGCGTATTTCTTCTGACGCAGGGTCGCGACCAGATCGTCTTTGGATTGAACGAGCGTCTGCCAGTCATCCACTTGTGCCTGTCCCGACAGGCCGGGGAACCTCTTGGCAGCCCGCGCACCGTGCACAGCCTCTGCCGCGCGGATCATCGCCTTGGAGGGCACGCATCCCACGTTGACGCATGTTCCGCCGATGGTGCCATATCCCACGAGGGCGACACGCTTTCCGGCATCCGCGCCTGTAATTGCGGCGGAGAACCCCGCCGACCCCGCCCCGAGGACGATCAGGTCATAGCCGCCTTGGCCGTCGCCGCCTTTGATTAAGTCTTTCATCTCAGCGTACCTCACCTGGTTCGTGATTTCTCGATTTAGCCGCGAGCAGATAGATGACCGCACCGAGGGCGAGCAGCGGTGTCAACATGCCTAGAAGGCCGAAGAACATACCAGTGGCGGTGCAACATCCCATCATCATGAGGGTGATCCTTTCCTTTGCGCGCGGTTCAGGAGAACCGCGTAGAGTGCTGTGGCAGCGAAAACGCCGATTGTGATCCGTATCGCGAACCTGAACTCAAAGAGAATGATCAGGATCGACAGGGCTGCCGCGAGGCCGGTGGCCCAGAGTTTCGGGGCAGGACCCGGTTTGCCAGCGCGAAGCCAAAGGGCCTGTGCCACCACGGCGAGGCTTAAAAAAAGCAGCGGGAACAGCGCGTAATCGAGCCAACCCGTGAGGGCCGACAATCCGACGCCAGCGACGATGACGACCAAAAGCGGCGTAAAGCAGCAGAGCGCGGCGAAGATCGCACCGCCAAGCCCCCATTTCAGCAGGCGGTCGGGATTTCCAGGTGTGTCAGTCAAGGGGCCATCTTTCTTTGTGATGGGTCGGGGCCGGAGGACCGTTTCATGTGTGAACAACGCAGTGCGCGGACGATCAGGTAGGTCAGACCCGCCAAAACCAGCACGGCAATGCCGTTTACCCCGGAAAGCCACGCACCAACCCCGCCGAACAAGGCCGCAAGCACGGCAGTTCCGCCGCCGCAGCAGACGACCGCGACCGGAGCTGATATTCCGAAGGCCAACAGCCCACCCATCAGATTGTCACGCATTGCAGGCGGCTCAGGAGGCTGTGTCGGGCAGCACCTGCGCCGGATAGCCATTGGCTGTCACCGCGCCGATGATGCTTTCGATGGAAGTTTCGGCGTCATCGTAGGTCACGCTGTAAACCCCCTGCCCGTATTCGGGGCCGTCCTCGAATGCGGCGATCTCGACCGACGGAACACCACGCATCGAGCTGGCGACGATGAATGAACAGGACGGGCATGTCAGTTCGCTGACGGCGATCTCGACCTGGCGCTCTTCAGCGAGGGCCGGAGTCGAGAGGGCGGCGATGGTCAGGGCGGATAGTAGAAGATGCTTCATGGTCTTGGTCCTCGTTCAGAATTTCAGGATGAAGGGGGTGATGTAGGGAAAGATCATGGCGACAGCGACAATCGCGGAAGCGGCCCAGAGGGTTGCGCGCATGATGCGGCGGTCGATGGGGCGGGCGCAGGTGCCATCGGCACAGGCCTCGGCATCTACAGGCTTGTAAGCCTTGTAGAAGCCGTATCCCAAAAACGCGGCGCTCAGCGCGAAGGTGTACCATTTGTAGGCATAGAGCGCCCCGAGCTGCGCGATGAACACGCCTGTCACGCCAAAGCTGACCAGCACCAATGGAAGGATGCAGCAAGAAGTCATCGCCAGCGCACCGAGGACGCCGAGGCCGGTCACGCCCCATCCCTTGGTGGTTTCGTCGCCAGTTTTCTGCGACTGAGATTGCGGCAGTTCTGCCAAATGTTGTTCCATCGAATCTTCCTTGAACAGATGTTTCCACCGTTCTAGGGTCTGTAGTTGATACAGGCTCAAGGGGTTTTTCGGCACAATGAGTAACAGAAGCGTGAGATCAATTCGGCGGGGCGATTTGGCCCGCGCAACGGGCTGCAACCTCGAAACCATTCGCTATTACGAAAAGATCGGGATTATGCCGGACCCGCCGCGCAATACGAAGGGCTACCGAAGCTACGATGATGCCCATGTTAGAAGGCTGAAATTCGTCATGCGGTCTCGTGATCTCGGCTTCACGCTCGAAGAGGTTCGCGGACTGCTTGGGCTGGTCGATGAACAGTCCCGGACCTGTGCCGAGGTTCAGGTCATCGCGGAAGATCATCTGACAGACGTTCGAGCCAAGATCGCGGACCTTAAGCGCATTGAGCGTGTCCTGTCGGACACCGTTGCACGATGCACCGGCGACGCTGCCCCGGAATGTGCCGTGATCGACGCGTTACTCGAGGCGTAAATGGGAGCGCCTTTAATCCGTGGCCACTGTGGTTCTAGGAAAGAGCTGCCGTTCGTCATCGCTGCAGCATGAGTTAGAATTGGGCTCGAAGGGGTCATTCGCTGCGGACCCTTCAAAATCCCGCTTAGAGCAAACGGAAATTTGCGGCACATTTTTTTGAGAGGGCATCTAAACGTACTTTGTAGCCAGTTGCCCCCATACCCCTATCCACAAGTAGCGATCGCTGCGCCTCCGCTGCAAACGTACCACTGCTCTTACTGAATTATAGGGTTTAGTCTGTGGCAAAACACACTTGCAGTGTTGCAGTGCCTTGTCGACTGTGAGAGTGTTAAGCTACTGGCAACGCAAGACATCTCTCAAAAGGGTGTTGGTGGCGGCAGTGGAAAACAGCACCTTGTTGCACGTGCGGATTGGGTTAGAGCGCTTCGTTTACACCGAAGATGTCGGGAGTTCGAGTCTCTCATCACCCACCATCCTTTCCCCACAATGGATCAAGGTCTTACGCGACTAGCACCTCTAAATCCGCCCGTTTTAGACATCATGGCCTTCGCATAATCACGATTTACCGTTGCACGGTCCTCGAAGCGAGCATGCACGACGCAAAAGAACAGGGCACCGTCATCTAGACCGTTGCGAGGAGTAAACCAATCAAAGGGGTCGGTGGGCTCTATCGATGCAAACTGATTAGTTGGTGGATCAACAGGTGCGACATTGGCTTCACTATTTGTGATATCATCGAGCAGTGTTGGACGGGCCGTGCCGGTATCCGGCGTGAGAATACCCATGATCTGCTCGCGACCAGCCGGAACGAAACGTCCGCTGTCCTCGACTGGAAACCGGATTGGCTGTCCCGCATAAACATCTCGCTGAACTTCACTGTTGTTAACAACAAGGGTTCCGTTAACGAGCACGTACGGAATGCCTTCTGACGGAAGACCTTGCTGACCGAGAGTATAGTTCGCTTTTTCGGTCACAGATTCCGGGTCGAAAATCGTGATGTCCGCGACCATGCCTTCCTGCATACGCCCACGCACCTGCATTGCTCGCAACCCTGTGTCACCTAAGCGCTTCGCATGGATGTAACTTAGCTGAGTGAGTGTGAGCATAAGCGGCACATTCGCTTCGCGAGCCAGTCTCAAGACAAGCGCGTGGCTGCCTGCTGACCGAGGATGCCCGGCATAGTCTTCGTAAGGAGCATCCCAATTCATCAAGTTGCCCTCGATGTCTAGCCCAGCCATACCGTCGCCCGAGATGCCATAGCCTGCGATGGTGATCCAATCATTCAGCCATTGCTCTCTTGGAGGGCTAAAAACTATGGCTGTCCGTCCCGGTTCATTCTCAGCGAAGCTCAAAAACTCGTCTTTTGTCACGAAGCGATCGAGCTGGGGATCAAAGATGGTGTCTTCGTATTTGTACCCCATCGAACCTTCCCAGTTTTCTGGGGCGATGATCGAAGCGCCGTAGTTTCCCGATCCGGCAGTCCAAGGATAGTAGCTGGACCAGACGTTGTAGCCTTGGTCGCGGGCCATCTGGAGCTTTTCCTGATTTTCCCACCACCCATAATCATTGTCATGATGAATGTGCAGCGGGGCACCAAGCACCATCGCATTGACCAAGATTTCATTTACACCCGTCTGTGTTTCTGTCGGCGTCGAAGCACTGGGATGAAATCGGTGATGGACGGAAGTCAGTCTACCGTAACGCGCCGCAGCCCGCTGTGCTTCGAACATCTCATAGGTGGTAATACCTTCGCGGGCGTAACCAATGGTCGATCCCACACCGAGTGCTCCAAGACGTAGTCCCTCATCCAGCTGGGCAGTGATTTCGTTCATCTGCTCACGGTTGCTTGGTACAGAAGACCACCCCTCGACGCCGTCTTCCACAGATTGTGCCCTCAGTGCGAAGAAGTTCCGGAAGTCTATATCTCCACCTTCAAGCACGAGCCCATCATGGACCCGCATCCGTGCGAATTCTTGTCCAACCACCGTGCCATAATTTGCCTGCGTTGAGCCCTCTCGTGCTTCATACCATTCATCAATGTTAGCGGCTCCGACCTCAAAATCCATTTGAGTTGTGACGCCATCCCTAAGGTTTACTTTGATACCCCAAGGGTCCAACCCGTGTTGCTCAAGGTCGATAAATCCGGGTGCCACAACGTGCCCTGTCGCATCGATGGACTGGTTGCCGTTAATATCTTCGTCGGTGATCGCAGTGATCCAGCCGTTGCTAATTCCAACGTTTGCAATCTGGTCGAACCCGGTTTCCGGGTCCATGACCCGACCGTTGAGAATGACGATGTCGTAAGTCTGCGCGGCGCCTAGTGTCGAAAAAACAGACAACGTGCCCGCCAGAAACAAGGTACGCATGGATGGATCCTCCCTTTTATCGACAAAACTGAATGTTTTGTTATTTTTGGAGTCTGCTTTCGCCCCACCTCAGAAAACGATCCGAGTTCTTAGACCGAACAGCATAATGCTATCCTGCGTGGGGTTCAGCAGCGGGTCAGAAATGAACTGCAGTGATGGCGTGATCTGCAGCCCGGGTGATATTGAAAAACGATAGAATGCTTCGAGCGTGAACTGATCACCGTCTATGCCCCTTGCCTCGGCCCAGTTCAGTCCCAGCCCGGCTAGATCGGTATTACGACCGTAATATCCCAGACCTGCAGAAACGGACCGATCATAAAGCGCCGCTGTCCCTTTTGAGGCCCCTGCCCTGAAGAATGGCATCCATTTATTGCCAACAAACCACGCCGCTGAAAACGCGGCCCCAAAGTCTTCAGGGCGGCTGCCATCGTCGGCTGAATCCGCGTGCCAAAGGGTCAGATGGATATTGTCAAAGTAGATGCGATCAAAGCCGGAGGTGTAACCAAGCTCGAGTGACTTGAAGAGATTGCCATCGCTAAACACATCAAAGTTTGGATCAGACGGGTCGGCGTTTGCGTCTGAGATGCTCGCAACAGCGTAGAAGTTTTCGCTCAGCTTTACTCCACCGGCAATGCCAAGGCCTTGATTGGGTGTGTTAATAGTCGGATTGGTATTGAAAGACAGGTTCTGGAAACCGCTGTATGGGCTGACCAACCCATAAATGTCCACAAAGTCCGTTACATCAATCTGCCCGACTTGCAGCGTCCACGCGCCGTTCTCGGCCCTTTGCGTCCAGAATAGATTGGTCAGCAGCAAACCATTATCGTTGAAGGCTGTCCCAGTGATCGAAAGTGCTCCGCCATCCAGCCCGAGGAATTGCGGGGCAACATCGGTGTAACTGTGCCGGTCTTCGATCTTGAATGTCAGAGAGCCGCGTTCAGTTGCCTGCCAACTGCCGTAAAAACGCGCAATTCCGCTTGCCGCTTCGCCGGTTCCCAGATCAGCATTCGTGGATTGGCCCAATGCCAGGTAATCAATGTTGAACCGAAACCCACCCTCAGCCAGCCGGTCTTTCCACTGAAACCAACCTGGTGCGATATTGCGTGGAAAATCGGTACGGTATTGCGGATCGGTTAGCCCATCGCCGGGCTCTAGATCAGCTTCGACCGAAGATGGCCCGGACAGTCCCTGAGCCGACGCTGCGCCAGCAAAGGCAATACTCAATGCGGCAAACAGAAGTCTTATCATTCAGACGCCTTTGCCCCGCTGGTCTTGCGATCTCCCGCCGCCCGGATGCGATCGGCGGCGCGCTGCTTCCATTCCAGCCTGTCTGCTTCAGTTTCCAGAGTTTCGACGCGTTCCGTCTCCAACTGGAAAGTCGCATTCATAGGCATGAGGCCGTCCACAACCATCATATTCTGAACAGAAGGATCGATAGTCAGCGTGCCCGTCAGCCGAACGGGTTCGTGGAAATAGCTGGGCGTCCAGTCTCCATTCAACCGTACACGGATCATCTGGTTGGGCGGAGGAGGAGGCATGTGACTACACATCCCGCGTTCCGGCACCAGATACGCGACAGGTCGCCCGTCCGGATCACTCGGAGCGGGAATGGCAAAGCCCGCGAGTGTGATTGTTTGACCGTCGAATTGCGGATTTCCGTTTGTACCTGCTTTTCTTCGACGTTCCGTCACGACCTCTCGCTGATCCAGCAGCCAGTCGACATCAATCCCATCTGCCACCAGGGCATCCTCAGTCTCGGTCAGAAGCTCTTGCCATTTCTGCCTTTCTTCATTGCCGCCAAAGTCCCGCTGCAATCTGCCGCGCAGTCGTACGACGTAAAGGACATCGTCGAATTGTTCGGCGCTAAGTTCGCGATAGGGGTCTTCAAAGACCTGCGCGGACGGGTCAGGCAGGTCAGACCAGTCTAACGCGGTTCCTGGCGTCGCCATGACAGGAAGAGCACACCAAACCAACCCTGCGAATACTATGGAGCGGAAGCAATGTCGCATAAATACTCTCCGGCTGTTCAGACAGGTCAATCCAGCGTGTTTTTGTAGATGACGCCGTCCTTCATGATCAGGCGGATCGTATCTGGGCTTTCAGGCCTCGGGTCGGCACCGAACCATTGATCTCCCGTGCCAACAACCGAGAAGTCTTCAAGTGGGTTACCATCGATGAGCAGGATATCCGCATAAGCTCCTTCCTCGATAACGCCCAGTTTTCCGGCGGTATACGGGTTCATAAAGTCACCTGACAAAGCGACCACCTCACCACCCGTCGATGTCAGCGTCACCATCGACGTGTAGGGTCCAAAAAACTCATTGTTCAGGTGCTTCTCGTAGGCAATCTGGATATTGCATGCCTCGACCGAACCAACACAGTCGGTCTGGAACCCTCGCTTCACCGGGCATTCCTTCATATTGTCGATGTAGCCTGCAAATGTGGCCGAGGCGGACTTTGCTTTGGCAAGACTCGACGGGACATTTGCCACTGCAGGAATATCTAGCAATCCGGGATCGAAGGCCGTCAGGTTGGTGGTAATGTATGCCCCTTTTTCGTTCATGACTTGGGCAATTTCACAGTCAAACGAGAAGCCATGTTCGATCGACATCACACCCGCGTCTAGCGCGCTCAGGATTGCTTCCTTCCGATAGGAATGCGCCATGACATAGCTGCCATACTCGTTTGCCACCTGTACCGCAGCTTTGATTTCCTCAGGCGATCCAGCCAACAACTGCCACGGATCGAAGGCCGAAACGACGCCACCAGATTGCATGAACTTCAACTGCGTCGCGCCCATGCGGAAATTGTTGCGTGCGAACTTGTAAACGTCATCAACACCGCTAATTTCCTGCGCCAAGTTCAGCCTGCTCATGTTTGTTTCAGACCCGGGCGGTGCAGTGAAATTCGCGAAGTCAGCGTGACCACCTCGCGTTCCGATAAATGCACCAGATGGAAAGTAACGCGGGCCGTCAATTTGGCCTGCGTCAATTGCGCGACGTAACCCGCCATTGGCGCCACCCGCATCCCTGACTGTGGTGAAGCCCTGCATCAAATACATCTCGGCCATCCGTGCACCGTGTATGGCAAAGTCCTCCCACGTTGTGTTGGCCTCCATCGCAGGTAACGTCGGCCCCATCAGCATGAGGTGCGCGTGCAGTTCAATAAACCCGGGGGTCAGTGTCCGTCCCTCTCCGTCAATGACCGTAGCATTGGGGGCATCGATCGCTTCGGTTGATACGGCCTTAATCAGATTACCCTCGACCAATACGCTGGCATTCTCGATACGCTGTTCATTGACGCCATCGAAGACATGTACGTTGGTAAACAACGTTTGAGGTTCTTCTTGATCCTGAGCATGCGCGGACGTTGAAAAAGAAAGAGCTGCAGCGACAATTACCGTCGAGCAAAGGGACAATCGTAGGCCGGACATAAGTACTCCCTTCATATTCGTGTTTTGCAAACTGTAGTCCGGAAAATCTTGGCTCGGTTGCCACTTTCGAATTAGGATGTTCGAATGTGATTGAAAAAATGGCCACTTCTTAAAACTAATCCAGACAAGGGTGACGAGCTTGCCTTTCAACTCCACCTCTCAAGAGCATAGCGAGGGCTTTATTCGCCTCTCCTTAGCTGCTCCGTTCCTGCAATATCTCACCGAACGTAAGATCAATCCGCAACCAGCATTGGATCAGGTCGGCCTGAAAGCCGAACTGTTGTCTGACCCAGCCGTGTTCGTGCACTCAGAGTTGGTCTATGGTTTGGTAAATGCCTTCTCAGAAGTATCAGGGGATCGATACCTTGGACTGAAAGTAGGGGAGACGTTTGACCTGCAAGAGTGGCCTCCGTTCGCTCAGGCCCTGCAATCGACAAAGACGCTGTTCGAGTTCTTTACCCGTTTCGTGGGGCTTGTACCGCAGGAATCCAATTCTGTGCGACACAGCCTTGTCGTAGAAGCGGACAAAGCGACTTATCGAATCGAAAGGCAACAAGAGCCTACTGTGCCGCCGATTCAGGTGACCGGTTTTGGTGCCGCAATCTATGTACGCCTATTGCAGACCGTCGTCGGGGATGCCTGGGATTCTTCGCGTGTGCGATGGGAAAGCAGATACATCAACGGACTACCTATCGACTACAAGGGGATCGAGGTCGGCCTTGGGACCGATCCCGGAATGCAGATTAGTTTCCCTGTAGAATGGTTGTTTTTGCACCATGTCTCGGAGGGCTCTGCCAAGCCCATCGCCTCACCGCGACAAGATGAAGAAGTAACCGTAGTAGCTGCTTTGCGATCTGTTTTACGCGATAAGCTGGATGAAACCGATTTGGGACCAGAGGTGGTGGCTGGATTGTTGGGAATACAGCCGGAACGGTTTCTTAGGGCGCTTCAGCAGCAAGGCACAACGCTGCCCCGCGAAATCAAACGGCTGCGTGTCGATGTCGCCAAGGAACACCTCGGAGAAGACAAAATGACAATAGCTGAGATCGGTCTGATGCTCGGCTACTCCGACAAATCCCATTTCACACGCTTTTTCAGGGGCCAGACCGGAATGACACCGACCAAGTTCCGCCTTGGCTCGTAACTATGTTGCAAATGCGCGGATCGACAGGGCGAACTCGACCTCGCAACAAAAGCAAAGGCGCGACCAGACTGCCGTCCCGACCGCGCCTTAAACCATTCTATTCGAACGCCATTATTGGCCCGTGGTCTCTACGCACGTTCCCTTGCCCCATCCTGACTTGCTGCCAGAGGCAGAGTAATCAAACGTGCCCTTCTCAGGGTGAACGTTATAATTCAGCGTGTAATCCTCACCGACATACAGATAGGTCAGGGTGTCGAGACCGGGAAACACATCCACATCCTTGTCGATATCCCCGATCGTGATGTGGCCCTTCTGCTGGCCATCATACTTCACAAGCCGAGCGGCCATTTCCGGGTGTTCCGCATCCGGTGCCTCACATTCAAACACCCGCTCCTCAGCGAATGCGGCTGCGGGCAGTAGGGCAAGAAGAAGAGCTGCCTTTTTCATTGATTTCCAATCTGTATTCGATCTGTTGCACTGCGGCGGCTATTGACGATTTTGGGCGGAATTTTGTCCAAACTCGGGTCGTTCTGCGGTCTCGTTGCACGCATCTCGTTAGACCAATTCACGTTTGGGTTTCGCCTGCGTTTTGAGGTGAGCCCTAAGCACATTTCCATCGCGTTTTGGGGAGTACCCAACCCAGCATTGAGGGCTCGAAGACAGAGACAATGGGTCTATGCACCCATCAGTTGCTGAGAAATTTCTTCGGGTTCGTCATGGCAACCATTTGGAACCTCAATTTGTGAATTCCAATGCTGAAGGGGGCAGCGCGGGACCGGGCCAACTCTGCCCTATAGCTTTGCCCATAGCGGGACGTGCGGTCGCAGTGGGGTGAAAATCCCTGCGCGCGCTCCCATCTGTTCAGGACAGAAAAAGGAGAGCGTCTGATGCAATGTCCGATTGATGGAACTCAGCTGGTAATCACCGAGCGGAGCGGGGTCGAGATTGATTATTGTCCGCAATGTCGTGGCGTGTGGCTGGACCGTGGAGAGCTGGACAAGATCATCGATCGCTCTGCCGACCATACGCCACCACCACCGCCGCAGCGGGGTTATGATGACCGATCTGATCACGGATACCGGAAAAAGAAGAAACGCGGCGGCTTTCTGGACGAACTGTTTGACTTCTAAGACGTTGGCACGGTGATCTGAGAGGGTTTCGGTTCATTGGGCCTGATCGGGAGCACGAGTTGGCCGTGATCACGTTGTTCAAAAAGACACGGGTTGTCTAGCGGGCAAGATTGGGTTTTACCCCATCGTTTGTTTGAGTGACCCAGATGTGAGGGGTTTGAAACCCATCCTACCCTTGCTGCAAGATTGAAGTGTGGGGCGGCGGATTGCGACCATACTGGATTTCTAACCTATGACGGAGGTTTTACCTTCGAACTCAATCGCTAAACTATATCGGGCGTTCGGCCCTTCCTCACTGTTCTCGTTGTGAATGATGAATGGCTTCTGACCAAGGAACGGGCTTATTGCAGTGCTAACAGACCACAAGAGTATCATCTCATACGCAAAGGTAAGGCAATCACGCATCTGATTTAAGAAGTCAGATATTTCCGCCAATATCTCCTTTTTGTACAGACCAACTATGTGCAGGCAGCGAGCGCCGATCTGGCCATCCTGCCTCATCCAGTAGTCAGAAAAGTTTACGTACCTATTTGCTTTCGGGTGTTGCTCAATATTCCGGAACTCCCTGACCAACTTCAAATCATGTTCGACATTGGAAAATGCTGCTTCGTTGTCAAAAAACTTTGCTGGCTTGAAGTCTACCCGGCACTTCAAGTCTGACAGCCAATTTGCACCCATATCATTCTCAGGAAAGACTGAAATAACTAAATCGCGAATTGCAGAGCGAAAAGCACTAATCGCATAGAGAGAAGACGCCCACAAGTTTTCCAACTCAGGATAGCTTGGAAGCGCAAAGTTCTTCATTGAAGTCAGTTCAGACAGTTCCTTTTTTGTGATGGAAGCGTGCTCCACCAATCGCACAATATTGTTGTCGATCAAACTACCGGCTTGAGCTGCACGAAGAGCTGACATCAACACGTCGTCGACAGAAACTGGCAGCCCCCAACTTCTGTTTTTTGTCAGTTCAATTGCTTGAATTAGTGTCCTACTGACAACCTTGCTGGATGTTCCGCAAGAGGCAACGCGTTGTTGTAAATTGGGAATATTAGTATATTTCCGCTCGGGATCGATCTCATCGGCTAATTGAATGCGCCAAATACTTGCTTCCTTGATGGCATACAGTTGATCGTTGATGACTTGCATATATTTGACGCCACTTCGATCAAAAGCATCACCAATGCTCATTGCGAACCCAGAATCGCGTTGGTGCATAGTCTCTACCGCTTCCTTCTCTTCACATTCCCACCCCGCTGCCCCGGCCTGCCCGCCGTTGACCGTCCGCGCGATTTCACTGCGTCTTCCGAGGCTTTCTCGACCGCCCATTGGCGCGCCATGGGGTCGTCGGCGACGGCCAGATCGACCGCTTCCAGACGTTTGATCTCATCCCGGATATTGGCGGCCTCTTCGAATTCCAGGTTCTCGGCGGCTTTGCGCATTTGGTCACGCAATCCGTCCAGATGCGCCTCCAAATTCGCGCCGTGCATCGGTTTGTCGATCGTGGCGGTGACGCGGTTCATGTCGACATCGCCTTCGTAGAGACCGGCCAGAACGTCCTCGACGTTCTTCTTCACGGTCTCAGGCGTGATGCCGTGTTCTTCGTTATAGGCGAGCTGTTTGGCGCGGCGGCGGTTGGTTTCGCCCAAGGCGCGCTCCATCGAGCCGGTGATCTTGTCGGCATACATGATCACCCGCCCATCGGCGTTGCGCGCGGCGCGACCGATGGTCTGGATCAGTGAGGTTTCCGAGCGCAGGAAACCCTCTTTATCCGCGTCCAGAATGGCGACCAGTCCGCATTCTGGGATGTCGAGCCCTTCGCGCAGCAGGTTAATCCCGACCAGCACGTCGAAGGCCCCCAGCCGCAGGTCGCGCAGGATTTCGATGCGTTCCAGCGTATCGATGTCCGAGTGCATATAGCGGACCTTGATGCCCTGTTCGTGCAGGTATTCGGTCAGGTCCTCGGCCATGCGTTTGGTCAGCGTTGTCACCAGCGTGCGGAATCCGTTGGCGGCCACCTTGCGCACCTCGTCCAGCAGGTCGTCCACCTGCATCGACACCGGGCGGATTTCAACCTCTGGGTCCAGTAGACCCGTGGGGCGGATCACCTGTTCGGTGAAGACACCGCCGGTTTGTTCGATCTCCCACTTTGCCGGGGTGGCCGAGACGAAGACGGATTGCGGGCGCATGGCGTCCCATTCCTCGAACTTGAGAGGACGGTTATCCATGCAGGACGGCAGGCGGAACCCGTGTTCCGCCAGCGTGAACTTGCGCCGATAGTCGCCACGGTACATGCCGCCGATCTGCGGGACGCTGACATGGGATTCATCCGCGAAGACAATCGCGTTGTCCGGAATGAATTCGAACAGGGTTGGCGGCGGTTCGCCAGGCGCACGGCCCGTGAGGTAGCGCGAGTAGTTCTCGATCCCGTTGCAGACGCCGGTGGCCTCGAGCATTTCCAGATCGAAATTGGTGCGCTGTTCCAGACGTTGGGCTTCCAGCAGCTTGCCCTCGCCGACCAGCTGATCCAACCGGATGCGGAGTTCCTTTTTGATCCCAATGATCGCTTGATTCATCGTTGGCTTCGGCGTGACGTAGTGCGAATTCGCATAGACCCGCACCTGCTCCATCGTTGCCGCGCGTTCGCCGGTCAGCGGGTCGAACTCGGTGATGGTTTCCAGTTCCTCGCCGAAGAACGAGAATTTCCAAGCACGGTCCTCAAGGTGGGCCGGCCAGATTTCCAGGGAATCGCCACGCACCCGGAAGGACCCGCGCTGGAAAGCCTGATCGTTGCGGCGGTACTGTTGGGCGACCAGATCAGCCATCACCTGCCTCTGGTCATACTCATGACCCACCTTCAGATCCTGTGTCATCGCTCCATAGGTCTCGACCGAACCGATACCGTAGATGCACGAGACCGAGGCGACGATGATCACGTCATCGCGTTCCAGCAGCGCCCGAGTGGCCGAGTGGCGCATTCGGTCGATCTGTTCGTTGATCTGGGATTCTTTTTCTATGTAGGTGTCGGACCGCGGCACATAGGCTTCGGGCTGGTAGTAGTCATAGTACGAGACGAAGTATTCCACCGAGTTCTCAGGGAAGAAGCCTTTGAATTCTCCATAAAGCTGCGCCGCCAGCGTCTTATTTGGCGCCAGGATGATCGCAGGCCGCTGCGTTTCTTCAATCACCTTGGCCATGGTGAAGGTCTTGCCCGTCCCGGTCGCACCCAGCAGGACCTGATCTCGCTCACCATCATTCACACCGCCTGCCAGCTCTTTGATCGCCGTCGGCTGGTCGCCAGCCGGTGCGAACTCGGTATGCATGACGAACTGCTTGCCGCCCTCCAGTTTCAGACGCGCGCGCACGTCGTCTGCGGTCAGTTGAGTCTTGTCGGAATGGGCATAAGGCATGGGCGGGCTCCGGGTCAGGCCCCTACATTTGTTCTTATTTTGTCCATCTGCAAGGGCTGATCTGGATTCATTTTCAGCTAAGCGGTCCGGGGTTGGGCGTCGGGGTGCGTTTGAACCTTCGCCGCCAAGGCCGACAGGTTCTCGGCCAGCACGCGGCCCATCATGATCTTCAACAGGGTTTGTCCCATTAACCAGCCCAACGGTCCATATTTCATACGAAAATCCATACTCCAGATAACACGGCTGCGCGTGTCGGACAGCCGTGTGATGGCAATCGCCGCCTGTGCTTCGCGCAGAGGCATCGCCATCTGCGACAACCGCACGGTGTAGCCGCGGTCAACCTGCCAATCCGTCACCTCTTCGACCAATGATGTGCCGTTCGCGAAGTGACACCGGCGCTGTGACCCAACACCATCCGATCCGGCAGTCAAAGCATCAACCGATGTCACCTGCGGGGCAAACTCATCGATATGCATAAAGCGGCGGAGGATAGCCCAAATCTCATTGGGTCGGGCGTTGATGTCGAGGTGGCGTTCTTGGTGAAGCATCCTGCTGTCCTTTTATGTCTGCGCGCTTTCTACCCCGAACTAATGACAATACCTGTCATTAGGCAGTCCATGCGACCCGCGACAATTGTCATCTTGTCC
Source organism: Ruegeria sp. CG1 (assembly GCF_056537265.1). Lineage (NCBI taxonomy): Bacteria > Pseudomonadati > Pseudomonadota > Alphaproteobacteria > Rhodobacterales > Roseobacteraceae > Ruegeria > Ruegeria sp. CG1. Next base: position 241,631 of record NZ_JBQFRF010000004.1, on the reverse strand, counting down.
CGGCGCGCGCTCTGACGCATAAACAGCTTCAGCCAAGTGAGTACGGAGAGGCGACATGCGCGCACGGATTTACCAGCCTTCGCGAAACGCGATGACCTCGGGGATGGCCAAAACCCGCAAATGGGTTCTGGAATACGCCCCGGCTTCTGCGCGTGAGGTCGATCCGCTGATGGGCTGGACCTCGTCCAATGACACCCAAACGCAGGTGCGTCTGAAGTTCGATACCAAGGAAGAGGCGCTGGACTATGCCAAAGACAACGGCATCGACGCGCAGGTATGCGAGCCGCACAAGCGCAAGCCGAACCTGCGGGCGCGCGGCTATGGTGAGAATTTCGCCACTGACCGGCGCGCTCCCTGGACCCACTGACAAGGCCCTGTGAATGATCGACATCCGCCAAGCAGACCCCGGCGCCAAGGATCTGCGCCCGATCATTCAAGCGCATCTCGCCCATAGCTGGGACGCGACACCGCAAACCTCAAATCATACGCTGGACATTGATGCCCTGCGCGAGCCGGGCATTCGCTTTTGGGCTATTTATGAGGCGGGTAAGCCCTTGGGTTGTGGTGCGCTTAAGGCGCTGCCGGATGGCACTGCCGAAGTTAAATCGGTGCACGTGGTTGCTGCTGCGCGCGGCCGAGGATTGGCGCGTGTGATCATGAACCATCTTGCCGATCTGGCCCGAGCCGAGGGCGTTTCCGCACTTGTCCTGGAAACTGGCGCAAATCATCTCTCGGAATATGACGCAGCACGCAAGCTATATGAAACATTGGGATATTCCTATTGCGGTCCGATCTACGGCTATGACGCCGATCCAAACAGCGCGTTTATGCGGTTGGACCTTACGTCCAGCCCAAAACGCTGAGGGAAAAGCTGAATGCACCCGCTTGGTGCAGTCTGACCGACCGCTTTGAATTCAGATATAAGGGCCGTACCCTTGCCCCGTTTCGAAAAACATCTGAAAAAATGGCGAGCCGTGGAGGACTCGAACCCCCGACCTGAGAATTAGAAGTTCCCTGCTCTAATCCAGCTGAGCTAACGGCCCGGTCTTGTTCCGTTTGTATCAGTCAATCCATTAGGATTGTCAACTTGATAGAGGGCAAGCTTGTTCTTTCAAAAAGGTTATTTCCATCAGGGTATTGGCCGAATCTGGCAGACCTCTCGGCAAGAGACATCGAACCTACCTGCAGTTCAAACTTGCAGCCCAGCGCGCCCTGCGTCACGTTTGAAATCACAAATTGTGATTCCAAACGGATATGATGACGAACCCGGAAAACCTGCCCAGCCCTCAAGAGGTCCAAAACGCCATTCATCGGGTGCGCGGGGTACGCGTGGTTCTGGCAGAAGATCTGGCGCAGTTTTACGGAAAATCCGTCAGCGCCTTCAATCAGGCCGTCTCGCGCAATAAGGATCTGTTCGAAGGCTACCGCTTTCAGCTTTCCGACGCAGAGGTTGCGGATTTGCAATCACAGAATGTGATCTCAAAACCCGAAGGCCGCGGTGGCCGACGGGTCAATCCGTGGGTCTATACCGACTACGGCGTAGCTATTGCCTCGACTTTGTTTAAAGATCCGCGCGCGATCAGGATCACGCGGATGATCACCGAAGCCTTTGTTGACGGCACCAATGCGCTAGCGGAAACCCCGCGCAGCCCGCCTGAGATTCTGCCACCGCAAAATGCCCCTACGCCGTTGCTTCCAAATGGGGATCAACTGCGTGATCTGGCCGAAAACATCCTTGATTCCGGACAGCAAAGCCTTGTGGACTACATCGCCAATCCCACCACCAAACGGCAGCAGGCGGTGGCAGTGATCATGAAGACCCTCGCTGAAACGGCGGGCGAAGAGGTTCGCACACAACATGACCGTCTGCGCCTGAGCATCGCCGAACGGCTGGCCAGCGGAGACTATGCCGACGATGATGACCGGAAAAAACTGCTTGAGCTGCTGCACGCCATGAAAGACTGACCGCCTTAAAGGCCCAGCTCTGCCCGCGCCTTTCTGGTCAGCTTAGCTACGACCAGATCGTATGAGATTACAATATGATCTCGCAGCGACGCGTCGCTCATGCCACGTTCATCGTAAACCTGCAGCCATTTCATACCTCGCGATGCCAGATAGGGCGCTGGGCGGATACCTGGCTCATCTCCGAGGACCTCAAAGGCAAGATCGGTAGCCTTGAAGGTAAACGCATCCTTTCCGTCGTTCCAACCACAGATGGCAAAGACTTTGCCGCCTACTTTCCAGACATCTGCTTTGCCCCACTGCACGACATGGCTGGTGGCTTTGAGGTCCGAGCAAAAGGCATTGAATTCATCACGAGTCATCGCGGCGACTGTGGCGCTCTGGTCAGGACAAGGCAAGACCCGCTTTGCGGGCGCAACTTTCTTTACCCGGCATTAACCTCGCTGCGCCAAATCATAGGTGATGTATAACTGCAATTCTCCCCTCTCGCCTGAGGTTTGGCTCAGTGATCTATTCGCCTCCAAGGCGGTGCAGCAAGGTGGCGTAATCCGTCGCAAGGCGCGCGATATAGAGCGCTTTGCCGGGATGGAGCGTTTTATGGCCGAAATCAATCGTCGCGGTTATCAAGTGGCGGAAAACTCGGGCCAGATCGTAATCTTCTGCAACCGCGCACCCGTGCGTTGGCTCACCTGAGCCACGCAACGCTTTCTTGAAAAGAAAGCGCCCCGAAATCTTTTCAAGATTTCGCCCCCCACCGATTCAAGGCTTCAAAAACTTTGCCGTTCCGACAGTGCGCTGTTTCGGGGTCTGAAGATTCCGGGGATTGGCTTGGATATCTCCCGGCATCGCGACATTGCGTGGTTTCTGCAAGGCAAACGAGCCACAGGCGACACCATCGCCATCGGGGTCATTGCGCTTATGATATCCGGGCCTTCCTTCGCGAAAAGGCCCGAAACCCAGCATCTCCACCGCATCACACCCAGCCAGCGCCACCAGATGGATCACCGCTTCATGACGTTCGTAGTCTGAAACGCGCAGGTAGACACCGATTGCGATCATTCCTGTGGTTAAGGGCAAGGCCAGCACCATCAGTAGAATACGCACCGGGGACAGAGCCTGCCTGCGCAACGCGTCTGCCCGCCGTTGCCGCCGTGTAAGACGAGGGTTCGGATCGGTGTCTTTCGTTTGTTTCCCGGTTGTCATGCCATAGGCCTTACACGCGGTATGTGGCAAAGCCATGGCCGCAATCGGGGTCGGCTTGGAAAAAGCTCGACCTTATCGCACCACATGCACGGCACATTTGGCGTGGCGCACCACATGGGTCGCGGTTGAACCCAACAACAGGTCCTGCATCCCCGGGCGGTGCGAAGCCAAGATGATCAGGTCGGGCTTATTCACTTCGGCCCAGTCCAGAATCGTTCGCCCGGAATGGCCTTCAACCACCAGCCCCTTCGCATTCGGGACGCGCGCCGCCAGAGCATCAAGCTCGGTCTGAATGGCCTTGCGGGCTTCGGACAGATACTCGGCAGGCATGTACGAGATCGCATAATCCGGAATGTGCTCTACCACATGCAGCAGCGTAACCGCAGCCTCGGGCGTCGACAGTAGTTCTGCCAGCTTCAACGCTGCCGAGCTGTCCCGTTCGGCATCAAAGGAAATGGGAACAAGAATGTTATGATACATGGCTCGCGCCTCCGTAGTTGTGCCGCTATACTGCGCGACCGGTGGCGGCCGTGCATTGACTCAGATCAGGTCTCACCGAATGTCTCGGCGACGTCGTACATCACTGGTTCAAAGCTCTTGCACAGCTCGTTAACCCTGCGATTCCGCTCTCGCATCTCCGGTGTGCGCAACATCGCCAGGAAATCCTCGCGGCGCTCCCATTGTGAATAATTGGCAATCCGCGTCTGGGCATCATTCACATGCAATCCGGCTGAAATGAAACCCGGCTGTTTCGAAATGAACTCGGCATAAGCATCGGTCAGCGCCTCAAGAAGGTCCTGGCAGGTTCCGGGGGTCATCTCGAAGGTGGTGATGACAGTCTGATAGCTGTTGGTTTTGGAAATCTGCGGCATAAGGCTCCTCCTTTATAGCTGACCCGAGCCTAGCACAGCTTTTGAAAACGCCACCCTTTTCCTGCACATAGACAATGTTTTTGGATCAAAAAATCTTTCTCAAAGATGAACAAGAAACTAACCATCCGTTAACCATGTCTGCCGATGCTGCCCCCATGGCTCGTCTGGTTCTCGTCATTCCGCTGCTTTTTATGGTGTGCACTCCGGCATGGTCCGGTGCGTGGCTCCGCGAGAAGGGGTCAAGCTTCACCGCGTTATCTGTGACCGCTTTCAAAGAGGAAGACGTCTACAAGTACAAATCCTCGCTTTATACCGAGTGGGGATTGCGGCCGAAACTCACGATCGGACTGGATGCCGAGGAGCATCAGGATTTGTATGGGCACGCGCTGGTCTTTGCACGCGTGCCGGTTGCAGACATGGGGTCAGCAGGGCGTCTTGCGGCCGAGTTCGGCGTTGGCGCACACCATCGCCAGTACAGTAGTTGGGCAATGTACAAAGCAACACTTTCCTACGGCAAAAGCATTCAAACCGGATTGGGAGGCGGATGGATCAATGTCGACGCAGCGCTCGAAAACCGCACCCATGAGGCAGTGATCCACAAATTGGATTTCACGGCCGGTCTGTCCTCGGGTCGACGGTTTGACCCGCTCCTGCAGATCGAAACTTCTTATGTTTCGGACCGACCATGGTACTGGAGGGTGCGACCTTCGCTGATGTATCGCCCAAAGACGGGCAGACTCACCTGGGTTCTGGGTGCCGAGCGCAATTCGGCTGATGATAACATCGGGATCAAATTTGGATTGTGGCGCAGCTATTAGAGATGGGCCGCCTACATTCAGGCGGCCCACCACATCAATCAGGTATCAATCCGCAGAATGGTCGAAACCGCACCACGCAAGCCTTCGGACCAGCGCAGGCGGATATCGCTCTGGCCCGATCCCTGTCGCAGCTCGACATATGGCGCGGTATATCGCACCGCATTCAACGATGTCCTGAGGCTTCCCAGAGCCACAACCGCATCACACCCGCGCGCCCTGCCCCCGAACGGCAATTGGCCCTGCGAACTGACGGTCCAGGCTGATGACGGTGAGCTTTGCGTGTGCTGCAGCCGCAATGGATTGGCGCAAGGCGTATCGATGCCGTGGAACGTATTGTTCTCGAAACACACCCTCTTGTGCCTTTCCGGGTCGAGATCGGCAAAACTGGTATCGACCCGGTCCACTCGGTCAATCCGCACGTTGTTGACGCGGAACTTGTTGCCGGTCACAGTCAGCCCGTTCAGGAAATGCCCCGTGCCATGGGGGCGGATCACCAGATAGCTGAACCAGGGGGCAACATCGCTGGCATAAAAGATGTTATCCGTGATGCTCAGCGCGCTGAACGAGAAGCTGGTGAAGTAATCCGGGTTGGCATCGTGTTCGTTGGTCCATTCGATAAAACAGTTATCGACATAGTTCTCGGCGATGGACGAACTGTTATAGCCGCCGATGATCACCAACCCGGCGTTGCGCACCCCGTTCGCGACGTTGTCGCCCTGGAAGAAGTGGTTGCCCAGCACCAGATTGTTGTCGCCGCTCAGCACCGCGAAATGATGGAATCGCGTGGCCCGGTTGTGGCGCAGCTTGACGTCGTTGGCATTGGCGTTCAGCGCGATTGAGCTTCGGTCCGGCACGTCCAGACTTTCCTCGGTCGATAGGAACTGACAGCCATCGATCAGCATCCCCTGACATCCGCGCCCGATTGATGTGATACCCCGGTCCTTCGGGCGACTGATGAAACAGTCTTTCAGTACAAAAGTGTTCCCGCCCGGAGACAGCCGGATCGCGCTGCACCGACCGTTACACTGGAACTCGATCCCTTCCATGTTGAACTTCTGCAGCGCACTGAAACCGCTGAAATCTAGCAGGTACTTGAACGATGTGAAGGTGAAGGTCTGCGTCCCTGCGGCATCATAAGTCGGCGCACTCAGCGTGATTTCACCGGTGCTTTCGTTTTTCGACCGCACATAAACCTCACGCCCGACCCCGCTGCCGGTGACCAGCGAACCCACCGGTATATTCACCACATTGGCCACGTTGGTTAGCGTATCAGGATCAGACGGGCTGTAGGTCGCGACCGAGGTGAAGGTTTCGGTATCCCAATTCGAGCTACTTTTGACGTCAAACTGCCCGTTGCGCACCACTCGACGGGTGGCATAGCCCGTCCGGTTCGGCACTGCTGCCGCCATATCGATGGGCTCGGTCACTGCGATCTTGCGCCCGCCCAGATCCAGCGATTCATGGTCCGAGCTGTTCAGCAACGCCTGAAACGCCTTTTTAAACGCCAGCATTTCATCACCAAAGGCGGTGATATAGGTGGGCAGATCGAAATTCTTGGTCAGCAGCAGCATTTTGTCGACCGGCATCGTGACGGTGCCGTCAAATGCGACCTCGGACGCCATGTTAGTGTTCTCTTCCAGCCGGAACTCACCTTGCGGAATATAAACCTTGCGCCCGTTCGCTGCCTGATCCGCCGCCTCAAACGCTGACGAGTCATCGGTGACCCCGTCACCCACAGCGCCGAAATCGCGCACGTCGACCAGACCAATCAAATCGCGCAGGAAGACCGAGGTCACATCGGTGATCTCGATATCATCCACCCGCACCACCGCGCCGTTGGTGCCTTCGATATCCAAACCAAAGTGTCCATAAAGCGCCGCATTGCCCCATGGCATGTCCACGCCGGGGCGCAGGCCCGTGCCCACGATGGCCGTCACCTCATGCACGGTGCCATAGCCGGTCAGCTGCACCGCCGGACCCTGCTCGGCCAATCCGTCCACATGCGCATCTCCGGCTCCTCCGGCCCAGCCGGCAATCCGCACCTCGGGAAGCGGCCCGCTGATCGCCTTCACCCGCGCCTTGATCTGCAAATAGCAGCCCGGCAACAAAGGTGTCTGCCCCATATAGCGCAGCCGCTGAGGTTCTGCCGTCTTATAAATCTCCAGACAGCCTGCGAAATCCGCATCCGCCGGAACGAACACCCCCGTCCCCGACCCCTCATAGGTCGGAGAGCCCGGCGTGCCGTCGCCACTGGACCAGACCCCAAGACCAGCCGCATAGGCGGGCGGCATGAACACGATGCCGTCGGTGATTGCCTTGTTCATGTAAAATCCCTTTCCCAATCGCGCCAAGCACGCGCGCCAAAACCCGATACTGCCCGGGCCCTGAGCCCAAGCGCTTGGGTCTGAGTATCGAAAAGGGATTAATCGCGGCTCTTACCACCGTGACGATGGTGTTGCATCAGGCCGCCGGGTCGGTGTTGCCCAGCAACTGTACACCGTTGATCTTCCAGCCGTTTTCCTGCCGGATCATCTGGTAGTCCAGCAAATGCACGCGTCCGTCACCATCAGTGATCATGACCTTCTGCCACAGGGCTCCGCTAATCTCGCGCAACTCCAGAAACCTCACATCCGCAGGCCGCCAGACCATAGGATAGCCACGGCGCACCATGATCCCGAAATTCTCGGGATCGCCGAACAGCCGCTGGATATTGGGGCTGGCAAAGGTGAAGGCGGTGGCAAAGTCATCCGCCTTGAAGGCCTGTATCTGCGCCGAGATATTGGCCTCAATCTCGTCACTCTGAGCAAAAGCTCCGGATGCCAGTCCGGCACTCAGGGATACAGCAAGCAATAGTCGACGCATGGGGCCACCTCCTGATGCAAGGGTAGCCCCACACTGGATCAGGTCAAATCAGACCAATTCCCCGGCCAGCGCCTTGTCGATCAGCGCAATCGTCTCTGGCACGCCATACAGCGCGATGAACCCACCGAACCGAGGCCCCTGCGACGCCCCCAGCAGCACCTCATACAGCGACGTGAACCAGCCGCGCAGCGGGTCAAAGCGATCGCGACCAACCGCATATACCACCGATTGCAACGCCTCGTCTTCCACCGGCCCGTCGTAGGCCTCCAAGGCAGCCTTCAGCGCCTCCAGCGCCTCACGCTCCTGATCCGTCGGCGCGCGGTGTTGGCGCGTCGGTTTGACGAAATCGTTGAAATAGCGCACCGCAAAGCCCGCCGCCTGATCCAGGTCAGGATGCGTTTCGGCCGTGGCCTCTGGTGCATAGCGACGGATAAAGCCCCACAGCGCCTCTTTATCCTCGGCTCCCGAAACCGACGCCAGGTTAAGAAGCATCGCAAAGGGCACCATCAGCGTGGATTCAGGCACATTCCCACCATGGATATGCCACACAGGATTGTTCAACTGCCCCTTCAGGTCCTGCACCGGATAAGCCCGCAACTGCTGATGATACTCATCATAAGCTTTCGGGATCACATCGAAATGCATCCGCTTCGCCGTTTTGGGCTTCTGATACATGAAATAGGCCAGCGACTCGGTCGGTGCATAGGTCAGCCATTCGTCGATCGACACGCCATTGCCCGAGGACTTTGATATCTTCTGCCCGTTCTCATCGAGGAACAGTTCATACGAGAAATGCTCAGGCGCACGACCTCCCAAAGCCCGGCAGATCGCGTCATAGATCTTTTCGTTGGTGGCATGTTCCTTGCCATACATTTCGAAATCAACGCCCAAAGCGGCCCAGCGCGCGCCAAAATCAGGCTTCCACTGCAGCTTCACATTGCCGCCAGTCACGGGCAGCGTCCATTCCTTGCCATCCTCATCGTCGAAAGTGACAGTGTAGGTCTCGGCGCAAACCTTCTTCATCGGCACATACAGAACCCGCCCGGTCTCGGGGTGGATTGGCAGGAAGATCGAATAGGTCTGCTGACGCTCTTCGCGCAGGCTTTTCAGCATGATCGCCATCACGTCATCATACTTTTCGACGGCACGCTTGAGGATCTCGTCAAACTGGCCCGAGCGATAAAACTCACGCGCCGAATAGAACTCATACTCGAACCCGAAGGTATCGAGGAACCGGCGCAGCATGGCATTGTTATGTTCACCAAAGCTGTCATGCGTGCCAAACGGATCGGGCACCGAGGTCAGCGGGCATTGCAGATAATCCTGCAGCGCCTCAGGATTCGGCACGTTGGTCGGCACCTTCCGCATCCCGTCCAGGTCGTCCGAGAAACAGATCAGCTTGGTGGGGATATCCGACAGCGCCTCAAACGCGCGCTTGACCATCGTGGTCCTCGCGACCTCACCAAAGGTGCCGATATGCGGCAGACCCGAGGGGCCATAGCCCGTCTCAAACAGCACATATCCCTTCTCCGGAGCGCCCTGCTTATACCGTTTGAGCAACCGCCGCGCCTCTTCAAACGGCCACGCCTTGGACGTCATCGCGGTTTCACGCAGGTCAGACATTTGGATACTCCATCGGGAAACGTGCCAGACACCCCATGCGCCCGGACCGGCCCCTGTTATTGTGCAGGTGCAGTATGAGTCAATAAAGGGTGGTGATTTTCATGCCTCTATGAGCATGAATACCATGCCATCAATATCTGCTCTGAATTACGAATGTCCGCAACGTGGGATTGCCGCCTTTGACTTGCTAAGACAAACTAGCGACCGCGCCGACAAATTCGGTCCACCGCTCGCGATCCACAAAGCCATAATGTCCCGCACCCGACCACTCATGCGCTGTGCAGTCGCGAAGTTCGGAGCAAAGGTGTCGCGGCATATCCGGCGAGATAATGTCGTCCGCCGTACCATAATACATTTCCACCGGTTGCTGGATGTCACCTGGCGAAAAGCCCCAGTCCCAAAGAGCCATCGTCATTTCGAAAACTCCTTCCTCGTGTTGCAGATAACCAAGACGAAAGTTTTCTTCGAACAAGGCTTGCTGCTCTGGATTGCGGAGCATTGTTTTGGCTTCATTGGGCATTTGGTCAACGACAGACTCCACATATGAAGGGATGTCTTTCAAAGCACTATTAGCGCCAATACGCTCTGCCCATCGGATCAGTAAGCTCAGGTGGCGCAATTTTGCGATGGTTTTCAGATCCTTCAGTACCAGCATCTTGGTGACACCGGGCTCATCGAATGGTGCCACAGGAGAAGCGAGCGCAACTTTACGCACACGTTCAGGCATGTGAAATGCTACAGCCAAAGCGTGGGGGCCGCCTCCGGAATGGCCCGCTACATTGAATGTATCGAGGCCAAGTTGATCCGCCAGATCCTCCATATCAGCGCCCCAATCCACCATTCTCCGATCCTTCTTCGGGCTCGACCCTCCAACACCCGGTTCGTCGGCAGAAATCCAGTGTACGCCGAGCGAAGCGGTCAGACTGTCGTCAGGATGACGAATTACGTGAGAGTCGGAAAACCCATGGCTGAAAATCACTGGAGTTCCATCTGGGTCGCCGTAAGTGCTGAATGCAAGCGTTCTGCCATCTCTAAGAGTTATATGATTGGTCAAGTTGTTCTCCAAAAACGAAATAACTTTGTGTGGTGAGTTCATTGGACTGCTGGCATAGATTTAATCCAAGAGTACGAGCCGATCTCACCTCTTTTGCACCATAACTATTGGTCCGCATAATGAAACGCCGATGTCAGATTGAGTTTTCAACGGACGTTTACATCAAAGCCGAAATCACCCACCTTCATTGATCGCATTCATTGCACCCCAAAACTACCAGTTGAACCTCCCCGCACCCGCTCCTATCGTGCGGCAACAAACGTTTCATTCAGGACGACACCATGACCGAGCAAACCCCACATCCGATGTCCCCGCAGGATTGCCTTGTGGCGATCATGGTGGCGATTTCCGCCTCGGACGAGAACATCCGAACCGCAGAGCTGGTCAAGATCGAAGGCGCGGTCAACATGCTGCCGGTGTTCGCGGGTTACGATATCGACCGAACCCGCCGCGTCTCGCAGATCGTGTTTGATCTGTTTGAGCAGGTGGACGGGCTGGATGCCCTGTTCGGACTGATCCGTGACAACCTGCCCGAACGCCTGAACGAAACCGCCTACGCGCTGGCCTGTGATGTGGCCGCCGCTGACGGCACTCTGGCCGAAACCGAACTGCGTCTGCTGGAAGAAATCCGGTACGAACTCAGCATCGACCGCCTGCACGCTGCCGCTATCGAACGCGGGGCACGGGCGCGGCATACAACCTAGCTACCGTAGAGCGTACCCCAACGCTCAATCAGATTGCGTTGCAATTTGCGAGACCGCCGGTTCCAAGCCCGCGCGCCGTCCGGGCGCTCGCGCGACGCACGCGGGATCGTGGCGCGGTGCGCGGTGTCGGCTGTGAAGATCGCAAAGGCCAGATCCACTCCATCTGCCGTTGTCATGTAACCGCCAAGACCCGAGACGAAGTTCAAAGTACCCGTTTTTGCATCGACCTTGATCGGATGATCCTTGACCGGCTGCCCGTTTTTGTCGGCCAGCGTAAAGGACCGAAGCAACGGCCGCAGCTCCTCTGACTGCCCCGCCGCCACCAGCGTATTGACCAGACCGGCGGGCGCCATACGTGAGGAACCGCTAAGTCCGGAATGATCGACCATCGCGATCCCATCCGCGCCAAAACGCTCTGCCGCCCATAGGTTCATTTCTGCGGCCGAGTCCTCAAGGCTCTGCGGCGCAACCCCGCGCGCCTTGGTGGCCGCCAAACCCACCATTTCGGCGGTTATATTGGTCGAATATCTCAGCATCCCCTTCAGGATGCTTTCCAACGGATCGCTCTGATGCACCACCAGTTCGGTCCCTTGCGGTGCTTGCCGCGTCACCTGCACCCGGCCCAGCACGATCCCATTCACGCGTGCCAGCGTGCGGAACACATCTCCGGCATAAAGCGCAGGCTTGCGTACCGGCAGCCAGCGTGCCCCGCCATTGCCTAGCGCGCCTTTGGCCACGGTCCAGCGATCCTGTCGCGCGCTTGGCTGATAGGTGTAAATCGGCAGGCTGCGGCTCTCGACTCGCATCGATGCCATATCTACCGAAGGCGTATAATTCGCGCTGCGCGCATCCATGGTTACATCATAGCCGGTGCCCTCGCGTTTCCACTCGAAATGCACACGGTTGAAATTCAGGGAAATCCCGCTGATCGACGGGCTATAGCCCAGATGATCCGGCTGCCCCGGATCAATGCTGAAGACGTAGGGCAGCGCACCATCATAGACCTTGAACGCGCCCTTCACCTCGGTGATCCCGGCCTTGCGCAGATTGGCTGCCATTGTGGCCAGCGCGTCTGTATCCAGCAGCGGATCACCGCCACCCGCAAGGATCAGGTCGCCTTTCAGAATACCATTTTCCACCGCTCCATCCGCGATCAAGCGCGTTTCGAACCGATACTCCGGACCCAGCACATCCAGCGCATAAAGCGCGGTCAGCGCCTTGGCGACGCTGGCTGGTGGTAGGCTTTGGCCCTCGCCGAACACCTCCAGCGGCGTTCCGGTTTCCACGTCGGCCACGGCAAAAACAACCTCGCCCTTCAGCCCCGCCGCCTTAACCAGCCGCTCAGCCCCGTTGGGTTGCGGGCCACGCAGCACAGGGCGCAGAGACACCAAAGGCGCCTCGGCCAGACCTGTGCCCGGAACCAGAGACGCCCCTAATCCACCCAGAAACAAACGACGCGAAATTCGATCGACCATGGGTCTATTAGAATCCCAGAGCTTAAATGCAGACAATCACTTGATTAAGATTATGCGCCAAGTGGAGTCATTCGGGCAACACCCCATCGCTCCAATTCCCGCGATTGCGCAACTCGGTCGAACTGACGTCAACCATCGGCACGTTCACAAAACACCACGCCGGAGCATCCGCCCGCCCCAGCAAATGCCGCGCCTGCCCGTCGATACGGTACTTGGCATAAAGCCGAGCCGCCGGAGACATCCGAGCAGAAATCCGGTCCCCAGGCCGCGCCACAACGCCCACCGGCACGCTGTCCATGATCTGTCGCCAATCTTTCCAGCGGTGAAACTGCGCCAGATTGTCGGCCCCCATCAGCCATACAAACCGAACCTGCGGATAAAGTCGCCGCAACGCCGACAGCGTATCCGCCGTCGCCCGCGTCCCCGTCAGCGCCTCAATATCCGTGACCTCAACGCGCGGATGCTGCATCACATCCCGCGCCGCCGCCATCCGCCGCGCCAAAGGCGCAGGCCCCCGCTCCTTCAACGGATTGCCCGGCGACACCAGCCACCACACCCGATCCAGCCCAAACGCCTTCATCGCCTCACGCGTCACATGCACATGGCCTTGATGCGGAGGATCAAATGACCCTCCGAACAACCCCACGACCTGCCCGGGCCCCGCATATGGAATGGTACTGCGTTCCATCCTCTGCTGATGTTCAGAACTGAGAGGTGTTGTCAATCAATCGGCTGCACCACATCGCCAAGCCTGACTTGCCCCGGTTGCACTACTTCGGCACACCATCCCCCATGCCCCCGCACAGCAGAATAGCCGCCTTTGCCCAACGCCTCCTCCATCCGACTGCACGGAGCGCATATCACGGTAAAGCGCAAAACGGCCTCCCCGACCTGCACCTCCCGCCCCTTTAGCGCCGCCAGATTGATCCCCGAAACCACCAGATTGCGCCGCAGGATCTCAGGCTTAACCGATCCTTGCCCCAGATAAGAGCCAATCGCCGCCAGATGTTCCTGCTGGATCAAAGTCACCGCCCGCTTGCCCGCCCGGCTGCGGTCGCCGTCGAGCCCATCGGCTGAGACCCAAACCTCGTTGCGCCCATCCAATTCCGCTCTGCGGCCAGGACGTACACCGATCCATGTCACCCGGCCCGGTTGCGCCCAACCGGCAATCAGTTCCGCAAGTTCTGCCAAAACCCCACCACTCCTTGTCGTGTTGGTTCTACCGGATCAAACGACCACAGAAAATTCACAAAACCACCAGCTTGCCCCGCCCGCTCGCCTCGGATATCCAGCGTTCCAACTTGATTTCCCCGACCCAGAGGACGCGACATGGCTGCCTATCAATATGTCTACCACATGCAGGGTGTCTCCAAGACCTATCCCGGTGGCAAAAAGTGCTTTGAAAACATCCACCTGAGCTTCCTGCCCGGCGTGAAAATCGGTGTCGTCGGCGTCAACGGCGCGGGTAAATCGACGCTGATGAAGATCATGGCGGGCCTCGATACGGACTTCACCGGTGAGGCATGGGCGGCCGAAGGCGCCAAGGTCGGCTATCTGCCGCAGGAACCTCAGCTGGATGAATCGCTGACCGTCCGCGAGAACGTCATGCTGGGCGTGGCCGCGAAAAAGGCCAAGGTCGACCGGTTCAACGAGATTGCCATGGAGATCGCCGAGAACTACTCGGACGAGCTGATGGAAGAAATGACCACCCTGCAGGACGCGATCGACGCGGAAAACCTGTGGGACCTCGACAGTCAGATCGATGTCTCGATGGAAGCGCTGCGCTGCCCACCGGACGATGCCAACATTGCCAACCTCTCGGGCGGTGAAAAACGCCGCGTGGCGCTCTGCAAGCTGCTGCTCGAAGCGCCCGATATGCTTCTGCTCGACGAACCGACCAACCACCTGGACGCCGAGACCATCGCCTGGCTGCAACAACACCTGATCGACTACAAGGGCACCATCCTGATCGTCACCCACGACCGCTATTTCCTGGACGACATCACCGGCTGGATTCTGGAACTCGACCGGGGTCGCGGCATTCCCTACGAAGGCAACTATTCCGCATGGCTGGAACAAAAGGCCAAACGCCTCGAACAGGAAGCCCGTGAGGACAAGTCCAAGCAGAAGACCCTGCAGCGCGAGCTGGAATGGATGCGTCAGGGCCAAAAGGCCCGTCAGGCCAAATCCAAGGCCCGGATCAACGCCTATAACGAACTGGCAGACCAGTCCGAACGCGAAAAGCTGACCCGCGCCCAGATCGTCATCCCCAACGGCCAGCGCCTCGGCGGCAAGGTGATCGAGGTTGAGGGCCTTTCGAAACATATGGGCGACAAGCAACTGATCGAAGGGCTGGACTTTGCCCTGCCCCCCGGCGGCATCGTCGGCGTCATCGGCCCCAACGGTGCCGGTAAATCGACCCTGTTCAAGATGCTCACCGGTCAGGAACAACCCGACAGCGGCACCATCACGCTGGGCGACACGGTCGAGCTGTCCTATGTCGACCAGTCCCGCGATGACCTTGCCGACAACGATACCGTGTGGGAGGCGATCACCGGCGGTGCCGAGATCATCCAACTGGGCGACGCGCAGGTCAATTCCCGCGCCTATTGCTCGTCTTTCAACTTCAAGGGCGGTGACCAGCAGAAAAAGGTATCTTTGCTGTCAGGCGGTGAGCGCAACCGCGTCCACATGGCCCGCCTGCTGAAAGAGGGCGGCAACGTCTTGCTGCTCGACGAACCAACCAACGACCTCGACGTCGAAACTCTGCGCGCGCTGGAAGACGCACTGGTCGATTTCGCCGGCTGCGCCGTCGTCATCTCACACGACCGCTTCTTCCTCGACCGGATTTGCACGCATATTCTGGCGTTCGAGGGCGATGCGCATGTGGAGTGGTTCGAGGGCAACTTCGAAGACTACGAAGAGGACAAGAAGCGCCGTCTGGGACCGGACGCGCTGGAGCCCAAGCGTTTGAAGCATAAGAAGTTTGCGCGGTGAGGCTGGATGCGGGTCGTATTGTTGAAGCAGCAGAAATGGCGATGCTTTCTTAATGATTAGGTTTGCGACGCGCTGCGCACAGATTTCTGCTTTCCTAGTTTGCGGCGCAAGTTGCGCATTGGCTGAAGCGCCAAAGAGGGTCACCACCTTTGCCGCGCCAGCGGATTTCACCTATTTCTTGCAGAAGCACGACGGTGAGCAGGAAAAGTTTGATTTCTCAGACAAATGGGTAGATCCAGAAATGTCTGACGTGATTGTTGCTTTCATCGAAAACCGCGAAGACATCGATTTTGTTCCGGCAAAACTGTACAGTTCATTCCAAACTGTCTTGTCAATTGTTGATACGCATTTCTATCAGTTATCGAGCAGGGTTTTCGGCGAAACGTTGGACTCTGACGTTTACATTGTGTCTGTTTCCAGATTGCACGACAAGTTGGTTGAGGACGGATTTTCGATAGAGCAGGCTCAAAAGGGTGCATTTGTTTCCTGCTTCGCAGCTGGCTTGGTCGAGGATTTTTATCGCCGAGGAAATCTAGATGCAAACCATCGCAAAATCGGTGACACATGTGCGGAACTTCTAGAAAAATAGCAAGTAGGCCGGGCTTCAGCCCGGCAAGCCGCGCAACAGCCGCGACTTCGCCAATATCGGCCATCGCATTGCACCAACCCATATAATCGGCTTGCGGGTCTAGATGAATGCCGGGCTGAAGCCCGGCCTACAAACCACAACCGCTGTTTGAAGCATACGTCGCAAGCGTAGGATGGGGTTTCACCCCATCTCTCACTCAACGATCATACCCGAAAACTCGCACGATCTGTTCCCGCGCACCAAACCACTTGCAAACTCCAACCTCTCAAATGATGGGGTAAGACCCCAACCTACGGCTCTCCGAACGTGCCATCGGTGACCACACCGCTCCACTCCGGATCAACCCGACCTGCACGAATATCGCGATGGATTGACGAATACGGCCAATCGGTGGGGCGCTCGACCAACCCGTGCTTCACCGGATTCCCCCGACAATATGCCATATGATTGCGATAATCCGTTTCATCCCGAATTGCATGCTCCCAAAACCGGCGCTGCCAAATCCCGGCATCCCCTTTCGCAATTTTCGAATCTGTGCGTAAGGTGGGGTTCCACCCCACCACTCCCGACGCCTTCACCCCACGCGTAAACCGCGCCTTAATCGCACCCCACCGTGTCGAATAATCCGCATCCCCCGGCGGCAAGGTCCACACCGCGTGCAAATGATCCGGCAACACCACAAGCGCATCGCACCAGAACGGCCGCTCCCTCTGGGTCACTGCAAAGGCGGCCCGCAAATGCGCCACCTCTCGCACCAGCAAATCCGACGACCGGTCGGCCAAAGACACGGTGAAAAAATACTTGGCCCCGGGAATGCGGACGCGTCGATAATCGCTCATGCTGTAACTTGATCATGACGCGGGTTAACGGATTCTGAATGCCACTCCGACGCGCCAGATAAATAACCGGACCTTATCAAAGCTCTGCTAACTAATAACCAGAACCATCGGCGGATTTTTGTACAAGACGGACGATTCCGCCTCAAACCCTTGTACAATCCATACAATCCGCCCTTGCCACACCGTCTGACCGATGCCATATCCAAGAGGCTTACGTTTTTCTATTTCGACCTGCAGTCTCCTTCTACGGCGCTCAGTCTATCGATACAGACAACGACGCCGGGCTGCCGCATCCACGTGGGCAGCACTAAACAGGAGACAACGGATATGCCCGCAGGCACCGTAAAATGGTTCAACACCACCAAAGGCTATGGCTTTATCGCACCCGAAGATGGCGGCAAAGACATCTTCGTACACATCTCGGCTGTCGAGCGTTCGGGCCTCACCGGTCTGGCCGACAACCAGAAGGTCACGTACGAGCTGCGCGCTGGTCGTGACGGCCGCGAAAGCGCCGACAATATCGAACTGGCCTAAGCCATTCAAAGGGCGGGATTTTTCCCGCCCTCTCCGCTATGCCCGCGCCCCGTGTGTGGCATAGGGAATACATCACAATCGGGTTATTCCTCCCCGGTGATTGACCAAATCCGCTATCATTTCAAAACTAGCGTTATGATTTCTTTGGTCATTTGAGGGATGTCGCCATGTTCACACGCCGCGTATTTCTGGCCGGTACTGCCGTCAGCCTGCTTCCGGGCGTTGTCAGCGCCAAGAAAGCGCTCGAGTATGATCCCACGCCACAATTCGTGCGGGTCAAAAAGCAATTCCTACCCGGTCAGCTGCTGGTCGTTCCCCGTTCCTTCTACCTTTATTACATAACCGAACCCCGCAAAGCGATCCGCTATGGCTGCGGCGTCGGCAAAGCCGGACTGGAGTTTACAGGAACCGCAACTATCGACGTAAAGAAGGAATGGCCCACCTGGCGACCGACCGATGAGATGATCGAACGCGACCCGGTGGCCTATGGTCGGTTCAAGGACAACGACTATGTCCAACCCGGAGGGAGCGATAATCCACTGGGCGCGCGCGCTTTGTATCTGTTCCAAAACGGAGTCGACACCTATTTCCGCATCCATGGCACCACACAACCGCAAACCATCGGTCGCGCGGCCTCGAACGGCTGCATACGGATGCTGAATGAGCATGTAATCGATCTGTACAACCGGGTGCCGATTGGAACCGTGGTGACCGTGGTCTAAGCCGCCGACCAATCCACATCGTCGGCTTGTTCAATCCTCAGGCGACCTTTTGGCCATGGGCGCATCAGCTTCTGTGCCTCTTCTTCGGATCCATGTAACCAGCAATCCACATCCTGCGACCCCAGCAACACACCCATACGGTGGTGGATCGGCTTTACATCGGCATTTGGCTCGCAGGTGACTGCGGCGACCTGATCCACACGCTGCCCACCAGGGGCCTCCCAACTATCCGTAATTGCAGCAAATAACAGCGGTATGCCATCCTTCGCTGCGATACGCCATGCAGTTTTGCGCCGTTTCTCTCCGGTCCACTCGTACCAGCCATCAACTGGTATAACTGCGCGCCCAACACCTTCGAATGCGCTTTTGTCAAAAACCGTTTCAGAGCGAGCGTTGATAATGGTCTCCATCACCGGACGTCCGCGCGCATTGACCCTGCCGACCGGGATCATCCCCCATCGCATCATCTTCAAGCCTTCACCGGTCAATACCGTCACCTCCTGACCCGGTTGAATATTTCTGCGCGGGGGCTGAGGCCCTACGTTATCTTTCACATTCAGGAACTTAACTATCTCGCCAATTGGTCGTGTGAGAAAAAACCGGCCTGGCATAGGACCCCTCCTAATCAGTAGCGCGCTCCGCTAAAGCCAGTACAAAAGGTCCTAGTGCGTCAACGATCAGCGCAACGCCTTGGGCATTTGGATGGATGCCATCAGATTGCATGAACTGGCGCGCGACTGCAGGATCGCCCTCGGTCGTGAGCCCGTCAAAGAAGCTTTCCGCATAGATCGCGCCATACTGCTGCGCCAGTTCCGGATACATGGCATCGAAACTTTGCTTGTAATCCGACCCATAGTTCCCGGGGGCTTGCATGCCGATCAGCAGAACTTCGACATTCGCAGCTTCAGCGGTGTTCAGGATTGCCTCAAGATTGGCGCGCGACACATCCGGATCGATACCGCGTAACAGATCATTGCCGCCGAGGGCTACAATCATGCCATCGACCTCTGGCGTCAGAGTCCAATCAACGCGGGAGGCTCCTCCTGCGGTCGTATCCCCGGAAACACCGGCGTTGATAAGCTGAATATCCGCCCCTTCCTCCTGCAACCAGCGTTGCAGTTGGGGCACAAACCCGTCTTGTTGCGGAAGTCCATATCCTTGTGTCAGGGAATCTCCGAGCGCCGCAATCACCACCGGCTCAGCCGTCGCGGCAAATCCGCAACAGATGAACACGCCTGACATCAAACCCTTGCGCAGCTTCTGTATCGCGCCATATCCCAATGGACTGTACCCCTCTTGATGGCCTGATCGATGACGACACCCGTTCTCACCCTCCAAGATGCCGCATTATCGCTGGATGGCAATGCCGGAAGAGTGGATATCCTGCACGACATCACTTTGACTGTGAGCAAGGGTGAAACTCTGGGGCTGATCGGTCCCTCTGGTTCCGGAAAGTCTTCGCTACTGATGCTGATGGGCGGCTTAGAACAGGCAACCGGCGGACGTGTTACCGCATTGGGTCAAGATCTAACGAAAATGAGCGAAGATGCGCTGGCACGGTTCAGAAGAGATGCCATGGGCGTAGTGTTTCAGAATTTCCACTTGATCCCGACGATGACCGCGCTTGAGAACGTGGCGACCCCGTTAGAACTCGCGGGACACAAAGATGCTTTCCAGCGCGCCGCGGCCGAGTTGGAGGCCGTGGGCCTTTCACATCGTATCGATCACTACCCGGCGCAGTTGTCAGGCGGCGAGCAACAGCGTGTGGCGCTGGCCCGCGCTTCGGCCCCGCGCCCGCATATATTACTGGCAGATGAACCAACGGGAAATCTGGATGAAACCAACGGTTCAGCAATCATTGATCTGTTATTCGGACTGCGGGACCGTCACGGGGCAACTCTGGTTCTGGTCACGCACAGCCATACGCTGGCTCAGAAATGCGACCGCGTTGTGCGCTTGCGCGATGGGCGTATCGCCGAGGAATCCCAGCGTGAGGCCGCCGAATGAGCCTGCGTCTGGCCGGTCGCCTGGCCCGGCGCGAACTGCGCGGTGGGTTGCGCGGGTTTCGGGTGTTTCTGGCCTGCCTGGCTTTGGGTGTTGCAGCAATTGCTGCGGTTGGCATGGTGCGCCAAGCCATTCAGACCGGATTGCAACAAGAGGGCGCGTCGCTCTTAGGCGGCGATGCCCAGCTGGAGTTCACCTATCGCTTTGCAAATGATGAGGAACGTGACTGGATGGCGGACACCGCGCAAGCAGTGTCGGAGGTCGTCGATTTCAGGTCCATGGCCGTCACGGGTGATGGCGCAGGCGCGCAACGGGCGTTAACTCAGGTGAAGGCCGTGGACGGGGCCTATCCGCTGTTGGGATCGGTGGCTCTGGAACCCGCAGTTTCTTTGCCCGAGGCCTTGGCGGGCGCCGATGGGCTGCCCGGCGCCGTGATGGCTCCGTCCCTGATTGACCGCCTGAACCTTGCGATTGGGGACCAATTTGATCTCGGCACGCAGAGGTTCGTTTTGATGGCCTCGCTGGAACACGAACCGGATGGTGCGGCAGATGGGTTCTCGCTGGGACCGCGCACGTTGGTTCGAACCGAGGATTTGCAATCATCGGGCCTGCTGGCTCCGGGTACTTTGTTTTCCACCAAATACAGGATGAACTTGCCGCAAACCGCCGAGTTGGAGGCGCTGTCGCAGCAGGCCAGGCAGGCCTTCGAGGGAACCGGCATGCGCTGGACTGATGCCCGCAATGGTGCGCCGGGGATATCCGAGTTTGTAGGGCGCCTCAGCGCGTTTCTGGTGCTGGTTGGTCTATCCGGATTGGCGGTTGGGGGGATCGGCGTATCGGCTGCCGTGCGCGCCTATCTGTCCCAGAAAACGGAAACCATTGCGACATTGCGGACTTTGGGCGCTGATCGGGCCACAATCTTTCAGACATACATGATCCAGATCGCCGTTCTTTCAGGCGTTGGTATCGTCATGGGTTTGACCCTGGGCGCGGCGCTTCCAATGCTGCTGGCACCGGTTATCGAAACCCAACTGCCGATCCCTGCTGTATTCTCGCTATATCCGCAGCCCCTGTTCGAGGCCGCACTTTATGGTGTGCTAACCGCGTTCCTGTTTACGCTTTGGCCTCTGGCCAGAACCGAGGAGGTGCGTGCGGCAACATTGTTCCGGGATGCGCTGACTTCGGCAAGCAGCTTCCCGCGCTTGATTTATGTAATTGCGACTACAATTGGCCTGGCCGTACTGATCGGAGCCGCCGCTTGGTTCAGCGGTTCAACCCGGTTGACTCTCTGGACAAGCGCAGGTCTGGCGGGGGCGCTCACTTTGCTGACCCTTTCTGCCTTTGCCATTCGCAAATTGGCCCGCGCGGGCGCTCCTTGGGCCAGAGGGCGTCCAGCCCTGCGGTGGGCGTTGTCCGCCATCTCTGACCCACGCGAAGGGGCAGCGTCGGTGGTTCTGTCCCTTGGGCTCGGCCTGTCGGTCCTTGCAGCGGTGGGACAAATCGACGGCACCCTGCGCAATGCGATCTCGGGGAACCTGCCAGAAGTGGCACCCTCATATTTCTTCGTCGATATCCAGAAGGATCAGATGCCCGGGTTCAGCGAACGTCTCGACACTGACCCTGCCGTCAGTCGGGTAGAAAGCGCTCCGATGCTGCGTGGGATCATTACCAAAATCAATGGGCAACCCGCGCGCGAGATTGCAGGCGATCACTGGGTTCTGGACGGCGACCGGGGCGTGACCTATTCCGCCCAACCGCCACAGAATGCCCGCGTGACCGACGGAGAGTGGTGGCCCGAGGATTACAGCGGCCCGCCGCAGGTCAGCTTTGCCGCCGAAGAGGCCGCCGAGATGGGGCTGAAACTGGGTGATGAACTGACCGTTAACATCCTGGGCCGCGATATCACCGCTGAATTGACATCTCTGCGCGAGGTTGATTTCTCCACCGCTGGAATGGGATTTGTCATGTCGATGAACCCCTCTGCGTTGGCAGGTGCTCCGCACAGCTTTATCGCGACCGTTTATGCAGAAGAACAGGCCGAGGCCGCCATCCTGCGGGATCTGGCCGGACAATTCCCAAACATCACCGCTGTTCGGGTCCGAGATGCCATCGACCGGGTATCTGGACTGCTGGCAGGGCTCGCGGCTGCCACCTCATACGGGGCGGGCGTGTCCCTTTTGACCGGGTTTCTGGTGCTGATCGGCGCCGCTGCCGCAGGCGAACCGGCGCGCAGGTATGAGGCTGCGATCCTCAAAACTCTGGGTGCAAACCGGGGGCGCATTCTGCGCAGCTTTGCCCTGCGCGCGATCCTGTTGGGGGCGGCCGCGGGTTGCGTTGCTTTGCTGACCGGAATTCTGGGCGGTTGGGCCGTGGCCACATATATCTTCGACACAGAGTTCGCGGTCATCTGGCGATCCGCGCTTGGGATCGTCATCGCCGGTGTTGGCGTCACATTAGGCGCGGGCATGGTTTTTGCCCTGCGCCCGCTGTCAGTACGTCCGGCGCGTATCCTACGCGCCAGCGACTAAGCTGAGCGCATACAAGCGACCGGCTGCAATATCTTCAACAACTGATCGTTGTCGCACACCAACGCATCGAGCGTGATTTCATCAAGCGAGGCATAGAACACCTCAGCCGCGTCCTGCAGCGCCAATCGCAGACGGCACGCATCGGTCAGTGGGCAGGTGTTGTCGGCATCCGCAAAACACTCGGCAATCGGCAATCCGCCTTCGACATGGCGAAACACGGACCCGACCCGGATCTGATCCGCCGGGCGCGCGAGCGTCATGCCGCCATTGCGGCCGCGTTGTGTGCTGAGATAGTCTAGCTGGCTCAGTTGGTTGATCACCTGTGCCAGATGGTTTTCTGAAATATTACAGACATCGGCGATCTCGGCCTTCGTGACCAGCCGTTCCTGATGTGCGGCGCAATACATCAAAACACGCACCGCGATATTCGTCCGTTTGGTAATCCGCATTAGGGCCTCCCGAATCTCAAGGTGAAGCTTTATTGCATGTCTCGTAAAAAGACTGTTTGACATACATCAATCGTCAAAGAAGGACGCGACCCGCATGGCAGACCCTTATTTCTTCGGCTATGGCAGCCTCGTGAACCTATCGACGCATGATTTCCCCGACCCGCGCCCAGCGCGACTGAAAGGTTGGCGACGCGCATGGCGGCACACGGATCTGCGCCCGGTGGCGTTTTTGACCGCTGTGCCGGATGCTGATTCCGAGATCGATGGTATGATCGCCCATGTTCCTAAAAACGACTGGGCCGCGTTGGATGAAAGAGAATGGGCTTATGACCGCGTTCCAGCCACACGGTCGGTCACGCACACTCTGACGCAAGAGGTGGAAATCGCTGTCTACGCAGTCCCGCATGATCGACACACCGCGCCCAGCAATCACCATCCCCTATTGCTCAGCTATATTGATGTTGTCGTGCAAGGGTATCTGCGGGCTTTTGGACCAGAGGGCGCCGATCGCTTCTTTGCAACAACCGATGGTTGGGATGCTCCGATTTTGAACGACCGCGCCGAGCCCCGTTATCCCCGTCACCAACAATTGAAGCAGGCCGAGACCGAATTCGTGGATGACCGCCTGCAACGCGTTTCGGCGCAAGTTTTGCGACCCGGAGAACAAAGAAAGGCAGGTGATTTACCTGCCTCCTTCGTATTCTAAGCACTGACCCTGAAGTCAGCCGCGAGCGCGGATCACCTGCAACAGCGGCAGCAAGGTCGCCATTTCGGGCCCGCGCTCCATCCCCGTTAGCGCTTTGCGCAGCGGCATGAACAGGCCTTTGCCCTTGCGGCCTGTGGCCTCTTTCACGGCCTTGGTCCATGTGCCCCAAGTTTCCCCATCGAATGGGCCTTCGGGCAGCAATGAGACAGCCTGAGCGATGAACTCACGGTCCTCGTCAGCGATCAGGGGTTCGGCCCCATCACGACACAATTCCCACCATCCCTCGAGATCGCTTAGCGTCGTGATGTTTTCGCGCGCCATGGTCCAGAAAGGCTCGGCCAGTTCAGCAGGTACACCTGCTTTAGCAACGGCATCGGCCACATCGGCCAGCGGTAGCGATTGCAGGTGCTTCGCGGTCAGCGGGAACAGGTCCTGCACGTCGAACTTGGTTGGGGCCGCACCGAAGCGTGTAACATCAAAGCCGTCGATCAACTCTGACATATCCGAGCGCAACTCAACCGGATCTGACGACCCCAGACGCGCCATCAGGCTCAGTAAGGCCATTGGCTGCACGCCCTGCTCTCGCAGATCGCGCAAGGCCAGAGTGCCCAAGCGTTTCGACAACGCCTCTCCCTGCGGGCCAGTCAGCAACGAGTGGTGCGCAAAACGCGGACAGGTGCCGCCCAACGCCTCGATGATCTGAATCTGCGTTGCGGTGTTGGTGACATGGTCCGAGCCGCGCACGACATCGGTTACGCCCATCTCGGTGTCATCGACCACAGAGGCAATCGTATAGAGAACCTGACCATCGCCCCGGATCAGCACCGGGTCGGATACTGAAGCTGCATCGATCGAGATGTCGCCCAAAATGCCATCGTTCCATTCGATACGCTCGTGGTTCAGTTTGAACCGCCAGACGCCATTGCCACGCTCAGCGCGCAGGGCTTCTTTCTCGGCGCCGCTGAGGTTCAGCGCTGCACGGTCATAGACCGGCGGCTTGCCCATGTTCAGTTGCTTCTTGCGCTTGAGGTCGAGCTCGGTGGGCGTCTCGAACGCCTCATAGAACCGGCCCATCTCGCGCAGCTTGTCGGCGGCCTCGGCGTAGCGGTCCAGACGCTCCGACTGTCGCTCAACCCGGTCCCAATGCAGGCCCAACCACTCCAGATCCTGCTTGATCGCGTCGACATATTCTTCCTTCGACCGCTCAGGATCGGTGTCATCGATACGCAAGATGAACGTACCGCCGGCTTTGCGGGCGATCAAATAGTTCATCAGGGCGGTGCGCAGGTTGCCCACATGGATGTAACCGGTGGGCGACGGGGCAAAACGGGTCGTGGTCATGGAAGTCTCCTGTTGGCGCGGCTCATCTCACATGGGCGCGTTTTTGTCCAGAAGAGGCTTTCAGGTTGGTTCAACCGGCCAAATGCCATCTAAGCGTTCGAGCCCGGCTTTGATGAGTTCACGAAGCACGTCGAGATCGATATCCGGTAGCTTATTCATATAGAGGCAGGATTTACCCAGCTTGTGCTTGCCCAGTCTTGATAAGACATCTCCGAAGTCAGCATACCCGGGCCTGATATAGATGGAATGCGCCGCCTTGCGCGGAGAGAACCCAGTTGCGAGAAAGTCGCCCTCGCGCCCTGACGCATAGCGATAGTGATATCGACCATAGCCAATGATCGACGGCCCCCACATTACTGGCGCATAACCTGTGGTTTCACGAAACAGCCTGTCCAGCACGTGCGCCTCCTCCGCCTTGCGGGTCGGCTGAATACTCGCCAGAAAATCAGCAACGTTTTGCTCGGTGGGTACGGTTTTATTCGCAGATCGCGGCATGAACAAAAATTAACACGTAATGTTCAACCACGCAGCCCATATAACAGTGCCATAGTATGGCCACAGGCCCAGACTGACCTAATTCAGTCAAACATGCTCTGACAGGGAGAACGACCATGACCATCAGATTGACTCGCCGGGCGGCGCTTGGAACGGTTGCGGCTCTGCCGCTTGCGGCAGCTACTTCGCCTGTTCTGGCCGCGGGTACCGAGACCAAAGCCAACTCTACAATAGCAAAATCGTTTCAACTGGGCGATTTCACCGTCACCACCTTGTTGGATGGCAGCCTGCCTCGTGATGGTGCGCAAGACATTTTCGGCGGCGGCGCCTCGGATGAAGATTTCGCCCGTGTATCGGCTGACAACTTCATCTCGCCAGATGTTGCACAGTTCTTCTTCACACCAACGCTGGTTAATACGGGGTCCGAGATGATCCTGTTTGATACTGGGCTTGGCCAAGGTGGAATTCAGGCCGCGTTGGCCGACGCCGGCGTAACGCCTGATCAGATCGATGTGGTGGTCATTACCCACATGCATCCCGATCATATCGGTGGTATGACAACCAATGATGCCGCGACTTTTGCCAATGCGCGTTATGTAACAGCAGCACCCGAATACGACTTTTGGTCAGCGCAAGACGCGGGCAACCGAGTGGGTGATTTGGTTGCAGCCAAAGTCACCCCGATGGCAGAGAAGATGACCTTTATCGGGGATGGTGGTGAAGTCGCATCCGGCGTCACCGGTATGGCAGCGTTTGGTCATACTCCGGGCCATATGGTCTATCACCTAGAAAGTAACGGTCAGCGTCTGGTCCTGACGGCGGATCTTGCAAATCACTATGTCTGGTCATTTGCACATCCTGAATGGGAAGTGCGATTCGACATGGACAAAGCCGCTGCAACGGAATCGCGCAGGAATGTGCTGGGCATGCTGGCTGCGGACAAAGTGCCTATGATCGGCTATCACATGCCTTTCCCGGCCGCTGGGTATGTCGAATCCCGTGGCGACGGGTTCCGGTTCGTGCCGGTCAGCTATCAAATGATGGGTTAGAGGCTAAAAACCAGCATCCGGCCGCACTTTTGACTCATCCGTGAAACGGGACAGGCGAAAGGCGGTCGGATCAACGCAAGGCGTGCTTTCCGTAACAAGGTCCGCCACTAATCGACCTGCGGCAGGACCGATGCCAAAACCGTGGCCGGAGAAACCGGTCGCAATATGCAGGCCCTGCACCGCGTCCACTTTCGAGATGACCGGGATCGCATCCGGGGTCACATCGATCAGGCCGGCCCAGCTTTGCACGATCTCCGCACTATCAAGCGCAGGCAACGCCTTGCGGGCGTTGGCCCACGCCCTTCGCAACACTTTCTGGGAAGGTTCCGGGTCGAGTACTCGGCAATGTTCAAACGGTGTCACATCGGTCGGCAGCCAGCTTCGATCCTCATTCGCCTCGACCATCCAGCGTCTCGAAAGGCGAAACCTTAAGGACCGCCACTCTTGCCGGAATGCGGGCAGAAACTGCAACCCGAGTCGGAAACTGTCAGGAACGATATCCACTGTATTCTCGTGACCCGAAGCTATGGTGTATCCCCCGTCCGAGCGCTTTCGAATGGCAAAATCATCTCTCCAAAGCGACACTTCTGGCCCTGCTGCAACCGGAGAGGTCCGCATTACCGTATTGAGCACTTTGAGCTGTGGCAGAGCGATTCCAGCGTTCCCCGCAAACAGCCGAGACCAGGCTCCGCCTGCAAGTACAACTTGACTACACCTTACGCGGCCGCGTTCGGTGAAAACACCTGCGATCCGGCCCGCAGCAACATCGACACTTCGCACCGCGCATTGCGTCATGATCGCGGCCCCACGGTCGCGCGCCGCCTCGGCGATTGCGGGGGCCGCCCATTGCGGCTCGGCCCGCCCGTCCTGCGGCATGTAAAGCGCTGAGCGCAGTTTCATACTGTTATCCGACAGCAACCCGTCCAGTTCAGGGCCGGATACCATGCGAGCACCTGTTTGCAGCCCTTCAACATGGTCCAGCCATCGCGTCAGGTTTTCATCGTCTCGTGCGCCAGATGCGCCAAACACGATTCCTGATTGAACATAGCCTGTGGCGCGTCCCAATCGCGCATCCAGCCCTTGCCAGATTCTAAGTGCCTCTTGCATCAGGGGGATCTCGCGCGGATCACGTGTCCCAAGGCGCACCCAGCCCCAATTGCGCGAGCTTTGCTCGCCCGCAATCCGGCCCTTCTCGCACAACAGAACGGAAACACCTCGCTCAGCAAGCTCGAAGGCTGCCGAAGCCCCGATGATTCCACCACCTATGACGACAACATCTACGTGTTTGGGAAGTGTGAGATCAGATTCGACGGGTGTCGGTGTGGGGCCTGGCATTAACCGCTCGGTGCTCGTTCATCGGAGCGACATCCAGCCTGAAGGCGATTTCACTGGCAATGTAGAAAACGGTTGGTCCCGAGCAATTGCCGGAACCTGTGGCCAATTGGCCAATGCGTGGCGAATTACGCCGCGCAGATGCGTTCAGATTACGCCGCCCCGGAAAGTTGCGCCCATTTCTGGCGCAGTACCGTGCTGAGCTTGGGATCGGACTTTGATGCAAGCGATTCCTGTGGCTGCAACACCGGAAATTCCGATCGCAACGGAACCGGGCCTGCCACCGCGCCGGGCGTCGGCTCTTCCTGGCTCATAATGTCTGCAATCGCAGCATCCAGCGCCTGTTCATCCAACTTGCGCGGCGCTGATTCCATAGGCTTCAACTGCAACGGAGAATGAAGCGGCTTATCGTATCCATTCGTCATTTGACCACCAATACCTTTACTGACATCCC
Source organism: Ruegeria sp. CG1 (assembly GCF_056537265.1). Lineage (NCBI taxonomy): Bacteria > Pseudomonadati > Pseudomonadota > Alphaproteobacteria > Rhodobacterales > Roseobacteraceae > Ruegeria > Ruegeria sp. CG1. The sequence goes on along the minus strand of NZ_JBQFRF010000004.1, from coordinate 213,019 downwards.
AAACACGGATGCCTTTTCCCAGTTCCACAATCCCGGTCATCGGCTCTGAAAATGGCAGGCCAACCTACCGGATTGCGTCACATCCGCCCCATATGAGGCGAACCCCTGTCGTAAATGTGGCAAAAAAAGGACGCGCGTACAAGCGAAACATAGTCTTTTAACCGCACAACTGGCTGAAATTGATAAACAAACTGCCGCAGAAATCCGCATTACCATTCACTTTCGAAACAATGGTAAATTCTTCAACCAGAGCGGTGCTTACGTTCTATCCCGCCAGCGATTTACAATCGGATAGCGACGATCCAGCCAGAAGGCCCGCGGTGTCAACCGTGTGCCAGGCGCGGACTGGAAGCGCTTGTATTCACTAATGTAAATTAGGTGTTCGACCCGCCGGGCCTCGGCCTTGTCAAATCCGGCTGCAACGCAGTCGGCGATTGAGCCATCCTGATCTACCAAGATATCAAGAATCGCATCGAGAACGGGGTAGTCCGGCAGGCTGTCGCTATCTTTCTGATCTTCACGCAATTCAGCACTTGGCGGCTTGTCGATCACCGAAGGGCGTATCACCTCACCCTCGGGACCCATCATCCAGTCGCGATGATTGGCGTTGCGCCAGCGGCAGGTCTCGAACACGCGAGTTTTGTACAGATCCTTGATCGGGTTATAGCCGCCGTTCATGTCTCCATAAATGGTGGCATATCCCACTGCGACCTCGGACTTGTTGCCGGTGGTCAGCAGCATCTCGCCAAACTTGTTCGAAATCGCCATCAACAGCAGACCGCGCAGGCGGGACTGAACATTTTCCTCGGTCAGGTCCTCATTTCGACCCGCAAACAGCGGAGCCAGAGTGTTGGTTACTGCGGCGCGTCCCTCAGAGATCGGCACAAAGTCGTAATGCACGCCCAGCGCCTTGGCGACGGCTTCGGCATCATCCAAAGAACTTTGGCTTGTATATTCCGAAGGCAGCATTACGCAGCGTACATTTTCCGCACCGATCGCATCCACGGCTATTGCGGCCACCAGCGCCGAGTCGACGCCGCCCGACAACCCCAGCACAGCTTTGCCAAACCCCGTCTTGCCCATGTAATCGCGCAGAGATTGCACCATCGCGCGATAGTCCTGCTCCCATTCGTCGGGTTGCGGCACGACTTCACCAGCCACAATACGCCATCCGTCATCTTGGCGCGACAGATCGATATGACTGACGGCCTCATCGAAGACGGGCATGCGGAACGCAAGCTCTCCACCCGGGTTCAATCCAAACGTAGCACCGTCGAAAACCTGATCATCCTGCCCGCCGACCATGTTCAGGTAGATTACCGGCAGACCCGTTTCGACCGTGCGAGCCACCATGTGGTTCAACCGGATATCGTATTTGTTTCGAAAATAGGGCGAGCCGTTGGGGATCAGCAGAAACTCGGCCCCGGTTTCTTCCAGTGTCTCGGCGACATCCTCGTGCCAGCCATCCTCGCAAATCGGGCTACCGATACGGACATTTCCAACGGCATAAGGGCCGCCCATAGGACCCGCATCATAAAGGCGTACTTCATCAAAGACGGTTTCATTGGGCAAATGATGTTTAAGAACTTTGCTGACAATCCGCCCACCGTTAAGGATCAGGTAGGCGTTATAAAGCTTCCCATCTTCAACCCAAGGACCGCCGATGGCCAACGCCGGGCCGTCGGCACAGTCTTCAGCCAACGCCTGCACCGCATTCATCGCGGCCCGATGAAACGCGGGCTTCATCACCAGATCCTGGGTATTGTAGCCGGTTATGAACATCTCGGGCAGCGCCACAAGATCAGCCTGCGCCGCGCGCCCTTGCTGCCAGGCTGCAGCAGCCTTGGCGGCATTAGCGTCGATATCCCCAACCGTTGGGTTCAATTGCGCCAGAGTGATGCGGAAACGATCGGCCATTTTTGCCCTCTTGCCCTCATGTCTTTCAGGGATTTAGCAGATCACACCGCGAGTGAAAGGCAAATGCGCCAAAAGCCGTTGCTCTGCCCTCGGCGGTATCTTAGTTTTGCGCCAACACAAACACCGCAGGCAGGTACAAAAATGAAAGCGATCCGCACATCCCTTACCGCTGCAACGCTTACAATGCTGGCGTCTTTTGCTATCGCCCAACAGGACGGTCAGATTGTCATCGCTGATGATGATGTCGGAGGTGTCTACGAGGGCACGTTCGAAAACGGGCTGCGCCATGGCACCGGCACTTACCGCCTGCCGAACGGTTTTGAATATTCCGGTCAATGGGTCGAGGGCGAGATTCAAGGACAAGGCACCGCGCGCTACGCCAATGGCTCTGTCTATGAAGGGACATTCACCAAGGGCCAACCAGAAGGGCGCGGCAAAATCGTCTATTCTGATGGCCAGTCCTATGAGGGCGAGTGGGCCAACGGCACGATAAACGGTACCGGTATCGCGACATATTCCAACGGCTCGCGATACGAGGGCGGCTTCAAGGACGCCAGATATCACGGTCACGGCGTGCTGACCGGCCCGGATGGCTCGGTTTATGAGGGCGACTGGGTAAACGGCCAGAAAACCGGCAGCGCCAAGATCACCTACGCCGATGGAAGTACCTATGAGGGCGACTTGAATGGCGGGCAACGGCATGGTCAGGGTAGTCAGGTCTGGGTCGACGGCATGACTTATGCTGGGTCCTGGGCCAACGACCAGATGGCCGGAACAGGCCGTTTGGTTCAACCAAACGGAGATGTCTACGAAGGCGAAATGGTCGAAAATCGCCGACAGGGCAAAGGCAAATCCATCTATGCCAACGGTGCGACCTATGAAGGCGACTATGCTGATGACCAGCGCCATGGTCAGGGCACCTATAGTGGTAGCGACGGGTTTGCGTACACAGGCGCCTGGCAAAAGGGCCAGATTGAGGGCCTGGGTGAGATGCTCTATCCCGATGGTTCGGTTTATATCGGCGACTTTCTAGATGACCTGCCTCATGGCAAGGGGCAAACGACATACCCCGACGGATCAGTTTACGACGGCAACTGGATCGCCGGGATTTTTGAGGGCACCGGCACGGCAACCTATCCCAACGGAACGGCTTATACGGGCCAGTTCAAAAACGCCCGCTTCGACGGCAAAGGTATTCTGACCTTTGCAAATGGCTATCGCTATGATGGCGATTGGGTAGACGGTGTCCGACAGGGCAAGGGCAAGGCTACGTTTCCGGACGGGATCATTTACGAAGGCGATTTTCTGAATGGCAAGCGTCACGGCAAGGGAACACTGACCCGACCGGGCGGATACAGCTACACAGGCGACTGGGCCGACGGCAAGATCACTGGCTTTGGAACCGCCACCTATGAGACCGGGGATGTCTATGAGGGCAATTTCCTGGAAAACAAACGCCATGGTGACGGCACGATGCGTTTCGCAGGCGGCGAGGTTGAGACCGGCGTTTGGGAAAATGACACGCTGGCGACCGAGACAGAGATTGCGCCCGAAACACCCGCTTCGAGCGCCGAAACCCCTGAGCCCGACTCTACCCCCGACGCGCCCGCCCCTGACGCGACGGACCCGGATACAAACGACGGCTAAATCAGCCCTACCAAGGCACGCGCTTACCAGCCCAATCAAAAAAGCTACCCGTGTCGGCAGGGGTAAGCCCATTGACAACGGACAGCAGATTGGCTGCGGCCTCATTGGGTTCAACAGCCGGATGGCGGGCAAGGTACTTTTCAGTAAAGGCCGTTTTGACTGTTCCGGGGTGCAAAGCGACACATATGGCCTGTTTGTGCGTGCGTGCCAATTCGATGGCAGCCGTATGTACAATCTGGTTCACAGCCGCCTTGGCCGCACGGTAACTGACCCACCCACCCAGCCGGTTGTCCCCGATTGAACCAACCCGGGCCGACAGCACGGCGATCACCGATCTGCGGTCGCGTGGCAGCAGGCGGTGCACGTGCTTCAACACCAAGGCCGGGCCAACTGCGTTCAGTGCGAACTGGTCCATCATCGCCTGCGCGGACAAGGTGCGCATAGATTTTTCCGGACCCATACCGTTAATCTCAAGCGCCCCTGAGGTCACCATGATCAGATCAAACGGATCAGAAAGGGACGCCAGCATACGCTCTGCGCCATCCGGGTCGGTCAGGTCAAACCCATCCGTTGATCTGGCCAGTCGGGTGACTTTGACACCATCCGTTGTCAGGTGGTCATTCAAAGCGCGCCCGATACCGCCAGAAGCTCCGATGATTAATGCAGTTTTCATGCACAAGAAGTTAGCCGAAAGCTTCATCGCTTCAACTCCACCGTCAATTTTGTTCCCCCGTAAATTTCCCGCTTTTCATTCGCCGCGCGCCCTGTATAAGCTGATCCCCATGATCAACCGCGCAGATATCGCTTTCGCAAACGCCGCACTCAGCGGCGCGTTGCTGCGTGGTCTACTGATCCTAATCCGCCTCTGAGCGTGCCATCCGGCGCGCCCGCTCAGAGGAGGACGCCCGCGCGCCAAGAGGCTTTAGGACAGAAGAAGAAAGAGAACCCCATGACAAACGTGACCGACCAAGACCGCGTCGTGATCTTCGACACCACCTTACGCGACGGCGAGCAGAGCCCCGGCGCGACCATGACCCACAACGAAAAGCTCGAAATTGCCGAGCTTCTGGATGAGATGGGCGTCGACATCATCGAAGCCGGATTCCCCATTGCATCGGAAGGCGACTTCAAAGCGGTGTCCGAGATTGCCGAGCGGTCGAAGAACAGCCGCATCTGTGGTCTGGCCCGCGCCAATTTCGCCGATATCGATCGGTGTTGGGAGGCGGTGAAACACGCCGAGAAGAACCGGATCCACACCTTTATCGGAACCTCTCCGCTGCACCGGGCGATACCAAATCTGACGCAAGACGAGATGGCCGACAAGATCCACGAAACGGTCAGCCACGCGCGCAACCTTTGCGAAAACGTGCAGTGGTCGCCGATGGATGCGACCCGGACCGAATGGGATTATCTGTGCCGCGTGATCGAGATTGCAATCAAGGCTGGCGCCACCACGATCAATATCCCCGATACTGTCGGTTATACTGCCCCGGTCGAGTCTGCAGATCTGATCAAGCGCCTGATTGAGACGGTTCCAGGCGCGGATGAGGTAATCTTTGCCACCCACTGCCACAACGACCTTGGCATGGCGACAGCGAACTCTCTGGCAGCTGTCGCAGGTGGTGCGCGTCAGATCGAATGCACCATAAACGGGTTGGGTGAACGCGCAGGCAACACCGCGCTGGAAGAAGTTGTGATGGCGTTGCGCACACGCAACGACATCATGCCGTGGCATACTGGCATCGACACCACCAAGATCATGCATATTTCGCGCCGGGTCGCGACCGTGGCCGGATTTCCAGTGCAGTTCAACAAGGCCATTGTCGGCAAGAACGCTTTTGCCCATGAAAGCGGCATCCATCAGGATGGCATGCTGAAGAACCGCGAAAACTTCGAGATCATGCGCCCTGAAGACATTGGGCTCTCTGGCACCTCTTTGCCGCTGGGCAAGCATTCGGGCCGCGCTGCACTGCGCGATAAGCTTGAAACGCTGGGGTATGAGGTTGGTGACAACCAGCTCAAAGACATTTTCGTGCGCTTCAAGGATCTGGCCGACCGCAAGAAAGAAGTCTTTGACGATGACCTCATCGCGTTGATGAGCGTCGACGACGAAGCGGACGATCACCTGCAACTGGTGTCGATGAAAGTGACCTGCGGTACCGGAGGTCAGGCCGAAGCGACGGTCGAGCTGGAAGTAGAGGGTGCAGACAGGATCGCCACGGAAAACGGTGACGGCCCAGTCGACGCAACCTTCCGGGCGATCCGGGCGATCTATCCCAACACTGCGCGGCTGCAACTGTATCAGGTGCATGCGGTAACCGAAGGCACGGACGCGCAAGCCACGGTTTCGGTCCGTCTGGAAGAGGATGGTATGATCGCCACCGGTCAGTCTGCAAATACAGATACGGTGGTTGCGTCGGCCAAAGCCTATATCCACGCGCTGAACCGCCTGATCATGCGTCGTGAAAAGGCCGGTCCGGGGGCAGATACACGCGAGATCAGCTACAAAGACCTGACCTGATTGAAGGGTAAGGCGAATGACTCCCGCACCCGCGGCGGCCCGGCTTCGCCGACCCTTCTTGGGTTTTGGCCCCGGCAGCGCGCCTCTGGCGCGCTGCCGGGGCCAACGCGTTTGACGGCATCTTTGATGCGGGCAAACAGGACGGGAGCTTTCCCTGTGTAATTCTTGCTTATCAAAGCTGAGCGAACAGCTCCGACAAGCGGCGCGTTTCGTCTTCGATCCCGAAGGGTGCATTCAACATGAACATACCTGATCCGACCATGCGATGACCTTCCCGCGCCGGAGGGAACGTGACCTCATGGCAAATCGTTTTGGGATATCCAGCGGATTTCAGAGACGAAATCATAGCCTTGTGACGTGCATCCGTCAGGATTGGATACCAAAGTGCGATCACACCCACATTCCATTTGCGGTGCAGCTTCGCGATCACCCCAGGCAAACGGTCATACTCGGCTTTCACTTCATAACTGGGATCGATCAGCATCATGCCCCGCCTCGGGGTCGGAGGCAGCAACGATTGGGCCAACTCAAACCCATCCTGCCGATAGACCTTCGCCCCGAAAGGAGACAGCGCCAGTGAAAGTGCCGTATGTTCCTGCGGATGCAGCTCGGCGAAATGCAAGCTATCCTGTTTTCGCAGCAGGTTGGCCGCAATCAGAGGTGAACCGGGATACGCTTGCACGCCGTGACTGGCCTGTATGGTATCCAGCACCCGCGCCATTGGATGATCGGAATCAAACCAACCTTCGCGCCTGACGCGCCCGATCCCGGCGACAGCTTCACCCGTTCGAACCGCCTCAGCCGCGTCAAGGTGATATAGTCCACGCCCGGAGTGCGTTTCGATATAGCTGAGGGGTTTGTCCTTTTGGGTCAAATAACGCAGCGTCCACGCCAATAAAGCGTGCTTTTGTACATCAGCCAGATTTCCTGCGTGGTAAATGTGTTGATATGAGAGCATCTTGCCTTCTAAAGTCCCCATCAATAAGGCGGAAAGGTGCTGACTGTCGCGGAATCAGCCCTTTAACCGGGCGAGTTGGCACCCTATAAGGCATCCGTCCCGGAACCGTCGAGTCGCGGGCAGTGGAAATTCTGACAAACGGGATCAGGGAAATATGGGCATCTTTGGCAATCTGGGCGGCCTGTTCACAGCGGACATGGCTATCGACCTTGGAACAGCGAACACGCTGGTTTATGTCAAAGGGCGCGGAGTGATCCTGTCTGAGCCCTCGGTCGTTGCCTACCACGTCAAGGATGGGGTCAAGAAAGTCCTTGCTGTTGGCGAGGACGCCAAGCTGATGTTGGGCCGGACCCCGGGCTCCATTGAAGCCATCCGTCCGATGCGCGAGGGTGTCATCGCGGACTTCGACACCGCCGAAGAGATGATCAAGCATTTCATCCGCAAGGTGCATAAACGCTCGACATTCTCGAAACCCAAGATCATTGTTTGCGTCCCTCATGGCGCAACCCCGGTTGAAAAACGCGCAATCCGCCAGTCGGTTCTGTCCGCAGGCGCGCGCCGCGCGGGTCTGATTGCCGAACCAATTGCGGCTGCGATTGGCGCGGGGATGCCGATAACCGATCCGACCGGCAACATGGTTGTCGATATCGGCGGCGGTACCACCGAGGTCGCGGTTCTGTCGCTGGGCGATATCGTCTATGCCCGCTCGGTCCGCGTTGGTGGCGACCGGATGGATGAGGCGATCATCTCGTACCTGCGGCGTCAACAGAACCTGCTGGTGGGTGAATCAACTGCGGAACGGATCAAGACCACCATCGGTACCGCACGGATGCCGGACGATGGCCGTGGCCAGTCGATGCATATCCGGGGTCGCGACCTGCTGAACGGTGTGCCCAAGGAAATCGAGATCAGCCAGGCTCAGGTGGCCGAAGCGCTGTCTGAACCCGTGCAGCAGATTTGCGAGGCGGTAATGACAGCTCTGGAAACCACGCCGCCCGATCTGGCTGCCGATATCGTGGACCGGGGTGTTATGCTGACCGGAGGCGGAGCTTTGCTAGGTGACCTTGACCTTGCTCTGCGCGAACAGACCGGTCTGGCCGTGTCGATTGCCGATGAAAGCCTGAATTGTGTGGCTTTGGGCACGGGCAAAGCACTCGAATACGAAAAACAACTGCGCCACGCGATTGACTACGAAAGCTAAGGCGCGCACCCTGATCGGGTGAGAACTCAGGCACGAGCAGCACGGGAAGGTAACCTGTGGCAAAGGACCGATCACAGCGCGATGAATACACGACACCCCTGCGCCGATTGCTTCTGGGGATCGTTGTTCTGTGCCTGCTTGGTATTTTCCTCGTCTGGCGCATTGACAGCCCGCGCGTTGAACGGTTCCGCGCGCAGGTGGTGGATACGGTTGTCCCCTCGATGGAGTGGGCGATGGTTCCGGTCACTGCGCTGGTGAACCTGTCTCGTGATTTCCAAAGCTATCAGCGGCTCAGCGAGCAGAACCAGGAATTGCGCAGCGAGCTGCGCCTGATGCGCGCCTGGAAAGAGGCCGCGCTGCAGCTGGAACAGGAAAACGCCCGCCTGCTGGACCTTAACAATGTTCGGCTTGATCCGCGCCTGACCTATGTCACCGGGGTGGTGATGGCGGATAGCGGCTCACCCTTTCGGCAATCTGTGCTGCTGAACGTGGGGGAGCGTGACGGGATCGTGGATGGTTGGGCAACGATGGACGGGATCGGAGTGGTCGGGCGCATATCGGGTGTTGGCCCGGATACCGCGCGCGTGATCCTGATGACCGATGCCTCAAGCGCGATCCCGGCGACGATCCAGCCTTCGGGGCAGACGGCGCTGATCGCAGGTGACAATACTTCGGCCCCTGCAGTGGAGTTTCTGGAAAACCGGGAACTCGTGCGACCGGGCGACCGGGTCGTTACATCAGGCGATGGTGGCGTGTTCCCCGGTGGCTTGCTGATCGGTCAAATCACGGTTGATCCCGGTGGCAGGTTGCGCGTGCGGCTGTCGGCAGATTTCGAGCGGCTCGAGTTTCTGCGCGTACTACGCTATCAGTCGGCCCCACCAATCACGGAATCCGGTGATATCGTCGGCCCGCGTCAACCCGAAGCATCCTTGACCCCATCCGAGGTCAATGATGGATAGGTCGGTCTCAGGTCTGTGGGCCAAGCGCGGTCTCTATGTCGCTCTGGCGGCATTTGTGGTGTTTCTGCACCTGTTGCCGCTGGATACAAAACCTGATCGCCTGCCCTTTCCTGACATACTGATCGCTCTTACTTACGCTTGGGTTTTGCGGCGGCCGGAATATATTCCGATCCTGATCATTGCCATGGTCATGTTCATGGCCGATTTGCTGTTGCAACGCCCACCGGGGTTGCTTGCTGCGTTAGTGGTTCTGGGTGCAGCCTATCTTCATTCCACTGCAGCTGGCATGAAAGACAGTGGGTTTGTGGGCGAATGGGCAACCGTCGGGGCAGTGATCACGGTTGTGTTTGTGCTCTATCGACTCATTCTTGCTATCCTCTCGGTGCAACAGGCAACTCTGGGACCGGTAGTGGTGCAAGTTATTCTGACAATCGCAATCTATCCTGTGATGGTTTTGATGAGCCAAACTGTGTTTGGCGTAAGGCGCAAATCTGTTGCCGACAGCACGATGCCACGGGTGCGGCCATGAAGCAGCGCAAACCAAAGCCCAAGGGCCTTGCTTACAAACGTTTGCCGCGCCGCGCCTTGATCCTCGGTGGGCTACAAGCGGCCTTTATCGGGGGGCTGGCAGCCCGGATGCGGTTCATGCAGGTGGATCAAGCGGATGAATACCGTCTGCTGGCCGAAGAAAACCGGATCAACATCCGTCTGATCCCACCAACCCGGGGCCGGATATATGACCGGAACGGGCAGATCATAGGATTAAACTCTCAGTCCTATCGCATCGTCATCGTGCGCGAGGATGCAGGCGATATCGACAAGGTTATCGCCAAGCTTTCGGAACTGATCCCATTGACCGAGGATGAGATCGAACGTGCCATAACCGAGATGCGTCGATCGGCCCCGTTTCTGCCGGTCACACTGGCTGATCAGGTAACTTGGGAGGATATTTCAAAAGTCGCAGTCAATGCCCCTGCATTGCCTGGCGTCACGCCCGAGGTCGGCATGACGCGCCAGTATCCACGTTACGAGGATTTTGCCCACGTTGTTGGCTATGTCGGCCCGGTCAGCGATTACGATCTAAGCCAAATTGAAGACCCTGAACCGGTACTACGTATTCCAAGGTTTCAGATCGGTAAGGTCGGGCTGGAAGCCAAGCAAGAGATCACATTGCGCGGTAAGGCGGGCGCCAAGCGGGTTGAGGTCAACGCCACAGGCCGGGTGATGCGCGAGCTGGACCGCCAGGTCGGTGAAGCCGGGGCAGATTTGCAATTGTCAGTCGACGCCAATCTGCAGCAATACGCGCAGGCGCGATTGGCTGGGGAAAGCGCCGCTGCGGTCGTGATCGATTGCGAAACCGGCGACATTCGCGCCATCAGTTCGGCCCCCAGCTTCGATCCGAACCTGTTCGTGCGTGGGATCTCGGTGGCGGACTATCAGATGCTAACGCAGGACAAGTATCGCCCGCTTGCCAATAAGACGGTGCAGGGCACCTACCCTCCTGGATCGACTTTCAAAATGATTACCGCCATGGCTGCGCTCGAAGCCGGGGTGATCAGCCCTTCTAGCACGGTGTACTGTCCGGGTCACATGAAAGTGGGCAGCCGCCGCTTTCACTGCTGGAAACGCGGCGGGCACGGGACGGTTGACCTTGAAACTTCGCTGAAGCGCAGTTGCGACGTCTACTATTACGACGTGGCAATACGCGTCGGGATCGACAGGATTTCCGAGATGGCACGCACCTTCGGACTGGGTATCAAACATGACATTCCGATGTCTGCCGTTGCTGCCGGGCTTGCCCCCAATCAGGAATGGAAGCAGCGGGTTCACGGACAGGACTGGCTGGTAGGCGACACCGCAAACGCGTCGATCGGTCAGGGGTTCATGCTTGCCTCACCGCTTCAATTGGCCGTGATGACCGCGCGTTTGGCGACAGGTCGCGCCGTGCAACCACGCCTTGTTCGATCAATCAATGGGGTTGAGCAACCCTCGGGCGCGGGTGAACCGCTGCAGGTGAACCGCAACAACCTTGAGCAAGTGCGCAAAGCCATGTTCACAGTCTCGAATAACAGGCGTGGCACCGCGTATCGCAGTCGCATCATCGCCGATGAGTTCCGCATGGCAGGCAAAACCGGCACCAGTCAGGTGCGCAATATTACCAAGGCAGAACGCGCCGCAGGTGTGATCCGAAACGAAGACCTGCCATGGGAGCGTCGAGACCACGCCCTGTTCGTCAGCTTCGCCCCCTATGACAATCCGAAATACGCTGTGGCTGTGGTGGTGGAACACGGCGGCGGCGGCTCCAAAGCCGCGGCCCCAGTGGCGCGCGATATCATGCTGCAGGCACTCTACGATGGCACGCCACCGCTCGAGGCGTATCCGGCCGGAGACCGAGAGCGCATCAAAGAACAACAGAAACGGCTGGAGGGTGACCGTCGCCCCAAAGCGCGTCCTGACGAGAAGGACCGCGCATGAGCTATCTTGAATATGCCGTCAAATCCACGCCGTCAGGGTTTCGCAAGTTCCTTTATATGAACTGGCCGCTCACCCTGTTGCTGATCAGCGTGGCAAGCGCGGGGTTCCTGATGCTCTACTCGGTCGCGGGTGGATCCTGGATGCCGTGGGCGGAACCGCAAATGGAACGGTTCGGTCTGGGCTTGGCAGCCATGTTTATCATCGCGCTCGTGCCTATCTGGTTCTGGCGGAACATGTCGGTTGTGGCCTATCTGGGCGCGATCGGTCTACTGATCGTGGTCGAACTGTTTGGAACGATCGGCATGGGGGCGCAGCGCTGGATTGATCTGGGCTTCATGCGGCTGCAACCCTCAGAAGTAATGAAAGTGGCGTTGGTGATGGTGCTGGCCGCTTATTACGACTGGCTGCCGGCGCACAAAACCTCGCGCCCGCTCTGGGTGATTATCCCGGTCATTTTGATTCTGATCCCGACATTCATGGTGCTGCGCCAGCCCGACCTAGGCACATCGATCCTGTTATTGGCTGCTGGTGGTGGTCTGATGTTCCTTGCCGGGGTGCATTGGGCCTATTTCGCTGCCGTGATTGCAGCGGGGGTCGGCCTGATCGCTGCGGTGTTCAACAGCCGAGGGACTGAATGGCAGTTGCTCAAAGATTACCAGTTCCGACGCATCGATACGTTTCTGGATCCTTCAACCGATCCGTTGGGAGCGGGATATCACATCACGCAATCCAAGATCGCTCTGGGTTCGGGGGGCTGGAATGGGCGCGGTTTCATGCAGGGAACGCAATCACGTCTTAACTTCCTGCCCGAAAAACACACCGATTTCATCTTCACCACCTTGGCCGAAGAGTTCGGCTTTGTCGGCGGCATCACACTGTTGATCCTTTACGGTTTGATCCTGATCTTCTGCATGGTCACGGCGCTGTCGACCAAGGATCGTTTCTCGTCTCTGGTGACACTTGGGATCGCGCTGAATTTCTTCCTGTTCTTTGCCGTCAATATGTCGATGGTGATGGGGCTGGCCCCAGTGGTCGGAGTACCGCTGCCGATGGTCAGTTATGGCGGCTCGGCCATGCTGGTCCTGATGGCCGCCTTTGGCATCGTTCAAAGCGCCCATATACATCGTCCCCGCTGAAAGGTTTCCCATGCCCGTGAATGTCCTGTTTTCCGCGCGCCCTGAGTTGTGGCCCGAGTATGAAGCTCTGATGCATCAATACTTGTCGGACGCAGGGCTAGATTTTCATCTGGCCACGGACATCCCTGCAGATCAGGTCGACTACATCGTTTACGCCCCGAACGGAGGGGTACAGGATTTCACGCCCTTCACACGGCTCAAGGCGGTGCTGAGCCTCTGGGCGGGGGTTGAGAAAATCTCGGGCAATGAAACCTTGACCGTTCCGCTGGCGCGTATGGTTGACGGGGGGTTAACGCAAGGCATGACGGAATGGGTTGTGGGCCATGTGCTGCGCTATCACCTTGGGATGGACCAACACATTACGCTACAGGATGGGGTCTGGACATCTGATGCGCCACCACTGGCCCAGCAACGCACCGTCTGCATCTTGGGTTTGGGCGCATTGGGTGAAGCATCGGCCCACGCGTTGGCAGCGTTGAATTTCCATGTCATCGGTTGGAGCCGTACCGCCAAGACTATTCCCGGCGTGACCTGTCTGCATGGTAAGAACGGGCTGCGCGATGCACTGTCCCAGGCCGAGATAGTGGTTTTGCTGCTGCCAGATACTCCGGCGACCGAAAACACGCTCAACGCCGAAACACTGGCGCTGTTGCCGGAAGGGGCCAAGATCATCAATCCGGGTCGCGGGCCGCTTATCGATGATGAGGCCCTGCTGGCCGCGCTGAATTCAGGGCAGGTCGGGCAAGCCACGCTGGATGTCTTCCGCACCGAACCCCTGCCGACCGAGCATCCCTATTGGGCACATCCCAGTGTGACGGTGACGCCACATATAGCCTCGGAAACCAGACCTGTTACCGCGGCTCAGGTGATCTGCGAGAACATTCGCCGAGGTGAAGCGGGTGAACCCTTTCTCCACCTCGTCGACCGAAAGCTTGGGTACTAGGCCGCGATCAGCCCGCGGCCTTTGAGCAAGGCTTCGACGCCAGGCAGACGTCCACGGAAGGCCAGATACAGCTCTTCCGCCTCGCGGGATCCGCCAGTTGACAGGATGTGTTCCTCCAGTGCCTTGGCGCGTTCGGGATCAAACGCACCGCCCGCTTCTTCAAAGGCGGCAAAGGCGTCGGCATCCATGACTTCGGACCACATATAACTGTAATAGCCCGAGCTATAACCGTCGCCCGCAAAGACATGGGCGAAATGCGGGGTGGCGTGGCGCATTCCAATGGCCCGAGGCATGCCGATTTCGGCCAGCACCTCGGCCTGTTTCTCCATCGGATCAGCGGGGGCAGCCCCCTCATGAAACGCCAGATCGACCAGGGCCGAGGCGACATATTCCACCGTCTGGAACCCCTGATCGAAATTGGCGGCCTGTAGCACCTTCTGCAACATCTCTTGCGGCATCGGTGCGCCGGTTTCGGCGTGGGTCGCGAACTCGGCCAGTACATCAGGCACTTCCAGCCAGTGTTCGTAAAGCTGGCTGGGCAGTTCAACGAAATCACGCGCCACCGAGGTGCCCGAGATGCTCTCATAGGTCACATTGGACAGCATCTGGTGCAGGGCATGGCCGAACTCGTGAAACAACGTTCGGGCGTCATCATAGGACAAAAGCGCTGGTTCACCTTTGGCAAAGTTACAGACGTTGATCACGACCGGAGCCTGTTCTTTCGGGTATTTCGCCTGCCCGCGCATTGCGCTGCACCATGCACCCGACCGTTTCGATCCGCGTGCAAAGTAGTCACCGATGAACACCGCAATATGCTGCCCGTCACGGGTCACCTCCCACGCACGGCAATCGGGATGATAGAGCGGCACATCAAGCGGCGCGAACTCCAGCCCGAACAGCCGTGTGGCGCAGGCGAAAGACGCCTCGATCATTCGGTCCAGTTGCAGGTACGGCTTCAGCGCCGCTTCATCGAGATCATGTTCGGCCTTGAGGCGTTTCTCGGCATAGTAGCGCCAATCCCACGCCTCCAGCGGGCCATTTACGCCATCCTCTTGCATCATTGCCGTCAGCACCTCGGCATCTGCGTCGGCGCGGGATTTGGCGGGCTCCCACACATCCAGCAGCAGCTCTCGCACGCGATCTGGTGTGCGGGCCATCTCGGTCTCAAGCTTGTAGGCGGCGAAGCTGGCATACCCCAGCAGCTTGGCGCGTTCTTCGCGCAGGCGCAGGATGTCCGCCGCAATCTCGCGGTTGTCGGTCTCACCTCCATTTGCCCCCCGTGCAGTCCACGCGCGATAAGCCTTTGCACGCAAATCCCGGCGGGGCGAGAATTGCAGAAAGGGCACGATAATCGACCGAGAGAGGGTCACCACCGGGCCATCCGCCCCCTTTTCCTGACCCGCTGCGCGCGCTGCATCGATAACAAAATCCGGCAAGCCTTGCAGGTCTTCTTCGGTCAAATCCATGAACCAGTCGCGTTCATCCGCCAGCAAGTTCTGCGTGAAGGACGTGCCCAGAGACGCCAAACGGGCCTTGATCTCTTGCATTCTCGCATCGTCGGCGCCGGTCAACGCCGCCCCCGCCCGCATGAACCCGCGATGAGACAGCATCAAAACGCGCGCCTGTTCATCGGTCAGGTCTAGATTATCGCGCCGGTCCCATAAATCCGCCACGCGCTTAAACAGTGCTTTGTTTGATGAGATGCGCGAGTAGTGTGCCGCCAGCTTGGGCGAAAATTCGCGTTGCAGTTCTTCACGCTTGGGGTTGCTGTCCGCACCTGCAACGGTGAAAAAGACCGACAGAACCTTATCCAACTGCTCGCCTGCAGCCTCCAGCGCTTCGATCGTATTGGCGAATGTGGGCGTGTCCGGACTCGCTGCTATCGCCTCAATCTCGGCATCATGTGCGTGCATCGCCTGTTTCAGCGCGGGGGAAAAATCATCATCCGAGATTGTGTCAAACGGTGCGATTTCGAAGGGCGTGTTCCAGTCAGAAAGGATCGGGTTGGTCATTGAGGTCTCCTTTGACCTCATAGCTAAGACCGCCCGACACAATGATCCAGAGCTAGTCTGAACTTTGAACCCCTGACCCGCAAATCGGGCAATCTGCGCGGCGCGCCAGGGTGATCTTGCGGCTTTCGCCGTAAAGCGCATCGTAGATCAACATCTCACCCCGCAACGCCTGCCCAGCGCTGGTGATGACCTTGATCGTCTCAATCGCCATCATCGAACCAACCACGCCGGGCAGTGGGCCGATCACCCCTGCCTCGGCGCAAGAAGGCGCAAGGCCGGGGGCGGGTGCTTCGGGGAAAATGCACTGATAACATGGGCCGGTGGTGGCAGGGTCAAAGACGCTGAGCTGCCCTTCCCACTGCGACAGCGCGCCAGATATCAGGGGTTTTCCCAGTGCAACCGCCGTACGGTTTGCAAGGTAGCGGGTGTCGAAATTGTCAGTGCCGTCGAGGATCAGATCAAAATCAGCAAACAGATCTGCTGCAATCTCTTCGGTCAGGCGACGGTGGTACGGCAAGACGACCACGTTGGGATTCTGCGCCACCATCGCCTGCTGGGCCGAGAACACTTTGGGCATGCCGATATCTGCGTCGCGGTGGATCACCTGCCGCTGTAGGTTGGCGTTTTCGACCACGTCATCGTCGATCACGCCGATTGTTCCCACTCCGGCGGCAGCCAAATATTGCAGGGCGGGCGCGCCGAGCCCCCCCGCACCGATTACCAGCACGCGCGCCTGTTTCATTCGCTTTTGGCCGGGACCGCCCAGTTCACGCAGAACGATGTGGCGGGCATAGCGTTCAAGCTCGGTCTCGCTGAACTGATCGGATGGCTTGGCGGGCTCCGACGTCTGGCCGGACGCGGCGCGATTTCGCAACGCCTTCAAACCCCGCCCATAAAGCAGCACCAGCACAGCCGCTCCAGCGAGGATCAGCCACATCGCTGCCGACCCGCCGGTTGCCTGACGCAACGGGTTACCCTCGGGCAGCAGAAGTTGAGCAATAATCACGCCTGTCAGGAGCGCGCCAACAGAAACCAGCCGCGCGCTGCGCGACACCCCGGCAATATAGCCAACACCCCAAAGCCCGGCAGCAAGGATCAGAACCAGCAGCATCAGCCCCGCCCGGTTGAACCGAACCCGCCCGCGCCGCGATCAGTCTCGGTCAGAGCCTCAACGTCCTGGAACATGGCCTGCACCACCGGTGCAACGATCAGTTGCGCGATACGTTCGCCATGCGCAATCTCGAAGGGGTCCTGACCCGCGTTCATCACGATCACGCCCAATGGCCCGCGATAGTCGCTGTCGATTGTACCCGGAGTGTTGGGCAAGGTGATCCCGTGTTTCAAGGCAAGGCCCGATCGTGGACGCACCTGAACCTCGAACCCCTGCGGAATTTCGATCCTAAGGCCTGTCGGTATCAGCGCACGACGGCCCGGTTCCAGAATAATAGACGTACCATCCGGCAGATTGGCGCGCACATCCGCCCCGGCAGCACCCGCGGTTTCGTATGAAGGCAAGGGCACCAACGGGTCAGCCCCCTCCTCTCGGATCACGCGAATTGCCACCATACCTGTACCTCTTGTCTTTATGGCTGTTATCTGGTCAGCGCGCCAGCGATCTTGGCTGCCAGCCGCTTTGCCACATCATCCTTGCCCATACGCGGCCATTCTTCGGCACCTTGCTCTGAGATCAGGATCACCGCATTCTCAGAACCGCCCATGATACCTGTCGCGGGGCTGACATCATTCGCAACGATCCAGTCACATCCCTTGCGGGCACGTTTGGCCGTAGCATGTTCGATCACGTTGTCTGTTTCGGCGGCAAAACCCACTACCAAAACGGGCCTGCCACTTCCCATTCGCGCGATGCGCTTCAAAATGTCGGGATTCTCGGCAAACTCTAGCGCGGGCACCCCGTCGCGGCTTTTCTTCAGCTTCCGGTCCGAGGCACTGGATACCCGCCAATCGGCCACTGCAGCTGCAAATACCCCCGCATCCACTGGAAGCGCTGCGTCGACCGCATCCGACATTTGCAGCGCGGTCTCTACACGCACGACCTTCACGCCGTCTGGAGGAGGCACGTCAGCCGGACCCGTGATAAATGTAACATCGGCCCCCAGCGCAGATAGCGCGCGTGCAACAGCTGTTCCCTGAGCGCCCGACGATCGGTTGGCGATGTATCGTACCGGATCAATTGGTTCATGTGTCGGACCCGAGGTCACCAGAATACGTTTGCCAGCCAAAGGCCCATCCCCGAACTGCGCCTCGATCGCAGCGACAATTTCAAGTGGCTCCGACATGCGGCCCGGACCGTATTCACCGCAAGCCATATCGCCTTCGTTGGGGCCGACAAAACGCACGCCGTCTGCTTCCAGTTGCGCATGGTTACGCCGGGTTGCGGGATGCTCCCACATGCGGACATTCATCGCAGGCGCACACAGAACCGGCGTATCGGTCGCCATCAAAAGGGTCGAGGCCAGATCATTAGCCAACCCGCCTGCCATCTTACCCATCAGATCGGCCGTTGCCGGAGCAACCACGATCAGATCAGCCGAACGGGAAAGCTGAATATGACCCATCTCCGCTTCATCGGTCAGATCAAAGAGATCTCGATAGACCTTTTCACCGGCCAGGGCAGACACGGATAACGGAGTTACGAATTCTTCGGCAGCACGGGTCAAAACCGGCGTGACCGCTGCACCACGTTCCCGCAACCGCCGGATCAGGTCCAGCGACTTGTAGGCCGCAATCCCACCGCCGATAATCAGCAGAATACGTTTCGATGACAGCATGGCTCACCCTTCCCGTCCCGGTCGGCCCTGACATTAGGCAACGCTGGCGGGCAGTTCCAGCAGTTAATTCTGCACCTCAAAGGCTTTGCAGGGGTCTTCTCGCTCGACTGTGGGGCTATCGATAACAGCATCAAAATCCCCGCTCACGAACCCATCTTCGGATTGTCCGAGTACAAAGACCTTCAAACCGGGGCGCAGTCGCGACAGAAAAGTCGGAATTCCGCGATCCTTACGGGCATGGCCATTGCCAGTGATGACCGCGACAGGCCCACCAGTTTCGTCGGTGGCGCGCAGAATGGCTCGGGTCAACACAGCGTCCCTCAGACGTTGAATGGCGACCATCTGCGGTAGAACTTCAGCGGGCAATGCGTCGCAATGTGCCGCCAGTTGATCAGCCTCGCGTGCGGCTTGATCTTCATCCGACAGGGGTACAGTCAATCCATATCTGGCCGCATCAGCCCCCAACGCTGTGGCCGCCCCGCGTTCCATAGCAGCGCGGGCCGCTTCACGCGGAACCATCGCGCCATACACCGGCACATCCGCGGCCTGAAAAATGGGGTAGTACATTCTGAGAGGCGGCCAACCGGATTCTGCCCAGCGCAGAATTCGGGACAGCTCCTCGGGATTGGTTGCCGCTTTTTGAGCCAACCGCTGAGCACCTTCTTCGGTCACCATCTCCCAGACAACCGCCGTGGGCGTGATTGCCTCAACTGCTTCGGCTTGGACCAGATGATGCTGAGGGTTGTCATGAATCTCGCCCAGAATGACGACATCCGCGGCCCGCATGTCGGCCAACACGTCCTGAGGGATAAATTCAGCAGCTCGAACCGTTTGAGGCAAAGTGGCGAGCAACACAAAAGCTGTAAGAATCGCAAGAGGTTTCATGCGAAGAAGTGTTGCACCTCGCGCGATTGCGCTTCAAGGTTCTTGCGCATCTTTGTGAACGCTGCCGCCTCGAGCTGGCGCACACGCTCTTTCGACAGGCCAAGCTCTTTCCCAAGACTTTCCAGCGTCCGGGCAGGCTCACGCAGTTTTCTTTCGCGAACGATAAACCGCTCGCGATCGTTCAATGCTTGCATCGCCGCCACCAGCCATTCGCGCAGTTGCTGGTTGTCGTGGCAGTTCTCTACTACCTCGGCGGCTTGTTCGCTGTCATCTTCCAGCGCATCAATCCACTCGCGCCCGTCCTCATCTGCAGACTGCACCGCATTCAGCGAGAAATCGGACCCTGCCAGACGGCCTTCCATCATCTCGACATCACGCAGCGGGACTCCGATTTCGGCGGCAATCTTCTGATGCAACTGATGGCGATCCAGCTCCAGCCCCTCAGTCGCGGCTTCGCGCTCCAGACGCGCCTGTACCCGACGCATGTTGAAGAACAGCGATTTCTGGGAAGAGGTCGAACCAGTGCGCACCATCGACCAATTGCGCATCACGTAATCCTGAATGCTGGCCTTGATCCACCACACTGCATACGTTGAAAACCGCACACCCCGATCCGGATCGAACTTGTCGGCGGCTTTCATCAAGCCCAGTCCCGCCTCCTGAATCAGATCATTCATCGGCGCGCCGTAGCGTTTGAATTTCGCCGCCATTGATATCGCCAGCCGCATGTAAGCCGTAATGAGGCGATGCAGCGCCTGTTCATCGCGTTCATCGCGCCAGGCATAGGCCAGTTTCAGTTCTGTCTCGGCATCCAGCAACTCGGCCTTCATTGCCTTACGGGACATCGAAAAATCATGTGCGTTGTCGAGTGCCATGCAATTCTCCCCTTTTTTCACAGGCGATGGGCCGGGCTTGCCTTGCCGACTTGTGGTCGATACGCAGGACAAAACCGGGTGGATCACCAGAAAGGTAATAAAAGTGCATGCCGATTTAACCTTTATCCTAGGCGGCGCTGCATCCGGAAAATCTGCTTTTGCGGAGCAACTTGCTGTTTCAACTGGGAAAAGTCGCGTTTACCTTGCGACATCACAAGTGTTTGATGACGAGATGCGCCTAAAAATCAGGCAACATATTGCACAACGCGGCAGCGGGTGGACGACGATCGAAGCGCCATTTGATCTATCGCCGGAACTCGCCAAGCTGACAAATGATCAGATTTGCCTGATCGATTGTGCAACCATGTGGCTGACAAATCACCTGCTGGCAGAGAATAACCTAGAGGAAGCACAGGCCGGGCTGCTTGAGGCGATGAAGACCTGTGCCGCCCAGATCGTCGTGGTATCAAACGAAGTCGGCCACGGGATCGTCCCCGACAACGCCTTGTCCCGTCGATTCCGCGAGGCGCAGGGACGGCTGAACATCGCTCTGGCTGCGCAGGCAGATCGGGTGGTGCAGGTTACGGCCGGGCTGCCGCTGGTTCTCAAAGGGCAACCCCTATGACGCGCCTGCATTTGGTACGGCACGGCCCCACCCATGCTAAAACTATGGTAGGCTGGTCCGACCTTCCTGCCGACTTGAGTGATAAGGCCGCGATTGCACGGCTTGATGCGCATCTGCCTTCCAATGCCGTCGTAATCTCATCAGACTTGTCACGCGCCAGCGATACGGCCAGCGCCATTCAAGGCACGCGACTCCGCCTTCCGCACCACCGCGATCTGCGCGAAATTAATTTCGGCAACTGGGAGATGCGCCCCTTCGCCGAGATCGAGGCGGAAGATCCCGAGCTTTGCTTTGCCTACTGGGATAATCCGGGCGAGGTCAGGCCTCCAAACGGGGAAAGCTGGAATGAGGTCCGCGCGCGTGTCGATAGGGTCGTCGACACCCTGATCGCGGCCCATACCGGATGTGACCTAGTCCTGGTCGCCCATTTCGGAGTGATCCTGACTCAGGTCCAACGCGCTCTGGACGTGGACGCCCAACACGCGTTTGGTCACCGCATCGATAACCTGTCCGTCACCGAGATCACGCGCCATAACGATGGTTGGACTGTAGGTCGGATTAATCACCGACCGTGATAAGGGTGCGCACAAATCTCTGATTTACCGACGCGTCTCTGTCCGACATCGTTGCCGCATGACATATGAGCTCTTTATCGGTGACCGGTTATTTTCCAGCTGGTCCATGCGCGGATGGCTGATGCTTGAGAAATTCGGCCTGCCATACCGCACCCACATGATTGGCCTTTATTCCGGCACCATGGCGGCGGATATAGAACCACTGGCCCCGGCGCGCCTTGTTCCTGCGCTGCGTCTTCCAGATGGAACCGTGGTCGGCGAAAGCCTCGCGATGGCAGAGACATTGGCAGAACGCCATCCCGAAGCAGGGCTTTGGCCGTCAGACCCCTCCGCCCGCGCCACAGCCCGGTGGCTTTGTGCTGAAATGGTTGCCGGTTTCACAGCGCTGCGGGGGCAATGCCCCATGCAGTTGAAACATTGCTGGGAAGGGTTCAAACCTTCACCTGAAACGATAACTGATTTGCAGCGGATTGAAACCCTCTGGGCCCATGCACGGAAGGTCTCTGGCGCCGCGTCGGGCCCGCTGTTTGGTGCCTATTCTCTGGCTGATGTTTTCTACACGCCGGTCGCTGCGCGAATTATTGGCTACGGACTGCCCGTCTCCGAAGACAATCGCGCATACTGCATGCACCTGCTCTCGGATATCGCAGTTCGACAATGGCGCGCCATGGGCATGACGATCGCGTATGAGCCCTTCCCGTACCCGCAAGACCTTCCCGCACACAGCTGGCCAATTGGTGGGGATTCAGAGGCATTGGCAGTCAGCACAGGCCCCTCGGTCAACACAGCCTGCCCCTATTCCGGCAAGCCTGTACAAGAATATCTGGAACTCGATGGCAAGATTTGGGGCTTTTGTAATCCGTTTTGCCGAGACAAGACCATTGCCGACCCTGAGGCGTGGCCGAAATTTACGGCGATGGTTGCTGACGTTAACGATTCTTAAACTGCAGCCATGGCAGCAACGTCCTGTTAACCAAGAACAGGATTGCCATGGTCGCCCGCGCCCACACTGTTGCCTTTCAAGGAGTCGATGCCCGCCCGGTCGAGGTGCAATGCGCCGTCTCACCGGGCCTTCCGGCCTTTTCCATCGTGGGATTGCCTGACAAGGCAGTCTCCGAAGCACGGGACCGGGTACGCAGCGCGCTAAGTTCGATGGCGATCGCGCTGCCGTCGAAACGGATCACGATTAACCTTTCGCCTGCCGATCTGCCCAAAGAGGGCAGCCATTTCGACCTGCCTATCGCCGTCGCTTTGTTGACTGCGTTGGAAATCATCCCAGCGGATGCTGCCGAGGGCGCTGTCGCGTTGGGCGAGTTGTCTTTGGATGGTTCTCTGGTACCCGTCGTCGGCGCGCTGCCCGCTGCCATGACAGCAGCCGCCGATGATCGCAGCTTGCTTTGTCCCAGCGCCTCGAGCGCCGAAGCCGCGTGGGTGGATGCCACGCAGGTGATCGGAGCGGGCTCGTTGGGGGATGTAGTAAGGCACTTTACCGGTCAGTCTGCGCTGCCCGCTGCGACACCGGGCGAAGTGAAACTATCACCCAACGCACGGGACCTGCGGGACGTGAAGGGGCAAGAGCGCGCCAAACGCGCCTTGGAAATCGCCGCAGCCGGGCGGCATCATTTGATCATGATCGGGACACCGGGTTCCGGCAAATCCATGCTGGCGGCGCGTCTGCCGAGTATTTTGCCGCCTCTGAGCCCGGTCGAAGCTTTAGAGACATCGATGATCCAGTCGCTTTGCGGCTTACTGGACGAAGGTGGCATCAGCCGCGCCAGACCGTTTCGCGAGCCGCACCATACCGCTTCGATGGCCGCGATCGTGGGCGGTGGCAAAGGCGCGAAACCCGGTGAGATTTCACTGGCGCATAACGGCGTCCTGTTCATGGACGAGTTTCCCGAATTTCCGCGCACAGTTTTAGAAACCCTGCGCCAACCTATTGAAACCGGCAAGGTAATGGTCGCCCGCGCCAACGCCCATGTGAAATACCCATGCCGCTTTATGCTGGTAGCCGCCGCGAACCCGTGCAAATGCGGATACCTGACGGACCCGTCCCGCGCCTGTTCACGCGCACCGGTCTGTGGCGAAGATTACTTGGGGCGTATCTCAGGGCCGTTGGTGGACCGGTTCGATCTGCGCATCGAAGTCCCTCCGGTCGGATTTACCGATCTCGACCTGCCGCCTACCGGCGACAGCTCTGCGACCGTCGCAGAGCGGGTCGAAGCGGCGCGCGCCATACAAGCAGATCGCTTTCGCGACACGCCAAATACCCGTCAAAACGCAGATGTCGAAGGCAATGTGCTGGAAGAAATCGCCGCCCCTGATGCCCAGGGCAAAGAACTATTACTGAAAGCCGCGGAACGCTTTGGCCTGTCGGCCCGCGCCTTTCACCGCATCCTACGCGTGGCCCGCACCATTGCCGACCTCGAAGGTGAGCCGGATGTGCGCCGCCCCCATGTCGCAGAGGCGCTGAGCTTTCGCATCAGCGCCAAAGCAGGAGCTTAAAGTTTCGCCTCAATCGCTTGCCAGATTTTCTCGGCGATGTTCACGCCATTGAAGCGCTCAAGCTCCTGAATACCAGTGGGTGAGGTCACGTTGATCTCGGTCAGGTAGTCGCCAATTACATCGATCCCCACAAAGATCTGACCACGTTCCTTCAATAACGGTCCAATCGCAGCGCAGATTTCCATATCTCGCTCGGACAGGCCGATTTTCTCGGGGCGCCCGCCCACATGCATGTTCGAGCGGGTCTCGCCCTCAGCCGGAACGCGGTTGATGGCGCCCACCGGCTCACCATCGACAAGTATGACCCGCTTGTCGCCATTGCGCACGTCCGGCAGGAATTTCTGCGCAATCAATGGCTCACGAGAAAAGCCGGTGAACAGCTCATGTAGCGATGTCAGGTTGCGGTCATTCGCATCAAGACGGAACACGCCAGCACCTCCGTTGCCGTAAAGCGGCTTGAGGATGATATCGCCATGCTTTTCCTTGAACGCCTTGATGGTTCGCAAATCCCGCGCAATCGTGGTGGGCGGAGTCAGTTCAGGGAAATCCAGAACCAGCAGCTTTTCGGGATAGTTTCGCACCCAAAACGGATCGTTAACCACCAGGGCCTGCCCCTTTAGCCGGTCAAGCAAATGGGTCGAGGTGATGTAGTGCATGTCAAACGGGGGGTCTTGGCGCAGCCAGACGACATCAAATTCAGCAAGGTCCACTTCACGCTCAGGGCCCAACACTGCCGGGTTGCCAGCGACTCGTTGCACCGTCATGTCATGGCCGCGCGCCGTGGTCTTGCCTTCCTGGTAAGCCAGTTGATCCGGGCCATAAAAAAACAGCTGGTGGCCGCGTACCTGAGCCTCTTCTGCCAGACGGAAAGAGCTGTCGGCGTTGATATCCACGGCCCCGATTGGGTCCATCTGAAAGGCGATCTTCATGGTGTATCCCTCAATTCCACGCTCGATACATGGCGCAGAGGCTTGACGGGTTCAATGGGGGTCAGTCCAAACCAAAGGCGTTTTCGATGATTTGAACAGTTCCAGTGTCATCAACCAGTGCCGCATCAAACCGAGTATTCGTCAGCTGACCAGCAGGCTCCTGTTCAAGAAACTGGGCAGCGGATGCGCAAATTCGATCCATCTGTCGGCGACTAATCCGAGCGGCTGCACGGTCAAAACTACGGCTTTTCTTAACCTCAATGAAGACCAACCCATCTGCGTTGCGCGCGATCAGATCTATTTCACCGCCAGCACCGCGCCACCTGCGTCTTGCGATTGAATAACCCCGTCGCTCGTATTCGGCGGCCACGCAAAGTTCGGCGGATTGTCCAGCGTGATAAGATACAGAACCCCGAACGGATCTCTGTGCCATATCATCCCTTTCCCAGCTTCAGAGCCATCTGATAGATCGGGCGGCGCGGCAGGCTGAACATCTCTGACACCAGATCAGCCGCATCACGCACCGAATGCGTTTGCAATGCTTTTATCAATGCCTCTTCTACGTCAGCGTCCTTAACAGATTGCGAATGGGCGCGGTCCACAAGCAGAACCACCTCGCCCTTTACCGATGCGCCCTCGTACTCTGTTGCCAGATCAGCGAGCGTCCCTCGGCGAGTTTCTTCAAACTTCTTCGTGAGTTCACGGCACAGGGCCGCCTGTCGGTCTCCACCCAAAATATCCGCGAGATCAGAGAGGCAGGCAGCCACGCGCTTCGGCGATTCATAGAAGACAAGCGTTCCGGGGACGCTGCGCAGGGATTCGATTCGTGAACGCCGTGCGCCAGAGGCATTGGGCAAGAACCCGGCAAAGAAAAATGCATCCGTGGGAAGCCCCGCCAATGTCAGCGCCGTCAAAACAGCAGACGGTCCCGGTGCACATGTCACGTTGTGCCCAGCCTCAGCCGCCTGACGGCCCAAATCATAGCCGGGATCGGCGATCAGCGGCATTCCCGCCTCGGACGCGTAAGCCACCGATTGCCCTTGTTCCAGCGCCTCAAGTATTTTGCCCTGCGCGCCCGCGCCGCTGTGATCGTGGTAGGCCAATATGCGGCGCCCTTCGAGCGGCACGCCATGGATTTCCATCAAACGTCGCAAGCTGCGCGTATCTTCGGCAGCAATCATGTCTGCCGAGGCCAAAACATCGAGCGCCCTGAGCGTAATATCGCGTGCCGTCCCGATTGGGGTGGCAATAAAGTACAGCCCAGTGGCCAATCTGATCTTTTGGAAATTCAAAGCTGGACCCTCACAGCGTGACGTTTATTATCGCGGTTCAATAGACCAAGGTGCCCTCAGACGCCGGATCAGGGAGTTTTCTTTTAGATGTTTACCGTTTGCAAGCCCGCACGCAAACTGGCGAAATCCGCCATTGTACTGGCCACGGCCGCTTTTCTGGCCGCCTGTGAAGTCGGCGGCATCAGCGGAGGCCCCTCGATCGACACCTCTGACCCGGTTCCGGTGGCCCTGTTGGTCCCAAGCGGATCACCTCAGTCTGGCGATGCGGCCCTTGCACGAAGCCTTGAGAACGCGGCACGGCTGGCCATCGCGGATTTGCCGAACGTCAAGATTGATCTGCGCGTCTACGACACGGCCGGAAATGCCGGAACGGCTTCGGCGGTTGCACAGCAAGCTGTAGCGGACGGGGCCAAGATCATTCTTGGGCCAGTGTACGCACAAGCCGCAAACGCGGCAGGACTTGCGGTGCTAAACAACAATGTGAACGTGCTTTCCTTCTCGAACAACACCAGCATTGCGGGCGGCAATGTCTATGTGCTTGGCCCCACTTTCCAGAACACGGCCAACAGGCTGGTGAACTACGCCGGACAGCAGGGCAAAAACAGTACTGTCATTGTGCACAGCAATGACTCAGCGGGCCAGCTAGGCCAGTCTGCCATCGCTGCCGCGCTCAGCAATAGCCGCGTCAACAATGCGGGCACAGTTGGATATGATCGGTCTCAGCAGGGCGTGATCGATTCGGTTTCGGCGATCAAAGCAACGGTCGATTCGACCGGCGCAGATTCGATTTTCCTAACCGCGACAACCGCAGGCGCGCTGCCGCTTTACAGCCAGTTGTTGCCCGAGGCTGGTGTGTCGCCTGCGACAACTCAGTATATCGGCCTGACACGTTGGGACATTCCGGCCCAAACGCTGGAATTGCCTGGCGTACAAGGTGGCTGGTTCGCACTTCCCGATCCGGCAAAGGCACAGGCGTATCGCCAGCGTTACAACAACACCTACGGTGAGGCACCACACCCGATCAGCGGGCTTGCCTATGACGGAATCGCTGCGATCGGAGCCTTGGTTAGCCAGGGCAAATCGAACGCGTTGACAGGTGCAGCATTAACCCAGAACGCCGGTTTTCAGGGTGTCGGCGGTATTTTCCGCCTGCGGCCGAACGGTACGAACGAACGCGGTCTGGCTGTTGCCACGATCCAGAACAAACAGGTGGTTGTGATTGACCCTGCCCCACAAAGCTTCTCTGGCGCCGGATTCTAATCGACCGACGCAGGGCTCTGCGCCCGATGTCAATCTGATCTGCGCGGCTGACGAGATTTTTAACAACGCCGAGGTCAATGCCAACCTGTCCGCCGCTGTTGAAAACAGTTCGGACAACGCAGCCTTGCGCGCCGAGACGGTGCGCATACTGCGAGAGGCGCAAAAGACAGGCCGCAAGGCGATTGCGGACGCCTTTGCCGAGCGCCCATTTGATGCACTGCCGCTGACGCATTCCTATACCTATCTGACGGATCAGATGGTCGGGACAGCAATGCGCATCGCCAGCGAGCATCTGCATCCGCTGGCAAATCCCACGCAAGGCGAGAAAATCGCTGTGCTGGCAGTGGGAGGTTATGGCCGGGGTGAGATGGCCCCGTCATCCGATGTAGATCTGCTTTTTCTGACGCCGTACAAAATCACCGCCTGGGCCGAGAGCGTGATCGAATCCATGCTCTATATTCTCTGGGATCTGCGGCTGAAGGTCGGTCACTCTTCACGCACGATTAAAGATTGCCTGCGTCTGGGGGCCGATGATTTCACCATCCGTACCGCCATGCTGGAACAACGGTATCTCGTCGGGGATCAGCCCCTTGCGCAAGAACTTGAAGCGCGCCTGAAGACCGATCTTTTCAAAGGCACCGAGCGGGAATTTATCGAAGCCAAGCTGAAAGAGCGCGATGAGCGGCACCTGAAGCAGGGTGAACGCTATATGGTCGAACCCAATGTCAAAGAGGGCAAGGGCGGCTTACGCGACCTGCAATCGCTCTACTGGATCGCAAAATACATCTATGGCGTAACGGACGTGGCCGAACTGGTCCCTATGGGCCTCTTTACGCCCGAAGAGTTTGACGAGTTCGCGCAAGCCGAAGAATTCCTCTGGGCCGTCAGGTCTCATTTGCATCTGGTGACGGGCCGCGCGACGGAACAACTGACCTTCGATCTGCAGGTCGAGGTGGCCGATCGTATGGGATATCAAGACCGCGCTGGTCGGCGCGCCGTCGAGGTGTTCATGCAACGCTATTTCCGCGAAGCCACCCGTGTGGGCGAATTGACACGGATTTTCCTGACCAAACTGGAAGCCTCGCACATGAAGGGCGCGGCCTTGCTGGAACGTATTTTCCGCCGTCGCCCTCGCGTCAAGGCCGGTTACCGCGTGGTCCATGGCCGTCTGGATATCGCGGACCCTGACACGTTCCTGTCAGACAAGGTCAACCTGTTACGGTTGTTCGAAGAGGGTTTGCGCACGGGTATGCTGATCCATCCCGACGCAATGCGGTTGGTAACGGCCAACCTGAACCTGATCGACGATGAGATGCGCAACGACAAAGAGGCGCGGCGCATTTTTCTTGATCTGATGCTGAAACACGGCAACCCCGAACGTGCCCTGCGACGCATGAACGAGTTGGGGGTTCTGTCAGCCTTTTTGCCAGAGTTTGAGCACATCGTGGCGATGATGCAGTTCAATATGTATCACAGCTATACGGTGGACGAGCATACGATCCAGTGCATCGTCAATTTGGCGCAGATCGAGCGAGGA
This sequence comes from Ruegeria sp. CG1, assembly GCF_056537265.1. NCBI lineage: Bacteria > Pseudomonadati > Pseudomonadota > Alphaproteobacteria > Rhodobacterales > Roseobacteraceae > Ruegeria > Ruegeria sp. CG1. The sequence goes on along the minus strand of NZ_JBQFRF010000004.1, from coordinate 183,978 downwards.
GAGTTAATCGAGGAACTGCCCTTGGCGTCATCCATCCTGGAGGGTGGTGTTAGCCGAAAGGTTCTATACGTGGCTCTGTTGCTGCACGACATCGGCAAAGGACGCCCCGAAGATCATTCGATTCTGGGTGCGCAAATCGCGCGCAAAGTGGCACCACGATTAGGGCTGAGCAAGGCGGATTCGGAAACCGTCGAATGGCTTGTACGCTATCACTTGCTTATGTCCGATATGGCGCAAAAACGCGACATCTCAGACCCGCGCACAATCCGCGATTTCGCTAAAGCTGTTGCAACCGTCAAACGGCTGGACTTGCTGACGGTGCTGACAGTCTGTGACATCCGCGGTGTCGGACCAACGACCTGGAACAACTGGAAGGCTACATTGCTGCGCGCTTTGCATGCTGACACCAAACACGCACTGGAATCCGGGATGGAGGCGCTTAACCGAGCCAATCGTGGAGATGGGGCGAAAAAGCGGTTGCGGGCCGAATTGGAAAACTGGTCCAAATCTGACCTGAAAACCGAAACCGGGCGGCATTATGATCCGTATTGGCAGGGACTGAACCTTTCGACACATGTCGAATTCGCGGAAATGTTGAAATCGCTGGAGGACAGCGGCGATCCGGGTGCCGTAGAAATCCGTCTGCATCCGGATGAGGATCGCGACGCCACCCGCGCGTGTTTTGCCATGGGTGATCATCCGGGTATTTTTTCTCGCATAGCGGGGGCACTTGCCCTTGTAGGAGCCAACGTGGTTGATGCCCGCAGCTATACGACGAAAGACGGATATGTAACTGATGCGTTCTGGGTTCAGGACGCCGAGGGCCATCCCTTCGAGGCCACGCGCCTGCCTCGGCTGACCCAGATGATTCACAAGACACTCAGGGGTGAGGTGGTCGCACGGGACGCATTGAAATCCCGCGACAAGATCAAGAAGCGCGAACGCGCCTTCAACGTCCCGACCCATATCACCTTCGACAACGAAGGTTCAGAGATTTACACGATCATCGAAGTCGACACCCGCGACCGGCCCGGATTGCTATATGATTTGACGCGCACGATGGCAGCCGCCAATGTCTATATCGCGAACGCAGTGATCGCCACCTATGGCGAACAGGTGGTCGACACGTTCTATGTCAAGGATATGTTCGGCCTGAAATACCACTCTGAGGCCAAGCAACGCGGGTTGGAAGCCAAGCTGCGCGCGGCCATCACCGAAGGTGCCGAGCGGGCCGCATCATGAAGCCGATCCGCCTGATTTCGGGCTTTTTTACCGTTGGGTTCTGGACCTTGGCAAGCCGCATTCTGGGCTTTTTGCGGGAAATCCTGCTGACCGCTTATATCGGGCCCGGACCGGTGATGGACGCTTTCGTCGCAGCCTTCCGACTACCCAATATGTTCCGCCGCTTCTTTGCCGAGGGAGCATTCAACGCAGCCTTTGTTCCAATGTTCTCAAAACGCCTTGAAGGCGGTGAAGACGCCGAAGGTTTCGCACAGGATGCGTTTAACCTGTTGGCGGTGGCGGTGTTGGCGCTAGTCGGTCTGGCGATGGTCTTCATGCCCGCGTTGGTTTGGATAACCGCCGAAGGATTCTATGGTGATGAACGCTTCGATCTGGCGGTGGATTATGGTTACGTCGTGTTCCCCTACATCCTGTTTATGTCCCTCGCTGCGCTGTTTTCCGGAGTATTGAACGCTACCGGGCGCTTCGCCGCTGCAGCCGCCGCTCCTGTGCTGCTGAACATATTCGCCTGCTCCGCGTTAATCTTTGGCGCGATATCTGGTGGAGACATCATACGCTGGCTCATCGCGGTCATCCCAGTCGCAGGCATCGCGCAATTGGCGCTTGTCTGGATTGCGACTGAACGCGCCGGAATTCGCATTCGGCTCGGTCGGCCAAAGCTCAGCCCGGAAATGCGCCGCATGGTGCGGATCGCGGTTCCTGCGGCGTTGGCCATGGGCGTAACGCAAGTCAATCTTGTAGTCGGACAGCTTGTGGCATCAAAAACCGAAAAGGCAGTCAGTTGGCTGTTTGCCGCAGATCGTTTGTATCAACTGCCGCTCGGAGTGGTTGGCATTGCCGTCGGCATCGTGCTGTTACCCGACCTGTCGCGCCGCCTGCGCGCAGACGACAAAGATGGAGCACGCAACGCCTTTTCAAGAGCCGGAGAGTTTACTCTGCTGCTGACCTTGCCTTCGACAGTTGCCTTTATGATCATCCCCGGCCCGTTGGTCTCGGTCCTGTTCCAACGCGGCCAGTTCAGCGCCGAAGATACAGCGGCGACCGCCTTGGCCGTGGCCATCTATGGTATCGGGCTGCCCGCATTCATGCTGCAAAAGCTGCTGCAACCCTTGTTCTTCGCCCGCGAAGATACCAAATCACCGTTTCGATACGCAGTGGTTGCGATGGTGGTGAATGCCGGACTTGCCTTTGGGCTTTATCCCATTGTCGGGTGGATTGCGCCCGCAATCGCAGCGTCGACTGCTGGCTGGGCCATGGTTGCGCTGCTTGCAATCGGCGCGCGCAGAATGGGCGACGAAGCCCGATTTGATGACCGGTTCAAACAGCGGATCTGGCGGGTCGTGGCGGCATCGGCTGGCATGGGGGTGGTGTTGTTTACGGCCATTAACCTCTTCGGCTGGACGTTCGGCGTACCAGGCTGGCGTTACCTTGCGCTGATCGTGCTCATTGTAACTGCGGCGGTGGCCTACTTCCTTTTGGGGCACCTCTTGGGGGCCTTCAGGATTTCGGAATTCCGAACAGCGCTGCGCCGTAGCTAAAGCGCATCAATCCCGCCGGGTTTTGCTAAGGATACGCGCCCATCCACCCGGAGCCAGAAAGAAAGACAAACCAAACCCGGTGGCAAAACCGCCCAGATCGGCGACCCAATCCGAGGTCCCACCGAAGATCAGACCGAACAGCAACTGAATGCCCATAAGAACCGCGATCAGGCTGAATGCGCGCGATTGGTTTTCACCCACCAGAGAAAGCTTGCGCCATAGCAACCACGTGAACGCACCGATTAGCCCGTAGACCGGAGGAAACCCACCAACCAATGGATATGGCGGGTTCAACAGCACCGCATAGGCCAACGCTCCGCCGACACCGGACAAGACGAATATGATCAGCATGGCGACGCTGCCAAAGACCTCAGCCACCATCTTCCCCATCGCCAGAACAAACACGCAGACAAACACAGCTTGTGTGAAATTGGCCTGAACAAAGGGATATGTGACAAAGCGGATCACATGTTCGAACGGCCAGCGCCCGTTCTGGACCATCCAATCGAATATATCGGGCGAAAAGGTATATTGCTGCAACGCATCCAAGCGCCAACCAACAGCAGTCGGCCCTCCGACCAAGCCCCTGCTGCCAAGCAAGAAGATCAGTTCAATCCCGATGATGAACAGAACCAGCGCCACCACGACCGGCGGCAGAGGGTTCACGGGCGGTGTATAATGCTCACTGCTCATTGGGCTGGCCTTTCGCGGCTGTTGACGTCCCTTGGCCTCATGGGTAAGCGACGGGGGCTGATTTTTCCAGACAGGAGTTTCCTTCGATGACCGAGACCCAATTCACGCCGCGCGTGTTTTCCGGCATCCAGCCTTCAGGAAACCTGCACTTGGGTAATTACCTGGGTGCACTTAAACGTTTCGTGGATATGCAGGGGCCGGAATACGAGACCGTCTACTGCATGGTCGACCTCCACGCGATTACTGTCTGGCAAGATCCGGATCGTCTGCGTGAAAAGACCCGCGAAGTTTGCGCGGGGTTCATTGCCGCTGGTCTGGATCCCGAGAAATCCATCCTGTTCAATCAGAGCCAGGTGCCCGAGCACACACAGCTGGCATGGATCTTCAACTGCATCGCCCGTATCGGCTGGATGCAGCGAATGACACAGTTCAAGGACAAGGCCGGTAAGAATGCGCAGAATGCTTCGCTGGGTCTGTTCGCCTATCCTGCCCTGATGGCGGCAGACATTCTGGTCTATCACGCGACCCATGTGCCTGTTGGTGAAGACCAGAAGCAACATCTGGAACTGACGCGCGACATCGCAATCAAGTTCAACCATGACTATGGCGTCGATTTCTTTCCGGTAACCGAACCGGTCATCGGTGGGCCTGCGCCCCGTGTGATGAACCTGCGTGACGGGTCCCGGAAGATGTCGTCGTCAGACCCGTCTGATATGACGCGGATCAACATGACCGATGATGCCGACGCCATCGCCAAGAAGATCCGTAAAGCCAAGACCGATCCGGACGCTTTGCCATCGGAGGTCGATGGCCTTGAAGACCGTCCCGAGGCGCGCAATCTGGTGAATATCTATGCCGCGCTTAGCGACCAGACGGCCGCACAAGTGCTGGCTGAGGTCGGCGGGAAGCAATTCGGTGAGTTCAAGCCATTGTTGGCAGAACTTGCGGTCTCGAAACTCTCGCCCATTTCAACCGAAATGGCGCGCCTGATGGGCGAAGAGGCCGAGATTGATCAGATTCTCGCCCGAGGTGCTGAACGGGCACGTGCAATCGCGGCCCCGATTCTGCAGCAGACCTACGAGATTGTAGGGATGGTCGGTGCGGGCAAGTCCTGACCACGCGATCGCAATCCAAAAAGAACGCCGCCCTTTCTCGGGCGGCGTTTTTCGTTCCGTCGGCTCTTATGCCGCCTGCAGGCTCAGCATCTCGTGCACGATGGATTCCGCAACTTCGTGCGGGCTGACCGCTTCGGCTTTGGCCCGTGTCAGGATGCGATCCATCGTCTGCTCCAGCGCCTGCAACCTACCGGCGACCCAAGCTTCACGCTCTGCGACACGGAGGATTTCCGTCGCCACATTCACGATACCACCGCCATTGGCGACGAAGTCAGGGGCGTAAAGAATGCCACGCTCGTGGAGCAACTGCGCGTCCCGATCGCTGGACAACTGATTATTTGCCCCTCCGGCCACAGCGCCGACTTTCAGTAATGGAATACTCGTTTCGTTCAGGATGCCGCCGATCGCACAAGGCGCAAAGATATCCGCTTCAACGCCGTAGATCGCATCGGGTGCAACGACCCGTGCCGCAAACCGTTCGGCCACGCGGGCCGCTTGCCGGGTGTCGATGTCAGTTACGATTAACTGCGCACCAGAATCGTGCAACAACTGGCACAAATGCTCGCCTACATGGCCAAGACCCTGAACCGATACCGTCAGGCCTTTAAGGCCAGAAAGCCTGAACCGGTGCTGCGCTGTCACCCGGACAGCATTGAATATCCCGCGCGCCGTTATCGGAGACGGATCACCGCTGGCGAACTCACCTTCCGCCAGCCCAGCCACAAATTCGGTTTTAGACCCGATATGCGCCATATCTGCAGGCGTCATACCCATATCTTCTGCCGTCCAGTACAGACCGTTCAAACCTTGAATCACGCGCCCAAAGGCCTGCAAAAGTTCAGGTGATTTATCCTCATGAGGATCCCCGATAATGACAGCCTTGCCTCCCCCGAGCGGCAGATCTGCCGCGGCGTTCTTGAACGTCATGCCCCTTGCCAGTCGCAAAGCATCGTCCAGGGCCTCGGCTGGGTGGCCATAAGGGCGCATGCGCACACCACCCGCAGCGGGGCCACGTTGCGTTGAGTGGATCGCGATGTAGCCCAATAGACCAAGTGAGTTATCTTTGAATTCGACCACGCGCTCGTGCTCTGGCGCGTCTACGATGGTGATGTCCATTCTTCTCCTCCGGAATGCTTCCGAGAGTTTGCCACCTATCGTCGAGTGATTTTCACCCTTTTGTCACTATATTAGGGAAATTTTTGGTGCTAACATCTAAAATTGAAAACTTTTGTGGAGTTTTTCGCCATGGATGATATCGATTCCAAGATAGTCCGCGCCCTTCAAAACGATGGCCGTATGACTGTCATTGATTTGGCGGAGCATGTCGGGCTGTCCCCGACACCCTGCGCACGGCGTTTGGATCGGCTGCAGCGGGACGGGATTATCACCGGCTACGCCGCACAGGTCGACCCCGAGCGGCTTGGATTCGGCGTCACAATCTTTGTGTCTGTCGAGTTGGAGAAACAGGATCGCAACGCCATCGATTCCTTCGAAAAGGCCATTCGTCGCTGCGACGAGGTGATGGAATGCTACCTCATGACCGGATCACGCGACATTCTGCTGCGCGTGGTTGCCAAAGACCTCAATGCGTTTGATGCATTTCTGGAAAACCGGCTTATGAAAATTTCGGGCATTCGAAACCTACGATCAAACTTCGCTTTGCGCACAATGGTCAAACGCGAAGCGCTGCCCCAGCATCACGGATAATCTGCTGGACCTTGCGTCAGCCCCAACCTAGGTTTCCCCGAAGCTTGAGGGAGGGCGCAATGGCAGTCGGCAAAAACATCCGCACCTATTTCAACGGCCAATGGCATGACGGGGACGCACCGATCATGCGCGCTGCTGACCATGGCGCATGGCTGGGCTCATCGGTGTTTGACGGTGCCCGGTACTTTGATGGAATGACCCCGGATCTGGATGCCCATTGTGCCCGCGTGAACCGTTCAGCCGAGGCGCTGATGCTGACACCTTCTGTAACAACCGAACAGATGGTCGATCTGGTTTACGAAGGGTTACAGAGTTACGCACCAGACACCGCCGTTTACATTCGCCCCATGTATTGGGGCATCGACGGGGATCACACCGCCATCGTCCCTCAGGAAAACAGCACTGGCTTTGCCATCTGTCTTGAAGAAATCCCAATGGCACCCGAAACCGCCTCGGCGACGCTGACAACCACTCGGTTCCGCCGTCCTGTCCTGGAATCCGCTGTGGTCAATGCAAAGGCAGGGTGCCTGTATCCGAACAATGCCCGGATGTTGCAGGAGGCACGCAGCAAGGGCTTTTCGAACGCCCTTGTGGCCGACGCGATGGGGCATGTGGCCGAGACTGCGACCGCAAATATCTTCATGGCGCGCGATGGTGAGGTTTTTACTCCAATCCCCAATGGGACATTCTTGGCCGGGATTACACGCGCGCGGCATATTAAAAACCTGCGCGCCGACGGGGTAACCGTGCATGAAACCGTGCTGAGTTTCGATGACTTTCACGACGCGGACGAAGTGTTCATGAGCGGTAACATGAGCAAAGTGACGCCAATCACCGCGCTGGATGACACCCAGTATCAGGTGGGCCCAATCGCCCGTCGCACACGCGAGATGTACTGGGATTGGGCTGCAAGCAATTGCTGATCTGCTCCTTTTCTGTTTCAGTTGCCACTGCTTACCCTGTGGGGCATGATCCCGAAAACAAACGAGGACAAACATGCGCAAGTTCCTAGTCGTTCTGGACGACAGCCGTGAATGCCTGAACGCCATGCGCTTTGCCGCTATGCGTGCGGCACATACTGGCGGCGGGGTTACGGTTCTTTCGGTAATTCCACCGGACGAATTCAACCACTGGATCGGTGTTGCCGAGGTGATGCGCGAAGAAGCGCGTGAACGTATTCACGCCCATTTCGAGGTGTTCGCCAAATGGATGCGCGACAAACAGGGTGTCGAGCCCGAATTGGCAATCCGTGAAGGCGATCCGGTGGCCGAAATCATTGAACATGTCCAATCCGATGCCGAGATCGGCGTATTGGTTCTGGGTGCAGGTACCGACAAAAAAGGCCCCGGACCGTTGGTGACACAACTGACCCGGAACTCTGGAAGCTTGCCCATTCCTATTACCATCGTGCCCGGCGATCTGAGCAAAGAGAAGCTGGAAGCCATCACCTGAGGTGAATTTATGTCCGCGAAGCTGCAGTTCTGGTTCGACTTCGCATCGACCTATTCTTATCTCAGCGCGATGCGTATCCAGCAGGCGGCTTCGGAATATGGAGTTGCCATAGATTGGCACCCATTCCTTCTGGGGCCGATCTTTGCTGAACAGGGATGGAACAACTCGCCGTTCAACCTCTACCCGTCAAAAGGTCGGTACATGTGGCGAGACATGGAACGGCTTTGCGCCGCGCGCGATTTACCATTTCGGCGGCCTGAGCCATTTCCGCAAAACAGCTTGAAAGCAGCAAGGCTAGCGCTGGCGATCGAACCAGCTGATCAACGGGCAGCCTTTGTACGCACTGTCTATTCTGCGCAGTTTGGTTCCGGTCGTGATATATCGAATCCGGCGGTTCTGGTTGAGTGCCTTACCAAATCTGGCGTTTCGACTGATCTGATGGATCGGATAAGCGACCCCGCGATCAAGGCTGCCTTGTTCGAGCAAGTTACTCAGGCCAAGGCTAAACACATCTTTGGTGCGCCGAGTTTCGTTATTGGGGACGAGCTGTTCTGGGGTGATGATCGTCTGGATGATGCGATTTCTTACGCCGCCACAATTTAGAACGGTTCCAAATCTTGACTTCCCCCGCACGGACGCGCATATCAGGTGCATCTTAGACGGAGCCGCGCCATGTTCATTCAAACCGAATCCACACCCAACCCGGCCACACTAAAATTCCTACCCGGCCAGACGGTTCTGGAAGCAGGCACCGCTGATTTTCCAAGCGCCGACGCTGCAGAAAAATCACCGCTCGCCAAACGCATATTCGGTGTAAACGGCGTAACAGGCGTGTTCTTCGGCAACGATTTTGTCACGGTAACCAAATCTGATGACGTGCAGTGGGATCACATCAAGCCCGCAATTCTCGGCGCTGTGATGGAGCATTACCAGTCCGGCCAACCGGTTATGGGCGCAGGCGCAGAGACCGCCTCGGGCCACGCTGAACACACCGGCGAAGATGCAGAGATTGTCAACCAGATCAAAGATCTGCTGGATAGCCGCGTGCGTCCTGCTGTGGCTCAGGACGGCGGTGACATCACCTTCCACGGCTTCGACCGCGGCGTTGTTTATCTGCACATGCAGGGAGCCTGCGCGGGCTGTCCGTCCTCGACCCTAACGCTGAAAATGGGGATCGAGAATCTGTTGCGTCACTACATCCCCGAAGTGACCGAGGTTCGCCCTGTTGCCGTCTGAACCGACGATTTTGGCATTCGATACATCGGCCGCGCATTGCGCGGCCGCTTTGCTGCGAGAGGGCAAGATTATCGCATCGCACGCCGAGGCGATGACTCGTGGGCAGGCGGAACGGTTGATGCCCTTGCTTGAAGAAATCCTGACCCGGAACAATTGCACATGGCGGCACCTTGACGCGATCGGCGTCGGAATCGGCCCCGGGAATTTCACCGGCATCCGAATCTCGGTATCCGCAGCGCGCGGGTTGGCGCTTGGGCTTGGTGTGCCGGCGGTTGGGGTGTCGGGGTTTGATGCAGTTGCGGAAATTGCGCCCGACGGGCATCTCCCGGCGATTGTCGCACCGCGCGATCAGGTTTATCTGCAGCCTCAGGGGGAATTGCCTTACCTGACCTCACGTCATGCTGCGTCCGATATTGGGCCATTGTATTTCTGCGATGACCCTGAACAGCAGGTTCGTGCGATCGCCCAGGTGGCCGCTGGTCGTTGGACGACAGTTCAAGCGCCACCCGCTCCGCTTTATGTCCGCCCTGCAGATGCGGCCCCTTCAAGCGATGTCCCACCGGTGCTTTTGGACGAATGACACCACAGGACATGGCAGAAACCCACGCCGCAGCCTTCACACAATCACGCCCGTGGAGCGCGGAAGAATTCAGCAATCTGATTGCCAATCGCTTTACCCATGTTGTTGGCGACAAACGGTCTTTCGCCCTCATTCAAGTGATCGGCGAAGAGGCCGAGCTGCTCACGATCGCGACACGTCCAGACTATCAAAGACGCGGGCTGGCGCGGCGCATCATGGCAGACTGGCACGCCAAGGCACGAGAACTCGGTGCAATCCGTGCATTTCTGGACGTTGCCTCAGATAACCATTCGGCGATATCTCTGTACCAAACCAGCGGATACACGGCATGCGGCAATCGCGCAGCCTATTATCATCGCAAAAGTGGCCCAAACGCCGATGCGATCGTCATGGAACGCCCCTTGAGCGAAAAATATTCGCTTTTTTAGACCATATGGTCAAAAATGTGTTGACCGAAGCTGTTGCAAACAGCTTCAATTCCCGCCATCACAACAGGTATGCTCGCTCTGAGTGGGTACCGGGGGATTAAGCCCCGGACCGATAACAGCCAACGGGAGTAACAAATGACATTTATGAAATCCTTGATGGGCGCAGCCGCTGCGGTTGCACTAACAGCAGGTGCTGCTATGGCAGAACCGGCCCTTATCTTTGATCTGGGTGGCAAGTTCGACAAATCGTTCAACGAAGCCGCGCATAATGGCGCTCAGCGTTGGGCGGAACAGACCGGCAAAAGCTATCGCGAGATCGAGCTTCAGTCGGAAGCGCAACGCGAACAGGCGCTTCGCCGCTTTGCCGAAGCGGGCGCAAACCCGATTATCACAATGGGCTTCGCCATGGCCGATCCATTGGCTGCAGTGGCAGGTGACTATCCGGATACCAAATTCGTTGCGGTCGACGTGACCTGGCTGGAAGCCCCGAACATTCGCCAGATCGGATTTGCCGAACATGAAGGATCATACCTGGTCGGCATGATGGCGGCGATGGCGTCCCAATCCGGCACAGTGGGCTTTATCGGTGGTATGGATATCCCTCTGATCCGTCACTTTGGTTGTGGTTATGCACAAGGTGCGAAGTCCGTGAACCCGGACATCAACGTTGTTGCCAATATGACAGGCACCACCCCTGCAGCATGGAACGACCCGGTGAAGGGCTCGGAGTTGACCAAAGCACAGATCAGCCAGGGTGCTGACGTGATTTACGCCGCTGCGGGCGGTACCGGTGTTGGCGTTCTGCAAACCGCAGCCGACGAAGGCATCCTGTCAATCGGTGTCGATAGCAACCAGAACCACCTGCACCCGGGCAAGGTCCTGACCTCGATGCTCAAGCGTGTGGACGTTGCTGTATATGACGCCATGAAAGCTGGCGAAGACGTCCAGACCGGTGTTTACACCATGGGTCTTGCACAAGATGGCGTTGGCGTTGCGATGGATGAAAACAACGCGGAACTGGTGAGCGAAGAAATGAGCTCGGCCATTGAAAGTGCCCGTCGCGACATCATCGATGGCAACGTAAGCGTTGTCAGCTACTACGAGAACGACAGCTGCCCTGCACTGCAGTTCTGATGTAACTGGGGGCGGGGGCCATGGCCTCCGCCCTGCACCACTCTGCCGCATGCGGCCCTTTCGGCAACCCAAGGACAAGATATGACCGTCCCCGCCATTGAACTCAAAGGGATTTCCAAAGCCTTTGGGCCGGTTCAGGCTAATAAAGATATTTCCATCAGCGTCGCCCGCGGAGCGATCCACGGGATCATCGGTGAAAACGGAGCGGGCAAATCCACGCTGATGAGCATCCTCTACGGATTTTACAAAGCCGACAAAGGCGAAATCTGGATCAACGGCACCAAGACCGACATCCCTGACAGCCAGGCGGCGATCGCCTCGGGCATCGGGATGGTGTTTCAGCATTTCAAACTGGTCGAGAATTTCACCGTTCTGGAAAACATCGTTCTGGGTGCGGAAGACGGTGGGCTGTTGGCTCCGTCGCTGGCGAAAGCCCGGAAAGAGCTGAAAGATCTAGAGGAAGAATACGAACTGTTCGTCGACCCTGACAAACGCATCGATGAGATCGGTGTGGGCATGCAGCAGCGGGTTGAGATTCTCAAGGCGCTCTACCGCAAGGCCGAAATTCTGATTCTGGACGAACCCACGGGCGTTCTTACCCCTGCCGAGGCGGACCAGCTGTTTCGCATTCTCGATCGGCTGCGGTCCGAGGGTAAAACAATCATCGTGATCACGCACAAGCTGCGCGAAATCATGGAGAACACCGATACGGTTTCGGTTATGCGCCGTGGTGAGATGACCGCCACCGTCAAAACAGCTGATACCAATCCGCAGGCCCTGGCCGAATTGATGGTTGGCCGCAAGGTCTTGCTACAGGTTGATAAGGTGCCTGCACAGCCGGGCAAACCGGTTCTGGAAATCGAAAACCTCAGTGTCACCGATTCGGCCGGTGTCGAGCGTGTCAAAGGCATCGACCTAACCGTTCGCGCGGGTGAGATCGTTGGCATCGCGGGCGTTGCTGGCAACGGGCAGTCCGAGCTGCTTGAAGTTTTGGGCGGTATGCGACCCGGGGTAGGCTCGATCAAACTGAACGGCGAGCCTCTGGCGTTGCACGGCCCCGGATCGGACGGGCAAGCGCGGCGCGCCCGACATATCGCTCATGTCCCCGAGGATCGGCAGCGCGAAGGCCTGATCATGGATTTTCACGCGTGGGAGAATGTGGCGTTCGGCTACCACCGCGACCCTGCTTACAAACGCGGGCTGTTCATGGACAACGCCGCCCTGCGTGCCGACACCGAAGCCAAGATCGAGAAGTTCGACGTGCGCCCGCCCAATGGCTGGCTGACGGCAAAAAGCTTCTCGGGCGGCAATCAACAGAAAATCGTCGTTGCACGAGAAATCGAGCGCAATCCCGATCTGCTGCTGGTGGGCCAACCCACGCGCGGCGTGGATATCGGTGCCATCGAGTTCATTCATAAACAGATCGTCGCCTTGAGGGATCAGGGCAAGGCGATACTGCTGGTTTCGGTCGAGTTGGAAGAGATCTTCTCACTCTCGGACCGGATCGCGGTTATGTTTGACGGACATATCATGGGCGAGCGTCTGCCCGCCGAGACGGATGAAAAAGAACTGGGCCTGCTGATGGCCGGTGTTGCAGGAGAGGCCGCCTGAACCATGGAAAAAATGCCCAAATGGGCCGATGTGGTACTGATCCCGCTAATCAGTCTGCTTCTAGCCACAATCCTTTCGGCAATCGTGATCCTGGCCATCGGGGAAGATCCGCTTGAGGCGGTAAATCTGATGGTCACTGGGGCCCTAGGGTCAACCTACGGCTGGGGCTATACACTTTATTATGCAACGAACTTCATCTTCACCGGACTCGCGGTTGCAGTTGCCTTTCACGCGCGCTTGTTCAACATCGGCGGCGAGGGTCAGGCCATGCTGGGCGGACTGGGCGTTGCCATCGTCTGCCTATCGGTTCCTTGGCCGCATTGGACAATAGCTTTGCTGGCCGCCTGTGCTGCTTCGATGATCTTCGGTGCAGCCTGGGCCGCGATCCCGGCCTATCTGCAGGCGAAGCGGGGCAGCCATATCGTGATCACCACGATCATGTTCAATTTCATCGCTGCCGCTTTCCTGAATTACATGCTGGTCAACGTCATGCGCCCGCAAGGGTCGCAAGATCCAGCAACGGCTCGTTTCCCCGAGGCAGTGCATCTCCCGACTTTCCAGTCGATGTTCTCGAGCGCCGAAAACATCGTTTTCCGAGGTGCGCCTGCCAACATCTCGTTCTTCGTCGCAATCCTTGCGTGTTTTGTTGTCTGGGCGCTGATCTGGCGAACTCGGCTGGGCTATGAAATCCGCGCCTACGGCCATTCGGAAACCGGTGCCGTCTACGCTGGTATCTCGCCTGTACGTATCACGATTATTGCCATGCTGATCTCGGGCGCTCTGGCGGGCCTGATGGCAGTCAACAACGTGATGGGCGAAGCCGAGCGGTTGGTGCTGAACGCAACCGAAGGCGCGGGTTTCATTGGAATTGCCGTGGCACTGATGGGTCGGTCGCATCCATTCGGGGTATTTCTAGCCGCTGTTCTGTTTGGGTTTCTGTATCAGGGCGGTGCCGAACTGGCGCTTTGGACATCAATTCCGCGCGAACTGATCGTGGTCATCCAAGCGTTGGTCATTCTGTTTACCGGAGCACTGGACAACATGGTGCGCATGCCGCTTGAAAAGCTGTTCATGGCGCTTCGGAAGGGGTCGGCCTGATGGATTTCTTCCTGACACTCATCCAGGTTCTGGATTCGACCATCCGACTGGCTACGCCTTTGCTGCTTGCCTGTCTGGCCGGTCTATACTCCGAGCGCGCGGGCATCTTCGACATCGGCCTTGAAGGCAAGATGCTGATGTCAGCATTCTTCTCGGCTGCCGTCGCCGCCGTAACCGGTTCGGTGTGGCTGGGATTGCTGGCCGGGATCGCGGCATCTCTGGTCCTTTCGGCGCTACACGGGTTTGCGTCGATCACGTTCCGGGGCAATCAGCTTATCTCGGGGGTTGCGATCAACTTTCTTGCCTCAGGTATGACCGTTCTTGTCGCCCAAAGCTGGTTCAAGCAGGGTGGTCGTACGCCATCATTGTTCGGTGAAGGGCGGTTTGAATCTGCAGAATTCCCTTATGCGATCGGTCCGGCTGACGCCGAACTGACAGGCCGTCCGGTTTCCGAGCTGATGTCTGAAACCAATCCCCTGCATATGGCCTATTCCGAGCTTCTGTCTGGCCATTCCATTCTGGTGTATGTGGCTTTCCTTATGGTGCCACTGACTTGGTGGATTCTGTTCCGCACCCGGTTCGGGCTGCGTCTGCGCGCGGTCGGAGAGAATCCTGCGGCGGTGGATACTGCTGGAGTTTCGGTTGTAGGTCTCCGCTACGCAGCGGTTGCGATTTGCGGCGTACTTTGCGGCATCGCAGGTGCCTACCTGGCCACCGCGCTGCAAGCAGGCTTTGTGAAAGAGATGACCGCTGGGCGCGGATTTATCGCACTGGCTGCTCTGATCTTTGCAAAATGGCGTCCGTGGCACGCGATGTGGGCATGCCTCTTGTTCGGGCTGTTGCAGGCCATTGCCTTGCGGTTCCAGAACATCGATTTGGGCGGGGTCGTGATCCCGGTGCAGGTCATGGACGCTCTGCCCTATATCCTGACCGTGGTGATTCTTGCCGGGTTCGTCGGCAAGGCCATACCGCCACGCGCAGGCGGCGAACCATATGTAAAGGAACGCTGATAGAGCCAGTTCAGGACTGCCCCTCAGTCCTGTTTGCTGCAAAGCGGCATACAGAGTTGATTTTGTATGCCGCAACCGCTCTAAGGGGGTATGGACGTGTCCCGCATCAGTTCCGCAGCCATGCTATCGACTATTTTCAGGTTGAGCCACGGAAACAACTAGATGGCCCCACCTGGCACGCGCGCTTCGTCTGTTGAGATTTATGTTACCAATGGCTTTGCCACACCGCGTGGTACGGCCTCTCCTGTCTAGAAGAAGCCATGCAGATTTACCTCCCGATTGCCGAAGTATCCGTAAACGCGTTTCTACTGTTTGGACTGGGTGGAATGGTGGGCATTCTGTCTGGAATGTTTGGCGTTGGCGGTGGGTTTTTGATGACTCCACTGCTGTTCTTCATCGGCATTCCGCCTGCGGTTGCGGTCGCAACCGAGGCAAACCAAATTGTTGCTTCATCATTTTCTGGGGTGCTGGCGCATTTCAGGCGCCGAACCGTGGACCTTAAAATGGGTACAGTCCTTTTGGTCGGAGGGCTGACAGGCGCTGCGTTGGGTGTTGTTGTCTTCAACTATCTCAAGAGCCTCGGACAGGTCGATCTGCTGGTCAAACTTTGCTATGTCGTATTTCTGGGCATCATCGGCAGTCTGATGTTTGTCGAAAGCCTGAACGCGATTAGAAAAACGCGGAAAGGCGGCACGCCGCCTCCGAAACGACGCCAGCGCGGTTGGGTGCACGCCATGCCGTTCAAGATGCGGTTTCGGACGTCGGGCCTGTACATCTCGGTCATTCCACCGCTTGTCGTAGGCCTGTTTGTCGGTGTCCTGTCTGCTATCATGGGTGTCGGCGGCGGGTTTATCATGGTGCCCGCGATGATCTACCTATTGGGCATGCCGACCAAGGTTGTTGTCGGAACTTCGCTGTTTCAGATCATCTTTGTAACCGCCTTTACCACTATGCTGCACGCCACCACCAACTATACCGTTGATGTCGTGTTGGCGGTTCTTCTGCTCGTCGGTGGCGTAGTTGGTGCCCAAATCGGAACAGTCATCGGTGCCCGAATGCCGGCTGAACAACTGCGTGTTTTGTTGGCGGCTCTGGTACTTGTTGTCTGCGGCAAGCTGGCGCTTGATCTTCTGCTTCAACCCGCCGAGTTGTATTCGCTTGGCGATGCAGGAGGGCATTAAGATGCTGCGTCTGATTGCTCTTCTTTGTCTGATCTGTCTGCCAGCCTACGCAGCCGAAGAACAGGTTGTTCTGGGCCTAAGTCAGGATCGGGTGTCGATTACCGCCAATTTTGACGGGTCCGAAATACTGGTTTTCGGCGCGGTAAAGCGCGAAGCTCCAATCCCGGACGGTCCACCGCTTGAGGTCATCGTATCGGTGGTCGGCCCATCCGAACCAGTCACCGTACGCCGCAAAGAGAAACGGTTCGGTATCTGGGTGAACACCGACAGCCTTGTTGTTGATCTGGCACCAAGCTTCTACGCCGTTGCCACCAGCGCCCCGTTTTCCGAGGTTCTGACCCAGACCGAAGACCTACGCTATAAGGTTTCGATCGAGCGTGCCATCCGGTCGGTCGGTGCGGACATGAGCATTCAAGGCGCACAGGATTTTTCCGAGGCGGTCATCCGCATCCGCGAAGATGAAGGGCTGTACTCGATCCGGGAAAACACAGTGGCTGTGGACGAACAGACGTTGTTCCGCACATCAATCGACATGCCGTCGGACCTGACCGAAGGCGACTACAGCGCCCGTATCTTCCTGACACGAGACGGAAAGGTGGTCTCGACCTTTGAAACCTCGATAGGAGTACGCAAAGTCGGGCTTGAGCGTTTCTTGTACGCGATGTCGCGTGAACAACCCATTTGGTACGGGCTTATGTCACTGGCCATCGCGATTGCCGCCGGTTGGGGCGCTTCGACAGCCTTCCGCCTACTGCGCGAGAACTGATCGTCACCCGCGACCGATATATGGCATGGTCGTGGCCATAACGGTCATGAACTGCACATTCGCCTCAAGCGGCAGTTCGGCCATATGCAGTACCGAGCGGGCGGCATCCCCGACATCCATGGTGGGATCAGGGTCGCGGCCTTCGGCAAGTGCCTCATCGACCAGCCCTTGCACCATCGGGGTGCGCGCATTTCCGATGTCGATCTGACCACAGGCAATTCCAAAACTCCGCCCGTCCAGAGACAGGCTGCGCGTCAGACCGGTAATCGCGTGTTTCGTCGCAGAATAATGCACCGAGTTCGGGCGCGGCACATGAGCAGCGATTGAACCGTTGTTTATGATACGCCCCCCCCCCTGCGCCTGAGCCCGCATCGCAGCAAATGCAGCCCGTGCACACAGGAACATGCCGTTCAGGTTCACATTGACCGAGCCGTACCAATCCTCAAGCGCGATCTCGTCGATGGTGCCACCAGAGGCAAAAATCCCGGCATTGTTGAACAGCACGTCCAGTCGCCCGGTCTGTCGGGTGAATGCAGTAAAGGCGTTTGCAACGGCATCCGGGTTAGTCACATCGGCAACCAGCGGGATCGCCGAGGCGTTATGCTGTGCCATAGCAAGAAGTTTGTCAGCGCTGCGGGCCAGAAGCCCGACAGTCCATCCTTCTGACAGAAACAGCTCGGCGGTGGCGCGGCCTATGCCCGAGCTTGCGCCGGTCACGATGATCGTCTTCATGTCTCTTCCGGCTCCAATGTCAGGGATGGTGCCGCAACCGCACGCAGGTCATCCACACGCAACGGGTGGGTCGGTTTCGACAAGCGGTTCCGCACAACCCAGATTAGCCTCTCCTGTGCGCGGGTTATGGCGACATAAGCTAGGCGCTTCCACAACGGTTGCCCGGCCTCAGTACGGCCCATGCGGGCGGCTGCGTAGATGTCTGGCGCAAAGACCTGAACCGTGTCCCATTGCGACCCTTGCGCCTTATGGATCGTCACAGCGGCACCATGCAGGAACGTTGCCCCCATACGGGCAGCATAGGGAATGAACGGCTCCTCCTCATCGGGCTTTTCAATCTGCACGATCGACGCCGCCGAGACCTGAGGGTCTTCGGCCCCCATTACATGCAACCGCGAAAAACCCGGCTTGCGACCAGGGCCAAGATAGATGACCTGTGCACCCTTGATCAGCCCGCGCGCCTCAAGGTCCAGCCGCTTTTTGCGGTGCTTCAATGGCAGCTCAATACCGTCGCAAATCAGCGGCTCCCCTTCCAGCAATTCGGTCTCCGGCGCGCCATGCACGGTACGAAACGCCTGGATCAGCCGGATTCGGGTCGCATTGCGCCAGACAAGAACCGGGCTGCGCGCCATCAGATCAACTTCGACCCGTTGCCCCCAGACAACGCGATCATCTTTGCGGGCGGTTTCTTCGATCAAGCGTTCGAAATCCTCAAACCCCATGACCGGATCGGACAGCGCATGGGCGAGGTCTAGGATCGGGTTGTCCGCAGTTTGCCGATGCACGCGATGCAGGATTTGCTTGCGCGGCTCGGGCAATCCGTCAAACACCATCGAGCCTGATTGATTGACCGGTGCCAATTGCGCCGGATCACCAAATAGCAACAAGGTCGGGAAGATTTCCTTCAGATCCTCGAATTGTCGGTCGTCCAGCATCGAGGCTTCGTCGACAAAGCCTATATCCAGCGGCTCATCCCGACGTTTCCAGCCAGTGATGAAATCGGAACCACGTAACCCAGCAGCGGCCAGCGCGCCGGGGATGGATTTGTTGTTGGCGTAAAACGCGGCTGCACGGTCGAGCGCTTCATCCGTCAGCCCTTCGATCTCGGGCCGTTCGTCATTGCCCGCCAGCCATTCGGCGATGCGCTCGTATTCGGGGTCATAAACAGGCGTATAAAGGATGCGATGGATTGTCGTCGCGGGCACCCCACGCAGCCGCAATACGCTGGCGGCCTTGTTCGTCGGCGCAAGGATCGCAAGGCTGCGCTTGTCGCGGGATTTGCGACTTTCGAAATCACCCGAGATAAGGTTGACCCCCGTCTCGGCCAGGACTTTGTAAAGCTCTGCCAGCAACAGGGTTTTGCCCGATCCGGCCTTGCCAATGACTGCCATCACGCCAGACTTTCCGTTGCCAGGCAGTTTCAGCAGCGCGTCGTCTTCAAGGTCTACGCCAGCTGTGCGCAACATCTCGGCAATGTTGTCGAAAGCGGCGGCCTGATCTTCGGAAAAGTTGACTTGGGGCAAGGACATGGCGCGACCCTACAGGGACGCGCCGCGCGCTGCCAGATGCCGATTGGTTTTTCCGCGCGCTTAGGCCGACAAAGCGAACCGGTGCTGTGCGCCATGGCCAAATGCCGTCTTGAACCACAGGCGCGACAACTCGCGCGGGATACCTGCGCGGGCCGCGACACGGTTGCAGTCTTCCGCTGAATATGGCCACAGGCCAACCGAGATTTGATCGCGCCCTTTTCCTTCGGTTCCCAGAACCACTGGGGACGATCCGATCATTCGATAAATCCGGATCATGCGGGCATCAAAAACGCCTGCTATGTGGGTCAGGCCAAACCCTTCCATCACCTCACCTCCGCTCAGCATGATGGCCCCGGCAGTATGAGCGCTGGCGTTGCGCGAGAGGCAAAAGCGGGTGACTTCCCAGATCAGCGGGCTGCAAATCGGGCTGCCTCCGGTCAGATGTCCGAATACCTCATTCACCATGACCGGACCGGTCGTCGGCAAAATCCGCATGGAACCACCATGGCTGCCATCCGCCTCTTCCCAGATCACGTAGAGCGGGTTGAGATCATCGTACTGGTCCCGCTCTTCCCCCTTTTCATTAACCTTAACGTCCCAGCCAAGGCGGGTTTTGAACTGATCAGCGCGATCCCTGAACATTCCCTTGGCCAATTCCGGAAATTTATGCAGCTCATCAGCATACAAATAACGCAACATGACGTGTTCCCCTTATCGTCCACAGTTGGAACAAAGGGGGTACGAACACGTGGTTAAATTAAGGTGAGACCACCGTACGGTCGTTAAACGACTATTAATCCTCTACTGAGTGCAGTGGCGATTGCATGAGTCGTATTTTGCGCACCGAGTTTTGAGCGTGCGCTTTCGATATAGGCCCTGAGCGTATGCTCAGAAATGGAAAGCGAGTGCGCCACCTGCGCTCGGCTATACCCCAGCGCCAGCAATGTCATTGCATCGATTTCGCGGGGCGAGAGCCCCCGCATGTTGTCCGGCTGCCGTTCTTTTGCAAATTCCAGCGCTTTTCGATTGAGGAAATGCGCCACCAATATGAGATCGCGGCCGTACGTTTCGACAAATGCCTGCCATGCGATGTCATCACAGCTGTTGTTGACCGTAAACAGCGCGAATTGCCCGCCTGGCCCCCGCAGCGGGATCGAATAGCCCTGATTGCCGACGCCATGTTCCTGCGCGTCCTGCAGGAAGGCCTTTACTGCTTTGCCCGACCAATTCAGCTGTTTCCAGTCCACAGCGTGAAATCGCTGAAAACAACCCAGAATAACCGGATCAATACGATGATAATTCCTGTCTCGATACCGTTCATCCCAGGCATCCGAATAAGTCGTGAACCCGTATTGATCCCCGGCCCCATCAACCCAGTGATATGTCATGTGGTCAATTTGCAGCTTGTCCCGCAACTGGACTGCTACGCTGGTCAGCTCATCAAGCGTGCTGGTGCTTTCCAAATCCCCTAGGATCTGGCTCAAATCGAATTTTCTTCCCATTCGCGGGCGCGCAAGCCTCATCCTTTGAGGACGCAATCTCGGCCGCGGCGATCAGTCTTGTGTCGTCAAGCTGCTCGGCCAGCGCGCTCAACCCATTCGCCACAGCAAAGGCGTTGAGGTCCGACAGAACGTCCAAAATCCACTCATTTTGCGCCATCAGGGTGTCCCCGAAATAGTTAACGAAGGGTTAACACAACCATAACATGTGCAGACTAATTCGGCCTACTCGCTGCTTTCTACTCCCCAGAAATAGCGGGGCGCGATTTCTTAAAGCATTGAAAATGCATAATCATCGATAGAAACGATGAACACCCGCAAGGCGTGTTTGCGCCCTGCGGGTGTTGCAGCTGCTGTTTGCCTGAGACCGTTAGTCGCGGGCAGCCAATACTTCTTCAAGGGTGCGCATGCCTGTATGCGGAGCCTGAACCAGCACCGACATGTTGCCCGGCTTGTGTTCGTTGCGCATCATCTTCATGTGCGCCTCAGGCAGATCCTGCCAAGTGAACACTTCGGACATGCACGGATCCAAGCGGCGCTCGACCATTAGCTGGTTTGCAGCCGAGGCCTGTTTGAGATGCGCAAAATGCGAGCCCTGCAAGCGTTTCTGGTGCATCCACATGTAACGCACGTCGAAGGTCAGGTTGTAGCCAGTGGTCCCGGCGCAGATCACAACCATACCTCCCTTTTTCACGACAAAAGTGGACACCGGGAACGTGCTTTCGCCGGGGTGCTCGAACACCATGTCGACGTTCACACCTTTGCCGGTAATATCCCAGATGGCCTTGCCAAACTTGCGGGCTTCTTTGAACCATTCAGCATATTCCGGAGTATTCACCGTGGGCAGCTGGCCCCAGCAGTTGAAATCCTTGCGGTTGATGACGCCTTTGGCGCCAAGGTCCATCACAAACTCACGCTTGCTTTCATCCGATATCACGCCGATCGCATTGGCACCCGCAGTGTTGATCAACTGTATCGCGTAAGAGCCCAGACCGCCCGATGCGCCCCAAACCAGGACGTTCTGGCCCGGCTTTAGATCGTGCGGTTCGTGCCCAAAAAGCATCCGATAGGCTGTTGCCAAGGTCAGCGTGTAGCAGGCGCTTTCTTCCCAGGTCAGGTGCTTGGGACGCGGCATCAGCTGCTGTGCCTGAACATTTGTAAACTGCGCGAACGAGCCATCAGGTGTCTCATATCCCCAGATGCGCTGGCTGGGCGAATACATCGGATCACCACCATTGCAGTGTTCGTCATCGCCATCGTCCTGGTTGCAGTGAATCACGACTTCATCGCCGACTTTCCAGCGCTTCACTTTGTCACCAACCGCCCAGACGATGCCCGACGCATCTGAACCTGCGATGTGAAAGGGTTGGCCGTGGCCATCAAACGGGCTGATCGGCTTGCCAAGCGATGCCCAGACGCCGTTGTAGTTTACACCCGCCGCCATAACGAGAACCAGCACTTCGTGGCTGTCCAGCTTCGGGACATCAACGACTTCCAACTGCATCGCTGTGTCTGGCTCACCGTGGCGCTCTTTCCGGATGGCCCAGGCATACATTTGCTTGGGAACATACCCCATAGGGGGGATTTCACCCATCTCGTAGAGGTCCTTTTCCGGCGCCTCATACGACGCGATACCGCTGTCGACATCCAAAGCCATGCTGGCCTCCTTTTTCCAACTGTTGCCGCGCCGCAGAATCGCGGCTTTCCAAAGACGAAATATTAGTCCCTGAGTAATATTGCAACCGTTTTTGGTATCTATTTTGTAATTTTATGACCCAGCGGTTGCAGAAATACTTTCTGCACCTGCATCATTCTCAGCCCGAACAACGGGTTCTGATGCTGCCGCGTAATAAGCAAGCAGCTCTGATCGCTCGCCTGATGGGCGCAACACTCCAGCCTCGCGACGCAGAATCCGTCGCTCGACCAACTGATTGATGGCATCGTCAACAGCCTCTCCATCATCCTGGGCAACCGCGTCGCCGCCCAACGTCAGCAAACGCGCCTTCAACTCCTGCTCTGACATCTCACCTTCTTCCTGAACCAGCCGACACGCTGCAGGCACTGGAACAAAGGGAATTGCGGCGCCGATCCTGCGCATCAACTCGCGGGCCAGATCGGTCGTTAGGTCCCGTTCGTGCGCGACTCGAAATTCTTTCAGTGAAATCGGTGTCGCATACCGCACCGAGGCAATCCCGAATCTCTTGTAGCGCCCGACAAGCCTGCGCCAAATCTGCTTGAGCGACCAGCGGGTGATAACCCCGATCCGCGCGCGGAAGCGGCGTTCACTATCCTTCGCTGCCGCTGTTAATACGGTATCTTCAAGCACCCGATCATAGTTCAAAGCAACCGGAACAAACACCACATCCCGCCCCTGCGGTTCGACTCCGTCAAGGATATACTTCAACAATCCCAGCTTGGGGCGCCCCAGTTTGCCAGTCAGACTCAGCCCGCCCTCAGGGAACATGGCCTGCGTCACGCCCGCTTCGGTCGCGTGTCTTACATAGCTTGCAAGGACCTGTCGATATAGGTCGCTACCCGACTTGCGGCGAATGAAATAGGCCCCCATCGCGCGAATCAATCGACTTAGAGGCCAGACACGGGCCCATTCGCCCACAGCATAGGATAAGGTCGAATGATCTGCCGCCAGATAGGTGACCAGCACGTAATCCATATTGCTGCGGTGGTTCATGACATAAACGACCGTCGCATCGGGATCGATGCTGTCCAGCGCGGCTTTGTCCTCGTAACCCAACTGCACCTTGTAAAAGGCGTTGCTCAGCATGCGGGCAAAACGGATCGCGATGCTGAAATACGCCACTGTCGAGAATGAGGGCGCAATCTCGCGCGCATAACGCCGTGCTAATTCTGAGGCAACAGCGTCAGGCACACCTTCTTCTTTGGCATGCTGCTGCACCGCCCGGCTTACTTGCGGGTCATAGATAAGCCGTTGAATCATGTCATGCCGCCCCGCCAACTTGAACGGTTGGATCGGACGCTGCAGTCGCTTGTTCAACCGTGCGACGGCGCGCTCAAGGCGGCGGCGGAAAAACCAGCGCACCGACGGAAACAAAAAATGCGAGGCAAATGTGACCGCGGCAAACAGCACGATCAGCACAAACAGCCAAAGCGGGATTTCCACAGTCTGCATCATTCGGGCACAGTGCCATCAAACGCGACCACCCACAATCTGCAGAAACCGTCGATGCCGCAACGCAGCGAATTGACATGTACTGAAAATTACTATTTACCACCATAGAACGTAATTTTGTTACCCACCGATCCGCGAGGCCCGACCCATGACGCAGTTGCAGAAAGATCGCCCCTGGCTCATCCGTACATATGCCGGTCACTCAACGGCCAAAGCGTCAAATTCGCTTTATCGTGCGAACCTAGCCAAAGGTCAGACCGGCCTGTCCGTGGCCTTCGATCTGCCAACCCAAACAGGGTATGACAGCGATCACACTTTGGCGCGCGGCGAAGTTGGAAAAGTTGGGGTTCCGATCTGCCATCTGGGGGACATGCGGGTTCTGTTCGATCAAATTCCGCTGGAACAGATGAATACCTCGATGACGATCAATGCGACTGCTCCTTGGCTTTTGGCGCTATATATCGCAGTTGCCGAGGAACAGGGCGCGGATGTCTCGAAATTGCAGGGGACCGTCCAGAACGACCTGATCAAGGAATACCTGAGCCGCGGCACTTATGTGTGCCCACCCAAGCCATCGCTGAAGATGATCGCGGACGTGGCCGAATATTGCTACGATAACGTGCCCAAATGGAACCCGATGAATGTGTGTTCGTACCACCTGCAAGAAGCAGGCGCGACGCCCGAGCAAGAGCTGGCCTATGCTCTGGCGACTGCCATTGCAGTGCTGGACGAACTTCGCCCGCGCGTTCCGGCTGAAGACTTCCCGGCACTCTGCGGGCGGATTTCGTTTTTTGTGAATGCGGGCATCCGGTTTGTCACCGAAATGTGCAAAATGCGCGCCTTTGTGGATCTTTGGGACGAAATTCTGCAGCAGCGCTATGGCATTGAAGACCCCAAGTTCCGCCGATTCCGTTATGGCGTTCAGGTAAACTCGCTGGGACTGACCGAACAGCAGCCGGAAAACAACGTTTATCGCATACTGATTGAAATGCTTGCGGTGACGCTATCCAAACGTGCCCGCGCACGTGCGGTGCAGTTGCCTGCATGGAACGAAGCGCTCGGCCTGCCTCGTCCATGGGATCAACAATGGTCGATGCGGATGCAACAAATCCTCGCCTATGAAACCGATCTGCTGGAATATGGCGATTTGTTCGACGGCAATCCGGTTGTCGACGCCAAAGTCGAAGAACTTAAAAATGGCGCACGGGCCGAATTGGCTAATCTCGAATCGATGGGCGGCGCGGTAGCCTCGATCGAATACATGAAATCGCGGCTGGTCGAGTCCAATGCCGAGCGCCTGAACCGTATTGAACGCAATGAAACCGTTGTCGTTGGCGTAAACAAATGGACCGAGGGCGAAGCCTCACCTTTGCAGACCGAGGATGGCGGCATCATGGTCGTCGACCCGGCGGTTGAACAGGAACAAATCGGGCGCTTGAACGACTGGCGTGCGGATCGGGATGACGCCGCCGTGGCTGCGGCGTTACAAGCCCTGCGCGAAGCAGCGAAATCTGGTGCCAATGTGATGGCACCTTCAATCGCTGCGGCCAAGGCCGGTGTCACAACTGGCGAATGGGCCGAGGAAATGCGCAAGGCCTACGGTACATATCGTGGACCAACCGGCGTCTCGGGATCTGTTTCGAACAAAACCGAAGGTCTGGAAGACTTGCGCGCGGCCGTAGATGCGGTAAGCGACCGTCTGGGGCGCAGGCTGAAGTTTCTTGTTGGCAAACCTGGTCTTGACGGACACTCGAACGGAGCCGAACAGATCGCCTTCCGCGCACGCGACTGTGGCATGGATATCAGTTACGAAGGTATTCGTCTTACGCCCGAAGAAATCGTAACTGCGGCACAAGAAGACAAAGCGCATGTGATTGGTCTATCGATCCTCTCTGGCAGCCACCTGCCTTTGGTGAAGGACGTGATGACACGGCTGAAAGCAGCAGGGCTAAGCGATATTCCCGTCA
Source organism: Ruegeria sp. CG1 (assembly GCF_056537265.1). Taxonomy (NCBI): domain Bacteria; kingdom Pseudomonadati; phylum Pseudomonadota; class Alphaproteobacteria; order Rhodobacterales; family Roseobacteraceae; genus Ruegeria; species Ruegeria sp. CG1. The sequence continues at coordinate 158,312 of NZ_JBQFRF010000004.1, read as the reverse complement.
TTGTTGGTGGGATCATCCCCGATGAGGACGCGGATCAATTGCGTTCCATGGGTGTATCGAAAATCTATACGCCGAAAAATTTCGAATTGAATGCAATCATGGGCGATATCGTCACATTGGTTGACCCAACGGAAATTGCGGCTGAATAGAAAAGCATATTACAGAAATCTCCATTTCTATTTCCGGTAAAATGGGAATAGATAGGTTCGGGTTTATTCAATTTCCCCTGCAATAAGTAGGGGAATAGCCGAAATGGAGAAGATTATGGCGATCGATCTTGAAAAAATGTCGCGCAAAGAACTGCTCGAATTGCGCAATCGGGTCGAAAAGGCGCTAAAAGCCGCCGAAGTGCGTGAGCGAAAAGAAGCGTTGAAAGCCGCCGAAAAGGCGGCGGCGGAATATGGGTTTTCGTTGTCTGAATTGTCAGGAGACAGCGCTAAATCGGTAAAATCATCTAAAGCGAAGTATCAAAATCCGAACAATCCGTCGCAAACCTGGACCGGGCGGGGCCGCAAACCGCAGTGGGTTCATGACGCCATAAAAGCCGGTACCGATATTACTGATCTGGAAATCTGATCGGGGGCAAGTGGCAAAATGACTATCCATATTGGAGCCCAAAAAGGCGAGATTGCCGAAACCGTTCTTTTGCCCGGCGACCCGTATCGTGCAAAATGGGCGGCCGAAACGTTTCTTGAAGACATAAAGCTGGTAAACGAAGTGCGTGGCATGCTGGGGTTCACCGGCACCTGGAAAGGAAATCGTGTTACCATTCAGGGTAGTGGCATGGGGATGCCGTCTCTGTCGATCTACGTGAACGAATTGATCCGTGACTACGGCGCCAAAACTCTGATCCGGATCGGGTCATGTGGCGGGATGCAAGACAGTGTGAATGTGCGTGATGTTATTCTGGCGATGACGTCGACCACACTCAGCACCCCTTCGCGCGGGATCATGAGAGAAATGAACTTCGCCCCTTGCGCGGATTGGGGTCTTTTGCAGTCTGCAGCATTGGCTGCACAAGCCAAAGGTACGCCAACCCATGTTGGCGGCATCTATTCATCCGATGTCTTTTATGACGAACGCCCGGACCTGAACGAACAAATGGTTCGGCACGGTATTTTGGGTGTCGAGATGGAAGCGGCAGAGCTTTACATCCTTGCCGCGCGTCACAAATGCCGCGCATTGGCGGTACTGACAGTCTCGGACCACCTGCTGACCGGCGAAGCCCTGCCCTCCTCGGACCGAGAAAGCAGTTTTGGCGACATGGTCGAAATCGCGCTGCAGGCGGCGTTCCCGGACAGCTGAATTGCGCGATATCTAGCGCCCGTGCGTGCGGTCATATCCGTTGCGCGCGGGGCTGCGCCATCCCTCAAGCGCACCTTCAGCCGGGGCAAAGGTTTCTACCAGCAGGGGATAACAGGCTGCGGTATCCGATGAATGCTCGGACGAGCAATCACCGCCCGGGCACGCGCTTAGATTTCCCAGCAGGTCAATCTCGGCGAAAAACTCAAGATAGTCTCCCGGACGGACAGGTGAGGCTTTCATGAAATACTGCCCGGTATCACGCGTGAAACCGGTGCACATGAACACGTTCAATACATCATGTACCGCAGGCTCGGCTTCGGCCAAAGAGACGCCCAAATGATCCGCCAGCGCGCGTGTCAGATTCGAATGGCAACAGTGATGGTACTGGGATCCAGCTAGCAGATTACCGGTATAGGGATCACATCGGGTCCCGATCACATCGTGCACCGACCCGCCGAAATCATCGATTCCGTACCACCCCAGCGTATCTGCAATGATTGTCGCCATCGGTCGCATATGTGGAAAGCTCGACCACATGCGCTCACCCACGGTGATATGTGTGCCATGCAACGCGCGCGTCTTGCCGGAATAGAACCGCTCGGAAAGGTCGTTGAGGTTCCACAGGTTTAGATCGCCAACTTGCGATCCTTCAACAGAAGTGATCCGAAAGAAATGCCCTGCAGGCACCTCAAAGCATCGCGCATCTCGCGGTGGCACCAACACCTCACCCGTTTTGTGCGCTGTATCACGCGCAGTTTCATAGAGCCCTAGATCGGGTTTTGGTAGCCCTTCATTCGGGTAGCAAACAACGGGCGCAATCGCGCGGCGCGCATCTGCATCCGTGGGTGGGCGGGGAGTATTCCGAGATTCTGACATGGGCCGAGAGTGGCGCAGTTCGGCCCGGTGGGAAACCCCCAACAGCAGCTATTGCCCTTTCAGACACTGTGTGGGCTCAACATCAGATTTTGACACCGCGCCACAGTAAGCACAGCGCCACTGGCCCTCGCTTCGATGTTGCCGCCACCTGCAGTCGCGCGTCAGAGACGACGTGCGGGACCGCCAAAAAAAATAGGCAAAAACGCCAGCGGCGAGCAGAAGCAATAGAACGGGCATAGCTCTGCATTGCCTATTGTGTCGTAATTTTCAAGCCCGCGCGACACGGTTAAGCCGCGTTCGCATATTCAAACAATTCTGGTGTTTCGTCTTTGGCCGGAACTTTGGGTTCGGGCGTATAATAGGCCCAAGCTTGCTCCAGAAATTCCAACGCTTTGGCCGCGTCGTGTTTTTGGTTTTGCATGTTCATCGGAGTGACCTTTTTTCGAACTCATCACTCCTCCCTGCGCCAACTTTAGATCCGCGCTCGTACAAGCGCATCGCATAGTTTTGCAGAGGCGGCATGCACTTGCCGCAACCCGGCAAGTGCTTTGTTTTGGTGCGTGATCAGACCGCGCGGTCCACCATCATCTTCTTGATTTCTGCAATCGCTTTGGCAGGATTCAGACCCTTGGGACAGGTCTTGGCGCAGTTCATGATGGTGTGGCAGCGATACAGCTTGAACGGATCTTCCAGCTCGTCCAAGCGCTCACCGGTGGCCTCATCCCGACTGTCGATGATCCAGCGGTAAGCATGCAGCAGCGCGGCAGGGCCGAGATAACGGTCGCCGTTCCACCAGTAGCTGGGGCACGAGGTCGAGCAACTGGCACACATCACACATTCATAGAGACCATCCAATTTCTTGCGGTCTTCGATGGATTGCTTCCACTCTTTTGCCGGGCGATTGGTCTTGGTCTCCAACCACGGCATGATCGAGGCGTGTTGGGCGTAGAAATGAGTCAGATCAGGGATCAGGTCCTTGACCACCGGCATATGGGGCAGCGGGTAGATCTTCACGTCGCCCTTGATCTCATCCATCCCATAGATACAGGCCAGCGTGTTAATCCCGTCGATGTTCATCGCGCAGGACCCGCAGATGCCTTCGCGGCACGAACGGCGGAAGGTCAGAGTCGGATCGATCTCATTCTTGATCTTGATCAGAGCGTCCAGAACCATCGGGCCGCAAGTGTCCATGTCGACGAAATAGGTATCGACACGCGGGTTCTGGCCATCATCCGGGTTCCAGCGATAGATCTGGAATTTGCGCACATTGGTCGCGCCGTCGGGCTTGGGCCAGGTTTTACCGGTGGTGATCCGGGAATTCTTGGGGAGGGTCAGTTGTACCATAAGTTCCTCTCCTTAGAACGTCCGCGCCTTGGGCGCGATTCTTTTCATGCTTATGCCGCCCTCGTCTTCGGTCGTCAGCGGATCAACGATAACCGGACGGTAGCTAAGCTCTACTTTATTGCCATCGACACGGCTGACCGTGTGGACGCGCCAGTTCTCATCGTCGCGCTCTGTGAAATCTTCATGGGCGTGCGCACCGCGGGATTCCTTACGCGCTTCGGCACCAACGATGGTGGCGAGCGCGCTTGGCATCAGGTTGGTAAGCTCGAGCGTCTCCATCAGATCGCTGTTCCAGACCAACGATCTGTCAGAAACCTTCAGATCATCCATCTTGGCGGCGATCGCAGTCATCTTCTCGACGCCCTCAGCCATGGTCTTCGAGGTGCGGAAAACCGCCGCGTCCTCTTGCATGGTGCGCTGCATCTCAAGCCGCAGATCTGCGGTTGGAATTGCACCGCTGGCGTTGCGCGCCGCATCGAACCTGTCAAACGCCTTATCGACAGAGGCTTGGTTCAGAACCGGGTTCGACGCGTCGGCATCCACAACTTTGCCCGCTCGGATCGCCGCAGCGCGGCCAAAGACCACGAGGTCGATCAGCGAGTTTGAACCAAGACGGTTTGCCCCGTGAACCGAGGCACACCCGGCCTCGCCCACAGCCATCAGACCAGGCACCACGGCGGTCGGGTTGTCGGCTGTCGGGTTCAGAACTTCACCCCAATAGTTCGTCGGGATACCGCCCATGTTGTAGTGCACGGTCGGCAGAACCGGGATCGGTTCCTTGGTAACATCAACCCCTGCAAAGACGCGCGCAGATTCTGAAATGCCCGGTAGGCGTTCCGCCAAAGCTTCGGCTGGCAAATGGCTGAGGTTCAGGTGGATGTGGTCGCCGTTGTCACCATGTCCGCGCCCTTCGCGAATTTCCATGGTCATTGAACGGCTAACGTAGTCGCGCGGCGCGAGGTCTTTGTACTGGGGCGCATAGCGCTCCATGAACCGCTCGCCTTCCGAGTTGGTCAGGTATCCGCCTTCACCACGTGCACCTTCGGTGATCAGGCAGCCCGATCCGTAGATGCCGGTTGGGTGGAACTGAACAAACTCCATATCCTGCAGTGCAAGACCCGCGCGGGCCACCATACCGCCACCGTCGCCGGTGCAGGTATGTGCCGAGGTTGCACTGAAATAGGCGCGGCCATAGCCGCCGGTCGCCAGAACAACCATCTTGGCGTTGAAGACGTGCATCGTGCCGTCGTCCAACTTCCAGCACACGACACCCTGACACTGTCCGTCCTCAGACATTATCAGATCAATGGCGAAATACTCGATGTAGAACTCAGCGTTGTTCTTCAGCGATTGACCATACAGCGTGTGCAGGATCGCATGACCGGTCCGGTCGGCGGCGGCACAGGTCCGCTGCACAGCGGGGCCTTCGCCAAATTCGGTGGTGTGGCCACCAAATGGGCGCTGATAGATCTTGCCTTCTTCGGTCCGGCTGAATGGCACTCCGTAGTGTTCTAGCTCATATACGGCTTTGGGTGCTTCACGCGCGAGGTATTCCATCGCATCGGTGTCACCCAGCCAGTCCGAGCCCTTTACGGTGTCATACATGTGCCACTGCCAATGGTCTGGCCCCATATTCGACAAGGACGCCGCAATGCCGCCTTGGGCGGCCACTGTGTGTGAACGGGTCGGGAATACCTTCGTCACGCAAGCGGTGCGCAAACCCTGCTCGGCCATGCCCAATGTTGCACGCAGACCCGCGCCACCGGCACCGACAACCACCACGTCATATTCGTGGGTTTCGTATTCATATGCTGCTGTCATTGTTCTTGTTCCTTACTGCGCATATCCGAGGGCCAGACGCGCGAGCGCAAACAGACCCGCAGCAATGAGTGTGTATGCAAAAGCTTGCGCGGCCATCAGCGCCAGCTTTTCCGCGACGCCATGCACGTAGTCCTCAATCGCTTCCTGGGCTTCGCGCAACAAATGCGGGACGACAACAACCAGTGTCAGACCCATGATAATCGCCGGGAACGGGCGGCTGTAATAGGCCAGAGCCTCTTCGTAGGTTCCGCCTAGGGCGTGCCCGAAGGTAAATACAAACAGCGGAACAAGGATGACCAATGCCGCCGAGCTGAGCATCATTTGCCAGTGGTGATGTGTACCTGCACGTCCGGCCCCCATGCCCTTCGCGCGTTTACGGTCTGTGAGAAACTGCATCGCGAACCTCCCCTTAAAGCGCTACGGCTGTGATCAGAGCCAGAACAGTTGCCAGCACGAACATGCCAATGCCCATCTTCTCGGACACCTCAACATCCACGCAATATCCCAGATCCCAGATGACGTGCCGCAAACGGCCCAGCATGTGATAGAAAATGGCCCAAGCCGCGCCGAACATGATCAGATCACCCAGGAAACTGGTCATCAATCCATTGATCAGCTCAAAGGCGCTTTCCGATGTGGCCGCAGCAAGTAACCACCAGACGACCAACAAAGCCAAACCAAAAGACGCAAGACCCGTGATGCGCACCATAATCGAAGATATGGACGTCATCTGTGGACGATAGATCGTCAAATGTGGAGAAAGCGGGCGGTTGCCTCGATTTACATCGGCCATGTTGGCTCCTTTTCGGTTGGCTACCGAACGTTTTACTGTTTTTTACGACTCTGTCACGCGCTGCAGGTGCAAAATCCAGTAAATTTAACGCAAAATCGCTGATAAGCCGTGTTTGTGATCACGCAAAATATTCTCGTGATCACAAATCACATTCGATACCGCCAATGTTAGCGTTTTCAATGAAAAAGCAATGTGATCACGAATCTATTATTGGAGCGGCGTCAGCCCTGCAGTCTGCTGTGTCACCTCGCGTAAAAGCTTCTTGCGAATACGTTCGGGATAATCCGCGAAGCCTGCTGCAGAGACGACAAAGGCCCCCTCGCCAACGATGACGTTCTCGAAGAAATAGGCTGTCAGATCGGGTTCACTTTCTTCTATCGCGATCGCGTTCACTGTGATGCCGCGATCCCGCAGTTTGGCGTGGATGGTCGACGGCTCGATTCCTTCATTCGAAATTCCGTCGCCCGAAAGATCAATAAGATGCCTTTCGCATTCGGGCACGTCGTCAAAGCTGGCAACCGTCATATCGAGCGCCTCACCTATCGCAGTTGAGAAGTTACGCCAGACACGAGGATCAGCTGCGACCTGATCAGCAAAACTGTCCAGGGTGTTAAAACTATCGATCCGGGTCCAGGGGATCGTGATCCTCTGGCGAGAACTGCCTGTCCATTGCACAAGCATCAGCCGAGCCTGTCCGCGCACCAAGGCCTCGGATACGATAGGGTCCCGCAGACCTGCGGCAAGACCGTCCATTTGGATACGATATTCCTCGGAATCAACCGAGCCTGAAACGTCTACGGCCAAGGCCAGAGCCAAATCACAAGCATAGGCCTGAGATGCCAGATACAGGCTGGCGGCGAGCGCACGAAACATCATCATGCGCCAAGCGTAGCATGGATTTCGCGGACCGCGATCACTTGAATGTCAGCCGCCAGAAGGCATTGGCTACATTGGCATAATAGCCCAATAATCAAAATCTAACAAAACGTTAGGAAGATATCTCCCCTCGTCATTGCGCAGAACGAAGGGCTCGCCGCCTTTGGTCGCAACCAAGCGCAAGCGGATGGCACCGATTCCGGGAGTTCCAGTCTCGGCCTTGTCCAAAACCTCGGACCAGGCTTTGATCGTATCGCCCGAGAAACAAGGGTTGGCGTGGGCACCGCCGTTCAGGCCAACGATCATCTGCGCATTCGCCAGGCCATTAAACGACAAGGCACGCGCCATCGAGATAACGTGGCCGCCATAGATCAACCGCCCCTCTGGTCGGAAGGTGAGGTCGAAATGCACTTTGGCGGTGTTCTGCCACAGGCGGGTGGCCAGCATGTGCTCGGCCTCTTCGACGGTCACGCCATCGACGTGATCAATCGTTTCTTCCGTGTTGTACGCATCCCAGCGGTGGTTTTCGCCGGATTGTACAAAATTGTATTTCGAGAAATCGAGCCCCTGTGGTACCACCAGATCGCTGACATCAAGCGCCTTTTTCAGATTGGGCACCACCGTCTCTGGTGCAGGCGCATCGAGGTTTGATTTGCGCACCATGACCCAGCGAACATACTCGATCACCACTTCGTCGCGTTGGTTCAGCCCGCGGGTGCGGACCCAGACGACACCGGTTTTGCCGTTTGAGTTTTGCTTGAGGCCGATCACCTCGGATTCGGCGCGCAAGGTATCGCCGGGATAGACCGGTTTCAGCCAGCGACCCTCGGCATAGCCCAGATTGGCGACCGCGTTCAGCGAGATATCGGGAACCGTTTTGCCGAATACCACATGGAACGCCGCCAGATCATCAATCGGGCTTTGCGGCAGGCCACAATTCCGGGCGAACTCATCCGAGGAATAGAGTGCGTGTCGTGCAGGGTAGAGCGCGTGATAAAGCGCGCGCTCGCCATCCGTCACCGTGCGCGGCACGGCGTGATGCAGGATCTGACCGACTGAATAATCCTCGAAAAAGTTACCCGGATTGGTTTTTGCCATTATTGCTGTCCCAGTTTCATGTCGGGGGTGTAATCAGCGGCGACCTCTTTGGTCACAGCCTGCGCGCAACGCATCACGTTATTTGCGGCGTCAAAGGCATAGGACGGGTCGCCATAAAGCTCCCATCCCTTTGCCAACGCGTCCGAGACCTTGTGGCAGAAGGCTGATGTGTCTTCCTCGGTCAACAAACGATAAAGTTTCGCCATTGATTAGGTCCCTTATCCACCAAACGGAGACGGACCAACCAGCCCGTGAATATAGCCCACAACGCCCAGCAGCACGATGGAGCCCACAAAGAACATGGCATCTTTGACGTATGTGCCGGGTTCGCCCAGCGCCCAGTCTGGTTCGGATTTGTTGATCACGATTACTTCGACAATTGCCCAGGCCAGCAAGCCACCAAACAGGATGATCGAGGCCAGATCACCGTTCACCAACAGGTGCGCAAAGGCCCAGAGTTTAAAGCCACCCAGCATGGGGTGACGGACCTTGTTCAACAGGCGACCTTTGGTTCCCGCAGGGCTGGCCAGATAGAACGCGATCAACACCAGCAGGTTGTTGACGTGAATCAGAAAGGTTGGCGGCGCCCAGACATATATGAAATCGGTCATGCGATAACCGAAGATCATCAACAATACCGAGGCCACCAAGGCGAGCGCCACGACGCCCTTGCCCGCGTCGCCCATGGCGGCACGTCGTTCCGGCATCGCGCGCTTAAAAAGATGTGCGGCCCACCAAAGTGCCACACCAAGGATCAGAAGAACAAAGCCCATACTGGCTTACCCCGCTTGCAAAGCTACTATCGCCTCTGCTTTTGCCAGAGTTTCGCGGGCAGTTACAACGTGTAGGTTTTCAACAATCTTGCCATCGACAACGGCGACCCCCTGCCCCTGCGACTCGGTTTCCTCGAAAGCGGCAATCTGACGGCGAGCCAGATCAATCTCATCCTCGGAAGGGGCAAAGGCGGAGTTTGCGATGTCGACCTGGGCCGGGTGGATCAGGGTTTTGCCATCAAAGCCCATGTCGCGGCCCTGGGCACACTCGGCGGCCAGACCGTCGGTGTCCTTGAAGGCATTGTAGACGCCATCGACGATGATCAGCCCCTCTGCCTTGGCCGCCAACAGGCACAGGCCAAGCGAGGTCATCATCGGCAAACGGTCGGGGCGGAAGCGCGTCTGCAGCTCTTTCGCAAGATCGTTGGTCCCCATGACAAAGCCTGCCATCAGCGGATGTGCAGCAATTTCGGCTGCGTTCAGCGTCCCGCGCGGCGTCTCCATCATCGCCCAGATCGGCAGGTCTCCGGTGATTGAGGTCAGCGCATCCACATCCGCCGCAGAACTCACCTTTGGCAACAGAACGGCATCTGCATCCATCTTGCGCACGGCTTCGGCATCGGCGCGCCCCCATTCGGTATCAAGCCCGTTGATCCGCACGATCTTGACTCGTGCGCCATAGCCTCCGGCGGCCAAAGCCGCCTTGAGGGTCTCGCGCGCGTTCTCTTTCTCATCAGCCGCAACCGCGTCTTCAAGATCAAAGATGATGGCGTCCACCGGCAATGTGCGGGCCTTATCAAGCGCGCGTTCACGCGAGCCGGGGATGTATAGTACCGAGCGATAGGGGCGTTGGCGCGGGTCCACTGGACTCTCCCATTGAAATAATGTTGCGCGGAATGGGGCATTTTTTGACGGAAAGTTCAAGAACAAAATCGCCGCAGCGCAGCATTTCCTGCGCTGCGCAACGTGCGTTGCCTTAACGCGATGTCCTTTTGCCTGCGGCACGCTGCTTTGAGGAAGAGCTTGAAAGGGGTGACCAATGAAAACGGTTATGCTGAAAATGACGATTGGCTTGGGCATCATGGTACTGGCAGCGCAACAAGTCAGCGCACAGAATTGTGCGCCACGCGAAGACGTGATCAAGCGATTGACAAAGTCATATGGCGAAACCCGACGAGGCATCGGTATTGCGCGTCGGGGAGCGGTGATGGAGGTTTTTGCCTCGGACCAAACCGGCAGCTGGACCATTGTTGTGACCTTGCCGGAAGGTGTGACCTGCCTGATCGCCTCAGGCCAGTCTTATGAAACACTGGCCGAAGCATTGCCGCCCAACGCCTAAACCAGCGCATCCCAAATAAGTTTGCTTCCCGTCAGGGTCAGCAAGACGTAGGCAATGTTGAAAAACAATCGTTCGGAGAGCATGAAATGCGCCCGGACGCCCAGCCAGGCCCCGAGGATCGCAAACGGGGTCAGCAACAGGTCTGCCAAGGCTGTGTGCCAGGTGAAGAGGCCCAGATAGGCGAAGGGCACGAATTTGACGGCGTTGATTACCCAGAAGACCAGCACGGTCGAGGCTTGAAATTCGGTTTTCGTCAGGCGTTGTGACAGCAGGTACACGGCGGCGGGTGGGCCGCCCGCATGGCTGACAAAGCTGGTGAATCCGGCGATCAGCCCGGCAAACAGGCCCGCCGATGGAGGCAATCGGTTGGCAAAGCCCCGTACCCAGCCTCTGGTCTGGGCAACGTGCCAGATCACGAAACCGACCGATATTCCGCCAATCAACAGACGTAGCAGATCGTCATCCGTCGCACGATAAAGCCACGCGCCCAGCGCGATACCTGGTACTGCGCCCAACATCAGAAGGCGCGAATCTGGCCAGCTCCAGCGTTTCCAATACGGCTTTAACGTCGCCAGATCGATCACCATCAGTATCGGCAGCATTAGCGCTAGCGCCTGTCCTGGCGTCAGTATCAGAGCCAGAATCGACGAAGATGCAAACGCCACTCCCGAGCCGAACCCACCTTTCGAGATGCCCGCGAAGATCACCGCCGGGATCGCCACTGCAAAAAACATCAGGTTCATCTCGAACATCAGGCACCCCGGAAATATGCATGATTCACAGGCGGTTTAGCGCAATCGGCGGGGTGGGTGCAAACGGTATGCGGTGGCATGCCGCGCCGCAGAAGGCTTGCGTGACGCCGCTTTTGCGACTAGCACAACCGCGATTTCAAAACCGACCGGAGATATTCCAAATGGCCAGACCTAAGATCGCGCTGATCGGCGCAGGTCAGATCGGCGGCACGCTCGCCCACCTCGCTGCAATGAAAGAACTTGGTGACGTCGTGCTGTTCGACATCGCCGAAGGCACCCCGGAAGGAAAGGCGCTGGACATCGCCGAATCCGGCCCCTCGGAAGGCTTCGACGCCAAGCTGAAAGGCACTCAGTCTTATGAGGATATCGCCGGTGCCGACGTCTGCATCGTCACCGCTGGCGTGCCGCGCAAGCCGGGCATGAGCCGCGACGACTTGCTGGGCATCAACCTGAAGGTCATGAAATCGGTCGGTGAAGGCATCGCCGCAAACGCTCCGGATGCGTTCGTCATCTGCATCACCAACCCGCTGGACGCAATGGTTTGGGCGCTGCGTGAATTCTCGGGCCTGCCGCACAACAAAGTCTGCGGCATGGCGGGCGTTCTGGACTCGGGCCGTTTCGCACACTTCTTGTCGGAAGAGTTCAATGTGTCCATGCGCGACGTCACCGCCTTTGTTCTGGGCGGCCATGGCGACACGATGGTGCCTTCGGTGCGCTACTCGACCGTTGCCGGTATCCCGCTGCCCGATCTGGTAGAGATGGGCTGGACCACGCAGGAAAAACTGGACGCCATCGTTCAGCGCACCCGTGACGGCGGCGCAGAAATCGTTGGCCTGCTGAAGACCGGCTCGGCTTTCTATGCACCGGCGACTTCGGCGATCGAAATGGCCGAAGCCTATTTGAAAGATCAGAAGCGCGTTCTGCCTTGTGCAGCCTATTGCAACGGCGAACTGGGTGTCGACGGCATGTATGTCGGCGTGCCTACCGTAATCGGTGCAGGTGGTATCGAGCGCGTCGTCGACATCAAGCTGAACGAAGAAGAACAGGCCGGTTTCGACAATTCGGTCAATGCCGTTAAGGGCCTGATCGAAGCATGCAAGGGCATCGACAGCTCGCTGGCCTAAGTCACGAACCCTAAAACCAATGAACCGGCCCTCTTCACGGGCCGGTTTTCTTTTACACGGTGCCAAGCTGGCTAAAAGATGTTCGCGCAAACGTCGCAAAACTCATCTATGAATGTGTTTTGTGGGCATGATCCAGGATCATCGAATCAATTTCCACGCCCCACAATTTTTGTGATCACACCCCAAAAACCTGTGATCACAAATACTGAAAATCTTCGACAATTTCCCGTGACCCGTCAAAAAACTCTTTAATTTTGGCGCTTAGACACCCCTATAACGGTGTAATCGTAGTCAGACGGGACAATTTCGATGAACATTCACGAATATCAAGCCAAAGCGCTTCTTCGCAGCTATGGCGCTCCGGTCTCCGACGGTCGCGCCGTGTTGCGTGCCGAGGAAGCCAAAACCGCCGCTGGTGAGCTGGACGGACCGCTTTGGGTCGTCAAGGCGCAAATTCACGCAGGCGGTCGTGGCAAGGGATCTTTTAAAGAAACCGACGCCGGTGAAAAAGGCGGTGTCCGTCTAACCAAGTCGGTGGAAGAAGCCGCCGAAGAAGCCAAGAAGATGCTGGGCCGCACGCTGGTCACGCATCAGACCGGCCCCGCAGGCAAGCAGGTCAACCGCATCTATATCGAGGCCGGGTCCGGCATCGAACGCGAGCTGTATCTGGCCCTGCTGGTGGATCGCCAGACCAGCCGCATCTCGTTCGTGTGCTCGACCGAAGGCGGCATGGACATCGAAGAAGTGGCCGCTGCGACGCCCGAGAAAATCCTGTCCTTCTCGGTTGATCCCGCCACTGGTTATCAGCCCTATCACGGCCGCCGCATCGCGTTTTCACTGGGTCTGCAAGGGGCGCAGGTCAAGCAATGCGTCAAACTGATGAGCCAGCTTTACAATGCCTTCGTCGAGAAGGACATGGAGATGCTGGAGATCAACCCGCTGATCGTCTCGGATAAGGGCGACCTAAAAGTACTGGACGCCAAGGTCGGTTTTGATGGCAACGCGGTCTATCGTCACCCAGATATTGCCGAACTGCGCGACACGACCGAGGAAGACCCCAAGGAACTGGAAGCCAGCAAATACGACCTGAACTACATCGCGCTGGACGGTGAGATCGGCTGCATGGTCAACGGTGCCGGCCTGGCGATGGCGACGATGGACATCATCAAGCTGTATGGGGCCGAGCCTGCCAACTTCCTCGATGTGGGTGGCGGTGCCACCAAAGAGAAAGTGACCGAGGCGTTCAAGATCATCACCTCGGACCCGCAGGTCAAAGGCATTCTGGTCAACATCTTCGGCGGCATTATGCGCTGTGATGTGATTGCCGAGGGCGTCGTGGCCGCGGTGAAAGAGGTTGGGTTGCAAGTGCCGCTGGTCGTGCGTCTGGAAGGCACCAATGTCGAGAAGGGCAAAGAGATCATCAACACCTCTGGCCTGGACGTGATCGCGGCGGACAACCTGAAAGACGGTGCCGAGAAGATCGTGAAGGCGGTTAAGGGTTAAGTTCTTGGGCCACGCACTCCACCTTAATCGTTTCACCCAAGAGGGCGAATCTTTGAAACTTTGGTCAGAATCTGAAGCCTCTGCCGAAGCGGTGAAGCTATATGCCCTCTGTAACTCCCCCTATCCGAGGAGTGAAAGTGACTTGATGAAGGTCGTGCTAAAGGACGTTCTGAATACGGCCTTTCGTTTTGCGGTTCATGCGAGACGTGTGCTTGAGTTCGAAGGCGACACGACATCGCCCGTGGCTCCCACTGGAACTGAAAGCTTTCTAGGAAAAAAGTATAGCGAGACTTTCTCGTTCGAGAGAAACCTCCGCAAAGCAATCAGCAAGATCATTCATGCCCGTAAGGTGGCCGTACTAACAGACCGAGGAACGGAGCGTGGCAATGGCGTACTTCAATTCGAAGAAGCCGATATGATCGTTGCTTTCGAAATCAAAAGTGATCGCGGTGAAGAGTTCCATGTATCTCCTCAGGGAGTCGCATGGGGCTACCTTTACCGAGGCCAATTAGCTTAATAGGAGACTCCTAACATGGCAGTCCTCATCGACGAAAATACCAAAGTGATCTGTCAGGGCTTTACGGGCTCGCAGGGCACATTCCACAGCGAACAGGCCATTGCCTATGGCACCAAGATGGTCGGCGGCGTGACCCCCGGCAAAGGCGGGATGACCCATCTTGACCTGCCTGTGTTCAACTCGGTCCACGAGGCAAAGCATGTGACCGAAGCCAATGCCAGCGTGATCTATGTACCGCCGCCCTTTGCGGCTGACTCGATCCTCGAAGCGATTGATGCCGAGATGGAAGTGATCGTCTGCATCACCGAAGGCATCCCGGTTCTGGACATGATGAAGGTGAAGCGCGCGCTGGAAGGCTCGAAATCCCGCCTGATCGGCCCGAACTGCCCTGGTGTCATTACGCCCGACGCCTGCAAGATCGGCATCATGCCCGGCCACATCCACAAGCGCGGCTCGGTCGGCGTTGTGTCCCGTTCGGGCACCCTGACCTATGAGGCCGTCAAGCAGACCACCGATGTGGGTCTGGGCCAGTCCACCTGTGTGGGCATCGGCGGCGACCCGATCAAGGGCACCGAACATATCGACGTGCTGGAATGGTTCTTGGCCGATGACGAGACCGAGAGCATCATCATGATCGGTGAGATCGGTGGCTCGGCCGAGGAAGAAGCCGCCCAGTTCCTGGCGGATGAGGCCAAGAAGGGTCGCAAAAAGCCGACCGCTGGTTTCATCGCAGGCCGCACAGCCCCTCCGGGCCGCCGCATGGGCCACGCGGGCGCAATTGTCGCCGGCGGCAAAGGCGGAGCCGAGGACAAGATCGAAGCCATGCGCTCGGCCGGTATCGTCGTGGCCGAAAGCCCGGCGCAGCTGGGTGAGGCTGTGCTGGAAGCCATCGGTTGACCAGAATTTGACTGCTTTGGGAGGAGCGGTAAACATGACTTTCGGCGAAGCCATTAAAACCTGTTTCTCCAAGTTTTTCACCTTTTCGGGCCGTGCCTCGCGGCCCGAATACTGGTTTTTTTTCCTGTTCATCATGATCTGGAGCATCATTGCCGGGATCATCGACTGGCAGTTCTTCACTCAGGTCGCAGTGACCGAAACCGAAACATCCAAATCCGTCACGGCTACCTCGACAGGCCCGGTCCAAAGCATCGTCAGCCTGATTGTCTTCTTCCCGCATCTGGCCGTCGCGTGGCGGCGGATGCATGATACCGGGCGCAGCGGGCTTTATGCTCTGCTGCCGATCCTGCTGATACTTGGTGCGCTTGCCGTCCTGATCTTTGGCATCGGCCTTGCCAGCCAGTTCCATGGCGGCACGTTGGATATCCTGTTCACCCGCGCAACTCTTCTTATTGTCATTCCGACACTTCTTGTCCTGTTTGTGTCGCCCCTCCTGGTTCTGTGGTGGCTGACCCGCCCCAGCGAACCAGGCACCAACCAATACGGTCCCAACCCATATGAGGTAGCCCAATGACCGAACACTCGCCCAACACCGCCTTTCATGCCTCAAGCTTCATGCAGGGGCATAATGCCGAATATCTGGAGCAGCTTTATGCCCAGTACACCAAGAACCCCGGTGCGGTCGACGCAGCCTGGGTCGAGTTCTTCAAGGCCATGGGCGATGACGCGCCGGATGTGCAGCGCGAGGCCGAGGGCCCTTCGTGGGCGCGCAGCGATTGGCCTCCGATGCCTGCCGATGATCTGACGGGTGCGTTGACTGGCGAGTGGGCCGAGATCGACGCCAAAGCAGCGGGCAACAAAATCAAGGATAAGGCGGCGGCCAAGGGTGTTGAGGTCAGTGATGACCAGATCAAGCGCGCGGTGCTGGACAGCCTGCGGGCGCTGATGCTGATCAGGGCCTATCGTATCCGGGGCCATCTGGCAGCTGATCTGGACCCGCTGGGCATGCGCGCCGCCAGTACGCATCCCGAGCTGGACCCGAAGACTTACGGGTTCACCGATGCTGACATGGATCGACCGATCTTTATTGACAACGTGCTGGGCCTGCAGATGGCCAGCATGCGCCAAATCGTCGAGATCGTGAAGAGGACCTATTGCGGCACCTTCGCGCTGCAATACATGCATATCTCGAACCCGGAAGAGGCCGCGTGGCTGAAGGAACGCATCGAGGGGTTCGGTAAGGAAATCGCCTTCACCAAGGAAGGCCGCAAGGCGATCCTGAACAAGATGGTCGAGGCCGAGGGGTTCGAGAAATTCCTGCATGTGAAATACATGGGCACCAAGCGGTTTGGTCTGGATGGTGGCGAGGCACTGATCCCCGCGATGGAGCAGATCATCAAGCGCGGCGGCGCCTTGGGCCTCAGCGATATCGTCATCGGCATGCCACACCGGGGTCGTCTGAACATTCTGGCCAATGTGATGGGCAAACCCTATCGCGCCATTTTCAACGAGTTTCAGGGCGGCAGCTTCAAGCCCGAAGACGTGGATGGATCAGGCGATGTGAAATATCACCTCGGCGCGTCAAGCGACCGAGAGTTCGATGGCAATAGCGTTCACCTTTCGCTGACCGCAAACCCAAGCCACCTTGAGGCGGTGAACCCAGTGGTTCTGGGTAAGGTACGTGCCAAGCAGGACCAGTTGAACGACGAAGACCGCACCAAAGTGATGGGCATTCTGCTGCACGGCGACGCAGCCTTTGCCGGACAGGGTGTTGTGGCCGAAGGCTTCGGCCTGTCGGGTCTGAAAGGGCACAAGACCGGCGGCACCATGCATATCGTGGTGAACAACCAGATCGGTTTCACCACCGCGCCGCATTTCAGCCGTTCCAGCCCTTATCCCACGGATATCGCGCTGATGGTTGAAGCTCCCATCTTCCACGTGAATGGCGACGACCCCGAGGCGGTGGTACATGCCGCCAAGGTGGCGACCGAGTTCCGCCAGAAGTTCCACAAGGACGTGGTGCTGGATATCTTCTGCTACCGCCGGTTTGGTCATAACGAGGGTGACGAACCCATGTTCACCAACCCGATCATGTACAAGAAGATCAAGACGCATAAGACCACGTTGTCGTTGTATACCGAGCGCCTTGTCAGGGACGGGCTTATCCCCGAAGGCGAGATTGAAGACATGAAGGCGGCCTTTCAGGCACATCTGAATGAAGAGTTCGATGCCGGGAAAGACTACAAGCCAAACAAAGCCGACTGGCTGGATGGGCGCTGGTCGCATCTGGACAAGCACAAAGACGAATACATGCGCGGTGAAACCGCAATTACACCAGAGACGCTGGCCGAGATCGGCACTGCTCTGACCAGCGCCCCCGAAGGTTTTGCGATGCACAAAACCGTGGGCCGGTTGCTGGACCACAAGAAACAGATGTTCGAAAACGGAACCGGCTTTGACTGGGCAACGGGCGAGGCTCTGGCGTTTGGCTCTCTGCTGACCGAAGGCTACCCTGTACGTTTGGCCGGGCAGGACGCGACGCGTGGCACGTTCAGCCAACGCCATTCCGGATTTGTCCATCAGGAAACCGAGGAACGGTATTACCCGCTGAACAATATCCGCAAGGGCCAATCACATTATGACGTGATTGACTCGATGCTGTCCGAATACGCGGTGCTTGGGTTCGAGTATGGCTATTCACTGGCCGAGCCCAACGCGCTTGTTCTCTGGGAGGCACAGTTTGGCGATTTCGCCAATGGGGCACAGATAATGTTCGATCAGTTCATCAGTTCGGGTGAATCGAAGTGGCTGCGGATGTCTGGTCTGGTCACGCTGCTGCCGCATGGGTTCGAAGGGCAAGGCCCAGAGCACTCATCTGCACGGCTTGAGCGGTTTCTGCAGATGTGCGGTCAGGACAACTGGATCGTGGCGAACTGCACAACGCCTGCGAACTATTTCCACATCCTGCGCCGTCAATTGCACCGGACCTTCCGCAAGCCGCTTATCCTGGTGACGCCGAAGTCGCTGCTGCGCCATAAGCTGGCTGTCAGCAAGGCCGAGGAATTCACCACAGGCTCGAGCTTCCATAGGGTGCTGTGGGATGATGCTCAACAGGGCAACTCGGACACTAAACTGGTGGCAGATGACAAGATCAAGCGGGTCGTCATGTGCTCGGGCAAGGTCTATTTTGATCTACTTGAGGAACGCGATGCGCGCGGCATCGACGACATCTACTTAATGCGGATCGAGCAATACTATCCTTTCCCCGCGCATTCGCTGATCAACGAGCTTGAGCGCTTCAAGGGGGCCGAGATGGTCTGGTGTCAGGAAGAACCCAAGAACCAGGGTGCTTGGACCTTTATTGAGCCCAATATCGAATGGGTTCTGACCCGCATTGGCGCAAAACACACTCGTCCGGTCTATGCCGGTCGCGCAACTTCGGCCTCGCCCGCGACGGGTCTGGCCAGCCAACACAAAGCCCAACAAGAAGCGCTGGTGAACGAAGCGCTGAGCATTGAAGGAAAGTAAACGATGACGATTGAAGTTCGTGTTCCCACGCTGGGCGAGTCTGTCACCGAAGCCACCGTTGCGACTTGGTTCAAAAAACCCGGCGATGCAGTCGCCGTAGATGAGATGCTATGTGAACTTGAGACCGACAAGGTCACGGTCGAGGTGCCCTCACCCGCTGCTGGCGTGATGGGTGAGATCGTTGCAGCCGAAGGTGAGACCGTGGGCGTCGATGCCCTGCTTGCCACGATAGCGGCGGGCGAAGGGGCTGCGCCTGCTCCGGCAGCGGCGGCCCCGGCCCCGGCGGCAGCGGCACCCGCAGCATCAGGCGGCAGTGTAGATGTGATGGTGCCGACATTGGGTGAATCCGTCACCGAGGCTACAGTCTCGACATGGTTCAAACAGGTCGGCGACAGCGTTGCACAGGATGAAATGCTGTGCGAACTGGAAACCGACAAGGTCTCGGTCGAGGTCCCTGCCCCGGCGGCAGGCGTTCTGGCTGAAATCGTTGCGCCTGAAGGCAGCACGGTCGATGCTTCTGCCAAATTGGCGGTGATCTCGGGCGCAGCCGCAGGTGCGGCAGCGGCTCCGGTGGCGGCCGTCGCCGCTCCGGCTGCAGCCAGCACAGGTAAAGACGTGTCCAACGCTCCATCGGCTGAGAAAGCGATGGCCGAAGCCGGTCTGTCTGCGGATCAGGTCACTGGCACCGGACGCGATGGTCGTATCATGAAAGAAGACGTGGCAAAGGCAGTTGTAGCAGCTACGGCCCCAGCGCCTGCGGCGGCTGTGCCCGCCCCCGCTGCCCAAGCTCCGCGCGCGCCTGTGGCTGCCGAGGATGCGAGCCGCGAAGAGCGCGTGCGCATGACCCGTCTGCGCCAGACCATCGCCAAGCGCCTGAAGGACGCGCAGAACACCGCCGCGATCCTGACCACCTATAACGAGGTGGACATGACCGAGGTGATGGCCTTGCGCAACCAGTACAAGGACCAGTTCGAGAAGAAGCATGGCGTACGTCTGGGCTTTATGTCCTTTTTCACCAAGGCCTGCTGTCATGCGCTGAAAGAAGTGCCCGAAGTGAATGCCGAGATCGACGGCAATGACATCGTCTACAAGAACTTCGTGCATATGGGTGTGGCCGCAGGTACGCCGCAAGGGCTGGTGGTTCCAGTCATCCGGGATGCGGACTCCATGTCTTTCGCAGCGATCGAGAAAGCCATCGCCGAAAAGGGCAAGCGCGCCCGTGACGGTAAACTCTCGATGGCGGAAATGCAGGGCGGCACGTTCACGATCTCGAACGGAGGCGTCTACGGCTCGCTGATGTCTTCACCGATCCTGAACCCGCCGCAATCGGGCATTCTGGGCATGCACAAGATCCAGGATCGTCCCATGGTCATCAATGGTGAGATCAAAATCCGCCCGATGATGTATCTGGCGCTGTCCTATGATCACCGTATTGTGGACGGCAAGGGTGCTGTGACATTCCTTGTCCGCGTAAAAGAGGCGCTGGAAGACCCGCGCCGTCTGCTGATGGATCTTTAAGATGGCGACTCATGTACTGTGGCAAGCCGATGTGGCCGATTTCGATGCCTGGCTGAAAGTGTTCCGCGAGGATCAACCGATGCGCAAGGCCGCGGGTATCCGCGACCTGCATGTCTGGCGCGATCCAGATCAGCGGGATCATGCGATAGCGATGTTCGAAGTTATGAATCTGGATAAGGCAAAGGCGTTTTTTGGGTCGGAAGAGTTGGCGATGCATCACGAGCGGGGCGGGATAGCCCATATCTCGATCAAGCTGCTGGAACCCGTTTGAAATATAGGTACCCGACCCACCACACCGGATCGGGACGCTGCCGGATCACCCGGTCGATTTAGGAGAATGTAATGGCAAATTATGACGTCATCGTAATCGGCGCCGGACCCGGCGGCTATGTCTGCGCCATCCGTTGCGCCCAACTGGGCCTTAAAACCGCAGTTGTCGAGGGGCGCGAGACGCTGGGTGGGACTTGCCTGAACGTGGGCTGCATCCCCTCGAAAGCATTGTTACATGCCAGCCATCAGTTGCACGAGGCCGAACACAACTTTGCAAAGATGGGTCTGAAGGGGAAGTCACCTTCGGTCGATTGGAAGCAGATGCAGGCCTACAAGGACGAGGTGATCGATGGCAACACCAAGGGCATCGAGTTTCTGTTCAAGAAGAACAAGATCGATTGGCTGAAAGGCTGGGGCTCAATCCCTGCTGCGGGCAAGGTCAAGGTTGGTGATGAGGTCCATGAGACCAAGAACATCATTATCGCGTCGGGCTCTGAGCCATCGGCACTGCCTGGCGTCGAGGTTGACGAAAAGGTCGTGGTGACTTCGACCGGCGCATTGTCTCTGGGCAAAGTTCCCAAGAAAATGATTGTGATCGGTGCCGGTGTGATCGGGCTTGAATTGGGCTCGGTCTACAGCCGTTTGGGCGCAGAGGTGACGGTGATCGAGTTTCTCAAGGAAATCACGCCGGGTATGGACCCCGAGGTTCAGAAGACTTTCCAGCGTATCCTGAAGAAACAGGGTTTGAAGTTCGTCATGGGCGCTGCGGTGCAAAAGACCGAAGCCACCAAGACCAAAGCCAAGGTAACGTACAAGCTGCTCAAAGATGACAGCGAGCACGTCATCGATGCTGATACCGTGCTGGTGGCCACCGGGCGCAAGCCCTATTCGGAGGGTCTGGGGCTGGATGCTTTAGGCGTCGAGATGACCCCGCGCGGCCAGATCAAGGTCGGTAGTGATTGGCAGACCAACGTGCCGGGCATCTACGCCATCGGCGACGTGACCGAAGGCCCGATGCTGGCCCACAAGGCTGAGGACGAGGGCATGGCCGCAGCCGAGCAGGTTGCAGGCAAGCATGGTCATGTGAACTATGGTGTCATTCCTGGGGTCATCTACACTTGGCCCGAGGTGGCCAATGTGGGTGAGACCGAAGCGACACTCAAAGAACAGGGCCGCGCCTACAAGGTCGGCAAGTTCATGTTCATGGGCAATGGCCGGGCCAAGGCGAATTTCGCAGCCGACGGGTTCGTCAAGATTCTGGCAGACAAAGAAACCGATCGCATTCTGGGCGCGCATATCATCGGCCCCGCGGCCGGAGACCTGATCCACGAGGTTTGCGTCGCCATGGAATTCGGCGCATCAGCCGAAGATCTGGCCCTGACCTGTCACGCTCACCCGACCTATTCCGAAGCAGTGCGCGAGGCGGCGCTCGCCTGTGGTGACGGGCCAATTCATAGCTGACCCAACCTGAGCAGGTCCTCTACCTAGTCTCCTTGAGCGGCACCCCGTGTCGCTCAAAACCATTTGCGGCAGGTGATCAGACGCGGTTTACTGACTCCATTGCTTTTGGAAAGGAAGTCAGATGAGCGTCAGTTTACAGGTGATCTATCCCATAGGTACAGAAACACATTTCGATTTCGACTACTATGTCGACACACATCTTCCGCTTGTCGGCGAGCACATGGGGTCACATATCGAACGTACGGTCGTAACCAAAGGCATTGCGGGAGGCCCGGATGAGGCGGCGGGTCACTACGCGATCGCAACAATCATATTTGAAGATCAGGAAGCGATGAACGACGGTATGTCAAAGGCAGGCCCTGTACTGGCTGATCTGCCAAACTTCACCAATGTCAAACCGCAGATGCTGATCGGTGAGGTGATCGGCTGAATCAGAGCCATCCTTGCCTACCACATGGTTTTAGCGGCGCGGGCACCCCATTCCTGATCATATTGTGCGCCGCCTTCTTCTCCTGACGTCATCTCCGAGAGGATCTCGCCGACGGTTGGCAGCCTATCGGATTCATCCCGCCCGCTCCATGTTTGCGCGCGCATCAAGGCGCGGGCACATTGGGTGTAGATTTCGGAAATTTCGATCACGATGACGGTCGCGGGGCGCTTCCCGTTTTTCTCGAACCGGGCGCGCAGAGCTTCATCAGCAGTTAGTTGAGCGTTCCCATTTACCCGAACCACATTGTTCGAACCGGGTATCATGAACAACAATGAGACGCGTGGATCGAGTACGATATTTCGCAGGGAATCCAAGCGGTTGTTTCCCCGCCAATCCGGCAGTGCCAGGGTGCCTTGGTCCAGTTCCAACACAACTGGCCCTTCATCTCCACGCGGGCTGCCATCGACACCTTCGGAGCCGACGGTGCTGAGGATACACAAGCGTGAGGCCATAATCCATTTGCGGTAGAGCGGTGTTAGCCGCCGCGCCACTTTGCGTATGGAGGCTGCGCCGGGCGTGCCATACAGAGCCTCAAGGGCAGTGATATCCTTAACGAATTCCATCCGGGTCAAACCCCACTTCTCGCATCAGTTCGTTGGACCGTGTCTCAATAACGTTTTCCAGCCGTTCCAGAAAGTCATTCCGCGCAACGCCGGGTTCGATTGGATTTAGGAAATCGACAATCGCCGTGCCGGGCTTGCGCATGACACCGGTTCTGGGCCAGAAGACGCCCGCATTTGTGGCAACGGGTACGCACGGGAACCCGAGCCCTTCATACAGAACCGCCGTTCCAACCTTGTAGGGCTTGTGCACCCCAGGCGCGACGCGCGTACCTTGCGGGTAGATCACCAACTGACCGGGTTCGCTGAACTCGCGGGCGACATCCTTGACCATCTTCGCAACCGCCGCCCCGCGTTTGCCGCGATTGACCGGGATACATCCCAGACGGCGCGCATACATTCCGATGACCGGCGTCCACAGAAGCTCTCGCTTCATGATGAATTTGCCGTGTGGGATGGCGTCGAAGATTATGATGATGTCCAGAAACGACTGGTGCTTGGCGCCGATCACAACCTCGCCATGTGGGACTTCTCCGCGCACTTCGCAGCGAATACCAACCATCCAGCGGGCCAACCACTTGGTTGTGCGCGCATAGGTTTTGCATGCTCGCAATGCGCCACGCTTGGCGAACAGCGCATAGGGGGCAAAGACAAGCCCCAGTACCAGCATCCAGGCATAGATGGTGATCATGAAGATCAGCGACCGGACCCATTGAATAGCCATGAACATCACGAAAGCTCCTTCAACTTGCGCTGCGCGGCTGACCATGTGGCCAGAAACGCAACGGCCGCGCCCAATACCGGGATCAGCACGGGCAGGATCCAACCGATACCCTGAAACCCAAGGCCAGTGAGAAAACCACCCGCATCCGAGGCTTCGGGGAGCAACAATACACCCGTCATACCCAGCAAAGTGCCAACTGCTGCTCCAAACAGCGCCCGGAACGTAAAGCGGCGCACGAACGCTCCGGCGATGAACCGGTCCCGCGCGCCGACCTGACGCAGAACCTCGATTATCTGCGCGTTGGCGGCAAGCGAGGCGTTGGCGGCAAGCGTGATCATGGCGGCAGTGGCGCCACCGATCAGCAGGATCGAAATCCAGCCCAGACGCCGCAGTGAATTGGCCGCATCAACCAATGGTTCGCGCCAGCGAGTGTGATCATCCAGCACTGCGCCCGGCACCTCAGCCCCTAGCCGCAG
The DNA here is from genome assembly GCF_056537265.1 of Ruegeria sp. CG1. Lineage (NCBI taxonomy): Bacteria > Pseudomonadati > Pseudomonadota > Alphaproteobacteria > Rhodobacterales > Roseobacteraceae > Ruegeria > Ruegeria sp. CG1. The sequence continues at coordinate 134,267 of NZ_JBQFRF010000004.1, read as the reverse complement.
CCGCAGGCCAGCCGCATCAAGACCCGGCTCACCTTCGATAATCTCTATAAGCTGCGGAATTGGTAAAGTGTCCAGAGGCAAGTCCGGTCCGAACCAGGGTGACAGCAGTGTGGCCTGCTCTTCGCTCGTCAACGCGCGAGCCGAAGCCACACCCGGCGTTTGCTGGAGGACATTCAAAGCAGCCTCGGTTTGCGCCGCACGTTGATCTGCAGGGGCATTGATCCGCAAGGTCGCTGCCCCCGCCAACTCTGAAGCCCAACGATCCGCCACACGGCCCGAGGCTAACGAAAGAGCCAGCGCAAAAACCGCCAGAAAGGCCATTGCACCAGACACGAACAGGGTCAATTGCGCGGTAAAGCCCGTGGGTGGCACCACCCGGTCGGCGCGGCTGTCACGGCGCAGCAAATTGCGGATCGTGCCCTTGCTCATAGATCCGCCCCCGCAAGCTGCACCCGGCGCTGCGCGATACGCAGAACGCGAGCCTGAACCTGGCTTTTGGCGGCGCGGATCAGGCTTAGGTCATGGGTGGCGATCAGCACGGTTTTTCCCATCCTGTTCAATTCGACCAGCAGGCGCAGAAGTCGTTGCGACATCTCCCAGTCCACATTGCCGGTGGGCTCATCCGCAAGCACCACATCGGGCGATAGGATGACTGCGCGGGCCAATGCGGCACGCTGGCGTTCGCCCCCCGATAGTTCAGGCGGGTGCGCCTCAAGCCTGCTGCCAAGCCCGACCCAGCCCAGCAGTTCGGTCAGATCGTCCTGCTGCCCATTTTCAGAGCGCCCCGAGACCATCAGCGGCAACGCGACATTCTCGGCCAGCGTCATGTGATCCAAAAATCGGCAATCCTGATGCACCACGCCAATTCGGCGGCGCAGCAGCGCCATCTGATCGCGGTCCATGCGGGCGATATCCTCACCAAAGGCCATCAACCTGCCCGAGGTTGGCAACAACGCGCCATAACAGAGTTTCAGCAATGTGGTCTTGCCCGCACCCGAAGGCCCGGTCAGAAAGTGGAACGATCCGGGCTGTAATTGCAGCGAAACATCGCTTAGCAACTCACCACCGCCGTAGGTATAGCTGATATTCTCCAGCTCGATCACGCCTGCCCCCTTTATTCTGCTCACCTCTTGCCCGAGCGCAGCGGTGGATTCAATGCCTTGGGCGGGGCCAATTGGCGACACTTGGCCCGCGAAACCGAAAACACGCTTTGCTGTTGGGTCTTAACGGAATATCATCCCTGAAAAAACTATTATCAGGCCAGCCTTGAAGGCCAGGAGGCAGAATGCGTTTAACGTGTCCGAATTGCAGCGCCCAGTACGAAGTCCCGGACGAAGTGATCCCCGAGGACGGGCGCGAAGTTCAATGCTCGGCTTGCGAAGAGACCTGGTTTCAGGAAAAGTATCCAGTCGCCAGCAAAGCAGAGCCGGAAGCGAAATCTGCAACTGCAATCCAGGCAGCCTTTGCCGAACCGGAAGATGTTAAGTCAGAGGATGCGCCAGAACCCGATACGGCCAAGGCCGAGCCAGAAAAGGTTAAGGCAGAAGACACACCAGAACCCGATGCGCCCGAGGAATTGAGTGTTGGAAACGTAGACCCGGCGGTATCCAGCATCCTCAAGGAAGAGGCTGCACGCGAGGCAGAACTGCGCGAGCGTGAAGGCAGCAATCTGGAAAGCCAACCTGATCTGGCATTGGATCCGCCTGAAGAGCCCAAAGTCAAACCGAAACGGCCCTCGGCCACTGAAATCGCCGCTGACGCAGGTCAGAAAGATGAGCTGCCGGATGTTGAGGCGATCAACTCGGGTCTGCGCAGCGACTTGACATCGGACGAAGCTGAAGCCGTTGCTCCGGCCCGCAAATCCGGTGGGTTTCTGCGTGGCTTTACCTTGATCATTATCATCGGCGTCATTCTGTTTCTGATATATGGAAACGCCAATCAGATCAGCGAGGCGGTTCCTCAGGCTGATCCGATGCTGAAATCATATGTCTCACTGGTCGATCAAGCGCGCCTTTGGCTTGAGACACAGACCGGGGGCGCAGGGCAGAACTAGAACCTTTCGAGCAATCGCTTGAGGTATTCCAACTCGATCTGAGGCCGATCCTGTTCACCGGTCCTACGGCGGATTTCATCCAGCAACTCGCGCGCACGGCGATATACATCTTCGCCTTGCAGCAAGTTGTCGTCGGTCGAGATTGATCCCGCGGAACCTGGCGTACGACCCAATGGATCGCGGTTATTGGCCTGCATGTCGCCGGCCTCGGTCCCTTGACCCGGCTGGTTCTGCTGGTTCTGCGCCAGGGCTTCGCCCAGTGAACGCATGCCTTCGCGCAGGGCTTCCATCGCCTCGGATTGACGGTCAATCGCCTCGGCCAGATCATCGCTGCGCAAGGCGTCTTCGGCGTCGTCCATGGCCCGGCCCGCACGGCCCAATGCTTCGCGCGCAGCGTCGCCTTCGGGTGTACCACCGCCGGGCAGACCCTGTTGCTGCCGATTCAACTCATCCCGCAGCGCCTGCTGCCGATCCGCCAGTGACCCCTGACCTTGCTGACCTTCACCAGCCTCATCCTGACCCTGGCCCTGACCGCCCTGGCCTTCATGGCTCTGGCCGCGTCCCAGACCACCATTGCGGCCCTCATTTCCCTGACTTTCGCCCGCTTGCGCACCGGGGTTGAACTGTTCCTGCAGGTCGCGGAATGCCTGATCGCTGAGGCCCTGTTGTTCGCGCAGGGTTTCTGCCAGCCCTTCCATGGCCTGCTGTCCTTCGGACTGGCCACCTTGGCCCTGCCCTTGTGTGACGCGCATGTTTTCCATCATTTGCTGGAACTCTTCCAATGCCTGCTGCGCCTCGGCCATGCGGCCTTGTTCCATGAGCTCCTGAATGCGGTCCATCATTCGCTGCAGGTCATCCTGCGTCATCTGCAGGGTTTCGCCGTTCTGGCCCTGCTGTCCTTGCTGCGTCTCACCGTTTTCCTGCGCCAGACGCTGGAGTTGCCGCATGTAATCCTGTGTCGCTTCGCGCAGCTCCTGCATCAGTTCGGCAATCTCTTCGTCGCTGGCACCGTTCTGCATCGCTTCGGTTAGACGCTCCTGCGCACGGCGCATCCGTTCCAGTGCGTCGGCCAGCGTGCCATCCTCGATCAGAACCGCCAGAACCCACAGTGCTTGCGCAATTTCTTCCTGCTGTTTAACGTTCAGTGCGCTGTATTTGTCGAAGGTCTCCAGCCGCCGCAGGATCACACGCAGACGTAGATACGCTGTATCTGAGCGGAACAGGTCCTCGGGTAGGTGCGAAACCGCACGCAGCAATTGCGATACACGCAGCGCATTTTCGCGCGACCAGAGCAGATCGCGCCGCTGTTCGATCACCGCAGCAGCCAATGGGTCAAAGAACCTACGGGCTGGCAGTTCTGTCAGATAAGGTTCTGCCACCGTCTCTTGATCTGCCGCGTCGATAGCCATGAGGGTTATTTTTACCGGCAAATGTGCCCAAGGGTGCTGCGAGAAATCCTCGATCAAGTCTTCGGTGAAATCGGTCCGATCGCCTGTAATCGGCATTGGCAACTCGACCGTAATGATCTCGCGCGGTTCAGGCTCGGTCGCAAGACCGAATTGACGGTTGACCGCTGGCAGGTCCAATTCAATCCGGGCTGTGCCGGAGACGATTCCATAGTCATCCGCAGCAGCGAAAGGCAGCTTCATCTGTCCGCCAGCCTCTGATTGCGCCACTCCTGCCGTCGCGATCCTGGGCGCAGTGTCTGGAAGGATCTCAAGCGCCCAATCGCGCCCGGCCGGGCCATCGATCCGCATCTGACCCGAGCGTTCGGCAACAAATTCCTGTTCCGGTTCTGTCGCGGCTTCGCTGCCCAGAGGTGTCGAAGATTCTGTCAGGCTGTGTGCGCCGACCTCGCCATAAAATCGTAGCGTGATGCGGCTGCCTTTAGGCACCGTCAACGTCGGATCGGTCTGATCGGCAAGGTAGAGCGTTGGCAGCCCGGTGTAGCGCGGCGGTTCAACCCAACCCTCCCAAGTCGGGTCCTGCCCCGCCTGAGCGGTCCCCGGCGTCATGTCAGCGACCGAGCCTATCCGCCAGAACGAGCCGAACAGAGCCGCAACGACGAGTGCCAATAAGGCAGCATAGCGAAGCGCATAGGGATCGCGAGACGCCAACCGCAAGTCGGGTTTCACCGGATCGGCCTTTGATGCACGATCTGCCATGCGCGTCTGGTGCGCATGCCACAGTGCCACCGAATCCGCATCCATCGCACCGATTGCCTGATCGTCCATCAGTGCTTGTATCGGGCGTCCGGGTAGGGTTTCATCCAGCCGAACCAGCGCCTCGGCCCGGGTTGGCAGACGGAACCGTTTGATTCCGAAAACCGCTGTCGCAATCAAAGCAATCAATCCGATCGCTGCAGAAATCCAAACGGCTTCAATGCGCACAAGATCGTGCAGACCCAGCATCAGGGCGGCCAGCAGCGCCATAAGAATAGAAAAGAACGGCCAGAAGGCGCGCATCACCTGCTCAGCCAGCATACCCCCGTGCGTCAGCCACAGGGACAGTCTTGGAATTGGCAAGGTCTGGTTGTCGCGCAAGGCGGGCCTCCTGATCGGCCCGACGCGCCTATCGCGTCAAAGCCACTCAGGTATGGTATCGCGGTTTATGATTTCGTCAAAGCTTGGGCGTTCACGAATTACGGCAAATTGATCCCCGTTCACCAGAACCTCAGGGATTAGGGGCCGCGTATTGTATTCGCTGGACATGACAGCACCGTAGGCACCTGCACTGCGGAATGCGATCAGATCGCCCGATTTCAAAGCCGGCATGTTGCGTTGTTTTGCAAAGGTATCCCCGGATTCACAGACCGGACCAACGATATCATACGGGCGCTGTTCGACCCCTGCGGCAGGTTCTTCGACCGCCACTATATCATGATACGCCTCATACATCGCGGGGCGGATCAGGTCGTTCATCGCGCCATCGAGGATCAGGAAATCGCGGTCTTCGCCGGATTTAACATAGACGACCTTGGACACCATCAGACCCGCATTGCCAGCGATCAGCCGACCGGGCTCAATCTCGATCTCGCAGCCCAGATGGCCCAGTGTTTTCTTGACCATCGCACCATATTCAACCGGCAGCGGAGGCGCGTCGTTGGAACGGGCATAGGGAATACCCAAGCCACCGCCCAGATCAAGGCGGCGGATGTTATGTCCCTCAGCGCGCAGACGCTCGGTCAGCTCAGCAACCTTGTTATAAGCCAGCTCAAACGGTTCCAACTCGGTCAGTTGTGAGCCGATATGAACGTCGATCCCAATCACCTCCAGTCCCGGAAGGCTTGCGGCCAGTGCATAAACCTCGGACGCACGCGAGATTGGGATGCCGAACTTGTTCTCGGACTTGCCGGTGGCGATCTTGGCGTGGGTTTTTGCATCCACGTCCGGATTCACCCGAACAGTGATCGGCGCAACCTTGCCCAATTCCAGTGCAACCGCATTGATCACCTGCATTTCGGGCTCGGATTCGACGTTGAACTGACGAATTCCACCGGTCAGAGCGGTACGAATCTCATCCGCTGTCTTGCCGACGCCCGAAAAGACAATCTTGTCTCCGGGCACGCCCGCGGCTTTGGCGCGCAGATATTCCCCGCCCGAAACCACATCCATTCCCGCACCTGCCTGCCCCAGCGTCTTCAGGATGGCCTGATTGCTGGCCGCTTTCATCGCATAGCAGACTAGGTGATCAGTGCCCTCAAGCGCGTCATCGAACAGCTTGAAATGCCGTAACAGCGTCGCCGTCGAATAGACATAGAACGGGGTTCCGACCGCGGCTGCGATTTCGGAGATTGGCACATCCTCGGCGAAAAGCGCGCCGTCGCGGTAGAGAAAATGATCCATGCCTGCGCGCTTAGACCAAAAGAGGTATGTGGATCAAATGATTCCGGTAGGGTTGTGGTCACCGTCGCGGTTCAGAACGTCTTTGACGCGCCAACCCTCGCATATCCTGAAACCGAGACCCCGGACCCGCTAGGTGCGGCCGTTGGTTCCGTTCGGGGTGCGCCTGACGGGTCGCAAGCTGCAAGTACGGCGAGGCAGAGGATCAGGCCGACAGGTCTCATGCATTTTCTCTTTGTCATTCAGGACGTGTCAGATGCAGATGGGTGTGCGATCAGCAAATTGCAATTTTGGAGTTCAGAGCCCCAGATAAACGCCCAGCCCACCGCGTCTGAGACCAACGCCAACACCGCCATAGGTGCCGCTGCTGCCTACGCCGACGCTTGCGCTCATGGTGGGCTGTATGGGTTCGCCATCGGCACCACACCCGGCCAAGGCCGCTGCGACCGCAATCAATAGCACCACCCGTCGTATCTGCATTACACCAGCGCCTTCCATCGCTTGATCTGGGCCCGCACCTGATCCGGTGCGGTGCCGCCATAGGATTGGCGAGAGTTTACCGAATTTTCGACGGTAAGAACAGAATAGACGTCGTCGGTGATGTCCGCGTGGACCGATTGCATGTCCTCCAGCGTCAGATCCGGTAGGTCGCAGCCCTTGCTTTCAGCCATGGCCACCAGCGATCCAGTGACATGGTGCGCGTCGCGGAAGGGCAGGCCCAGCACGCGGACCAACCAGTCGGCCAGGTCGGTCGCAGTTGAAAAGCCAGACCCGGCAGCGGCAGCCAGGCTTTCGCGATTGGCGGTCATGTCCTTGACCATGCCTTCCATCGCGGCAAGTGCCAGCATCCAGTTATCTGCCGCATCAAATACCTGTTCTTTGTCTTCCTGCATGTCCTTGGAATAGGTCAGCGGCAGCCCCTTCATCACCATCATCAGGCCAGTATTCGCACCAAATATGCGGCCAACCTTGGCACGGATGAGCTCAGCTGCATCGGGGTTCTTCTTTTGCGGCATGATTGATGAACCAGTCGAGAAGCGATCAGACAGTGATACAAACCGGAATTGGGCCGAGGACCAGATTACCAATTCCTCGGCAAAGCGCGACAAGTGCATGGCGCAAATCGAGGCGGTCGACAGGAACTCCAACGCGAAGTCGCGGTCGCTGACAGCGTCCAATGAGTTGGCTGCGGGGCGGTCGAAGCCCAGCGCCTCAGCTGTCATCTGGCGGTCGATTGGGAAAGAGGTCCCGGCCAACGCGGCTGCGCCCAAGGGGGATTCGTTCATCCGGGCACGGGCGTCGCGCACGCGGGACAGATCGCGGCCAAACATCTCGACATAGGCCATCATGTGGTGACCCCAGGTTACTGGCTGCGCGGTTTGCAGGTGGGTGAAACCGGGCATGACCCAGTCTGCCCCGGCCTCGGCCTGCGCCAAAAGCGCGCGGATCAGAGCCAGAAGACCGGAATCTGCGGCATCTAGCTGGTCGCGAACCCAGAGTTTGAAATCGGTCGCCACCTGGTCGTTTCGCGACCGGCCCGTGTGCAGACGGCCTGCGGGTTCTCCGATCACCTCTTTCAGTCGCGCCTCGACATTCATGTGAATGTCTTCCAGCGCAGTCGAGAACTGAAATTCTCCGTTCTGAATTTCTGACAAAACGGTGAGCAGGCCTTCCCGAATGGCGTGCGCATCACTATCAGTAATAACGCCTGTGGCAGCCAACATGGCGGCATGGGCGCGCGAGCCTGCGATGTCCTGGGCTGCCATCCGCTGATCGAACCCGATCGAGGCATTTATCGCCTCCATGATCGCGTCTGGACCAGCGGCAAAGCGGCCGCCCCACATCTGGTTCGAAGATTGATCGGTCATGAAAGAAAACCCGGAGTTGATATGCGCCTGTTACGTCTGATCCCCCTTTATATGGCCCTAGCGCTGGGTGCAAACGCCGCTTTGGCAACAGATGCGGCAACGCTTGGCCCATTGCGTGAGGGCAGCCTGAAGCGGCTGATCCTGCATAGTGAGCCCAAGCCGGTCAAAGTGGTCGATTTTGAACTAGAAGATGATGGTGGCACCGGATCGCTGGCCGACTACAAAGGCAAGTATGTGCTGCTGAACTTCTGGGCCACATGGTGTGCGCCGTGCCGCAAAGAAATGCCTCAGATCGCTGAACTGCAACAGGAGTTTGGCGGTGACAAATTCGAGGTTCTGACCCTGGCGACCGGTCGCAACACACCTGCCGGGATCAAGAAGTTCTTTGACGAAAACGGCATCGACAACTTGCCGCGCCATCAGGATCCGAAACAGGCGGTTGCACGCGAAATGGGAGTGATTGGCCTGCCGATCACTGTGATCATCGACCCCGATGGCAATGAGATCGCACGCCTGATCGGTGATGCAGAATGGAACTCGGACAGTGCCAAGGCGATAATTTCAGCGCTTGTCGAAGGCAATAGCTGAGGTCCCGCGCGCTCTTGCAGAAAATCTGTGTTAGAATGAGACCGGCCCCAACGGGCCGGTTTTCGTTTGCGACCGGAAGAAAGGGAGACTCCGATGAAACCGGTAGTTCTGTTGATTGGGCGGTTGCCGAATGTAATCGGCAACGTGGCACAACAACTGGATCACCTGCCGATTCAGTGGCTGGGCGCGCATGATCAGGATGAGGTGCGGCGGCAGCTGGACGCGGAACCGCGCATCGCCTGTGCGATCATGGGCGCGGGTCTTGATGACAAGATACGCGGAGAAATGGTTGGCATCATCGCCGCGCGAAGGCCCGATATCTGCATCCATCTCAAAGATCGGGCCTCTGGCCCTGACGGGTTAATGCCGTTTGTCGCACGCATCGTCCAGCATGAGATTCTGGAAAGCCTGGAAAGCGGCTGACGCCACGCCACCTTTGACAGACAAATCGCCCGCTTGCAGGTTATCTGCAGGAGGATGGAATGCCGCTGGAAATACTATTGATCCTCGTCGTCGGCGGCATTGCCGGGGTCGCCTTGCTGCTGCATCTGACGGGCAAATCACGCCTGCAAGTGCTGACACCCAAGACAGCACAGGAACAGTGGCTGCGTCACTTTCCAGATGATTCAATCATTGACGTAACCGTTGCCCATGATAGTCACGCCGCCCTTATCCGAACCGAAACCGGAGCCGGTCTGCTGTGGTCCTTTGGTGCCGATACCGTGGCCCGCCATTTACGGGATTTCGATTGGCTGGATCATCCCGAAGGCTTTGAAGTCCTGTTCCACGATTTCAGCACTCCTCGGGTCATCGTCCACCTTGATGAGACCGAACGCCAGCACTGGCAATATCTGATGGATCCCGCATGACCGATCACGTGAGCTTTCCCGACGCGGTGCAATGGGCCGTGCCCTTCTTCATCGCGGCCATTCTGGCCGAATTCCTTTGGATCGCGATCAAAGGCCGGGGCGGTAGGTACGAAACCCGCGATGCCTTGACCTCGCTGATCATGGGGGCAGGCAATATCGCCTCGGGCTTTTTGCTGGGCTTCATCGCATATGCGTTTTTCATGTGGCTGTGGCAGATAACACCGCTCAACCTAGGGACCTCGATCCCGGTCATCATCTTGTGCTTTGTACTGGACGATCTGCGGTATTACTGGGTGCACCGCTTTGGGCACCGCATTCGCTGGGTCTGGGCCAGTCATGTGAACCACCACAGCTCACAGCATTACAACCTGACAACGGCGCTGCGGCAGACCTGGACCTATACATTCACCTTTATGATGGTGGTACGTGCTCCGCTAATCTTACTAGGCTTTCACCCGGCGATGGTGCTGTTCGTCGGAGGTCTGAACCTGATCTACCAATTCTGGATCCATACCGAAGCGATCGGCAAAATGCCGCGCTGGTTCGAAGCCGTCATGAATACGCCCAGTCACCACCGCGCCCATCATGGGCGAAATGCGCGATATCTTGATTGCAACTATGCGGGTGTCTTTATCATCTGGGACAAGATGTTCGGCACATTTGTCCCCGAGCAAGAAGATGACAAGGTCGACTATGGGCTTGTCCACAATATCGGCACGTTCAATCCGCTGCGCGTGGCGTTTCATGAATGGGTTGGAATCTGGCGGGACGCCACCCAACCGGGCCTGACCTTGCGCCAACGTCTGGCTTATTGTTTTGCCCCTCCGGGCTATAGCCACGATGGCAGCCGCGACAATTCCCAACAGATCAAGGCCAAGCACCTTGTCCGCCATCCGCAAGATCACGGCACACCGGGATTCGAGCAGTTCGGCACCAAATCACCTGCTTCCACAGCCAAGCGGGCCTAGGTCTCAAAAAGACCTTTTCTTTGCTTGAAATTTGGCACAAGCGCTCCATATCCCCTGAGATGTTTTAAGAGTGCATTTCCGGAGGCCCGCATGTCAAAGCTGATGAGAATTTCTACGATCACAGGTTTGCTGGGCCTCGTCATCACAATGACAGCCGCACTCAACGGAGCAATGCCCGCGCTATTGGGGCTGGGATTTGTCATGGCCGCGCTGGGACTTTTAGGAGCGCTTATCGGTGCAGCTGCTTCGCTGCGTCATGCATGGCAATCAACACACTGATCTTCCGCCCCACCACCTGCGATAAAATTTTGAGCGTTAACCCCGGTTTTACCTGTCTTCCCTGAAACTGGCCCCGGCCAAAATCATCGGGATCAGGGGAACGGTACGTCATGGGAAACAGGAAACGCGCAGACCTGCCTGAGGGATCGGACGACCCTTTGAGCGCCGCCGTCACTTCACGGGATCGATCGGTGGTACAGATGGCGACCGAAGCCGTAAAGCATAGACAATGCAGGCTGGCGTTCCAGCCTGTCGTTCAAGCACATCCTCCTCAGGGAATCGCGTTCTACGAAGGGTTCATCCGTGTATTGGATGAAACCGGCCGCGTCATCCCCGCGCGCGAGTTCATGCCACAGGTTGAGAACACGCCAATTGGCCGGGACCTTGATTGCGTCGCGCTTGAAATGGGGCTGCGCACTCTGATCCGCAACCCTGGCATCCGCCTGTCGATCAACATGTCCGCGCGGTCCATCGGTTATTCCAACTGGTCGCGTGTGCTGGATAGGTTTCTGAAAAAAGACGCAAGCTTGGGCGAAAGGTTGATTCTGGAAATCTCAGAATCTTCGGCGATGCAGGTGCCCGAACTGGTGGTGGATTTCATGGATCGCCAACAAGCCCGCGGTATCGCCTTTGCGCTGGATGATTTTGGGGCCAGTAACTTTGGCTTTCGCCACTTTCGTGAATTTCTGTTCGATGCCGCCAAGATCGATGGGCAGTTCATCAGGGGCATCAGCAGCAATCCCGACAATCAATCGCTGGTGCGCGCACTGATTGCAGTTGCGCGGGAATTCGAAATTCTTGTCACCGCCGAATCGGTCGAAAGTGACGAAGATGCTCATTTCCTGATCGCAAACGGTGTCGATTGTCTGCAGGGCTTTCTGTATGGAGCGCCTTCAGTCACTCCGCCCTGGAGCTCGGAAAAAGCTGCAAAAACGGGCAGTTGATAGCAGCTGGTCGCGCGGAACACCGCCAAGGCTCACTCTGAGACAAGCTGTCCGTTGCTGCAGATGCAGCATTGCGCTATTGCAGAAGATGCTTGAGCGGGGGATCACGAGGCGCTCTTGCACCCGGAGAAGACTTCTCCTCACACCGCGCCGTCAGATTTCCCACAGGACCATGACGGTAAAGGATTGACTTTATGACCAACGTAGTAATCGCATCCGCCGCACGTACGGGCGTCGGTAGCTTTAGCGGTTCGTTTGCGAACACCCCCGCACATGATCTGGGCGCTGCCGTCCTTGAAGCAGTTGTCGAACGTGCCGGGATCGACAAGGGCGAAGTAAGCGAAACCATCATGGGCCAGGTCCTGACTGCCGCCCAAGGTCAGAACCCAGCGCGCCAGGCGCACATAAATGCCGGCCTGCCGCAGGAAAGCGCGGCTTGGGGCATCAACCAGGTCTGCGGTTCGGGTCTGCGTGCTGTTGCTCTGGGTGCACAGCATATCCAATTGGGCGATGCCGACATCGTTGCGGCTGGTGGACAAGAAAACATGACCCTTTCGCCCCATGCCGCCGCCCTGCGCGCCGGTCATAAGATGGGTGACATGAAATACATCGACACGATGATCCGCGATGGTCTGTGGGATGCCTTCAACGGCTATCACATGGGTCAAACGGCTGAGAACGTCGCCGAGAAATGGCAGATCAGCCGCGATATGCAGGATGAATTTGCGGTCGCCTCGCAAAACAAAGCCGAAGCCGCCCAAAACGCTGGCAAGTTCGCTGACGAAATCGTGCCCTTCACCATCAAGACCCGCAAGGGCGACATCGTGATGGACAAGGACGAATACATCCGCCACGGCGCGACAATCGAAGCCATGGGCAAACTGCGCCCCGCCTTCGCCAAGGACGGTTCTGTCACGGCCGCAAACGCTTCGGGCCTGAATGACGGTGCCGCTGCCACCCTGCTGATGTCGGCTGAGAATGCCGAAAAGCGTGGGATTGAGCCCTTGGCCCGAATTGCATCCTACGCGACCGCCGGACTTGACCCGTCGATCATGGGCGTTGGCCCGGTCTACGCTTCGCGCAAGGCGCTGGAGAAAGCTGGATGGTCGGTCGGTGATCTGGATCTGGTCGAAGCCAACGAAGCCTTCGCAGCGCAAGCCTGCGCTGTAAACAAAGACATGGGTTGGGATCCGTCGATCGTAAACGTCAACGGTGGTGCAATTGCCATCGGACACCCAATCGGCGCGTCCGGCTGCCGGGTTCTGAACACCCTGCTGTTCGAAATGAAGCGCCGGGATGCCAAGAAAGGTCTCGCGACCCTCTGCATCGGCGGCGGCATGGGTGTCGCCCTGTGTGTGGAGCGTGACTAAGTGCGCTGAAAACTAAATACAAAAGGGCGTCCACTGGGCGCCCTTTTTTGTTACAATCGGATCATACCCCATAGATGCGACAATATCGCCGGACAGAAAGACAAGATCGATCACGAAACGATATTGCGCATCCTTAACGCTCAGAGTAACAGAATTACCAAGACGACTAAATTTGGAGGAGTCCTAAATGGCACGTACAGCACTCGTAACCGGCGGTTCCCGCGGCATCGGCGCAGCAATTTCCAAGGCGCTGAAGGCCGAAGGATACAATGTTGCCGCCACTTATGCAGGCAATGACGAAGCCGCCGCAAAGTTCACCGACGAAACCGGTATCAAAACTTATAAATGGAATGTTGCGGATTACGACGAATCCAAAGCGGGCATCGAAAAAGTCGAGACCGAGGTTGGCCCGATCGACATCGTGGTCGCCAACGCCGGTATCACCCGCGACGCACCGTTCCACAAGATGACACCTGAACAGTGGCATCAGGTCATCGACACCAATCTGACTGGTGTTTTCAACACCGTGCACCCGGTATGGCCGGGTATGCGCGAGCGTAAATTTGGTCGTATCATCGTGATCAGCTCGATCAACGGTCAGAAAGGCCAGTTTGCGCAGGTCAACTATGCCGCAACCAAAGCGGGCGATCTGGGCATCGTGAAATCTCTGGCGCAGGAAGGTGCGCGGGCCGGTATCACGGCCAACGCGATCTGCCCCGGTTATATCGCGACCGAAATGGTTATGGCGGTGCCGGAAAAAGTACGCGAATCGATCATCGGCCAAATCCCGGCTGGTCGTCTGGGTGAACCGGAAGAAATCGCGCGTTGCGTCGCCTTCCTGGCATCGGACGATTCGCAGTTCATCAACGGCTCGACCATTTCCGCAAACGGTGCACAGTTCTTCGTCTAAACCGACGACCTGAGAATGAAAACGGGCCGGTCCATCAAGGACCGGCCCTTCTTTTATCCCGTAAGATCACGCGCGCTGCGATCAGCGGGAACCGAATAGCCAGGACCAGAATCCTACAACCGCCTTGCCGCGCTCTTCATGCGCGCGGTGAATGGCGTTCTGAATGGCTGGGTTTGTTGTCATCTCGATCATGCTGAACCCTTCTCAATCAAGTTGGTTTTGTCTTGCCATTAACATGGCCTTTGATTTTAAATTGCACAAACGAGAGTTTTCGATCCTTCAGTTCAGAAAAACTTAACCGTCATGACCGACCGCCTGCCTCCGCTGACTGCTTTGCGCGCCTTCGATGCCGCCGCACGACATATGTCGTTTGCCAAGGCGGCGGAGGAGCTGAATGTGACACCTGCGGCCCTGTCCTTTCAAATTAAGTCGTTAGAAGAGCATCTGGGCCACCCCGTGTTTCGCCGGCTCAATCGCGCCGTCGAGCTGACCGAAGCTGGGCGCACATTGGCACCCGGAACAGCAGATGGCTTTGCCGCCCTGCAAGCCGCGTGGCAAGCGACGCGGAGGCTGCAGGATGAAACAAGCCTCACGGTTACAGCAGGCCCTGCCCTGACAGCAAAATGGCTGGCTCCGCGCCTTTATGAGTTCGCCCGTGCAAATCCGGGGATTGACCTGAAATTCTCGGCCACTCTGCGCAACATGGACCTTGAACGCGATGACGTGGACGTGGCGATCCGCTTTGGCTATGGGCCGGATGAGGGGCTCTATTCGGTTCCCGTCCGCAAGGAGTGGCTGACACCGGTTATGACCCCGGAGCTGGCCGAACAATTCCCCACGCCTGCGTCGTTGCGCGACGCCCCCCTGATCCACGACGATTCGATCAGTTTCCTCAAGCCGCGTTGCGACTGGCCCGCGTGGTTCCGTGCGGTTGGATTGGATTTCACTCCGACCCATGGGGCGCATTTTTCGAACGCCGATCACGCCATCGACGCTGCCGTGGCCGGGGTGGGCGTGGTTCTGGGGCGGCGCGCCATGATCCTGAAAGACCTGACCGAAGGGCGACTGGTCGCGCCGTTCAAAGTGGCACTGGAGACCGCCGGGCGATTTCGTTTCCTCTGCCTGCAAGGGGCAGAGAAGCGACCGCAGATCGCAGCGTTCCGCGACTGGTTCATTTCCGAGATTGAAAAGACCGCGCATATATCGGATGAGTTTGAAATCATCCCTGTTGAGAAGGTAGCTGGTGAATGAGCAGAATGGGCGCGACCGCGATTGGTTTTGTCGCCGTTTTGCTGTGGTCTCTGCTGGCGCTGTTCACTGTGGGTTCGGCCCCGACGCCGCCTTTGTTGTTGAACGCGATCTGTTTTACCATCGGCGGTACGCTGGGTCTGATTTGGACATTCGCCAGCGGCGGGCTGGTTCAACTGCGCCGGGTCGCGTGGACGACATACCTGCTTGGATCAATTGGCCTTTTTGGCTACCACGCGCTGTACTTTTCAGCCCTTCGCATGGCCCCTGCAGCCGAGGCTGGGCTTATCGCTTATCTCTGGCCTTTGCTGATCGTTCTTCTGTCAGGTCTGCTGCCCGGAGAACATCTGAAACCTGGTCACCTTATCGGAGCCTGCCTTGGCTTTGCTGGAGCCGCCGTCATCATCACGGGTGGTGGCAGCGCAGGGTTTCAGGTCCAGCATCTGCCCGGCTACGGGCTGGCCTTGCTGTGCGCGCTTACATGGTCCAGCTACTCGGTTCTATCGCGACGGCTGGGTGATGTGCCGACAAGTTCGGTCGCGGTGTTCTGCATTTTGACGGCGATCGCCTCATGGGCCTTGCATTTCACGGTGGAAGAAACGATCTGGCCGCAAGGCACATTTGGCTGGGCCTCGACCTTTGCACTTGGCCTGGGACCGGTTGGGCTGGCGTTCTATGTCTGGGATATCGGCGTCAAGCGCGGGGACATTCAAATACTGGGCACCGCCTCATACGCGGCACCTTTGCTATCGACGCTTGTGTTGGTTCTGGCCGGGATCGCCGCCCCGTCCTGGGGCCTGGCGATCGCGGCCTTGTTTGTCACCGGTGGCGCTGCCATCGCGGCCCGCGCCAGCCTGAAGGCCTAGAACCTTAGGTCGACAGGCGCTCGATCTCTTCTTTTAGCTTCAGCTTTTGCTTCTTCAGCTGTGCGATATGGAGATCGTCAATACCAGGTGAGCGTTGCGCTTCTTCCACTTCAAGACCGAGAATTTCGTGTTTTTTCTTCAACTCCGTCAGATGTGCGCTCACGCTCATGGCGGTCCTCCTTCTCTGGTTTGTAAGTGTCACGTAAGAAGTTGATCACATCATTTCCAGCCTGTCACGCTGCAGACGCACGAAATCTATAATAAATCCGACAAATTCGGCTGGTCATTGCCGATCAGGCAAAGTGCCCGGTCAAATCCGCCGCATCGCGCAACACCGCCGAAACCACAGGAGTATAGCTTTCACCGTCTTCTACGTGCTGTTCACCGAGGTGCAGAATCAGCGGAGCGTGCAGCCGAAATGCGGCGCGTCCGCCCTTTCTGGCGCGCAAAACCACTAGCTCAGCCCCGCGATCCACACGGGGGGCCAGAGGTAGCACCTGAATCGAGCCCAAGCGGCCCGCGCACCCCGCAAGCATATCGGGCAGCCGGTCTGCCCTCTGGATCATGTGAAGATAACCGCGCGGCGCCAGACGTCGGGCGGCGACATTGATCCAGTCCTCAAGCGGCGTGTCTTCACCCAGTGCGATCTGCCGACCCGCGTCGGTGGCAGGGCTATGCGCGCCTGCCCGGTAGTAGGGCGGATTGGCGATCACATGATCGAACTGTTCTTGTCGCAGATCATTCGGTAGTGCGTTCAAATCCGCCTCAACCACGGTGATCGCTGCGTTTTGTTCCGAATTGCGGCGGGCCAGATCTGCATAGCCAGCCTGCAGTTCAACCCCAGTTGCCTTCAGGTGCGGCACTCGCGCCATTAGGCACTGAATAGCAGCCCCTGCCCCGCAGCCCAATTCCAGCACCGACTGGCCAGCTTGTGCCGGGACCGATGCCGCCAGTAAGACCGGATCGACCCCTGCACGATATCCTGAGCGCGGCTGCCACAGACGCACACGCCCGCCCAGAAAATCATTGCAGGTCAGATCACTGTCGGAAAAGCTGCTCATCGCCCCAGCGGGATCTCGTTATCGCGCATGACCCGTTCGGCGCGGGTCAGATCATCTGCCCGCACCATCAGGCGACGGGGAAAGATTCCGATGCCGCCTTCTAGGATGCTCATATTTACGTCCATCTGAAAGCAGTCTATATCCTCGCCCTCAAGGAGAGCCGTTGCAAAGGCTAGGATTGTCGGATCGGTGCTGCGCAATAGTTCTTTCATGGGGATGGATGTAAGGGCAAGGTGACAGGGATGTCGAGCCTTGTATCAGGAGAGTGATGAACGTCAGCACGATCTCGAAACCGCATGAGCGTCTGGCAGAGATGCTTGCGGGCGAAATGGCAGCAGTAAATACGCTGATTCGGACGCGTATGGCATCGGAACATGCCCCGCGCATTCCCGAAGTGACCGCGCACCTGGTCGAGGCGGGCGGTAAGCGTCTGCGCCCGATGCTGACCCTGGCGGCGGCGCAGCTGTTCGGCTATTCAGGCGACCATCACGTCAAGCTGGCTGCAACGGTCGAGTTCATTCATACCGCAACCCTGCTGCATGACGATGTCGTCGATGAAAGCAGGCAGCGGCGCGGGCGACCCACGGCAAACCTGCTATGGGACAATAAATCCAGTGTTCTGGTTGGAGATTACCTGTTTTCCCGCAGCTTTCAGTTGATGGTCGAAACCGGTTCGTTGCGGGTTCTGGATATCCTTGCAAATGCGTCGGCCACAATTGCCGAAGGCGAGGTGCTGCAGATGACAGCGGCCACCGATCTGGGCACGGATGAAAGTGTCTACCTGCAGGTTGTGCGCGGCAAGACAGCGGCGCTGTTTTCTGCCGCAACCGAAGTGGGTGGTGTGATCGCAGGCGCGACCGAGGCGCAGGTCAAGGCGCTGTATCACTATGGCGATGCGCTTGGAATCGCGTTCCAGATCGCTGATGATCTTCTGGATTATCAAGGCGATAGTGCGGCCACAGGCAAAAACGTCGGCGACGACTTCCGTGAACGCAAATTGACCCTGCCAGTGATCAAAGCCGTGGCTCAGGCAACTGCCGAGGAACACGCGTTTTGGGAACGGACGATTGGTCGCGGGCGGCAGGAAGAGGGTGATCTGGATCACGCTTTGTCGCTGATGGCCAAATACAGCACGCTGGATGCAACCCGCGCGGATGCGTTTGGTTGGGCGGCCAAGGCCAAGGCTGCGCTGGCGCCTCTTCCGGATCACGAAATCCGCACCCTGTTAGGCGATCTGGCCGATTACGTCGTATCGCGCCTTAACTGAGCGTCGTTGCGCGGTGCCACCAGCCGGGTTGGGCCGCGCCGATCTCATAGGCGGCAAAATGGGCTGCTTTGAGCGTTGGATAAAGTGCGAAACAGGTTGAGCCTGAACCCGACATACGAACCATCAACGCGTCTCGGGTGCCTTCCAACGCCGCTATGACCTCCGCAATGCCCGGCGCTACAGATATTGCAGGTGCCTCTAAATCATTCCGCTGAGCCCTCAACCACGTGGCGCAGTCTTCCGGTGTTTTGAATGCAGGGATCTCAGCAGGCATCGGTGCGTTGTCTCTGCTGTGCAAAGCGGAAAACACCGTGCCGGTGGGAACTTCAATACCCGGATTGACCAAAAGCGCCGGGAGGGGCGGCAACGCCATCGGCTCAATCTGTTCACCTATCCCGCGCATACGCGCTGCAGCAGCATGTATGCATACTGGGACATCCGCGCCAAGCGACAGCGGCACGCTATCGGGCCACTCTCCCCCCTTCGTCGCAGTGCGCAATACCGCCGCAGCATCCGAGGAGCCGCCCCCGACACCGCCACCGTGCGGCAGTTGTTTGTTCAGATGAATGCGACCGGTCCAGCCTGCGGCCTCGGCGGCCTGCCAGACCAGATTGCGATCATCGGTCGGTACGCCATTCGAAAACTCACCCGTGACCGACAGAGACAGCTCGGGGCCGGAACTGAGGCTCAACTGATCCCCAACATCGGCAAAGGCAACCAACGAATCAAGCAGATGATAGCCATCCGCGCGTTGGCCGGTCACATGCAGGGTCAGGTTGATCTTGGCGGGGGCAAATGCCTCAGCCTTCATTGGCGACCTTCAGGGGTTCGGCGCCTTCCTCGGCCAGAACCGCATCCAATCCGACTTCGATCTTGCGGCGGATGCGTTCAGGATCGGCTTCGCCGTCGGTATCTTCAGGATCAATGAAAGACAGTGCTCGTTTCCACTGGAACTCCGCTTCACGCCCACGACCTACGGCCCAGTAAACATCGCCCAGATGGTCATTTACCACCGGATCGACCGGCATCAGCTCAACGGCGCGCTCCATGTGGTCAACTGCTTCGTCGTACCGGCCCAGGCGGAACAACACCCAGCCCAAGCTGTCAACGATATAGCCGCTGTCAGGGCGCGCTGCGACGGCGCGTTCGATCATATTCAACGCTTCGTCCAATTTCTCGCGCCGCTCGACCAGCGAATACCCGAGATAGTTCAGCACCTGTGGTTGGTCCGGGTTCAACTCAAGCGCGCGGCGGAAATCGGCCTCGGCCTCGTCCCAGTTCTTCAGACGTTCATGCGATATCCCGCGGGCATAATGCAGGAACCAGTTTCCGCCTGCACCCTCTTCCGTCAGGCCAATCGCCTTGTCGTAAGAGGTGACCGCTGCCGCGTAATCCTCTTGCTGGCGCCGCAGGTCGGCCAGGGCTACATGCACACCGGGCAAATCGGGGCTTTGAGCGGCAAGGTTTTGCAGGACCTCGGCGGCAGCTTCTTTTCTGTCAGAGCGACTTAGGACCTCGGCGCGCCCCAGCTCGGCGGCATGATAATCGCTGCTGTCCGGAGGCACCTGCCGATAGACATCAACCGCCAGATCATATTGTTCCAGCCCATCCAACAACTCAGCGCTTAGCAAAAGCGCATCAATATGGTCAGGCCGCAGAAAGGCCGCGACGCGGGCATATAGCAGAACATAATCCTGCGCGGCCTCGGCACTCAGCGCAGCGCCAACGGTGAAGAAAACCTCGGCCATGCCATCCTGTGCAGAACGGACATGGGTAAAGGGCAGCGTTTCGCCATCAGACAGCCGGGTGACGTAACCTTCGATGGTCGGATCACTGCCGGCGGCAAAGACGTTATCCAGAAATTCCAGCGCATCGTCGTTGCGATCCAGCTGCGACAGCACTTCGGCACGCGCCAGCGCAGCCCGGCGTGAAAAACGGGCGACCAGGCCATCATCTGCGGCAAGGATCGCCTCGGCCCCCTCAAAGTCTCCGACTGACGCCAACGCCATGGCCTTGTGATAAAGTGCAAATTCTTTCAGACCTTCCTGTGTGGTAACAACGTCAAATTGTTCCATCGCTTTGGTCATGGCGCCTTGCCCCATATGAGCCCAAGCAATCATCAGGCCATCAACCAGCGGTCCAACCCCTTGCGTTTCAGGATCGCGGGCCAGAAATTCATCCAGCTTGCCATCTGCCACCAGATTGGCGGCGATCACCATCCGAGCGGCCTGGCTGGGCAGTTCATTTTCCTCGATAACTTCGGCGACGGTCAGGGCCCGCTCAATCTCACCCAAGGCGAGCCGGGCGACGACCACGTTTTCCAGCAGTTTCGGATTTTGGGGATCAGCGCGAAGCGCCTGCGCATAGTAACTCTCGGCAGCGGGATAGTCGCTCTCATAAATCGCCTGACGCCCGGCCAGATACGACCCCGATCCGGTATCCGATACCGCAGGAAACGCGATTGAAGAACTGAGGATCACGGCCAGAGCCGCGCGTCGAACCAGGGAAACCACTGATAATCTGCCTTGCTGTCGTTGACTGACCGACAAGCTAGGGCTTTGCTGGGCGAGAGGCAATGGCAGAGCCTTCACGACCCTGCCAACGCTCGTGTTCTTGCCTACATATTGGGGTAGTTCGGCCCGTCGCCGCCCTGCGGTGTAGTCCATGTGATGTTCTGGCTGGGATCCTTGATGTCACAGGTCTTGCAGTGAACACAGTTCTGGAAGTTGATCACGAATCGCGGCCCGTCTTCATCCTCGACCATCTCATAGACGCCTGCGGGGCAGTAACGCTGTGCCGGCTCGTCGAATTTGGGCAGGTTGACCTTAACCGGGATGTCCGGGTCGGCCAGTTTCAGATGACAAGGCTGACTTTCCTCGTGATTGGTGGCCGCAAACGATACGTTCGTCAGGCGGTCAAAGGACAGTGTGCCATCGGGTTTCGGGTAGTCGATGGGTTGATGCTTGCTGGCATCTTCGGTCGATTCCGCGTCGTTCTTGCCGTGGCCCAGCGTGCCCAACAGCGAGAAGCCCAGCGTGTTGGTCCACATGTCCATACCGCCCAGTACCAAGCTGGCGGTCAGGCCGTATTTCGACCACAGCGGTTTGACGTTGCGCACCTTCTTCAGATCCGAGCCGATTGCACCATCGCGAACGTCGGCCTCATAAGCGGTCAGCTCATCACCCGAACGCTCGGCCTTGATGGCATCATAGGCGGCTTCGGCCGCGGCCTTGCCCGACAGCATCGCGTTGTGGTTGCCCTTGATGCGCGGCACGTTGACCATGCCCGCCGAGCAACCCAACAGCGCAACACCCGGTGCGACCAGTTTCGGCATCGACTGGTAGCCACCCTCGGTGATCGCGCGGGCACCATAAGCCACACGCTTGCCGCCCTTAAGCAGGTCAGCCACCATCGGGTGATGCTTGAAGCGCTGGAATTCCATGTAGGGGTACAGGTGCGGGTTTTTGTAGTTCAGGTGAACCACAAAGCCGACATAGACCTGATTGTTTTCAAGGTGATAGATGAACGACCCGCCACCCGCGTTGCTGCCCAGCGGCCAGCCCATGGTGTGCGTGACGCTGCCTTCTTTGTGCTTGGCCGGGTCGATCTCCCAGATCTCTTTCATGCCGACGCCGTATTTCTGCGGCTCTTTACCGGCAGACAAGTCGTATTTGGCGATGACTTCCTTGGACAGTGAGCCGCGCACGCCTTCCGACAGGAAGACATATTTGCCATGCAGTTCCATGCCCGGCTCGGTGTTGGGGCCGTAGGATCCGTCTGGCTCCAGACCAAATACACCGGCTACAACGCCTTTGACTTCACCGTTCTCACCGTAGACCAGCTCGGAACAGGCCATGCCGGGGAAGATTTCGACGCCTAGTTCTTCGGCCTGCTCTGCCATCCAGCGGCAGACATTGCCCATCGAAACGATGTAGTTGCCGTGGTTGTTCATCAGCGGCGGCATCGGGAAATTGGGGATGCGGATCTTGCCAGCCTCGCCCAGCATGTAGAAATTGTCTTCATGCACAGGCACGTTCAGCGGGGCACCCTTTTCCTTCCAATCGGGGATCAGAGCATCCAGACCACAAGGGTCCAGCACCGCACCCGACAGGATATGCGCACCCACTTCCGAACCCTTCTCTAGAACCACGACGTTCAGGTCGGCATCCAGCTGTTTCAGACGGATGGCCGCAGACAGGCCCGCAGGGCCAGCACCCACGATCACCACGTCATATTCCATCGCTTCGCGTTCAATCTCGGCCATCGCGGGCTCCTTAGCTAACTTTCCGAATTGGCGCTTTCTTCATGCGGTCGGCGCAATATTGTTTCACGGCTGATTACATGGTCATAAAGACTTTGGTCAATCGAAACACGGCGTAACAACGCCGCTATTCGACACTTCAGGCTTCGGGTGCGTCCCCCATAAGGTATCTGGGACCGCTACCATGGGATTTGGCCCTGTCATCGGGGTTGTAAAGCTTGCATTTCGGCAGGCTGAGGCAGCCGCAACCAATACATCCATCCAGATTGTCGCGTAGTCGCATCAGCGTATCGATTCGCTGATCCAGATGCGTGCGCAGCCGTTCGCTGATACTCTTCCAGTCCTGAGGCGTCGGTGTGCGGTTTCCTGGCAAGCCCGACAATACCTCGCGGATCTCGGGCAAAGTCAGACCGAATTGCTGCGCGATCATCACAAAGCTTAGCCGTCGGATATCGGC
Source organism: Ruegeria sp. CG1 (assembly GCF_056537265.1). Taxonomy (NCBI): domain Bacteria; kingdom Pseudomonadati; phylum Pseudomonadota; class Alphaproteobacteria; order Rhodobacterales; family Roseobacteraceae; genus Ruegeria; species Ruegeria sp. CG1. The sequence goes on along the minus strand of NZ_JBQFRF010000004.1, from coordinate 111,416 downwards.
GCGCTGATAACGCCGCTGCCCACCCGCGTTACGCCATGGAGATATCAAACCTTGCGCCTCGTAGTATCGGATCGCCGACACCGCCAACCCGGTGCGCCGGGCCAATGCTCCAATCGCCAGACCTTCCGAAACAACCATTACATCCTCCCAAAGAAATCTCTTGACCTAAAGTTAGGTTTAGAAATTACAGTGAGTCGGGACAAGCCTCAAATTGGAAGGAGAATCCCATGATGGCGACGCTGGAACATACTAATTTCACGGTCCGCGACCCAAAGGCATCTGCGGCGTGGATGCAGAAAGTCTTCGACTGGAAAACACGCTGGGAAGGCCCTGCCATTGCCGGTGGCTATACGGTGCATGTGGGCAGCCCTCATACCTATCTGGCACTCTACGCCCCCGGCGATCCCAAGCCATCAGGCGAAAGCAGCTATGATTACGTGGGCGGCTTGAACCATGTAGGTGTGCTGGTCGAGGATATCGACGCCACCGAGGAAAAGGTCCGCAAAGCGGGATTTGAACCGCACAACCACGCAGACTATGAGCCAGGCAAGCGGTTCTATTTCGAAGATGACAATGGCATCGAATTCGAAGTGGTTCAGTATGATTGAGATGCTGTGGCTTGGGCACGAAGCCAGCCGTTGGCGAAGTGGAGAATTGTTGGGACAGCGCCACAGGCGCACCCGCCCCCCGGAACGGCGGCGCTAAGTTGCGAGTTTACTGACAACGCACACCTCCCCTCTTGCAATTCACGCCTCATTTGGGTCAGGTAAATGCCAACCCATCCTTCGCCCCGACGCTATTGTGCGGCGGGGCGTAACAATTTCTGCGTGGACGACAAGACAATGGAAAAGATCCCCATGACGCCTTCGGGCAATGCCGCGCTCGAGGCAGAGCTGAAGAATCTGAAATCCGTCGAGCGCCCGGCGATCATCGAGGCGATTGCCTCAGCCCGCGAACTGGGCGACCTGAAAGAAAACGCCGAATACCACTCGGCGCGCGAAAAGCAGGGCTTTATCGAAGGCCGCATCAAAGAGCTTGAAGGCATCCTGTCGCTGGCAGATGTCATTGATCCGGCCAAACTGTCAGGGGCTATCAAGTTCGGCGCGAAGGTCACGTTGGTGGATGAAGATACCGACGAAGAAAAGACCTGGCAGATCGTGGGTGAGTATGAGGCCAATATCGAAGCGGGCCTTCTGAACATCAAATCCCCCATCGCCCGCGCCCTGATTGGCAAAGAAGAAGGCGACAGTGTCGAGGTCCGCACCCCCGGAGGCGTGCGCTCTTATGAAGTTCTGAATATCGAATACGCCTGACCGGAGCGTTTGTCATGTCAGGGTCTGAACCTGAGCAAGAACCCGAGAAACCAACCTCGCTGGGTATCTACGACCGTCCGGCGCACCGTTCGGTCACCGAGATCGAGATTGCAGCAGTTGTTCTCAGCCTGATCTGGCTGGTGGTGTCGGTCGTGTTTCTGGTACTGCCCGGCGGGCAACAAGGAGGGTTCATCGTCACCTTCCTGGCGGTGTTCATGCCGGTCGCAATGATCTGGGTCGCAGCCCTTGCGATGCGCGCCAGCCGAGTGATGCGCGAAGAAAGCGCCCGCCTGCAGACAGCCATCGATGCGATCCGCAACAGCTATGTCGTTCAGCAACAACGCGCGGCCAGCACGTATGAGCCGACGGTCGGCAAGAAACTGGATGAAATCGCCGAAAGCGCAAAAAAGACCGAGAGCGCGCTGGCGACATTCTCGACCAATCGCGGTGAACCCGGGCGCACCCAAAGGCCCGCGCCGGACATGGCCAATCAGACTTCGTTGGAACTTGGCACCTCAGCGGAAGAAATTGCGCCCCCGTTGCCCACCGACATCTTTATCCGCGCCCTAAACTTCCCCGAGACGCAAAGCGATGCCGAGGGATTTAACGCGCTGCGGCTTGCATTGAAAGATCGCAAGACCTCGAAACTTGTGCAGGCCTCACAAGATGTTCTGACCCTTCTCAGCCAGGAAGGCATCTATATGGATGACCTGCGCCCCGATTTGGCCCGACCCGAAGTCTGGCGGCAATTTGCCCAAGGCGCGCGCGGGCGGTCGGTGGCTGCCTTGGGTGGCATTCGGGACCGTTCGTCACTGGCGCTGACTGCGGCGCGGATGAAACAGGATCCGATCTTTCGCGATGCCGCACACCATTTCCTGCGCCGCTTTGACCATATGATCGTCGAGTTCGAACCTAATGCCAGCGATGCCGAGCTTACAGCCCTGAGCGAAACCCGCACAGCGCGTGCCTTCATGCTGGTGGGGCGTGTCGCAGGGACGTTCGATTAAAGCCCAAAACTCCCGTAGGGTATGAACCTCACCAGATCGCCGGGCTTGATATCGCGGGCACCGTACTCGATTTCGACCAAGCCTTCGGCCCAGCTCAGCCCGCTGATCCGGCCAGATCCTTCCGAATGGAATACCTCGGCCTGTCCTTCACGGATGCGCGCCCGCAGGTATTCTCGACGACCCGGTTTCTTGTGCTTTTCGAACGCGGCGGGCACGTCGAAGCCTTGCGGCTCTTGCCATCCTGCACCCGCCAACAGGTTCAGTGCCGGGCAGGCAAAGATCAACGTGCAAACCAGTGCTGCCACCGGATTGCCCGGCAAGCCAAACACCGGCGTCTGATCCCACATGCCCAGCGCCATAGGCCGCCCGGGTTTTAGTGCGATGCGCCATTCCTGCATCGCCCCGGCCTCTCGCAACAAAGCCGAGACGTGATCTTCATCGCCGGCGGAGGCGCCGCCACTGGTAAGGATTACATCCACTTGCTGAGCCGCGCGATCCAAATGCTGTTTCAGCGCCGCGCGATCATCCTCGGCGCGCCCAAGATCAACCGATTTGAATCCAATCCGCTCGGCCAGTGACAGCAGCATCGGACGATTGGCATCATAAATCTGCCCCAGTCCGGCGCTGTCACCCGGCTCGACCAACTCATCCCCGGTCGATAGCACTCCGACCCGCAAAACCTTGCGGACGGAAACCTCAGCCAGACCAACCGCCGACAAAAGCGCCAGATCCGTTGGTGTTAAACGCCGCCCAATTGGCAAGGTCAGCGCGCCTTCAACCACGTCTTCGCCTGCCTTTCGCGTGTTCGCGCCCTGTTTCAACGGACCTCGGAATGCAATGTGCCCCTGATCAAAGGTCACATCCTCTTCCAATATGACCGTATTAACACCCTTTGGCAGTGCAGCTCCGGTAAGAATGCGTATCGCATGGCCCTCTGGGACCTCACCGTCAAAGGGTACACCCGCAGCCGCCCGGCCCTCTACCAAAGGCATGACACAGGGTCCGTCCGGCACCGGACCGGCAAATCCGTACCCATCGACAGCGGTGTTGGGCTGAGGCGGGTTTGATCGTTTGGCCGACACGTCCACCGCCAGAACTCGGCCCGCCGCCCGCATCACGGGCACGTTTTCAACCCCAGCTACCACCGACAATCTGTCTCGCAAAAGCGCCAGAGCCTCATCAACGGGTGTCCAGTTCACCCCTGCAGGCAAGGCGAAACAATCATTGCGCAAGGGCGGAGGTGAGATATCCGGCGTGCTCATAATCCGACCTCTTCCAGGATGAAATCTGCAATGGCCGCCGTATCATCCAGATCAAACACCGGGCAATCCAATTCCAAAAGCGTATCACTTGCAACCGCGCGAACCGTCTCATCATCCGTGGCGATCAGCGGATTTCCGGGTTCAGCGCGAAACGCTTCGATCTTGGAGTGACGCTCGCGTTTGAAGCCTTCGATTAACACCAGATCGACAGGAGACAACCGCGACAGCAAGATGTCCAGCTTCGGCTCGGGCGCACCGCGCAACTCCTGCATCAGTGCGATCCGCTGGCCGGATGCCAACAGCACTTCGGACGCACCCGCCGCGCGATGCCGCTGGCTGTCGGTACCCGGCTGGTCGACGTCGACGGAATGATGCGCATGTTTAACGGTGGAAACGGTATACCCACGTCCGGTGATTTCAGTCACCAGCCGTTCCACTAGGCCGGTTTTGCCCGCGTTTTTCCAACCGGTGACGCCGTAGACCCTCATACCTGCTCCAACAAGGTTTCAGCGCGGGCCAGATCATCGGGAGTGTTGACGTTGAAGAACGGATCAAACGGCTGGGCCGAAAACAGCGCCTCTCGCCCATCATGCTGGTCAGTCCACAGGACAACCTTGCGCAATCCAGCGTTCAACGCCTCCCTCAGATCATCGCGCAATACTACCGGCCAGAGCCCAAAGGTCGGATGCCGATTGATCCGCTTGCCGCCGCCGGATTTTAATGCCTCGTCACTCGTGCGCGGGGTGGTTGCCAGAACAAGGGGGTATTTCTGCCCTTCGGATGCGTGCACCAGTTGCGCCACAAGATCATGCGGAAAGAACGGAGTATCCGCCGCAACCGTCACGATAGATTGAGCGCCCTGTTCAGCGGCCCAATCAAGCCCGGCCAAAACACCGGCCAGCGGTCCTGCAAAGCCCTCGATCGAGTCCGAAACAACCGGCAAGTTCAAGCGGGCAAACCGTTCGGCATCGCCGTTGGCGTTCAAAGCCAGCCCGCCGACCTGAGGGCGTAGCCTGTCTATCACCCGATCCAGCAGGCTAACCCCGCCGATCTGCAACAGCCCTTTATCGCCGCCTCCCATTCGCGTTGCGAGGCCGCCTGCCAGAATAATCCCCAGCGGTTTTTGCGACTGTTCAGCCATCGGCACTTTTCCTGCGATGTTTTTTGTCCTCAATCGCCACGCTCGACGGATCAACATCGCGCACCAATCGGTCTTCGCCCGACAAACACACGAACCGCTGCCCGCGCATCCGGCCGATCAGAGTCAAACCGACCTCGCGCGCGATCTCGACACCCCAGGCGGTGAATCCCGATCGCGAAGCGAGAACAGGGATGCCCATCATTGCCGTTTTGATCACCATTTCCGAAGTCAAACGACCGGTCGTATAGAGGATCTTGTCAGACGCAGTCGCACCCTCGGAGAGCATCCAGCCTGCGATCTTGTCGACCGCGTTATGGCGGCCCACGTCTTCCATATAAACCAACGGGTGGCTTTCATGACAAAGCACCGTGCCATGGATGGCACCCGCCTCAAGGTACAGAGACGGGGTGCGGTTGATCTTGGACGCCAACTCATACAGCCACGAGGTGCGCACCGAGACCGGTGGCAGGCGCACGTCCTCTAGCCCCTCCATCATGTCTCCGAACACAGTGCCTACTGCGCAACCGCTGGTGCGGGTCTTCTTCTTCAGCTTGTCCTCGTATGAGGTCTCACGCGCGGTACGCACGACCACGGTTTCCAGATCGTCGTCATAGTCGACCCGAGTAATTTCATCATCTGCAAGCAGCATCCCCTGATTACGCAGAAACCCGAGCGCAAGGTATTCAGGATAGTCGCCGATGGTCATTGCCGTCACGATTTCCTGTGAGTTGAGGAAAATGGTCAGCGGGCGTTCCTCGACCACTGAGATCTGACTTATCTCACCATTCTGGTCCACACCCTCGACACCGCGCGTCAGGCGGGCAGCCCCCGGATCGGGCGCAATGAGGTAGTCTGACAGGTCGATCTCCGTGGCCAATTGCAACCCCTTCCCAAGACGGCTACTGCTGCTCGCGTCACCATAGGATTTAGCCATGGCCTCTGCCACATCCAAGTCGTACTTCTGGAAAGGTTTTCGCGACGGGACGCCGTTTATCTTCGTCGCCATGCCCTTTGGCCTTCTGTTTGGTGTTTTTGCCACAGAAGCAGGGCTGGATATCATCCAGACGATGGCCTTTTCCGCCACGGTGTTTGCCGGCGCCGCTCAGTTCACCGCATTGCAATTGCTCCAGGACAATACACCAACGGTTATCGTTCTGATCTCGGCCCTGGCTGTGAACCTGCGGGTGGCCATGTATTCGGCTTCACTGACCCCTTATCTGGGGGCGGCTCCGCTGTGGCAACGGGCCCTTGGAGCCTATCTTATTGTTGATCAGTCTTACGCCTGTTCGATTGTCCGATTCGAGAAAGAACCGGATATGTCCGTGCCTCAGCGCATGGCGTACTTTGTCGGCTCGGTCACGCCGATCACGCCGCTTTGGATACTCGCCACTTATCTGGGTGCTGTTCTGGGGGCGCAGATTCCGGAAAGCTGGGCTCTGGATTTTGCGCTGCCGATCACGTTCTTGTCCATGATCGGACCGATGATGCGCACCATGGCGCATGTTGCAGCCGCGCTGGTGGCGATTGTTGTCGCCCTGCTCTGCGTGGCAGTGCCGTTCAATCTTGGACTGTTGATCGCAGGGATAGCCGGGATGATGGCAGGTGCACGGGCTGAATTGATGTTAGAGCGGAAAAAGTCATGACGCAGATCGACCCGACAACCATGTGGATCATCATCGTAGGTCTGGCGATAGGCAGCTATCTTCTGCGCTTTACCTTTATCGGGCTGGTTGGCGACCGCCCGATGCCGCCCTGGCTTCTGCGGCACCTGAGGTACACAGCAGTGGCGATTCTGCCTGCCCTGATCGCACCTTTGGTAGTCTGGCCCACGGCCACCGAAGGACAACCGGATATGCCGCGCATGGCGGCTGCGGCAGTTGCGTTGACGGTGGGAATTGTGACGAAGAACGTCATAGCGGCCATCTTTTCAGGGGCCGCCACGCTTTACGGTCTGCTGTACCTAGTTGGTTGAGACCGCTTCAAGCTGATTGAGGCGCGCATTGTTTTCCGCCAGCCCCTGCTGAAGATCAGCCGAGTCATTCTCACGATAGTCCGTGGTGACAACGCCTGGAATCTGACCAAACTGATCGGATAGCTTCACCGGGTAGAATGTTGTTTTGATTTGCTCGAACCCCGGGACCTGTTGCAGCAATTGCGAGGTCGAATTTGCACAAAAAGCCTGCGAAACCGGGCCCATCTGCTTGGCCAATTGCAGCGCGCTCTCGGCCTGCTGTGGCGTCACTTCGATCGTCTGAATACGGGCATAATGCGTCTCGCGCGCATGACTGCTACGATAGGCGCGTTCAACATTTGGCGTGATGCCATAAAGGACATCATTCTTGATCGGCACCACATCCGCCCGGAACGATCCGGCAGGATCAAATATGACCCGCTCGCTGCCGCTGATCATCAGCGACGTGTGTGCCCCCGATCCGGTGCGCGTGCTGATCATCGTATAGAGCGTCAGTGTCGATGGCCCCGGATCACGATAGGACCGAGCCACGATTTCCGAGGGATCAGCCTGCGGGCGCTGCGATCCCGCGCAACCCGCAACTGTCACTGCCAGCAGGCAGGCAATCAGAATCCTGAACAAGAGATGCGCCTCGTGTACCGTTTAGGCCGCAAAGACCGCCAGGAACAGGCAAAGGAGTACAATTGCCACCACGCACCACGTGGTGAATTTGATGAAACCGTCAAAGGTTTTTGTTTGAACGGTGATGTCCATCTCGCCGTGCTTGTGATCAGCCATGTTTATTAGAATCCCAATTCGCGTATTTGAAATGTTGGATAATGCAAAACTCAGGGCCTGTCACGACGTCATTCGCGCGCAGTTGGTCCAAAAATCGTGCAGCCTGGATAACCAAACCCCCAGCGCCAGGGCAACCCGCTGCAGGGACCACCCCCAAAACGCACGGCCAGAAACATCGCCTCGGAGGTGATCGAATGAACCGAGCGGATTTGATCCGGCGTCATATCATAGCGTTCGGCATATTCATCAGCATGGCTTTCGCCGTGGGTTTTGACACAGGTGCGCAGCGCGTCATCGGCAGCGAGCCGGGCGTCAAAGCTGGCCTCGGCCTGCGATGCGCCGCCTGCGTTGTAATAGGCGCGATCGTGAGTAACGCAGCAGTACTCCCATGGCGGGTGTTCTTCATAAAGCAGACTGAACTTCGGAAAGGTCTCGGCAACCATACGCCAGCTGGAAGATAATCCGCCCGAACAGCCATCCGTTTCAAAGGGGGTCAGTTCAGCGCCTTCTATCGTGTCGGCCAACGCCCGGTGAGCGGGCATTTCCACGCTACGCATCAGGTCCTGCGCAGCTGCAGGCAGCGCGCAACAGGCCAGAAGGGCGGCCAGTCTATGGTTCCGCATCACGCATCTCGGCAGTATCAATGGACAATCCGAATGTCGTCGCCAACCATAGCATCAGACGCTCGCCCGGTCCCATCTCGGCACGAACACGCAGTACTTCGCGAGCCATGGCAGGACGATCGGTGATCAGCCCGTCGACCCCCATCGATGCCATGGCCGACATCTGTAGCGGGTCATTCACCGTCCATACATAGATGTCCTTGCCCGCCTCATGGACCGAGCGGATCAGACCCGGAGATACCGTCGCCGCGTTTACGGCCACAAAATCGCCCTCAAGCCCCGACAGATTGCCGATGGCGGTTGCGGCCAGAACGCCTGCCCGCCAATCGGGGCGCAGCGCTTTCATCTTCTGTACTGCCGGGTATTTCAGCGACATGGTGGCGATGTCGTCCTGCATCCCCATCTCTTCGACAATTGTGGCGACTCGGTTTTCCAGGTCGACGTCATGGCCATAGTATTTCAGCTCGATGATGACCTTGGATTTGCCCTTCGCAGCTTCCAGAACATCGCGCAGCGTGGGCGTCCGTTCCGAGGCATATTCGGGGCCGAACCAACTGCCGATATCGATCTCGGCCACATCCTCCATGGTCGCGTCCCAGACCTTGAGCGGCACACCAGCCAGTTTCATGAAATCGCTGTCATGCGCGATGATGACCACACCATCCGCGGTCTCCTGAACGTCGATCTCAACCCAATCGGCGCCATCTTCGATAGCCTTCAACACTGCCGCCATGGTATTTTCCGGCCTTATCGCCGCCGCACCTCTATGACCAATGACATCCGCATGATCGGGGGCCTGAATGCGGACCAGCAACTCCTGCCCGGACCAGAGCCCGATCAGCAGGGCGATTGCCGCGCCACCGACCACAGCGTAAAGCGGCGCGCGCAGGTTGCCTGGTTCGGGATGAGGGACCTCTCGGCCTTGTGTGTCGAAGAACCCATCCAGCAGAACCGCCAATGCTCCCAGAGCGACGGCTGCAAGCACAAGCCCAGCCAGCGACCAGAGGCCCGCTACGATCATACTGAAGATCAGCGCAAAGCGCAGGTTCGTGCTTTCCTGCAACGGTACCAGATCGAACAACAGTCCGGCCACAAAGGCAATCAGTGCGGCGATCACGAGACGCATCGCAAGCCAAAGGCCAAGCTCGATCTTGAGGCGACCGCGTTTGCCTTCCATTCGATCCGTGCTGGCGGAGAAGGCCTCGGCGGGTTTGCAGCCCTCAAATAATACAAGATGCAGCGACAGCGCCCAGGCCGAGAGCCTGCGGATCAGAACCCAAGCCAGACACAGCACCACAAATCCGATCAGCACTACCGCCACCCAGAATGAAGGCGGGTGGAAGGTGAGGTAATAGTTGATGTCGTATTCAGTCAGCATCCACCAGGCGATCAGGCCAGCCACGGCGACAAAAGGCAGCGCAAGTACCAGCACACGCAAAATGAACCGTGCGGCAAAGCCGAAAAGCGCAGGTAAACGCGTCAGGATCAACCGGATGGAAGCACTGCCCGCGCGCCAAGGGTCACGCTCACCCATCCGCAATGATCCGGCCATGACCGAGAAGACAAAGACCTCGGCCAGTAAGAACAGGCTGAGAACTACAACCGCCGCGATGAAGCCCGCTGGTGACAGCAGGAACATCGCAATGTCCTGATCCGTCAGCGCCGATTGATCAGACAATGAGACAGCAAGATTGACGGCGATGGCAACGCCCGGAGCGATCAGTGCAACCAGCAGCAACCGGACGGCGACATAAACAGGCACAAACACGCGCCGCCGCGCCCATGCGCCCCGGTAGGCAGTTGTAACGGCTGAGAAATTGGTCACGCGGTTGCCTCCTGAATGGTCTATCCATTCAAGGCTGCGTAAGTGTGAATTGCAAGAGTGGGCGTCAGCTTTCTTCCAGATCAGCCGCCAGCCGGAAACCAATGCGGTTGGCTGGTTTATCCTCGATCGATTTCGGCAAGGCACGCAGCATCACATTCAACTGGCTGACATGCTGGACGAGCTGCGTTTTGGCGCCGCCTCCGTCCGAGCCATAGAAGGTAATCACATCCGGATCGAAATAGCCCATGCCCTCGATCCGCATTACACCGGCATCACCACCGGTGAATCCCATGGCAACCTCGTGATCGCCATCCAGAGTCTTCTCGAAATTCTGAATATACATGATCAGCCGCTCATAGGCCCATTGAGCAGGGCTTTTGCTTTCGACCGGCTTTTGCAATGGCTTGGGCAAGTCCTTGTTCCCCGATGCCGCTTCAGGGTTGGCGTGTACCTCATAGCACCGCGGCAACGCCGCAGATTCCGCTGCCTCGGCTGAGGTTTCGATCTTGTCCATTGCTCTACCCTTTGCGCTGATATTCCCAAGCTCCGTCCGCGCGCCGCGTCCGGGTGACCGCTCCAATGTGGTAGAGATGGTTCATATGTGCAACCGCCTCGACCAGCGCGAGGCCGTATTCCCCGCCCCTGATCTGGCGCTTGAACAGCGGGGCAAAGCACTCGGCGGCGGTTTTGGGTTGATCGAGATCGTTCAGCAGACGCTCAAGCGCGCCGTGGTGGTTATCGATCAACTGCCGCATGCGGATCGGCAACCCGGTGAACGGCAGTTTGTGCCCGCCCAAAACCAAATGATCGGGCCGGGCCAGCGGTTGCAGGCGTTCGCACGCCTCCAACCAGTCGGCCACCGGATCGGCCATCGGCTCGGTGGCATAGACGCCCAAGTTGGAACTGATCGAACTGAGGATCTGATCACCGGTCAGCACCAGATTGTCCTCGCGGCTCCAGAAGGTGCAATGCTCGGGCGCATGGCCGTTGCCCATGTGAACATCCCAGTCGCGGCCACCCATGCGGATCACGTCGCCCTGTTTGACACGGGTAAATCCCAGCGGCATAGGGTACACGGCGTCGGCAAAGTTGAACGGACGCTCGGCCATCCGACCGGCCAGCACGTCCGGATCCATCCCCGCGCTGCGGTAATAATCCAACGTTTCCTTCGGCCAATTCTCTTGCACATCCAGCGTCAGCATACGTGCGAACAACCATGCGGTACGACTGGTGACCAGTTCTGCACCATGCTCGGACTGGAACCAGCCCGCATTGCCGACATGGTCAGGATGGTGATGAGTCACGACAACGCGACGGACGGGTTTGCCAGCCAATGGCCCTTCCATCAGGGCCTGCCAGATTCCCCGTGTTTTCTTTGAAGAAAGCCCTGTGTCGACTATGGTCCAGCCGTCGCCATCATCAAGTGCATAGACATTCACATGATCCAGCGCCATCGGCAAAGGCAGCCTAATCCACAGAACTCCTTCTGCAACTTCGACCCATTCGCCAGGAGCGGGTGGTTCCTCCCACGGATATCGCATCACTTGCGGAGCCTCGCCATCCTTCAAACCGCCAGTTCCTCTGGGCTGAGGGCATAGAGGTCATCCGCCCCGTTCTGCGCCTGCGCAAGCAAGCCCGTATGTTCAGGCAGCAGCACATTAATATAATAACGTGCCAACTTGGCGCGCGGTCCATCGGGATCGGCTAGCGCCGCTGATAGATGGTAATGCCCGCCCAGAACCCGCGCGAACGCTTTTAGATACGAAGCCGCGCCAGCAAACCGGTTGTTCATATCCGATTGAGCAACGAGCCACTCCGTCGCTTCCCGCAGCGACTCGGAAGCTTCCCAAACAGGACCAGCAAGTTCAGGCAACGTGGCGCGCGCCTTCTCGGCTTGATCCTCGATCTCATCCAGAAGGTTCGAGGCCGCCTCACCCCCATCCATCATCTTGCGCGCTACGAGGTCCATGGCCTGAATACCATTGGTGCCCTCGTAGATCGCGGTCACACGGACATCGCGATAATATTGTGCAGCACCAGTTTCTTCGATGAAGCCCATGCCACCATGCACTTGAACGCCGGTCTCGGAAACGCGCATGCCGGTCTCGGTGCCAAAAGCCTTGCAGATCGGCGTCAGCAGCGCCGCACGTGCCGCCCAATCGGCCTCACCCGTGGCCTGCGCCAAGTCGATTGCAGCTGCATTGGCCAGCATGATCGCCCGCGCCGCAAACACATCCGCGCGCATCGACATCAGCATCCGCCGCACATCCGCGTGGTCGATGATGGTGCCCGAGGGCGTCTTGCCCTGTTTACGCTCCAACGCATAGGCCAGCGCATGCTGGTAGGCCCCTTCGGCGACACCCACACCTTCGCCGCCAACGCCCAAACGCGCGTTGTTCATCATGGTGAACATCGCGGCCATGCCGCCATGTTCCTTGCCGACCAGCCAACCCTTGGCCCCGTCATATTGCATCACGCAGGTCGGCGAGCCGTGCAGGCCCATCTTGTGTTCCAGCGAAACCACCTTGAGGTCATTGGCCACGCCGGGGTTGCCGTTCTCGTCGGGGATGTATTTCGGCACCAGAAACAGCGAAATCCCTTTGGTTCCCGGAACACCGTCTGGCAGACGGGCCAGAACCAGATGGCAGACATTCTCGGCAAAGTCGTTGTCGCCCCATGAGATATAGATCTTCTGCCCGGTCACCGAATAGGTGCCATCGCCGTTATCCTCGGCCTTCGAAGTCAGCGCGCCCACATCCGATCCGGCCTGCGGTTCGGTCAGGTTCATGGTGCCTGACCACTCTCCCGCCATCATCTTGGGCAGATAAAGCGCTTTCAGTTCATCGCTTGCGTGATGCTCCAGCGCCTCGATCTGGCCTTGGGTCATCAACGGAGCGAGTTGCAGCGACAGGCAAGCGGCGCTCATCATCTCGTTCACGGCGGTGGTCATGGTCATTGGCAGGCCCATGCCGCCATATTCGGGATCACCGCTCATCCCGATCCAGCCGCCTTCGGCAATCGCCCTCCAGCCCTCGGCATAGCCCGGAGAGGTCCTCAGCACGCCGTTCTCCAGCCGCGCGGGTTCCAGATCACCAGGGCGCTGAAGCGGGGACATGATTTCTTCGCACATCTTCCCGGCTTCGGTCAGAATGGCGCTGACCACATCCTCGCTGGCTTCCGAGAACTTTTCGGTCGCGGCGATCTGGTCAAAGCCGATCACGTTGCGGAACAGGAATTCATAGTCTGAGATCGGGGCGCGATAGGGCATGGTTTCCCTCTGGTTCTGGCAAGTTGTCAGCGTGGGGTTGGAATCCCGGCCCCACGCCGGTATTCATCTGGGCTGGCACGATTACCTACCGTTACCTGAACTGCAAGCAACCAAAACGCGGCGTCACGATCCATGACCCTTCTCGGTACTCAAGACTTACCAGCAAACGCCGACGGGCTCGCCAAGGCCGCTGACCTGTTGCGACAGGGGCTGCTGGTCGCTTTCCCGACCGAGACCGTCTATGGACTGGGTGGCGATGCACGGAACGGCGAGGCTGTGGCCGCGATCTATGAAGCCAAGGGGCGACCCAGTTTTAACCCACTGATCGCCCATGTCGCCTCAACCGAGACCGCAAAACGCTTCGTCGAATGGACCGATCAGGCTGATTTGTTGGCTGATGCCTTCTGGCCCGGACCGTTAACTCTGGTTCTTCCTCTGCGCCCCGATCACGGGATTTCGTCGCTGGTCACAGCTGGCTTGGATACTCTGGCCGTTCGCGTGCCTGCGCATCCCACAGCGCACGCTTTACTGACCGCTTTTGACGGTCCTGTGGCAGCCCCATCGGCCAACCCCTCTGGTCAGATCAGCCCAACGACGGCGGCCCATGTCCGAGCGGGGCTGGAGGGACGCATAGCCGCAGTTCTGGACGATGGGCCGTGCGGTGTCGGGCTTGAGTCCACTATTGTGGGTCTGGCCGGCACCCCTGCCTTGTTGCGTCCAGGTGGTGTCGCATTGGAACAAATCGAAGAGGTTCTAAAGGCAGAACTGCATCACCACCAACCCGGCGATCTGCTTACTGCGCCGGGGCAGTTGCAATCCCATTACGCGCCGGACGCGCCGGTGCGGCTGAACGCCCGGTCACGGCAGGGGGACGAGGTGTTGCTGGGTTTTGGTCCTGTTGATTGTGATCTGAACCTCTCCAGCACCTGCAACCTGCCCGAGGCCGCCGCCAGCCTGTTTGCCGCCCTTCACAAACTTAACGATACCGGTCGGCCAATCGCCGTATCACCAATTCCCCATCACGGATTAGGTGCGGCCATCAACGACCGTCTACGCCGCGCAGCAGCCCCTCGCGATTAGGCGCGGCCTGCACTGGCTGATAGGGTCAGCGGATCGACACCAAGCGTAGCCAAAGCCGCCTCCCATTTCTCGTCATCAGGGACATCAAAGACCAGTTTCGACGACGCATCAGTCGTTAACCAACCATTCATCGCGATCTCATCTTCCAACTGACCCGGCCCCCAGCCGGAATAACCTAAAGTCAGCATCGAATTCAGCGGCCCCTTGCCCGAGGCCAGATCCTCGAGCACATCCAGCGTTGCGGTCATGCTGAAATCTTCGGAAATCTGCATAGAATGCAGATTCGCCTCATAATCTGCGCTATGCAGGACAAAGCCACGCGACATCTCGACCGGGCCGCCAAACTGCACCAGCCGTTCGCCAATTACAGGTATCCGACACGGAATGTTGAGCTGTTCCAGCAAGGTCTTGATCCTCAAGTCCGAGGGCTTGTTCACGATCAATCCCATCGCGCCGTCATCACCATGGCTGCAGATATAGACGACCGAATGCTCGAATCGCGGGTCGCCCATTCCGGGCATCGCAATCAACAGTTTTCCCGTAAGGTCCATCAGCAGATATCTCTTGCGCCATAGGATATCCCTAGAATGACCCTGTGAACCGGGGAATGGCAAGGGATCAGCCGGGATTTCCGTGCATTTCACAGAAGTGACCGGAACGTGACTTGGCAATCCCGACCGGAATGCGCATGTTCTGCATATGAAAGCGCTTTGCAAATCTGCTGCAGCCGTGTTGGCCGTCAGCCTTTGTTTTGGTGCCCCCGCCACTGCGCAGGGGGTTGATAATCTGGTTCAGCTTGAGGTGTTGGACGGCGGCAAAACCGCCGAAGGTACCTATCAGGGGGCCTTGCGTCTAAAGCTCAAGGACGGGTGGAAGACCTATTGGCGCGCACCCGGCGATGCGGGCATTCCGCCACAGTTTGATTGGAAAGGCTCTCGCAATATTGCAGACATAGCCTTCACGTGGCCCGCGCCGCATGTGTTTGATCAGAACGGGCTGCGCTCGGTCGGGTATGAGGATCAACTTGTACTGCCCGTCGAAATCACGCCTAAGAACCCTGCCAAACCCGTGCGTTTGCGCGGCGAGATGGACTTGGGCGTGTGTAAGGATGTCTGCGTGCCGGGTCGGTTGCAATTCGATCACACAATGGATGCCGACGCTGCACGCAATCCGGCCATCGCCGCAGCCCTCGCCCAGCGCCCGTTTTCTGAACGCGAAGCAGGCGTGGCGGATGCGACGTGCCAATTGACTCCCACTGCAGACGGAATGCGGATCGAGGCGCGTATCACCATGCCTTCAGCGGGCGGGTCCGAATTCGCCGTCATTGAACCAGGAAACCCGGCACTCTGGGCATCGCAGCCCGATACACGCCGTCAGGGCAACACCCTGATCGCAAGCTCGGAGATTATCGGTGCCTCCGGCGGGCCATTTGCGCTGGATCGGTCCGAAGTGCGCATCACGGTTCTGGGGGCAAACCACGCTGTCGATATCCAAGGATGCAGCGCAGGCTGACCGGATGAGCCAGACCCCAAAGATCGGTGCCTTGGCTGTCGTGCTGCACGATGGCCAGGTACTTTTGGTGCAACGCAGCAAGCAACCCGATCAGGGGCTGTGGGGTTTTCCAGGCGGCCATGTTGAATGGGGTGAAACGGTTCTGGACGCCGCCACCCGCGAGCTGCGGGAAGAGACCGGTGTGATTGCTGAGCCTTTGGTCTATCTCGACAATCTCGACCTTTTGCTGCGCGATGATAGCGGGCAGACCCGGGCGCACTACCTGCTGGTCGGAGTTGCGTGTCGCTATGTAACCGGCACGCCTGTCGCTGCAGACGACGCGCAGGACGCTCAGTGGTTTCCGGTGGACCAGATCACCAGCGGCGACCTGCCAATGAGCGACCGCGTTCCCGATCTTTTGCGGCGAGCTTTAGAGATGGATCAAGCCTCGACCCGATCCGACAAGCGCGCATAAAGCACGCTGGACAGAACGACACCCAACAGCAGGATTACGGTCGCACCCGCCACGAATACACCAAAGCCCATTTGCAGCACACTTGGACCTTCGGCGGCTGGGTAGAGACCCGAGATCAGCGCCAACGGCGCACCTGTCACTACGGGCCAGATCATCGAGGCCCCCAGCCAGATCGCCAACGCTGCGCCCGTTGCGCGCACGGCATTGCGCACCACCCTGTCCGGCGCGCGCAAGGCCCGTCTCATCGATGTCATCGGGCGTGAGATGTCGTTCAGGATGGCCAGCAACGCAGGCACCAGCAGCAGGATCAGGGCCATGCCAAAGCCCAGCCCATAGACCAGTGTGATCACGGTCGGTTTCAAAAACTGCGCCTGCTGCGAACTTTCGTACATCAAGGGCGTCAGCCCCAGTACCGTGGTCAGCGTGGTCAGCATCACAGGCCGCAAACGATCTGCCGTACCTTCTACGATTGACGGCACCAACCCGCGCTCTTTCCGGTATCCGTCGATTGTGGTCACCAGAACAATCGAGTCGTTGATGATGATCCCGGTCATGCCCAACAGGCCGACGACGGTGAACATGCTTAACGGCACGCCCCACAGGTAATGCCCCCAGATCGCGCCCACGAGGCCAAAGGGAATGATCGCCATGACCACCAAGGGCCTTGTCCAACTGGCAAAGACCCAAGCCAAAACCAGATAAATTCCGGTCAGACACAGGATCAGGCCTGTGCGGGCCTCGGATAGGAATTCATCCTCCTGCTCACTCAGGCCAGCCATGCGCCATTCGACCTGCCGTTCGGCGGCGATGTTTGGCAATATCTCTTCGCGCATGGCGCGGGCGATTTCGGCAGCCTGCGCCGGGTCGTCCTCGGAAATATCACCATTCACCGAGATGACCCGCAGACCATTTTCGCGCCGGACGGTCGAGAAACCCGATTTACGCTCGACCGAGACGATATCGGCGAGCGGGACATAAACGCCATCAGGCGTCCGCATCAGCGTGCGTTCCAGGAAATCGGCGGTCAGTTCGCCCTCGGGCAGTTCGATCCGAATCTCGGTGCTGCGTGGACCATCTGGGAAGGTCGCGGCCTCAATCCCGTTGAGCCGGTTTCGCAATACGCGGCCAAGTGTCTCGATGCGGAAACCCAGCGCCTGACCCTGCGCAGTCAGGTCCAGAATGAACTCTTCCTTGTCATAAGCGAGGTTATCTTCGAGCGCAGAAACTTCCGAGTATTTCGCAAGTTCCGCCTGCAGGTCCTCAGATGCAGATTTCAACGTGTTCACATCCGCACCGTAGAACTGCACGTCAATCGCATCACCACCCGGACCAGAACGCCAACCACGGAAGCTGAGCAACTCGACCTTCGGGTGGCGCGGAACAAAATCCTGCAGCTCGCCCACAAATTCAAAGCTGGAATAGGGGCGCAGGTCAGCGTCGATCAGCTCGATCGAGATGCCGCCCAGTAGATCGTCATCCTTGCCATCCGCCGCGCGCAGCCCCCATCCGGCCGAACCGCCAACCTCGGCTAGAACGTATTCGATCGGGTTGCGGCCATGGCGTTCTTCGTAAACCTGACCCAGTTCTTCCGTGGCTTTCTGGACCATGCGCATCATTTCCAGCGTCTCAGCGCGCGTCGCCCCTTCGACCATGATGAAATTGCCAGTGACCGAACCGCGTTCCGGTGCGTTGAAGAACCGCCAATTCACGTCGCCCCGAATGAACAGAGCAATCTGGCTGGCCAGAATCACTACCATCAGTGCAACAACCACATACCGTGCCCAGACCACCCACGCGACCAACGGGCGGAACAGGTGGTCGCGCACCCAGCGGAAGCCCTTGTTCACAACCCGGTTGGGCCAGTCATACCAATGCTCCTTAGCCGAATGCGCGATGGCATGGGCCATATGGTTCGGCAGGATCAGGAAGCATTCGATCAATGAGGCAATCAGGACAGCGATAACGGTGAACGGGATGTCTCGGATCAGCTCTCCGAAGCGGCCACCGATGGCGGTGAGACCAAAGAAGGCGATGACCGTGGTCACTGTTGCAGCAAACACCGGCATCGCCATTCGGCGGGCAGCGCGTTCTGCGGCGACGATTGGCGCTTCGCCCAAACGGCGGGCACGGAAATCGGCGTGCTCTCCCACGACGATGGCGTCATCAACCACGATGCCCAAGGTAATAATCAAACCGAACAGAGACACCATGTTCAGCGACAACCCGCCCAGATACATCAGCGCAATCGCCGCAGACATTGCCACCGGAATACCGGCAGCCACCCAGAAAGCGATGCGGGCGTTCAGAAACAGGAAGAGTAGACAAACCACCAGCCCAAGCCCAACCAGCCCATTGTCGACCAGAATATCTAGTCGGTCGGTGATCGCTTGTGCGCGGGTGCGGATCAGCTCAATCGTGATACCTTCGGGCAGGCTGGCCTGCATCTCGGCCACGACATCCTCGACATCGCGCTGAATTCCGATGGCATCGCCCAAATTGGACCGGTCGACGCGGATCGACATCGCCGGATTGTCGCCGACGAAATAGCTGCGGTTGCGCGTGACCCCCTCGACCCGGATTTCCGCCACATCGCCCACAACCAGCTTTGAACCATCGGCAAAGTTGCGCAGGGCGATACCCTCGATCTCTTCCGGGGTGCGTTTCTCAACGCCAGTCCGAATACGCGCATTGGCACCTGTGACATCGCCCGCAGGGTTCGCGGTGACTTCTGCCGCGATGGCCTCGGCAATGTCCGAAAGCGAGATATCATTGGCGATCAACTGTGCGGTGGGGACTTCGACCACCACACGCGGCGCGGCCAGTCCCCGGATCGTGGTGCGCGTGACACCAACTGCAAACAGGCGGCTTATCAATTCATCGGTGAATTTGGCCAGTTGTTCAGCTTCGATGGGCCCCGTGATGACCACATCCGTGACACGATCCCGCCAAGCGCCGCGCCTGATGGTTGGTTCCTCGGCGTCTTCGGGCAGGTTGGTGACGCTATCGACGGCGGTCCGGACCTCCTCAACCGCGCGAGACATGTCCCAGTTCGGCTCAAACTCCAGCCGGACCTGCGCCGTTCCCTCGCGTGAGGTCGATTCCGTGCTGGCAACGCCCTCAACCGCCAAAAGCGCAGGTTCCAGCAATTGGATGATGCCATTGTCGACATCCTCGGGGCCTGCGCCGTCCCATTGGACATTCACATCGACGCGTTCGAGAATCACATCAGGAAAGAACTGTGCCCGCATGTTGGGGATCGCGGCGGCCCCCAGCACCAGCATGATCAGCAGCAACAGATTGGCCGCAGTCCGGTGCCGGGTGAAATAGCTGAGGATACCGCCCGCCGCGTTGGGAATGTCGCGGATCATCGCGCTTAGCCCCCGGCCCGGTTGTCATCAAGACGGCGTATTAGGGTGGCGGGCACTTTGGCCTCGCTCAACTGGCCCAATACTTGGGCTTTGTCTTCCTGAGACATCGCATCACTGGCCTCGACCTGAGCCACAAGCTGAGCGCGCTTTTCGTCCGAAAGCTCGACCATGCCTGGATCAGTTTCAGCGTTCGCCTCAATCCGTAGGGGCCGCACACGTACACCCGAACCCAGCAGAGGCGTCCGGCCAATCACAACCTCGCGGCCTTCCAGGCCTTCACCACGCAAAAGCACCTCATCGCCCTGACGACGGATCAATTGCACAGCCAACGGTTCCAGCCGGTCATCGGGGCCGAGAACAAGCACGTTGCCCGTGGCGTCCAGAACCGAGGATGGCAGACGGACCACATTATCGAGCGGCTGTTCTTCAATCGAAACGGTGACAAAATCCCCCGGCTTGAATCCCGGCGCGTCGTCGAGTCGCGCATAGATCAGACGCCCGGTTTGCCCTTCACCCGCCGCGCCGCTATCGCGACTGATCCGGCCGGTGGCAGTGAGATCGGTCCCCGTGACCTCAAGCGATACAGTCACCGGGGCTGAGATCAGATCACCCTGCGCGTTCAGCAACCGCACGAATTGCGCGGTGGATACCCGAAACGCGACCTCAAGCGCATTGGGGTCGACGAGTTCGGCCAGCTTTTCGTTGGCCGCGACCAACCTGCCTTCAACCAAAGTAACCTCGGTCAGCGTACCATCAAACCCGGCATGGATCGTCATATCCTCCAGGTCACGCTCGGCCCCTTCCAACGCGATACGAGCCCGCGCAAACAGGGTTGTTGCTTGATCCACCCGGGATTCGGCCTGCGCCAGAGCGATCCTGCGTGCGAGAACTGCCTGATGAGCCGATGTTGCGGCCAGTTCCGCTTCTTCGACGCTTGCAGCAGCCCCGACACCTCGCGTCTGCAGGTCCTGCTGGCGCTGCAGCGCCCGGTCGCGAAGTTCGGCCTGTGCCTCGGCTGATTTCAACTCATCCTGCGCCAACAGCAGCGAGCGTTCGGCGTCCCGCTCTTCAAACTGGGCATCCAGAAGATCGGATTTGGCACGGTCCAGAGCCGATTGCATATCGGCTGGGTCCAGTTCGACCAGCAATTCTCCCGCCGTTACGGTACCGCCATCTTCAAAGTCTTCGGCCAGTGATACAACGCGCCCACCCAAGGCCGCGCGCAGCTCTAACCGGCGGCGGCTTTGAATCTGGCCAAACGCTTCCAGATAAGGAGTGACGGTTTCCGGCTCGGCGGTTCGTACGGTAACGGCGAATATGCGTTCCCGCGCCTCAGGTGCCTGATTGTCCCGCGTCAGCACATCCTGAACCGCGCCCGAGATCATTTGTGCGGCAACGATCAGCAGGCCCAGCGTCAGAAACGCCAGGAAGACCCCAACAAGGCTTTGCCGCAGAAATCGCATCGGTCACTCACCTTTGGTCGCACATGCTGCCTTCCGCAAAGGTAGCCGGGTCGCAAAAAATGCCAAGCCACAAAGCGGTTATGATCCATTAAACGCAGAACCAGTCTACTTCCGTCGCAGGTGTTCGTCCAATCTGGGCATTATTTCAACGAAATTACAGGGCCGGTGGCGATAATCGAACTGCTTCTCCAAAATCGCATCCCAAGCGTCTTTGCAGGCACCCGGGCTGCCCGGCAACGCAAACAGATAGGTTCCGCCTGCAACTCCGCCTGTGGCGCGGGACTGCACGGCAGAAGTACCTATCTTTTCCATAGACACGATGGTGAAAACGGTGCCAAACGCTTCGATCTCTTTTTCATAAACGTCCCGGTGCGCCTCGACTGTAACATCGCGACCCGTCAGACCTGTGCCGCCGGTCGAGATCACGACGTCGATTTCAGGATCCGCGATCCAACTGCGCAATTGCTCGGCAATCTGGGCGCGTTCGTCCTGAATGATCTTGCGGTCCGCCACTGAATGTCCAGCCGTTTCGATCCGGTCGACAAGCGTCTGGCCCGAGCGGTCGTCGTCCAGCGAGCGAGTATCCGACACAGTCAGAACCGCAATGCGGACGGGGATGAACTCAATGCTTTCATCAATGCGCGACATATGTCGTCAAGCCCTTTCCATAATGGCAAGCCGGATGGCAAGAGCCGCGAATATCCCGCCCGTGACCCATCCAATGATACGTGAAGCGCGTGGGTTTGAGATCAAAATGCGCCCTGCTCCGCCCGCAAAGATACCGACCACCCCATTCACCAGAATGCTGCCCAAGGTGATAATTGCACCAAAGGTTAGGAATTGCAGCAGAACCGGGCCGTTTGCTGGGTCCACGAACTGAGGGATAAAGGCCAAAACAAACAGAATGACCTTGGGATTGGTCAGGTTCACCAGCAACCCCTCGCGAAACGCGAAATGAGCAGGCTTGATTGCTGCATCGTCCGACACTGCCCCTTTCCGGATTGCGCCCCATGCAAGGGCCAACAGATAAGCAACGCCCATCCACCGGATAACGTCAAACAGCCAAGGCAAGGCTGATACCAACGCCCCAAGTCCAAGCCCCGCCAGCAAAACTTGCACCATCAGACCCGTCGAAACACCGAGGCTGGCCATCATCGCTGGGCGTGACCCGGACCGTAACCCTTGCCCGAAACAGAACATCATGTCAGCGCCGGGTGTAAAATTCAGCACCAGTGCGGCTGGGATGAAGGCCATCAATGTCACTGTCTCGATCACGTTGTTACCTTGAACCAATGTGGTTTCGGACCCAGATTGGCAATCTGAGACCGCCCCAGCATGCCGCGATATCCCCAGCTGTCGTGGATATGACCGCAAAAGACAAAATCGGGTTGGATTCGTTCAACCGCGTCCCGAACTGCGGTCGAGCCGACCGACACATCTTGAGATGTCACATCCCCATATCCTTTTGGCGGAGAGTGCGCGATCAGAACATCCGCAGCCTCGCACCGGTCCAGCAGTTCCGATGCTTCAGCTTCAGTAAGATCGCAGGACCAGTCTCCAAAAGGCGTCACCGGCACGCCGTAGCCCAGCCCGAACAGGCGCAGACCATCCAATGTCATGCCCGTCCCGTGCAGAACATGCGCGCCTTCGGGCGCAGCGGCTGTCAGTTCCTCGGCGCTCTCAGCGTTGCCCGGCACCAGGATCAGCGGCGCTGCAATGCCCGACAGCATCTGCATCGCTTCATTCAGGCCCCGCCGCGCATTGCAAAAATCCCCCGCTCCGATGACAAGATCAGCCTCGGCGCTGGCGACCACCAGATCAGCGGCCCGGTTGCGCGCCATATGAAGATCGGAAAACGCCAGAACTCTCATCCCGCGCCTCTCAGCCGTGCTTGCAGGTCCAGCAGATCGGCCCAGGCCTGTCGCTTCATCTGCGGTTGACGCAGCAGGTAGGCCGGGTGGAACATCGGGATGACCGGCAGGTTCAGCGCCTGATCCCATTTCCCGCGCAGCCGCGTGATACCGCGTTTGCCCAGCAAGGCCTGACAGCTAATATTGCCCATCACCACCAGCACCTCGGGCTTGGCCAACGCCACATGCCGCTCCAGAAACGGCTTCATCATGCCAATCTCTTCCGGCTTGGGATCGCGATTCTGCGGGGGCCGCCACGGCAACACGTTGGTAATGTAGACATTCTCGCGCCGATCCAGATCAATCGCGGCCAGCATCCGGTCCAGCAATTGCCCAGCGCGCCCGACAAAGGGCTTACCTTCGCGATCCTCATCACGGCCGGGCGCTTCGCCGATGATCATTACCCGTGCACCGGGGGTGCCATCAGCAAACACCAACTGCCGCGCGCCGCGTTTGAGGTCGCAAAGATCAAACGCCTCCATCGCCGCACGCAAATCGACGAGCGATCCAGCGGTTTTCGCCGCCTGTTTTGCAACAGCTGCGGCATCGACCGGCTCTGGTTTTTTCGCAGGTTCAACCGCAGCTGGTTTCTTAGCCTTGGCCGCTTTGTCCGGCAACGCATAGCGATCCACCGGCGCGTCGCCGATCGCCTCGGTTGCGCCCAGCTCGATCTGCCATTCCAGCAGCGCCCGCGCGGTATGATGGTCCAAGCCCGATTCCATAACCCTCAATCTAACCAGCTTTTGACCGAGGGAAAGCGAATAGACCTTGCCATGGCACAGGGTCGCACCGACCATGGCAGGGTCATGCTGTCATTTCTGCGATTCCTTCTGATTGCTCTATTGCTGGCAACCTCTGGCGGTTCGGCGAGTGCGCAGCTGTTTGATCGGAATACACAATGCCGCGCCGGACAGTTGCAATGCGGGCGCGGTTGTTGCCCCGCAGGCCAGCGCTGCAGCTTTGATGGCCGCTGTATCCCGCCGGGACACACCTATTGTGGAGGTGGGCGCACCTGCGGCCCGTTCGAGCGCTGCGTGGCAGGAGGAACCCGTTGCGCCCCGGCGGGGGCGAACAAGTGCACCTCGCGCCTGGATTGCCCAGGTGGCAGCTTCTGCAACGGGCGCGGGGAATGCGAGCGCAGCCGACCGGATTTGGTCCCAGCTCCACCCACAACCTGCGCAGATGGTAGGAGTTGCGGAGCCGGTTCATCCTGCTTGCCGGGCGGCGGATGCTCGCGCCCCGGCTGGTTTCTGTGTGAAGAAACCGGTTCGCAATGCCGACCCGGATTTAAATGCTCGGCTTATCAGGGCTGTGTTCCGATCAAGGCCATTGATTGTGGCTATGGCAAGTGGTGCAAACCAGGGGAACAATGCCTGCCCGAAGGTGGATGCGAGAAACTGCCCGAAGGGTCGGAACCTTAGGTTGCCTTGGCCTGCATGGCTTCCTATAAGCGGTCCGATTGTCAGACAGGAGCCCGCCCATGCGTTTCGCCCATCGTCACCTTCTTGGCATCGAGCATCTGTCGCAATCCGATATCACCACTATCCTTGATCTGGCCGAAACCTATGTCGATCTGAACCGACAATCGACTAAGCATTCGGACGTGCTGTCGGGCCTGACTCAAATCAACATGTTCTTTGAAAACTCGACCCGCACGCAGGCCAGTTTTGAACTGGCGGGCAAGCGGTTGGGGGCTGATGTGATGAACATGGCAATGCAGGCCAGTTCGATCAAAAAAGGCGAGACGCTGATTGATACGGCTATGACGCTGAACGCGATGCATCCCGATCTGCTGGTGGTACGGCATCCTCATTCTGGCGCGGTCGACCTGCTGGCGCAGAAAGTGAACTGCGCCGTTTTGAACGCGGGAGACGGGCGGCACGAACACCCGACGCAAGCCCTGCTGGACGCGCTGACCATCCGCCGTGCCAAAGGCCGCCTACACCGGCTGAACATCGCGATTTGCGGAGACGTGGCGCATTCGCGCGTGGCGCGTTCGAACCTGATCCTGCTGGGCAAGATGGAAAACCGCATCCGTTTGATCGGCCCGCCGACGCTGGTGCCGTCGCAATTCGCGGAATTCGGGGCCGAGATTTATGATGATATAAATGAGGGTCTGAAAGACGTCGACGTTGTGATGATGCTGCGTCTTCAGAAGGAACGGATGGACGGCGGCTTTATCCCCTCGGAACGCGAATACTATCACCGCTACGGTCTGAACGCTGAAAAACTGGCGCTGGCCAAGCCGGACGCCATCGTGATGCACCCCGGCCCGATGAACCGCGGGGTCGAGATCGACGGCACTCTGGCCGATGACATCAACCGGTCCGTCATTCAGGAACAGGTCGAGATGGGCGTTGCCGTCCGCATGGCCGCCATGGACCTGCTAGCGCGCAACGTGCGAGAAGCCGCATGAACGATCTGGCCATCGCCCCCCATGAGCGCGGCGTGATCCGCCTGTTCTCGCTGGACATGCGCCCGGAAGAGGCGAAATTCCTGCGCGAACCGGGTGCTGTTGATCAGGTGTTGGGTGTCGAGGGGCTGGACCCCGAACAGATCGACATTTTTCCGGTATCCGACCTCGAAGATCTCGGGCTTTATGGCTATCTCAGCGAAGGCTGCGGTGTCTCGGAAGACCAGTTGGACCGCACGAAATTGGAGGCCATCGAAGGCTGGGTGATGGTCCTGCGCAGTGCGGCGCTGGGTGGTCGATCTGCAACCCTTTCCCTCGATCCCCGCCTGCATCTGATTGGCCTGTTCACCGAAGAGGCTACCAACTGGTCCGGCGGCACGATTGAGACCGAAAGCGCAAAACCGTTCTCGGCCCCGCAAAGCCCGCCAGTGGATAATAAACCAAGCCGCATCGGTTCAGCCGTCATTGCCATACTGATTCTGATCGCCGTCGGAGGTGCCTTGTGGCTGATCCTGTAACATTCACGCCAGACAAGGGCGCTTATATCCGCACCAACGCATGGCTCGCCGCGTTTGCAATGGCGGCCGCGATGGTCTTGCTTTGGTTGATAGGCAACCCTTACGTCTGGAGCGGCGCGCCCGCAGGGTTGGCCGCCATCACCATCCGCGCTTGGTATTTGGCTTCGGAAGAACTGGTCGCCAAGTGGGAAATGACGGGCACCACTCTCACCGGTCCTGGTCCGCGTAAGGTGGCGCTGAACCAAATTCAGGCGGTCAATACCATTGGCAGCTTTGTCCAGATCGTCACAAAAGGCGGCGACAAGCACCTGATCAAATATCAGGCGGACCCCGCCGCCACCAAAGCTGCAATCGAAAGGGCCATGGCATGAGCAATCTGATTTTTACTAACGCTCGCCTGATCGACCCCGAAGCTGGCACGGATAGCATCGGCTGGCTGCAGATTGCCGATGGTCGGATCGCAGCGCTTGGTGAAGGCACGGCCCCAGACGCTGACACGCAGTTGGTCGATTGCGGTGGGCAGTGCCTCGCCCCCGGCATTGTCGACATTGGCGTCAAGGTCTGTGAGCCCGGTGAGCGGCACAAAGAAAGCTATAAATCCGCAGGTCTGGCCGCGGCTGCAGGGGGTGTGACAACCATCGTCACCCGTCCCGATACTCTGCCTGCCGTCGACACACCCGAGACGCTGGAGTTCGCCACCCGCCGCGCGCAAGCGGACGCTCCGGTCAACGTTTTGCCAATGGCCGCCCTGACCAAAGAACGCGAAGGGCGTGAGATGACCGAGATCGGGTTCCTGCAAGATGCGGGAGCTGTGGCCTTCACCGATTGCGATCATGTCATCACCAATACCAAGGTGTTCTCACGCGCGCTGACCTACGCCAAATCCTGTGGCGCGCTTGTGATTGCCCACCCGCAGGAGCCGGGCCTGAGCAGCGGTGCCGCGGCCACCAGCGGCAAATTCGCCGCACTGCGAGGCTTGCCTGCCGTATCGCCTATGGCCGAGCGTATGGGGCTGGACCGCGACATCGCCCTGCTTGAAATGACCGGGGCCGCCTATCACGCCGATCAGATCACCACCGCCCGCGCCCTGCCTGCACTGGAGCGCGCCAAGCGCAACGGGCTGGACATCACAGCAGGCACGTCAATCCACCATCTGACGTTGAACGAATTGGACGTGTCCGATTATCGCACCTTCTTCAAGATCAAGCCCCCGCTGCGATCCGAAGATGACCGGCAAGCCGTGATCGAAGCAGTGCGAACCGGTCTGATAGACACGATCAGTTCCATGCACACGCCGCAGGATGAGGAAAGCAAGCGTCTGCCGTTTGAAGAGGCGGCCTCGGGCGCGGTGGCGCTGGAAACACTGCTGCCTGCTGCGCTTCGGCTATATCATTCCGAACAGCTGGACTTGCCGACCCTGTTCCGCGCCATGGCCCTCAATCCGGCCAAACGGCTGGGGTTGGAGAGCGGTCGCCTGTCCCTAGGCGCGCCTGCCGATCTGGTGCAGTTCGACCCGGATGTTCCCTTTGTTCTGGACCGATTTACGCTGAAATCGAAATCGCAGAACACACCGTTTGACGGTCAGCGGATGCAGGGTAAGGTCACCGCAACCTTTGTCGCTGGACAAGAAGTGTACCGGAGAGCCTGATGCCCCTGATCGACAGCACAATGACTCAGCTCATCCTGTGGGCCGCGTTAGGATACCTGCTTGGGTCCATACCCTTTGGCATGATCGTCGCGCGCGTGATGGGTCTGGGAAATCTGCGGCAAATCGGGTCGGGCAATATCGGCGCAACCAACGTCCTGCGAACCGGCAATAAGGCAGCGGCAGCGCTGACATTGCTGTTTGATGCAGCCAAGGGTGCCGTTGCTGTTCTGCTGGCACGCGCTTTGGCTGGTGAAGATGCCGCGCAGATCGCCGCATTGGCCGCGTTCCTCGGGCATTGCTTTCCGGTCTGGCTGGGCTTCAAAGGCGGTAAAGGCGTTGCGACCTTTCTGGGCCTTTGGCTGGCACTTGACTGGCGCGTGGGTGTCGCCTGCTGTTTGACATGGCTGGTCGCGGCGCTGATCTGGCGTATTTCATCCGTTGGTGCGCTGGCCGCCGCCGCCCTATCCACCACCTGGATCATGGTGCTGACAGATGGCAGTACCTTCGTTCTTGGAATTGCTCTGACCTTGCTGCTCTACTGGCGGCACAGCGCCAACCTAGCGCGGATCAAGGCGGGGACAGAACCGAAAATCGGGAAATCGTGACAGCGCCCAGCGCGTTTCTGAAAGCGTTCCATGATCTGCCGGTCGGTACGTTCACCGGTTCCGTTGGGCCGCATCGATATTTGGTATCGCATCAGATCATGGCCCGCGGGAAATCTCACAAACTGGTGGCTCATCAATTGGGCGGGCCGGATTACATCAGCCTGAACCTTTATCTCACACAGAAAAGCGGCGCATTGCTTCGCCCCTGCGAAATGCCTGCGGAAAAGGTGGTCGATTTTGTCCTGGCGCTGGTGCCTGACGTGCAGGAATGAACAACCGGTCTTTGTGATTGCACAATCACAATTGATTGCTTTGAACGTGATCGGGCCATTCCCCAACTGGGATTTTGTGACGGCCAATTACAGGCGTCGCGACAATCAAATCCGGTTCGCCCGGGCAAAATTACAGTGCTCTTCAGCGAGCCTATTCACGAAAGGTGAAGTCATGAACACGTTCAAATCCCTCATAAGCGGTGTGGCGCTGTCTGTTGCAATCGCAAGCTCGGCAATGGCGGCTGGCGTCGAGATCAACGCAAGCTCGACCGGACTGGCCATGCAGGGCTATGACCCGGTTGCCTATTTCACCGTGGGTGAGGCCACCAAGGGTGATTATAAAATCACCACGCTGCACAACGACGCGCTCTACCGTTTTGCATCGGAAGAGAACAAAGCCGCTTTTGAGGCGAACCCCGAGGCCTACCTGCCTGCTTATGGCGGCTATTGCGCCTTCGGCACCGCAATGGGCTTCAAGTTCGATGGTGATCCGAACTACTGGAAAATCGTCGACAACAAGCTGTACCTGAACCTGTCGCAAGACATTCAGGAACGTTGGGAAGGCGACATTCCGGGCTTTGTTGAGAAAGCCAGCGCAAACTGGGAAGACATCGCCGACAAAGACCCGGCTGAACTGCAGCAATAATTCGCTGACAAGACCTTTGTGCATCGGCGGCGGATCGTATCTGCCGCCGATCTTCGTTTGAAGGCATCATGTTTCACCCTATCTAGCATATGAGAAAAGAGCCCAACCTGAGTGGGCCCACGCCGGGGCACCGGCCAGAATAAAGTTGTTCGGGACAGTCAAAACATCACTGATCCGGCCTAAGGGCCGGAACGTAGATTCAATCATAACGCTGCCATTAGATTTGATTGGCAGCAGGTTTCGAGCGAAAGGAATGAGACGATGACAGGAAGATTGGCACTGATCACCTCGGTCGCCGTATTGGCTGCGGGATCCGCCATGGCGCAATCCTCAGGCAACTGGACTGGATTCTACGGCGGTGCGCAGTTTGGTTATGCGGACATCGACACAAACGTATCAGGCGTCGACGGCGATGGTGCGATCGGCGGTATCATCCTTGGATATGATTACGATCTGGGCGATTGGGTCGTCGGAGGTGGCTTCGACTATGACTGGAGCGACGTAGACCTTTCCGGCGCCGCCACGGTCGAGAATGTCTGGCGGCTCAAAGCGCGCGCGGGCTACAAGGTGAACCCGCAGGGCCTGCTTTATGGCACCGCCGGTTATGCCGATGCGGATACCGATAATCTGGGCAGTGACGATGGCTGGTTCATCGGCGCAGGCTATGAGCAGATCGTAGCCCCCAATATCAGCGTTGGAGGCGAGATTCTGTATCATGAGTTCGACGACTTCAACTCATCGGGCGTCGATGTTGACGCAACTACAGTTCAACTGCGTGTAGCATATCGGTTTTGATGAGAAAGTAGGGCCCGGCTATTTGCGCCGGGCCCGTGCCGCTAGGGCACCAAGACTGTGCTGCCGGTGGTTTGTCGTGCTTCCAAAGCACGATGCGCATCAGCAACTTGATCCAACGGAAACTCCTGATCGACATGGATCTTGACCTCGCGCCCGTCCACTTTGCCAAACAAGCGTCGCGCCATCGCCTGACAGGTGGCGTGATCCGAGATATGCGTGAACAAGGTTGGCCGCGTCACCTTCAGAGATCCCCGCTGCGCAAGCATTCCCAGATCGACAGGCGGCACTGGCCCCGAAGCGTTTCCGAATGAGATCATCATGCCCAAGGGTTTCAGGCAATCTAGCGATCCCTCAAACGTGTCCGCACCGATGGAGTCCATCACCACATCAACCCCTTTGCCTCCGGTGATCTCGGCCACACGCTCGACAAAATTCTCGGTCCGGTAGTTGATGCAATGTGACGCGCCATTGAATTGCGCCAGGCTGCATTTCTCATCCGTTCCCGCTGTCCCGATCAGTTTGATGCCTTCGGATTTCGCCCATTGGCAGGCGATCAGTCCCACACCTCCGGCTGCCGCGTGGAACAACACAGTATCTCCGCGCCGCAGCGGCGTTGTGCGGTGAAACAGGTATTCAACCGTCATGCCCTTTAGCATCATAGCCGCTGCGGTGCGGAACGAGATACTCTCGGGCAGCGGACAAACCTGTGCTGCAGGCATCACGCGCGCTTCGGAATATGCTCCCGATGGGCCTGCGGCATAGGCCGCGCGTTGGCCGGGGGCAAGATGCGTAACGCCTTCGCCTACCGCCTCAACGACTCCGGCCGCTTCCATTCCCAACGCATGAGGCAACTCCAGCGGATAAAGGCCGGTACGCTGGTACACATCGATGAAATTCAATCCGCAGGCATGATGGCGAATGCGCACCTCACCCGGGCCGGGATCGCCAAGCGGGCGATCCTCAATCCGAAGAACCTCGGGGCCGCCGGATTCGTGTATGACGACTGTGCGTGCTGTCTGCTGCATGAATGCCTCCCTTGCCTGTGGAAACAAAGCTAACACGCCTGTGCGGCAGAGCAATCCTTCCGGCTCTGCAAGGGTGATCGGGCAAAATTTCGCAATATGTGCTATAATGCAACGAGACGTTGTAATTGGGCAGACGTTGCCGGCTGATCCGGTCACGCGAATTGCCACGCCGGATGCATCCCGCGGCGCACCCACGCCAGAAAAGGGGATGAACATGGACAAGACAATCGGTAACCCAATCACCTGGGTCGCCCGAAATCTGCGGGCAACCAGCGATCATGTCACTGAATCCGTGACCGAGATCGGCAGCGCGGATGTTCAGGCTCTGCCGACGGTGCATACGCTGACCCTGCAGGATCTGCGCGAATGCCTGAAAGCTGGATATAACGATTTTCTCGAAACCCGGGCCGATGCGATCTTTGTCGTTCTGATCTATCCAATCGCAGGTCTGCTGATGTTCGGTATTGGGCTCAACAAAGACATGGTGCCCCTGCTGGCCCCGCTTGTCATGGGCTTTGCGCTGATCGGGCCGGTCGCCGCCGTCGGGCTTTATGAGATCAGTCGCAAGAGGGAACAGGGCGGAGACGTTCATTGGCTGGACGCGTTCGGCGTATTCCGTTCGCCTTCCTTCGGAGCCATACTGGCACTGGGCTTCTATCTGGTCATGCTATTGATGATCTGGCTGATGGTCGCGCAAGGCATCTACGCGCAAACCCTAGGGCCAGAACCTCCGGCCTCGGCCATGGCATTCGTGACAGAAGTGTTCACCACCGGAGCAGGCTGGAGCATGATCATCATCGGCACCGTCACCGGTTTCCTGTTTGCACTGGTCGCATTGGCGCTAAGCGTGGTCAGCTTTCCGCTGTTGCTGGATCGCAAAGTGGGCGTTCCCGTGGCCGTCGTAACCTCGGTACGGGTCTTGCGTCAGAACCCGGGTGTGATCTTGACCTGGGGGGCCATTGTGGCCGCGATGTTGGTACTGGGCGCGATCCCGATGTTGCTGGGGCTGATCGTCGTCATGCCCGTTCTAGGCCACGCCACATGGCACCTGTATCGCCGGGCGGTCGCCTGACTACATGGCAGCAGCTTAACCAGAGACCTTCAGAACGATCTTGCCAATATGGCCCGATGCTTCCATCCGCGTATGTGCAGCGGCGGCATCAGAAAGATCGAATTCTGAATCCATCACCGGTGCGACCTTCCCGGCCTCAAGCAATGGCCACACGGCTTCACGCAAGTCTTGCGCGATTCGCGCCTTGGCCAAATCGCTTTGTGGGCGCAAGGTGCTGCCCGTCAGGGTGAGGCGTTTCACCATCATCAGCGCAAAGTTCAGTTCGACCACCGGACCTTGCAGGAAAGCGATCTGAACCAGCCGCCCGTCTTCCGCCAAAGCCTTGATGTTGCGCGGGATATAATCACCACCGACCATGTCCAGAATCAGGTTCGCCCCGCCCTCGGCGCGCATCGCAGCCACGAAATCTTCGTCGCGATAGTTGATCGCCTTTTCGGCACCTAGCTTGATACAAGCCTCACATTTCTCAGCCGACCCGGCGGTTGCAAAGACGCGGGCGCCAAACGCATTGGCCAGCTGAATAGCCGTCGTGCCGATCCCGCTGGAACCGCCATGGACCAGAAACCGCTCCCCCGGCTTCAAGCCGCCACGGGTGAAGACATTGGACCAAACAGTAAAGAAGGTTTCGGGCAGGCAGGCAGCTTCTTTCAAACCCATACCCGCAGGCACAGGCAGGCAATGAGCGGCGGGCGTTGCGACATATTCAGCATAACCGCCGCCGGGCAACAGGGCGCAAACCCGATCGCCAACGACCAGACCTTCGACACCCGAGCCGATGGCGACGACCTCTCCTGACGCTTCCAGCCCCGGCAAATCGCTTGCACCGGGAGGTGGATCATACGCCCCTGCCCGCTGCAGCGCATCAGGGCGGTTCACCCCGGCGTACGCGACTTTCAGAACCACTTGACCCTCTGCCGGTTCCGGCATCGGGCGTTCCGTCAGTTGCAGAACGTCCGGGCCACCAGCTTCAGTGATCTCGACAGCGCGCATTGTCTGGGTCATGGGCATATCTCCTTTGCCCAATGCCTAGCAGGCGAAAACGCAGAGGCCCAGCGGCAAGTGGAAACGCTGCGACTATTTTCCCGATGACAGCGAACCGGGCAGGTTGTCGGGCAACTTCGTCGGAGCCTTCACCTGACCCGCAAGCCAGTTGGGGACGGCCAGAAACGGTTTCAGCAGCGGGTTGCCATTCACCTGCGACTTGAACTTTTCAAACTGCATTACGCCCTCGATCCGCCGATCCAGGAATTCCCATGTCGCCTGATAATCCGGGCTGTCATCACCCAGCCAATACAACAGTGTCGAAGAATAGACGCCCGACAGAGTGGCACGTTTGGTGTACCAGTTCACGTCGTCCGAAGTATCGCCAAGTGCTGTCCAGATCTGGTCACAGGTGCCCCAGACCGCCTTGGCCCCATCCGCGGCATGGATCGGCAACGCGAACAAAGTCATACCTCGGCGCACTGCTTCTTTGTCTTCGACCGCCTGCAGGCGGAAACGGACGGCAGCGGCGATCTTTTCACGGAATTTCAGACCGCTCAGGTCTTCGGATTTCAACCGCTCCAACATCGCGGCATCCCCGCGCGTATGAAAGGCCAGTGCCAGATCGACGGCACCACGCGGACAGATCGCTCGGGCAAGCGCGGGCTCCAGATCGCAATCGCTGATGGCCGCACGAAAGCTGGTTTCCGACCAGCCGTCGAACGGCACATGGTTCAGAATCGCATCGAGAAGCTGCTCTTTGGTGTCTTCATAGGTTGCTGTCATGTCGGGTCTCCGAGGCTGCGGGTCCAGTACTAGACAAGTTAGGCGTGCTTTGCTATACGGCCACTTCCTGCAAATCCTTGCAACTCTATCTAGAAAGGTGGTGACAACCACATGCAGGTTAGTGTTCGCGACAATAACGTCGATCAGGCGCTTCGTGCCCTGAAGAAAAAGCTGCAGCGCGAAGGCGTGTTCCGTGAAATGAAGCTGAAGCAACATTTCGAGAAACCGTCCGAGAAAAAAGCGCGCGAGAAAGCTGAAGCGATCCGCCGTGCCCGTAAACTGGCACGCAAGAAAGCACAGCGCGAAGGTTTGCTCTAAGAGCTTCCTGCGACTCGTCCAGCTTTGGATGACACTATTTGACGACCCCCGAGGCCCTGCCCGGGGGTTTGTCGTTTTTAGGGCGGATGATCCCGCCAATTCCCGGCTTTACCCTCGCGGCAACCTGCCGATTTTGATGCAATCGCCGCAGTCGGCATTTTACAGCGCAGCGAATCGCCGTTCGGTTGCATTCTGCCGCCGAAAAACGCCCATCGCCGTACCCGCCCTATTCAGCGTTCTTTGATCGTCTGTAAGTGAGGCCGTCCACTCAGACATAACCAAAAACGGAGGCACTGATGTCGACAGCAAGTACGGTCGAGCGCGAAATGCTCGCGCTGATCAACCAAGAGCGCACATCCCGCGGTCTTGATCCCCTGGAACTTGAACGCAACCTGAACGAATCTTCCGAGGACCACAGCAGCTGGATGCTGGACACCGACCGGTTCAGCCACACCGGTCAGGGTGGTTCATCCGCGACCCAACGGATGCAAGCCGCAGGGTTCGACCTGTCCGGGAGCTGGCGCACCGGAGAAAACATCGCCTGGCAATCCGAGCGTGGCGCACCCGGTATCAGCGATGATGTCGCCCAGTTGCACCAGAACCTGATGAATAGCCCCGGTCACCGCGCCAACATTCTGAACCCCGATTTCAAATATATCGGCATCGGGATCGAAGAAGGCGACATGCAGGGGTACGACGCTGTCATGGTGACGCAGAACTTTGCGGCGACTCAGGGCGATGTCGATCTTGATAACGGCGGCACCACCCCGCCGGTGACGCCTCCGGTTGAAGAAGTTGTTGAGCCAGAGGAGGAAGAGGTTACCACCCCGACCGAACCAGAAGTGCCGGAAACCGATGTGACCGAGACTGAGGAACCAGTTGACGAAACACCGGTAGCGGAAGTTCCCGATGCCGAAGAACCGGCAGAGGAGACCCCGGAGGAAGACGTCACCGAAACCGAAGAACCATCGGACGAAACACCCGACACCGATGTGACGGAAACCGAGCAACCGGCAGACGAAACGCCAGAAACTGAGGTTACCGAGACCGAGGACCCGGTTGAGGAGACTCCGGAAACAGACGTGACCGAAACTGAAGAGCCGGAAACGCCTGATACCGATGTGACTGAAGTTGAAGACCCGGAACCCGATGTGCCGGATACTGAAGTCGTCGAGGTCGAGGAACCCGAAACTCCGGAGACCGACGTCACCGAGGTCGAAGAACCCGAGCCAGAAACACCTGAAGTTGTCGTTGACAATGGTGCACCGGGCGCGGACTGCTTTGACGTTCAGGCCTTCCTTGCCGGGATCGAAGCGTTTGTTAATGCGCTGCAAGCCCAATTTGACCAGTTCGAATGGTCTCCGGTGCAGCAGGCTGACACGACCCCGGAGATGGATGATTTCGATCTGGTGTTCGACACCGACTTCGCTGACGACATGATCGAAACCGTTGAAGCCACAGTCGAAGACATGAATGACGACATGTGCGGCGTGTTTGTTTTCGAAACGAACTGCGGATTTGATTGGGGTTAATCAAACCGTTCAGGTGCGGGGATCCTTTTCCCGCACCACTTTCCTGCCAAATCAATATATCTTAGGCACGTGTAGCTCATCCGGCAAAATGCGCCGTTCGTATTCGGGGTTATAGCGCCGATCCGGCAGATTGACCTTTTCCTGCGGCACATCCTCATAGGGGATCTTGGTCAGCAGGTGCTCGATACAATTGAGCCGTTCGCGTTTCTTGTCGTTGCCTTCAACAATATACCAAGGCGCCTCGGATATGTTGGTGCGAAAGAACATATCCTCTTTGGCCTTGGTGTATGCCTCCCACCGGATGCGGGATTCCAGATCCATCGGTGACAGTTTCCACTGCTTCATCGGATCGTGAATACGCATCAGGAATCGCAATTGCTGTTCTTCGTCTGTAATCGAGAACCAGTATTTCAGCAGGATAATCCCCGACCGCACCAGCATCCGTTCGAATTCAGGAACGTCCTGAAAGAACTGTTCGACCTGATCCTCGTTGGCAAATCCCATCACGCGTTCAACACCAGCGCGGTTGTACCAGGACCGATCGAAGAACACGATCTCACCGGCCGCAGGCAAATGGGGCACGTAGCGCTGAAAATACCACTGGCTTTGTTCGCGTCGGCTGGGTGCAGGCAAGGCGACCACACGCGCTACACGAGGGTTCAAACGCTGCGTGATCCGCTTGATCACGCCCCCTTTCCCGGCGCTGTCGCGCCCTTCAAACAGAATACAGACCTTGGCCCCTGTATGGACCACCCAATCCTGAACTTTGATAAGTTCAGCCTGCAGCCGCAAAAGGTTGCGAAAATAGACCTTGCGATCCAGCATGTCAGGATGCTGGTCCTTGTAAATCTTGCGCACTTCCATCGAAAGCATGGGTTCGCTGAATTCGATCTCGAAATCTTCGTCCAGCGTGTCTTCCAGTTCAGCTTCCAGCCAATCTTTCGGCGTGCTGTTGTTTTCGTAAGCCAAGGTCTGCTCCTTATCGTTCATCGGGTTCGGACCGTACACGGCCAGTGTAACCACGGAGTGTCAGCGCAAAGTGCCGAGGTCGTACATAAGGTCGGAAACATGGATTTTGGCCCGACCGCACGACAGATACAAGCGGCAGAATTGACGCAAGGCTAACCCCAATAGTTGGTTTCAGACAGGCAAGGCCGTGGTTTTGAACACCGTGCGCAAAGCAAATGAGCTTTGCATCTGCGCCACCCCAGGCAAGCGCGACAGGTATTGCCGATGAATGCGAGCAAAATCCTCGGTATTTTCTGCGACGACCTTTAGAATGTAGTCCGCCGTGCCCGCCATCAAATGGCATTCCAGCACATCCGGAATCCGTGCTACGGCTTTTTCAAACGCCTCCAGCACTTCTTCCGCCTGACCCTGCAACGTGATCTCGACAAACACAGTGGTTGGAACGTTCAACTTCCGTGCATCCAACAGGGCGACGTAGTCCTTGATATAACCCTCAGCCTCAAGTCGCTGCACGCGCCGGTGGCAGGCCGAAGGGGATAGATTCGCCTGTTCGGACAATTCCGAATTTGACATCCGCCCTTTGCGCTGCAGGGCTGCCAGAATCTTCCGATCTGTTGCGTCAATCGTCATTTGCGCACATCCATTGCGTCAAGTTGCCTATACCTCGAATATTTTCCCGCAGATTGTGTGTTTAGCAAGTGGGGTTTCACAAAAATTGCGCCAATTTATGCCCATAATTTAGGCAGTTTATGAATGGAGTCTCACATGAAAATCGGCTGCCCCAAGGAAATCAAACCTCAGGAATTCCGCGTCGGGATGACCCCGAACGCTGCTGGCGAAGCTGTGGCCCGCGGTCACGAAGTCATTATCGAAACCGGTGCCGGGATGGGCTCGGGCTTTGATAACGATGCTTATGTAGCGGCAGGTGCCCGCATCGTCGACACTGCAGAAGAAGTGTTCGCCACGGCTGATATGATCGTCAAGGTCAAGGAGCCTCAGGCGGTCGAGCGCAAAATGCTGCGCGAAGGTCAGTTGCTGTTCACCTATCTGCACCTGGCACCCGATCCAGACCAGACCCACGATCTGCTGGAATCCGGCTGCACCGCGATTGCCTATGAGACCGTGACTGACTCCAATGGCGGCCTGCCGCTGCTGGCGCCGATGTCCGAGGTTGCCGGTCGCTTGGCTCCACAAGTTGGATCCTGGACTCTGCAAAAGGCCAACGGTGGCCGCGGCGTTCTGATGGGTGGTGTTCCGGGTGTAGGCCCTGCCAAAGTGATCGTCATCGGCGGAGGCGTCGTAGGCACCCACGCAGCGAAGATTGCCGCAGGCATGGGTGCGGATGTGACCGTACTGGACCGTTCGCTGCCGCGTCTCCGCTATCTGGACGATGTGTTCGGCGGAACCTTCAAGAACCAGTATTCAACCGCTGGTGCGACAGCCGAGCTGATCCAGGATGCCGACCTGGTCATCGGTGCGGTTCTGATCCCGGGCGCAGCTGCTCCCAAACTGATCTCGCGCGAACAGCTGTCGACCATGAAGCCCGGCGCGGCTCTGGTAGACGTTGCGATCGATCAGGGCGGCTGTTTTGAAACCTCGAAAGCCACCACCCACGCCGATCCGGTTTACGAAGTTGACGGCATCATGCACTACTGCGTCGCCAACATGCCCGGTGCGGTTGCCCGGACTTCGACCATCGCACTGGGCAACGCAACCATGCCGTTCATGCTTTCGCTGGCAAGCAAGGGCTGGAAGCAGGCCTGTAAGGACGACGCACACCTGCTGGCAGGTTTGAACGTCCACGCCGGCAAGCTGACTTACGAAGCGGTGGGCACCGCCCTTAACATCAACTCTGTCGATCCAACAACTCTGTTGAACTAAGAGCGCTCCCGCCTCTGAAAGCGTCCTTTTCCAAAGGACGCTTTACAGACTTGGGCCCAGTGCCGCGCCAATAGCGCGGCGCTGTTTTTTCTGGACCAAGGTTCGCGCAAAAAAGCACCGCGCCTTAGCGCGGTGCCCGGCCCAACCAGAGGATGGCATTTCAATGCCCGATCGACGGGCGGGAGGCTTACGCCTCTTTGTGAATTTCCACAGAATGCGGATACGGGATGGATACGCCTTTGGCGTCAAACGCTTCTTTGATCGCTTTGGTAAGTTCAAACTTCACATCCCAATAGTCAGCCGCTGCGCACCACAGGCGCGCGGTCAGATCAACCGAACTATCCCCAAGATTTGTCACGCGCACCCAGGGCTCAGGATCAGCCATGATACGATCGTCAGCTTTGGCCACATCCAGGATGATGTTCATAGCCTCATCCGCGCTATCGCCGTAGTCGATGCCAAACACCAGATCGACCCGGCGGGTGTCATGGGCGGAATAGTTGGTGATCACCGAACCCCAAGCCTGACCGTTTGGCACGATGATCTGCACGTTGTCCGGCGTCACCAGCTCGGTCGTGAACAGGTTCAGGTCTTTCACAGTACCCGCTGTGCCACCAATATCGACATATTGGCCCAGCTTATAGGGCCGGAACACCACCAGCATCACGCCCGCGGCCAGATCGCTGAGTGTTCCCTGCAGCGCCAAACCGATGGCCAGGGATGCGGCACCCAGAATGGCCACGATGCTGGTCGC
Organism: Ruegeria sp. CG1; assembly: GCF_056537265.1. NCBI lineage: Bacteria > Pseudomonadati > Pseudomonadota > Alphaproteobacteria > Rhodobacterales > Roseobacteraceae > Ruegeria > Ruegeria sp. CG1. Next base: position 72,226 of record NZ_JBQFRF010000004.1, on the reverse strand, counting down.
CTCGATTCCGAAAATGCCCAGAACGGCGACAAAGACAATCGCCAGCAGCACCCATTTCACGAGGCTCGCAACGAAATTCCCCAAAGTCGGGTCGATATGTGGCGTGGCGTTGATCCGCCGCCGCACCAGACCGCTAATGGCTCCGGCAACGATCCAACCCAATACCAGAACGATCAACGCTTTGATCGCGCTCATGATCAGCGGACCAAATGCGCCCACCTGTGTTACGACATCTTCCACACGCTTCTCCTTTGCGCCAACAGCAATCCCGCGCCTTTTGGCGCGGGATCGCTGAAAAGTCTGGGCTAATTTTGCGCGCAGGTCTAGGTGCGGGATTTCCGAGTTTTCCCCCCTGCTGTTCCCCAGCAAACATCGACTGACCGATCACGCACAGAATTGGACCTTACAAAAGCGCCACAAATTACCAGATTGACCGAGACAGGCGCGATAAAAGGAGCCCATCATGCTGGACACAATCCAATTCCCGATCATGAATAAATGGTCCCCACAGTTCCCCGAGCGGATTCAGCTTTATTCCTTCCCCACACCCAACGGGGTAAAGGCGTCGATCATGCTGGAAGAAACCGGCCTGCCTTATGAGGCACATCGTGTCACACTGGCCGATGCAGATGTCAAAAGCCCGGAGTTTCTTTCGCTGAACCCGAACAACAAGATCCCGGCGATCATTGATCCCAACGGGCCCGACGATGCTCCGTTGGCTTTGTTCGAAAGCGGTGCAATCCTTCTGTACCTCGCTGAAAAGAGCGGTAAGCTGCTGGGTCAGAACAAAGGCGACAAGCACCGGGTCACCCAATGGGTTATGTTCCAGATGGGCGGTATCGGACCAATGTTTGGCCAGCTTGGGTATTTCCACAAATTCGCAGGGGCTGAAATCGAAGACCCCCGCCCGCGTGAACGCTACGTGTCCGAGGCCAAACGCCTGCTGAACGTTCTCGACCGGCAACTGGACGGCCAAGACTGGATCGCCGGAGAATTCTCGATCGCCGATATCGCAATCGCGCCGTGGCTGCGCGGTTTAGATTATTACGGCGTCAAGGATGTCATAGGCTGGGAAAGCTATGGCAACGTTACGCGCTATCTGGACAGGTTCCTGGATCGACCCGCAGTGCAAAGAGGACTGAACATCCCCTCACGGGATTGATACACAAGGCCTGTGCGGCGGGATCCAAATCCGCCGCCACGGGCCATCGGGTTACCCAGGCAGCGCGCCTGTTAGAACGTAGCGTAAGATCTCAACAACTTGCGCGGGTTCTTCAGCTACGGCGAGGGCTGCTGCATCTACTTCTTTCAGCGCGTGTTGATGATCAGCCCCGTGCAGAACAATGATCGACTTGCCCAGTGCTGCCGCATAGCCCGCGTCAAATGCCGCGTTCCACTGCTTGTATTTGTCCCCAAAGCGTACAACCACAACATCCGCGTCTGATATGCCCTTGCGGGTCCGGATCGCGTTGACCATGGCACCCTTGTGATCGTGCCAGTACTTGTTCGGCTCGGCCCCCAAGATCGTGACACCGCAATCGTCCGAAGCACCGTGATCGGTGACCGGGCTACTGAACTCAACATCCAACCCATCGGCGCCCGCAATGATCTGCTCGCGCCAATCCGTGTGAATCTCACCGGACAAATAGACCTTCAGCATTTTTCTCTCCTCCCGTGAAAAAGGGGCGCAATGGCCCCTTTATCATTTCAAAAATACTCCCGCCGGAGGCGAAAACCAACTCATCCCCGCAAGACGCCGCCAGTGGCTTTCATCACTTTTTCGACAATCTTGGTGCTGACCGCCTCGATATCCTTTTCCTTCAGGGTCGCGTCCGACGGCTGGAGCCTTACGGTAATGGCCAGAGACTTCTTGCCCTCGCCGACGCTACCGCCAATGAATTCGTCAAAGACGCGCACGTCCTCGATCAGAGCCTTATCAGCACCCGCAGCCGCATTGACCAACGTCAAAGCTTCGATATCCGCATTTACAACAAAGGCGAAATCGCGCTCGACCGCCTGCAGGTCGCGCAATTCCAAGGCAGAACGGGTCGCACCGGATTTACGTGGCATCGGCACCTGATCCGGCCAGATGGTGAACGCCATTGCCGGACCCTTGATATCCAACGCCTGCAACACGCGCGGATGCAATTCACCAAAAACGCCCAGAACCTTTTTGGGGCCCAGACAAATCTTGCCGTGCCGACCCGGGTGCCACCAGGCATCGCCGCCACGAAGGATCTGAACCTTGGCAGGCGCACCAATGGCGGCAAGCACCGCCTCTGCGTCGGCTTTGGCATCAAACAGGTCAACGGGACGGGAAGCACCATGTACGTCCTTGGGACCGCTACGCCCAACCAACAGGCCGGTAATCTGTGTCTGTTGATCCCCCGGCTCACCATCGTGGAACACCGGCCCGACCTCGAACAAGGCCAGATCGGCATAACCCCGCGCCTGATTGCGCGCCGCCGCTTGCAGCAGACCAGGCAGCAGATCAGGGCGCATATGGCTCATCTCGGACGAGATCGGGTTTTCCAACATGGTTGCTGCGTCACCGCCCCCGAACAAGGCTGCCGAGGCCTGATCGATGAAGGTATAAGACACACATTCATTGTACCCCAGCGCTGCACAGGTCCGGCGCGCCATCGACTGGCGGCGCTGCGTGGGTGTCATGACCGGTTTGGGGATACCTGCTGTCGTACGCGGCAGCGGGATACCCTGCAACTTGGTCAGAGAAGCGATCCGCGCAACCTCTTCCACCAGATCGGCCTCCCCCATGATATCGGGTCGCCAGCTGGGCACATGCGCCATCTCGCCATCCAGACGAAAGCCCAAACGGGTCAATGTCTGCCGCTGCTCGCTTTCCGGAATCTCCATCCCGACTAGGGACTGCACGCGCGCCGCGTCCAGTTTGTAGGCCCGCGCGTGGTTCGGCGCTTTGCCCGCCTCGACCACATTCGAGGCTTCACCGCCGCAGATATCCAAGATCATCTGCGTCGCATGCTCCAACCCTTCGCGCGTGTATTCCGGGTCGACGCCGCGCTCGAATCGATACCGCGCGTCCGAGTTTATCTTCAGCGCCCGACCTGTGAGGGCAATCTGCACATGATCCCAGAACGCACTTTCAAGGAAAACGTTCACGGTCTCCTCGGTACAACCGGTTTCCTCGCCGCCCATGATGCCCGCGATAGATTCCGGGCCTTCGTCGTCCGAAATTACCATCATGCCGGGCTGTAGTGTGTATTCTTTCTCATCCAGTGCAACCAGCTTCTCGCCACCTTTGGCACGGTGAACGCGTAGGTTACCCTGCACCTTGTCGGCATCGAATACGTGCAGCGGGCGGTTGTGATCGAAGGTCATATAGTTGGTGATATCCACCAAGGCCGAGATCGGACGCAGACCAATCGCCTTCAACTGGTCCTGCAGCCATTGCGGGCTGGGGCCGTTTTTGACGCCCCTGATAAGCCGACCGGTGAAATGCGGCGCGCCATCCAGCGTATCTTCATCAATCGACACTTTGATCGGGCTTTCAAAGTCCCCCGGCACGGGGACATAGTCACGCACCTTCAGCGTGCCCAATCCACGTGCAGCCAGATCTCGCGCAATACCCGCAACACCCAGCGCATCCGGGCGGTTCGGCGTGATCGCGATCTCGATCATCGGATCAACTTTTGACGGATCGTTCTCAGCCAACCAATCGACAAACCGATCACCGACCTCACCCGAGGGCAGCTCGATAATCCCGTCGTGTTCATCCGACAGCTCAAGCTCGCGCTCGGATGCCATCATGCCAAAGCTCTCGACGCCACGGATCTTGCCGACGCTGATGGTGATATCCAGGCCGGGAATATACATACCCGGTTTACAAACCACCACGGTGATGCCTTCGCGCGCATTGGGCGCGCCGCAAATGATCTGCAGATCGCCCTCGTCGGTTTCAACCGTGCAAACGCGCAGCTTATCGGCGTCCGGGTGCTTCTCGGCATGTTTCACATGGCCCAGCGTGAAGCCCGCCAGACGGTCCGCCGGGTTGACGATCTCTTCGACCTCAAGCCCGAGATCGGTCAGCGCTTCGGCGATCTCATCAACCGACGCATCCGTATCGAGGTGGTCTTTCAGCCAGGACAGAGTGAATTTCATTGCAGCGGGCCTTTTTCGGCAAACATTCAGTCGGCACAGGCAATGGCAAAGATTGCGCCGAGGTGCAAGCGCTGCGGCTCACGGATAGGTGGGGGTGCGACCCAAAAGCTCGTCCAGCTGCCAGCCGATCCAGCCGTGGGGAATAAAGTGCCCGCCGGGATGGGTGTCCAGTGTCACCTGCCCTTGCGCGCAATCGGTCCACTCTACCCGGCTGAGCGTCAGGAACGGCTTCACGCTCCAATCCCCGCGCGGGGTCGCGCCGTTGCAGTTGAACTTGGCCTTCCACAGCGCCACCGGATAGGTCGTATCGCCGTCCGGGCCAAAGGGAAAATCCATCACCGTATCGTCCAGCCCATGCACATGGCGCACCTCGCGCGGGGCTTCCGGGCAGTCCTCGGTCTGGCGGATCGAGCCCGCAACCGCCAACAGCGCGGCGATGTCATTGCCCGACTGGCAGACATAGCGCCATGCCATTGCGCCGCCATAAGAATAGCCCGAGACATAGATACGCTCAGGATCAATGGGATAGCGTTTGGCGACGTCCTCAAGCACGCGATCTGCGAACGGCACGTCTGCGGTATCAGCAGTCCAGAAGTTCCAACTTTTGCCCAGCCCATTCGGAGCCACCAACAGCACATCGCGCAGCTTGGTCGCTCCGGCGATGCGTTCATGGTTCACCACTACATCGCCCTGCCGTGCCCAGCCGTGGAAATGCAACAGCACCGGCAGAGACGTTTCGCCATCCCAGCCATCGGGTTCCAGCACATGGTATGAGCGGTCGCCGATCTCACAGGCAGTATCGCCGTGGCAGTCAGATTTCCACGGCCCCATAGCGATGGCCGGAGTCGCGGTCAGCAGAAGAGAAAGCAATCTATAGATCATAAGCCGGAGCCTAGCGACGTCTGCTGCACTGTCACATAACATATTGGTGTAGGGTGGGGTTTCACCCCACCAACCGCCCCACGGTGGGGTGAAACCCCACCCTACAACGGACCAAATCACAAAGCCGTGCTATCGCCAGTCCGCGGGATGGCGATCAAAGGGTTGTGGTGGGCACTTTATGCCAGCCAAATCCGCGAAATGTTCAAACGGAGCGCTAACCGAGACAAATCGCCAGCCCGTGCGGGCGGTCTGGCGATCGCGCGGCGGCCTATCGGCCTTTGTTCCGCGCACACGACCCGGTGTCAGAAGTCTAGAAACCTACACGATAAACCGGCGCGTCATCGAGAGGCTTAACCGCAACCAGTAAGAAATTAAGTTGCGAAATATGCTGCGTAAGCAGCGCCTCTTGACCGTCCGAGAACGCCCCATAGAATTCAATGAGATTGGGGTTTTTATACCCAATCGACCTCACGTGCAATTGAGCAGCAACACCATAGTTCGCGAGCTGAATCCCCAGTTCGTGTTTGTCGTCCAGCTTCGCCTGAAAGTCCACGATTCGGCGCACTAAGTGCTCATAAATCTCCTTCGCATCAAACCTACCGGCAATTTCAGCCTGCCGCTGGATGTCTCTCTGACGCGCTTCTTCCAGAATGCTAGCAGTGTCCGGAATATTTGGAATATTGAACTGTGACATATCGATTACCTCGAAAGTCCACCATGCAGGTTCGGCATATCCAGCGCAGCAAACCCGTAATGCCGCAACCAGCGCAGGTCTGAATCGAAGAACGCCCGCAAATCCGGAATGCCATACTTCAGCATCGCCAGACGGTCGATACCGATACCAAAGGCAAAGCCCTGATAGACCTCGGGGTCGATGCCACCGGCGGCGATCACCTTGGGGTGGACCATGCCGGAGCCCAGAATCTCCATCCAGTCGTCGCCCTCGCCGATCTTCAACTGGCCGTTATCCCAGGAACAGCGGATATCGACCTCGGCCGACGGCTCGGTGAAGGGGAAGTGCGAGGCGCGGAAGCGCAGCTCGACGTCGTCGACCTCAAAAAACGCTTTCACGAACTCTTCCAGAACCCATTTCAGATTCGCCATCGAAATGTCCTTGTCGATGGCCAGCCCCTCGACCTGATGGAACATCGGCGTGTGGGTCTGGTCATAATCGGCGCGGTAGACGCCGCCCGGGCAGATCACGCGGATCGGCGCGCCCTGCAGTTCCATCGAGCGGATCTGGACCGGCGAAGTATGCGTGCGCAGCACGTGCGGCGGGCGATTATCCCCCTCGGCGCGGTGCATGTAGAACGTGTCCATCTCGGCCCGCGCGGGGTGGTGGCCGGGGATGTTCAGGGCGTCGAAGTTATGCCAGTCGGTCTCGATCCGCGGCCCTTCGGCCACCGAGAAACCCAGTTCGGCAAAGATCGCGGTCAATTCCTCGGTCGCCTGGCTGACCGGGTGGATCGAACCATGGCGGCGCGCGCGAGTCGGCAGGGTGACGTCCAGCCATTCAGTGCGCAGACGCTCATCCAGCGCAGCATCGGCAAGCGCAGCCTTCTTGGCGGAAAGCGCCGAGTTGATTTCATCCTTCAGGGCGTTCAGTGCTGGGCCTGCGACCTGACGCTCTTCGGGGGTCATCTTGCCCAACTCGCGCATCTTCAGCGCGACTTCGCCTTTTTTGCCCACGGCAGCGACGCGGATCGCCTCAAGCGCGTTTTCATCGCCTGCTTCGGCGATTTGGCCCAGATATTTTGCCTTAAGATCGTCCATGACGCCCTCTGAATTTGGTCGCCAACCTGCTATCGGCCCCGCCCCGCGAATGCAAGCGGGACGGTGGGGATCAATAGCTGTATTCGGGATAAATCCGGGTCAGGTCACCATTCCAGTCGCCATTGTAGTGATCCAGCAACTCATCCGCGGGAACCTTGCCCGTATCAATGCTGTCCTTGAGCGCGTTCAGGAAATGCGTCTCGTCCTGAACCATACCACCCGCACCGGCGCGCGCGCGGGACGCAAGTCCGGCCTCTGCGATCGAGACCACTTCGCGCGCCAGATCATGCATGTTGATGTTGCCAACCTGCGCTTGCAGACCATCCTTGGCAGCCTCAACCCGAAGTGCTTCGCGCGTCTCGGCATCCCAGCCTTTGACCAGATCCCAAGCGGCATCCAGCGCAGTTTGGTCATAGGTCAGACCAACCCAGAATGCAGGCAGAGCGCATAGGCGACGCCATGGGCCACCATCGGCACCGCGCATCTCCATGAACTTCTTGATCCGCGCTTCGGGGAATGCCGTGGTCAGGTGATCGGCCCAATCGGACAGAGTCGGCGTCTCGCCGGGCAGTGCAGGCAGTTTGCCCTGCAGGAAGTCGCGGAACGACATGCCCAGCGCGTTGATATACTGGCCGTCGCGATAGACGAAATACATCGGTACATCGAGCGCATATTGTACATAGCGTTCGAACCCGAAGCCTTCTTCGAACACAAAGGGCAGCATGCCCGTCCGTGCATCGTCCAGATGCCGCCAGATATAACTGCGCCAGCTTTTCTGGCCGTTCACCTTGCCCTCGAAAAACGGAGAGTTCGCAAACAGCGCCGTCGCGACCGGCTGAAGGGCCAGCGCGACGCGCAGCTTCTGCACCATGTCGGCCTCGGACCCGAAGTCGATATTGACCTGAACCGTGCAGGTGCGCCGCATCATGGCACGGCCCATGGTGCCGACTTTCTCCATATAATCGTTCATCAGCCGGTAACGGCCTTTGGGCATCAACGGCATCTCCTCATGGGTCCAGATCGGGGCTGCGCCCAGACCAATAAAGCCTACACCGATCTCATCGGCGATATCCTTCACTTCACGCAGGTGAGTGTTCACCTCATCACACGTTTCATGAATTGTCTCGAGCGGAGCGCCGGACAGTTCCAACGCGCCGCCTGGTTCCAGGCTGACGTTCGCGCCGTCCTTCTCAAGCCCGATTAAATGTCCAGCTTCACGCACTTCAGCCCAGCCATGGCGGTCTCGCAGACCTTCCAGCACGGCCACAATCGACCGTTTGCCTTCAAACGGCAGAGGTTTCAGAGTGTCTTTGCAATAGCCGAACTTCTCATGCTCGGTTCCGATGCGCCAATCTTCCTTGGGCTTGCAGCCCGATTCCAGATATTCGGCCAGTTGCTCATGGCGTTCGATCGGTCCGCCGCCGGACTGGGGGATGGACATGTGACCCGTGCTCCGATCCTGATGTGTCTGTCTTGGCGGTCAGTCCTGAGCGCAAACCGCGCCAGTGTCAATGCAGCCTAAGGTGCGCAGGCCGTGACGGCGTACGCTCCCAGATCACCACCGGATGTGCCGCACGACCGTTGAGTTCCGACAGCATTTGCTCGGTTTTCAGCCCCGGAAGTGCTGAGAACACATCAAACAGCGCTTCGGCCCCTTCGGCGTTCACCGGAATGTGAAGGGTCGGTTGCCCCGGCTGATCCAAAACCCAATGCGCAGGTTGCGAGGTCGGATCCAACGCCAACCGCTCGATTTCGCGGGCTGCAACGATGCCGCCGTCGAGCGGGCCCAGATAGGTGATCTGGCCTTCATCAATAGTCACCACGCCCGGCCCGCCCGCACCATTGCGAAAGCGCGCGCGTTGCACTCCGATCACCGCCAGTGCCATCGAGACGACGATCAGCAGCCACCCCAACCACGCCAGCAATCCGCCGGGGCCGCTGATCCAGCTGAGGCCGAGGATCAGAACAAACCCTGCTACCAGCACTTCGCGCCAGCGCCACAGGGCCAGTTTGGCTTCGGGTCGAAAGAAACTCATGCCACGTCCTCCGGGTTTTTGAACAGGATCAGCGAGTATTGACCCGCAGGCTGGAACCCAATGGATATATAGGCACGCGCTGCCGCATCGGAAGCCGCAAAGAGGACAGCTCTGGAAACTCCCGCGTCGCGCGCCTCAACCAGATGCAGGGCAACAGCCAAACGCGCATAGCCCCGCCCTCGTAAATCTGGTGGCGTGTAGACACCGCCGATCTGCACCACGTCAGGCAGGCGAGCGTTGAAGCCGGTCATGCTGACCGGTAGGCCATTATGTAGCAAAACTCGATGCGAATCCCGCTCGATATAGGTCTTGATGTCCTTCCTAGCCTGCGTCTGTGCGCGCACAGGATCAAAATCCATGGCTTCGATGAGGTAGCATTCTCGCCAGTCTTCAAGGACCGAACGGTCTACATCAGTAAGCGGCATGAGATCTGCCCCACTGAAATCCGGTATTTGAAGTCGATCCAACGCCAGGGAAAACCCCGGCTCATCGCTGTTCAGGGTCGCGGGTCGCCCCTCCCAACCTGCCAACTGCATTATCCGACGAGCCTGCGTTGCCTCAGCCGCAATGCCGAACAGGGCCCGGCCTCGAATAAGGTCAATCGCTGCGGCAAGTTCGGTATTCGAACAGTCGGGACATTGCAGCAGGATCATGCCTTCATTTGTTATGGCAAAGACCGCACGCAACGGGCTGCCAAGCGTCCATGCATTCAACGACCGGGGATGCGTACCGCACAGGCCAAAATCCCGTAGATTGGCCAAAGGGAACATCGATGTTTGGATATGTTGGGACAAAAACGAGTCGATCCTGGACAGGTCCGTTTCCTGCGCCAATTGCCACGTCACGTCCAATCTCCCAACGCTTGCTGCCACATTGTCATCGCCGCAACGGCTGCTGTATCGGCGCGCAGGATGCGTGGTCCGAGACTGACTACATGGGTAAATGGCAGCTCTGCCAACCGTTTGCGTTCGGGCTCGGAAAACCCGCCCTCGGGGCCGACCAGGATCGCCCACGGCTTGCCTTTCTCATTCTCTGCCAAGCGCAGAGCCGAGCCGGCTTCAGCCTCGTCACAGAACATCAATTGGCGATCATCGGGCCACGCGCCCAGGATACGATCCAATCGCTGGAGGTCGGCGACCTCAGGCACAAAAGTGCCGCCACATTGTTCGGCCGCCTCAATTGCGTGGGCCTGCAAGCGATCCTGCCGAATGCGCTCGGAGTTGGTGAATTCGGTCTGCACCGGTATGATCCGCACGGCCCCCATTTCAGCTGCTTTTTCAACGATGAAATCGGTCCGCGCCTTCTTGATCGGTGCAAAGAGCAGCCACAGATCGGGCGGTAATTGCAGAGGTTTCGATTGCTCCACGCACGACAGAATTCCGCCTCGTTTACTTGCTTCTGCTACCTCTGCCTGCCACTCGCCATCGCTGCCATTGAATAGCGCGACCTGCCCCCCAACCGACAGGCGCATGACACCGAACAGATAATGCGCCTGCTCACGCGTCAAAGGAACCGATTGCCCCGGACCCAAAGGGTGCTCTACATACAGTCTGATCTTCGCATTCATGAGACCCTACATATGCAAGGCAATGCCCCAACACCAGACGGTCAGGTCGCCGATGCCGTAACCGGCAATTGGGTCGACACCCACGCCCCCGCCTTTGCCCGCCCTTACCTGCGGCTCAGCCGCGCAGACCGACCCATCGGCACATGGCTTCTGCTGATTCCCTGCTGGTGGGGTCTGGCCTTGGCCATCCTGAGCGACGGCGCACCACGATGGGAGGATCTTTGGATCGCAGTTGGTTGTGCCATTGGTGCGTTTTTGATGCGCGGCGCGGGCTGTACGTGGAATGACATTACTGATCGTGAGTTTGACGGGAAGGTCGAGCGTACAAGGTCGCGCCCGATTCCCTCAGGCCAGGTGAGTGTCCGTCAGGCGGCATTCTGGATGGTGCTGCAATGTCTGTTGGCCCTGGCCATCCTTCTGACCTTCAACCGGGCCGCGATTGCGATGGGGGTTCTGTCTTTGCTGCCTGTTACCATCTATCCCTATGCAAAACGATTTACCTGGTGGCCGCAGATTTTTCTGGGGCTGGCCTTCAACTGGGGCGCATTGCTGGCCTGGGCTGCACATACCGGCACCGTGGGCTGGCCTGCGATCATGCTTTATCTGTCAGGAATCGCCTGGACTTTGTTCTACGACACGATCTACGCCCATCAGGATGCTGAGGATGACGAGCTGATCGGCATCAAGTCCACCGCACGGTTGTTTGGCACCGATACCGCCCGTTGGCTCAAGTATTTTCTGATTGGAACCGTCAGTCTAATGGCCTTTGCAATTATCGACGCGGCTTTGCCCGGGACATCGGTTCTTGCTTTGGCGGTCGCCCTTGGCGGGCCTTGGGCGATGGGGTGGCATCTGGCCTGGCAATTGCGGGGGCTGGACACGGAGGACAACGCCAAATTGCTACAGCTTTTCCGGGCCAATCGCGACACCGGCTTGATTCCGCTGATCTTCCTCTGCGTCGCCCTTTTCCTCTGATTGCACCTCTGTGCTGCGCTCTGTATGAGTCCCGGAACCAACCGCCCGAGGAGTCTCGATTTCGCCCATGCGTCTGCCTTACGCCCTAGCTGTTGCGTTGATTTTCGCGGTGTCCGCCGTGCTATCGCTGGTGGTCGCTGGATTTGCGGTCAGCAAGATCGAAGACGCCTCGGAACTGGCCGTGCGAAAGGCCTTGAACTTGCAGGGGCATGATTGGGCCGAAGTCGAATCCGACGGCCTGCGTGTCGTTCTGACCGGCACGGCCCCGACTGAGGCGACCCGATTCAACGCCCTGATCGCTGCGGGCACCGAGGTCGACACCTCGCGCGTCATTGACGAGATGGAGGTTGCTCCCACCGCCGATCTGACACCGCCCCGCTTTTCTACCGAGATCCTGCGCAATGACAGTGGAATTTCGATTATCGGGCTAGTACCTGCGGCTCTGGATCGCGACGATCTGGTAGACAGGCTGCAACGCCTTGATCGGGACGCGTCAGTCTCGGACCTGATGGAAAGTGCCGACTATCCCAAGCCAGACGGATGGGATCAGGCAATCGACTATGCGATCGAAGCGCTCTCGGATTTGCCACGGGCCAAGATATCTGCCAGCCCAGGGTTGGTGCGTATCACGGCCATTGCCGATAGCCAGCAAGAGAAAGACCAGCTGGAACAAGACCTGAGCCGCGCCGCGCCACCAGGTCTGCGAATCGGCCTTTCAATTTCGGCACCTCGCCCGGTAATCACACCATTCACGCTGCGCTATTTGATAGATGAGGATGGCGGGCAGTTTGATGCGTGCTCGGCCCAGGATGAAGTTGCGCGCGACATCATCGTCGCTGCAGCACAAGAGGCCGGACTGACCGGCCCCTATTCCTGCACCATTGGGCTAGGCGTACCGTCTCCGCGTTGGGCGAATGCAGCGCAGCTCAGCATTCGTGCGCTATCCGAACTTGGTCAGGGTTCAGTTACTCTGTCGGATGCAGATATCACTCTAATTGCTACACAAGGGACTAACCCTTTGGATTTCGACCGCATCGTGGGAGAACTCGAAAATACGCTGCCCGAGGTTTTCGCCTTGCATGCAATTCTTCCCGAACCCGAACCGGATGACCCGACTGGGCCTATTGAATTCGTCGCAACACGTAGCCCTGAGGGTTTGGTTCAACTGCGTGGCCGTCTGAGTGACGAAACGCTGCGTGAAATGACCGACAGCTTTGCACGTGCCGCCTTTGGATCATTGCAGGTGCACACAGCCACCCGGATTGCACCGGACCTGCCCGCGGATTGGCCCATACGTGTCTTGGCCGGGCTGGAGGCACTGTCGCAACTGCACAATGGCGCCCTGACCGTTACGCCGGACAATGTAGCACTGTCGGGCATCAGCCATGATCCCGACGCCAAGGCCCGGATCGCCGGCATGCTGTCGGACAAGCTGGGCGAGGCGCAGGATTACACCCTGTCAATCACCTATCAGGAGCCGCCCGCACCCGCCGACGCGCCGCCCGACCCTGAGGTCTGCGAAGAGCAGCTGGCCGAGGTTCAGGCCGTCAGCAAAATTGCGTTCGAACCGGGATCAGCCACCGTCGCAGCAGACTCGCGCGATGCCCTGAACCAGATCGCGGACATCCTGCGTGAATGTGGCCCCATCCGGTTGGAGATTCAGGGCCATACCGACAGTCAGGGTCGTGAAGAGATGAACCAGCAGCTCAGCCAGTCGCGCGCGCAGTCGATCCTGAACGAATTGCGCGGACGGCGCGTGCCGACCTCAAGCTTCTCTGCGGTCGGGTATGGCGAGACGCAGCCCATCGCCGATAACGAAACCGAAGAAGGCCGCGAAGAGAACCGCCGCATAGAGTTTCGCCTGATCCGTCCTGAACCCGTGGCCAACACCCTGACCGGGCTTGAGGCGATGGAAGCCGAGGCCGAATCTGAGGCCGAAATCGAGACACCTGAAACCGACGCACCGGATGCAGGCTCAGAGGACCAGTAAGTTGAACAGAACAGAATTCATCATCGCCACAGCCATTATCCTGTTCGCAGCTTTCTGCATGGGTTGGTTCGCCAACTGGCTGGCCCATCGGCTGTCCCGTGTTCGCCAAAGCGACGTGGCCGATCTTGACCGCATGAGTCAGGAACTGCACGAGGCCGAAGAAACACGCGATCAGGCCATCACATATTTGCAGCAGCGTGAGGCAGAGCTAACCAACCAGCTGACGCAAACCGAAGCCGAGTTGAATGCCGCAATGGAAGGGCTGCGCGCGGCGCGGCAGGAAGCCGAAGAGATGCGCGGGCGGATCAACAACGCAGACTAGGCACCCTACCAGCGGGTCAGCGCGTCTTCATCCTCGTCCTTAGCAGCCACCCATTCTGCTCCGGACGTGGTGATTTCCTTCTTCCAGAATGGCGCGCGAGACTTAAGGTAATCCATCAGATATTCCGCCGCCTCAAACGCATCTTTGCGGTGCGGTGCGGCGGTGGCCACCATCATGATACGGTCACCCGGAGCAAGCCTTCCGTGGCGGTGGATCACCAGAACGTTGCCCAGTGACCAACGGGCTTGCGCCTCTTCCGCGATCTTGGTTAGGGCGCGTTCGGTCATGCCAGGATAGTGCTCGATCTCCATCACATCCAGATCGCCCGAAGCCAGATCGCGCACAACGCCTGTGAAGGTCACGATGGCCCCGTTGGTATCGTCCCCGGCGGCAAAAGCGTTGGCTTCGGCCCCCAGATCGAACGGAGCCTCCTGCACGACGATCCGCATTCTAGCCACCCGTCATGGGCGGAAAGAACGCAACCTCGCGCACACCGGTCAGCGGGGCGTCAAAATCCGAAAGCTCTTGGTCCAGCGCCACGCGCAGGGCCGACAGATCAGCAAAGGCAGCAGCATAGCGATCCTCACGCGCGCTCAGTTCCGCGACCAAATCGCTGACTGTTGCTGCCTCGGTTTCAATCTTCTCTTTCGGCAGGCCGATGCGTTCGCGCACCCAGGCGAAATACAGCACGTTCATCGGTTAGCTCTCCTTCAGGTGGGGCATGGCTTTACGTAGGTAGTCATAGCCTGTGATCAATGTCAGCGTCGCGGCAATCCAGAGCAGCCATAACCCGATACGACCTGACCAGAACATGGCCTCAAGATGCCAGCGGATGTTGTTCAGGTCCTCGACCTGCCCTGCCAGAACCTGATCAATGGTTGTCGCATCCATGCCAAACGTGGCCATCACAAAATGGTGCTCGAATATCCCCTGCGAGAACAGGATCGCGATCGCTACCATCTGTGCCGTCGTTTTCCACTTGGCTAGCTTGGTGACCTTCAGGGTTCCGGCCACATCGCCCAGATACTCTCGCAAGCCTGAGACAAAGACTTCGCGAAACAGGATCACTGTCGCGGGCAGGACCAGCCATGGTGTCCAGTGTTCAGTCGAATAGCCCACCAATATCATCAGCGCGATTACCACCATTGCCTTGTCGGCAATGGGATCCAGCATGGCGCCAATCTTCGTTTCCTGTTTCCAGGCGCGCGCCAGATACCCGTCGAACCAATCGGTGATCGCCGCTGACAGAAACAGGATCAAAGCAAACCAATCCGCATAGGGACGGGTGAAATACAGAAACATCACGGCGAGACCGGGGGCCGCCACAAGGCGCAGTACAGTCAGAATATTCGGCAGGTTCCATTTCATGGCTTGGACCCTACATCGCCGGTTCAAGACAGAAAAGACAGGGTCTTAAAAAAACCTACCCAACACAAGCGTTTGCTGTCTTAAAAGTCAAAGCGTCGCAGCGGTGGTCACATTACAGGTTTCATCTTGGCACTTGATTGCTTTGGCGTCAGATTGTCGGCTGGCCAACCAGACAACACCCCAGAGCTGACATGACACCGCATATTCAAACCGATCCCCGGTCAAATCTGATCGGCAGTGCCTGGATGGTCGCCGCAATGGCGCTGTTCGCGCTGGAGGATGCGCTGCTTAAGGCGGCTTCGGCGTCGATCCCGATCTGGCAGGTGCTTGTACTGTTCGGTGCGGGCGGTGCTGTAATCTACGCTGCGGTTGCCACAGTACGTAGCACGCGTCTGTTCCAGTCCGACGTGTTGTCGCGCCCAATGAAGGTGCGTGTGGTCTTCGAGATTCTTGGACGGCTTTTCTATGTATTGGCGATCGCTTTGACACCACTGTCCTCGGCTACGGTGATCCTTCAGGCCACACCACTGGTTGTCGTCGCAGGGGCCGCGTTGTTCTTTGGTGAATCCGTCGGCTGGCGGCGATGGAGCGCCATTTTGATCGGTCTTGTCGGCGTTGTGATCATCATCCAACCGACCGGAGACAGCTTCTCGGCCCTGTCAATCCTTGCCGTGCTGGGGATGCTCGGCTTTGCGGGGCGCGATCTGGCCAGCCGCGCCGCGCCCGCAACACTGGGCACTGAGGTTCTGGGGTTCTATGGCTTCCTCTGCATCATTGTCGCGGGTTTGGCTTATCGATTCTGGGAAGGAACATCGCTGCAAACCCTGACGCCTAATGTCAGCCTGCACATGGGCGGGGCGATTGTGATGGGGGTCATGGCCTATGCCGCGCTGATGAAGGCGATGCGCACCGGCGAGGTCTCATCTGTGACGCCGTTTCGCTATTCGCGGCTGTTGTTCGGTATCGGCTTGGGCGTGGTGATGTTTGGCGAGCGATTGGATCAGACCATGTGGATTGGCTGCGCCCTCATCGTGGCGTCAGGCCTCTATATCCTTTGGCGGGGGCGAAAGGCCTAGCCCTTGTCATGGAAGAAGTCATAGACCTTCTGCGCCAGCCCGGCTGAAATCCCCTCGACGGCTTTAAGATCCGCCAAATTGGCTCGGCTCACCGCTTTGGCGCTGCCGAAATGAGTCAGAAGGGCGCGTTTGCGCGCGGCCCCGACGCCGGGGATTTCGTCCAGTGGCGTTGCACCAACCGCCTTAGCGCGTTTCGCGCGATGGGTGCCGATGGCAAAGCGATGCGCCTCATCCCGCAAGCGCTGGATAAAGTACAATACGGGATCGTTGCGTTTCATCGCAAAAGGGCGCTGCCCGATGCGATGGAATTCTTCCTTGCCGTGATCGCGATCGACACCCTTGGCGACACCGACCATCGGGATATCCTCGACCCCGTGCTGGGCCATGATCTCATTCACGGCGCTCACCTGCCCTGCACCACCGTCGATCAGCAGCAGATCGGGCCAATGCCCTTTGTCCCGATCCGGATCATCCTTTTGCAGGCGTGTGAAACGGCGGGTCAGGACCTCTTTCATCATGCCGAAGTCATCGCCGGGGGTTAGATCATCGCCGCGGATGTTGAATTTGCGATAGGCATTTTTCATGAACCCTTCTGGGCCCGCGACGATCATGCCCCCAACTGCATTGGTGCCCTGAATGTGAGAGTTGTCGTAAACTTCGATCCGGTTTGGCGGCGCGTCCAGATCAAAGGCCTCGGCCACACCGCGTAGCAATTTGGCCTGCGTGGCACTTTCCGACATCCGCCGGGCCAGCGATTCACGTGCGTTGCGCAAGGCACCAGCGATCAGTTCCTGCTTTTCACCGCGTTGGGGCACCAGGATTTCCACCTTGCGTCCAGCTTTTTCCGACAATGCCTCCTGCATCAGATCGGCATTCTCGATCGCATCAGACAGGATCAACTGCCGGGGTGGTTCCTTATTGTCGTAGAATTGGCCCAGAAACGCTTCCATCGCCTCAGCCTGTGACACATCCGGGCCGACGCGCGGATAGAAATCGCGGTTACCCCAGTTCTGGTTGGCCCGGATGAAAAACACCTGAACGCAGGCTTGACCGCTGTCCATGTAGAGGCCAATGACGTCAGCCTCGGCCACGCCGCGGGGATTGATGCCCTGAGACGTCTGCACCTGCGTCAGCGCCCGGATACGGTCGCGCAAACCGGCGGCGCGTTCGAACTCCATCGCCTCGGAGGCAGCCATCATCTGCGCGGCGAGATCTTCCTGCACTTTGGTAGATCGGCCTGACAGGAACCTTTCGGCATCCTTAACGCTTTCACGATAGTCGGCTTCCGAGATCAGTTCGACGCACGGTCCAGAACATCGCTTGATCTGATAGAGCAAACACGGCCGGGTCCGGCTATCGAACATGGAATCCGAACAGTTCCGCAGCAGGAACGCCTTTTGCAGCTGGTTCAGCGTCCTGTTCACCGCGCCTGCACTGGCGAAGGGGCCGAAATAAGCCCCCTTTTCTTTCTTCGCCCCTCGGTGCTTTTTGATCTGCGGAAAGGCATGATCCTTGGCGACCAGAATATTCGGGAAGCTTTTGTCATCCCGCAACAATACGTTGTATTTGGGCTTGAGCTGCTTGATCAGGTTCTGTTCCAGCAGCAGCGCCTCGGTCTCGGTCCGAGTGGTCAGAAACATCATCGAGGCAGTTGCGGCGATCATTTTCTCGATCCGACCCGAGTGCCCCGGGCGCGTGTAGTTCGATACCCGCGCCTTCAGGTTTCGCGCTTTACCTACGTAAAGAACTCGGCTGTCCCCATCCAACATCCGATACACACCCGGCGAGCTGTCCAGCGTTTTCACATAACGCTGAATGCAGGCATAGCCGTTGGCTTGGGTCGACGATTCGGAATCAGTGCTAGCGGTCATGAGTCTGAGATATGATTCTCTGACCATGGCTGCAATCTTGTGCGCTTCAGATCAAGAGAAAACAAATCCACGACTTCTGTGGATAACTGTGCAGATAACTTTAGGGGCATCGTGATTTTCCCTTGAATCCTTGCCTATTCGTTGATCTGCACAAAAAATAGGCAGGAAATTATGGTGTTGTTTTTAAACGATAAATTTGTTGATCTGAGACAAGTGTATGAAAATTAAGACATTTTTGTAACGTTCAGATAACAGGAACGAGAGCAGTGCAAAACTTGCAGCAGATCTACTTATTCTACACCAAGAACATCGGGTGTTTGCCAACCCAAATGTTGCCCACCATCGACGCAAAGAAGCTGCCCCGTAACAGCATGCGCATCCAGAAAGTATCCCAGCGCAGCAGTGATATCCGACGGGTTCGCGCCGCGCTCCAGAATCGTGTTCTGCCGCTGAGCGCTAAAATGGGCATCACTTTGGCGATGACCCTGCAGCGTTGGACCGGGGCCGATCGCGTTCACACGGATTGCGGGTGTCAGAGCCTGCGCTGCAGTCCGGGTCAAGGCCCACAACCCCATCTTGGCAATCGTGTATGACATGAACTCAGGCGTCAGTTTACGCACCCGCATATCCACCATGTTCACGATCAGCCCAATCGCCAGAGGCTCTCCCTGATCATCAAGCTCCGGCTGTAACCCCTGCTCGGCCATGGCTTGGGTCAGAACGAATGGTGCGCGCAGATTGCTGTCGAGATGCCGATCCCAGCTTTGGCGGGTAGCTGTGTGGATATTGTCATACTCAAATATCGATGCATTGTTGACCAGACAGGTGATCGGACCACCCAGCGCCTCAGCTGCACGCGGCAGCAATGAGCTGACTTGCCCCTCATCAAGCAGATCGGCCTGCAGCGCAACTGACTTTCGGCCTAGCGCCTGAACCTCATCAACCGTTTCACGCGCAGCCTGATCCGAACTGGAATAGTGCACAGCGACATCCATGCCGCGCTGCGCCAAATACAGCGCCATGGCACGACCAAGGCGTTTACCGGCACCGGTCACCAATGCTCGGGTCATGGGCTCATTCTCCTCGTCAGGTCAGGCTAACAGGCTTGCAACATAGATCACATAGAGCGCTGTCAAGATCAGGCCCCAGACGCGTGTGATATCTTTCTTGAAGAACACAAAAGGAACCAACAAGAGCGACGCGCCGAGCATCACCCACAGATCGAAACGCAGGAATTCAGGATCGACGGGAATACGCCCAAACAAGGTCGTAATGCCGACAATGGCCAGCAGATTGAACATGTTCGATCCGATGACGTTACCCAGTGCCACATCCGCTTGTCGCCTCAGGGCAGCCATGACGGTTGTCGACAGTTCCGGCAGGGACGTACCCACCGCGATCAGCGTAAGGCCGATCACTGTTTCGCTCACACCATAGTTCCGGGCAATGACGGTCGCATTTTCGACCAGCAGATGCGCACCCATTGGCAGGCCGACCAAGCCGAGGATCAGGTAGATCGCCACCTTCCAATAGGGCATGTCAGGATCTGCTTCCTCAAGACCCTCAAGCTCGTCCTCATCGGCACAAGCTTCACCACAGGCTTTACGGTGCGCATGTGCTTCGCGAAACGCGTTGCCGAGGATCAGAGCCAACGCAGCCAGCAAAATTGCCCCGCTGAGCAGATTAAAGACCCCGCAAAAAGCCAACCCGATAAATAACACCGACGCCAGAAGCATGAAGATGTAGTTCTTGCGGCTGTCGCACTCACTTGTGTGCAAGGTCGCCAGAAGCGCGGGCAATCCCAGAACCAGCAAGATATTCGCTGTATTCGAGCCCACCACGTTACCCAACGCAATGCCCGGCGCGTT
The DNA here is from genome assembly GCF_056537265.1 of Ruegeria sp. CG1. Taxonomy (NCBI): domain Bacteria; kingdom Pseudomonadati; phylum Pseudomonadota; class Alphaproteobacteria; order Rhodobacterales; family Roseobacteraceae; genus Ruegeria; species Ruegeria sp. CG1. The sequence continues at coordinate 52,361 of NZ_JBQFRF010000004.1, read as the reverse complement.
TTCCTTGATGGCGCTGATTGCAATCAGCAGCTCAGGGGCCGAAGTTCCAAAGGCAACTATTGTCAGGCTGACGATCAGGGCGGGAACCCCCAACCGCAGGCTGAGGTTCACGGCCCCTCGCACCAGCGCGTCGCCTGCCAACAACAGGATCAGCAGCCCGAGGCCGGAGAACAGCCATGCCGTCATCCACGGCCTCCTTCTTCGCAAGGACACGGGCCTTTGCCGATCCTAAACCGCCCACAACGCGGACATTTCGCAGAACTCAATCGTTTCTGTCCAGGAAAGCGTAGCTTGCCGAACATCGCCAGAACGCCCATGGCGACCAGGAACAAGGTGACTGCTTTGATGATCACTCTACAACCCGAAACGCGCGTAGGCAGCGCGCTCCTCAATACCGGCTATGGCATCCTGCGCCAGCGTCGCGCCGAAGCGCGACCAGATCGGTTTGCGCAGGCCATAGCGGCGGAACCTGACTTTGTCGCCAAACTTCTCCTGCATCTTGGGCTTCAGATGGGCAATACCATCGATCAGGCCCAGCTGTTGCGCGCGACGGGCCAGCCAGACCTCGCCATTGAACAGATCAGCGCTGCTGTCCAGCTTGCCGTCCCGGCGAGATTTCACATGGGTTATGAAATTCTCGTGGATATCGCCCAGCAGCACTTTGAGCCGTGCAATGTCTTCTTTCTTTTCCGGAGCAAACGGGTCGAGCATTGATTTCGACTGACCCGCAGTATGTACGCGTCGTTCAAAGCCCTGACGTGCCAGAAAAACATGCGCGCCAAATCCCGACGATATCACGCCGATCGACCCCAGAACCGAACTGTCATCGGCCCAAATCTCATCCGCTGAAACCGCCAACCAATATCCACCCGAAGCCGCCACGTCTTCGACGAAAGCGTAAACAGGGATCTTAAGCTCTTCCGCCAGTCGCTGGATACGCGCACCGATCAATGAGCTTTGAACGGGGGAGCCGCCCGGCGAATTGATCTCCAGCGCGACCGCAGCGGGCTTGCCCTTGCGAAAGGCTTTCTCCAACACCGGTGCCAGAGCGGTCGCGTTCATCGACCCTCGCCCGGCCATTCCAATGGCACCGGACAGGCGAACAACGGCCACAAGTGGCGGCTTTTTCATGAAGGGCAGGCTGAGTTTCATGGAAGCCGATGTAGAGCGCGCCGGAGCCGTAAACAAGAGACCCGAAGCGCCATAAACGCGACGTGAACCAATTTCACACACCTGATGGGCAAAAATGCAACGCCCTAGCTGCGGATGCGCCAACCGGTTTTGAAGATCCAGCCAATGATCGCGAGGCATATTCCGGTGAAGGCCAGTATGGCCAGAAGGCTCCAAAATATCGGGACATCTGCGATACCATAGAATGACCAGCGGAACCCGGAAATCAGATAAACCACAGGGTTGAACAGAGTGATCGTCTGCCAAAGCGGAGGTAGCATCGAGATCGAGTAAAACGTCCCACCCAGAAAAATCAGGGGCGTCACAACAAGCTGGGGGACAAGCGACATTTGCTCAAAATTTCCCGCCCAGATACCCACGATAAACCCCAGCAGCGAGAAACTGAGGCAAGACAAGATCAGGAAAGCCGCCATGGCAAACGGGTGTTCAATGCGAATGTCCACAAAGAACGTCGCAGTGGCCAGAATGACAAGACCTACAAACAGTGCCTTAGTTGCGGCCGCGCCCACATAACCAATCACAATCTCGATGAAATTGATGGGGGCTGAAAGCAACTCATAAATCGTACCCAAGAATTTGGGAAAGTAGATGCCAAAGGACGCGTTCGAGATTGACAGCATCACTACGGACAACATGATAAGACCCGGCACAATGAAGGCCCCGTAGGACACGCCTTCAATCTCTTGAATGCGACTGCCGATGGCAGTGCCAAACACCACGAAATAAAGCGAGGTCGACAGGACCGGCGACAGAAAACTCTGCGCCAGTGTGCGAAAGAACCGGGCCATTTCAAACCGGTAGATGGCAGTAATAGCGGACCAGTTCATGCGGGTTCTCCGGACACGAGGTTGACGAAAATCTCTTCAAGGCTCGATTGCCGCGTCTGCACATCACGCAGCACTAGACCGGCCTGTGCAACATCATTGAGAAGAGTGGTGATGCCCGTGCGCTCGGCATTGGTGTCGTAAGTATAGATCAGCGCATCGCCTGCACCGTTGAGCGTCAGTTGATGATCGGACAGAACGTCGGGAACCGATAAAATAGGCTCGGTCAACATGACCTCAATCTGCTTTTTGCCCATCTGCGCCATCAATGTGTCTTTGTCCTGCACGAGCAAAAGCTCACCCTTGTCGATGACACCCACACGGTCGGCGATTGCCTCGGCTTCCTCGATGTAGTGAGTGGTCAGGATGATGGTGACACCAGCCTGCTTCAATTCGGCCACGATCTCCCACATGTCCTTACGTAGCTCGACATCTACGCCGGCGGTGGGTTCATCCAGAAACAGCACCCTTGGCTCATGCGCCAAGGCTTTCGCGATCAGCACACGTCGCTTCATACCTCCGGATAGTTCCTTGATTGCGTTACGGCGTTTGTCCCATAGGGACAGCTTGCGCAGGATTTCCTCGATCCTAGCGTTGTCTCCGCTATGACCGAACAGCCCGCGCGAAAAGCGGACAGTGTTCCAGACCTTCTCGAACGGTTCCAGCGCGATTTCCTGCGGCACCAGCCCAATCATCTTGCGGGCTGCGCGATACTCGGTCTGGATGTCATGGCCACCTACGGTGACCGAGCCCGAAGTCGGCGTGGTAATACCGCACACAGTCGAGATCAGCGTTGTTTTACCCGCCCCATTGGGGCCCAACAGCGCTAGAATCTCACCTTCTTCAATGTCCAGAGACACACCTTTCAGCGCCTCAAACCCATCGGCATAAGACTTCCGCAAATCCCGGATCGACAATATGGTCGTCATGCGTACCCTCGTTCTGACCCCGCAACCTATCGTGACGGACCATCGTCGAACAGTCCAATTCCGCACAGTGCCATGCGCGTGTGCGCAGGGTTCAGTCTCGTCCCGTCAGGCGACCTAGCCAGCCTGACTTGGTCTCTTCTTCGGCAGCGTCTTCTTGCGGTGGCGGACCTTCGAAATATTCTTGAAGATTGGCGAAAAACTGATCGGCCATCTTCTTGGCAAACCCATCAATCAGGCGGCTGCCCAGCTGAGCCAGTTTGCCACCCACCTTAGCCTCGACCTCGTAGGTCAGAAGGGTGCCACCAGCCTCGCTGGGCGCGAAGGTTACATCTGCGCTTCCCTTGGCAAAGCCTGCGGCGCCCCCCTTGCCCTCACCAGCGATGGTCAGGCGTTCAGGCTCAACCATGTCGGACATGGTCACAGTGCCTTTGAAAGTCGCCTTCACAGGGCCAACCTTTTGCACCACGGTCGCATTATACCCCTCGGTTGGATCGCCGGTAATCTCCTGCGCGCCGCTGATGCAGGCTTTCAATACTTCAGGGTCCAGCAACGCAGCGTAAACGGCGGCAGGCGGCGCCTGAATTTCACGGGTATCGCTTAACTGCATCTCTCAACCTCTTTTTAATCCTACGGCAGACCACAAAGACCTAGCCCTGAAACATCGATGCAGGCAACCAGTTTGCTCACACCAAGGCACTGGATCGGGATTCTTCGCTTGCATTCGCTCCGCCCAACAGAAACCCTGCGCCGCAGGAGGAAGACATGCTGCACGGCATACGCATCATCGAAATCGAAGGGCTGGGCCCAGCCCCCTTCGCGGCCATGCTGCTGGCGGATATGGGCGCCGATATCATCACCATCCATCGCAAAGGGTCCGCCGTCACTCCGGGTATGCCTGAACGTTCGCTGCTGGATCGCGGCAAACGATCAATTGCACTGGACCTCAAAGACCCGCAGGACCTTAGCGTTGCAAAACGGCTGATCGCAACGGCTGATGCGCTGATCGAGGGTTTTCGCCCCGGCGTGATGGAAAAGCTGGGGCTGGGGCCGGAAGACTGTCATCACCTGAACCCAAAGCTGGTCTATGGCCGAATGACAGGCTGGGGGCAGCATAGCCCACTTTCTGAGACAGCGGGCCATGATCTCAACTATATTGCCCTTTCAGGGGCTTTATCCTACGCGTCGCCGCCCGGCCAACCGCCTTTGACGCCCGCAACACTAGTCGGGGATATCGGCGGTGGTGCGATGTATCTGGTTGCAGGTCTGCTCGCCGGGCTTTTGAATTCCCGAAATACAGGCAAAGGCACGGTGGTGGACGCCGCCATCTACGATGGCTCGGCACACATGATGAATTTGCTGATGAGCCTGCGCCAAACCGGCAACCTGTCCGACACCCGGGGTCAAAGCCTGCTCGACGGACCGCATTGGAGCAGAACCTACGCCTGCGCAGATGGCGGTTTCATCTCAGTTCAATGTCTGGAGCCAAAATTCTATGCTCACTTCCTGGACATCCTCGGGCTCAGCGATGACGCGGAATTCGCTCAGCAATATAACCATGCGACGTGGCCCAACCTGACGAAGCGGTTGAGCAAAATCTTTGCCGAGAAGCCGCGCGACGAATGGGCGGCGCTGTTTCAAGGCACGGACGCCTGCGTTGCCCCAGTCCTAAGTCCACAAGAAGCACGAGATCACCCCATGAATTCGGCTCGCCAAACATGGGTCGACCACGACGAAACACGTCAAGCCGCAGCCGCTCCTAGATTCTCAACCTACAACTGGCAACCGCGGCCCAGCCCCAAACGCGGAGAGCATACAAATGAGATTTTGAACGAACTTCCTCCCGCTTCATCTGGCTAAAAATACCTCGGGGGTGAATTGGCCGCAGGCCAAGAGGGGGCTGGCCCCCACGCCAGGCTTACCGCCCGCGCACCGTATCGATCATCAATTGAACGTTCTCAGGGTCCGCATCTGGCGTAATACCATGACCCAAATTGAAGATATGCGGTCCTTTTGAGAAGGCTTCGACAATCCGCCGCGTCTCATCGACAAGCGCTTGCCCGCCTGTCACCATATGCGATGAAGCCAGATTGCCCTGTACACACCCATCGACTTGCACATTCGCAGCAGCCCATTCGGGCGACACAGAATTGTCCAGCGCGACACAATCCACACCGGTGGCCTTGGCGAAACCGATGTAACCCTGATCCGCTTCGCGTGGGAAACCGATGACGGGAATGCCCGGATGGCGTGCCTTTATGGCAGCAGTAATCACGCGACAGGGTTCAACGGCGTATTTCTGAAACGCTTCGCCCTTCAATGATCCCGCCCAACTATCAAATATTTTGACAACCTCGGCCCCTGCCTCGATTTGGGCAGACAGGTATTCAATTGTCGCGGCCGTGATCCGATCCAACAGCGCCTCGAACAGCGCAGTGTTTTCTTCGCGCAGCGCATGGGCTGGCCCCTGATCCGGGGTGCCCCGTCCGGCGATCATGTAGGTAGCCACTGTCCAGGGCGCGCCTGCAAATCCGATCAGAGCTGTCTCAGAAGGAAGCTCACGCGAAAGAATACGCACGGTTTCATACACCGGAGAGAGCGTCTCATGAATTGCATCAACCGGCTTCAGCGCATCAAACTCCGACTCCCGTGTAATTGTCGAAAGGCGAGGACCTTCGCCGGTGACAAACCACAAATCCGCACCCAGCGCCTGCGGCACAAGCAGGATATCAGCAAACAGGATCGCGGCATCAAAGCCGTAGCGGCGAATGGGCTGAAGGGTGACTTCGGCGGCAAGCTCGGGGTTATAGCAAAGAGACAGGAAATCTCCGGCCTGTGCGCGCGTTGCACGATATTCAGGCAAATACCTCCCGGCCTGTCGCATCATCCAGATCGGCGGCACATCCTGCACTTCCCCCGCCAGCGCCCGTAGCAATTTCTTTGTCTCGGCCATTCGTGCCCCCAGTGTTCCGGTTTGGTGCAACGCGTCGGCCCTCAGTGGCAATTTGTCAAGCTCTGCCCCCATTGTCAGGGCAATGTGACGCGACTAAAGCTGTGCACATGAGTCTGATATTGCCTACCCCCGCATCGCCTCTGAAAATCGGCACCCGTGGATCTCCGCTGGCGCTGGCGCAGGCCTATGAAACCCGTCAGAGACTTGGCGCCGCTTTCGACCTGCCTGAGGACGCATTTGAGATCGTGGTAATCAAGACCACCGGTGACAACCGCGCCATGATCGACGCGGACCGACCGCTGAAAGAGATTGGCAACAAGGGTCTGTTCACCAAGGAAATCGAAGAGGCGATGCTGAAAGGTGAGATCGACATCGCCGTACATTCGACCAAGGACATGCCCGTCGAACAGCCTGACGGGCTGGTGCTGGATACATTCCTGCCGCGCGAGGATGTGCGCGATGCGTTTATCTCGCCGACTCTGAGTTCGATTCACGATCTGCCAGAGGGCGCAGTTGTCGGGACTTCATCGTTGCGCCGCCGGGCGCAGTTGCTGAATCGGCGGCCCGATCTGAAAGTGGTCGAGTTTCGCGGCAATGTTCAGACTCGCCTGAAGAAGCTGGCCGATGGCGTGGCCGATTGTACCTTTCTGGCCATGGCCGGATTGCGCCGCTTGGATATGAAAGACGTCCCCGCGACTGCCATATCACCTGATGACATGCTACCTGCCATTGCGCAGGGCACCATCGGCATTGAACGGCGCAGCGACGATAGCCGTACCGCCGAGATGCTGGCGGCGATTCATCATGTTGAAACAAGCCGGCGCCTTGCGGCTGAACGCAGCCTTCTGGCCGGGCTGGATGGCTCATGCGAAACACCGATCGCCGGTTTGGCGCAAGTTCAGGATGGCCAACTTGCTTTGCGAGGAGAAGTTCTGCGCCCGGACGGTTCCGAGGCGATCAGCGAAGAAGCCACCGGGGCGCTCGAAGATGGAGCAAAACTGGGTCAGACAATGGCCGCCTCTCTGCTGAAACAGGCCGGACCAGGGTTTTTCGACTGGCGCTAAGAAAAAATTTAAACAATTTCAGGGTAATGTGAACTTCTTCACTGTCTACCCTGCCGAATTCGTTAAATATGGGGATAGAAGGTCGATCTCGAATATATCGAAAGTTTTAGCCCGTGTTGTTTTAGATGGTATTCGAGGGGGCGAGATTGATACTTCCGGCGGGGCGCAGTTGATTTTCAACAGCGCCCCGTTCTCTTTTCCAAAGCATATGGCGAAGTACTTACTCTGCACCTTCGCGCAGACCATGATGATGACTAAACACCGGCCGCGCATGAAGCACCTCTGATCGGAAGTCCGCCATGCGCCCCGGTAGCGCGCGATAGAATGATGCCAAACCTGGCTCAACCGCCATCGCATGCTTGGCACATTCCTTGCATAACCCAGCGACTACGGTCTGTGATTCCCGTGCGCGTATCGCCTCTAGTAGACCTATGTGTGCGGTCTGCAGCTTTTGAAACGATGCACTGCCTGCAACTTCTCGATCTCCGACCAGTACATAAACAGGCTCTGGCTCGCTTTTGCCTTTCAAATCCACGAAGCCCGCCTCTAGCAGCGCAAGATCAGAATTGGTGACACGGCGAATAGAGTCTGAGACTAGAATATCATAATCCACATGTCGGCAGTTTTGTTCGATCCGCGCTGCCACATTCACCACATCTCCGATTACTGTGTAGTTGAACCGGCGCCGCGAGCCGATATTGCCGACGCAGGCGGCTCCGGTTGCGCAGCCTGTCGCCAGTGCGATGGGAGGACGCCCGCGCATGATGGGCAAAGTGTTGAACTTATCTAGCGCGCCGCGCATCTTCAGCGCGGCCAAAGCAGCGCGGCACGGGTGATCATCCACGGGCAGCGGTGCATTCCAAAAAGCCATAACCGCATCGCCGATGAACTTGTCGATCGTTCCACGCTCGACCAGAATCTGATCCCCGATCTCTGAGAACAGCGCATTCAGCAAGGCCACCAGATCGGTGGCTGATACAGACTCGGACAATGGCGTGAAGCCCCGAATGTCCGAAAACATCACCGTGATCTCCTGAGATTCACCTCCCAATTGCAGCTGATGCCCGTTGGCCTCCATCTCATCGAGGATTTCCGGTGCGACATAATGTGAGAAAGTCTGGCGGATCACCCGCTTCTCCCGCTCGGTCGAAACAAAGAGGTACCCGGCCAGAAGCCCGAAATTAGCCATACCTCCGGCCAAAGGGAAGGTCGCATCAAACAGAACCGACTGGTTCTGGAACGCCAACCAACTGATGGCAATCACGGCCGATGCGGCCACACCACCTGCAGCAAAAGAAGCGACCGCCCCATAGTTGGACATGACCACTGTGACAACGACGCCCAGGATCACGAACGCCAGCAGCTCAAGTGCAGAGGTAACATCCGATCTGCTCAGCACATCGCCAAGGATGATCTGTTCGATAATTTGGGCGTGGATCGAAACACCGGGAACAGATTCACCCAGTGCCGTTTCGCGCATATCGAACAGGCCCGCCGCAGAGGTGCCGACCAGAATGATCCGTCCTTCTATCTCTGACTGAAGCGTTGGATCACTACCGCTGCGCATGACATCATCGGCCGACAGATAGAGGCCAGGATTGTCCCGCCTGTAACGCACCCAGATCTCGCCATTCTCGGTGGTCGGCAGCACAAAATCACCCAGACCAACCTCAAGCATGATGCCGATCTCGTCCTGCGATCCTTCCGCAAAATAAACGGATTCGCCCATGGCCACCCGCAGGGCTTCAACCCCAAGCGCAGGTAATACACCGTTGGGCCCGGACCAAAGCACAGGGACCCGTCGCACCACACCCAAACTTCCTTGGGGCGATACATTAACACCCCCGATCCCGGCCGCTTCTTCCCCCAATGGCGGTGCCAGAGAGGTCCAGTGGGCAACGCTGACAAGGCCAGCTGCGGGTTTCTCTCCGATTTCAACTAACCCCGCCTTCGGTACAATGGCCGAACCGCTATCGGTTTGCCGGGCTGCCACACCCAGAACCACTGGCCATTTCGCAACTTCGTCCCCAAATCTGACGTCATTGTCCAGATCGATCGCGGCCTGATCCACCTGCAGTAGTCCGGACAAGGTCGGGTCTTGCAACAATCGCATCGGAGAGTATCGGTCGGGCTCGACAAACAGCATATCAAAGGCAATCGCAGCGGCACCGTATTCGCCCAATCGTTCGACCATCTGACCCAACAGGGTACGAGGCCAAGGCCATTGGCCCCATTCTGCCAGAGACCTTTCATCAATATCCACCACGCGGACCGGCAGATCCGGGTTGTAGGCCCGTGGTGAAATCCGCTGCAGGATATCGAAGTAAATCAATCTGGACATTTGAACGGGATACGGATCCGCGACCCTAATGAAGCAGCCCATCAGGATCAGCGCCAAGCCCACAAGCCTGAATACTAATCGATGCCCAATTTTGTCTCTTATCTTACCCACCACGTTCACCTTCCAGGCGCAGGGGAACATGAAAATATATGTAACCTGATGCTACCAACCAGCTATCGCTGAAGCGTTACCTGCCGTCGCCGTTGCCCTGACACCCGATCCACCGCTATTTCCACTGGATGCGTTTACGGATGTTCTCGTTTCACCCGAGGCGCTTACACCTGCACGCGCTGATGTCCCGGAACGCCCTTCGGCGCTGGCTGAGGCCCGGTCTGGCGCTTCGGATCGCCCGCTTTCGCGGGCCGCCGACACCTCAGAACGACCTTGTTCCGTTTGCCGCCGCGCTTCGCGCCGCTCTGGCCTTTCAGATTCAATCTTTAGGGCCTGAGCCTGTCTGCCCGAGCACCCTTCGGCACTCACCCGAAACGGTGGCAGCAGTTGCGTTTGCGAGCGTATGAAGGGGAAACCACCTTTTAGCGCTTTGTCATACTGCTCCTGATCTACCGGGCGCCCCACCTGACCGCCCGAACCGGTCGCAAAGAGACTGCACTGTCGGCTTGCCGACCGGCATGACCCGCGTCGGCCGCACATCTGAACGGTGCCCTCGATAACCAGCATCGCGCTTTGGCTGCCGGATGTAATCCACATGTCAAATGTCGTTCCCCGCACGGCCATGGTGGCATCGGGCGTTTTGATCGAATAAGCGCGCTTTCTGCTTTTGCCCGAAATGAAACGGAAACTGCCGCCCAGCGCCTGCACGGTGAAGTTTTTTGCCTTCCGATTGCCTCGCAGCATTGAGACATCCAGGATCATTCGCGCGTTCGGACCAACCGCGATCTTGGTTTCATCTACGAACACCAATTGAACCACGCCTGATCTGTCGGTCGAAATAGTATCGCCTGAAACAACATCCATCCCTTCACGCAAGCGTATCTTTTTACCGGCCCGGATAATATCCGCGCCCGGTTTAGCACTGAGCACTTTTCCGATTGATGCGATGGCCGACGCAGGCAGCGTCGCTAGAACCAAGAAAACACAAAACAATTTCAACCAGACCAAACCCAAGTCCCCTTCCCCCAAAAGGTACCTACCAGGGTGCCAAACACCCCACGCCCGATATCTGTCGCCTCAGAAAGCTAAATCTGAATAGTTATTAGAGCCTTAAAACTAGACAAATATGCGCCAGAACAGGTGGAGTTGGCAAGGTTTTGCATGTTTTTCAGCATTTCGGGGGTTTCGCACCCCTGCTTCCGGTAGCCCCAGCGCTCCTTCTTGTGGGTTTGATCATCGGTATTCAGAAAAATTTTCCAGACATAGAAAATCGCCTTGTATCTGGATGACAGGCAAGGATATACCGGCCAGCGGAGACGTGGCCGAGTGGTCGAAGGCGCTCCCCTGCTAAGGGAGTAGGCGGGAAACCGTCTCGAGGGTTCGAATCCCTTCGTCTCCGCCACCCATACCGGGAATCACCTGCGATGCCCGCCATGGTCTGAACGATCTCATAAAATCACCCCACTGAATTCACGACATTTCACGGGCGTTGCACACTACCATTTCTCAAGGCGGATTGGATCGGTCGCATCAACCATTGCACCCTGATGCAGGAGCTTGTTGCGTTGTCTGCAGTACAATTCAGCCCAGGATGTTGGAGGCGGTGAGATATTTATCTTCATCGCCCTAGAGAGCTCAATTTGGCAACCTGGCGCAATCGACACCCGTTACGGATTCAAAAAAAGGCCGTCCCAACTGGGACGGCCTTTCATTCACTGTCTCTCGAAAGAGGTTCAGGCAGCCAGCGCGGCCTGTGCTTTGGCGACGATCGCGCCGAACGCTTCCGGTTCGTGCACTGCCAAGTCGGCCAGAACTTTGCGGTCCACTTCGATACCGGCCAAGTTCAGGCCGTTAATGAAGCGGGAATATGTCAGTGCCTCGTCATGCGAACGGACAGCGGCGTTGATACGCTGGATCCACAGCGCGCGGAAGTTGCGCTTGCGGTTCTTGCGGTCGCGGGTTGCGTACTGGTTGGCCTTGTCTACGGCCTGACGGGCAACCTTGAAGGTGCTCTTGCGGCGGCCATAGTAACCTTTGGCAGCCTTGATGACCTTCTTGTGACGGGCGTGAGTTACGGTTCCACCTTTAACGCGGGACATCTCTTAATCTCCTCTTAGCGGTCGTAGGGCATGTAGCCCTTGACGATCTTGGCGTCGGGGGCGGACAGGGTGGTGTTGCCACGGGCGTCGCGGATGAATTTCTTGGTCCGCTTGATCATGCCGTGCCGTTTGCCGGCCTGGCCAGCAAGGACCTTACCGGTCGCAGTCACCTTAAAGCGCTTTTTGGCGCTCGACTTTGTCTTCATCTTAGGCATTTCCGTCTCCTTTCGGGGTTCGGTTTCAGACGCGACTCGGCATGCCATCTCGGCCGGTCACGCGATCAGAAGCGCCGTTTACGCAAGTTCGGTCATACTGGCAAGGGGGTTTGGGCCAGAATCTGCGCTTTTTGCAGGCTGGCTAGGCACCGGGGCGACGCGCGCCGCCCCGGAGGTTTGGATTAATGTTCGAATTTGCGGATTTCACCGCTCTTCAAACGCTCTGCATAAGATGCCAGTTCCTGACGTACCACTTTCATCAGGAAGTAGAGCGCGAAGACGTTCACAACCGCCATGGCAAAGATCGCCGCATCCGAGAAGTCGATAACGGGGCCAAGGTTAGCCGCTGCACCGATGACTACGAAGATGCAGAAGATGACCTTGAACACCAGTTCCTTGGTGTGACCCTCACCGAACAGGTAGGTCCAGGCCTTGAGGCCGTAGTAGGACCAGCTGATCATGGTCGAGAAGGCAAACAGAACTACTGCGATTGCCAAAACGTAAGGGAACCAACTGAACGCGCTGCCAAAGGCGGCTGAAGTCAGGCTGACACCCGAGTTTCCGTCAACCGTTGCGATGGCATTACCGGCTTCGTTCAGCATATAGTTTCCGGTCTCCGGATCGACGATCAGCTGCTGGGTGATGATGATCACCAACGCGGTCATGGTACAGATTACGACCGTATCAATGAACGGCTCCAGCAGCGACACGAACCCTTCGGTGATCGGTTCTTTGGTGCGAACCGCCGAGTGGGCAATCGCAGCAGAACCAACGCCCGCTTCGTTCGAGAACGCCGCACGCCGGAAGCCCTGGATCAATGCGCCGACCATACCGCCAGCGACACCAAGACCGGTGAACGCTCCCGCGAAGATTTGGCCAAAGGCCCAACCGATCTGATCCGCGTTCATCAGGATGATCACCAGAGCCGCGGCCACATACATCACGCCCATGAAAGGAACGACTTTCTCAGTCACGCGCGCGATGGATTTTAGGCCGCCCACGATCACTGCAAAGACGATGCCTGCAAAGACCAGGCCAGTGATCCAGCCCGGGTAATCTCCGACGATGCCTGCGATCTGCTGATGCGCCTGATTGGCCTGGAACATATTGCCCCCACCAAGCGCGCCAAGGATGCAGAAGATCGAGAACAGAACGGCCAGAATTTTGCCGCCCGGCAGGCCCAGTTCGTTGAACCCTTTCGACATATAATACATTGGGCCACCAGAAACGGTGCCGTCATCATATTCGTTGCGGTACTTTACACCCAGCGTACATTCGGTGAATTTCGACGCCATGCCCAACAGGCCTGCGACAATCATCCAGAAAGTTGCACCTGGCCCGCCGATACCGACGGCGACCGCAACACCAGCAATATTACCGAGGCCAACGGTACCGGACAGCGCCGTTGCCAGCGCCTGAAAGTGGCTAACTTCACCCGCATCATTGGGATCAGAATAGTCACCTTTCACAAGGCTGATCGCATGACCGAAGAAACGCAATTGTACAAAGGCAAAATAAAGCGTGAAGACGGTCGCGGCGATCACCAGCCAACCCACGATCCAAGGGAACCCGGTGCCCGGAAACGGGGCAAAAATAAAGCTGACGAAAGGCCCGGTGAAATCAGCAAAGGCCTGGTTGATTTTATCGTCCAACCCGACCGCCTCCTGTGCGGCAGTGGGGCTCGCAACCAGAGCGGCAAGTGCTGCCAGACTCAGTTTGTTCTGAATATTCATCATAATCTCTCCCCTCAGTTCACGACCGTAACCGGAACATCGGCGTGCATGACAAGGTTCTGGGTCGAACTGCCAAACAGGCGTTTTTTGAACCCATCTGCCGAGGCCCGACCCACAACGATCTGGGAGCCACCGTTTTCAACCGTGATTGCATTCAGCGTTTCCGCCACATCTCCGTGACGGACGATGCCGCGCGCCTCGAATCCTGCAGCCTTCAACGCTTCAACCGCTGGCTCGATGATCCGTGACGTAGCTAACGCAACCTCTTCTTCGCGCCGTTTGTGGCGTAGGGCGTTCTCTTCTGGTGTCTGGAATGTGAAAGGAGACCATTCGATGACGTAAACCGCCAGAAGCTCGCATGAACCGATACGCCCGGCCAAGTCTTTGGCAAAGGCGATCGCGCGTTCTCCGGTTTCTGTCCCGTCCAGTCCTATGACAATTTTCGTTGTCATGCCGTTCCTCCGTTATTGTTGCTTTGGCCGGGGCCCTCGCCCCCGGCAGGGCAGCCGGAACCTGGAACTTGCTTGAGTAGACCGCCCTAAGGGCAAGTATCCCGAAAAAACACGCAAAAACAGAGAGATTATTGCTGGATACAACCCTCAAACTTCTAAGACACTGTAAATAAATATTATTATATGCCCAAATATTAGGCATACGCTTGGTATCAAACTGAAATTAGTAGTGGTGATCCGGGCTTAGCCCGGATCAGTGTTGTAGATCAGCCGTTCATCACAAGGGGCGATACGTAAGATGTTGGTGGTGCCAGGAACATTGAAAGGGACGCCGGCGGTGACCACAATCTGATCAGTCTCAGCGGCGAAACCACCCGAACGGGCGGCGCGAGCGGCGCTGACGACCGCACCTTTGAACCGCTCTTGTTCAGGGGTTAAGACGCAATGACAACCCCAGCTCAGGCAAAGCCTGCGGGCGGTGCCGGTGGCGGGGGTCATCGCGATGATAGGCACACCGGGACGCTCACGGGCGGTGAGCAAGGCGGTGGTCCCGCTTTGAGTGAAGCAGCAGATGGCTTTAATGTCAGTCTTTTCGGCAATCTCGCGTGCCGCAGCCACGATCCCGTCCGCGATGGTCGTACCCTTGGCGGTACGCGACGCGGCAATAATCTGTGTATAAGTCGGGTCGGCTTCAACTTCGATGGCAACTTTGTTCATCGTCTGAACCGCCTCGATGGGATAAGAACCCGCAGCCGATTCCGCACTGAGCATGATTGCGTCGGTGCCTTCATAGATGGCGGTGGCCACGTCCGAAACCTCGGCCCTTGTGGGCATCGGGCTTTCGATCATGCTTTCCAGCATCTGGGTTGCGACAATCACGGGCTTCGCGGCTGTACGGCATTTACGCACCAGACGTTTCTGGATCGGGGGGACTGCCGAAACAGGCAGTTCGACGCCCAGATCACCCCGCGCAACCATGATCCCGTCTGAGGCGTCAAGGATATCGTCAAAAGCTTCGACCGCAGCAGGTTTTTCGATCTTGGACAAGATCGATGCTCGGCCATCCGCCAGTGCGCGCGCCTCGAACACATCCTTGGCACGCTGAACGAAGCTCAGCGCCAACCAGTCCACACCCAGTTGACAGACAAATTCCAGATCGTCGCGATCCTTTGCCGACAGCGCTGCCAATGGCAGCACCACGTCAGGCACGTTCACACCCTTGCGGTTCGAGATCGTGCCGCCGACTTCAACGGTACAATGTGCAAAATCCTGTCCGCAATCCTGCACGATCAGACGAATCTTTCCGTCATTGACCAGCAGGCGCGCACCTGGCTCCAATGCGGCAAAAATTTCGGGATGTGGCAGGCAGACCCGGGTGATATCCCCGGCTGCCGGATCAAGATCCAGACGGAATGCGGCGCCCTCCTCCAGTTCTTCCGCATCATTTGCAAACACGCCAACGCGCAGCTTTGGCCCCTGCAGATCGGCCAGAATCGCGATCGGGCTTTCCAGATCCTTTTCGATCTGCCGGATTATACGGTGCCTCTCGCGAATCTCATCGTGGCTGCCATGGCTCATGTTCAGCCGGAATACATCGGCCCCAGCCTCATGCAGCGCTCGGATGGTGTCATAGTCATTGGACGCCGGTCCCAGCGTCGCCACGATTTTCACATTTCTCAGGCGTCGCATTGATCAGACTCTCCTCAAACGCGTAAATGTTACCGCAAACATTGCTCAGGCTGCTTATTGCGCAATTCCCTTTCCAACGCAACTGTCCTACACCTGCGACAAACAAGATGACAGGCTCATGACATACTCTCCGTTTTTTGTTCACGGCGCGGATCGCTCGTCGCGTTGGCTGATTACCTGTGACCATGCAACCAACATGGTGCCGCCCGAAATCAGCGGCGGAGACCTGGGTCTGCCACGCGAGGATATGGAACGCCATATCGCATATGACGTCGGCGCCTACGAGGTTTCAAAACATCTGGGTGAGGTTCTGAACGCCCCGGTAATCGCAGCCAACTTCTCGCGCCTCGTGATTGACCCCAACCGGGGCGAGGACGATCCAACGCTGCTGATGAAGCTCTATGACGGTTCGATCATTCCTGGTAACCGCCACGCAGATGCGACCGAGCGTGAGCGTCGTCTAAATATGTGTTACCGGCCCTATCACGATGCGCTGGCGCAGCTTGCAGCCCTGCCGCATGCGGTCATCATCTCGATGCATTCCTTTACGCGCCAGCTCCGTGGCCGCGATCCTCGGCCGTGGCACATCGGCGTCTTGCACACACCGGATGAGCGGTTCTCGCGCCCGCTGATCAACCGGTTGAACGCCGAGGATGATCTGTGCGTTGGGGTAAATGAACCCTATACAGGTGTGCTACCCGGCGATGCGATCGACAAGCATTGCAGCAGTTTCGGCCGTCCTAATGCACTGATCGAACTGCGTAATGATCTGATTGCGGATCATGACGGGCAACGCAGCTGGGCCGAACGATTGGCCGTTATTCTGCAGGATGCACTGAACGATAGCGGACTATGACGTAAGGTCACTTCATGCCGCTTCCGATCCTCGAAATATTGTGAGCCAATATACTGACACCCATATATTAAGGGAAAGGAGACGACCATGACTCAGGAATTCCTGACTACTGTCTTCGGCTGGATGACCGCCCTTAACATCGCTGTTTTGTTGTTCAGCACACTTATGATCCTTATCATGCAGGACTGGATTGCAGGCGTGCATGGCAGAATGTTCCAAATGGAGCGGGCCGACGTAAAGAGGGTCTATTTCAGATATCTTGCGAACTACAAAATCCTGACAATCATTTTTTGCCTTGTGCCGTGGTTGGCCCTCAAACTGGCATAAAGCATCCAAACCTGACGTTCCAAGGGGCCTTAGGGCCTCTACTGTTCGTTGTAACATGGCCCACGGATTGCTAGGTCAGGTCCAGAACGCAAGACAATCATTCGGAGCCCGACAATGGACAAGCAAACCGAAATCGAACTTCAGGCCGCAGCGTTTCGCCGTTTGCAGCAGCATCTGATGCAGGATCGCACCGACGTACAGAACATCGATATGATGAATCTGACCGGGTTCTGCCGCAATTGCCTTTCGCGCTGGTATCAGGAAGCCGCCAATGCCAAGGGCATCGACATGGACAAAAACGAAGCGCGCGAGATTTTCTATGGCATGACCATGGATGAGTGGAAGGCCAACTACCAGACCGAAGCGAACGCCGAGAAACAAGCCGCCTTCAAGGTCGCGTTTGAAGAGAACGTCACGAAAAAAGGCTGACGCCCCGAAAACGAAAAATGCCCGCCGTTTTGGCGGGCCTTTGCTTTAGATTGCGGCCTTTCGGCTTTCGTCCAGATAGATCTCGCGAAGGCGTTTGGCAATCGGGCCCGGCGTGCCATCACCCAGTGCCACGCCGTCAATCTCAACCACCGGCATGACAAAAGCGCTGGCCGAAGTGGTGAAGGCCTCATCCGCCTCTTTCGCCTCATCGATGGTGAACAGGCGCTCCTCAATCTCCATCTGCGCCTCGGCGGCCATGCGCAGAACCGCCTTGCGGGTGATGCCGTGCAGAATGTCGTTGGACAGCGGGCGGGTGACGATCTGGCCGTTCTTGACGAAATAGGCGTTGTTGCTGGTGCCTTCGGTGACATAGCCATCTTCAACCAGCCAGGCATCGTCACAGCCAGCCGCTTTCGCCATCATCTTGCCCATGGACGGATACAGCAGTTGCACGGTTTTGATATCGCGGCGGCCCCAACGGATGTCATCGATCGAAATGACCTTGGCCCCTTTCTTCGACGCGGGGCTGTCGGCCAGACCTGGCTTATTCTGCGTGAACAAAACCAGCGTAGGCTTGGTATCCGCTGACGGAAACACAAAATCCCGGTCGCCGTCACTGCCGCGCGAAACCTGTAGATAGATCAGACCTTCTTCGATGTCGTTCAGCTCGACCAGTTTGCGATGGATTTCCAGAAGTTCTTCTTTGCTGCAGGGTTCAGCCATCTGTAACTCGTCCAGCGAGCGTTTCAGCCGCACCGCGTGGCCTTCGAAGTCGACCAGCTTACCATCCAGCACACTGGTTACTTCATAGACGGCGTCTGCAAACAGGAAACCTCGATCAAAGATCGAGACGCTTGCCTCGGTTTCAGGCAGGTATTCGCCATTCACATAAACGGTGCGGGTCATGTTCTTCTCCTCAGCCCCAAAGTGCCGCTTTGGGCGGATGCACTCCGGCGTCATCAAAAATCAGGGGTGTGTCGCGGTCTTCTGCCAACAAAAGCGGTCCGTCAAGGTCCGTCACCATCGCACCCTGCGCGACCAGCGTTGCAGGTGCCATGGCCAGCGAACTTCCAACCATGCATCCGACCATGATGCCATAGCCCTCGGCCAGCGCGGCCTTGCGCAGCTCCAGCGCCTCGGTCAGACCGCCGGTCTTGTCGAGTTTGATGTTCACCACATCATATTTGCCCTTTAACTTAGGCAAGCTGGCCCGATCGTGACAGGATTCGTCGGCACATACCGGCACCGGACGATCCATGCCGATCAGTGCATCATCCTCACCGGCTGGCAGAGGTTGTTCAACCAGAGCAACGCCCAGTCGCACAAGATGCGGCGCAAGATCGGCGTACACTTCAGCAGACCAACCCTCATTGGCGTCGATAATGATTTTGGACTCCGGCGCACCAGCCCGCACGGCCTCAAGCCGGGGCATGTCGTCTGGTGTACCAAGTTTGATCTTCAACAAGGGTCGGAACGCATTTTCTGCCGCCTGTGCCTGCATTGCCTCGGGTGTGTCCAGGGAAAGAGTATAGGCCGTAACTTCAGGCCCCGGTGCGGCAAGTTCCGCCAGCTCCCACGCCCGTTTGCCGGAGCGTTTCGCCTCAAGGTCCCAAAGCGCGCAATCCACTGCATTCCGAGCCGCGCCGGCAGGCAGCAGATCCATCAGGGAATAACGAGAGAATACGTCGGGCAGGCCGGCAATCTCGGCCTCGACTGAATCCAGCGTTTCGTCATAGCGCGCATAGGGCACGCATTCGCCCCAACCATGATGCACACCATCCGAGATCCGAACCGTCAGGACCTTTGCCTCGGTCCGTGAGCCGCGCGAGATAGTGAATACCTGCGCCAGCTGAAATACATCGCGGGAAACGTCAATCTGCACGCGTTCAACCTTTCATCGAAAGTGGTGTCTGTTGCCGACAGCAAGGGGCGATCGGCAACCTGCTTAGATCACAGCACGGCCAGCGCATCCACCAGTTTACCGGCACCAAACCGGTAAGGATCGGTTGCTGGGATACCCATCTCGGTCTCAACCTTGGCGATGTATGCGTGTGCGTCGTCTTCGCTCAGATGCTGGGTGTTGATCGACACGCCCGCAACCTGGCATTCCGGGTTAGCAACACGCGCCAGCGGCAGCGCTGTGTCGCGCAACTGCTCCAGCGTCGGCAGCGAATACTCAGGCAATCCTCGCATATGGGTCCGGGTCGGCTCGTGGCACAGGATCAGCGCGTCGGGCTGACCGCCATGAATCAGCGCCATGGTGACGCCAGAATAGGACACATGGAACAAAGAGCCCTGCCCTTCGATGTGATCCCAGTGATCCGGATCATTGTCTGGTGTCAAATACTCAACGGATCCCGCCATGAAATCGGCGATAACCGCATCCAGCGGGACGCCCTGACCCGTGACCAGAATTCCGGTCTGACCGGTGGCCCGGAAGGTGGATTTCATGCCGCGTTTGCGCATTTCAGCGTCCATAGACATCGCGGTGTACATCTTGCCGGCAGAGCAGTCGGTTCCAACGGCCAGGCACCGCTTACCGGTACGCTTGCGGCCGTTTGCGATGGGATATCCTACGGTCGGCACACGGACGTCGTGCAATGTGCAGCCGTGAGTCTGCGCCGCAGCAACCAGATCGCCTTCGTCGCGCAGCAGGTTGTGCAGGCCCGACGCCAGATCATAACCCATTTCCAACGCTGCGATAAGAACCTCTTTCCAGGCCTCACTGATGACACCACCCCGGTTGGCAACACCAATGACAAGAGTCTTGGCACCAGCAGCTTTACCTTCGGCAAGTGTCATTTCGGTAAGACCCAAATCAGTCTTGCAACCATCCAGCCTTATTTGACCCACGGCATTCTCAGGACGCCAGTCCCGGATACCAATGGCCACTTTGGCCGCCAACAAGTCGGGCGCATCGCCCAAAAACAACAGGTACGGTGTCTCGATCATTGCGGTGCACTCCTTTGATTCTGGCTTAAGCTAGAGAACCGTTTTGACGAGGGTTTCTCAAATTCTTCTTGCCTGCCAGCCCACAGCGGGAAGTTTTTGCGCATTTGGTCATTCTTACACAAGATTGTTCGAAGTTTTTAAACTGATCAAACTTTAAGCACCCCATTTTGCCAGTATCTTCAATCTTGCTGCATACGCATTGCCGCATATGCACAATCAAGCTTGCGCAGCATTGCGCAATTTAATATCCCATGACCAACCCTAAACGCAATTTCCTTACTCGCATGAGGTCCAAATGAGCTTCCGCATCCAACCTGCCGCTCCGGCCCGGCCCAATCGCTGCCAACTGTTTGGCCCGGGCTCGAACACCAAGCTATTTCCCAAGATGGCTGCATCAGCTGCAGACGTCATTAATCTGGATCTAGAAGATTCGGTGGCTCCTTCCGACAAGGATACCGCTCGCGCTAACGTAATCGAGGCGCTGAACACAGTCGATTGGGGCAATAAATACATGTCGGTTCGGATCAATGGGCTGGATACACCCTATTGGTACCGTGACGTGGTTGATGTGCTGGAACAGGCAGGCGACCGTCTGGATCAGATCATGATCCCCAAGGTAGGCTGCGCGGCCGATGTCTACGCCGTGGACGCTCTGGTTACCGCAATCGAGCGTGCCAAGGGCCGAACCAAGCCAATTTCATTCGAAGTGATCATCGAATCCGCCGCCGGACTGGCGCATGTCGAAGAAATCGCAGCCTCATCCCCGCGCCTGCAGGCCATGAGCCTTGGCGCCGCAGATTTTGCAGCCTCAATGGGCATGCAGACAACCGGCATCGGGGGTACGCAGGAAAACTACTATATGCTGCGCGAGGGTGAGAAGCACTGGTCCGATCCGTGGCACTGGGCGCAGGCCGCAATTGTCGCCGCCTGCAGGACTCATGGCGTGCTGCCTGTCGACGGCCCGTTTGGCGATTTCTCAGACGATGAGGGCTATATCGCGCAGGCCAAACGGTCTGCCACGCTGGGGATGGTCGGCAAATGGGCCATCCACCCCAAGCAAATCGCATTGGCCAATCAGGTCTTCACACCGTCGGATGAAGCAGTGTCCGAAGCGCGCGAGATTCTAGCCGCCATGGAACAGGCAAAAGCCAATGGCGAAGGCGCGACGGTCTACAAAGGGCGTTTGGTCGATATTGCTTCGATCAAACAGGCCGAGGTTATTGTGGCACAGGCGGAATTGATCGCGGCGGGTAGCTAAGAATAAAGGGCGCTCAACTGAGCGCCCTAATCGAACTGATCAGCGTCCAAATACATTGTTTGGTGTCCATGTGAAACGCTCACCCTTCTTTCCTGATTTCATCATCAGGCAGGATGTGCCGTATTTCTGAAAATACTTGATTTTGATTGGATACCAACCCGCCTGCGGCACCTCGACCTCGGTGCGTTGGTTGGCTTCGCAGCCCTGACGGCCGTTGACATAGCCGATCTGCTGACCGCCGACCCAGGCGTCAATCCCATCGTTCGACCAGGTCTCAAGCTCGTAAACTCCGGGTGAATCAAACCGGATATATCCGCTGATTTCCGCGGCAACATTGAACGCCTGATTGTAGGTCAGGACAGGATCACCTTCGTTCGTGTCTCTGTAGTCCAAACCTCTGAGGGGCTGACCCGGCTTTGCCTTTTTCAGCAGATGATTGACCTTCGAGAGGTTCTGGATTTTGCGGGGCGGGTTACCTTCCCAACTGTATTTTACGTTCAAACCGGCTTTTGGGCTGGGCTGAGGGCTAGCTGGCTGTAACTTCAAAGGTGCTGCTGTCGCAGCGCCGGCAAACATTGCCAAGGCAGCCACCAGCGCTCCGGTGCGGAAAAATGTCATGGTCTACTCCCTGAATTTGCGCCTGCTTCGGGGTTAATCCCTGCCGACGATCCTGTTGAGATGACACTAGGCGCTGAACTTTGACCTCGCAAGATGGTTAAAAATCACTTTTTAATGGTCACGCACGCATATCCTTGGGCGATCCCATCACAACATATGAGGTGATCGAGGTCACATGCGGCAGTGTACCCAGCACCTCGGTGTGGAAGGTTTTGTAGGAAGGCAGATCGGCACATTCGACCCGTAGCAGGTATTCGATCGTGCCCGTGATATTGTGACATTCCACCACTTCGGGCGCTTGTTGCAAGGCCCTTTCGAACCCTTCCTGCGCCGCTTTTGTGTGCTCGCCCAAACCAACGCCGATATAGGCAACGAAACCCACCCCCAGCGCCGCCGGGTTCAGCACCGCTCGGTAACCGGAAATGACCCCTGCCCGCTCAAGCTCCTGCACCCGGCGCAAGCAAGCGGATGGGGACAGGCCCACCCGCTCGGCAAGATCGAGGTTGCTGACGCGGCCATCGCGCGAAAGCTCGTGCAATATTTGTTGGTTGATCTGATCAATCTTCGCCATTTATTGCGACATTAGCCTTAGAACGCACGAATACGCAATTTCATTTGCCGGGTTCAGCGAGAAAATGCAGCCATGACCTACGATATCCTGATGGCCCTGATCGCGTTTGCTTTTGTCTCGTCAATCACTCCAGGCCCTAACAACCTTATGCTGATGGCATCGGGTGCGAATTTCGGCTTTCGCCGGACAATCCCGCATATGCTGGGCATTGGTTTGGGCTTTACCTTTATGGTGCTTCTGGTGGGGGCGGGTCTGGTTCAGATCTTTGACCGGTATCCGATCAGTCATACCGTGTTAAAAGTACTGTCGGTTCTGTATCTGCTGTATCTGGCCTGGAAAATCGCCCACGCAGCGCCCGCCAAAGGTGCCGATGCTGCAGGCACCCCGATGACGTTCCTGCAGGCTGCAGCGTTCCAATGGGTGAACCCAAAAGCCTGGGCGATGGCGTTGACCGCGACAGCCGCCTATGCGCCCGACCAAACGATCAACGCGATTCTGCTGGTCGCGCTGGTGTTCGGAGCCATCAACCTGCCCTCGGTCAGCACCTGGACGGTTCTTGGACAGCAAATGGCGCGAATCCTGACGAACCCGCACCGATTGCTGGCATTCAACTGGACGATGGCGGCCCTGCTTGTGGCCTCGCTCTATCCGGTGCTGTGGCCGAATTAGGTTACCTGAGCGGCAGGCAAATTTCGGTCAACAGATCCTCGGGGGCCGTTTCTCGTGGATCGTTGAGATAGATCTCATAACACGGATGGTCCGCAGGTTCTTCGCCAGACTCGGGCAACCAATTGCCAAATAATGCCTGATACGCGCCGTGAAGGCCGGAATAAGGTCCCTTGAAGGTCAGCACCGCTGTTTTGCCACCCGGAATTTCAAGGTCTTCCATCCCCTCGGGCGTATCATCACCGCAGAATTCAGCACCTGCAAAACTGCGCAATTCATCCTCGGGCACATCGTCCGGACTGTCGAGATACAGCCCGATCATCGGGCCGACTTGCGGCCACAGTTTGCGGGATTCGCACAGGGCACCAAAGGCCTCAAAGCTGCGGCCAATCTCGGCATACGCCCCTTTATGTGGCAGCGCTATGACTCGGCGGGACGGTTCGGTTCGGGTTGTTACGGGATGCATCGGATATCCTCCGGTTTTGAACATTGGATGGGCCGGCAGTATTTGCCCCGCACGTCGAAACGCGGTGGGGCTGCTGCCGTAGGCCTCGGAAAAGGCCCGCTCAAAGGATTTTTGGTTCGGATAGCCAATGTCGGTCGCGATCCGCGTAACCGGTCTGTCTGTTTGCACCAGCCAGCAGGCGGCACGGTGCAGGCGTATCCGACGGGTGGCCTGCGCGCAGGTCTCGCCAGTAATGGCGCGAAACACGCGATGCCAGTGAAACCGCGACATGGCTGCGACCTCGGCCAAAGCATCCAGCGACAGTTCCCCGGCGGGGTGATCATGGATGTAGGCCAACACGCGCAACACGCGATCTTCGTAGCTGGCGGCCATCGGTATCCTTCCTTCTCTTTGCCCGTCCGTGGTCGCATATTCCGCGACCACAAATCTTGCTGAGTTGCATCCCGGACCACCTTTGGTCATATAGCAGGGAACTTCCGCGTTGAGAGGCGTCATGACCCAGTATCTGGATTTCGAAAAACCGCTGGCCGAGATCGAAGGCAAAGCTGAAGAGCTGCGCGCGCTGGCCCGTGCCAATGAAGAAATGGATGTGACGGAAGAGGCCGCCGCGCTGGATGCCAAGGCCGCCAAGCTTCTGGATGAGCTGTATGCCGATCTGACACCATGGCGGAAATGTCAGGTTGCACGGCATCCTGAACGTCCACACTGCAACGACTACGTGGATGCGCTGTTTACCGAATTCACCCCACTGGCAGGTGACCGGAACTTTGCCGACGATCTGGCGGTAATTGGCGGTCTGGCGCGGTTCAACGATCAACCCGTCATGGTGATTGGCCACGAAAAAGGCAGCGATACCAAATCGCGGATTGAACGCAATTTCGGCATGGCCCGCCCCGAGGGCTATCGCAAGGCCGTACGCCTGATGGAAATGGCAGGCCGCTTTGGCCTGCCGGTAATCACCTTGATCGATACAGCTGGGGCCTATCCCGGCAAGGGGGCGGAAGAACGTGGCCAGTCCGAGGCGATCGCGCGCTCAACCGAGATGTGCCTAAAGATTGGCGTTCCTTTGGTGTCCGTAATCATCGGCGAAGGTGGTTCTGGTGGCGCGGTCGCCTTTGCGACTGCGAACCGCGTAGCGATGTTGGAGCATTCGGTCTACTCGGTGATTTCGCCCGAAGGCTGCGCGTCGATTCTTTGGAAAGATGCCGAAAAAATGCGCGAGGCCGCCGAAGCGTTGCGCCTTACCGCTCAGGATCTGCACAAGCTGGGCGTTTGTGACCACATCATCACCGAGCCCAAGGGCGGTGCACATCGCAACCGCCCGGCGGCGGTCGAAGCCGTGCGGTCTGCAATTGCCTCGATGCTGGAAGAGCTTGATGGGAAAGACGCGGCAGCCCTGATCAAGGACCGCCGTCAGAAGTTCCTGGATATCGGTTCGAAAGGGCTGGCGGCTTAACCCGTCAGCCACCCAACCGCTGCAACAGAGCCACCGAAGGCTGGCCAGTCACGGACAACCCGTTGGCGCGCTGGTAGGCGCTAATTGCCGCCTCAGTATTCTTGCCGATAACACCATCTGCGCCTTGTGTGTCATAGCCCGCGGATGTCAGGCGGCGCTGCAGTTCTTTACGATCCTCCAGCGTCAAACCGGTCGCATCCGGCCCGAATGACGCTTGGAGCGGCGCGCCGCCAGCAATGCGATCAGAAAGATGACCTACGCCGATCGCGTAGCTGTCCGAATTGTTGTAGCGCTTGATCACCTGAAAATTGCGGAACACAGCAATACGTGGGCCAGGCGTCTGCGGTTGCAGCACTGCCGCCGGCGTGCCCGAAACCGTGCCGACCTCACCGCCCCAAGGCTGCCCTCGCACCCAACCGGCACGTGCCAGATAAGCAGCCGTTGACGCAAGTGAATCTGCTGGGTCATCGGACCAGATATCGCGCCGCCCGTCGCCGGTGAAATCGACTGCATAAGCAAGGTAGGACGTCGGAATGAACTGTGTGTGGCCCATCGCTCCGGCCCAGCTGCCGGTCATGTTAGCCGGGGTCGTATCGCCCTCTTGAATGATCTTCAGCGCTGCCACCAGTTGCTTCTCAAAAAACGCTCCGCGCCGCCCGTCATAGGCCAGAGTCGACGTTGCCGAGATCACCGGCACATCGCCCCGCCGTGCACCATAACGGCTTTCCAGGCCCCAAACAGCAACGACGACCTCCTTGTCGACACCGTATTGGGCTTCGATCTGCGACAGGGTTCCTGCATGCCGCACAAGCATTTGCTTGCCAGTGCTGATCCGTTCATCCGAGGCAGCAATCGCCAGATAATCCTCAAGCGAGCGTTTGAATTCGACCTGATTGCGATCGCGTTCGATCACGTCGGGTAGATATCCGGCGCCTTGAAACGCTCGGTTAAGGGTCGTCTGTGAAATGCCCTGCGACGCTGCCCGATTTTTGAAACTGGCCACCCAGGCATCCCATCCTGCGTTCGGAACCGCACGCATCCGCGAAGCCGGGGCACTGTTGGGTGCCGTGCCTGTGGAGCAGGCCGCCAACAAGGTTGGCCCAAGCCCTAAGGAAAACACTCTTCGATTAATCATGGTTAAATCTGCTCTTGTTGTGATTTGCGCTTAGAATAGCGCAGCCCGGTCGCTCAAGCCAGCAAAGCGACATCCGAAATCAACTGAATTGGAAGATGGGCAACATGCCGCTCAAGTCACAAGCAGGCGCAAGCCCTGGGTCACATCCGAGCGCACTGCTAGTCGCAACCCAGGCTCATCCCCTGCCTTGAGTGCTGCGATGATCAGGCGATGGTAGTGCGGTGGCTCGGTCCTCCGCAACCGACCGTATAGGGCACGCATCGTGGGACCCAGCTGCAGCCAGACAGTTTCGGCCATGGCAAGCATCGCGGGGGCCTGTGCGCGTAGATACAGCGTGCGGTGAAATTCCAGATTTGCACGGATATATCCCACCGCATCGCGTTTCGTGACCATCTCGGCCACTGCCATGTTGATGCTTTGCAACCGGTCAATCAGCGCCATATGCGCGCGCGGTAGGGCCCGGCTGGCCAGTTCAACCTCAAGCAGCGCGCGCAGCGCCGCCAGCTCTTCGATCCGATCGCGCGTGAGTTCCGGCGTTGATACCCGACCGGAGGTGGACAGGAACAAAGCACCTTCTGCCGCCAGACGCCGCACCGCCTCGCGCGCCGGAGTCATCGACACACCGAATTCCTTGCCAATCCCGCGCAGCGTCAACGCCTGCCCCGGGGCAATCTCTCCATGCATGATGCGGGATCTGAGGGCGCGATAAACGCGATCATGGGTTGCCGTATGAGACTCGGCGGGGCGTGAGGTTAACATGAGTTTATGTGATCACAAATCGCGCTGAGGTCAAGCGACGGAGTCGAAGCGATATCTGTGCAGTTCAGCCCCGTTGTCTCGCAGCCAGCGGCGTGGTTCTTTGTAAGGGCCAAAAATATGCTCGACCTGCGCCCAGAACGCAGGTGAGTGGTTCATTTCGGCAAGATGCGCCACTTCATGCGCGGCCACATAATGGAGAACCTCTGTCGGGGCGAGGATCAACCGCCACGAGAACATCAACCCGCCCGCAGAACTGCACGACCCCCAGCGCGAACGCGTATCGCGCAAAGTAAGGCTACTGTACGACCGCCCCAGCATCGCCGCGTAATCATCGCACGCACCGGTCAGACGATCACGGGCAAGCTCTTTTAGAAACCGCGCTAGTCGCCGTGCTTCGGCACCGGGCGGAACCCCGATCGCATCGCCACTCAGCAAGACCCTCCGACCCGATGCAGAAACGATTCGCCGAGCCGTACCCTCGATCGGAATGAACTGCCCTACGCCGACTGCTTCAAGGCTAGGTCGATCCTGCAGGTGCCCGCGGATCCAGCCCTCTTTCTGCTGTGCGAAATCCAGCGCTTCGGCTTCAGCCACCCCTGTCGGGTAGGTCAGCGTAACCCGCCCATCCAATTGGGAAATTCGCAAACTGATCCGCCGTGCGCGCGCCGATCTGCGCAGTGTCAGTGGCACCGGAGGCGTTCCGGGCAATGCGTGTCGCCCCATAGGTGGGCCTCCTTTGCGCAAAGGCTTTGACAGTGCCTGCCGCATGTGGCAGGTGACCTGAATCATTGATGAGATTCACCTGATATCAAGGGGATTTGATATGCCCAAGGAAGAATGGGGCGTAAAGCGTGTCTGCCCGACAACCGGCAAACGGTTTTACGACCTGAACAAGGACCCGATCGTCAGCCCCTATACGGGCGAGGTCGTGGAGCTGGACACCGGAAAAAGCCGGATGATCGCCGCGGATGCTGAAGATGCCGCATCGGTCAAGGCGCGCGAAGCGTCGTCGGACGAAGACATCGTTCTGGATGATGACGACAACGTCGATGTCGAACTGGACGATGATCTGCTGGACGACGATGACGATGGCGATAACGTTTCACTCGACGATATCAAAGACATGTCGTCAGAAGACGAAAACTGATGGATCCCGAGGCGGCCCCGCCGCCTCGACCCGGTCCGCGAAGTCGGTCTGAATTTTTTGCCGATTCCGATTTTAGGACTTGCACTCATCGACGGCGTCTCATAAACGTCCGTCCACCGTTACGACGGTACCTTTATGGGGCCTTAGCTCAGTTGGGAGAGCGCTTGCATGGCATGCAAGAGGTCAGGGGTTCGACTCCCCTAGGCTCCACCAAAACCTAACAATACAACTAGATAGCAAGCATAAGAGCGGTGTGACACACAGGTGTGACACAAAATGAAGCTGCATGAGTATCTCTCACTGTCCAGACATGGCATCTACTACTTTCGTTGGCCATTGCCCGACACAAGACCAAAACCCCACAATAGACCAAACACCAAACGAAGAACCCTTCGGATGTTTTTGCGTAAACGATGCCCTAAAGAGGCTGGTACTCTGGCACGGCGTCTTGCGGTGCGCGGCGACATAAAAACAAAGCATATAGAAACATAAGGCATAAACCACGGCGAACTGCGCACAAAGGTGCATGAGCACTTCACGGAAGTACCAAAGGAGGCAAACGCATTTAGGGATGAACTCGGCCCCTAGAGGCAATGATGCTGGGCGAAATGAGCTTAGAACTCATTGATCCAGCGTTCGCAGCAGTCGTGCTTGTATGCATTTCGACTTACACAGGATACCGCTTCAGTCGCTGAGTTGAAATGGGGTCTTTGTAAGCTTCCCCGTAGTGGGTCGATTTTTGGTAAATACAATCGTTCTTCGTAAAGATCGCCAGAAATAGAACTGTGCTGAGTACGGCGATGTCTGCCGGTGGCGGAAAGGAACTAGCTGTTGGCAAGCCTAGCGGATCTACTTCTGGGCACCCCTGAAAGTGACAAAATGACTACGCCCCCGTTGCCAGATGCACTTGTTCCAGACCTCATCCCTTCGGTCACGGTGAAGTCAACGCAATTTATGAACTCCTCAATGGCCGTTGCCAAGATTGGCGCGCCGTAAAACGTTGTAACTGTGGAAGATATTGTTGCCAAAAGCCAGTGGACGGCGAATTTCTTGTTTTTCTCTAAATCTTCTTGTTCGGCGTCGAGGTCACTCCGACGATTAAGGTCCGGTGAACACCACGAATAATTCGCCGGGACTTTTGTCTTAGCAGGGAATTCACACGGCAGTTCACCGCAATAGTTCAGGAATTTGCGAGCGCGTGCTTGTTTGTTTCGTGCGATGCGCGCCGTGCGGATATGAGACATTTGATTTCCTTTTTCATATCTCATTTCCTCATCCTCAGACCGGAAAGTTGTCTGAAGGTATCTTTTCAGGCTACACGCCCATCGGGACACTATAGGATAGGTCTACTAGGCCTCACTTAATTGTTGCATCGCCGCAATGACGCTATCAGCTAAAAATTTCCCAAAGAGAAAACTCGTTGTGACATAAGGAAATGCGAATATGAAGTTGTTGTGATATAGTCTATCGAAACAACCGGGTAAAAGTTGATTTGGGAGGTCACAATGCTTCGTATGTTGCTAAGCTTTTTCGCTCTGGGATTGGCACCAACGAGTGTCTTTGCCGACGCTGTGCCCAGTGAAGAAGCAGCCGAAGGCTTGTTCTCAGAGCAACCTTACTCTCCCTACGCAAATCGCAGCTTCCCTGAACGCCCGCTTTGGGGGGACACCCACCTTCACACCGGGCTTTCGCTTGACGCCGGAGCTTTTGGGAACACCCTGCTACCGGATGATGCCTGGCGTTTCGCCAAGGGCGAACAGGTCATTTCTTCGACTGGACTGCCTGTTCGGCTAGCCCGGCCTTTGGACTGGATGGTCCTAACAGACCACACAGATTTGATGGGGTTTGCCCCAGATCTGCAAGCTGGCAAACCGGGCGTTCTTGCCGATCCAAAAGGTTTGGAGTGGTACGAAGGGTACATGGCTGGCGGCGAAGCGGCCGGAAAGGCCGCGTTCGACATTATCACCAACTTCTCGCAAATGACTCTGCCGGAAGTTCTTCTTAATTCTTACAGCCCAGGTGCCGATGCTTTTGCCTTTACTTGGGAGAACATTGTCCTTGCAGCAGATCGACATAACGATCCCGGTAATTTTACTGCTTTCATTGGCTTTGAGTGGACCTCCGTACCAAAAGGATTCAACCTGCACCGGAACGTCATGCTGCGTGATGGGCCCATCAGAGCGCTTCAAATGGTGCCTCCGGTTACGCAACCTCCCTACGGTGATACTGATCCAAAGGCGCTTTATGCCTGGCTTGAAGAGTATCAGGAGAATACTGGCGGTCGCGCGGTAGCTTTCGCCCATAATGGCAACCTGTCGAACGGATGGATGTTCCCGACCGAAGACACCTATCACGGTGGCAAGGTCGACGAGGAATATGTGGCTGCCCGCGCAAAATGGGAGCCCCATTACGAAGTCACTCAGATCAAGGGCGACGGCGAAGCGCACCCCTATCTGAGCCCCGACGACGAATTCGCGGATTACGAAAACTGGGACGTTGGCAATCTCGACATAACCGAGCTGAAATCCGATGACATGCTGGCCGGCGAGTACGCCCGAGAAGCTTTGAAGCGCGGTTTATTGTTGGAAGAGAAGTTCGGCGTGAACCCATATAAGTTCGGCATGGGCGGCGCGACGGACAGCCATACGTCTCTGGCAACTGCTGAGGAAGACAACTTCTTCGGAAAATCCGTCAGCGTTGAACCTTCGGCCACGAGAATAAAGCATCCTTTCATCGCCAACGATCTTGGCGAAATTCCTGGCGACCTCCTTGTAGC
Organism: Ruegeria sp. CG1; assembly: GCF_056537265.1. Taxonomy (NCBI): domain Bacteria; kingdom Pseudomonadati; phylum Pseudomonadota; class Alphaproteobacteria; order Rhodobacterales; family Roseobacteraceae; genus Ruegeria; species Ruegeria sp. CG1. Next base: position 21,347 of record NZ_JBQFRF010000004.1, on the reverse strand, counting down.
TTCCGGGTACACGGCCGTTTGGGCGACCGACAATACTCGCGCAGCGATCTTCGATGCGTTCAAGCGGCGCGAAACCTACGCGAGCACTGGACCGCGGATTGGTCTGCGGTTCTTTGGCGGATGGGATTTCGATGACGCTGATGTTGAAACTCGCTTCCTTGCGGATGTGGGCTACACAAAAGGTGTTCCAATGGGTTCGGATCTGCGACCTCGCGAGGGTGAAGGTCCGCCCACATTCCTGATCGCTGCTCTGCGCGACCCGGTCGGGGCCAACCTGGATCGCGTGCAGGTGATAAAGGGATGGCTCGATTCCGAAGGTGCTTTGCAGGAAAACGTCTATGACGTGGCATGGTCGGACAACCGTGTTGCCGATCAAAACGGCAAGATCCCTGCGGTTGGGAATACCGTGGATCTGGAAACCGCCAGCTGGACCAATACAATTGGAACCGCCGAACTGGTAACCGTTTGGTCTGACCCTGATTTCGATCCAAATGCGCGGGCATTCTATTACGTACGTGCGCTCGAAATCCCAACCCCACGCTGGGTGTTGTACGACAAACTGAGGTTTGGTGCGGAGCTGCCAGAAGATGCGGTACTTACGCATCAGGAGCGCGCGTATTCCTCGCCGATTTGGTACACGCCTGCAGAGTGACCTTACTTCGTGCAGATTTGGGGACCCAGGTCGCAATCACTAACTCGGGACGCTCTTATGATAAGCGGCGCGCCTTGAGTTGCAATTCCTTGTGTTATTCAACTGCCTGATGCCAGCATAAAACATAATGCCGTATCGCGTTTCACGCAGGAGCCTTCATGCGAATAGTGAAAGAACCTCTGTTCCATTTCTTCTTGATCGGAGCTGCCATATTCATTTGGTTCCACATAATATCACCAGATAACGACGCCGCTGCAGATCCGGAGACGATAGCTATAAGCGAAAGTGATGCCGCGCTGTTAGCTTCACAGTTCGAAGCAAGGTGGAAACGCCAGCCAAGCGGTTCTGAGCTACAAGCGTTGGTCGACGCTTCAATTCGCGAAGAAGTTTTAGTTAGGGAAGCAAGAAAGCTTGGCTTGGAACGCGGAGATAGCGTGATCAGGTCGCGGCTGAGCCAAAAGATGGATTCTCTGACCGAAGCCATCGCCGCTTCAGTTATTCCAGAAGACGAAGATCTAGAGGCTTTTCTCCAACAAAACACGGACCGCTACGCGACACCCAATAAGGTCGCGTTCACTCAAGTTTTTCTTGGTGAAGGACCAAGTGAGACCGAGATTGAAAGGGCACTGGCCGCCTTGCGTGCGGAACAGGAGACTTCCGGCTTGGAAAGCGCGACACTACTGCCTGCATCAATGCCCCTAACCGCGACACGGGTAATCGACTCGGTCTTTGGAACCGGATTTTCCAATGGTCTCTCCAATCTCGAAAAAGGTCAGTGGATGGGGCCGGTCCAATCAGGTTACGGCATCCATCTGGTGAAAGTGCTTGCCATTGAACCAAGCCGGATACCTCGCTTGCAAGAGATCCACAGTGTGGTGCTTCGTGATTGGCGTCGCGCCATGAGCGAAGATTTGGCGCAGGCGCAATACGAGGCTCTTGCCGACAATTATGAGATCACAGCACCCGATCTCACAGGTCAGATCAAATGAACTTCATCTTCAGCTTGATGTTTGCTCTGTTGTTCACGTGGCCCACGGGATACGCCAACGCGCATGCGCTTGATCCGGGATACTTGGAAATTCGACAAATCACTACGGACACTTGGAGTGTTCATTGGCGAAAACCAGATGTGTATGGTCAACCAATGGCGATTGATGCGGTGTTACCGGATGGCTGTACACCCTCACACGGCCCTGACCCAATCTCCGATGGGCGAGCGTGGGTTTCTTCCTGGGTTGTCGAATGCCGTGCTGAGATCGCGGGCCAATCCATCGAGATCGACGGACTGGCAGCACAAAAGAACGACGTTTTGGTCCGTGTGCATCCTCTGCATGCCGAGCCTGCCACGCTTCGTTTCACCCCAGATGCTGCCATCCAAAACATACCTTTTGAACAGACAACATGGTCTGTTTTCATAGCTTATTTTCAGTTGGGTTATGAACACATACTAGAAGGCTGGGATCATCTGCTGTTTGTCTTTGCACTGTTTGTTTTGGTCCGTGATCCCTGGAGACTGGTGGGAGCCGTTACAGCTTTCACGCTTGCGCATTCGATAACACTAGCACTGGCAACACTCGGCGTTTTGAATGTTCCCGGCCCACCGGTCGAGGCGGTTATTGCTCTCTCCATCGTTTTTTTGGCGATGGAGATTGTAAAGGGTAGCGAAGGTCGGCTCCGGCTTTCAGAACAGAGCCCCTGGATCGTTTGTTTCGGATTTGGGCTTTTGCACGGTCTTGGTTTTGCTGGCGCTTTAGCCGAGATAGGACTTCCCTCTAACGATATTCCCGCAGCCTTGCTTGCATTTAACCTTGGTGTCGAGGCCGGACAACTGAGTTTTGTCGGAGCTTTGGCTATCCTGCTTATAGTCTGGCGATTTATTGCACTTCCTGTCAGCCAAAAGACAACGCTTGTTACAGCCTATAGCATCGGTTCGGTGTCGATGTACTGGCTAATTGAACGAGTAGGCAGCTTTTAATCGTAATGGCTTTCAATGCTCTCTTCTTTAGCTTTCTTAACAACTGCTCGCACAGATAGTGAATGACATTTACTCGCCCATATTTCCCGAATTTGCATATGGTCATCGTTCCAAACGATGAAGGTTCTCTCGTAACGCTCCATTTCCGATATTGATTTCATTAGTGAAGATATTGGAAGTTTGCCCATAAATTTACGTGGCATTTGCGCATAGTTTTACACGATATGTCCAAAGGTTTGCACACAACTCTATTCGGTGTCCGCTCAAGTGCCTCCGAAAGTCTCTTTGAGTTCTGCGACTTGTTCTGTATCCAACATTCGGGTTGGCATCCCCCGTAGCGCCAGGAGTAACTTGGCTGTTTCTTCCAGCTCTTCTGCTGCAGAGACCGTTGAAAACAGATCCTCTCCCGATACGACGGGACCGTGATTGGCCAACAGAACCGCACTATATTTGCCATCCAGATCGCGGATCAAATCACCAGATTTCGGATCGCCCGGCTTGACGTATGGAACCAGTTTGACTGTACCGACGCGCATGACCACGTAAGGTGTAAGCGGCGGAATACAGTCATTGGGATCGGTGTCTTCCAGACAGGACAGTGCGGTGGCCCAGGTCGAATGCAGATGGACCACGGCGCCAGCTTCTGGCCGCGTCTCATAGAAGGCTTGGTGCAGAAAGACTTCCTTGGTCGGCTTATCCCCGGAGGCGTGGTTGCCATTCAAATCAATCTTGGCGATACGCTCGGGGTCGATATCGCCCAAGGTGGAATTGGTTGGTGTCATGAGGATGCCGTCGTGCAGACGTGCAGAGACGTTGCCCGCAGTGCCGACGGAAAATCCGCGCGCAAACAGCGATGCACACAGGTCCGACATCTGCTTTCGCAGCGCCTGTTCTTCGGAACTCATTTGCCAACCTCCATCATTCTGAGGGCCTTAGCGAAGAAGTCAGGAGCGCCAAAGTTTCCAGACTTTAGAGCCAGCGCAATGGGTTTAGTTTTTCCAACGCTCAGGACTGGTACGCCCGGGTCTATCTCTGGTCCAATTGACATGGCCGGAGACCCCAGTGCCTCAGAGACAGCCTTGGCGACAGCTCCCGATGTCTCTCCCCCTGCCACCACCAATCGCTTGTAGCCCTTTTGGACAAGTTTTCGGGCGGTAACTGCAAAGAGACTATCCAGTTTTTCTGCAACCGCTTCCCGACCGAATTGGTCTTGGATCGCGCGCACATCATCCGGGCTTCCCGATGAATAGGCGAGCGGTGCCTGACCCGGATGCGTTTCAAAGAAATCCAGAAGCGTTTGCATAGTCACATCCCCGGACATAACACCCGGAACGTCAATGGCGAAGGTCGGATGGGATTTCGCATGAACATCGATCTGACCACGGGTCGCACCTGAGCAAGACCCTGCAAGGATAGCGGCGGGCCCAGCGATACCTGTGAATACACTGCCACCTCTTTTGGACGAAGCTTTTCTGACGAAGTTCTTGGGTAGCCCCAGCGCTATCCCAGATCCCCCAGTAATGAGCTGAGCATCCATCAGAGCCTCGCCCCAGGCCAGCAAATCTTTGTCCGAAATCGCATCACCGATCACAAAGCGCTCGTCTGCGTTCCGCAAAGCATCAGCAATCGCCTCTGGTCCTTGCTTTATGATGTCGACTGGCACCAACCCAACCGCTTCTTGGGTCTGATACTGCAACCAACGCTTGATGTTGGCATCCGTCATCGGAGTAAGAGGGTGATTTTCCATCCCGGACTCGTTCAACAGCTTGCCGAACACAAATAGATGGCCGTGATAGATGGTGCGCCCCGTTGTCGGAAAGGCTGGACAGAAAACCACCTTTTGCGCGCCCAGTTCGTTGGCCAACGCTTCCGCAACCGGGCCGATATTTCCCCGCCTAGTGGAATCAAAGGTCGAGCAATACTTGAAGATGAACTGGCGGCATCCTTGATCTTTAAGCCATCGCAGGGCTCGCAGGCTGTCCGCAACAGATTCTTCGACAGGTGCAGTGCGGCTCTTGAGTGAGACGACACCCGCTTCGATCTCTTTGTCGGCCGGGGTATCCGGAATACCTGGAAACTGCGCGGTTCTTAATCCACCTTCCGGCTCGACGCCCTTTGCTAAGGTGTTCGCAATGTCGCTCGCACCAGTGAAATCGTCCGCTATGACGCCGATTAGCATATTTTAATGTCCTTCGTCGGCCCTGGATCCAGCCTATGGATGTGCGGTGCTGCTCCGACGGGAAAAATCTCGCGCACAAGTGGATCATGGCCGGGCACGATAAGTCGAGGATGTGAGGCTAACTTCTCGAGTGTCTCGAAACCATCCATCATGTCCTGCAGGTCGACGACGATGGGAAAGGCTTTGCGCGCCATGAAATTCTCGTAATAGTGTGAGGCATCAGAGGCGAGTACCATCCACCCGGCTGCTGTTCTTACACGAACACATTGCAACCCCCGCGAATGCCCGCCGATACAGTGTACGGTCACCCCATCTGCTATCTCGGCCTCTCCGTCGTAGAACACGACCTTGCCTGAATAGAGACGCTTTACGACCTCGCAGATATGGCCCGCCGAGAAAGGCACGCGTAAGTGGTCGTGGCACATGCAGGGACCTGTGGCGAAGGCCATTTCCGCCGATTGCATGTGCAACTTCGCATTTGGGAACATATGCAGCCCCCCAGCGTGGTCATAATGAAGATGGGTCACGATAACCTCGGTCACCGCTTCAGGCATGATGTCCAATGGGCGCAAAGCCTCGCGTGGGTCCATCACAATAGGACGTCCACGGGCGGCTGCCTCGTCGCCGTCGTATCCGGTATCGACCAGTATAACTTTGTTGCCACGCTTGAGCACCCAAACGAAATAGTCCATCGCGTGAGGTGCATCGTGATTGTCATCCAATATGAAGCTGTCGCGTCGAGTGCGGGCATTGCGATCCGCGTATTTCACGGCGTGAATTTCCCAATCGTTCATCGGATGACCTCGGAATACTGGTGAACAGTCTTGGTGGCGATCATATCAGCCACAGCCGTATCGAAGGACTGGAAATGCGCGCTTTCCAGGTGGGCGGAGAACGCCACGCTGTCATCATAAACCTCATAGAGAAAAACTGTCTCGGGATCGTCGCCTAGGCAAACGTCAAACTGCTGGCATCCGGGTTCTTCACGCAAAGAGGTTGAAGCGTTTTCGACCATTAGCGGCAAAAAGGTTTCTCTCGTACCGGGCTTGAGAGTGAAGGTGACGGTAACCACAAACATCAGACGGAAAGTCCTTTCAGACGTGAGAAAGCGCGCTTTGCCACGGGCAGTTGGCTGAGGATCAGACCAACGTTGAGCACAAGTAGAATGGCCGCACCGGGTCGTGAAAAGAAGACCGAAAGATCCCCGTCCGACAAGAACAGCGATCGGCGGAAAGTTTCGTCAAACAGGCTTCCCAGTATAACCCCAATGACCAATGGAGCGATTGGGTACTTCATCAGGTTCATAAAATAGGCGACGGCGCCGACACCAAGCATCAGGTAGAGATCATTGATGCCACCACCGACGCTGAAGGACCCGATTGTTGTCAGAACCATCACAACCGGCAAGAAGATGGTCTGCGGTATGGCGAGTATTTTGATAAAGACCCGAGCAGTGAACAGGCCCATCAAGAACATAGTCAGGGATGCCAACACCAGGATTGCGACTACGCGCAGAATGATCTCGGGGTCTATCGTGGGGCCCGGGATCACGTTGTTGATCTTGAAAGCCCCCATTAAAGCCGCGGCGGGTGGTGAACCGGGAATGCCCAAAACCAAAAGCGGGATTAGCGCGCCCCCAATGCAGGCGTTGTTTGCTGTTTCAGAGCATAGCAGACCTTCCAATGACCCTTTTCCGAACTTGTCGCCCTCGGCAGATACGGTCTTGCCGACACCGTAGCTGACCCAACCGGCGACATCTTCGCCGACGCCAGGAAGCGCTCCCACCCCGGTCCCAATCACTCCTGACCGGCCAATGGTGGGCAGGTAGCGTCGGATGGAGCGTAGGTTCGGAAGGATGCGACCTTTCAGGGCCAGAACTTTCCCGGCCTCAACATGCCTCAAGCCGTCGATGATTTGGGGGATGGCGAAGGCCCCCATCAAAACTGGCACGACCTGAAACCCGCTCAACAAGTAAGACCAGCCGAAAGTATAGCGCGGCTCAGACAGAAGCGGATCGAGCCCCACCATAGACATTGCAAGCCCGATCAGACCGGCGATCCATCCCTTGATCACCAGATCCTCGCTCATAAGTGTGCCAGATAGAAGGATGCCAAACAAAGCCAAGAGTGCTTTTTCCGGACTCGCGATGTTCTTCGAAACCAAAAGCAGTGCCCAGACAAAAATCAAAAGCGTGATAGTCCCGATAACCGTACCGATAAAGCTGGCCGTTGTGGTCAGACCAAGTGCTTCGCCCCCTCGACCTGCTTTGGCCAGAGGGTAGCCATCCATGGCCGTCGCCGCGCTGGCTGCTGTGCCAGGTATGTTCAGCAGAATAGACGGGTAAGAGCCGCCGTAAATCGCGCCGACATAGGCCCCGAGCAAAGCGATAAGCGAATAGTCCAATGGGATCTTGTTGCCGAAAAATCCCGTCAGGATCGTCACTGCCAGCGTTGCGGTCAGGCCGGGCAATGCGCCGAACGTGATGCCTAGGAACACGGATGCAATCAAATACAGATAGGTCAGCGGGTCCACTGCCAGACCAACGAATGCGGTCCCAAACCCAGCCAGTTGCGAAAGGATAAAGTCCATCCGGTCAGTCTTTCCAAAACGGACGAAGCGTCACGTAGTAGTGGTATTCGATTTGCTTGAAGATCAGTCCCCCGCGCGCGGGCACGTTCTGTCGGAAAATAAAGGCCATCGCGCAAACGAGGATCAGCGGGGCCAATATTGCGACGACTGGCACTAACCGCAAAACGCGTTCGGAAGCCGCTTTGGTCAACACCACAAGTGATAGCGAGACCCATAGGGCCAGTGTAAACCAATCATCACTGTGTGCATTCCATTCCGCCTGCGCGGGAAACACGGCGAACGCAAAAACCCCGGCAGAAACAACTGCGATACAGGCTACCAAAGCACGCCGCGCGTGACCGCCGTAGTAGCCGTAAGTCAAAGCTGTAATCAGTAACCCCGAGCACAATATGAAGTCCACTCTGGGAACCAGCCCGACGACGTATGCAAGAAGGATCAGGCCTATTGTTGTTGCTCGATAGGCTTCCGACTTATCCCATCCAATCCCCAAAGCCGTGAGTGCGTTCTGGGCTCCACCTGAGCGGATCGAATTAGCCAGCAAGACGAAGGACAACACAAGCAATCCACAGAAGATGAACAACGGTACAATTGCAGCCGAGTTGTACCAGTCCGACCCACTTACACCTGCGCGGTTTTCACCCCAAAGTGGGATGTCCAACGTCTTCCAAAGGAAAAAGACGGACACTGTTATTAGAACAATCGCAGCCCAGAAATCGCGGGTCCGCATGACCAGTGTTTCGTCGATTTTGTCCATGCCTGCCTCCTAGAGGAAAGGGCGCGATCAGACGCGCCCTTCCAAAGTTGATCGGATTAGGGCTTCTCGATACCCAGCGAGGCTGGATCGACCGTGGCAGCGCCCAAATCTTGCAAGGTATAGGCAAAAGTAGCCTCAAGGTTCGCAAACAATTCTTGAGCTTCTTCGCCGTGTTGACCACCGACATCATAATTGTTTGCCTCAGCCCATTCAGCGACGGTATCGGATGCAATCGCCTGCTCGAACGCATCGCCGAGGGCCGCCTTCACATCATCTCCAGCCGAGCTGTGAACGGCGAATCCGATGGCTTGTTTTAGCGGCAGATACTTGTCGAGACCGTCATAGATGCCAAAGGCAGATGGCACTGTAGCTCCGGCAATCTGCGCATCTTCCGGTGTCAACATCGCAAGTGGCTTCAATTGTCCGCCTTCGATCAAAGGAGCTTGTTCAGCCAGCGAAGTCACAACCAACGCAACCTCACCTGCTATCGCCGCTTCCTGCCCGGGCGCTGAGCCTTTGTATGGAACAAACTTGAACTCTGCACCGGACCCTTTCTCGATGGCGAGAAGATTCAAGTGGTGGATCGAACCCGCGCCGGACGCGGCAGCGGGAATAGTGCCAGGAGCGGCTTTGGCAGCGTCGACCAGTTCTTCCAGAGTATTGTAAGGGCTGTCCGCCGGAACCGAGATCAGATCGGGTGATCCGCCAACAATAAACGGATACCAAAAGTCAAATTTCTTATCCCAACCACCCTGCACAGCAGCGGTGACGTTCGATTCAGACAGACCAACCAATGTGTAGCCATCGTCTGGTTGGTTCATGACGTAGACCATGCCGTTGGAGCCTGCGACCCCACCGGTTTGGTTGATCACATTGATCGAGACTGGAAGGTGTTTTTCCATTTCGGCCATGATCATTCGGTTGATCGTGTCCGTGCCGCCACCGGCCCCCCAGACCACAGCTGTGGTGATATCACGGTAAGGGTAATCCTGCGCGGTAGCAGCCCCTGAAATCCCGGTTGCAATCACGGCTGCGGCCGCCAACTGCCCTAACTTCAGTTTCATTTCCAAGTCCTCCCAAACATCTTTGCGTTTATTATTGCATTTATTTGCGTATACATTAAAGAATGCGTTGTCAACGGACTGTAGTGAAAGCTGCTATCGCGCTATGAATGCGAAACGGGAAGGAAGCGGGCTAAGATGAAGAAAAGTTATGATGTGGCAGTGTTCCACGGGGACGGAATCGGCCCGGAAATTATGGCCCCTACGCTTGAAATTCTGCGTCAGCTCTCGCGCGGCAGTCCTTCCTACGAACTGGTGTTTACAGACGCTCCAGCGGGCGCAGCCCACTACGCCAAAACTGGAGAATCGTTTCCGACTGGTTCACTTGAAACTGCACGCAAGGCTGATGCGATTCTGCTATCTGCAATGGGTTTGCCGGATGTTCGCTACCCTGACGGAACCGAGATTTCACCACAGATCGACCTGCGGAAGCAGCTCGGCCTTTTTGCCGGCGTGCGTCCGGTAAAGGTTAGCAGCGGACAAATGACCCCCTTGGCGCTGCCTCCCGAAAAAGAGATCGACTTTGTCTTGATACGCGAAAGCACAGAAGGACTGTTCTTCACCCAAGGCGCTGGAGAAGTTACCGAACACGAAGCACGTGAAACTCTGCTGATCACTCGTGAGGTGTCCGAAAAACTGTTCCGGTTTGCGTTTGAACTCGCCCAGAACCGCAAAAGAACCGGGCGCGGTCGGGGTCGAGTTACATGTGTCGACAAAGCCAATGTATTCCGCGCCTTTGCGTTCTTCAGATCGATGTTTGATGCAGAAGCTGCAAACCATCCCGAATTGCAGGCAGACCATGCTTATGTTGATGCCACCGCTCTATGGATGGTTCAAAAACCTTGGGAATTTGATGTTTTGGTCACTGAGAACATGTTCGGAGACATTCTCTCCGACCTTGGCGCCGGCCTTATGGGCGGTCTTGGATTGGCTCCTTCAGCAGATATCGGGTTGAACTACGCCGTGTTCCAACCCTGTCACGGCTCTGCTCCGGACATTGCGGGACAAAACACTGCCAATCCTTTCGCGATGATCTTGTCTGCGGCAATGATGCTTGAATGGTTAGGGTTGACCCATAATCATCCAGAACTGTCCAAAGATGGCGAACGTTTACGGGAAGCCGTGGAAAAGGTGACTGAGAGCGGTCAAAACCTGACGCGTGACCTTGGTGGCACCGCCGGAACGCAGGACGCAGCCTCATCGGTATTGGAAGCATTGTTGGCATGAATACTCAACAAGCCATCACGGTCGCGTGCGTAGGTGCGGGGTATTTCAGCAAGTTCCACTACGAAAGCTGGTCTCGAATGCCCGGAGCGGTTCCGATTGCATCCTGCAACCGTGACATCAAAAAGGCGAAAGAAACAGGACTGGCCGCTTACGATGATCTGTCAAAAATGCTGGAGGCGGAAAAACCAGATCTCGTGGACATCATCCTTCCACCTTTGGCGCAGGCCGATGCCATCCGAACGGCGCTGCACTCTGGAATAAAGTGGTTGATCTGCCAAAAACCTTTCTGCATGTCGCTGCATGAAGCTGAGAAAATTGTTGCAGAGGCCGAAGCGGTAGGAGCAACTATTGTTGTACACGAGAACTTTCGCTTTCAACCTTGGTATCGCGCGATCAAAGAGGCGATGACCGAGGGTCGAATTGGTACACCTCTACAAGCTACTTTCCGGCTTCGGCCTGGCGACGGACAAGGACCACGCGCCTATCTTGACCGGCAGCCGTATTTTCAGGACATGCCGCGTTTCCTGGTTCATGAAACAGCAGTTCACTGGGTAGACACATTCCGATTCTTGTTCGATGCGCCCATCGCAGTTTATGCGGACTTGCGCCAAGTGAACCCCATTATCGCGGGTGAGGACGCCGGCTATATCCTGTTTGATCATCCCAATGGTTTGAAAGCTCTGTTCGATGGGAACAGGTGTCTTGACCACAGCGCCAAAAACCTGCGTCAAACTATGGGTGAAGCTCTCATTGAAGGAACAACAGGATCATTGGTTCTTAACGGCGATGGTTCAGTTGAACTCCGCGCTTTTGGAAAGCAGGCGCAGCAGCAAATTCTACCTCCAAGCGATCATAATGGATTTGGCGGCGATTGCGTCCACGCCTTGCAAAGTCACGTCGTTTCAGGCCTTGTAAAGGGCACGCCGCTGGAAAACACGGCCCGAGACTATTTGGACGTGATCCGCATCGAAGAGAGCATCTATCTTTCGGCTGCGGAGGGACGAAAGATCAACCTGGAGACGCCGTGAAGGGTCAAGACGCAAAAACTCTTTCCAATACGCAACGCGCCGTTAGGGATTTGCGGCAGATGATCCTGTCCGGCGAACTTGCAGCCGGAACTGACCACCTGGAGTCGGAACTCGCCGAAACCCTTGGTATGTCCCGCACCCCGATACGGGAAGCTGCGCTGATGTTGGAAAGCAAGGGGTTGTTGGAGATGCGGCCCCGCAAAGGCGTGCGGATACTGCCGGTTTCATCAGACGATATGCGTGAAATCTACGACATCCTGACGGAGCTCGAGAGCCTCGCTGCACAACGCGCTGCCGAAGCGGGTTATTCAGAAGATGAACTGGCAGTACTTGCTGGATCAATTGCGAAGATGGACCGAGCCATCGAAGCCGAAGATCTTGAAGCCTGGGCCGAGGCCGATGAGTTATTTCATCAAGAGCTCGTTCGGTTGGGCGGCAACAAACGGGTCGAAGCGATTGTCGCCATGATGAGCGACCAGGTGCGCCGCGCGCGCGCAACGACCTTGTTCATCAGACCCCTGCCCGTCAAATCCAATGAAGATCATCGGGTTGTTTTCCAAGCGATTAGTGAAGGTCGTCCGGATGTCGCCCGTGAACGTCATCGAGAACACAGGCTGCAAGCCAAGGCTATGCTTTGCGAGATACTCGAAAAGCATCGGCTCAACAGCCTCTGATCTTCTCGTATCCGGCCATTAATCATCTAAAATATCTGCTTATTTTCGGTACTAAAGGCGCTCCGAATACTTGTCGATAACGGCAACCCGCAGTTGCCTCCGGCTGCTCTGATATTCTTTTTTCTAGTCGCTCAAACAATCACTGCATCGATTGGGGTTGAAATAGTACGATTTCGTATTAATTTAATTCGATATCGTACTATTGGAGAGTCAAGATGCCAAACCGAAGACGTTTTCTCAAGATTCTAGGCGGAGGCACAATACTGGCGGCAACGGGCGCGGCTGGGTTTCTCACGACACGTACGCCCCATGAAGCTTTAGCTCCGTGGACGCCAAAACCGTATGATGACCCACGCAAGGCTGCTTTGTCCTACGCAATTCTCGCCCCCAATCCACACAATTTGCAACCTTGGCTGATCGAGTTGGTTGGGCAAGACAAAGTGCGCATCCACCGTGATCCTGAACGTGAGCTTCCTGAAACCGACCCTTACCACCGCCAGCTCTATATTGGCCTCGGCGCATTTGTTGAGACGATGGTTCTGGCAGCAGGTGCACAGGGGTTTGATACAGAGGTCGAGTTACTGCCAGATGGGAATGACGGACCTATCGCAGAAGCGATGTTTGTATCTGGCGGGGCATCCGATCCACTCTCAGATCAAATCCTCAAACGGCATTCCAACAAAGAACCGTACACAGAACAGCGCCTCTCTGCCGATCAAGTGTCTACGCTTGGCAACTATGCAACTTTGATTACCGATGAAGATTTGGTGGTCCGTATTCGAGACCTCACGAAACGCGCTTTTGAAATCGAAATGCGAACACCGCAGACCTTGAAAGAATCCGTGGACCTCATGCGGATCGGGAAAGCAGAAATCAACGCCAACCCGGACGGGATTGAGTTACGCGATCCGTTTCTGGAAACGCTGCGACTTACCGGCCTATTGGACAATGAGACCCTGATGAACGTTGATCACCCAGGCACTCAGGCGCACATGCAAGACTATTTCGCTATGCTAGACGCGACACCGCAGTACGCAGTTCTCACGACAGCTAAAAATACGCGAAGCGATCAAATCGATGCAGGACGTCAGTTGATGCGTTTCTACCTGAAGACAACCGAAATGGGCCTAGGCGTTCATCCGGTCAGCCAGGCACTTCAAGAGTATCCTGAGATGGCCGATGAGTACGCTCTGGCGCATGAGCTTCTTGCGTCACCGGGCCACACGGTGCAAATGTTGCTGCGTTTGGGGTATGGACCTGAACCAATTCCCACACCACGCTGGCCGCTGGAGACACGAATTCTGAATGAAGCCTGAAGATGAGACCAACGAAGTTTACCGGTTCTTCACCGAGGTCGGGATCATCAATCAGTTGATCTCGACCAAGCTGGAAGCGTTCTTGCCTGGTAGAATGACGGCGACTCAATTCGGAATTTTGGGCCATCTGGTACGGCGTCCCGAGGGTGAAACTCCACAGCAACTTTCGAACGCGTTTCAAGTGCCTAAAACTTCGATGACGCACATACTCTCCAGTCTTGAAAATCATGACCTTGTTACTCTTGAAGCCAACCCCAATGACAAACGTTCGAAAATTGCTCGGCCTACACCGCAAGGCGCGGAGTTTTTGAAAGCTTGTATGGAGCGGATGTCGGAATCCCTGGCTCCAGTTTTGTCCGAACTCGGGCCTGAACCGTTCCATGAATCATTGCCTAATCTGACGCTCATACGCGAAACTTTGGACAGCGAGCGCGACTAGCCGAAACCTGCGCCAGCCGAAGCAAACAACCAAATTTTCAGAACATCATGCAATCCGCGCCCGGCGGGAGCGGCGGCGATCCTTCAGGCAAAGTGGGCGTGTAGTCAAATGTCACAATCTTCGCGCCACCGTCGAATGCAACGAACAGTTGATTGGACCCCGGCCTAATGGCGATGCCTTCTGGATCGGTTCCGAATTCCAACAAACTTTGCTGGGCGAGCAGTTGGCCATCTGCCGTGAACTCATACAGGCTGTTTGACCCTTCCCAGTCATCAACAATCAACATGTGGCCGGTACGCGGATCAATCGCGATGCCCTGCGCCTCACTCAAGGGAGGAGAGAGCTTCATGGTATCCAACCTCGCCGTCAAAGCACCCTCTGAGGTGAACCACGACAACCGTTCGGGGTCATCCTCTACGGTCACGATCTGTCCCTTGGCGTTGATCGCAATTCCTTCCGTATCCGCGAAACCACCTTCCAATTCGAAGGGTGCTCCCAGGCGTGATCCGTCCTTGGTGACACGTTGAAGACTGCCGAGACCATCGCCCAGCAACAAGTGATCCCCTTCAACAGCAATTGCTTTGATCCGAAAGAGATCGCTGGATATACGGCGCAATTCATCACCTTGCAATGTAACGAGAATTGCCTCGGGCCCCTCGTTCGCAATCCACAACCCACAAAAGGTCGGATCGTAGTCAAGACTTGCGGGCTGATTAAGTTCATAACGCCCTGTTTCGCGAAGCTGCAATGCCGTGGCCGGGGTCGACACAGCAAAAATCAACAAGGCGGTTGTCCTCACAAACACTCTGGATGCTCCGAAAATCTGCGTCAAAACTGTGGGGTGGAATCGTAACACGTCAATGCTAAGAGCACCTAAACTTCCAAAATCAGAGAGCATCATTTTACCTGATCAGAGACTTATAACACGGAAACTGGTTACAAGCGGTGTGGTTCGACGCATCTGGGTTCTGCCATAGTCCGTTGGAACTAGGGGTGTGCCGAAATCGCAAACCAACAACATGGCGCTTGCGAGAGTTACGAAATCAACACTAGCGAACGAAACAACCTCAGGCTTCATAGAACAAACTTGCAATCGCGTGCTCGGGCGTAGTCACCTAGGGCATAGGGTTGGAGAAAGCCAATGGCGCTGTGGAAATTCGTGATTAGTGTTTATTGCGCGCTGTTTCTTGTCGCTTGCGCTCCGAAAACCCGCACGTATGAAAAGACGGTATCAGCTGCGCTACCGGCAAATTCCAGCACGGCTCTGGGTCAGGCGGCCAATCGCCTTGGGGATCCTAAAGACGGTCGGTCAGGCATCAAGCTGATCAGTGATGGAGAAGAAGCGCTCGTATCACGGCTGTTGTTGGCCACTGCGGCCGAGCGAACGATAGACGCGCAATACTATCTTCTGCACGACGACCCAACCGGTCACCTGTTCGCTGCCAGTCTCTTGCAAGCGGCGGATCGAGGTGTTCGTGTCAGGCTGTTGTTGGATGATATGGATACGTCCGGCTACGACGCGATGACCGCTGCGTTGGACAATCACAAAAACATCGAAATAAGGCTATTCAACCCGTTCTGGCGAGATCAGAGCATTTTGATCGCGGGTCTGACTGATTTCAAACGCATCAATCGCAGAATGCACAACAAGTCCATGACAGCAGACAACGTGTTCACGATTGTGGGTGGGAGAAACATTGGTGCCGAGTATTTTTTGGCGCGGGAAGAAATGAACTATGCTGATCTGGATGTGCTGGCCGCAGGCCCAGTTGTACGCGAAGTTTCACGTAGCTTTGACGCTTACTGGAACAGCGAATTCGCTGTTCCGGCTCGCGTGGTTGTCGGAGAACCCGAAGAATTTGACCTGAGCGATGCACGCAGCAGGTTGAATGAACTCGTCGAGGAAGCGAAGCAAACGCAGTACGGCGCAGCGCTCAGAAAGTCGGCAAAAGAGAACTTCGCGGATGGCGCCCTGTTACTGGATTGGCTGCCAGCGAAACTTTATGCTGATCCGCCTTCAAAGGCCGCGGGCCTCGAGAACTCAGGTCCCGTTCTTGCATCTCAATTGCTTCCGTACTTTGAGAATGCCAGCAGTGAAGTGAACATCGTGTCCGCCTACTTCGTGCCGCGCAACAACGGTGTGAAATGGCTGACCGAACTCGAGAACCGTGGGGTCGACGTAAAGGTTGTAACCAACTCACTTGCATCTAACGACGTCGCACCCGTTTACGCACACTACGCCAAGAAACGCCGAGCACTACTACGCGGTGGAGTAGAACTCTACGAGCTGCGACCCGACGCTTATCAAGTCCAACGCCGCGGTATTAACTGGGCTCAATCCAGGTCAGGCCTGCACTCCAAGGCATTTGCAATTGATGACCAGTACTTGTTCGTGGGTTCATTCAACTGGGATCCGCGATCTGTCAACATCAACACCGAGATGGGAATTCTGATTGACTCGCCAGCATTGACTGCGCAGACGATGGGAGCCTTGGACGACGCACTACCCGCATACACATATAACGTGACGCTCGAGCAAGCTGGCCAGCTTAAATGGACGACAAGAGCCAATGATGGCACCATTCTTGAGTACCAATTCGAGCCGACAGGATCGGCCTGGGATCACATAGTTGCCGGGTTATTAAGTATTTTACCAATTGGGTCCCAGCTTTAGGTTTCTGCAAACTACCTGATCGCTTGGCCGTCACCGACGCCTGCGAAGATGGCGGCAGAAAAGACATAGGTCATCAGTCGCAGATATTTCCCAATATCCAATTCTTAATACAGACTAGATATTCATTTTATCAACTGCTGGCGGGAAAATGCCTGCTACCAAAGTCAATGGCCATGTTCATCATTCCAGGGAAGCTGAACGACAACGGGCAAGTCCCGTTATCCTGTTACTCTAACAGTTACATTCAGCTTGCCGTGCCTTAGTGGATTTTTGCGCTTTGTGTTTCATTTCAAGCGATCATCTAATTTCGTAAGATGCCGAAGGTAGATTGTTTTGAATAACCATAGCTGATTATTGTGCATCTTCAGTGAGAAAGAACAACTCAATGGGCTGCGCAAGGCCACGTATTTCGTGATCCCCACAGCTAACGAACATGTTCGGAGCAGCACTTGCAACGGCTGACGTCGCCAACACCCTCCGACCAATTGCTTTTGTTAAACCTTCAATTCGGCTTGCAACGTTCACCGCCCCGCCCAGAACTGTGAAATCAAGCCTGCCGGGGCTGCCGATATTACCATAGCTGACCTGCCCGACGTTAATTCCAATACCAACATCCAAAGGCGGTTTTTGAAACCCGTCTCGTCTGGTGTTGAGATCGTTCAAACCACTCAGCACACTCTGCGCTGCAAGAGCCGCCATTCTGCAGCGGACGGCATGGTCTTTTTGCGCTTCAATAGTAAAGATCGACAGGATGCCATCGCCCATGAACTTGAGGACGTCTCCACCGTTGTCCTCTACGGCTTTAACCACCAGATCAAAATAGTCGCTAAGCGTGTCGAAGATATCTTCTTCCGGAGAGGTCTCGGAAAGTGCCGTAAAACCTCGCAGATCAGAGAACATAACCACTGCATCCAAAGTTGTTCGCTCTCCGCGCTTTATATTGCCGCTCCAGACGGCCTCGGAAGGTCCATCTCCTAAATAAGTTCGAAGCAGACCTTTAGACGATTTTCGCATCGTGACAGGTTCCAAGGCGGAAGAAAGGGCCGGTAAGGCCGCTTCAATCAGCCTAAGATGTTCGGGTGAGAATCCATCCTTTGCCTGAGTAACGAACGTACATCCATGCAGCGATCCATCGCCGTAATAGAGCAAAGTAGCGTAGTAGTCGGTGCCACCCTGCTCTGCAAATTCAAGATAGGATGAATGCTCTGTTTCCGAGTCCAGTCGCCGTAGACTTTTGTGAAGTGGCTTTCTGTTCGCAAGAATATACTCGAATGAACTCCCGACATAGCCATCTGTCAACATCGTCTCATGCGTGACGTCGTAGCTGTCGGTGCCTTCAGGCGTCCAAACTACCCCCCAGGCAATAAGCAATGGGTTGGCAAAGCGCTGGCCAATGTTTGCCCGCCAAAGCGGCACTCCGGCCTCGATCAAGGAGGAACAAAACTGTGACACCACCTTTACAGGATCACCGGAGCGACGACCTTCTGTAATCATCCATTCGGTCAGTCGAGTGACTTCTTCCATGGACCCAATTTAGTCGCTTGGAAACGATGAGCAAAGACAATTGGAATGGCAATGTCGGTTGCTGTTGTTGAGCAGCCTGATCAGACCTGTCCAAATTGATGCTCGGGCATCAACGGAATGTATTCCATCGGGAAGATGGTTTGTAAATTTAGATCCCGCGCGGTTCCAAACAGACCTATTTGAAGATTGCAGCCCTCTCTTGGGAAACCTTCAATAGAAACCAATCTCGCTGACATCTACGCGGGCCTCGTGATCTCTCCCGTAGGCTACAACTCCAACTGAGGTGATTTCGTCAGCAACGGGAATAGCGCGCAACATGGCACCTGAAGCCTTGAAGCCTGGGAGAGGTAACCAGACTTCGGTCCAGTTGTCAGAAGTTGCGAACGCGGCCTGATAGTATTGCCATGGAAGCACCGTGCCACGTGTCCTGAGGTGGACGAAGTATTGCTCGCCATTCCCCCGTACCAACAGCCTGACGCCCGATACACCCTCATCTGGTCGATCAGACAACTTGCGTCGGAACTGGATAAAGCCGCCGTTGTTTTTTGTGCTGACAGTTCCGGTCAACCGGGCGAACGCAACATCACGTTCCGAACGAAACTGCACCTGTCCTGAAGAAACTCCTCCCATGACGGTGTCGGCAACGTAGTCCCAACTCGTCTCCGGAGACTTGGAGAAGTCTTCTGCAAGATTTTCATCAGCCTGTGCCATTATAGATCCGATGATAACAAGACCTGAAACAAGCCCAGCGAAGTTTCCACGCATATCGTTTTTTCTCAGTTCAGTATTGCAATAGAAAGGTTCAAGACAGTGGCAAATGCGACCCATGCAAAGTACGGCAGGAAGGCTAGTGCGGAAACCTGATCCGAGCTCCTGACCAGAGCGATGAACATGACGATGACAGCCAGCAACGCGGCAATTACAACAAACGCAAACCACGGTAGTTGCAGTATGAAAAAGATTGGGGACCACGAAAAGTTTAGACCCATCTGTGCCCACCACAGCTTCATGGCAGTCGAGCTTCGGTCTGTTTCGAACTGGCGCCAACCCGCCATGGCGATCAAGACATAAAGCACCGTCCAGACCGGGCCAAATATCCAATTTGGTGGATTGAAAGCAGGTTTAGAAAGCTGCGCATACCAATTGTCAATGAGCGTTCAAAACTGACCCGGTTTCAGCATTTAAATTTGACCCACCCTATGTGGCGCAAAGCCCCCAGGCGGGCCGCCCTCATATAGCGAGTCCGTCTGGGGGCTTTGCTTGCGCGACGTTTATGTTTTTCTGCGCCGCTTGCTCTGTGCGAACCGGTATGACGTGTTGCCTGTCTCGATGATTGCGCAGTGATGGGTTACGCGATCCAGAAGCGCGGTTGTCATCTTGGCATCGCCGAAGACCGAGACCCATTCGCCGAACTCCAGGTTGGTGGTGATGATGACACTGGTCTTCTCATAGAGCTTGCTGATCAGATGGAACAGCAACGCACCGCCGGACTTGGGGAACGGGATGTAGCCCAACTCGTCGATGATGACGCAGTCCAGGGCGGAGAGCTGCCGGATGATCTTCCCGGCATTGCCCTCGGCCTGTTCCTTGATCAGCGCATTGATCAGGTCGACGGCGTTGAAGAAACGGGCCTTCTTGCCGTTGTTGATCAGGGTGGTTCCAAGCGCGATGGCGATGTGGGTTTTGCCCGTGCCGGTTCCGCCCACCAGAATGAGGTTATGCGCCTCGTCGGTGAACTGGCCTGTGCAGAACGGTTCGATCTGGCTCTGGGTAACCGCGGCCGCACCGTAATCGAAGGTGGCGAAGTCCTTGTGATGGGGGAACTTCGCGATCCGCATTTGATACTGGATGGAGCGCACCCGGCGTTCTACAGTCTCGGCGTCGATCAGTTGCTTTATCGCTGTGGTCAGACTTGGTGGCTTGCGCGCGGACAGCAAATCATGGGCGCAAGCTGCCATTCCATGCAGCCTCAAGGTAGTCAGTTGGTCGATGAGGGCGTTCATGCGGCCGCCTCCTCAGCTGAGCACAGCATCTCATAGCGCTTGCAATCGGCCTCGGGCCGCAAGGTTAGTTGCGGATAGGTATAGGCGTCGTTGAGCGGTGTGATGACCGGTTCTACCAACTGGTTGATCAGGTTGATGATGGCAGGAAGGCGCAAGGTGTTTTGTTCCACCGCCAGTTCGCAAGCCGTCTCGACCACCTCGATCCCGTGATCCTGGGCCAGCAGAAGCAAATCGACGAACTCCCGATCCCCGCCTTTGCCGGCCATGTAATGCTCCCTGATCCGATGCATGGCCTCGGGCAGTTGCCAGTCCACAAAGGGGGCGCCGTCGCGCAGGGCGCCGGGCTTGCGATCCAGCAGCGGCACGTAATGCCATGGCTCAAAATAGCTGACATTGCGAGTGAAGCGACGTTTGTGCTCGGCGATAACTTCTTGGCCCGACGCCAGCACGATCCGGCCAGCATAGGCGCGCAGCGACACATGTTGTCCGGCGAACCGGGAGGGCACACTGTATCGATTGCTGGCATATTGAACCAGGCAGGTGGAGCGGACGCGGACGGTCTTCTCCACGTATCCATCAAATGCCCGGCCCAGAGGGCGCAGCTCAGCACGCTCGTCTTCGAACATTTCTGCAATGGTGCGATCCTGATGCTCGGGATGGGCGCGCTCTGCCAGTTCTTCACAGCGCAGGCGCAGCCAATCGTTCAGCGCATCGAGATCACCAAAGGCGGGTTTGGGAACAAACAACCGGCCGCGCAAAAACTGGACCTGGTTCTCAACCTGCCCCTTCTCCCAGCCCGCAGCGGGTGTACAGGCCACCGGTTCCATCACATAGTGGTTCATCAAGGCCAGGAACCGGGGATGGAATATCCGGTCCTTTGAGCGCGAGACATAGGTCACCATCGTTTTGGGATTGTCGATGATCACCCGGCGCGGCACGCCGCCATAGAACGCCAATGCCCGCACGAACGCATCCAGCACCATCTCCTGGGCTTCGCCGGGATAAGCCACGACAAAGGGCTTGCGGCTGTGACACAGGCGGAAATGGGCAACCTTCACCTTCTGCTCGACACCGCCCAGGACAACCCGTTCTTCGCTCCAGTCAAATTGCAACGCATCACCTGCCGCAAAATGCAGCGGAATAAACGCTTCGCTCGAACCAGTGCCAGCCCGCTTCAGGTCGCGCACAAAGCGCTGAACCGGGGAATAAGACCCGGTGTAGCCCTCCGTTACGAGTTGCTCATAGAGCTTCT
>NZ_JBQFRF010000003.1:0-551582 GCF_056537265.1 Ruegeria sp. CG1 | reverse complement strand
CCATCAAACGGCCCTGAAGGTCAACCAGACAAACCAATACCGTATCAATCTCGCCAGACGAAACCTCAGCCTTCAAATGCTCAAATGTCAGCATGCAATACCTCTGTGATATGCGAGAATTTTCGACGAAAATTCTTTGTCCCTGTAACGACCGGCCCGCGAAAGAACGGGCCGGTCAAGTATTTTATCCGTAACGATAGGGCCGCCCGGCCTTGAGCATTTCGGCGTTGTAGCGCTTGAAGATATCCACGACCTTTGCCTTGGTCTCGGATTCCGCAGCAATTTCGTCCCAGAACTTAACAGCAGCTTCTTCAACCGTCGCCCACTCTTCATCCGGGATGGTCGTCAATTGCATCTTGGTACCGTTAACCCGCAGGTTGGCTTCGCCGCCCCAATACCACCACTGGCGGTAGTAGTGCGACTGGTCACAGCAGACCTTGAACAGAGTTTGCAGATCTTCCGGTAGCTCGTTCCAGCGATCCATATTGGCAAAGAAGTGGCCGGCCCAGGCCCCCGAAATGTTGTTGGTTAGGAAGTAGTTAGTCACATCCGCCCAACCCACGGTGTAGTCTTCGGTGATGCCCGACCAGGCAATACCGTCCAACTCGCCGGTTTGAACTGCAACTTCGATGTCTTCCCACGGCAGTGTGACGGGTACCACGCCAAACTGGCTGAGGAACCGGCCTGCTGTCGGGAAGGTGAAGATGCGTTTGCCCTTCATATCCTCCAGCGAATTGATCGGATCCTTGGTCGCAAAGTGACACGGATCCCACGCGCCGGCGCTGATGTGTTTAACGCCAACCTTCGAATACTCTTCGTCCCAGATTTCGTTCAAGCCCCACTGGTTGAACAGCACCGGTACGTCCAGCGAATAGCGCGAAGCGAACGGGAAGTAGCCGCCGAAAACAGTGACTTCGGTGGGCGAGGCCATCGAGTCATCATCCGATTGAACTGCGTCGATGGTTCCCTTCTGCATAGCGCGGAACAGCTCTCCGGTCGGGACCAGTTGATCGGCGTAGAACAGCTCGATCTGCATACGGTCACCGGCGATCTGGTTGAACATCTTGATAGCCGGGTCGATCACATGCTCGGCCAGTGCAGGACCGGCATATGTCTGCATCCGCCATGTGATCGTGCTTTGCGCCAGTGCAGGCGTTGCCAAAGGTGCCGCCGCAACCCCTACCCCCGCAGTTTTCAGAAACTTACGTCTTGTCGTCATGTCAATTTCCTCTCCGTTTAAGTTTGGGTGCCCGTGTGTCGGGCCTTCTGGTTAATTTCCGTAAACATACCCGGGCAGCCACAAGGCGATCTCGGGGAATATCATGATTATTGCGAGCGCCAGGATCATCACCCCGACAAAGGGCACGATTGAGCGGTAAATGTCCCGCAGACTGATTTCTGGCGGAGCCATTGCGCGCATCAGGAATAGGTTGTAGCCGAAAGGCGGCGTCATATACGCGATCTGGGTGGTGATGGTGTAAAGTACACCGTACCAGATCAGATCGAAGCCAAGCGCCCCCACGAGCGGCACATAGAGCGGCGCTACGATGACGAGCATTGCGGTGTCGTCCAGGAACGTGCCCATGATGATAAAGCTGAGCTGCATCAGGATCAGGATCAGCCACGGTGACAGCCCCAACTGCTCGGTGAACAGGTTCTCGATGGCCTTGACCGCGCCCAGCCCGTCAAACACCGCGCCGAAGCCCAGCGCCGCAAGGATGATCCACATGAACATGCACGAGATGGCCAAGGTTTGCTTGGTACAGTCCTCGAAAATCTTCCACGTCATCCGACGTTTGAGGACTGACGCCCCAAGCGCCGCCAACGCTCCGATGGCCGAACTTTCTACCAATGAGGTCCAACCGTTCACGAACGGCAGCATCATCGCAGCGAAAATCATCAATGGCAGTGCCCCGGCCCAGAGCAGACGGAGTTTCTCGGACCTTGGGACCTCGTGCGCGTCTTCCATCGCTGGTCCCAGATGCGGCTGAAGCCGGCAACGAATCCAGATGTAGAGGATGAACAAAGACGCCATCAGCAGCCCCGGCACAATGCCTGCCAGCCAAAGTTGACCGACGGGTTGCCGCGCGATCATGGCATAAAGCACCAGAACTACCGAGGGCGGCACAAGGATGCCCAAGCTCGACCCGGCCTGAATGACCCCCGTCACCATGGTCTTGTCGTATCCGCGCCGCAGCAGTTCAGGCAGCGCAATCGTCGCCCCGATGGCCATACCGGCCACGCTAAGCCCGTTCATGGCCGAGACCAGCACCATCAGACCGATGGTGCCGATGGCAAGCCCACCGTTCACCGGCCCCATCCAGACGTGGAACATGCGATAGAGGTCATCGGCCAGACGACTTTCGCTCAGGACATAGCCCATGAAGATGAACATCGGCAGGGTCAGCAGCGGGTACCATTTCATCAGCTTCATCGCCGCCGAAAACGGAATGTCCTGCCCGCCTGTCCCCCAGAGCGCCAGTGCCGCAATGGCTGCGACGGCACCAATGGCACCAAAGACGCGCTGCCCGGTGAACAGCATCAGCATCATCGAAGCGAACATGAAGATTGCGATAAATTCCTGGCTCATGCCCGCGCTGCCCCGATCTCTTGCCCGTTGATCCGCGCAATGTCTTTGAAAAATTCTGATATCGCCTGCAGCAGCATCAGGAAGAAGCCGAAGACCATGATCGCCTTGACCGGCCAGATGTATGGCCGCCACGCGGTGGAGGATCGTTCAAGCCGTCCGACCTCTTCGCTGCCGGTTAGCAGGCCTGTGAAATAGGCGACAGGCTCATCACCCCAATAGCCCAGGCTGTACGCCGTGGATCCAAGCCCACCGTAGAACAGTACACCCAGATAAAGGATCAGCAGCAGCACCGTGAAGGCATCGAACCAGGCTTTCCGGCGATGGCTCCAATTATGGTAAAACAGATCCATTCGCACGTTCGAACCCAGTTGGATCGAATACGGCCCCCCCATGATGTAATAAGTCACCATCGCAAACTGCGCCATTTCTAGCGTCCAGAGCGAAGGCAGAAAGAAGGTCTTCGAGATCGAGGACCACAGCAGGATACCCATCATCACGAACAGGCCCCACATCATGACCCGCCCGATCCGGTAGTTCACCGCATCGACCACACGCACATATGCTGACATTGCCTTGATCATTCGCCCACCCCGCTACAGAACGGAGCAATGGTACGATTGATCCACGGGGCCAGACAATTGGCCATGACCCGCTGCTGCTCGGCTGTCTGAATCAGATCATTCCGGATCTCGATCATGACGTTCAACAATCCGTTGGGCGCTGCGTGAAGATCCAAAGTGTGCGCCACCCCGTCTGCCGCCGAATAGGGTTCGTTCAATCGAGTAACCAGGGGCAGCTCGTGCGCGGCGCTGGCCAACATCGCCTTGGCAAAGCGGGCGTCCTGGCCATGCAGCAAACCAAGCTCAACATCGCGCGGCTTTCCGCGGTATATCGGCGTGAAACTATGAACCGTCACCATGAGTTTTAGCGTGCGGTGATGGCGGATCAGAACATCCTCTAGCCCTTGGCAAAACGGTACATAAACGCCTTCGATCCGCTGCTGACGCGCATTGGCGCTCAGTTCAAGGTTCGCCGGGATCGGTGTGTCTTCACTGCATTCCGGCATAGCATCGGGGGCTTCGGGAGGGCGGTTGCAGTCATAAACCAGCCTCGACACCCCGCCATGCACCAGCACGCCGTTCAACTGCTGAGCCAGTGCCTGAGCAACCGGCAGCGCGCCCGGGTCCCACGCGATATGGCTGCGCAGTGCCTCGGCACTTAGCCCCATGTCCCCCAGTCCGTCCGGGATACGATGCGAGGCGTGTTCGCACACCACCACAACCGAAGGCTCCTCCGGCGCGTCGTCGATGTGAACGACAGGACCGAAATCAAGCTGAGCAGAGGTGAGAGTGGCGCTACGTGATTCCATTTGGAAAAAATTCCACAGAGGTTCTTAACCTGTCAATAAATTTCCTGTATAAAATTCCCCAAGTCAGATTGCATTGTCAAATTTTCCACATAAACATGGGTAGAAAGGGAAAGGAGTATTCCGTGCGAGTGACAGAAAGGCTCCTTGCGCATCGCGAAATGATGACACCGACCGAGCGGCAGTTGGTCAACGTGCTGCTGGATGATTACCCCATGGCAGGGCTTGGCAGCATTACCGAGCTGGCCAGTATCGCCTCGGTTTCCACCGCCACGGTTGCGCGGATGCTTCAGAAAACCGGCTTTGATGGCTATCCGCAGTTTCAGTCCGCGATACGCAGCGAAGTGAAAGAGATGATCTCGGGGCCCGTCGCCAAACGGGATGTCTGGCAGAATGACTTGCCTGAAGAACACATTCTCAACCGCTACTCCCGCCAAGCGCTTGAGAACCAGCGGCGTTCGATTGATGAGGTCGACCCGGATGAGTTTGACAGTTTCTGCCGTATGCTTTGCGACCCCAAACGGCGTGTTTTTATCACCGGCGGACGCATAACCGGGACCCTGGCACAATATCTCTACCTCCACCTGCAGATGATCCGTCCTGATGTGAAGCTGCTGTCAGATGCAGCGTCGTGGACTCACGATCTGCTCGAAGTGCGCGAAGGCGATGTGCTGGTGGCCTTGGATGTGCGGCGTTATGAGAACACTACTTTGTTGATCGGGCAGCTTTGCCATGAGCGCGGGGCCGAGGTTGTCCTGCTGACGGATCAATGGCGATCCCCCATCCACCGGCTGGCGAAACACACCTTTGCGGTAAGGATCGCAGTGCCTTCGGCCTGGGATTCCATGACTTCGCTAATTGTGCTATTGGAATGCGCCATTGCCGAAATGCAGGAACGTCTCTGGGACAGTGTCAAGCAGCGCACGGACGAGTTAGAGCAGGCCTTTGACCGGACGAAGCTGTTTCGCAAGTTCGGCCAAAGCTCGGGGTCCTGACGTCAGGTAGCGACGTTTCATAAGGTACAACTGCGCGTGAGCCCTGTTGTCAGATGCTGCGCAGACCGTACACTCCGGCGTATGACTTTCATCGCTGAAAACCAACTACCTCTGCTGATACTGGCCTTTATGATCGGCCTGTTTGGCACAGGATTTCTGTTCCGCAAACCTGCAGGGCATCGGGCGTGGAAACTGGCGGATCTGGTCTGGGTCGTATTGGGTGGGATCGGTGCGCTGGTCGCCGTGTTGGCCGGGCTTTACACCTCGGACAGTTCGCGGCTGGACCGGCAGATCGACGTTGCTTATGCCGCCACGCTTGCATTCGACCGTGATGCCGCGCGGTTTCGGCTGAGGTTCTGTGACCCCGCTTACGACCCGGATACAGCTGTTTTGTGCGAAAAGGTAGAGTTTCTGTCCGCCTCAACCGCAAGCAATGCCGATTTACCGTTGTTCATCGCGGTCACGAACGAAGTAGCCCCGCTTCAAGGCCTGCATTTTCTATTCGGCCGCACGTCGAGTGATGACATGGATGAGGCCCGCGAGATGGCCGCGAAAGCGGATGCCTTCAGCATCGATCAATTTCTCGTCTTCACATCTCTGGACGATGATACACAAACCGCAATTGACAACATGCGGCGCAAGGTGCCTGCGATTGCCGGTGATTATCTGATCCTGGCCCAAAGCTATGACGATCTGATCGAACAGGTCGGCAAGCTCAAGGATGAATGGGAATATCTGCAGGCGAATGCGCATATTTTGGTACTACAGATCATTGCCCTATGTCTGGTAAGTTTTGCTGCACCGTTCCGTCTGGGCAAATCCATCGTTGAGCTACGCACAGCCTTCAACGCCGATACGACTGCGCCAGCAGATGCGGATCAGCCCCCAGAAAGTACCGCGCCAGAGTCCAAAGGTTCCGCGCGCCCCGCCGAAACCAACCCTGACGGATATAGCGTTCCGCACTCGTAACCGCGTCTGCTTTCAACAGTACCGGGCGCGGCAAAGCGCGGATCAAGGCGACATCCTCCATCAGTGGCTGATCTGGGAATCCTCCGACAGAGTCATAAGCCCTGCGACGCACCAACAGCCCCTGATCGCCGTAGGGCAACCCAAACACTCTGCTACGCAGGTTGGCCCAACCAGCAACCCAGCGGGCACCAATCCCACTGACGCGAAACCGCAATCGGAAGGCTGCTGGCCTGTGCGAACGCAGATGCTCTGCCACGATGGCGCTCCAGCCTGACTGCAACTCGGTGTCGGCATGCAGGATTAGCAGCCAATCGCCAGATGCTTTGGCACACCCCCTTTGCAACTGCCCTCCCCTTGACGCCGGGCCTGTTACGATCATGGCTCCGGCTTCATCCGCCATCTCAAGTGTTGGATCCTCTGAGCCGCCATCGGTCACGATTAATTCTCGGATCAGGCCTGAATGAAGCCCTTCCATCAAAGCCTGCAGCGTTCCCGGCAGGGAATGCCCCGCGTTAAGGGTTGGAATCACAATGCTGATCGGGGCGGACACGTCTGAAACCCTCTGGTCATGGCGGCGCGATTTCCTATATCACGAAGCCAGACGAATTGACGAGGATCAACCCATGTCCAATCGCCGCATTCTGCGCCTGACCGGCAACGATACTGATAGCTTTCTGCAGGGGCTGATCACAAATGACGTGCAGCGGCTGGACGACGGGCTGGTCTACGCCGCCCTTCTGACCCCGCAGGGCAAGTACCTGGCTGACTTCTTTCTCAAACGAGACGGTGAGTCGGTGCTGCTGGATGTGGCCGATGTGCTGGCCGACGGGCTTGCCAAACGACTGACGATGTACAAGCTGCGTGCAGATGTGACCATCGACCAGACCGACCTGAACGTACAACGCGGCACCGGCCCCGCGCCCGAGGGCGCCCTACCCGACCCGCGGCATCCTGATCTGGGATGGCGTGCTTATTCTACCGCTCCGGAAGGTGATGACGGTACGGACTGGGATGCGATCCGCGTCCGTCACTGTATCCCCGAAACCAGCATCGAACTGACGCCAGACAGCTATATTCTTGAGTCCGGGTTCGAGGCGCTGAATGGCTTGGACTTCAAGAAGGGCTGCTATGTCGGACAAGAGGTCACCGCGCGCATGAAGCACAAGACTGTGTTGCGCAAAGGTCTGCGCGTTGTCGAGATCGCGGGCACCGCTCCGGTCGGGACCGAGATTCACTCCAGTGGTAAACCCGCCGGGGTGTTGTTTACACAGTCTGGCGGAAAGGCGATCGCATACCTTCGGCTGGATCGCGCGGGGGACGAGATGCAGGCAGGTGGCGCGACGCTAAAACTGCCAGGTTGATTTTGTTGCTGAACCGGCACGCCCATTCTTTTGAAACTGTTTGCGTATTTGACGCGGCCGGGCCGCGCGGTATCACTGACTGCAATTGGCCTAACGGGATACGTGCATGTTTCGCCTCTATACCGCGATATGGCGTGTCAGCGCCGGACGGCAAATCATCCTTATTCTGCTGTCATTGGCGGTGGCTGCGCTGGCGGCCGCTCCGCTTGAGTTCCAGCGCGACATCGTCAATCACCTGACATCTGATAGCATCGAAGTGGATCGCCTGCTGTTGCTGGGCGCCGGGATGATGGGCGTCATCCTGTTGAGCCTTACGTTGAAATGGGTGCTCGGGTATCGCTCTGGAACGCTGGGCGAGGACATCATCCGACTGATCCGGGGACGGTTGCTTGCCCGATCAATCGATCTCAGCGAAGAGGGGCAAGACCTTCGTTCGGGCACGATGACAACGGCCGTATCTGCTGAGGCGGAAGAGCTGGGCAAGTTCGCAGGCGGTGCGTTTTCCGATCCTGTGGTGCAAATCGGCACATTGATCAGCGTGATCGGCTACATCTCCTCAACCCAACCGGGGCTGGGCTTGATCGCACTTTCCATGATCGTTCCGCAGATCATTATCGTTCTGGCCTCTCAGCGAAAAGTGAACATCTTCGTGGCCGAGCGTGTTCGAATCCTGCGCAGCGCGACCGACCGCTTGACGCACGAGGATATTGAGGCGGCATCGCGAGCGATTGAGAAACAGTTCGACGAGATATTCGAGACCCGCCGCAAGATGTTCATCTGGAAACTCTCGGCC
The DNA here is from genome assembly GCF_056537265.1 of Ruegeria sp. CG1. Lineage (NCBI taxonomy): Bacteria > Pseudomonadati > Pseudomonadota > Alphaproteobacteria > Rhodobacterales > Roseobacteraceae > Ruegeria > Ruegeria sp. CG1. The sequence goes on along the minus strand of NZ_JBQFRF010000003.1, from coordinate 543,508 downwards.
AAGTTCCTGCTGAGTATCATCAATGGCGCAGGGACTGTTGGGATTCTGATGCTGGGCGGCTGGCTGGTGTTGCAGGGTAAAACCGATGTCGGCACCGTCGTGGCCGCGATAAGCGGTCTCGGACGCATTCAAGGCCCGACCGCTTTCTTGATCGCGTTCTACCGACAGGTCAGCGCCAATCGCATCAAGTACGAACTGATGCTGGAGCTGTTTGGAGATCATCCCGAGCGCTATCGCATTCGGACCTAAAAAAGGGCCGCAGAGCGACCCTTTTGCACCGAACTATCGTCCGCTTACGCGCGTTCGGAATACTCCATGGTCTCGGTATTCACTACGATCATCTCATCCTGCCCGATAAAAGGCGGCACCATGACCTTGACGCCATTGTCCAGAACCGCTGGCTTAAACGAGTTCGCCGCAGTCTGACCCTTCACAACCGGCTCGGTCTCGACGATCTTGCAGGTCACTTTTTGGGGCAGCGTGGCGTTCAGCGCCTCGCTTTCGTAAAACTCCACAACGATAGTCATGCCGTCCTGCAGAAACGGGCGGCGCTCACCCAGCAGTTCCGAAGGCAGTTCGATCTGCTCGTAGGTCTCGGAGTCCATGAACACCAGCATGCCATCGGATTCGTACAGGAACTGCTGATCCTTCTGCTCAAGGCGCACGCGTTCGACTTTGTCGGCCGAACGGAAGCGTTCGTTCAGCTTTGAGCCATTGCGCAGGTTGCGCAGCTCGACCTGGGCAAAAGCTCCGCCTTTGCCGGGCTTTACGTGATCCACTTTGACCGCCGCCCACAGTCCGTCATTATGCTCAAGCACATTGCCGGGGCGAATTTCGTTCCCATTTATCTTGGGCATGACTTAAATCCTTCACAAACGGTTGATGCGTCAGTTCTCGTCCCTATATCTGGCGTGACCACACCTGACAAGACAACGAAACCTAGTGCTGCACCTGCAGCGAGCCATGCAAATGACGCAACGCAACTATGCATTTTAGGTGTATCCGAATCGCATGTAATAGGTCATAAGGACCGTCACGCCGAAAATTGCAAGAGCAAGAAAAACAGGAAAGACGAGATGAGAGATTTCGTTGACGGCACTGCCTTTAACAACGAACAAGGCAATCGTGCACGCAAACTTTTCGCAGCCGTTGTACTGGCTGCTCTGGATGATGCCATCGCCGACGACAAGAAGTATGGCAACGGACCGGAACAAATTGCCCGTTGGGCGCGTTCGCGCGATGGGCGCGAAGTACTATCGTGCGCCGGCATCGACCCCAATGAGCGGGTTGTTGGCGGGCTGATGGAATTTGTTGGTCGCGGCGTACGGACGTCTGTCGCGCTGTCCCGCGAAGAAAGCGAGCGCCGGAATGCGGCTCAGCAGGCCGAAGCGGCCTGATTGACGCTCGCATCCGATTGAAAAAACGCGCCCTGACATCGGGGCGCGTTTTTCTTTGGGCTGATTGGTCAGATCAAAAATACATGATCCATTGCCACGCCACCCAAAGCTCGGCCGCCAGTAACAGCGCAAAGAACAGTTTTGCCGAAACCGACAGGCCGCGCTGCCAAAGCACCACATAGGCGGCAATGCAAATCGTCACTGAGATCGGCGCGATCCAAGCCGCATGATGTGTGCTGTCCCAATAGCTGATCGGACTGTGAAAGACCCATGAACTGATCGGCCAGAACTGTGGTCGGCCATCGCCTGCGTGCAATAAGAAATCCATCACCAAATGAAGTATCCCTGCGGATGCGCCAATAGTCACCAGGTGCCAGCGGCGCCACAGCCCGAGTGCAAGTGCCACTCCCCACAAAATGAACGAGTTATCGATGGCGAATACGGTTTGCCACGCGGGTGAAAAGTAAAGCTGATCAAACACCACCTGTGCCGGGATGTTCAGAATGTGCAGCGAAACGCCGGCCATCAGGTATAGCGACAAATCCGGCAACAAGGACCCAAACAGAGCTGCCCATAGCGTCGCGCCCCGGGCCGGGCGCGCAAAAACAGCAGCACCGATCAAAAGATGCGCAGGCGTATTCATATGGGGCTTTTCCTTTGGCCTTAAATCAGGTCATCTGCGCCCGAGCATAGGAGACAGGCCATGGCGCGGTCCATCATGATTCAAGGCACCGGCAGCAATGTCGGCAAATCGGTTTTGGTGGCCGGGTTGGCCCGCGCCTATACGCGACGCGGGTTGCGCGTGGCTCCGTTCAAGCCGCAGAACATGTCGAACAACGCCGCTGTTACGGAAAACGGCGGCGAAATCGGGCGCGCGCAAGCCCTGCAGGCGCGGGCGGCCAAACGACCGACGCATACGGATATGAACCCAATCCTGCTCAAACCCGAAACTGATACCGGCGCGCAGATCATTCTTCAGGGCCAGCGCGCAGGTACAATGAAGGCGGGCGATTATCGCAAGGACAAGTCTAAGCTGCTGGGTGCGGCTCTGGAAAGCTTTGAAAGGCTTTGCAGCGACGCTGATCTGGTGTTGATCGAAGGCGCGGGTAGTCCGGCAGAAACTAACCTGCGCAAGGGTGACATCGCCAATATGGGATTTGCTTGTGCCGCACAGGTTCCGGTGGTTCTGGTGGGCGACATTCATCGGGGTGGCGTGATCGCTCAGATCATGGGGACGCAAGCCGTCTTGGAGGCCGGGGACCTTGCGATGATCCGGGGCTTTGCGATTAACCGCTTCAAGGGCGATGTCTCCCTGTTCGATGAAGGGCGCGACGATATCGCATCCCGGACCGGCTGGCCCTGCCTGGGCGTGGTGCCCTGGTTCCATGATGCATGGAAGCTGCCGGCAGAAGACATGATGGACATCCGCTCTCATACCGGGGGGGCATGCAAGATCGCTGTGCCTCAGCTTGAGCGGATGGCCAATTTCGACGATCTCGACCCGCTTTCCGCCGAACCAGGCGTTACGGTCGAGATCATCCCAGCAGGCCGCCCCCTGCCCGGAGATGCCGATCTGGTGCTGTTGCCGGGCAGTAAGTCTACAATCGGCGATCTGGCCTATTTCCGGGCGCAGGGTTGGGATATCGACCTTTATGCCCATGTCCGCCGCGGGGGTCATGTTCTGGGCCTGTGCGGGGGTTATCAGATGCTGGGCAAAACCATCTCGGACCCCGATGGCGTCGATGGACGCCCCGGTCGGGTCGAAGGGCTGGGATTGCTGGATGTCAGCACGACAATGGCCGGAGAAAAGCAGGTTATCCTGCGCTCAGCAACCGCCCTGCCCGGTCATGAACCCGTCAGCGGATATGAGATCCACATGGGCCGTACTGATGGCCCGGATTGCGCTCGGGCCTGGCTGCAGATCGAAGGTCGCCCGGAAGGTGCCGCCAGCGCCAATGGGCGCATACGCGGCAGCTATCTGCATGGGATTTTCACCTCGGACACGTTTCGCGCCAGCTATCTGGCAGAACTTGGCGTGACATCGGAAACAGCTTACGAAGACGGCGTCGAACAAGTGCTGGACGACCTTGCCGACCATCTGGAACAGCATATGGATCTGGATCTGCTTCTCGCGATGGCGCAGACGCCACGCACCAGTTAGACCTCAGTCAACATCCGCTGCGGCGATCGCCCGCGTGATCTCACGCCGAACCATCTTGCGCAGGTTTTTCGTGATCCGTTCGCCCAGCGCGCCCTGCAGCTCTTCCCGGACGATCTGGGCGACGAGTTCGCGCAATTCCTCTTCTCCGATTGTCACATCGGTCGGCTTCTGTGCCATATCTTCCACCACCTCCGGGTCGCGAATAAATGTGGCTTCGGATTTTGGTTCAGCCGCCTGAGACTGCGCAAAAGCTCTGTCTGCCGGCCATTCAACAGCCTGCGTCTTGGTGCCAGAGTAGTCGTCATCGCTCTCGCCATCGGGCTCCCACTGATCCTCGGTGCGCGCGATAGCAGCTTCCAAAGCTTCAATCTTGGCGCTGAGGCTTCCCGCTAGGTCGCGCTTTGGTGCGTCTGCCTTGGCGTCGACATCACCAGCGCGCACAATATCGCTGGGTTGCAGCCGCATCGGTTCGGCAGGGTTGCTTGGTGCATTTGCGGCCTGCTTTGGGGTACTGTCACCCGCGCTATGCTGGGGCATCAGTTTCAAGGGCGCGGCCTTCTTGGCGATCAGCGGTTCATTGCTGACGCGCAGCGCATCCGTTAAAACCAACCGGCCCGGCTTGGCAGCCGGGGCCGTCGGAACAAATATGAATTCTGATTCGTCATGCGCGTCCTCGTCGACCATTCGCTTAACCGACGAAAGAACGTCCTGAATATTGGCGCTTACAACACGATCTGACATTATTTTCTACCGCTCTAACCTAGGCCCGATTGTAGCCAATCTGAGCCAGCGCCACAACAGGTAGCGATGCCCTTTAGTCGCGGCGCAATGCCTTGAGCACTCGATCCAGATCGCGGCTTTGCTTACTGACCTGCGACGGCGCCTTTTTCACGAGGTTGTAATACAGGGTCGGATCATAGATCTGCACTGCAAGACCCAAACGCTCTGCCGTCAACAGCCCCTGGGCTTGCAGCAGTTCATATGCAGCCCGCGACCGCTCGGTCCGGGATGCTACCTCGGCCAATTGCGCGTCCAGCAAATCCTGCTGGGCATTCAGGACGTCCAAGGTCGTCCGTGCACCCAACGTTGCTTCTTCACGAATACCGTCAAACGCCACCTGCGAAGCACGAACCCGTTCTGTTGACGCCCGCAGGCTTGCAGTTGCCGCCTGAAACGCAGCATAGCGATCGGCAACACCTTGTGTGATGTCTTTCTGAACGTTCAGAAGGTTGGCACGCGACGCATCACGAGTTGCCATCGCACGACGCACCGCTGCCGCCAGACCGCCACCGGAATAGATCGGCTGATTGAAGTTCAGTGAGATCGTCGCATCGTTGATGTAATCGTCATTGTCGTAGCTCTCGGTAATGCCCGCATCCGCATTCAGGCTGACATTCGGACCCAGATTTGCACGCTGCTGCTGCACGATCAGGTCCAACGCACGCACCTGATGCTGTGCGGAAAGAATCGCAGGGTGGTTCCGCTGAGCCAAATTCACCGCATCCGCCTCTGAACGCGGCAGGTTGGGCAGCCTTGGCTGACCAGCCGTCCGCCCAGGTGTCTTGCCAACGGCGTTTACGTATTCAGCCTGAGCAATGCTCAGGTTACCACGTGCGACCGCCAAATCAGCCTGAGAGCTGGCCAATTGTGCCTCGGACAGGGCAACGTCTGTACGTGTAACCTCACCTACTTCAAAGCGATCCTGTGATGCGCGCAGTTCTTCCGCCGACACTTCCACGTTGTTCTGGCGGATCGCAACCGTCTCTTCCTGCAGCAGAACACCCAGATAGGCGTTCGCGGCTCTGATCAGGATTTGTTGTTCAATATCAATAAGAGACTGACGGGTGGATAGCACAGTTTCCTGCGCCGATTGCTTGCCAAGGATGGAAGCGCCACCGTCATAGATCAACTGGCTCAGCGTGAGACCGGAAAAAAAGCTCGAAGGCTCGCGCGTCGTGATCAAGCTGCTCGTGTTGGTGCGCGTGTAATCCCGGCTCACCCGCACGGTCCAGTTGATGATAGGACGCAGCGCTGAGAGCGCAATGGCGACATCTTCATCCGCTGCGCGTAATAAGGCACGGTTCTGCTCAAGCAAGCCGCTGGTGTTATACGCGCCGATGAATGCATCGGTCAGATTATCTGCCCAAACCGACCTTCCGGGCATCACACTTAATGCAACACCAGCAGCCAAAGTCAGGCCTTTGACCAGCTTTCCTGTCGTCGTCCCGCGCATAACTAAGTCCTCTCAAATCGAAATTACGCAACCACCAGCGCAGTTTGCGCCGGTGTTTTCAAGTAATCAAGGCATCAAAATACTTCTATTGCCAACTATAGCGAAAATGCACACTCAGCGCAAAATGCGGGCAAAATCGGTGCGCTAGCATTGAACACAAATCGCCACGAGACACGGCCTGAGGACTTGAGACCCATACGAACCGTGCCAAGATCACCCTCCATGAACAGGCAAATGATCCGGCCCCCATCCTTGAGTTGATCCAGCAAAGTGTCTGAAAGCTGCTCGACCCCACCCTGAATCATGATCACATCGTAGGGTCCATGCTCAACCGCGCCTTGTTCAAGCGGTCCTTCATGAACAATGGCGTTGTCTACATCAGCTTCCATCAGAAGCGTCTGAGCTTCAGCCGCCAATGCCGGGTCGGATTCCACTGCCACAACCAACTCTGCCATTCGCGCGGCAATTGCGGTTGAGTAACCCAGCCCCGGCGCGATATCCAGCACCACTTCATCATTGGAAATGTTGACTGCGTCCAACATCTTAGCCAGCGTCCTGGGCTCAAGCAGACAACGTCCATCACCCAACTCGACCAGATCACCAACATAGGCTGCCTCACGTTGCGCATCCGGCACGAAATTTTCGCGCGCAACGCTCAGCATCGCATCAATGATAGGGAACTTGGTCACATCCGAGGGCCTGACCTGAGTATCAACCATCGTAAGGCGCCGGGCTGCGAAATCTGTCATGTGATCGCTCATTCCTTATCAGACTGTTATCTGGCTTTTGCCACATCCGCCTGCCTGCAGCAACGGGCCAGATTGCATTTCCGGGCGCGGCAAAAACGTACCATTGGGGTATTGTCAAATTTCCAAACAAGACAGAAATAATCGCCCTCAAGGCTATGGACGTTCATCCTGAAAGCTGATAGAACGCCGCTCACACCACGGCAAGTTATTGATATTGCTTAAAAAGGCGAGTTGGCGGAGTGGTGACGCAGCGGATTGCAAATCCGTGTACACCGGTTCGATTCCGGTACTCGCCTCCACTGGTGTGACCGACGGTAAGCCGTTGGAAATGCAACCAAATAATCACCTTGACGGTTGTCAGCAAGGGGATGTTCACGGATTAGGGGAACAACCTATGCTGATCAAGCACGCCTTAGAGCGTTACAAAACGGACCATCTGGATACACTCAAGACGGGTGCGGAACGGTACAAACAACTGTGCCGAATCCTGCAAACCTTCCAGTCACAGGAAGTCTCAACCATCACGAACGGTGATCTGTCGGACGTGCTGTCTGGGTGGAAGACGGCCACGCGGAATCGATACCGATCCGCCCTGACCCACTTCTGGCGGTACTGTCGCGCAAACGACTGGACCGGGCTGCATCCGACCATGATGCCAGCCAAAGAAGCACCGCGCGATCAGGTGCTGACGCTGGACCAGCTACGCCGCCTATATGACGCGGCACCGTATCAGGGTGAGGCATGGGCGCAGTTCCTGCGGTTGCTGATCCTGACGGGCCAGAGACCGTCTGATTTGATGCGGTTTTGCCCGAACCGATTGCAGGGTCAGGAGATGCACCTGCCGACCAGTAAGAACGGCACCAGCCACATCGTACCGCTTGCGCCACGGGCGTTTGTGCTGGGTGGCATGATGCCGAATATGTTTGCTGGTATGGCGACCACTGCGCACGTCAAGAAACGCTGGTTTCAGAAAGCATACGTCCCGTGCAAGCAGTACCAGCTACGGGACATCAGGCGCAGCATGGCCACGCATCTGGCCGATGACGGGCAGGACGAAAACGACATTGACAGGATACTGAACCATCAGGCCGGATCGACCCGTCTGGGCGTTGCTCGAACCTACAACCGGTCCAAGCGATTGACCCAGCGACGGGCCATCATGTGCCGCTGGGAAGCGTTGCTGTTTGAGGCTTGAGCATACCCGGTGACGCGATTGCTGTTTCTCCTCAGACAATGGTTCAACTAGGGCTTGCAACTAGAAAATGGAACGTTAGTTTGCCGAGCAATCCGGGGAAGGTCGCCGCTTTTCTAGACCGGATCAACTAGATGGACACGAGTATGACTACACAACAGTTATTTGCTGCTATTCAAGCTGTAAGTACGGAACAGTTTTTTGTTGGAATTTCGGCATTTTCAGCACTAGCGGTCGCTTTTCTTACCTTCATTCTGTTCCGGCTGCAGCGCAGACAGTTTCAACATGATCAAGAAGTTGCCGATGCGACTTACAACTTCTCAATGTTTGAAAAACGACTAGAGGTGTACCTTGCAGCCAGAGACTTCTGTTCTGATTGCATGAGAAACGGTCGACCAAATGTTGAGGAAGCAGGAGAGTTAATGCGGATCGCGGTTGCATCAGACTTTCTGTTTGGGAAGGAAGTGGAAACTTTTCTGACGAACGTTTGGAGAAAAACGATCGATTATGACTTATGTCACGACCAGTGGGAACCTTTGCGAGAAAGAGCATTTGAGCATAATGACCTTTCCGAGGAAGAGCGCGCAGAGAAAGAAAAATATTTAAACGAAAAGCATGAGATTGAGGCATGGTTTAGGGACCATGCGTCTCTCGAAAAACTAAAAGACATGTTTGGTAAGTATCTAAAGTTTAACGAAAAAATTTCGTCGTGAATGTGTTTGATGGACAAATCGGGCAACAAGTTGCCTTGACTGGCGGCGAAACAAAGTCAGAACATGCGCCATGCGTAAATGGCCCCCAACGATTCCCCATGACCTGCGATGTAGGCTTGAAGCACTGCATGAATATCGCAGCGCGCCGAGTATCCAATCCCAATGGGGTGAGATACTGGAATGGTTGGAGAAGCACGGTGTTGAACTGCCCGATCACACCTTGCCGATTGCACCCGAGTTGGACGGGCCGGTAGGTCACCGTTAGATGGCGCAATATCGTAAGTCTATGTCGGGCATTGACTTGCACAAACTGTGTCGTAAGCCCATATAAAATATAAATAATTTTACTGGAGCAATGAATATGCCACGAATGAGCAAAGAAGAACGTGCGTTAGGCAGGCTTAACGATACCTACTGGGTCTATTCAATCAGTGATCCCAGAACTGACAATATCTTCTACGTCGGTCAAACAAACGACCGAAGACGGCGATTTAGTGGCCACACACAAGAACGAAGCAAAACAGAGAAAGACCGATACATTACCGCGATGATGGCCGCCGATGTCTGGCCGGTGTTTACCATTTTGGAACGTGTTACGGGTCTCAAAAAAGCTGTTGAGCGAGAGGGATACCACATTGCTCAAATTAATGATCAGGGCCACCAGCTACTGAACTGTGTGGGCGAAATGAACTATTCGAACAAGCACTACAGTATTTGATCTTAGCATAGCCCAATAAATCCATCCCCGTGTCGGTTAAGCCGGAACTGGGCGGCCCGGTTGGTCACAGGTGATTGGCTTGGATGTCCAGCTTTTTAATAATTCTGGATTTGGCCGTCTCAACAATGACGTTGTGACCGTCAGTGGTTTCAATTGCGTACAGGGTCGTACCGCGCGACCGCGCCCCATAAGCGGCACCTACCAATGCGCCGAGCGGGCCAGCTACCACTAAACCAGCCGTCCCCCAACCAGCAGCCGCCCCAGCCGACCGGGTTGTGCCGTTTTCTGGCAATTTGGTAATCCGCACCACCTTGTGTTCACGCATTACGTTTATGCCCAATTTCTGCTGAATATAAGGAACATCGAATTTCCAAACGAACCGTACATCATAACCTGTCGTGAAATCGTGATTGATGGCTTTGGGCATGGCTAGGCCGTCGGTTGTTCTGGTGCGTCACCCAACGCCAGCAGCAACAGAATTGCCAGCAGTGGCGATCCAACCAGACCAATCAAAAACCAGATCAAACCGGATCGGTTGCGTCGTCCTGCCATTGTGATCGGCAGGATGTAAAGCCAAATCACTAAGACGCCTATAACGACGAGGAATAACAAACCAACTAACCCGTCCATCGCTTCTGAGCCTTTCGTTCGATTGCGTAACGTAAGTTATTAAGCAGTAGAACTTTAATTTTGGCAGAAACAAAACAACTTTTGGCACTAAATCGAAAGCAATTTCGACCGGAAAAACCCAAATCTAACAAGCTATTCTAAGCTGCTGCGCAAAGGGTTTTTTGGATCAATGGAACTAGTTGTGTTGACCGTGATATTTGGCGGGCTGTTAATTAAGTTCACTGGCTCAAGTCGTTCCATAGGTCGTTCGGTCGGTCGAGCATTGAGTCGATCCCACAGGAGAAATACCACCCCAAAGCCGGTAGTTCGACCGAACAACCGACGAAGAACCCTAGAGCCAGTAATTCGACCTAACAATCGGCGACCCATCCAAAAGCCAGCATATCCAATCCCAGCAATGCCAAAGAGCATGATGCTGCAAGGGCGTGCCTATGTCATTGATGGAGACACTATCCGAATAAATGGAACAAAAATTCGTTTGGCGGGAATTGATGCTCCGGAATTGGACATGCCTTATGGCCAAAAGTCCAAATGGGCGATGGTCGAAATTTGTAAGGGGCAGACCATTACCGCAGAACTTGATGGTGAAAGGTCTTACGATCGACTTGTGGGAACATGCTATCTACCAGACGGTCGAGACATTGGTGCAGAGTTAATTAAACAAGGACTGGCTTTAGATTTGCCGGAATTTTCTCGTGGTAAGTATCGCCATCTAGAGCCACCGGGAGTGCGGCGAAGACTCGCTAACGGGCAGTTTGGGCATGCTTCTATCCGCATTCGACAGAGGACGACCATAAAGGTGAGCCGGAACTGAGACTAGAAGCCAGTTGCTAGCAAATTACAAATACTACGACGGTGTGACTTGTTGTGAGTATTTTGGGAGAATAATTGCTTTTCTATTGCAATGCATAGTTGAACGAGGCCTATTGGCTTGGAAATAGCCAATAAGCGGATTTTTTATAGAATCTATGATTGAACAACCACTTACGATTTACTTTGATCTTTCGCCCGACACACGCCCCAGTCTCGGGGCTGTTGGCGCAGCGATGGTTCAATTTGAAAAAATGGCCGGGGAAGCAGTTTTCTTGATGGAACCTGGCGTAGAATTTTCGATGGTCTATCAGTACTCCGCACCAGGTAGTTTGAGGATCATAGCTGGGCTTCGGGGCTTGGTCACTGCTAAACGGCTTAGAGACTTAGCGTTGGTAATTTCCACAGTTCTGGTCACCAATGCTACGGGACATATTCAAGGAAAAGTGATGGACGAAGCCATCGAAGCCATTGTTGGTGAGGAAGAAAATCTCTCCGAGGAGGATATTCAAAGGATCGCTGAGGCAGTTCGAAACGTAGAACGTTCTGAAACAGTAACCGCGCCACGTCGCGAGTTTTACCGCGCTGTTGAGCCGGATCGAGCTATTACGGGTGTGGGTGCGGTCCCGAACGAGAAAGATGATCGTCCTGCTGTTGTCATTCCTCGAGCAGAGTTTGGCGGTCGATCGGGGGCAGTGATCAAAAAAGAACCTGACATTGAAACAGAGCCGCGTGTTGTCTCCGAGCGGGTCGAAGTTGTTCTCGCAAATGCCCCGCTTATTGAAAGCCGAGCCAAATGGCGCATCTTTTCGAATGGCCATCAAATATCGGTCACAATGCTTGATGAGAACTTCCAACAACAAATTCTTGATGGAACGACCCAGCTTAGGCTTGCGGGCGGTGTGATTTTGGATGTGACGCTGGAAACTACTCAGATCTATGCAGATGGCGTTTGGCAAAATAAGTCATACGCCATACCTGAAGTCCACTCTTGGCGGCAGAACACCAAACAAGCAGAATTGCTACTTTCGCATAGCGGCGATGATGACGACCAAAACAATCAAAACGCCCAATAGGATCGGCCACGCCGCATCGAAACCGACCCAAAAAATGAACAATTGAAGCAGTAAAACAGCGACGGCCATTGCGGCCAGTTCTGCAATAAACTTCATCATTCGTTTTAGATACTGTTCGTTCACGAACTTTCCATCCGTTTCAACCTACAAGGATCGTATGCCAAATCTCTTGCAGAATGGTAAGAAAAATTAAGGGACCGACAAAACTGGGACGCCCTTACCCGACGCTTCGCCAGTGCCATACAACAGTCCATCTAGCTTCCCAGTTCGATCAGACCAAGTCAACGACAGCATTAGTTAGTTGCACCGCTGCAGCAGAGTTTCGAGCAAGTGTTTCTACCAGGTGACGAAGTTGTGGAGATTTAGCTTTTACTTTTTGGCGGCTCCCAATCCTTAAGCGCGTTGTCCAACAGTGCCAGTTCGCGTTCGTCCAGTTCGCGGCCCAATATCTTGGCCATTTTTTTGATCGACCCGACCCGCACCAGTTTCTTCAGGTCTTCGGGTTTGCGCTTAGGCTTCGGAGTATCAAAGGGCATACGGTCAATTCCTTTCTTTTCGATTCAGATCACCGGTCATTGTCCGTTCCATTCCGTGTGGTGCGTTCGTGCCGTGGCATAAACAAGTGATCGTTTGATTTCGGCGTCGGTGTCTTGCTGTAATCGTTCACCAGCAGGCCCGCGTCGTAACGGCTTTGACGGATACCTTTCAGCCCGTTCGGATCGGTTGTTACGGTCGCGCGGCCACCCCTTCCTGATCCAGTCGGTTCATGAACGGTTGCAGCGCGACAGCCACGTGTTCGGCCAGAACGTCATTGCAGGGCTTGTATAGCGTCACGACGCGTTCAAGGGCCGTGGCCACCACTTCCCGCGTCCTGCGGTCCATCACGGATGCGCACAGGCGATGTTGGCCGTCACGGTCGATGGCCAGCAGCAGGTTCGGTGCATTGGTCGGTTCGAACATTACCACGCCACCCCCGTGACGTACGCAGCCGTCCCGGCCCGTAACATGCCGTGCGTTACGGGTTGGACCATCCGCAGGACGGTGGCGTTGATCTGGAAGCTGCTGATGACCTGTGCGCCATCACCAGCCGCGTCAGACACGTGGATCGATCCGCCCGTGTCATTGATCGCGTTTTCGTCCTGCATCTACGGTGCGGGTGCCGCATCGTCAGCCATCACGACCGTGGCCGATCCGTTGGTGTCGATTTCCGGTGCCGGTAGCCATGACGCGAAGTCGGCCAGATTGATCACGAAAATATGGTCGGTCGGGACCGTCGCAGAAACGATCAGCGGCAGGCCGAACAGTTCGCCGCGTTCCACTTCGTCACGGAACAGGAACACACCGGCTTCACGCATCATGCGCAGCCGCTGGACCCGCATATTGTCCATGATCAGGACCGGGTTGCGTGGCCGCTTGGCGGTGATGATGCCGGTCAGATACGCGATGTCCGCGATCACATTGTCCAAACCGGTACCAGCGGACGGTTGGTTTGCGGCACCGAACCAAGGCGACGCTGGACGGATACCGGCAACCGCTGCGTTCGCTGGATTGAGGATATGACCGTCCAGCATTTCAGCCGTATCAGCCACCACGTTACGCCGCAGGACCGACTCAATGCCGGGTGTGCTGGTGTCGCGCAATTCGTTGGAAAAGACCGACAAGACGGCCATCTTGTACCGCTGAAAATTCACCGATCCGACCACGGTTGATTTGACCGGGATCGTGCCTTTCTCGCCAACGAACGATCCGCTGATGTCGCCCGTGCCGGGGTTGGTCGGCATCGTCAGGCCGGCAACCTCATTCATCGGCAACGGCACGCCACCAGCCGCCATGGCAGCATAGACCGACACAGGCCGCAGTTCTTCGACCCATGGGCCGACTTCATGTTCGGTGATGTTCGCACCGCCTGTGCCGTCTGCCGTGTGTGCGGGTGCCGTCGCGGCCTTGCGCTGCAACCGGCCCGCATCACCGGGGAACAGATCGTCGGCCACCTGCGCGATGTCACGCTGGGCGAAATGGGCCACCGCTTTGGCAAAGGCGATGTCGGTGCTGCGTGGCACCTTGGTGACGCCTTTGACCTGTGCCGGTCGTGGTGCCTGTACGGTCACCGCAACGGGCCGCTTGTCCAGTTCCTTCCGTGCCGCCAGTTCGGCTTCAGCAGCTTTCAGGCGTCGGGCCGTGGCCGGTGCGTCACGGGCAACCTGCAACGCGTCGTCAAAGGCGGCTGCTTTGGTTTCTTGCATCAGGATTTGGGCCGCTTTGTCGTCACTGTCACGGCGGCGGGTGTTTGCGTGTGCTGCGTTCATCACAGGACTCCTTCGCGTTTAAGGGTTCGTTCGGCGGCATCCACCAAACCGGGCCGGTGGTAGTGTTTTTCACCAAATTTACGCAGCCAATTCTTGTACGTCCGCTTATGTGCGGCGTCGCTGATCCGCTTGGCGTCTGTGGTGCTTTTGCCTTCCAGCAGCAGTTCCGCCACCATCTTGGCGCGGGTGCGTTTGATCTGGCGGGGCAGTTCGGTCATGACGCGTTGCACGTCCATGGGTGCCTCAGCCATTGCGGACCCCTTCCATCATCTTGGCGTGCTGGTCGGCCATGCGTTCCAGCGTGCGCTGGTCCAGCGGGGCGTCGTCATCGTCGCCCGTGAATTGGTCAATGTGCTTTTGGATCGCGGCGGCTGTGTCGGCCTTGCGCACGTCCAAGGCACGTTCCAGAACGTCGATCCGGTCCAGCAGGGGCTGGACGTGTTTGGCGATCTGCTTTGCCATCACGGTGGCGATCATGTCCGCATCGGGCGTACGCTTGGCCACCTGCTTCATGATGGTCTGGATCAGTGCCACACCAGCCGGATTGACCGCGTCAGACACCGGATCGTACAGGACCGCGTTGGCGTCCAGCTGTGCGCCGGTCTGTTGCAGCTTGCCACCGACCAACGGCAGGTCGTACGGGTTCTGCTGGTCGTCTCTGAACGGATTAGTCATGCGCGTTGCCTCGCTACGGTTTTCCACGCCATCAGATCGCGATGCTTGGCGCGAACGGCTGGGTTGCTCTTGTCGAAAGAATGCTTGGACAGGGTGTGCAGATATTCCGCCAAAGCGTCGGTCACCCTCAGATCATCTTCAGCCCCATCCAGCCGATCTGCTGCGCGGTCGGCCACCTGTTCAGCCTTCAGCGCGATCTGCTGCATCTGGTCGGCCAGTGCCGCAGCCTGCTGGGCATCCATCCGATGCAGGTCGGCACAGGTTTGGTGCAACTCATCGGTCGATGACGATTTGACCCGACCCAGTAGCACGTTGACGGCGATCTGATACCGGACCGATGCCGCACGGGTGTCAGCTATGGCCCGTTTGGCACGATCCTGATCGTGGGCGAATTTGGCGGTTATCCGTACCCTGTTTTCAAACGCCCCTTTGATCCCGTCTTCTTCGGCGCGGGATGCGGAGTCTAATTGCTGGCGGATGTAACCGACGGATTTGACCAGCTTGCGGGCTGCTGTGGGTGCTGTGCGAACGGTCAAGGTCATACGTCGGTCCTTTGAAGGTTACCGACAGCATGACACCAGATGTAGTGGTGAGTCTAGATTTTGAGTCGTACCGAAACGCAATTAATTTCAATGGGATAAGATATAAAAAAACTTCTATATCATACCATATCTGGTAGTTACCAGGTGGTCACGCAACGCTGGTTTTGGCCCACCTGTTAAAACGCTGGATGTCCACGCAGCACGTTTCCGAACACGCCAGATCACCGTGCCAATGCCAGCGCGGATCGCCGGGTTTGATGTGTTTGCCACAGCCGTCACACAATTTACCAGCGCGCTGATCGATCTGGTCGCGCTGCCGGATCGGCATGACTTTTCCGCTGGCTGTGTATGTCACGCTCCGGCTGTCGCGCATGATGTCCTTCAGATCGGCGTTGCACCGCTGGGCGTCGGCCAGCATGGCTTCAAGCGGCGACATGGGCCAGCACCACTTTGATCAGCGTCGTGTTGCCTTTGCGGGTGCATCCACGGCACCGGCAAATCAGGTGGTCAGGGTCGAAGGGTTCAGCGTACGGGCCGGTGTAGCTGACCATCAGATCGTGTGTCAGCGTCCCGCACGTTTCGCACTGTCCGATCACCATCCGGTACTCGCCTTTGATCGCGGCAAACTGGCTTTGACGGAGTCCGGCTGGTTGCATTGCGTTTCCCCTTCGGTGGTCGGTTGCGTCTACCCATGCTGGTCCACCCACTGTTCCAGAATCTGTTTGCTGGACCGCACATCCTGCCGGACCTTGATGAAATTACCCCCGCAAGCGATTTCGTGGATACCGGGCGCGGTGTGGTGTTCCGTTGGCTGTCCGACGTGCTTCGATATGCAGCGGCGTGCGTGCATGATCATCTTGTCGATGCGTGCGTCATTCAGGGCTTGTTCCAGTGGGTCTGTCATACTCTCACCAGCAAGGTCCGCGCCGGGACGGGCGCGATTCATCATAAACATAGCTTATCGCACGACACTTCTACCATAGTTTTTATAAATCACTCTATTTCGGTGAAATCCAGCGAAATTAGACGGCTGTTACGGACCGATTTAGACCGATTTTTATATGATTTTAACGAAGGTCATTTTTGCCATTTGATGTTGAAATTCAGCCCCCGTCGCGGTGGCGCGACCCCCAATCATGCTTGGCAACACCCTCCCCACACGTTGATGACATACGGTCGCCATCACACGACACGTCACGCAACCGATCAGCAACGAACCAACACGTGACACGATCAATCGTCAACGCAATGACATGGGTGGGGGATGGTTATAATGAAACGCATATATCATACCCTGATCGCCCTTGACCCTCTGTTGGTGGTGGTGGGTCACTGCGTGTGATGCTGTACGCAGTGGCCAAATCATATAGGCAAAAGACTAGGGGATTTGCTGGGTCTGCGTTGTGTACGCCACGTTCCAACACGGCCCGTCAACGTGATCAAACTACGCGTTGTATAAAACAGGCTACCGAAGCCTGTTTATACTACGTAGTAGTATAGGGGGTTCAGTAGGTGGGTTCAGTAGCACTTCGGTAGCACTTCGGTAGGTCAAATCATATAACACGACGTATATATTTCACGTCTCTGGACGGCGTAGAATGATCTTCCAGAGTGATCGCACCATCGCTCAACAGTGACTCCATAGCTTTGTTGAACTGGTACTTGGTCAACCCTTCACTGTCTGGGTGTTCCGAAAAGATCACTGACGCACCGCTACGTGACATCTTGTCTGTTACGTTGCGGCCCTGTTCGGTCATCAGGTCCAGCAGATACAGGAACACACCACGCCACTGAACCAACTCATTCGCACGCACCGAGTCCATGTTGGCGATCCGCACAAAGCATTTGTCTTTCCACCGCAACGGCACTTCGTCATTGGCCGGGGCATAGTTCGCTTTCATGCGACGCATCACACGCAGATCGCTGTCCAGTTCTTCACCGTCCTGTTCCACACGATCCAGATAGATGCGCGACCGTACGCTGTTGTTCCAGCCTGTACTGCCGCTGGTGCCGTCGCCTGTCGCCATGCCGGTCTTGGATGGATGCGCCAACAGGACCACAGCACAGCCGTGATCAATCGCAATTCCACGCAGCATGCCGATGAACTGGCGCGCTTGCGCCCGGTCGTTCTCATTCCCACCGTTCAGATCGGCCAGCGTATCCAGCACGATCAGACGCGGCTGGATCAGGGCGATGTGCGCGCGTAGCTGGTTCATCACCTGTGTGGGCTTCAGCACGCCGTTCAGTTCCGGCGCGGCGATGATCGCATCCTTGCCAGCCATCGGCACAATGGTCAGATCGCGCATCATGTTTAAAGGCACCTGGTAACCGCCAGAGATACCCGCAAGCCGCCTGTGCAATTCGTCTGTGTCGTCTTCAGCGGACAGGTACAGGACAGGGCCAGACCCGGCATCCATGCCCATCCACGGACGGCCCAGCGACGTTGAGACGGCCAATTGCAGGGCCAGCAGGGATTTGCCCACACCACCATCCCCGCCAAGCATTGTGACGGTCTTCAGCGGCACCCAATCCGGTACCAGCCATTCACGTGGCGGGATCGGGGAAAAGGCCAGTTCATGTGCCTTGAACGTGGTCATGGTGACAGGTGGCTGCGGTGCGACTGCGGGCATCATCGCCATGTGTGCGGCCAGATCAGGCGGCACAGCGGCTGGCATGTGGGCGGCGTGACGTTCGGCCCGTCTCTGGTCCATCACGGCCCGCACAGCGTCTGGCAGCGTCCCACCGTTGGCCGCTTTGACCATGTGGACCAGCTTGCCAAACGTGATCGATCCGTCAGGCTTCAATCCGGCATAGGTACGGCCTGTCTGCTTCGGTTGGTTCTTCGGGGCCAAACCGGACCACCATTCAAACAACGGCCAGCCCTGATCGCCCAGCGCATGCTTGATCGCGTAGCCCACATCGATCCACGTGTCATAATCGTAATCGGGGTTCGGTATCGACATCAGCACCTGTCGGACCGTCTCAAACGACACCGGGTCTGTAACGTCCGACGTGTGACGGTCGGTCTGCTTTGCCAGATGTCCCCGCCTTGCAAGGATCGCGTCACGCACGGCTGGTGTCTTCACGGGCTGTATGTCGTGGCCCGGTAGTTTGTTAAAGGTCAGCACCGCACCGCGCTTGCCGTTGGCAAAGAACCCGGCCCCGTTCTTTTCACCGCTGGTGTGCTGGTCGTCACCGTCCATGCGTTCCATCAGCAGGCGAATGCCGGTCTGGCTGGCCGATACTTCAGCGTAAGCCGGTCCGGCCTTCAGGACGCCAATGGCCCAATCTGCGACGTTGCCTGTCGCCGGGTCGCGGCAATTGTCCAGATCACCAATCACCAGCGCGCTGCCCGGTCGTGGCAGGTATCCGGCTGCGTAATGGGTAATGTCACCAAACGGGGTAAGCCGGGTCAGCAGCCCAGCCATTTCAGCGTATGTGTAACGGGCCGCGTGATCGACATTTATCGGCCTGTCGAAATTGACCCTTTCATGTGCGTATTCCGACTCGACCCGGTCGGTCGGGAATTTGCCGGTCTTGCCGGTCTGCGGATCGGCTTGCGTTATGGCGAACACCAGCCAATTGCGTTCGGCTGTGGCCCTGTCCCAAGCGGATGTTTGCCCTGCGGTGTTTAGCGGTGTAACATTGTCGGCGTCTGACATAGCAAGTCCAAGATTGGCCCGGTTACGCCCCAAGCGTTCCGGGTCTTTTCATGCCAGTGGTTCGTGTCAGTTCGGGCCAGCCACACCCGCCCCCACCGGCCTAGCTGGGTTGATCAGTCTTTAGTCTGGGCTTCAGCTTTGACCGCTTCACCGGCTTTCTTCCACTGTTCAGCGGTGACCGTAATCGTGCCGATGTCCACATCCACGATGCCGCCATAAGGCATATCCTTGCGCATCTGGTGCAGGTCGGGCTGTTTGGGTTCTTTCATCGTCAGTTTCCTTCTGTTTAGACCCGAAACGGATCTTATTTTCACAGTAAAATCAAGATCTTAATGGATCTTGTTACTTGTCCAAATGCAGATGCTGGGCCAGCTTGTGTTCAGCCTCACGCAACGCGGCACGTGCGGTCTGCACGGCCCGCACTAAGGCGTCCGTTTTGGCGTCGTATTTACGCTGGTTTTCAATGCTGGTCGGTGTCTGCATAGCCGACACAAGCTATCACCAATCTTGATTCAACGCGCATCAAAATATGTGAGATTATAAAAATTCTTTTATATCTTATAAGGACTTAGAGACTTGCTAGACATAGAACAACTCTACCGCGAAGAAATCCGCAAACACCTGCAACAGATCGATTGCAAATCCGTGTACACCGGTTCGATTCCGGTACTCGCCTCCAATTCACTCTAGATCATTGACTTAGGGCGATTACGTTGTCCGCCTTGTGCGCATTTTCCTGGAAAACGACAACACGCTACGCCAGTCCTACCTGTGTCAGCTGCGACGTCACTTCACCCAAATTATCCAGCTCCTGTACTACGCAGTTCTGGACGGTGTTGGCCGCAAGGCGAAGGCTCTAGCCACAAACTATGTCGCTGTGTTTCAGAAACTGGATAAAAGGCATCCGAAGCCATGAGAAACGACAGGCGGCATACCTCAACTTCCATCGCCTAGATATGTCCAGCGATAGTGGGGCGGCGTAGGGCCTTTGTTGCGTCCGCCTTGCTGGGTCTGCTCCCAGGCATGGGCCAGAATGCCGACCGACCGCGAAAGGCAAAATAAGCCTCGTGCCAATGGCGGGGCAAAGCCTAGCTCTGCATAGATCACTGCCGTGACACCATCGATATTCATCGGCACCGGCTTGCCTTTCCGGCGCATCAGGTCGGTTTCCACGGCTTGCCCGACTTTCATGAACCGACCTTCGCAGGCGTCCTGTTCGACTGCATCAGCAACCAGGGCCATCAGCCGGGGTGCGCGCGGGTCCGTCGGTGTATGGAACCGATGCCCGAAACCCGGCAGTATCTTCCCGCGTTCGGCGATCCAGTCGTCCAATGCCTGTTCTGGGCCTTCGGCATGGGCGTCTACAAAGTGATAAAGCTCCATCGCCTGCTCGCCGGCACCACCATGGATGTCACCCAGCATGTTAACAGCACTCGCCATCGCGTTGTTAAGAGACAGCCCGCAGGTCACCGCCATTCGTGCAGCCGCGATCGAGGGGGCTTGCGGGCCGTGATCCACGGCGGCGACCAAAGCGGCCTCGAACAATCGAGCCTGCGCAGGTGTCGGTCTGTCACCCCGCACCATCAACCAAATCATTTCAGCGAAACCCAGATTGCCGATCAGGTCTTGAATCGGCTGGCCACGCAGTTCAATGCGCCCGGGCTCCATATCGATGATGGCGGTGCGCCACCAATCGGCAACATCGCTCATATCACCCTCTCATGTCGCAACGTTTCGATCTCTGCGTCCGACAGTCCAAGCTCGGCCCAAATCGAGAGGTTGTCGGCCCCAAGATCCGGTGGTGCGGATCGTGGCATGCAGCGTGCGCCATCAATGACCACTGGGCTGCCCGCAAGGCGTAACCTCTCTCCGTGCGCCGACAGAGTTCCAATCAGCCCGCGACCTGAGAGTTGATCGTCGGACAAAGCCTGCGGCACCGTCATAACCGGCCCGGCCGGTACACCCAACGCATTCAACTCTTGGACCCAATCACTGGATGGACGGGTAGAAAGCGTGCGTTCCAGCTCTTGACGCAATTCATGCCGGTTGGTCTTGCGATCCTCGCGGGTTAGGTAGTCCGGATGCGTCAAAAGGTCGGCGCGGCCCAGATGTTGGGCGAGCGCATGCCATTGTTCGTCGCGATTGGCGGCGATATTTATAGGGTTGTCGGATGTGGCGAAAGTTCCGGACGGGGCCGAGGTTGTGTTTTCGTTCCCATGCGGCGCAGGAGTCACGCCACCGACCAGATAGTTGGACACCACCCACCCCATGGTCGAAACCACCGCCTCGTTCATTGCGACATCAAGGAATGCCCCGCGCGGGTTGGCATTCAAGGCCGCGCTTATGGCAAAGGCCGCCGTCATCCCGCCGACGGTATCTGCCAGAGGATAGCCGACCCGGTAAGGCGCGGTATCCGACGCACCTGTGATTGACATGACACCGCTGATCCCCTGCACGATCTGGTCATAGGCCGGGTCATCCCGGCGTGGTCCATCCTGACCAAACCCGCTGATGGCACAATAAATCAGTCTGGGGTTCTCGGCGCGCAGAACCTGATACCCCAGCCCAAGCCGGTCCATCACGCCGGGCCGGAAGTTCTCGACCAGCACATCGGCAGTCTTGACCAGCCGCTTGAGCAGAGCCTTTCCCCGATCAGCCTTCATATCCAAAGTCACGGATTTCTTGTCTGCATTCTGCGCCAGAAAGCTGATGCCCATGCCGGCCTTGTTCCGATCAGGATCCGCCCCCAGCACACGGGCCAGATCTCCGCTGCCGGGGCGTTCGACCTTGATCACTTCGGCCCCCATCAGGGCCAGTTGGTAGCAACAATACGGCCCGGCCAGGACATTAGTCAGGTCAAGAACCCGGATGCCTGAAAGTGGCTCAGTCGCCATCGGCCACGCCTGCCGCTCGCGCCTTGGCGCGACGTGCGCGGTAACTGGGCAACAGCACCAGAAGGAGGGCAATCACCAACAGGCCCAGCGTCATCGGACGTTCCCAGATAAAGGCGATGCCGTCATACAGCTGCATGGAACGGGCGAAGTTATCCTCCATCATGCCGCCAAGGATGAAACCGATCAGCAGCGGTGCCAGAGGGTAATCGGCAAATTTCAGTGCTGTGGCGCAGACGCCGAAGCCGACCAATATCAGCAGTTCCGTGGCATTGTTCTGCCCGATATAGGCCCCCATGAGGGTGAAGAACAAAATGAACGGGATCAGATAGTTGCGCGGTACTGCAAGCACCTTGGCGATATAGGGGATCAACGGCAGGTTCAGGATCAGCAGCACCAGATTGCCAATGAACATCGACATGATGACAGCCCAGAATACCTGTGGCTCGTCGATCATCAGGCGCGGACCCGGTGTCACATTCAGCGCGATCAGGGCGCCCAACAAAATGGCCGTAGTTCCGGAACCTGGAATGCCGAGCGTCAGCAACGGAACAAAGGAACCGGTACAGGCAGCATTGTTAGCTGTCTCGGGTGCTGCCAGACCTTTGATCGAGCCTTTGCCGAACTCCTCCTGCTCTTCTTTCGGGGCAATATTGCGTTCAACCGCATAGCCAAGGAAACTGGCAATCGTTGCCCCTGCCCCCGGAAGCACACCGATAAAGAAACCCTGCACAGATTGGCGACCAACCACCGGAGCGATGGCCTTTGCCTCGGATCCTGTGATGCGCAGGTCCTTGATTTCGCCTTCGTCGCCTTGCAGGTCCTTGGGTTTGAGAACCAGAAACAGCGCTTCGGGCAGGGCAAACATCGCCATTGCAAGCGTGATGAAACCAAAGCCGGACTGCAGATCCATGATCCCCATCGTGAAACGCGGCAAGTTGAACAGCGCGCCCTCGCCGACAGTGGCCATGATCAGCCCGAGAATGGTCATGACAATTGCCTTGGCCACCTGCCCGGTTCCCGCAAAGGCGGCGATGGCGGATAGACCCACTACCATCAAGGCAAAGTACTCAGCCGAGTGGAACAGCAGTGCGACCGAGGATAATGCAGGCGCAAAGACCATCAGCAGTAGCGCGCCTATCGTACCCCCGGCGAAACTGGCGATAGCGGCAACTGTGAGCGCCTTCCCGGCTTTGCCCTGGCGAGCCATCGGATAGCCGTCGAAGCTTGAGGCCACGGTTCCCGCGACCCCCGGCGCGTTCAGAAGAATGGAAGATGTCGAGCCACCAAAGATTGCGCCGTAATAGACACCGGCAAGCAGGATCAATGCGGCGGACGGATCGCCCATCGAAATGGCGACCGGAATCATGATGGCGATAATCGACATCGGCCCAAGACCGGGCAGCATGCCGATGAATGTACCAATCAGACAGCCCGCTATGACCATCAACAGGTTTTGGATGGAGAATGCCGTTTGTAGGCCGATCAACAATCCTTCAAGCATGTCAGCCTCCGAAAACGCCCGGAAAGGGTCGCATGTAGATGCCAAGAACCTCTTGCACGAGGTACCAGACTGAACCTGTAGCGATTACGGCAACCGGCAGCATGACGTGCCATTTGCGTTCGCCCAGAATGAAAGAACCGAGGATCAGGAACCCGGATGTCGAGATCAGAAATCCAACCGGACGCAGGCACAGCGCATAGGCAACCATCAAAGCCAGCAACAGCAGCGCCTGGCCCAGGTGATATTCGCCCAGCCTCCGATAATCGATATCAGCCTCTTTGGGCTCAGCCTTTTCAAATCCCAGCAGAATAATCGTTGTGGCAATTATCCCCAAAATCGACAGCACCTTGGGAAAGGTGCTCGGCCAAATGGGGTTGCGCTGCATGAAGGGGGGCAGACTGCCATCCATCGTGAACCAGGCGGTGTAGCCATATGTCAGGCATATGCCCAGCAAAACGAGCGCGATCCAGCGATCCAGCGCCATGTTTCCCCCTCCTTTGATTTATTGTTGGTTGAGGCAGAGCGGTTGCCCGCTCTGCCCGAGGTATCCTTACAGGAAACCCAACTTTTTCATCAGATCGCCGATCTGCTTTTCCTGCTGTTCCAGGAACGATTGGAAATCAGCACCCGAGTTGTGGATGTTCACCCAACCGTTACGGGCGCGGACCTCTTCCCATTCAGGTGTGTCATACATCTTGGCGATGGCTTCTTGATAAGCGACCAGCTTGTCCTCTGGCAGACCGGGAGCAGCAAAGAACCCACGCCAGTTCACGAAAGTTGTGTCGATGCCCTGCTCTTTCATGGTCTGCGCATCAGGGGCTGCATCCACGCGCTCTTCCGCGGTGACGCCAATGATCTTCACCTCACCCGCATTCGCCAGATCGACAGCCTCCGAGAAACCGGTCGACAGCGCGGCAATCTCACCGGACAGAAGCGCGGCCATCGCTTTGCCACCTGCATCATAGGGGATGTACTTCACGCCCAAAGCGTCCTTGCCTGCCGCTTCCATAACCATCGCCGCGACCAGATGGTCCATCCCACCCGGCACAGAACCACCGCCGATGGCCGTTGTACTTGGATCGGCGTCATACGCGGCTAGCAGGTCCGCCATTGAATTGATGGGGCTGTCTTTGCCCACAACAATCGCCGCGTAATCACCGATCGTGCCCGAGACCAGTGTCAGGTCGCGGAAATTGTGCGGGAACACTCCGGTCAGAGAGCGGATCACGATCGGGGTCGAGTTGACCATGAGCGTGCCGTGGTTGCTGTCGGCGTTTTCGATCAGATATCCGATGGCTTTACCACCGCCGCCGCCCGACATGTTTTCGTAGGATGCAGTTCCCACGAGACCCGCATTCGTCAGCGCCTCACCTGTGCCACGGGCAGTGCCGTCCCAGCCGCCCCCTGCGCCACCGGGGATCAGAAAGTGGATGCTATCTACGACCTCTTCAGCGAAAGTCGGTCCAGCCAGACCAATAGCGGTCACAGCCGCGATCAGGGCGCGACGGCCCAGTTTGATTGTCGTCATGAATTCCTCCCGTTTGACAACCGGCCGCAGTGCGGCTCAGATTATTCGAAACCTAAACACATCAACCTGACATCAACCTGTCATGGGTGAAATTACTATTGGATCCCGATGAAATTCCTCTTGGTCGAAGACAATCTGGACCTCGCCAATGCCATAAGTTCGCGCATGCGACTGGACGGGCATGTGGTTGATCACGCAGAGAAAATAGAAGATGCTGTGGCCTTTGTTGAAATCGATGAGTATGACCTGATCCTGCTGGACATCATGCTTCCCGACGGGGACGGGCGCGATTTCCTCAAACGGCATCGCGCCAGCCATCTGGACACACCTGTCATCGTTCTGACCGCCCGCAGTCAAGTGTCGGATCGAATCGGCTCACTCGATCTTGGGGCGGACGATTATGTCACCAAGCCCTTCGACCATGCCGAACTTGAGGCGCGCTGCCGCGCAGTGCTGAGACGCAAATCCGGCAAGACCAAAACGACGATTGAAATTGGCGGCGTCGTCTTTGATCCGGTTGCGGGTCATTTGACGGTGGGCGACGACATCGTCTCGCTTCGCAACCGCGAACTGCGCTTGTTGGAACTGCTGATCAACGCCCCCGGTCAGGTGTTTTCTAAGCAGAAGCTGGCGGACCGGTTGTTCTCCTACGACGACAATGTTTCGGACAATGCCATCGAGGTCTATGTCGGCCGACTGCGCAAGCATCTGGAAAAATCGGAGCTCAGGATCACAACGTTGCGCGGTTTGGGCTACAGGCTGGATCATGGCAACTAATCCAAACGTTTCCGGATCACTGCGAAACCGTCTTGCGCTAACGCTAATCGGCGGTGCCGCGATTCTGGCCCTTGTGCTGTTCTTTGCTGTCCGCGACTATGCAGTTCAGGTTGCCCAGCAAGGTCAGGACAACATTCTGGGTGCCTCAGTCACCTCGATCCTCGACGCCGCGGCGCTGCGTGGAGGCGAGCTTGAAGTCGATATCCCCTATGCTGCCTTTTCCATGCTGAGCACGCCGTCGGACGACCGAGTGTTTTATGCGATTTTTCAGGATGGCGAGTTCTTGTCCGGCTACGAAGACCTGACCCCAACTCAAGGACCCGCTGATGGAAAATGGACCTTTCGCTTTGGTGAAGTGCGCGGTGAAAACGTTCGTCAGGTCAGTGCCAGCCGCACACTGGTTGGGCTGGGAAATCAGACAGAAATCGAAGTGGCCTTGGGACAGACCCAAGATGCGCTGTCGGAGACGCTGGATCAAATCTCACGCAATGCCGGCCTTTTGGGATTGGGGTTCTTTTTACTTGCGGCTGTATTGTCCTTCTGGGTGAGTTCGGCCACCATTGGTCAGCTCGACAGATTAACGACATCCGTCACCCGTCGGGGACCGCAAGATCTCAGCCCATTCAAAAAACCAGTACCGCGTGAAATGGCGCCTTTGGTGTCATCGCTGAATTCGCTTATGGGACGCTTGGACCAGTCTCTCAGCCAATCCGAGGACTTTATCGCCGAGGCCGCGCATAGGGTCCGCACCCCGCTGGCAACGGTGAGGTCTTATGCCGAGGCGACGCTGCAACGGGTCGAGAGAGAAGACAACCGCGAGGCGTTAAGATCAATGATGCGCGCCATCGACGAAAGCTCTCGGGCTGCGGGGCAACTACTGGATCACGCCATGATCACATTCCGCGCCGACCATCTGGAGCGCGAGGATATCGATCTGGTGACTCTGATCCGAGAGCTTGTCCAGCGATTGACGCCCATCGCTGAAATGAAAGACCTTTCGCTTGCTTTGAGCGGCGATCCGCAGGTCATGTATTCGGGCGACCCCATCCTCATCCAAAATGCGGTGCGGAACATGGTAGACAATGCGCTTAAATATGCGCCAGCGGACAGTACCGTAGTCATCGATGTCGCAGGATCACCCACAGCCCGGATCACGGTCAGTGACCAGGGGCCAGGCTTTCCGCCCGATGAAATCGAAACGCTCACAAGACGTTTCGAACGTGGTCAGAACGCGGCAGGAACCATCGGATCGGGCCTCGGGCTAACCATTGCCCAGGACGTCGCGGTCGCCCATGGCGGCACGCTGGTACTGTCAAACAAAGCGGAGGGCGGCGCATGCGTTATCTTGTCACTCTGATCCTATGCCTGTTCGCCAGCGGCGCAGGGGCTCAGGATTGGGAAGACCGACAAATATTCAACGAAAGTGCCGACGGCCCCCGACTGCGGGTCATTTCCAGCACCGATACCGCCCTGTTTGCGCCGCTGATCGAGGATTTCGTCGCCCAAAATCCAGCGATATCGGTCGAATATTTGGTGACCGGCACGGCCGATATCGACCGACGCGTCCGAGCCACGCCAGAGGCGTTCGACGTTGTCGTTTCCAGCGCGATGGACCTGCAACTGAAGCTCGCGAATGACGGATATGCGCTGGCGCTTAACGATCTTCCGCACCCCCCTTGGGCGCAATGGCATCAAAGCCTGTTCGCCTTCACTTCGGAACCCGCAACCATCGTTGTCAACCGCACCGCGTTCGAAGGACAACCAATGCCGCAAACGCGGCAGGAACTGATCGAAGCGCTGCGCGCCCGCCCGGATGATTTTCGGGGCAAAGTCGGCACTTATGACGTGCGCCAGTCGGGATTGGGCTATTTGTTCGCCACGCAGGACGCCCGCGCCTCGGAAACCTATTGGCGCTTGATGGAGGTTTTGGGCGGCCTGGATGTGCGGCTGTATTGTTGTTCGGGCGACATGATTAACGACCTGGCGGATGGTACAATCGCGGTGGCCTACAACGTGCTTGGCAGTTATGCGGCTGTACGAACAGAAGGAAAGGATGCCCTTCAGATCATTCTGCCCTCGGATTTTCAGACGACGATGATGCGGACCGCCATGGTAACTGGCAAAAGCCGCTTGCCGGAGGAAGCGGAAACCTTTGTCCGGCACCTGACCACGCTGAATCCGGAATCAATGGCAGCACTGCCACTTCTGGACACGCAGGACTCCACGACCGAAAGCGCAGCGATAGCGCTGGACCCTGCGCTGTTGACGTTCCTCGATGCGCTGAAGCGCAGAAAGTTCCTTTCTGCCTGGGAAAGTGCCGCTATTCAAAAATGATCGGACTTAGACAACAACCCTATCCGTCATCGCTGAACTTGTTGCTTAACACTGTTGACGCTGGAAGACATCAGCCAGCCCAGGTTACGTCGCACGAATCTAAAATCAGAAAAATGATCTCGGCTCAAAGTTTCTCAACGGCCACCTGCGCCCCCATGATGGCCTTGAGCCGCAGCCCCGCAGAATGTGCCCCGAGGAATTCGTGGAACGCACGCATCACGTCATCTTTCCACCAACCGCGCCTGTGATAATCGTCAAGCATGATTACGCCGCCTTCGATCATCTTGGGCAGCAAAGCATCCAGATCCGTTTTTACGCCCTCGTAGGAATGGTCGCCGTCCAAATAGGCAAACCCGATGCTTTGATCTTCAAACAGACTCAGCGCCGGTTGCGAATAGTCGCGAATGATCGAAATTTGCCCCTTGGCAATCTCGGTGCTGTATTTGCGCGTCACTGCCTCGTAAATTCGATCCATATCCTTTTGCGTGCGCGCTCCGGCAAGCGAAGCACCGCCATCCGGGTCTTGCTGTACTTGCCAGGGATCGATGAGGCACAGTTTCGAGGGCTGTAGCTCTTCCAGCAGAATCCGCGAAAATTCGCCCTTCCAAACGCCAATTTCAACGCTCAGCCGTCCATGCGGCATGGTCTTGAGCATTTCGCGCCGCAGGGAATCCTTCCGCTCGCGCTGCTCAGCTTGCTTCTTGCGGCGATCCTCAGCAGATACAGCTTCACCCATAGACGTCTTCTCCGGTTGAGGAATTTTGCAACGCTTCAACCAGATCAACCCAATCCGGTCTGGCTCTCAATTCTTCGGCTTTCGACCTGTGCCACTCACATGCTTTATGATGAAGATCAGCCAATTGCGGATCTGCCATCATCTCAGCTTTGATGTCGTGCATAGCCGGCATGTGTTCCAGAATTGAGCGATCCTCAACATCATTGTGGTTCATCATGAGCCAGTATTTGAGCCCTTGATCCTGCCCCACATGATTGGTGCGCCCACGGTCGCGCTTGACTAAAAAGCTATCAGTGCTGCGCACAGCATAATGATGAATGCGCGCGAATTCATGGCTGAAACCACGCCATGCTTTCCATTTCACTTGGTCTGCTGGGTAGAGGTTCCCGCCCGAATCCCGCCACAACACGCCTTCGTATGGCGCGTCAGGGTTCGGTGCATCTTCTGGATTGATCCTGGGACGATGGGCGCGAAAACGGCTGAATTTTCCGTTGTTGCGGAACAGCGTTTTGAACCCTTTGGTCCGATGATGCGGATAGCCGTCTTCGGTGGCGGCCAGAAAGAAAGTCTCAGGTACGGGTCGATCAACGAAATCGTTCTGACCCGCGTTTCCGAACATGCGCCAGCAGATCGAGATCGCGTCCGCCACGCCGCTGGCCTCAACGAGGCTTCTTATATCACTATTGGGCAAACGGATATTGATATACTCGTCCACATCCAAACTGAGAATCCAATCCGAAGACAGATAGCTTGGGTGATTCCGCGCAAGCGAAAATGCACGAACCTGAGGCGCAGCGCGCGGACCCAGTCTGTTTCGTTGGTGGTGAGCCCAGCCAAGCACTTGCAACCGGTCACCCATGGCATCGGTACCATCAGCGCAATCATTGGTATAAATCAGAATGTCATCAAAACCGATTGCGTGGTTGTAGGCCACCCAATCGATCATGAAAGGCCCTTCGTTTTTCATCGTTGTTACGATGAGAAAGGTCTCATTCGTCATAAGTTGTTCTCTTGCCTGTGCCGGTGTCGGACTCCTGTCGACCTATTTAGAATAGCACCAGAATTTTGTCCAACCAGGTCGCCAGACAGCCGCAATGCTTGCCGATTAATCTATCTACCGATTCTGTGGGATCACCTCATAACCCGGTTCTTCTGGCTCGTCGTCCAGCATCTCGCTTGGGAACCCTGGCGCCTGGATCTCCAGTCCGGTCGCGTCCTCTAGCCGCCTGATGATGTTCGGGGACAATTCACGCTCACCATATCGCGCGATACCATCTTCGAAAATCTTGATCATCAATGGGTTTATCTCAAGAGGAACTCCGGCACGGTCGGCGACCTCCTGAAACAGACCGATATCTTTTTTCACCAGGTCCATGGTGAAGGAAATATCGCGCGAGCCGTTCAGGATGACCTGACTTTCGGTCTCGTGCACGAAGGATGTGCCTGACGATATCTTAATCGCCTCATAGGTGGTTCCAAGGTCCATGCCGGCGGCCTTGGCTGTCACCAATGCCTCGGCGCAGGTGATCAGGTTGGCGGTAGCCAGATAATTGGTCAACACCTTCAGAACAGAGGCCGAGCCCAGATCGCCCGTGTGCAAAATGCGCCGCCCCATGGTGGTCAGGAATGGCAGGATACGTTCAAAAGTCTCACGATCACAGCCTGCGAAGATCGAGATATTACCCGTCGCTGCCCGGTGACATCCGCCGGAAACCGGGCAATCCACTGCAGCCCCGCCTCGTTCAATGACCATTGCGCCAAGGCGTTTGACTTCGGCTTCATCGGTGGTCGACATTTCCATCCAGATTTTGCCAGGGCCGACCTCTGGCAACATTTCCTGCATCACCGCATCCGAGGCCGCAGGAGAAGGCAAACAGGTTATCACCGCATCGCAATCACGCATCAGCTGCGCCGGACTTTTGGCGGCTTTGGCACCCTTGGCGACGAATTCGGTCACCAGATCCGGGTTCAGGTCATGAACCGTCAGATCGATACCGTTTCGTAGCAGCGATCCAGATAGCTTGCCCCCTACATTCCCCAGCCCGATAAACCCTACTTTCATGCGCGGTATCCTCCTGTTCGCATCTTGCTGCCATGCCAGCACGTCGTTGCAGAAGTATCATGCCGCCCAGCGACCCCGACAGGTCGCTTTTTATCCGCTTTTTCACGGATCGGCGCGACTCGCTTGACAAGCAACCCTGCCCTGCCGCATGTCCCTTTCGTTGGTGTCTGCGAGAGCAGATGAAAAGGGAATGCGTCAGCGGTTTTTGCCGTCAAACGCAGCCGCCCCCGCGACCGTGACCGGAGAGGGTGCCCAAAGCCACTGGCAGTATGGCCGGGAAGGCGGGACATCCGACAGAGGCCTCCTCTGACATCCGCAAGCCGGGAGACCTGCCAACGCCCGAAGATGAAACCGGACGGGGTGTTCCGGTGTGGGGCTGTGATCGGCCCGCATGAAACCCCGTCCCCCACGAAGAGGATTTGGGGGGATGAGAGACATGACCGAGACCGCACCGGTCGAACTGCTGGTTTGCACTACCTGCCGTCGCGGGCTGCCTGTCGAGGATGACGCCCAGCGCCCCGGCACGTTGCTGCACAAGGCGCTTGAACAGGCGGGCCTGCCCGAAGGCATTACCTTGAAAGCTGTGGAATGCCTGTCGAATTGCGATGAAGGCTGCTCGATCGTGCTACGCGGAGGACCGGATCGCTGGACTTTCGTGTATGAGCATCTGAACGAGATCGACCATGTTGAAACCATCGTCGAAGGCGCAGCCAAATACCTCGCCACCGAGGACGGTTTGGTCAAATGGCGCGAACGTCCCGAACATTTCCGCAAAAACTGTGCGGCCCGCATTCCCCCGATTGGAGCCCTGAAATGAGCAATCTCGAGAAACTCCCCGTCACTGTGATCACCGGCTTTTTGGGCTCGGGCAAAACCACACTGGTGCGCCATCTGATGCAGAACCCGCAGGGCAAGCGTCTGGCGGTGGTCGTCAACGAATTCGGCGATGTCGGCGTCGATGGCGATATCCTGAAGTCCTGCGCCATTCCTGATTGCCCGGCGGAAAACATCATGGAACTGGCCAATGGTTGCATCTGCTGCACCGTGGCCGATGATTTCATCCCGACCATTGAAGCCCTGATGGCACTAGAGCCGCGCCCCGATCACATCCTGATCGAAACCTCCGGTCTTGCCCTGCCAAAACCGCTGCTGAAGGCGTTCGACTGGCCCGATATCCGCTCGAAAATTACCGTCGATGGCGTGATTGCTCTGGCCGATGCCGAGGCCGTGGCCGCTGGTCGGTTCGCTCCGAATGTCGAGGCGGTGGATGCGCAACGCATGGCAGATGACTCGATTGATCATGAAACGCCCTTGTCCGAGGTGTTCGAGGATCAGATTTCCTGCGCCGACATCATTCTGCTGACCAAGCCCGATCTGGCTGGCCCGGAAGGCGTTGCGAAAGCGAAAGAGATCATCGCCGCCGAAGCGCCCCGCCCCATGCCCGTGGTCGAAGTGGCCGAGGGTGCCGTGGACGTCCGCGTCGTGCTGGGTCTAGAAGCCGCGGCCGAGGATGACATGGACGCGCGTCCCAGCCATCACGACGGCCATCACGATCACGAGCATGACGAATTCGAAAGCATCATCGTTGAACTGCCCGAGCAAACCGATCCGATTGATCTGGTCGCCAAGATTGAACGATTGGCCAACGAGTTGAATATCCTGCGCGTCAAAGGCTATGCCGCCGTTCAGGGCAAGCCCATGCGCCTACTGGTTCAGGCCGTCGGTGCGCGCGTGCGTCACCAATATGACCGCCTGTGGGAGCCCGGCGAAGACCGTCGCTCGCGCCTTGTGGTCATTGCCGAGCATGACGATATCAAAGAGGCCGAGATCCGGGATATCCTCGTGGGTGTAACCGAGGCTGCCGAGTAAGACCTATGCACGTCGTCTTCCGCGAAAGCCATGGGCTCGAAGAAACCGAGACCCCGACCGATCTGGGTCAGAGCCCGGCGGACCTGGTGGTGCTGTCCTTTTCCGACAGTGACCTTGGCGCTTTCGCGGCGGGATGGCATCGTGGAGGTGGGCCTGAAGGACGCATGCCAACGATGCGGCTGGCCAATCTGACGGCGCTGAAGCATCCCCTCTCAGTCGACACATATGTCGAGCAGACACTGGAGAGCGCAAAGGGCATCCTGATCCGTCTGATCGGTGGAGTGCCCTATTGGGCGTACGGCTTGCAGCAGGTTCTGGCGCTGGCGCAGGCCAAAGGGATTGCACTGGCCGTGCTGCCCGCAGACGGTCGCGAGGATACGCGGCTGGATGATTACTCTACCCTGCCTGTCTCGACCCTGCGGCGGCTGGCGCATCTGTGCGACACCGGCGGTGAGGTCGCGGCGCAGGCCGCTCTGGCGCAGATGGCACTGGCTGCGGGGTTGTATGCAGGTCCGGTCATGGGCGCGAAGACCATCCCTGAATGCGGCGCCTGGTGCCCAGATCACGGCGTGATCCCTACAGAAAACGCTCTGCCCGGTGATGCGAAACGTATCATCGTAACCTTCTATCGTGCTTATCTGACCTCGGCGGACACAGCCCCAATCGCAGCGCTGATCCGCAGCTTGCGCGCGCGAGGTTTTGAGGCCGTCGGCCTGTTTGCCCCGTCGCTCAAAGCACCAAATGTCGCCGATTGGCTGCGCGAGACTATTGTAGCGCTGAAGCCTTCGGCGATCGTCAACGCCACCTCATTCTCAGGCAAGGGCGCATCAGGCACCTCACCTCTCGATGTGGCAGAGGTGCCGGTCTTTCAGGTGGCGCTGGCCACCTCACGCCGCAAAGCGTGGGCCGAAGCGGAACGTGGCCTTTCACCAGCTGATCTTGCCATGCATGTGGTCCTTCCGGAAGTGGACGGGCGGATCAACGCGGGCATCGTATCCTTCAAAGAGCCGGGCAAACGCGACCCGCATCTCGAGTATTCTCGCTTCGCTCATCGGGCTGAACCCGAACGGATCGAAGCCATCATCAACCGCATCTCCGGCTGGCTGAACCTTCACGACAAACCCAAAGCGGAGCAGGTTCCGGCGCTGGTACTATCGACCTATCCCGGCAAAGACTGGCAGATGGCACATGCAGTGGGTCTGGATGCGCTGGCCTCGGCTGAGGCAATGTTGCTCGATCTGCAAGGCGAAGGGTATGACACCGCGCCTGCCGAGCCGATTGCTGAAACTCTTCTTGATGCCCGGATTTCATGGCCGCTAGAGGATTATCAGGTGGCGCTGGCGGCGCTGCCGGAAACACTCCGCGCCGATCTCAATAAGGTTTGGGGCACTCCCGAAGACGACCCTGCTTTCACAAATGGCGCGTTCTACTTCACTGCGCTGCGTCGCGGAAAGGCTCTGATCGCGCTGCAGCCCGAGCGCGGCACACCCGAACTGCGCGATGATGACTATCACGATCTGTCGCGCACACCGCGCCACGCCTACGTCGCCTTTTACCTTTGGTTACGCAAAGGATTGGGCGCGGATGCGCTGATCCATATCGGCGCGCATGGCACGCTGGAATGGTTGCCGGGAAAATCAGTCGCCTTGTGCAACGAATGTTGGCCCGAGGCGTTAATCGGCGATCTGCCGGTGATCTACCCCTTCATTGTCAACGACCCCGGCGAGGCCGCGCAGGCCAAGCGTCGGATCGGGGCGGTCACGTTGGGCCATATCCCCCCCCCGATGAAGGAAAGCGGCACACCAGATCGCATGGTGCGGCTGGAATCGCTGTTGGACGAGTTCTCGAATGCGGATGGCCTCGACCCCAAACGCCGTGACCGCCTGCAGGAAGATATCCGGGACGAGGCGCAGGCGATCGGGTTGGAAAACGACCTTGGCCTCGATCAGGCAACCTGCACCGCCGAGGCGATCACGCGCATTGACCGATTTGTCTGCGACATCAAGGAAAGCCAGTTCGGTGATGGGCTGCATATCTTTGGGCGCGTCCCCGATGAGACGGGCAATTTCGACGCTGCCCACTCAGCCCAAGCTGAACGCTCTGCCCTGATTGACGCTTTAGCGGGCAAACGGATCGAGGCCGGGCCGTCCGGTTCCCCCTATCGCGGGCGTACGGATGTTTTGCCGACCGGGCGGAATCTTTACACGACCGACCCACGCTCGGTTCCCACGCGCGCGGCCTATACACAAGGCGTCAAGCTCGCCGAGGAACTGGTTCGGCGGCACCTGCAAGAAGAAGGCGACTACCCCAAGGGCTTGATCGTCGATCTATGGGGTTCGGCCACTATGCGCACAGCGGGCGAGGAATTCGCCATGGCGCTACACCTGCTGGGAGTGAAGCCGGTTTGGGATAAAGGGTCTGAGCGGGTCTCGGGCATCGAAGTGTTGCCGATCACCGATCTCAGCCGCCCGCGTCTGGACGTAACATTGCGCGTCTCTGGCCTGTTCCGGGACGTGTTCCCGACGCTTTCAGCGCTGTACGGTCAGGCTGTTCGCGCATTGACCAAACGAGATGAAGCACCCGACTGGAATCCTTACGCCGGTCAGGAGCCTGCGGCGCGGGTCTATGGGCCAGCCCCCGGCAGCTATGGTCTGAACATGACTCATCTGTCCGAAATCTATACGGATGAGGCACGCGTGCAAGCGGGTGAGGCTTGGCTTGATGCCAGTTCCTTCGCTTTGGAAGGCGAGCATATAGCGCAAGATAAGGACGGCATCTCTCAGCGCGTCGCCAATGCCGACAGCTTTGTGCACCTACAGGACCTGACCGAAACCGATCTGCTGCTGGCCAACGACTATGCCACGCACGAGGCCGGATTTGCCGCCGCCAAGAAAATCACCGGCGGTACCGCACAGCTCTATCATCTGGACAATACCAACCCGGACAACCCGCGCGCCCGCACCCTGCCCGAGGAAATCAGCCGCGTCGTCTATGCCCGCGCCGCCAACCCGGGCTGGATTGCCGGAATGCAGCGGCACGGGTTTCGGGGTGCCGCTGAAATCGCGGCGACGCTGGATCATATGGCATCTTTCGCGCATCTGTCCGGCACAGTCGCACCGCATCTGTTCGATCTGTACCACGACGCCACGCTGGGCAATGAAGAGGTCGACGCCTTCCTGCAACAGGCAAACCCGCAAGCACATCAGGCCATGCAGGATCGGTTCCGTGCACTGCTGGAGGCAGGGCTATGGCATACCCGCCGGAACTCGATCCGCGCCGACCTGGAGGGGTTGGGATGAGTGCGCCCATCGTGCAGGGCTGGTGCCCCAGTGCCCATCGCCCGATGATGTCCGGTGATGGGCTGGTTGTGCGTGTACGCCCTCGGCTGGCGCGTCTGGATGCCCAACAGGCGATAGGGCTGTGCGAATTGGCGGAACGGTTCGGCAATGGCACGATCGACCTTACCAACCGCGCCAACCTTCAGCTGCGTGGAGTAGAGGAAACCGACCATCAATCCTTGTTGGCCGCGCTTTCCTCGCTGAACCTGCTGGACGCCGAACCCGGAATCGAAATTCGCCGCAACATTCTGGTCTCGCCACTCTATGAAGCCGGTGATCTGACCGCACGGCTGACACAGGAATTGATCCAGCGTCTGGCCGAGCTTCCGGATTTACCTGCCAAGTTCGGCTTTGCCATCGACACAGGTTCCGAGCGTTTATTGGCCGATGACTCGGCGGATATCCGGCTTGAACTCGGTTCGGGCAGCCTGATCCTGCGCGCGGACGGGGCCGAAACCGGGCGAGTGGTGTCGGAAGCTCAAGCCATCGACCAAGTGATCGCGTTGGCGAAGTGGTTTGCGCAAACCCACACAACCGAGACCCGCCGCATGGCGCGGACCGTTGCCACATATGGTTTGCCCAACGAGTGGCAAGGCAGCGCGCCCGGCCCCATTGGCGTGCCTCTTCAACCGGGAGCCTGCGTGCAGGGGACACTCTATGGCGCTGCCTTTGGGCAGCTACCGGCGCGGCAACTCCATTTGCTGATCGAAAACAGCAACGCCACTGCCCTGCGGGTCACACCATGGCGGCTGTTCCTGTTGGAAGGCGGGGCGGCGATACCCGCCCTTGACTTTGTCACAGATGGCACCGACCCGCTGAGAACAACCGACGCCTGCCCCGGCGCGCCATACTGCCCGCAGGCGCAGGTCGAAACCCGCGGTGTGGCGCGCGCCCTGGCCGCGCGCGTTGCAGGCAGCCTGCATGTATCGGGCTGCGCCAAGGGATGCGCCCGAATGGGTCCGGCCGATGTCACTTTGGTTGGCAATTCCGGACGATTTGACCTTGTCAAACAAGGCCGTGCGGGGGATGAGCCCTGCCAACGCGGCCTGACCGAAGAAACACTCATGACCATGGACTTCACCTGATGCCCTATGAATACGAAACCGACGGCGCGGCGATCTACAAGCAGAGCTTTGCCACCATCCGATCCGAGGCTGATCTGGCCCGGTTCGATGCCGATGAAGAACAGGTCGCCGTTCGGATGATCCACGCCGCAGGGATGGTCGGGCTGGAAGAGTTCGTCCATTTCTCGGACGGTTTTGTCTCGGCAGCGCGTTCCGCGCTGGAAAATGGCGCGCCGATCCTGTGTGATGCCCGCATGGTCAGCGAAGGCGTCACCCGCTTTCGCCTGCCCGCTGATAACGAAGTGATCTGCACCCTGCATGACGAGCGCGTGCGCCCTCTGGCTGCCGAAATGAGCAACACGCGCTCTGCCGCCGCGCTAGAGCTGTGGCGTCCGCATCTGCAAGGAGCACTGGTCGCGATCGGTAACGCCCCTACCGCGCTTTTCCACCTTCTGAACATGTTGGAAGATCCCGACTGCCCACGCCCCGCTGCCATTATCGGCTGCCCGGTGGGCTTCGTCGGAGCGGTCGAGTCCAAGGATGCCTTGTGGGAAGCGCAGCCAGTACCATCCTGTATCGTCAAAGGCCGTTTGGGAGGCAGTGCGATCACAGTTGCTGCCATCAATGCTATCGCGAGCCGCACCGAATGAGCGGGGGTAAAATATACGGCGTGGGCCTCGGCCCCGGCGATCCGGACCTGATGAGTGTCCGTGCGGACCGCCTGCTGCGCAATGCCCGCCATGTGGCGTTTTTTCGCAAACCTGGCCGCACAGGTCAGGCCCGCAAGATCGTCAATGGAATGATCCCCGGCGACGCCATCGAGTTTCCAATGGAGTACCCGGTAACAACCGAAATCCCGGTGACAGATCCAAGGTATAATGAACTCCTTTCGGTGTTTTACGAAGACTGTGCCACACATCTGAAATCACTTACCGAAAATGGTGAGGATGTAGTGGTCCTGTGCGAAGGCGATCCGTTCTTCTATGGATCATTTATGCACCTTTACAATCGACTACGAGACATATCTGAAGTCGAAGTCGTACCTGCCATAACCGGCATGTCCGGCGCTTGGACCGCAACCGGTGACCCGATAACTTGGGGCGACGATGTCCTCACGGTTCTTGTTGGAACCTTGCCCGAGGATACGCTGACTGAACGCATGACCCAGACCGACGCGCTGGTTGTCATGAAGATCGGGCGGAACTTCGACAAGGTAAAGCGCGCGCTGAAACAGGCCGGGCTGTATGACCGCGCGTGGATCGTCGAATACGCTCAGATGCCGAACCAACGGGTCTGCAAACTGTCTGATAATTGCGAAGGGATCACGCCCTATTTCTCAATCATTCTGGTTCATGGACAGGGACGCCGACCATGAGCGGTTGGGTCAAGATCGCTGGCCTTGGGCCTGGAAACGAAGCACTGGTCACTCCCGAAGTCACTGCCGCTCTGGCAGAAGCGACGGACGTGGTTGGCTACATCCCTTATGTTGCTCGGGTGGCCGAGCGAGAGGGGTTGACCCTGCACGCCAGCGATAACCGGGTCGAGATCGACCGCTCTCAGCACGCTTTGCAAATGGCGGCCGACGGTAAACGCGTCGTTGTAGTCTCGTCAGGGGATCCTGGCGTGTTTGCAATGGCCGCTGCGGTGTTTGAAGCGCTTGAAAACGGGCCGAAAAACTGGCGCGACATACAGATCGAAGTGTTGCCGGGGATCACTGCGATGCTGGCGGCTTCGGCCCGCGCTGGGGCACCGTTAGGGCATGATTTCTGCGCCATCAACCTGAGCGACAACCTGAAGCCATGGCCACTGATCGAAAAGCGCCTCCGACTTGCCGCGCAGGGCGATTTCGCCATGGCGTTCTATAACCCTCGCTCGAAGTCTCGACCGGAAGGGTTTGAAAAAACGCTGGAAATCCTGCGGGAGGAATGTGAGCCGGAACGCCTGATCCTGTTCGCACGCGCTGTATCCCGCGAGGATGAGGCTTTGCGGATTTCAACTCTGGAAGAAGCCACGGCAGATATGGCGGACATGCAGACTGTCGTCATCGTCGGCTCGTCCCTGACCCGCATAGTCGAGCGCAACAGCGCCCCGATCGTCTACACCCCGAGATTCACGCTGGCCAAGGATTAAGTATGCGCCAGCCAGTCCAAGACCTGCGTGACATTTGCCAACTCGGTCCGCTTCGGCAGAGTCGGACGGTCTATCATCAGAACCGGCAAGCCCAGCGCCCTGGCGGCATCCAGTTTGGCCCGCGCGCCGGTGCCACCCGCATTCTTGGATACAATCAATTGCGTATGGTGACGTTCCATCAAGGCCCGGTCCTCTTCAACAGAAAACGGGCCCCGCGAAACGATCACATCGCTTTTCGGAAGCGGCAATGCGTCCGGATCGTCTACAAGCCGCAAAAGATAGTGATGCTGAGGGTGGGCTGCGAAGTCATGAAGATGCATGCGGCCGACTGCCAGGAAGACGCGGCGGGCTGGACCGGCCAGAGCTTCAACCGCACCTTCAATATCCGGTACGTGCTGCCAGTTGTCCCCGTCTTGCGCGACCCAAGCAGGTCGCGTCAAAGCGGCCAAGGGCGTTGCGCCCCCCGCACAGGCTTCCACCGCATTTCGGCTCATCTGCGCCGCAAAGGGATGAGTCGCATCGACAACATGGGTGACGCCGTGCTCGTGAATGTACCGCGCCAGTCCCGCTGCACCACCAAACCCGCCCACGCGCATCGGCACGGGTTGCGAGCACGGGTTATCGACACGTCCGGCGTAGGAATATGTAGCGGGAATGCCTTGATCGGCAACCGATTTTGCCAGAGCATTCGCCTCGGTCGTGCCACCAAGAATAAGGAGGTTGGGCATGTCTGAAACTCC
Source organism: Ruegeria sp. CG1 (assembly GCF_056537265.1). Taxonomy (NCBI): domain Bacteria; kingdom Pseudomonadati; phylum Pseudomonadota; class Alphaproteobacteria; order Rhodobacterales; family Roseobacteraceae; genus Ruegeria; species Ruegeria sp. CG1. The sequence continues at coordinate 503,671 of NZ_JBQFRF010000003.1, read as the reverse complement.
GTGGTTGACCGTTCTGGGTTTGGGCGAAGATGGACTGGATGGCCTGTCCCCTGCAAGCCGTCAAGTGCTGGACCGCGCTGAGATTGTCATGGGTCCGACACGCCACCTGTCGTTGATCCCAGACAGCGCGGCGGAACGGATTGAATGGCCGGTCCCATTTGCCGATGGCCTGCCAATTCTGACCGCATTGCGCGGTCGGCAAACCGTTGTGCTGGCCTCGGGTGATCCGTTCTGGTTCGGGGCCGGGTCCGTTATCGCGCGTAATTTCGAAACGAACGAATGGATTGCCCTACCCGGCCAGTCGACCTTTTCGCTTGCTGCTGCGCGGCTTGGTTGGCCGCTTGAAAACACGTTGACCTTCGGGCTACATGCCGCGCCTCTGACGCGCCTTCGCCCTCACTTGGCAGCCGGCCTGCGCGCGATTCTCTTGCTGCGCGACGGCAAAGCCGTAGCCGAGCTTGCGACCTATCTGGGCGAAACCGATTTTGCCGATTGCACTCTGCACGTCATGGAAGCGCTCGGTGGCCCCCGTGAACGCGCGCGCAGCGTGTCGCTGACCGAGGCGTTGCTTGGAACCTTCGAACATCCGGTTTGTGTCGGTCTTGATGTCGCGGGTACTGGGCGTGCCTTTCCCAAAGCCTCGGGAAAGCCCGATGACATCTTTGAAACCGACGGCCAGATCACCAAGCGCCCCATTCGCGCGCTAACCCTGTCGGCGCTTGCCCCTCATCGGGGTGAGCATCTGTGGGATATCGGTGGTGGCACCGGTTCGATCAGCATCGAGTGGCTGATGTGCGATCCGACGCTAACTGCAACGACTATCGAGCCGCGTGCTGATCGGGCCGAACGCATTCGCCGCAATGCCAATACGTTAGGGCAGGATCGGTTGTGCGTTGTGCACGGTTCTGCACCAGAGTCGTTGGCTGATCTTGACCGACCCGATGTGGTGTTCATCGGTGGCGGTCTGAGTGCGGATCTGCTGAACTGGCTACACGCTAATCTTCAGGCCGGCACGCGGCTGATCGCCAACGCGGTGACATTGGAAAGCGAAGCGTTGCTAGCTGAATGGCACGACAAGCTCGGCGGAGACCTGCTGCGCATCGAACTGGCGCAGGCAGCTGCGCTTGGTCCACGGCGAGGCTGGAAATCTGCCTACCCAGTGGTGCAGTGGAGCCTCACGTTATGATCGTCGCGGGGTTAGGTTTCTCATCCTCTGCTACGCTGGCCAGTCTTCGTGCCGCTTTCGAGCTTGCCTCGACAGGAAAAACTGTCGATGCCCTTGCGACCGTTGCGGACAAGGACGGACACGCCGCACTTGCCGCGCTTGCAGAAGCAACTGAGCTGCCGATACATTTCATTCCGGCAAATGATCTTGCCGAACAACGCACACTTACTTGCTCAGCCCGCAGTCGCGCCACATATGGCACCGGCAGCGTGGCCGAAGCATCCGCTCTTGCTGCCGCCGGACATGGCGCGCGGCTGATTTCACCCAGACAAATCTCGGACGACAGGCTTGCAACCTGCGCCGTCGCCATCGGAGGACAGACATGACCGTTCATTTCATCGGCGCCGGACCGGGCGCCGCCGACCTGCTAACCCTGCGCGGGCGCGATATCATCGGCTCCTGCCCGGTGTGCCTCTATGCGGGTTCATTGGTACCCGAGGAGATTCTGGGCCACTGCCCCGAAGGCGCGAAGATCGTAAACACCGCACCCATGGATCTGGATCAGATCATGGCCGAAATCGAAGCAGCGCATAAAGCTGGACAGGACGTGGCGCGGCTGCATTCCGGGGACCTCTCGGTCTGGTCGGCGATGGGTGAGCAAATCAGACGTCTGAAAGAGATGGGTGTCCCGGTCAGCGTCACGCCCGGTGTACCCTCGTTTGCGGCTGCGGCTGCAGCGCTCGGGACCGAGCTGACACTGCCCGGTCTGGCGCAATCAGTGGTCTTGACCCGCACGCCCGGGCGTGCGTCTTCGATGCCGGAAGGCGAGACACTGAAAAACTTCGCTAAAACAGGTGCGACTTTGGCTATCCACCTTTCGATCGGAAATCTGGATAACGTCATCGCCGACCTGACACCTGCCTATGGGGCAGACTGCCCGGTCGCCGTGGTCTACCGCGCTAGTTGGCCGGATGAGAAGATCATCCGCGCAACGCTTGCCACGTTGAAGGAGGCACTGGACAACAGCATCTCGCGCACCGCACTGATCATGGTTGGTCCGGCGCTTGCAGGTGAAGGGTTTGACGAAAGCTGTCTGTATTCCAAGACATATGACCGCCGCTATCGCCCTCAAAGCGCCGACAGTCCGTGGTCGAGCTGGAGCCATGGTGATGACTAACCCCCCCGGAATACTGATTTCCGCTCCGTCGTCGGGTACAGGCAAGACCACTGTCATGCTGGGATTGCTCCGGGCTTTGGCCCAGGACGGCTTGACCGTGCAACCGTTCAAAAGCGGGCCGGACTATATAGATCCGGCGTTTCACCGCGCTGCAGCGGGCCGAGCCTCGTTCAATCTGGATAGCTGGGCGATGGGAGAGCCACTGCTAACCGCGATCTCAGAGCAGGCAACCGGAGCAGATATCGTGGTGGCCGAGGGCTCGATGGGTCTGTTTGATGGTGTCGCCAAACCCGGAGAGCTGGGGCATGGGTCGAGCGCTGAAACGGCGCTGCGCATGGGATGGCCGGTCGTTCTGGTCCTGGATGTCGGAGGACAGGCGCAATCGGCGGCGGCGACCGCGCTTGGCTTTCGGATGTATAACCCCGATCTACCTTTTGCCGGGGTGATCCTGAACCGCTGTGCCAGCCCAAGACATGAGCGGCTGACGCGGCTGGGCATGGAACGGGCTGGATTGCCGGTTCTGGGCGTTCTTCCGCGCCGAGGTGATCTGACTCTGCCCGAAAGACATCTAGGCCTGATCCAGGCGGTTGAGCATCCGGATCTGGAAACGGCAATCGCCGGATATGCCGCATTCCTGCGTGAACATGTCGATCTGGATGCGATCAAACGGGCGGCCTCCTCAGGCCCTGCTGGGCCATCGTCAGCCGCGCTGCCGCGCCCCCCGGCGCAGCGGATCGCACTGGCCCGTGATGCAGCGTTTTCATTTACCTACCCGCATCTGCTGGAAGGGTGGCGCAGCGCCGGTGCAGAAATACTGCCCTTTTCCCCACTGGCAAACGAAGCGCCAACTGCAGACGCTGAACTGGTCTGGCTACCGGGGGGCTATCCCGAGCTGCACGCAGGAACATTGGCGGCAGCAGATACCTTCTTGACGGGGCTGCGCAAACACGCGGAAACGCGGCCCGTGCATGGTGAATGCGGGGGCTATATGGCATTGGGGGAAGTTCTGGTCGACAAGGAAGGCGCGCCACATCAGATGGCGGGGTTGTTGGGTCTGCAAACCTCACACCAAAAGCGCAAATTCAACCTTGGCTATCGTAGGGCTGAACTTTTGGCGTCGATGCCTGGCTTTGCCAAGGGTACCGCCTTGCGCGGACATGAGTTCCACTATTCCTCGATCATCGAACAACCTGACGCTCCTCTTGCGCGAGTCTTCGATGCCGAGGGGGCCGAAGGCCCTCAGACAGGATCGCGACGTGGCAATGTCACCGGCACATTTTTCCATCTTATTGCAGAGGCCTCGGCATGACCGGTTTTGTCTCTTTCATTGGCTCCGGTCCGGGTGATCCGGAGCTACTAACGCTCAAGGCCGTAGACCGGATGCAGAGAGCCGATGCGGTGCTGTTTGATGATCTCAGCAGCGGCCCGATCCTGACCCATGCGCGTGACGATGCTGATCTGGTTGGTGTTGGCAAACGCGCCGGTCGCCCTTCGCCCAAGCAGGATCACGTCAGCCGATTGTTGGTGGAGTATGCGCAGACCGGTCAGCAGGTGGTACGCCTGAAATCCGGTGACGGAGGAATGTTCGGTCGACTGGAAGAAGAACTGGTCGCGTTGCAGGCAGCCGGCATCAAGTACGAGATCATTCCCGGCATCCCCTCTGCCGTCGCGGCGGCAGCTGCAGCTGGTATTCCTCTGACCCGACGCCTGACTGCACGTCGTGTTCAATTCGTCACCGGGCATGACGTAAGTGGCAAATTGCCGACCGATCTGAACCTTTCCGCCCTGGCTGATGCTAGCGCGACGACGGTCGTATTTATGGGCAAGCGCACCTTTCCCTTGCTGGTCGAAGCCCTGAGCGCGCGTGGCTTGCCGTTGGACACGCCTGCTTTGATGGCCGAATCTGTTTCAACTCCCGAGCAATCCTTGGAGCGCTCCACAATCGGAGACCTGTCCGACAAGCTGCGATCCGAGGTTGGAACCGCCCCGGCCCTGATCCTGTATGGCCCGCTGGCAGAGTTCGAAGATGTTTGAACTGATTCTGATCGGAATCGGCACGGGTAATCCCGACCACCTGACCTTTCAGGGGGCGAAGGCGATCAGATCAGCGGACCTGATCCTGATCCCGCGAAAAGGAGAGAACAAAGCTGATCTGGCCGGTTTGCGCGAAGACATCATCTCGCAGGTCACCGACAAACCTGCACGGATCGCCTATTTCGACGTTCCCAAACGCCGGGCAGATGACGGCTATCTCCGAGGCGTCGACGAATGGCACGACGCAATTGCCCTGCGCTGGCACGAGGCGATTTCAGCCTACCCGGACGCGCAGAAGGTGGCGTTGCTGATCTGGGGTGATCCGTCGCTGTATGACAGTTCGCTAAGAATTGCAGCGCGGCTGGACCCGCAACCGCCAGTCCAGGTTATTCCGGGAATCACAGCGTTACAGGCATTGACTGCAGCCCATGCGATCCCGATCAATGAGCTGGGCGCGCCCTATGTCGTGACCACAGGCCGTCGCATCCGCGATGATGGATGGCCTGAAACGGCGTCGAAAGTGGCCGTAATGCTGGATGGCGAATGCTCGTTCCAGAGCCTGAAGATGACCGATTATGACATCTGGTGGGCGGCATATGTGGGCATGAAAGAAGAGATTCTGATCAAAGGCCCATTGGCGGATGTGGCGCAAGACATTCTGGATACCCGCGCGCAGGCCCGTTCTGATCACGGCTGGATCATGGATATCTATCTGCTGAAGAAACGTGCGGCCTGACGCGCGCACAGGATTGTGAGCCCCGTTTCAGCGCTTTTCTGTCATCAATTCCCCAGTCAACAGGAAGGGAAAGAACATGAGGGCGCTTTGGGCTGCGATCTGCCTGCTGGCGATGCCTGCTTGGGCCGACGGCATCGAACCTCTTGCTGGATGGGCGGTTTACTCCAGCGGAAAAAGCTATGAGACCCTCGTGGATGACACAAAGGCCGCGGTAAAGGAAAACGGCCTGATCGTTGTGACACAGGCCGGGCCGACCAAAGCGGCGGCCTCGCGCGGTATCACCATTCCGGGCAACCGGGTGATTGGCGCATTCAACAACGATTACGCAGTTCGGGTTCTTGAAACCTCGACCAACGCGATGATCGAAGCGCCCATCCGTTTCTACGTGACCGAGAACGAGGACGGCACTGCAACCCTTTCTTACAAGACACCAAGCTTCGTCTTTGCCCCTTACGCAGACGAGGGCGGAGACGCTCTGCGCGAGATTGCCATAGAATTGGACGCAAAGTTTCAGGCCGTAGCGGAAAACGCCGTCAAATAGTCACACTGACGTGAACCTGCTTGCGTCCGGACGCGTCCTCCGCAATCTGCTGACAGATAACTTTGTCGGAGCTTGATTAATGCAGGACCTGTCTCCCCGCGCTGCGGATTTGTTGGCACAACGCCTTTTCGAGGCCGGATGCCGCCATGCGTTCGGTATGCCCGGCGGCGAGGTTCTGACATTGGTGGATGCGCTGGAAAGCGCGGGCATTGCTTTCCACCTTGCAAAACACGAAAACTCAGCAGGTTTCATGGCCGAAGCGGTCCACCATCGCGATGGTGCACCTGCAATCCTCGTGGCCACACTCGGGCCCGGAGCGATGAACGGGATCAATGTGGTCGCCAACGCCCTGCAGGATCGGGTGCCGATGATCGTGCTGACCGGATGTGTCGACGCGGATGAGGCGTTGACCTACACCCATCAAGTGATGGATCACGCGCAAGTCTATCGCTCGATCACCAAAGGCAGCTTTATGCTGACGGCCGACGGGGCCGATATCATCGCCGACAAGGCGGTATCGCTTGCCAACCAAGCGCGCCCCGGCCCGGTACACATCGATGTGCCTATCTCGGTGGCCGATACGCGCGTATCAGGGGTTAAACGTCGTCGACTGGCAAAAGTTGCTCCTGTCGCGCCTGGCGCGGAATGTCTGGAAAAGGCCCGCCGCTGGGTGGCCGAGGCTGAGCGACCTTTGGCGATCATCGGTCTTGATGTTCTTTACGACGACTCGCGCTGTGTGGTGCGAGCATTTCTAGAGCATTTCAACATTCCCTTTGTCACCACCTACAAGGCCAAGGGGGTGGTGCCCGAGGATCATCCACTCTGCCTGGGCGGGGCGGGTTTGTCTCCGCTGGCCGATAAGCATCTAGTCCCGCTGGTGGAACAGGCTGATTTGGTACTGTGTTTGGGATATGACCCTATCGAGATGCGCCCCGGCTGGCGCGAGATCTGGGACCCAGAAACCAAGCGCGTGATCGACATATCAGCCGTGGTGAACGATCATTACATGCATCAGGCTGGGCTAAATCTGGTCGCCGACACCGGCGCAACGCTTGAGGCCATTGCCAAGGGCAACCCTGCCGGCAAGACCTGGCCGAATGGTGAGCCTGAACAGGTCAAGGCTGCGCTGGCGAATGCTTTTCCGACAGATGAAGACTGGGGACCGGCGGCGATCATCGCAGAAACTCGTGCCGTTCTGCCACCCGAGACCCTCGCCACGGCCGACAGCGGCGCGCATCGCATTCTGCTCAGTCAGATGTGGGAGTGTTCGGAGGCACGAGGGTTGATCCAGTCCTCGGCGCTCTGCACCATGGGGTGTGCCGTTCCGATGGCGATCGGTCTGAAAATGGCCGAACCGGATCGCCCCGTGATCAGCTTTTCTGGCGATGCCGGCTTTCTGATGGTTGCTGGAGAGCTGTCGACTGCCGCCGAATTGGGTGGCAACCCAATCTTTCTGGTCTTTGTCGATGCCAGCCTTGCGCTTATCGAACTGAAACAACGCCAGCGCCAGATGGGCAATCGCGGAGTGGACTTTGACCGCCATGACTTTGCGGCTTTAGGCCGCGCATTCGGCGGTTATGGTCACACAGTTCGTAGCCGCGACGATTTGCGGGCTGCATTGGATCAGGCGTTGAAAGCAGACAAGTTCACTGTCATTGCTGCGGAAATTGACCGTGGAGGATATGATGGCCGCATCTGAAGGACCGCTGAAAGGCGTCAAGGTACTGGATCTGTCTCGCATTCTGGCAGGACCCACTTGTACGCAGTTGTTGGGCGACCTTGGCGCTACCGTCATCAAAGTCGAAAACCCGGCGACCGGTGGTGATGATACGCGGCAATGGGGCCCTCCTTACGCCGAGGATGCGGATGGCAACCGCTCAGACCTGAGCGCATATTTCATGTCCTCCAACCGCAACAAGAAATCGGTCGCCTTGGATATCGCAACACCCGAAGGACAGGCAGAAGTCCGACGCCTAGCCTCGCACGCTGATATTCTGATCGAGAATTTCAAGCCCGGTGGACTGGCGAAATACGGGCTCGACTACGCAACCTTGTCCAATGAGTTTCCTGACCTCGTCTACTGTTCGATCTCAGGCTACGGGCAGACAGGCCCAAACTCATCGAAGCCCGGATATGATCTTATGGCGCAAGGATATGGCGGGATCATGTCTCTGACCGGAGACGCCGACGGCGCGCCGATGAAAGTAGGCGTCGGAATTGCTGACGTGATGTGTGGTATGTATGCCTGCGTTGGTATTCTGGCTGCGCTGCGTCATCGCGACATGACTGGCGAGGGTCAGCAGATCGATCTGGCGCTGGTGGATGCACAGATCTCTTGGCTGATCAATGAAGGCGTGAATTATCTGACCTCGGGCGAAGTGCCTCAGCGGCGCGGCAACGGGCATCCCAATATTGTGCCTTACGAGGTCTATCAGACGGCGGATGGGCACGTGATTCTGGCCGTTGGAAATGACAGTCAGTTCAAAAGATTCTGCAGCTTCATCGAAAAGCCAGAGCTTGCCGACGATCCCCGATTTGCCACCAACCCGGCCCGTCTTGAAAATAGGGATGCGTTGAATGCGATCCTGCGTCCGGCAGTTCAGGCGCTGGATACAGGCAGCGTCATCGCGGGGCTTGAAGAGCTGAAAGTCCCTGTTGGCCCGGTGCGGACGCTCGATCAGGTTTTTGCCTCGGATCAGGTCGCTGCCCGCCAGATGCAGATCTCGATGCAAGCTGAGCCTGGCGAGGTGCAACTGATCGGGAATCCCCTGAACCTGTCACGCACGCCTGTAACATATCGCAGCGCACCACCGGTCTGTGGGGCTGACACACAGGCTGTTCTGAACGCGGAAAACCCCTTCGAAGATTGAAACACTCTGCCCGTTTAGGCGGCAAGTTGCTGAAACATGCCCTTGAATCGGCGGTTTTTTTCGCGTTTCTCACACACGGGATTTCACCAATTCGAGAGCAGGGTCGATACTGTTACGACCCGGCTGCACACTCTGTTACATCGAACAGTGTAGAACGTCGCAATCAGATTGGACTCGAGTATGAAACAAGACGTCTTTGGACAGATGAACACCCTGAACCAGCCCGCGAGCGTCGAGGCATGGGATGGTGTTCTCCTTGGGTTCATGGCGCATGCCGCTGTCACACCGCAACATCTGGGCAAGGTGCTGGAGCTTGAGCCGGACTTTGCGCTGGGCCATGCGGTCAAGGGGCTGTTCATGGTTCTGCTGGGCCGGCGTGAGATGATCGCGGTCGCTGCCGAAGCGCTGAGTGCCGCGAATGCAGCGATGGAGCGTCAGCCCGTTTCAGCCCGGGAAAGGCTATATGTCGAGGCGCTGGGTTTGTATATGGCCGACCTTCCATCACAGGCCGTTCAGAAATTTGAAGAGATTCTGCGAGCGCACCCAACTGATACTCTGGCCATGAAGCTCAGTCATGCGACGCGTTTCGTTCTGGGCGATGCGGCGGGGATGCGTCGGTCGATCGAACGGGTGATGCCTGCGTATGAACCCGACCACGCCGGACGTGGATACTTGCTGGGATGCCACTCGTTCGCGCTGGAGGAAACCGGCGCCTACGAGAAAGCCGAGATCGCCGGTCGTCAGGCCTTGTGGATGGTTTCGGACGACGCCTGGGGATTGCACGCTGTAGCGCACGTGCACGAGATGACGGGCAACGCGCAGCTGGGACTGGACTGGCTCGCGGGACGCGAGGACGCTTGGGCGCATTGCAACAATTTCCGCTATCATGTCTGGTGGCACAAGGCGCTGATGCATCTGGATTTGGGGCAAGTCGATCAAGTGATGGCGCTTTACGATCATCACATCCGCCAGGACAAAACCGACGACTATCGCGATATCTCGAATGCAACCTCGCTGCTGTCCCGGCTAGAGCTTGAGGGCGTTGATGTTGGCAACCGTTGGGAAGAACTGGCCGATCTCAGCGCAGCCCGAACCGAAGACGGATGCTTGATCTTCGCCGATCTTCACTACTTGCTGGCATTGACCGGGGACAATCGTTCGGAGGCTACAGCAAATATGCTGCAGCGTATTCAAAATGACGCCCAGCGCAATCAGGGTGACACGCCGATCCGCATGTCCGACCCGGGCATTGCCGCCGCCAAGGGGCTTGAGGCCTTTGGAGAGGGCCTTTACGGCCAAGCCTTTGATTTTCTTTCAAATGCCCGGGGTGGGATGCAACTGGCGGGTGGCAGCCACGCCCAACGTGATGTATTCGAGCGCATCACCATTGATTCCGGCCTGCGCGCTGGCCGTCTGGATGCTGTCGAGCGCATCCTGGACGACCGCCGCGCCAAACGTGCCGGGGGAGAGGACAATTACGCCCTCGCCCGCCGAGAATTGATCGAGGCCGCACGCGACAGCGGCGACGCACAAAGCGTCCCCGCCGAATAACAACAATAAAAGACCAAGAAGGACAGAAACCGTATGGCGACCGCATCGCCCGCTTCTGATTTTGCTCCGGTGGCGTCTCAGGTCGCCGCCCCCGCCGCTACGCGCGATCCGCGGTTGGATTTCTATCGCGGCATCGCGATGTTCATCATCCTGATTGCCCATATTCCGAACGATCCGTGGGCCAAATGGATACCTGCCCGCTTTGGCTTTTCGGACGCAACCGAGATCTTCGTATTCTGTTCAGGCATGGCTTCGGCAATTGCTTTTGGGGGGGCGTTCATGCGCAAAGGCTGGTGGATGGGCACCGCACGCGTGAGCTTTCGCATCTGGCAGGTCTACTGGGCGCATATCTGCCTGTTCTTCTTTGTCGCGATGACAATGGCGGCCCTGAACCAGAGTGGGCTGTTCGAGAAAAACTATATCTCCTCTCTCAATCTACAGCATTTCTTCAACGATCCGGCGTCACAGATCGTCGGACTGTTTACCCTGACCTATGTGCCGAACTACTTCGATATCCTACCGATGTATCTGGTGGTACTGGCGATGATGCCCCTGTTTATGGGGCTATATCGTATCGGATTCTGGGCGGTCGCCATGGCCTCGGTCACGATCTGGCTCGTTGCACAATTCGACTACCTTGACCTGCCGGCCGAGCCCTGGTCAGAGCGCCAGTGGTTCTTCAACCCATTCGGGTGGCAATTGCTGTTCTTCACCGGCTTTGCGTTCATGCGAGGTTGGATTCCAGCGCCGCCGGTGTCGAAAACTCTGATCTGGGCGGCAGCATTGTTTTTGATCTTCTCGATGCCGTTCGGCTCGTGGAAGGTATTCAGTTGGATCAATGCAGCAGCCCCTGATCTGGCTGATGAGATTCGCAAGGTCTGGCCAGTGACCAAAGAATTTCGCGACAAGACCGACTTTGGTCTATTCCGATATCTACATTTCCTGTCGCTTGCCTATCTGGGTTGGGTTATCGCTGGTGAGCACGGCCGTCGCCTGATAGCGACCGGTCAGGGGGCAGCTGCAAAAGTCTGGCAGTTCCTGCTGACCATCATCACCAAAGTGGGTCAGCAATCGCTCGCGGTGTTCGTATTTTCTATGGCAGCAGCACGACTTATCGGCGTCGGACTGGACCTGAGTGGGCGGGATGTTGCCAGTGTGTTCATCGCCAACATGATTGGCTTTGCCATGATCATCGGCGTGGCTTATCTGGCCGCCTGGTTCAAGTCACAACCTTGGAAATCAAAGAAATGAACTTTACACGTCGCGCTTTTCTCGCCTCATCAACCGCTCTGGCCTTCGCCCCAGCGGCATATGCCACAGGTGGAGAGACCCCGTTCAGCCGAGACGACGTCATCGCAATGGCCCGCGACCTGGCCAGCCGCGATTATGCCGAGCGTGAGATGGTTCCGCAGGAGTGGCAGGACCTGACGTATCAGCAATACCGTTCAATCCGGTTCCGGCTGGATCGCGCGCTGTGGTACGAGACCGAGACGCCCTTCAACGTCGATTTTTTCACGCCGGGCCTGTATTTTCCACGCACAGTGAAAGTATCGACCGTCGAGGACGGTATGACCAAGCCGGTCGCCTTTGATCTAGCCATGTTCGATAAGTCTGAAGACGTACCTGAGCTGCCCATTGACGACACGCTGGGCTTTTCAGGTCTACGCCTGCGTACTGAGATGCACCGTCCTGGCGAGACAGACGAGTTCTGCGTTTGGCAAGGGGCCAGCTATTTCCGCGCCATCGGTTTGCACGAAGTCTATGGCCTTTCGGCCAGAGGGCTCGCCTTGAAGACCGGCGATCCAGATGGCGAGGAATTCCCCGAGTTCATTCGTTTCTGGTTGGAGCGTCCAGAACCGGATCAACGTTACATGGTCGTTCATGCGCTCATGGACAGCCCCAGCGTTACAGGGGCCTACCGCTTCCACGTTACCGCCGGATCAGATTGCGTGATGGATATTGAAGCCACCCTGTTCCCACGTACCGAACTGCCCCATGTCGGCATCGCGCCCGGCACATCTATGTTCCTGTTCGATCAGACCAATCACAGCCGTTTCGATGATTTTCGCCCCGCAGTGCACGACAGTGACGGGTTGATGATCCGCAACGGCGCAGGAGAGGTTCTGTGGCGCCCGCTTGCGAACCCGACTCGCCTGCAGATCTCGTCTTTTGTCGACACAAACCCCCGCGGCTTTGGTCTGATGCAACGCAAGCGCAAGTTCTCAGACTATGCGGATCTTGAAGCCAATTATCACAAACGCCCAAGCTTGTGGGTCGAACCCAGCGAAGACTGGGGTAAAGGCACCGTCACGCTTGTCGAAATCCCGGCGGATCAGGAGATTTATGACAACATCGTCGCCTATTGGCGCCCGATGGAACCCTACGCCGCAGGCAGCCAGATTGATCTGTCCTATCGCCTGATCTGGGGCGAGGAACCGCAGCACACCCCTATGGCCCGCGTGATCAACACCGCGATGGGCGACAACACGTTCGGCGAGGGCCGTTTGGCTGTGATTGACTTCGAAGCCAGTGAGCTGCTTGACGATCCCGAGGCCATCACGGTGTTTGTCGACTCGCCCCATGCCGAAACCTCAGAAGGCGTTCTGCAGCTTAACCCAGACACGGGCGGGTTGCGGCTGGCGTTCTCATTCGAACCAGGCGAACGCAACCACGTGGAACTGCGCGCGCAGTTGCTGAAAGACAAACAACCAGCCTCTGAAGTCTGGCTTTACCGTTGGACCATATGAACCGCGATCTTCATATCATGCCGCCCGAGGCCCCTCTGGCGATGCCAGCGCAGAACTTTGCGCAGGGATTCCGCGATGCGCAGGTACCTGCCGGGGGTCGAATTCCCTCTGTCGGGTTCTGGCGCGCGCTGGTCTTCTCACCTGCCATGGCGGCGGCTTTGGGCCTGCTCTGGGTCATGTCCGACTGGTTCAGCGCCGAAGGGATTAATCTGGTCGAAGGTATCCTGCTGACGCTAATCTCGTTCAATTTCTTCTGGATTTCCTTCACGGTCTGCACCGTGCTGCTGGGCATGGTCTCGCTGTCCCGGCAAGAGCAGCCAAAGCGTGAAGGACGCTCGCAACCGTTGCGCGTGGCGCTTTTGACGCCTGTCTATAACGAGGTGCCGTGGAACGTGCTGGGGAACGCCCGCACGATGCTGGAAGACCTGCAGAAACGCGGTGGTCAGCACCACTATGCCATGTTCATTTTATCCGACACGCGCGACCCCGAGATCGCCGCGCAGGAACAGGCCAGCGTTGAGGCGTTGCGGACCACGCTGGCACCGGGGCTTGAACTCTATTACCGCCGCCGCCCCCAGAATACGGATCGCAAGGTCGGTAATATTGCCGATTGGGTCAGCCGCTGGGGCGCGGACTGGGACGCGATGTTGGTGCTGGATGCCGACAGCCTGATGACGGGTCGCGCGATCTCGCGTCTGACCGATGCGCTAGCCCGCGATCCCGGCGCAGGCCTGATCCAAAGCTATCCGCAGCTTATTGGCGCGCAATCGGTCTTTGCCCGGATGCAGCAGTTTGCCAACGGCGTCTATGGTATTGCCTTTGCCGAAGGCCTCGCGCGCTGGTGCGGGCAAGAAGGCAATTATTGGGGCCACAACGCCATCATTCGCACCTGTGCATTTGCTTCTAGCGCAGGTCTGCCCAAGTTGCGGTCGCTCAACGGACAAGACAAGCTGATCATGAGCCACGATTTCGTCGAGGCAGGATTGCTGCGCCGCGCAGGATGGGCCGTGCGCTTTCTGCCGCGCATACGCGGATCATATGAGGAAACACCCCCAACCCTCATTGACCACGCAATGCGCGATCGCCGCTGGTGTCAGGGCAACCTGCAGCACCTGAAACTGCTGGGTTCGACCGGCTTCCGCGCAGTCTCGCGGTTCCATATGTTCCACGGTGCGGTCGGATATCTGATGTCGCCGTTATGGTTCGCACTTTTGGTGATGTGGGCCTTGATCGGTCAGGGCAAGGACGCCTCGGTCCTGCATTACTTCAGCCCGGACAATCCGCTGTTCCCGCAATGGCCAGAAATGTCCGAAACACGCCATGTGCTGATCATTCTGGTGATGTATGCGATGCTATTGGCACCCAAGGTTTTGGGCGTCGCTGCTCTGCCCCTCAGCGGTGTGCGCTATTCCGATTTCGGCGGAACGCGGAAATTCTTCACTTCATTTCTGTCCGAAGTCATCCTGTCGATCCTCTATGCCCCTATACTTATGGTGCAGCAGATGATTGCAGTGTTCCGCACCGCGTTGGGCATTCAAAAGGGCTGGTCCCCGCAAGCGCGCGATGGTGGCAGCTACGGGCTGCGCACGCTGATCCTGTGCCACAGCCTTGAGACTATCATCGGCGTCGCGCTTAGCGTTGGCATCCTCGCCGGTCTGGTCTCGGTCTGGCTGGCCCCGATTGCGATCAGCCTGGCACTGGCGATCCCATTGTCTGCGCTCAGCGGCGTATCGGCAGGCACCGCGCGCCGAATGGTTGGTATGCGCGAAGATGTCAGTGAGCCTGCAATTACACGCTCGGCCCGGCGCTATCGCGATGAGTTGAAGCGATTGATCGAAGGCAAGGGCGTGATCACACCGGCGGAATGATCACCCGCCGGGCAAGCCTTCGTACCAGTCTACCATCATATCAGCCCAGCCGTTTGGCACCGTATGGCCGCCCGGGAACAGAGCAAATTCCAAGGCGCTACCTTCGGCACATCCCATCCAGTTGCGACGCATAAACTGGCCCGTGGTAGAAAACCCGCTGGGCTTGGTATCGGCACACTCATTGGCGACCCGCCAGATTTCCAATCCGGCAAAGATATCGCCCTGGTGGAAACGGCCTCCGCCCAAAAGGCGGCCCTCCAGCGGCACCACATTGTCCGTCCAACCATGGGTGTGGAACATGCGTACCGGACCATCACAGCTTTCGGGATGTGGCCGCCAGAACCCGCCTGAAACCGGGACATAAGCAGAAAATGAATCCGGCGCAGCGCAGGCGAGGTAATAAACCATGAACGCGCCAGCCGAGAAGCCGCCCAGCACCACGCGATCCGGGTCGATATCAAACCGGTCGGCAGCGTCCTGCACTACTTCACGAAGAAACGCGGGTTCATCCCGACCTTCCCAACCGGGAAAGAAGTTCCAGCTTTTTCGGCCGTTTCTCTCGGACCCTTCCGGTGCCATCACCGCGTAGCCGCGCGCCAGCAGTGGCTCGACCATGGATCGGTTCTTGAGCGTACCGGTGGCGCTGCCGCCATAGCCGTGCAGGAACACAACCAGCGGAGGGTTCTCCGCTTTCGGCAGTTCGATGTGATATCCGCCTGATGCGGTTTCGCACATCCCCTCGGTATCGCCACAAGCCGCAAGGCCGGGTTGCCCGGCAAAAACAAAGCACGCGGCCAACCAGTGTCTGACACTCATCCCGTTTCCTCTTCATAAGCGTTGACAGGCAACCCAGCCCGCACCCAACCGGGCCCGGCCGCCGAACCCAGCATGCCCTCGGGCACGTCGATGATATTGGTAAATCCAGCCTCGGTCAGTCGATTGCTTAATCGGGCCGAGCGCACCCCGCGTGCACAGATCAGTGCGACAGGTGCAGATCGGTCCCCCCCGAGCAGGTGGTCCAAGGCCTGCACGAAATCCTCACGGCGCATGTCGAGCGGATGGGCCGCTTCGGCGACCCCGGTCGCCCGCCATTCGCGTGGGGTTCGGATATCGATAAGATGGATCGCGCCGTCGAGAGCCTGTTGATGGGCGGTGGCCGCCGCAATCTGACCACCAGCATAGGCCTGCGGGATCAGCCGGTATTCGCGGATTGCGAAACCCGCTGCAATGGCGGCCCCTCCGCCCAATAGGACCCATCTGCGGGTTCGGCCTTTCCCTTCTGCCATGCGGCACTCTCCTGCATTGTCAGATCGGTATTATCATATGGCAATTCGCGACGCTTTCAGGAAATCCAACCCTCAGATCAAGTTCGCGTCATAGTTACACAGGTAGATCACGTCCAATATGTGCGCTTTAGGACCTTTCGGAACCTTGCAATTTCCGGACAGTCAATAAATTATCCCTAGCAATTCAGTCATATTGACCGCACAGACCGGAGTATCGCACTTGTCCCTATTCCTTATCGCGGCCCTTCCCTTCCTCGGAGCTGTCTTTCCGGCCCTCCTGATCCGGGCAGGACGAAACGCAGCAGCATCAGCGGCTGGGTTGACCACCTTCCTCGCGTTGATGGGATTGCTGATCCACATTCCCAGCGTCATGCGCGGTGATGTTGTGACCGCGCGGTTCGACTGGATACCCGGGCTTGGACTAAACGCGAACTTCATGCTGGACGGTCTGGGTTTCTTGTTCGCCTTGCTGATCCTGGGCATCGGTCTTCTGATCATCCTCTACGCACGATTCTACTTGTCGCGCGAGGATCCGATGGGGCAATTCTATACCTATCTGCTGCTGTTTCAGGGCGCGATGGTGGGAATTGTTCTGTCTGACAATATCCTGCTTCTGCTAATATTCTGGGAACTTACGTCGCTCAGTTCATTCTTGCTGATCGGTTACTGGAAGCACCTGCCCGAGGGTCGTCAAGGCGCGCGTATGGCTTTGGCCGTGACCGGCTCGGGCGGGCTGGCGATGATCGCAGGGATGCTTATCCTCGGCAATATCGTGGGATCTTATGACCTGAGTGTCATTCTGCAGAACAAAGAGCTGATCCAGTCCTCACCCTACTACCTTCCGGCGCTGATCCTAATCTTGCTTGGCTGTTTCACCAAATCGGCGCAATTCCCGTTCCATTTCTGGCTGCCGCACGCGATGGCGGCACCGACGCCGGTGTCGGCCTATCTGCACTCGGCCACAATGGTGAAGGCAGGCCTGTTCCTGATGGCCCGGATGTGGCCGGTTCTGGCGGGTACGGATGCGTGGTTCTACATCGTCGCCACTACCGGTTTGATCACCATGCTGCTGGGTGCCGTGATTGCGCTGTTCAAGGATGACCTAAAGGCGCTGTTGGCGTTTTCGACGGTGTCCCATCTGGGTCTCGTTACGATGCTACTGGGCTTTGGCACGACGATCGCTGCTGTTGCAGCCGTCTTCCACATCATCAACCACGCGACGTTCAAGGCGGCCTTGTTCATGACCGCCGGGATCGTGGACCACGAGACCGGCACACGCGATGTCAAACGGCTGGGTGGTTTGCGGCATCTGATGCCGATCACGTTTACTATCGGCACCATCGCTGCCCTGTCGATGGCCGGTCTGCCACCGCTGAATGGCTTCCTCTCGAAAGAGATGATGCTGGAAGAGACGGTCCACACGACTTGGCTTAACTCGCCTTACTTGGTACCCGGCTTGACGCTTTTGGCTGCGCTATTTTCAGCGGCCTACTCCTTTCGCTTTGTCAGCCATGTCTTCCTTGGGCCCGAGCGGGACGATTACCCCGCGCATCCGCATGACCCGCCTGTTGGTCTTTGGTTGGCGCCGGCGTTCCTTGTGGTGCTGGTTGTCCTGATCGGTCTCTATTCTGCTGCCATCGTTGGCCCGCTTGTCGCGGTTGTCTCCAGCGCCGTGATCGGGGGCGAGAAGCTGCCTTATTACTCGCTGAAACTGTGGCACGGCTTTACACCTGCGCTTTACATGTCGGTGGTCGCGACGCTGGGAGGCCTGTTCCTGCTGTCGTTGCACAAACGCGGCGACCAGATATGGAACGCCCTGCCCCGGCCCGAGGCAAAGGTGATCTTCGAGGCAATCATCGACGCGCTGACCCGACTCAGCCGCTGGATTACGGACGAGCTGCATAATGGTGTGCTCAGCCGATATGCGATCATCTTCGTGGCTTTTGTCGTTGGGCTTGGCTACTACGCCTACTCCACCGGCACCATTGGCGTTGAAACACGCGTACCGCTTGAGGCTCAGGTCATCCCGATCATCGGCTGGATCTGTCTGGTGGGTGCGACGCTGGCGATCATGTGGTTCCACCGCAACCGACTGCTGTCACTGGTGTTGATCGGGGTGGTTGGCCTGATCGTTTCGATGGCATTCAACTACCTTTCTGCCCCCGATCTGGCGCTGACACAGATTTCGGTCGAAGTGGTGACCATGATCCTGCTGTTGTTGTCGCTGAACTTTCTGCCGACCGACACACCCTGGGACAGCAGCGCGGCACGGCGTTGGCGTGATGCGGCAATTTCGGTGGTTGCCGGGATCGGCTCAGGCGCTTTGATCTATGCGCTGATGATGCGGGATTTTGCTTTCCCAACGATCTCGGAATTCCATCTGGCCAATTCGTACAAAGGTGGCGGTGGCACCAACGTCGTGAACGTGATCCTCGTAGACTTCCGGGGTTTTGATACCTTTGGCGAGATCATCGTGCTGGGCATCGCAGCCCTGATCATCTACGCCCTGACCGAAGCAGTGCTGAGCACCAATGTGCGCAGTTACCTGCTGAACCGTAAACCACATTGGCCGCAGTCGGGTGACTCTCACCCATTGATGATGGTGGTCGTCACCCGCGTGATGATGCCCATCGCATTGATGGTCGGGGCCTATATCTTCTTCCGAGGCCACAACCAGCCCGGCGGCGGCTTCATCGCAGGCCTCATCGTCGCGATCGCCTTCCTGATGCAATATATGGCCAGCGGCTATACCTGGGCGATTGAACGGCAGCGGTTCTACTATCACGGCACCATCGGTTGGGGCGTTCTGATCGCCGCTGCCACTGGTCTGGGTGCATGGTTCAATGAACGCCCGTTCCTGACCAGCGATTTCGGTTATATCCACTGGCCCCCGCTGGAAGAATTCGAATGGGCCACCGCGATTCTGTTCGATACCGGCGTCTTCCTTGCGGTACTGGGCGCTGTGATGCTGGCGCTCGACAGCCTGTCGCGCTTCGCGTGGCAGCCGGGAATGGCACAAGAATTCCCGATGGATATCAACCCGCTGCGGGATAGCCCTCAGGATGAAGATAACGAGAAGGAGCAGGCCTGATGGAAGCGCTCGTAGCCTCTGCAGTCGGCGTCATGACCGCCGCCGGGATATTTCTGATCCTGCGCCGCCGTACATTCCCAGTCATTCTGGGCCTGTCCCTGATCACCTATGCGGTGAACGTGTTCCTATTCGCCACCGGGCGGCTGGCGCTGAACGCACCTGCCGTTCTGAACAAATATGAAGATGTCCCCTATACCGACCCGCTACCGCAGGCGCTGGTGTTGACGGCCATCGTGATCTCATTCGGGATGACGGCGGTGATCGTGATGATCTCGCTGTCCGCCTATCTGTCCTCGAAGGATGACCATATCGATATGAGCGCAAGCGATAGCGTGGACGCACCGGGAGAAGACGCATGAACCATTGGATCGTCGCGCCGATCGTCCTGCCCGCGATCCTGGCCCCGTTTATCATTATGGTGTTGCGATATCATTTGGACCTTCAACGCATCTTCTCGGTCGCCGGCGTCGTGGGATTGCTGGGTATCGCCTTGACCATTACCGCCCAGGCATCGGGTGGCGAGGTTCAGGTCTATGAGCTCGGCAACTGGCCCGCACCGTTCGGCATCGTAATGGTGTTGGACAAACTTTCGGCCATGATGGTGTTGTTGACGGCCCTGCTGGCCCTGCCGGTTGTCCTTTATGCCATCGGCTCTGGCTGGGATGAGAGAGGCAAACACTTCCATGCTCTACTCCATTTTCAGCTAATGGGTGTCTGCGGTGCTTTTCTGACCGGCGACGCCTTCAACCTTTTTGTGTTTTTCGAGGTCCTGCTGATTGCCTCTTACGGCCTCATGACGCATGCAGGTGGCGCAGTGCGGTTGAAGGCCGGTGTTCAGTACGTCGCCTATAACCTGCTCGGCTCGACCTTGTTCCTGTTTGCCTTGGGCACGATCTATGCTGTGACCGGCACGCTCAACATGGCTGATCTGGCCGTTCGCGTGGCCGATATCCCACCCGAAGACACCGCCTTGCTGCGGGTTGGAGCAGTCTTGCTATTACTGGTTTTCTGTATCAAGGCCGCAGTGTTGCCACTGCATTTCTGGCTTCCTGCAAGCTACGCAAATGCGCCGCTGCCCGTTGCGGCGCTGTTCGCGATCATGACCAAAGTCGGTGCTTATTCGATCCTGCGGGTCTATACGCTGGTCTTTGGGCCCAATGTAGCCGCAACCGAAGGGCTAGTCGGTAGTTGGCTACAACCTGCAGCGCTGCTGACATTGGCCGTTGGCGCTATTGGCATTCTGGGCTCGCAACATATCGCGCGAATGGTGGCCTTTTGCGCCATCGCATCGATGGGCACATTGCTGATTGCGATCTCGTTGTTTAGCGAGGCCGCGACGGCGGCAGCGCTCTACTATATCTTCCATTCGACGCTGGCGACGGCCCTGCTGTTCCTTGTCGCGGACATGGTAATGGAGCGCCGTGGCGGAGCCATAGCCCCTTCGACGCCGATGCCGCAATCCGGTCTGATCTCAGCCCTGTTCTTTGTCGGCGCCATCGCGATGGCTGGCATGCCGCCACTATCGGGCTTTGTGGGCAAGCTGCTGGTACTGGACGCCTCACGTGGCGCGCCCGATGCAAATGCAGTCTGGGCCGTGATCTTGATCGGGTCGTTCGTCACAATCGTGGGTCTGGCCCGCGCGGGAACGCTGATCTTCTGGAAAAGTCACGACGCCCAACATAATGTGACGCCTGAGCCAACCGAAGAAGCCGGCCTACCAACCGCGCCCGAGCCCTATCCAGGCCTCGCCTTTACTTCGGTGTTCGGGGCGGTTCTGGGACTTGTGCTGCTGACACTGTTTGCAGGTCCGGCGCTGCAATATGCCAGCAACACGGCCGTGCAACTGTTCGCGCCGGATGACTACATTTCGGCTGTGCTGGGAGGGGAAGAATGATGAAGCTTCTGCACCGTATATTTCCGCATCCCCATCTGACCGCACTACTTACACTGGTGTGGGTGTTTCTGGCAAACACCGGGTCTTTGAACTCGGTGGTCTTTGGCCTGCTATTGGGAATCATCATTCCGTTTATCACTCAGCCCTATTGGCCGGATCGCCCGAAACTGCGCAATTGGCCGATGGTGGCGGAATACATGTTGGTAGTCTTATGGGATATCGTGATGGCCAATATCGCAGTGGCCCGGATCATCCTGTTCAAGCGCGATGCCGACCGCCAGCCAAGCTTTGTCAGCGTCCCGCTGGAACTGCGCACGCCCGAGGCCATCACAGTTCTGGCCGGAACCATCACCATGACCCCCGGCACCGTCAGTTGCGATTTGTCCGCACAAGGGCACTACCTGCTGGTTCATTGTCTGGATGCACCGAACCCCGAAGAGGTGCGCGACCAGATCAAACAACGCTATGAGCGCCGCCTGAAGGAGATTTTCGAATGATCACCTATGCGATCTACTTTGCTTTTGCCTGCTTCGGCGCTGCGATCATGATGTGCTTGTGGCGTATCATTACTGCCGACGGTGTCGGTACCCGTGTTCTGGCTCTGGATACAATGGTGATCAACACCATTGCTCTGCTTATCCTTTACGGCTTGAGTATCGAGACCGAAATCTTCTTTGAATCCGCCATGATAATCGCCATGCTCGGCTTTGTCTCAACCGTGGCTTATGCGCGCTTTATGCTGCGTGGCAATATCATCGAATGAGCGTGGCATGACCTTTATCTTCGAACTGCTCATCGCATTCTTCCTGATCGTATCGGGCATTTTCGGCTTTGTCGGATCATTCGGCATGATCAAGCTGAAAGACCCCATGTCCCGCCTGCACGCACCCACCAAGGCAACTACGCTGGGCGTGGGCGGCGTCCTGCTGGCCTCGATCGCGCATTCGGTTTTGCTTGAGGGCAAACTGTCGATGCACGAGTTGTTGATCACGCTCTTTCTGTTCCTGACGGCCCCGATCACGGCCCTGTTCATTGCCAAATGGCACATTCATCGCCATGAAAAACCCAGTGATCTACCAGACGCAGGCGAGGATGAGCTTTGGGCCACCCACGCGGTCGAACAGGTCGAGGACGTCCCGGACCACAGTACGAACTGAGACCCATGCGCACACCTCCGCTGCCCCTAACCCGCGATCTGGTTCTGATAGGCGGAGGACACACGCACGCGCTGCTGCTGCGCAAATGGGGCATGAAACCGCTGTCCGGCGTGCGGGTCACGTTGATAAACCCCGGTCCCACCGCACCCTATTCGGGCATGTTGCCAGGATTTGTCGCTGGTCACTATCAGCGGTGGGAGCTTGATATTGATTTGGTGCGTCTGGCCCGCTTTGCTGATGCCCGGGTGATACTGGGCGCTGTTGAAGGCATCGCCCCGGACACACGCCAACTCCATGTGCCCGGACGCCCGCCGGTGGCGTTTGATGTGGCCTCGGTCAATGTCGGGATCACCTCGGATATGCCAGCATTGCCGGGATTCGCCGAGCATGCCGTTCCGGCCAAGCCGCTCGGCCTCTTCGCCGCGCAGTGGCAAAGCTATCTTTCAGGGACGGGCCGCGCCTCGGTCGCCGTGATCGGTGGTGGCGTTGCGGGAGTAGAGCTAGTCATGGCGATGGCCCATGCACTGCGTTCCAAAGGACGTGAAGCGCAGGTTACGTTGATCGACAGTGCAACAGCCCTGACAGCGACTGTCCCGAAGGCATCCGCCACCATCCGGCGGGCGATGGCGCAACTGGGGATCGAAGTTCTGGAAAACACATCAATCCAGAAGATTTCTGCGGGCGAAATCGAGCTAACGGACGGTCGCCAGATACCAGCCGATTTCATCACCGGCGCTGCAGGCGCGCGGCCCTATGAGTGGATATCCAATACCGGCCTCGCGCTGCATGACGGTTTCATTAAAGTGAACGCGTCCCTGCAATCCAGCGATCCGGTGATTTTCGCCGCGGGAGATTGCGCCCATCTGTCCGAGAACCCGCGCCCCAAGGCAGGGGTCTACGCAGTGCGCGAGGCACCAATACTGTATGACAATTTGCGCGCCGCGCTAGGGTCTGGGAAAATGCGGCGTTACGTGCCGCAGAAGGATTACCTGAAACTCATCTCTTTGGGCGGAAAATCCGCACTGGCCGAACGATTGGGAACATCGTTCAGCGGGCCGCTCATGTGGCAATGGAAAAACCATATCGATCAGAAGTTCATGAACCGGTTCCGTGAACTGCCCCAAATGCCCACCACCGCATTGCCCCGTCATCACGCAGCAGGGCTGCAAGAGGCGTTGGGAGAAAAACCATTGTGCGGCGGGTGTGGTGCAAAGGTGGGTCGAAGCGCTTTGCAGGCCGCACTGCAGGAGTTGCCGCAGCTCGACAGGCCCGACATTACACCCCTGCCCGGTGACGATGCGGCGGTGCTGTTAACCGGTGGCACGCGACAGGTTATGACATCGGATCACTTACGCAGCTTCACCAACGATCCCGCCTTGATGACGCGTATCGCCGCTGTCCACGCGCTTGGTGATATCTGGGCAATGGGCGCTCGTCCGCAGGCTGCGACAGCAACGATCATCCTGCCGCGCATGTCAGCTGAGTTGCAGCAGCGCACAATGGCTGAGATCATGCATATTGCCAGCGACGTCATGCACCAAGCCGGGGCTGAGATCGTCGGCGGCCATAGCTCAATGGGTGACGAAATGACCATCGGGTTCACTCTGACCGGGCTCTGTGATGCTGAACCGATCACGCTGGGTGGCGCAAAACCTAATGACGCTTTGATCCTGACAAAGCCGTTGGGCAGCGGTGTTTTGATGGCGGCCGAAATGGCGGGCAAGGCGGAAGGCGCCTGGGTCGCGGCAGCTTTAGCGCGAATGATACAGCCGCAGGGTGAGGCGTCCCGCATTCTGAAAAATGCCCATGCGATGACGGATGTCACCGGTTTTGGTCTGGCGGGTCACCTGCAAGGGGTATGCGAAGCGTCTGGCTGCGGGGCAACCCTGTCTTTGGACGCGATTCCAGCTCTGGAAGGTGCGGCAGAGCTCAGTGATCAGGGCATTCGATCTACAATCTACACCGACAACCATGCCATCGCCCCAGGCCTTCCGACCGGCGGCAAGGCGGATTTGTTATTCGATCCTCAGACTGCGGGAGGTCTCTTGGCGGCCGTCGATGCCAACGAAGCCGAGCAAGTGTGCTCGGAACTACGCGCCGCCGGTTACCCTGCCGCCCTGATTGGTCACATCGACGCGACATCGGGCCTGCGTGTTCAAAGCTGATCCAGAACATTCTTGATCCGAGCCACCGTCGCCGACAGCCCGGTATCATCAAGTGACGGTGGCTCAATCTGCGCGATCACTTCGGCACGCTGCGCCTTACGCGATTTGGCATAGGCCGGGTCGTAATGCTGTTCCATCAATGCCTGTGTCAGTCCACGCTTGTCGCCGGCATTGATCAATTCCAGCCAACCATCCACAACCTCATGACCGCGATGAATGCGCAGTGGAGACAATCGATCACGTAGCCGTTCGCTATCCGACAGGATGTCATCGTAGGCAGACACCAGATACGCGGTGCGCGCAGCAATCGGTGCTGTGATCTGGATGCGAGGTGCAGAACACAAGGCCGACCACAGGCTGGGCGGGAGGATCAGGTTTCCGATCTTGGATGATTCTGCTTCAACAACCACCGGACGCGCTGCATCCAGCTCGCCCAAGGAAGCGGCGAGCGCGGATTCGAAGGCTTTCTGACTGGGTTGCCCACCCGGCATTTCGCCCAACAATGAGCCTCGGTGATTGGCCAGCCCTTCAAGGTCCAGCACTTGCGCGCCTTGCGCCTTTAGATGGCCCAACAGGTCTGTCTTGGCCGTCCCGGTATAACCATCCAGCGCGACCAATCGATATGGCAACACTTCATCATAGAGGAACTGCTTTACTAGTCGGCGATAGCTGCGATAGCCGCCTTCAACCACCTCGGCGCGCCAGCCGATTTGTTGCAACATCCAGGTAAATGATCCTGATCGCTGCCCGCCACGCCAGCAATAGACCAGCGGTTTCCAGTCGCCCTCATGATGGCTCAGGTGATCCTCGATATGGCCTGCCGCGTTGCGAAACACCAGCGCAGCACCCAGCTTGCGGGCCAGAAACGGGCTTTGCTGGACGTAGATGGTACCGACCCGTGCCCGTTCTTCATTGTTCAGAACCGGCAGATTGATAGCGCCCGGCATATGGTCTTCGGCGAACTCAGCCGGGCTACGCACGTCGATAATCGTATCAAACGTGTGGTCGTAGAATTGCTGCAGGCTGGAGACTTTCAAAACCATATCAACGGTCTATCCCGCATGGTGCCGGAAGAAAACCCAAGCCGCCGTTGAAGGTACCAGACCATAATACTGAACAGCCATTGCAAACCATCTTCGCTTGGGTAATGAACCATCGATACTGGTTTCTTAATGGCATGGGACGTGCGCACAAATGGCACAGCAGACCGCAAATTCCCTCAAGAGCAAAGCATTGGCCGATCTGGAGACAGGGAAGTTGCCGCAGGCCTTGAAAAAAGCGCAGCTTGGCATCAAGAAACACCCCAAGGATGCCGATTACCAAGCAATCGCAGGCTTTGTCCTGACCGAGATGAAGCGGTACAAGCAATCCATTCCACACTTTGCTGAAGCATCGCGAATGAAACCGGACGATGCTCAATTTGTCGAAAACCTCGCCAACGCGTTGATGCAGACAGGTCAAATTCCGCGTGCGCTATCCTATGCCGAGCAGAAACTTGAACGCTTCCCGAATAACAAAGAACTGGTCCGCGTCATTGATGAAATACAACTCAAGGGACAGAATTGGCGCCTGATCATCGACCATACGACGAACAAACTGGAAAAAGACCCTGACAATGCAGATTTGCTTTGGTTGCGGGCCCGCGCCTACGGAGAGGTCGGGTTCTCCGATCACAGCTCTCAGGACATTGCCCGCGCTTTTGGGATCGCACCTGAAAATGAAAAAATCGCATTGTCGAAAGCCGTAGACTTGTATCAAACGGGCGACAAAGAGGGCTCAAAAACCATTTTGCGCGCTGTACTTGAGAGAAACAAGTTTTGCGCGGCGGCGCTCTACCAAATGTCTCTAATGGTGGACAATGACCATGCCGAGAGCCTTGCGCGTGCTGTCGACACCGCAATTTCAGAAAGTGATCACGCCAACTCGGTGCTTGAATTCGCAAAGGCACACTTGATCTCCAAACGTGATGGGCTGTTCCCGGCGCTCCCCCACTTTGCGCGGGCCAATGCCATTCAACACAACGTGAATCCCTATGACAGTACGCAAGAAGAGAAACGGTTCAAAGAAATCAGCACGTTTTTTCCGCTGAATGTACCCCCTGCGACTGCAGGCGTAAGCGATGGGCCCAAGCCGATATTCGTGGTCGGACAGCCAAGATCAGGCACAACACTGATGGAAATGATGCTTAGTTCGACACCGGATATCGCCGGCTGTGGAGAGCTGACGATTGCAGGTGAATTATCCCAGAAGGTCAGAGAGAGCGGCAAACCATTTGACGCAGACGCAGCTGCTGAATGTGCAGCAGAGTTTCGCAGGCTGATGCCACCCTTACCCGAAAGTTCGACTGCATTCGTTGACAAGATGCCACATAACTATCAGCGGCTCGGCTTCATAATGTCAGCGTTCCCGAATGCCCGCGTGATCAACATGTTGCGCGATCCAAGGGATGTGGGGCTATCAAAATGGATCAGGCGTTTTCACTCACCGGGTATGCGCTATGCATCCAATCTTGAATCGATTGCCCACTCAGCCAACCTGTACCGGTGCTATCTTTCTCATTGGGAAAAGCTGTTCGGTGATCGTATTCTGACGGTTCGATATGAGGACCTGGTAGTCGACCCCAAAACCTGTATCCAGCAAGTCGCCGCCTTCTGCGGTATCGACTGGGATGAGCGGATGATGACCCCTGAGAAAAATACCAGGAAAGTCCGCACCGCCAGCACCGATCAGGTGCGCAAGAAAATCTCAACCGGGTCAATTGGTGGCTGGCAAGAAGTTGCGGATCAAATTCAGCCGATGTTGGATGGGCTGGATCAGGCGTTGTGGCCCGAATACAGGTTCGATTGACCAAAAAAAGGCCGCCCCGAGAGACGGCCTTTTTTTGCTTCTCCAGTCACATCACTTCTGTTTGATGCGCCCGTCCAGATAAGGCTGATACGGGGCGTTCTCGGCTAGATATTCCGCCGTAACATCCGCCAGATCAGGCCCGAAATCATAGGCGTTCTTGTCATCACCCGAGAACACAGAATAACCATCGCCGCCATTGCGGACATAGTTGTTTGTCACCACCAGATATGTCGCCGCGGGATCAATAGCTTCGAAACCGCCATCCTTGGCGACCATGACCTCAACAATCCGGCCCTCATTCGGGGCAACCGATGGATCCCAGGTAAATGTCATTCCTGCCACCTGAGGGAAGCGGCCTTTGACCTCTTCAACTTGGCTCACCCCGTTTTCAAGAGCATCAATCACGCCCTGACCGCTGATCTCGAAGGTCGAGAGCGTGTTCTGGAACGGCAGAACTGTCAGCACCTCACCCATGGTCACCTCACCCGGATCGATCGAGGCGCGCAGCCCACCCGAGTTCGCAATCGCAATCTGGGCACCCTGATCGGCAACCCGCGCCAGCATGGCATCCGCAACAAGATTGCCCATCTCACATTCCTGCACGCGACAAACGGACCGGTCGCCTTCAATCGAAGCTGACGCTTCCGCGACAACCTTGTTGCGAATTTCATCCAGCGGTACGGCCAGCTCGGCGATGCGGTCCAGCGCGGCCTGATCCTCGGTCACCGCATTATCCATGATCAGCGGCTCACCCTCTGCGGATACAACATTTCCGTCATCATCGAATGTCACATTCAATTCACCCAGAAACTTGCCATAGGCATAGGCCTGAACGATCTGCACCCCGTTTACGACGGTCGGGTACGGCCCGGCGGCCTTGTCGGATGTGTTCGAAAGATATGTGTTCGAATGCCCACCCACGATCACGTCAACGCCCGTGGTCTCCTGCGCCACGCGCTGATCTACGCCATAGCCTGAGTGGCTGAGAACGATGATCTTGTTCACACCTTCGCCGGTCAGCTTGTCGACCTCAGCCTGAACGGCAGGAACTGGATCAGAGAAGGTGATGTTTGGACCGGGTGACGCGATATCGTGCGTGTCTTCCGGTGTCAGTCCGATCAGACCGATCTTTTCGCCGCCCACTTCGATCACAGCCGATTTCTTGATCTTGTCGGTCAGCAGTTCCTCATCCGCATAATCGGCGTTGGACATCAGCACCGGGAAATCGACCGAGTCGATGAAGCCGCGCAGCACCTCAGGGCCATCGTCGAATTCATGGTTGCCCACAGTCATGGCGTCATAGCCCAGCTTGTTCATGAACTCAGCCGCAACCTTACCCTTGTAGTAGGTATAGAACAGCGAGCCCTGGAACTGGTCGCCCCCATCAACGAGGATCGAGTTATCGGCCCGTCCGCGGGCCTCTTCGACTGCCGTCACAAGGCGCGCCGATCCACCAAAGCACTTGCCTTCGGCATTGTCTTCGTCGCCACAGGCGCTGTCGTACTTGTTGATCGGTTCAAAGCGCGAGTGGAAATCGTTTGTATGCAGAATCGTAAGCTTGTATTCGGCAGCCGCCATACCGGCGCTGAGTGCCAATACCGCAGCCGAAGCCAGAAAACGGGTGAACATCGTGAAACTCCCTATGATTGTTTTGCGCGATGGTGCGCGTTGCGTGGCGAAGAGTCAAAGGGGGAAATCCGGCTTGATTCTACCCGTCGTGCGGGGCATCAGGACTTCATGCTGATTTACAAGATCTTCCGCGCCAATGAATGGGCAAACCTGCAGGCACAAGGGGCTTCGGATGGTGCACCGATTGATGTGTCGGATGGATATGTTCATTTCTCAACCGCAGAACAGGCCGCTGAAACCGCTGCCAAGCATTTTGCCGGGGTCGTGGGCCTGACCCTCTTGGCCTGTGATAGCCAAGCAATGGGCGATGATCTGAAATGGGAGGTTTCGCGTGGTGGCGCATTGTTCCCCCATCTCTACCGCCAGATTAAAATTTCGGATGTGGTCTGGTCACGCGATCTGCCCTTTGACGGTCAGGCGCACCAGTTCCCGCAGGAGATGGAATGACACGCTTCATCGATCCCGAACGCGAACAGTTCGAGGCGTTTAAGGCCCTCGATCGAGACCATCCTATCGAGATGCTCAATCTGGTGAAGTTTCGCGAAACAGCTCAGTATCCGTCCGATCACGCACTGGCCGGCGCACATCTGACCGGCGCACAAGCCTATGGCAAATACGGGTCTGAAACCGCGCCTATCGTCGCCCGCATAGGAGCGTCGATCCTTTGGCGCGGCGCATTTCAGACAATGCTGATCGGTCCACAGGATGAGGCTTGGGATGCTGTGTTCATCGCCCGCTACCCCACCGCCCACGCATTTCTTGAAATGGTGACCGACCCTGCCTATCGCGCCGCGGTGATACACCGGCAGGCCGCCGTTGAAACCTCGCGCCTGATACGTTGCGCACCGACAGAGGGTGGAGATTCCTTCGGATGAAACTGACCGAAAAACTTGGGCTCGCTGCGCTGCACCGTTTTGACCCAGAAACCGCGCATGGGCTTTCGATCAAGGCCCTGACCTCGGGGCTTGCACCGACGCCTGGGCCGGTCACATCGGACCGACTGAAGACCCAAGTCGCGGGTCTGGATTTGCCCAACCCCGTCGGACTGGCCGCAGGGTTTGACAAAAATGGTGAAGCACTGTTGCCGCTTTCACGCGCCGGGTTCGGGTTTATCGAAGTCGGGGCGGTGACACCCCGTCCGCAGCCCGGCAATCCTAAACCGCGCTTGTTCCGCCTGACCGAAGATCGCGCCGCCATCAACCGCTTTGGCTTCAACAACGAGGGAATGGGGGTCATGGCCGCGCGTCTGGCGCGGCGTCCAAAGGACGCGGTGATCGGGTTGAACCTTGGGGCCAACAAAGACAGTGATGATCGCCCCGGAGACTTCGCAAAAGTGCTTGCCCATTGCGCTGCGCATTTGGACTTTGCCACCGTCAACGTATCCTCGCCCAATACCGAAAAGCTGCGGGATCTGCAGGGCAAAGCGGCGCTAACTTCGTTGCTGAGCGGTGTGATCGAAACCCGAAACGCCCTGCCCCGCCCAATCCCGATCTTCCTGAAAATTGCCCCGGACCTGACCGAGGCCGAATTGCAGGACATCGCCGATGTCGCCCGTGAAACCGGTGTGGACGCGGTGATCGCCACCAACACCACACTGTCTCGCGATGGCCTGCGCAGTGCACACAAGGATCAGGCCGGAGGCCTGTCCGGCGCGCCGTTGTTCGAGAAATCGACGCGAGTGCTGGCGCAGCTCAGCCAGTTGACGGGCGCAGATATCCCGCTGATCGGGGTCGGCGGCATCAGCACGGCAGAACAGGCCTATGCCAAGATCTGCGCCGGAGCGTCCGCAGTGCAGTTCTACACGGCGATGGTCTATGGCGGGATTTCCCTGGCCGCTGACATCGCACAGGGGTTGGACACGCTGCTGGAGCGCGACGGCTTCGATTCGGTCGCTCAGGCGGTGGGCAGCAAACGAGAGGACTGGCTATGATCGAATACTGGCACAATCCGCGCTGTTCCAAATCCCGCGCGGGGTTGGCGTTGCTGCAGGAAAACGGCGCAGATCCTGAGGTGCGCAAATACCTCGAAGACGCGCCCTCGGCCGATGAAATCCGGACGGTTCTGGCCAAGCTGAATATCCCGGCGATCAGCATGATGCGCACCGGAGAGAAAACGTTCAAAGAGCTTGGTCTGGCCAAGACCTCGCCCGATGAGGAGCTTGTTCAGGCCATGGCCGAACACCCGATCCTGATCGAACGTCCGCTGGCCATCGCGGGCGACAAAGCCGCTATCGGACGCCCGCCCGAGAACCTGCTGGACTTGCTTTAGGCGATCTGTGCCTCAAGTCGCGGATAGCGCCAACCAAGCGTAAGGCCCCGTGCGATGTTCAACACCATCAGCGCGGCCCAAAGCCCATGATTGCCCATCGTTGGCACCAGCACGAACAACGCAACCACGTACAGCGCGACTGACTGGATCATCGCGTTGCGCATATCGCGGGTCCAGGTGGCGCCGATATAGATACCGTCGAACATCCAGCTTGCCACTCCGATGATCGGTGCCAGAGCAGCCCAGAGCAGATACTCGCGTGCCGTCATACGAACTTCAGGCGATGTCGACATCAGATCGATCAGCGCGGGCCCTGCCAGGTAAAACACCAGCCCAAGCCCGATGGCCCCGCCAACGCCCCATTGAGACGCCATAACCGACGCGCGCCGGACCTTCCGGCGGTCGCGAGCACCGACGGCTCCTCCGACAAGAGCTTCAGCCGAGAAAGCAAATCCGTCCAAAGCGAACGCGGTGATTTCGAGAAACTGCAATAACACCTGATTGGCCGCCAAATTCACGTCGCCCAGATCGGAACCGACAAACAAAAACGTGGTGAAAGCCCCGGTCAATAGAACCGAGCGCACCATGATATCGCCATTCACCTGCATCATCCGGCGCAGCCGTGCGGCATCAAAAATACGCGGCCAATCCCGCCACTGCTTGCCGCCAAACGCATCACCACAAAGCCACAAACCCAGGGCAAGACCCGTCCACTCGGCAATCAATGTCGCGATGGCAACGCCCTCGACACCCCAGCCCAGGCCAAGCACAAACCATAGATCCAGCGCTATGTTCAGCCCATTCATCCATATCTGCAGGATGAATACACCTCGCGTGCGTTCGACTGCGATCAGCCAGCCTGTCACCGCATAAAGGGCAATCGTGGCCGGAGCGCCCCAGATGCGAATCTCCAGATAGGCGCGCGTCAGAGACTCGACTTCGGCGCTGGCGGGCGACAGTGCAAAAGCTCCAAGGAATACCCAAACCTGCGCGGCAATGAAAACCAATCCTGCTGTTCCGCCCAGCAGCAAGCCTCGCATGAGCAACGCTCCGGTTTCTGCAGTGTCACCTGCACCGCGCGCCTGTGCCGCCAGCCCGGTGGTGCCCATCCGCAGAAAGCCGAAAATCCAGTAGATCGCCGACAGGATCACCGCACCCATGCCCACAGCCCCGATGGGGGCGGCCTGCCCCATCTGACCGACAACGCCGGTATCCACTGCCCCGAGGATCGGTACGGTCGCGTTTGACAGCACGATCGGCAACGCGATTTTCAAAACGCGCCGATGGGTAATGGGCGCTGAGGCGTCCTCCATCCTTAGTCTTTCGATGTCGGAGATTGCGGCATCAGGAAGTGCCCCGTACCTTGCGCAAAGAGTTTGGCGTGATTGTCTTGCCAGGCTTCGACCCGGACAGAGGCATAACGTCGACCCGAGCGGTTGATGAAAGCGCGCGCATAGGCGTCTCGCGGCAGGCCCGACCGCAGGTAGTCGACCGTGAAGTCGATGGTTTTGGGAAAGCGGATATTCACGTCAGTCAGGATGTCCTCCGCACCGATCTCACCGCTTTCAATCCTGGGAAACATATGTTCCCAACTCAGCGTGATTACGGCAGTGACTTCCAGAAACGCCGCTGTCACCCCACCGTGGATAGCGGGTAGAAAAGGATTACCGATCAACTTCTCATCGAAATTCAGAACGCCTGTCAGTTCGTCCCCCCGCCGGTCGAATGTTATATTGAGGAACCGAATATACGGCACACCTTCGACCAGCGCGGTCAATGCGGCATCACGGCGTTGCTTGACCACCTGCATAGGTTCTGGGCGAGGTCTTGCCATCTCAGCGACCCTCCACAGTGAAGGCACCTGAAGCGGTGGCAACGGGACGGTCGCTGTCATCATCCGTCGCCGTTGCCCGCACAAAAGCCACGTTGCGCGTGATGTGATAGCAGGTCGCGCGGGTCCGGATACTTTGACCCGGCGTTGCGGCCCGCATGTAATCAATACGCAGATCGATGGTGGCGGTTCCTCCCGGGGCCGAGGGGTGGCTCATCACTGCGGCACCGCAACAGGTATCCAGCATGGCCGACACAGCCCCGCCATGGATCACGCCAGTCCGAGGGTCGCCGATCAGTTGCTCGTTATAGGGCATCGAGATTTCAGCCTCACCCTCTCCGATGTGGGTCAGATCAAGCCCCAAGGCCTTGGCGTGCGGAATCGCCTCGATGAACTGGCGCGCTAAAACTGTCTTATCGACCATGGGGTTGGGTCCTGTCTTTGTACCTGCCCCTTTATGGGCCTGCGTTTACACCAAGGGCAAGCCCACCTGTTGCGCTTGCCGCAACGACGCCCTAGGTTGCTGCCAAGGAGACCCGGAATGTCCGACACCCGTTTGTCATTCAAAGAAATGTGCGCCGAGTTCGACGTGACCCCACGCACCCTGCGCTATTACGAATACATCGAATTGCTGCAGCCTGATCGTGAAGGCAGATCGCGGTTTTACGGGCCTCGTGAATGCGCCCGGATGAAACTGATCATGCGTGGTCGAAAGTTTGGATTTCCTTTGGAAGAGATTCGCCAGTGGCTGCTGATCTACGAAGATCAGGGCAATCAGGCGCAGATGGCGACCTTTATCGAGATGGCCGATCGTCAAATGGAAGAGCTGCGCCAGCAGCGCGCGCAGTTGGATGAAGCAATGGATGCGCTTCAGCAATTGCGCGATCAGACCGTCGGCCTGCTGAAATAGCCCCTTCCCCTACGGCAAGAAAATTGCCGAAACCCCTGCTTACGCGACTGGATGTTACGTCAACTATTTTGTGACGCAGCGTCCGCATTACGTAAACGTCACTTGTGTGTTGTAAAACGCTCATCGACTGCGCAACTCAGATTGCATGACGCCAGTGATGAGAGTTTGAACCATGACCGAAGATCTGCTGACCATCCGCGAAATGTGCGAGACCTATGATGTCACGCCCCGCACATTGCGGTTCTACGAGGCCAAAGAGCTTTTGTTTCCGATCCGCGAGGGCCAAAAGCGCTTGTTCACCAAACGGGATCGTGCACGCCTGAAACTGATCCTGCGCGGCAAGCGCTTTGGCTTCAGCCTCGAAGAGATCCGCCAGCTTCTGGACCTGTACCACGTGGGTGACCAGCAGCTGACCCAGATGTCCCGCACTTATGAAATCGCGTGCGAGCGCCTTGCTGACATGGAATCGCGCCGCGAAGAGCTGACGCAGGCCATTGACGAACTAAAAGAGCAGTTGCGCTGGGGCGAAAAGGTTATCGCCTCGATGAAACAGGAAAAGAAGGCCGCCGAATAAGCCCGGCCTTTCGGACATATGAATTAAGGGAGCTTCACATGCCCGTCTATAACGCGCCAACCAAAGATACGCAGTTCATCCTGCACGATGTTCTGAAAGTCTCGCAGTCGGATATCCCCGGCTATGATGAACTGGAGGCCGAGTTTACCGGCGCGGTTCTGGAAGAAGCGGGCAAAGTTGCCACCAATGTGTTGCACCCGCTGAACGTGGTTGGGGACATCGAAGGGTGCCGGTTGGAAAACGGGATTGTGTACACCCCAACAGGTTTCAAAGATGCCTTCGAGCAGATGAAAGAAGGCGGCTGGACTGGCCTCGACATGCCGGAAGAGTATGGCGGCCAGAACATGCCTTATGTGATGGGTACTGCGGTAGGCGAAATGTTCTCGGGCGCGAACCAGGCGTTTGTGATGTATCAGGGCCTGACCCACGGCGCAGCCTCAGCCATTCTGGCGCACGGAACCGACGAGCAGAAGAACACGTACCTGCCCAATATGGTCAGCTGCGAATGGACCGGCACCATGAACCTGACCGAACCGCATTGCGGCACCGATCTGGGGCTTATGCGTACCAAAGCCGAGCCGCAGGACGATGGCAGCTACAAGATTTCCGGTCAGAAAATCTTTATCTCTGCGGGCGATCACGACATGGCCGACAACATCATTCACCTGGTGCTGGCCAAAATTCCAGGCGGACCCGAGGGCATCAAAGGTGTGTCGCTGTTTATTGTCCCGAAGTTTATCGTGAACGAAGACGGTACTCCGGGCGAGCGGAATGGTGTTTCGGTCGGCAAGATCGAGGAAAAGATGGGCATCCACGGCAATTCGACCTGCGTCATGAACTATGACGAGGCCACCGGCTGGCTGCTGGGCGACGAGCACAAAGGCATGCGCGCCATGTTCACGATGATGAACGAAGCGCGTCTGGGTGTGGGCATGCAAGGCCTGTCCCAGGCCGAGGCAGCGTATCAAAACGCCGTCGAATACGCCAAAGACCGCCTGCAGGGCCGCGACGTAACAGGTGTGAAGAACCCGGATGGCCCGGCCGATCCGCTGATCGTGCACCCGGACATCCGCCGCAACCTGATGGATCAGAAAAGCTTCACCGAGGGCGCACGTGCGTTCATCCTGTGGGGCGCGACCATGATCGACAAGGCGCACCGCTCGGGTGACAAGGATGCCGACGGGCTGATCTCGCTGCTGACACCGGTCATCAAGGGCTTCCTGACGGATGAAGGTTACGACATGACCGTTCAGGCGCAGCAGGTCTATGGCGGCCATGGCTACATCGAAGAATGGGGCATGTCGCAATACACCCGCGACGCCCGCATCGCGATGATCTACGAAGGGGCAAACGGCGTTCAGGCGTTGGATCTTGTTGGCCGGAAGCTGGCGCAGGATGGCGGCAAGCATGTCATGGCGTTCTTTGAGATGGTTAAAACCTTCTGCAAGGAAAATGCCGGCAAGGATGAAGCTTATGACAAAGCGTTCATCGAACCGCTGAAGGCCGCGTCCAAGGACCTGCAAGCCGCTGGCATGTATTTCATGCAGGAAGGCATGAAGAACCCTAACAACGCGCTGTCCGGTTCGTATGACTTCATGCACATGTTTGGTCATGTTTGCCTGGGCCTGATGTGGGCTCAGATGGCGAAAGCCGCTCGCGAAGCGCTGGATGGTGGCGCCTCGGACAAAGAGTTCTACGAGACCAAGATCAATACCGGTCGCTTCTACATGGCCCGTCGCCTGCCCGCGACAGCCATGCATTTGGCGCGCATCCAAACCGGAGCGGACACGGTAATGGCGCTGGACGCAGCGAACTTCTGATCTCAGTGTGGGCTTGGGCGTCGTAGCCCGAACCCACCCTTGGAGGAGACAAGATGCCAAAACGCTTTCGCCTGACCCGCCGCTTTCCCGTCGCCATGACCGAGGATGGCTATCGCAAACTCCGCGGTTTCGCGCGAGAGGCGGGATTGGATGAAGGTGAGGCTTTGTCGTTCCTGTTCGAGAATTTCAATAGCGTGATTGATCACGAGAACCTGACGCACAGATTGCGCATCTTCAACTCCGAGCTGGACGCAAGAAAGCGCTGAACGCGCAATACGCCTTGGGAGGGGCGCCCAAATGACCATCAAACTGCATTGCTTCGGTGAAAGCGGAAACAGCTACAAAGCCGCTCTGGCGCTTGAGATGTCGGGTCTGGAGTGGGAGGCGGTCTTTGTCGACTTTTTCAACGGCGCAACGCGCACCCCTGAATTCCGGGCCGAAGTGAACGAAATGGGCGAAGCACCCGTACTGGTAGATGGCGATTTTCGCACCAGCCAGTCCGGAGCAATTCAGGCCTATGTCACCGAGAAATCCGGAAAATTCGGCGGCAAGGATCGTGACGAAAATTACGAGATTTTCAGATGGGTTCTTTGGGACAACCACAAGCTTAGCTCGATGGCCGGACTGACTCGTTTTCTGATCAACTTCCTGCCCGAAAAGCACCGCAATCCGGATGTTATCGCGTTCAATCAGGGTCGCCTCAAGGCTGCTTATCAGACACTGAACGCCCATCTTGAAGGCCGCGACTGGATCGTTGGTGACGGCGTGACCAATGCCGACATCAGCTGCTGCGGCTACCTCTATTATCCCGAACCATTTGGCTTTGATCGCGCCGACTGGCCCAACATCGATGCCTGGCTGACGCGCCTTAGCGAACAGCCCGGTTGGAAACACCCCTACGACCTGATGCCCGGCAACCCGTCGGATCGAGCTTAAGGAGAAGACCCCATGACCGAAGCTTATATCTATGATGCCCTGCGCACGCCGCGCGGCAAGGGCCGCAAGGATGGCAGCCTGCACGAGGTAACCACGGTGCGCCTGTCCGCCCTGACCCTGAACGCAATGAAAGAGCGCAATAATCTGGAAGGTCACGCCGTCGAGGATGTGATCTGGGGCAACGTCACGCAGGTGATGGAGCAAGGTGGCTGTCTGGCGCGCTCGGCAGTTCTGGCTTCGGATCTAGATGAATCGATCCCCGGTCTGGCGATCAACCGTTTCTGCGCCTCGGGCATGGAAGCTGTGAACTTGGCGGCAAACCAGGTCAAAGGCGGCGCGGGTGAAGCCTATATCGCAGGTGGTGTCGAGATGATGGGCCGGGTGGCCATGGGCAGCGACGGTGCGGCGATTGCCGTTGACCCGTCTTTGGCGATGGAAACCTATTTTGTGCCGCAGGGTATCTCGGCAGATATTATCGCGACCGAATATGGTTTCAGCCGCGATGACGCGGATGCGCTGGCCGTTGAATCTCAGAAACGCGCTGCAGCGGCGTGGGAGGACAACCGGTTCGAGAAATCGGTCATCACAATCAAAGATCAGAACGGCCTGACCATTCTGGACCGCGACGAATATATGCGCCCCGGAACAGATATGCAGAGCCTTGGCGCGCTGAACCCGTCATTCCAGATGATGGGTGAACAGATGCCGGGGTTCGACAAGGTGGCGATGATCAAATACCCGCATCTTGAGCGGATCAACCACATCCACCACGCGGGCAACAGCTCGGGCATCGTGGACGGGGCGGCGGCTGTTTTGATCGGCAACAAGGAGTTTGGTGAGAAATACGGTCTGAAGCCGCGCGCCCGCATCAAGGCGACTGCCAAGATCGGCACCGACCCGACCATCATGCTAACCGGTCCGGTTCCGGTGACCGAGAAGATCCTGGCCGACAATGGCATGAAGATCGGCGATCTGGACCTGTTTGAAGTAAACGAAGCCTTTGCCTCGGTCGTGCTGCGCTTCCAACAGGCGTTTGATGTCGACCCGGAACTGGTCAACGTCAACGGCGGCTCAATCGCTATGGGTCACCCGCTAGGTGCAACCGGTGCGATGATCATCGGTACGCTGCTGGACGAGCTGGAGCGCCAGGACAAGGAAACCGGTCTCGCAACCCTCTGCATCGCGTCCGGCATGGGTGCGGCAACTATTATCGAGCGTGTCTGATGCCCAAGATTGATTTGTCCAAACTACCCTTTCAGAACGGGTCGGGCTATCCCGGAAAACTGGCGCGCGCAGGCGATGAACGCTATGTGCAGCGCCTCGGTGATCCGAATGGTTTGACCCAGTTCGGCGTCAATATTGTGCGGCTGGAACCCAATGGCCTGTCCTCGCTGCGCCACTACCACATGGAGCAGGACGAGTTTGCCATCATGCTCAGCGGCAAATGCATTCTGATCGATGATGATGGCGAGCATGAGATGCTGCCCGGTGACTGCGCCGCTTGGCCTGCAGGTGAGGCCAATGGCCATCACCTTGTGAACAAAACCGACACGCCCGCAACCTTTCTGGTGGTGGGCACCCGGACCCCGACCGAGACCGGCTATTACAGCGATATAGACATGATGGTGAAAGATGATGAGAACGGATTCTCTTTCACTCGCAAGGATGGCAGCCCGCTGACGGCTGACCAGATTGGAGATGACAATGACTGATTTCACCCTCAGCAAAGACGCCGATGGCGTCGCCTTCATCACCTGGGACGTTCCCGGCAAATCCATGAACGTCCTGTCGCGCGAGGCCTTCACTCTGGTCGGTGATCTGATCGATCAGGCGCTGGCGGATGATGAGATCAAGGGCATCGTTATCACCAGTGGAAAAGAAGGGTCGTTTGCAGGCGGCATGGACTTGAGCACGCTCGCCACGATCCGACAGGAGGCCGGCGACGAACCCGCGCAGGCACTGTTCGATTTCGTCATGAGTGGCCATAACATCCTGCGTCGGCTGGAACTGGCAGGCATGGACCCCAAGTCCAAAAAAGGCGGCAAGCCGGTCGCCTGTGCCATCAACGGCACCTGCGCAGGGATCGGGACCGAGATCGCATTGGCCTGTCATCACCGTGTGATGACCAGCAATCCGAAATCCAAGATCGGCCTGCCTGAGATTCTGCTGGGTATCTTCCCCGGTGGAGGCGGCACCATGCGCTACAGCCGTATGGTCGGCGCAATGGCAGCGGCACCCGTCTTGCTTGAAGGCAAGATGATGGACCCGAAGAAGGCCAAAGGCGCACAACTGATCGACGCGGTGGCGGATGATCCGGTTGCGGCGGCCAAGGAATGGGTACTGAACGCCAAGGAAGCTGATCTGGTAAAGCCGTGGGATGCCAAGGGCTACAAGATGCCCGGCGGCGCACCCTACCACCCCGCAGGTTTCATGACCTTCGTCGGCGCAAGCGCCATGGTGAACGGCAAGACTCAAGGTGCCTTCCCAGCGGCCAAGGCTCTGTTGAGTTCAATCTACGAAGGCGCATTGGTTGACTTTGACACCGCCTTGAAGATTGAGGCGCGCTGGTTCACCAACGTGCTCATGAACCCGTCTTCGTCAGCGATGATCCGGTCGCTGTTTCTGAACAAGGAGGCGCTGGAGAAAGGCGCAGTGCGGCCCAAGGACGTGCCCGATCAGCGGGTCAAGAAGATCGGCGTTCTGGGTGCCGGCATGATGGGGGCTGGTATCGCGCTAGTCTCGGCACAGGCCGGGATGGAGGTCGTTCTGATCGACCGCGATCAGGCGGCTGCCGACAAGGGCAAAGCCTATAGCGAAAGCTACATGGATAAAGGGATCAAGCGCGGCAAAGCGACGGCTGAGAAGAAAGAAGCCCTGTTGGCCCGCATTACCGCCACGCCCGATCTGGAGCACCTGAAAGGCTGCGACCTGATCATCGAAGCCGTGTTCGAAGACCCCGGCGTCAAGGCTGAAATGACCAAGAAGGTCGAGGCGATCATCCCCGAGGATTGCATCTTTGCATCGAACACCTCGACCCTACCGATCACAGATCTGGCCAGGGCCAGCGTACGGCCCGAGCAATTCATTGGCATCCACTTCTTCTCACCGGTCGAGAAGATGTTCCTGGTCGAAATCATCAAAGGCAAGGAAACCGGTGATCGTGCTGTCGCCAAGGCGTTGGACTATGTGCGCCAAATCCGCAAGACACCGATCGTGGTCAATGACGCGCGCTTCTTCTACGCCAACCGCTGCATTATTCCGTACATCAACGAAGGTCTGCGGATGATCACCGAAGGCGTCAGCCCTGTTCTGATCGACAATGCGGCGCGTCAGTTGGGCTTCCCCGTAGGACCCATTCAGCTGAACGACGAAACCTCGATTGACCTGGGGGCCAAGATCGCCCGCGCTACTAAGGCAGCTATGGGCAACGCTTACCCGGAAAATCCGGGCGATGATCTGATCTTTTGGATGGAAGAACAAGGTCGTCTGGGTCGCAAGGCCAATGCAGGTTTCTTCGACTATGACGACAAGGGCAAACGCGTCGAGTATTGGAAGGGCCTGCAGGACAAATACCCACATGCCGCAAACCAGCCCGACCTGATCGAAGTGCAGGAACGTCTGATGTTCGCACAGGTTCTGGAAGCCGTCCGTGCGCTAGAAGAGGGTGTTCTGGAAGACATCCGCGAGGGCGACGTGGGTGCGATACTTGGCTGGGGCTTTGCGCCGTGGTCCGGTGGCCCGCTCAGCTGGTTGGACATCATTGGTACGCCCTACGCCGCCGAACGCTGCGATCAACTTACCGAAGCCTATGGTGAGCGCTTTACCTGCCCGCCGCTGCTGCGTGAGATGGCGGAAAAAGGTCAGAGCTTCTATGGCCGCTTCAACCCCGAAGCACAGGCCGCCTGAACAGACAAAGCAGGCGCATGAACCCATGCGCCTGCTTTATTCTTATACACGTACTATTGCAGCTGCCATTCAGGCCGCAAGAACAGCGCAGGCATATTGGGCCGCCCCGGTCGCCCGGGTCGACGTACGCCCAACGCAGGCCGAATCGGGAAAATCGGTTCTTGCGGAATGGGTGCAGGTAACGCGGCCAACGGGTTGGTCAAAGCCGAAAGGTTCCCTTTGCCGGTCACGGCCTCGATCAGAAGATCGGCGTGTTCAGCATCCGCGACTTCATAGGCCTCAGGGTTTCGACTTGACCCGGTATTCATGCGACCGGACGGGCAATAAGCCTGAAATCCGCCCTCGATAAAAACCAGCTCATCCTCGTCAAAGAATAATGACGTGACATCGAATGACTGCGCAGGCGTGCTGGATTCAAGACGCCCCACCCCGCTGAGCATTCGAGCTGGAATGATCGAGACCCCCTCGATTCCAACACCAAGCTTGCCTTGATCCAATGCCATACCCTGTTCCGGCATCAGCCAGACTGGGCGCCCATTATAAGCTGCTCGGGATGGCACAAGGATCGGCAGATGCTCGGGCCGACGCTCGTCTCCAGCCACAACAATGCGGTCGACGCAAACGCGCCTCAGTTCTTTGAACCCATGGTCCCGTGTCCGCACCAGATCACCTGCAACCAGTCTTTCGACCCGTTTCCAGCCCCCTGTTGTGGACACTTTGGTTCCGTGCAGCAATCCCCCACGACGCGCTGATGCGGCCTGTCCCACAAAGGCCTGTCGGCCTTTAACTTCACGTTTCGAATACCCCGAAACACTCACTAACTCTAACACGTGCCGTCCCCCTGTTGGCACCTTCAAACAACTCAGAAGGTCTTAGAGTTGTGCCTCAATTGGACTTAGTTTTGCCACATTTGAGGCCAAATTAGGTCAGTTTCGCCGCAATTTACTGGTTTTGAATAAACA
Source organism: Ruegeria sp. CG1 (assembly GCF_056537265.1). NCBI lineage: Bacteria > Pseudomonadati > Pseudomonadota > Alphaproteobacteria > Rhodobacterales > Roseobacteraceae > Ruegeria > Ruegeria sp. CG1. Next base: position 461,706 of record NZ_JBQFRF010000003.1, on the reverse strand, counting down.
AATCAGTATTCCGAACGGGCTTTGATATGCATCTCGAAACGATACTATGACGGATACAAGCCGATTCTATTCCGTTCTTACTGCGCCGCCTGCTGTAGCGAGGATATCCGCCGCTCCCGCCACCCAAGCAGCACTCCGGCAGAGGCGATCATGCCAATACCGATAATTTGCATCTGCCCGACGGACTGCCCAAACGCCACCCAGGCAAAGAGCGGGCCAAATATCATGACCGAGTATTCAAAGACTGCGACATATGATGGCTCACCCAGTTGATAGGCTTTGATCAGCATAAAAACGGCAATTGTTGAGCCCACGGCCTGAACCACTACCCAAGGCAACGCGTCTTGCATCGGCCAAACCCAACCGCGCATCGCGAAGCCATCCGGCCCGACTGGCACGCCAACCGGAAACAGGGCAAGCCAGATCAGTCCGATCGCCCCCGCAAGCCCCAGTGTGACAACCATCGCCGCCAGCAGCGCAACAGTGCTTTCGTCGGAACAGTGGGTGCGCGTTACAACAGCGCTGAGTGCGTAAAAGAAGCCACCAGCGACTGGCAGTAGCGTCTTTACGTCAAATGATGTCGGGTCCGGCTGCAATACGCACAGAATTCCCGAAAACCCCAATAAAACAGCCACGATCCGCCAGGGACCTATGCGCTGCTTCAACAAAAGGGCCGAAATCAACAGCACGAATATCGGCGATGTGAATAACCCGGCAAGCGCCTGAGCGATGGGCATCAATGCCAGCGCGCTGAAATAGAAAAGCATTGCCAGCGTGATCAACACGCTGCGCACCGCGACGACACCAATCCGCCGGGGTCTCAAGGTGCCCAAACCCAATATCGACAACACCGCGATCAGCGGCAGCATCAGTAAGGCGCGACTTAGGTGAAACTGCCAAAGCCCCACGCTCTCGGCCACGCGGATCACGAAATTGTCGATCACGCCGATAATAGACATGGCCGCAACCATCAGCAACGACGCCATGATTGAATGGGTTTGTTGTTGTGACTGCATCCGCGCCTCTGCCCTTAATCAGCCCGTTCTGGCCGAAACTTACCCGGCACACTCAGCACATTTCACAAACACTGCGCAACAGGTTTGCGCCGCTGGTTTTCGCCATGCTAAGCTTGGCGCAAAATAATATTCGAGCAGCATTACCCGATGACCGCACTCAAACAGTACCAGCGGATCGAAGCCACCGGTCTGTGGCGTCCCTCGCCCGATGAGCAACGGCGCGAAGTAGTCGTATCGATTGGTGAAGCCACTCTGACGATTTCTGACTTCAATGACAGCGCGCTGACCCATTGGTCGCTGGCGGCGCTAGAGCGACAAAACCCCGGAACCTATCCCGCGATATTCAATCCCGACGGCGATCCCGGCGAAACACTGGAGCTTGCAGAATCTGAAACCACAATGATCGAAGCAATTGACCGGCTGCAGCGCGCCATCGACCGTGCCAGACCACATCCCGGACGGCTGCGTTGGCTCAGCGTTGCAGGGGTTGTTCTGGCGGTCTTGGCAGTGCTTTTGTTTTGGCTACCCAGCGCACTGCAGCGCCATGTTGTTTCGGTAGTGCCAGAGGTCAAGCAACAAGAAATCGGCGATGCAATCCTGCAGCGGATCGAAAGGGTGTCAGGCAAGGCTTGCTCTTCGCCTGATGCGCAAGCGTCGCTGGATCAGCTGGCGCGCCGCACCGGTGTCCGCCAAGTCGTGATCCTACCAGCAGGTCTGCCTGACAGCCTGAGCCTGCCGGGTGGAACCGTACTGCTAAACCGGGCACTGGTCGAAGATCACGAAGACCCAGCCGTTGCCGCCGGATACATCATAGCCGCACGCGCGCGGGCAACTCAGCAGGAACCGCTGGACGATCTGTTGGACCGTACAGGCCCGAGTGCCGCATTTCGGTTGCTGACCACCGGCGAATTGACGCCCGAGATCGTGGACACCTACACCGAGCAGGTTCTATCCGGTCCACAGCCGCAGCTAAGCGATGACGTGCTGCTCGCGGTTTTTGCACAGACCGCTCTGCCCTCGACCCCATACGCCTATGCGATTGATATCACAGGCGAGTCCGTTCTTGGATTGATAGAAGCCGATCCGATGGCGGGTCGTACTTTGGAACAGGTACTGCCCGACCGCGATTGGGTCCGGCTACAGAATATCTGCGGGCAATAGCACCTATTTGGTCCCGAACATCCGATCCCCGGCGTCACCTAGTCCAGGCATAATGTAACCCTTTGAGTTCAGTTCACGATCCAGCGCGGCCGTGACGATTTTGACATCCGGGTGCGCCTCTTTCATGCGCGCGACGCCCTCGGGGGCAGCCAGCAGACACAGAAAGCGGATATCTTTCGCCCCCTGCTCTTTCAGCAAATCAATGGCCGCAGCCGAGCTGTTGCCGGTTGCCAGCATCGGATCAACAGCGATGACCAAACGGTCCGTTAAACCCTCGGGAGCTTTGAAATAGTATTGGACCGGCTTCAGCGTCTCTTCATCCCGATAAAGCCCCACGAACCCCACTCGGGCAGAGGGGATCAGCTCCAGCACGCCGTCCAACATCCCGTTTCCAGCCCGCAGGATCGATACCAGCGCCAATTTCTTGCCCGCCAGAATGGGTGCGTCCATTTCTTCCATCGGGGTTTCGATATGGCGGGTGGTCAGCGGCATCTCGCGGGTGACCTCATAAGCCAGCAAAAGCGTGATCTCGCGCAGCAACTGCCGGAACACAGCGGTTGAGGTGCCTTTGTCCCGCATGAGCGTCAATTTGTGCTGCACCAATGGGTGGTCGACGACGGTCAGGTGATCGCTCATGATGTCTCCAGTCTTTTCTTGACCCGCGCGCGGGTCTCTTCATCGCAAAAGGCCGCGTTCAGGGCTGTTTCATTCAAGGCAGCAAAATCTTCGGCTTGCCAGCCGAACGCTGCATTCAGCATCTCATATTCGCGCCGCATCGTGGTATGAAAAAACGGCGGATCGTCAGTGGATACCGTGACGTTGACGCCTGCATCACGCAATTTCGCGATGGGATGGGCGGCAAAATCAGGAAATAGGCCCAGTACCACGTTTGAACCCGGGCAGACCTCAAGCGTTATGCCCCGGTCAACTAACTCGTACACAAGATCCGGGTCTTCGATGGCGCGGACGCCATGGCCTACGCGCTCGACCCCCAGATCACGGACGGCATCCCGAACACTCTCTGGACCGCCAAATTCACCGGCATGGGTCGTCAATCGCAACCCAGCCTCGCGCGCGCAATCAAAGGCCCATTTGAAATCGCCCTGCATTCCGACGGATTCGTTGCCGCCCATACCAAATCCGGTAATCCAGTCACCTGCAGTTTCAGCCGCACAATGGGCGCTGGCCTTGGCTTGCTCGGGTCCAAAATGGCGCACGCAAGTGATGACACCACGCAGGGTGATCCCGAATTTGCGCTCGGCCTCGTCTGCGGCGTCCTGAATCGCAGTCAGGTAATCCTTCCATGCATGCAAATCGCCACCGCCGCAGAAATCCGGGCTAAGGAATGTTTCGGAATACACCACACCATTCGCGGCGCTCTCTTCCAGAATGGCCAGCGTCAGGCGGCGGAAATCTTCGGGCGTTTTCAGCACCTCGCACGCAGCCTCATAAACGCTAAGGAAATGGGCAAAGTCGCGGAAATCATAAGAGCCGTCGGGTTTGAATACCCCGCTCAGGTCCACTCGTTTCTCATGGGCCAGTTGGCGTATGAAGCTAGGCGGAGCGGCGCCTTCATGGTGCAAATGTAATTCGATCTTAGGCAGGTCAGCGACTGTCATAGAAAAGTCCTTCCCGGCCCTTGCGCCGGTATGTTCAGGTGGTGCGCGATACTGGCGGCGATATCGGCAAAGTTCACGGGACCGATCTCGCCCGTGCCCTGCCCTGCGATCAGCACGGGCACTTGTTCACGGGTGTGGTCAGTGCCGCTCCAACTGGGGTCGTTGCCGTGGTCTGCGGTCAATAGCATCAGATCACCGGGGCGCAGTTTTTGTAGGATCGCGCCAATTTCACGATCGAACCATTCCAGCGCACGGGCATAGCCGCTGATATCGCGCCGATGGCCATACAGACTGTCGAACTCGACAAAGTTTGCAAATGTCAGACTGCCCTCTTCCGCCTCATCAACGAGGTCCGAAAGGTGGTGCATCAACTCTGCGTCCGAACCCTTTCGCAGCGTGTCGATCCCCTGCATTGAAAATATATCGCCAATCTTGCCCACCGCATGCACACGGCGACCGGCATCCTGTGCCCAATTCGTAAGAACGGGTTCAGGTGGAACGATGGCAAAATCCTTGCGGTTGGTTGTCCGGGTGAACCCCTTTTCGGGCGTTCCGACAAACGGCCGGGCGATAACGCGGCCCACTTTCATCTCGTGCAATCGCGGCGCAAGGGTGCGGCACATATCCAGCAGGCGGTCGAGCCCAAAGCTGTCTTCATGGGCGGCAATCTGGAATACGCTATCGGCAGACGTGTAGCAGATCGGCCAGCCGGTACGTATATGCTCGGCCCCCAGTTCTGAGATGATCGTCGTCCCCGAGGCATGGCAGTCGCCTAATATTCCGTCGGTCCCCGCTGCCTCGGCGGCAGCCTTGCTTAGCGTTTCGGGAAACGCTGGCTGGCGATCCGGGAAATAACGCCAGTCCCATGGCACAGGTAAACCCGCCAGTTCCCAATGCCCTGAGGGCGTATCCTTTCCCGGAGAATATTCACGTGCGCAACCCCACAAGCCCGTCGGCGCGGCCTCAAGGCCCGGCGTCGGTGCGCCCGAGGCCAGACGGGTCGCCGCCCCAAGCCCCATGGCATCCAGGTTGGGCAGTTGCAACGGTCCTCTCCGCCCTTCTTCCGCACGCCCCTCGGCACAAGCTTGTGCTATGTGGGCCAATGTATTCGCGCCTGTATCGGGTTTGGTGCCGTTGTAAAACTGATCGGCATCCGGCGCGCCGCCGATACCCACCGAGTCCATCACCACAAGGAAAGCGCGGCTCATGCGCAGATCCTTTCATGGATTTGCGGCGGTTGCGCGACCAGTTCGTCACTCAGCGAAATAGCATCCAGTACCACCGCCGCAGCCCTTTGCGCCGCATCTTCCCGCCCCGCATGAACAACCGCCAACGGAGCGCCTTTGGTCACCTTATCTCCGACCCTCAGAATGCCCGACAAGCCAACCGCCGGATCAATCTCATCGCTCTCGATCTGGCGCCCACCGCCTAGGGCCACGACTGCGAGGCCCAGCGCCTCGCCATCAATAGACGAGACATATCCGCCATGCGGAGCATGAACTTCCCGGATCACATTGGCCTCCGGCAAAAACCGATCCCATGTGTCAACGAAATGCACCGGTCCACCCACGGCAGCCATCATGCGTCCGAACCGTTCGGCTGCACGACCATCGCGGATCACTTGGGTTATTCTGGCGTTCCCTTCCTCTGCCGAAGCGCACATACCGGCATCCGCCATGAGAACGCCCCCCAACTCGGCCGAGATTTCCGCCAAAGGTGATCCCTGCCCGCTGGTTAGCGCCTTCATCACCTCAGCCACCTCCAGCGCGTTGCCCAGCGCGGACGCAAGGGGCTGACTCATGTCGGTGATCACGGCGGAAGTCCGGCAACCAGCGGCATTAGCTGTTTCGGTCAAGGCCTGCGCCAAATTGCGTGCCTCATCGAGTGTCTTCATGAACGCGCCGCTGCCCACCTTAACGTCCAGAACCAACGCATCCGGGCTAGCCGCCAGCTTCTTGGACAGGATTGATGCCGTAATCAGGTCAAGGCTCTCCACCGTCGCCGTCACATCGCGCACCGCATACAGCCGCTTGTCCGCAGGGGCGATCTGGCCCGTTGCCCCCACGATGGCTGCCCCTGTGTCTTTCAGCACTTGCGTCAGTCGCGCCTGCCCGATCTGAGTGGTCACTCCCGGTATGGCCTCGAGCTTGTCCAGAGTGCCCCCGGTATGGCCCAGACCACGCCCCGAGATCATCGGCACATACGCCCCGCATTCCGCCAAAGCCGGGGCAAGCAGCAGGCTGACGCAATCGCCAATGCCACCGGTCGAATGTTTATCGACCACCGGCCCGTCCAAATCCCACGTCAGCACCTCGCCGCTGTCGCGCATGGCAACAGTCAGATCAGCCCGCCCATTGGCCCCCAGACCGCCCATACAGACAGCCATCGCAAAGGCCCCGGCCTGCGCGTCACTGACGCCACCATCGGCCAGGCCTTGCGCGAACCACATTAGTTCGTCGCCAGTTGGTACTTCCTGACGGCGAAGTTTGGCGATGATCGAGCGCGCATCCATGAAGTCAGACATCCTCCATATGCGACGCGTCGAACGCACCGGGCAACAGATCGGCAATCGTGGTTTTGGTTTCCAGACCATCAACCGTCGCCATCGTAACGACCACATCCCCATTGCCGAATTCGGCCAGTTTCTGACGGCATCCACCACATGGGGGCACCGGCTGCGGGCTGCTGGCGACCACGTAGACCTCGGTCAGTTCTTTTTCACCAGCGGCGACCATTGCCGCGATTGCCCCGGCCTCGGCGCACGTACCTTCGGGGTAAGCAATATTTTCGACATTGCAGCCAAAATAGATCACACCTGAACTGGACCGGATCGCCGCCCCGACCTTGAAATTCGAATAAGGCGCGTGGGCATTTTCCCGAACGGCCAAAGCTGCATCTTTCAAAGACATGGCGAATCCCAATTTTTGATCATCTGGTCAGAATATCATACCCTACTGGAAAGCGACGGGGGAATTGAAGCCCCCTTGACGCCATTATCCACTTCTTCATGGCCCTAACCCAACGTCGTGTTGAAGGTCCCCGGCAAAGTCACCTCAAGCAGTTCCACATCCTGCGAGGGCTCCGACAGCCGCGTTCGCATTCCCGGCGGGATGACGAAGGCATCGCCCTGTTCCAACTGATAGGGCTCGCGCCCTTCACCCTCAAGTGTCACCTCGCCGGTTATCACGAAGGTAAAGTGTATGTCGGTGTCGTGGCTGGCCCATTGAGGGTTACCCTCGCCCCGGCGCACGACCTGAACGCCCGCCACGCCTTTGGTATTCTCGGCAATCGTCGTGTCACGACAGATGTAACCGGGCAAACGGAATGGCACCCATTCTGCCCCGTTCGCCTGATTGTAAACGAACCGCTGCCCATCCCATTCCCGATCCGGGCGGAAATGCGGTGTGGGCAGTTCCATCTCATGATCAATCTCCGTGACATGCTCGGCTGGGACACCAATCTCGATCACCTGAACGTTGTCTGACGCTTCCAGCACGCGGTGGCGGATTTCAGGCGGCTGAATAAAGCAATCGCCTGCCGTCAGGCGCATCTTGTCGCCCTGATCTTCGTAGACCACATCGACCCAGCCGTGGATGCAGAAGATCAGCTGAAATCCGACTTTGTGGAAATGCACCATATCGGGCACAGGACCACCATCTGGGATACGTATATGGCTGGCGATAATCGATCCGCCCAGCCGGTCCGGCACGAGATCGCGATAGTGCATCCCTGCCCGTCCAATGATCCACGGCGCCTGATCCTTGAGCCTACGGACAACAAAAGAGTGGACCGTATCCGGCATGACCAGCGGCGGGTTCAACTCGTCAATCTCGATCCGGGTGCCGTTTGGGGCTACAAGACTTCGTTGACCTTCTGCAAAACCCTCTGGATCGGATGTCAGAATGCGCAACGTTCCCGCCGCTTCAGCTGCATCTTTCTCGACCCGCAAGCGCAGACCGTGACCAGAGAACACGGCAACCCGAGGGTCATCTGCCGGATAGATCATATCCATCCGCATCCCCAGTACCTTGGTATAAAACGGGATATCGTTGCGCAGTTCCTGCGTCGGCAGTCGGATTTCAGCGCGCGTGAGGGAGTCGCCGGTATTGCTGGTCATTCTGTTTCTCTTCGGATTTTGGTTTTGGCCATCCGATCAGAACAGCAGCCAAAATGCCAATCGAAAAGTACATCTCCAGTGTTTCTTCCATCACGAACAAACGTGTAGCCATCGCAACCGAAAGGTATTCGTCGAACAATCCGCTGATTTCCTCAAGAAGCTGAGCCAGCACCGCAACACTTCCGGCCAGGAAAAAAATCATCAAAAAAGGCGCGCGGATCTTAAGTGCCTTAATTCCGTTCGGTATCCCATGCCAGAGCAATCCACCAATGACGATCGCAGCCAAAGCGATCCTTACTGCAGTCACATCAAGCAATAAATCAATCCAGTTTAGCACCACGAAAGGCGCGCTGCCTTCTGTGTACACCTCTGCCTCCAATTCGCGCTCGGCCAACAGCAGGCAGACCAATCCGATATACAGCCGCGAGATGCCTCGGAAACGCGTCAACGCGACCAGCCCGGAAACCAGTAACGCAGTGGCCGATATCGTCTCAATCAACCCACCTTCTTGGTTGAAAGCCGCAGCCGCTTCGGGCCAAATCATAACCACAAAAAGAAATGAAACCGCCGAAACAAGCACAACAAAGAAGACATTCCGATTGGCACCAATCCTGATTGAAGGGTTGGCAAATTGCGCACTAGCACAAGCTTTGTCTTCATGGCGCATGATAAGGTCCGCCGCTTCTGGTGTCCGTCAGGTTCCCCGGAATTGGCTGTACATAAAAACAATGCAGCAACTCTCAACCAACGTTTCGTTAACGTATCCGTGAGGCCTGTCTCTGACTTCGGTCCGAGGCGACATAGCCAAGCGCTGAGAAATAGTTTAACCATCAAACGAATATTGGAACGGAGTTGTATTACCGATGTCTGACACACCGAACCTGAGACAGGCCGCGCTTGACTATCATGCGCATCCAAAGCCCGGAAAGCTTGAGATCAAGGCAACCAAACCAATGGCAAATGGTCGGGACCTTGCGCGGGCATATTCGCCAGGCGTCGCCGAAGCCAGTCTTGAGATAAAGAACAACGCCGCCAATGCTGAGAAATACACGGCCCGCGGCAATCTTGTTGCAGTTGTGTCAAACGGCACCGCAGTTCTGGGCCTTGGGAATATAGGCGCATTGGCCTCGAAACCGGTGATGGAAGGCAAGGCCGTCCTGTTCAAAAAGTTCGCAGGCATCGATTGCTTTGATATCGAGGTGGATCAGCCTGACCCAGAAAAGCTGGCAGATATCGTCTGTGCTCTGGAGCCCACATTTGGCGCGATCAACCTTGAAGATATCAAGGCACCGGATTGTTTTATTGTCGAAAAACTGTGCCGGGAACGGATGAACATCCCGGTGTTTCATGACGATCAGCACGGCACGGCAATCGTTGTTGGTGCCGCAGCGAAGAACGCCCTGTATGTGGCAGGAAAGAGCTTCGAGGATATCAAAGTAGTTTCGACCGGCGGCGGTGCTGCCGGGATCGCCTGCCTCAGCATGTTGGTGAAGCTCGGCGTCAAACGCGAGAATATCTGGCTCTGTGACATTCACGGGTTGGTCTATGAAGGTCGCGCCGAGGATATGAACCCGCACAAGGATCAGTTCGCGCAGAAAACCGATCTGCGCACTCTGGATGATGTGATCGGAGGTGCCGATCTGTTTCTGGGGCTGAGCGGACCAAATGTGCTCAAGCCTGAGATGGTCGAGAAGATGGCCAAGACCCCGATCATCTTTGCGCTGGCCAACCCAACTCCGGAAATCCTGCCACAGGCGGCGCGCGAAGTTGCCCCTGACGCGATCATTGCAACCGGTCGCAGCGATTTTCCGAACCAAGTGAACAATGTGTTGTGCTTCCCGTTTATCTTCCGAGGCGCCCTGGACGTAGGCGCGACTGAAATCAACGACGAGATGCAGATCGCCTGCGTCGACGGCATCGCCGACATGGCTCGCGCGACGACCAGCGCCGAAGCCGCGGCGGCCTATAAGGGTGAGCAGCTGACTTTTGGTCCAGATTACCTGATCCCAAAACCCTTCGACCCGCGCCTCGTTGGGGTCGTTTCCTCATCGGTAGCACAGGCTGCTATGAAGAGCGGGGTCGCAAAACGACCCATTGATGACCTCGAAGCCTATAAAGAACGCCTGAACCAGACCGTGTTCAAATCTGCACTGTTGATGCGGCCAGTGTTCGAAGCCGCAGCCGTCGCATCGCGTAGAATTGTCTTCGCAGAAGGCGAGGACGAGCGTGTTTTAAGGGCTGCGCAAGCGATATTGGAAGAAACCACGGAAACCCCGATCCTGATCGGGCGACCGGACGTGATCAGCGCACGGTGCGAAAGGCTAGGCCTGACAGTACGACCGGGGCAGGATTTTCAAATCGTGAACCCTCAGGACGATCCCCGTTACTACGATTATTGGAATTCGTACCATCAAATAATGCAGCGTCGGGGGGTCACTCCGGATCTGGCCAAGGCCATCATGCGCACCAACAACACCGCCATTGCAGCAATCATGGTGCATCGCGGTGAGGCGGACAGCATGATCTGTGGCACTTTTGGTGAGTATCGCTGGCATCTTAACTATGTCGAACAGGTTCTGGATGATGGCGATTTGCGCCCGCATGGCGCGCTTTCGCTGATGATTCTGGAAGATGGCCCTCTGTTCATTGCAGACACGCATGTAAGGCAATTGCCGACACCAGAAGAACTTGCCGAATCCACCATTGGAGCTGCTCGTCACGTGCGGCGGTTCGGGTTGGAACCCAAGATCGCATTTTGTTCGCAATCGCAATTCGGCAATCAGGCCGAGGGATCAGGCAAGCGGCTGCGGGCTGCGCTTGAGATTCTCGATTCCGAGCCACGCGACTTCAGCTATGAAGGCGAGATGAACCTTGATCTGGCTTTGGATCCTGAATTGCGTGCACGTATCTTCCCGAACTCGCGTTTGGAAGGCTCTGCAAATGTCCTGATCTTCGCCCATGCGGATGCGGCAAGCGGTGTGCGCAATATCCTGAAGATGAAAGCGGACGGGCTTGAGGTAGGTCCAATCCTCATGGGAATGGGAAACAAGGCGCATATCGTAACGCCCTCGATTACGGCCAGGGGACTGCTGAACATGGCGGCCATCGCAGGTACGCCAGTCGCGCACTACGGATAAGCCCAGCGCCTATATCATTACGAATACATGACCGGGCACCAGATTAGGTGCCTGGTTTGATTCTGTTAGCGCCAGCACATTTGCAGTAATAAATTTGCAGATTTGCAAATCCTTACATATGACACTCAGAAGTCTGCTCAGATCAGAAGATTTGCAAAAATTTGCAAGCCAATCTGCGAGGTTCTGCAAAGATTTTGCGATAAACTGACGCGCCGTTATGCGCATCGCTTGCTCGAAACATCCACGATGCCTAACACATAGCTCAAGGAATTTGGGAGGAGGCCATCATGGCATATCAGGACGTCTACGAGAGCTGGAAGAATGACCCCGAAGCATTCTGGATGGATGCAGCCAAGGGGATCGATTGGGTTCAAGCGCCCAGCAAAGCTCTGTTTGACGACAATGCGCCTCTTTACGAATGGTTCAGTGATGCCAAGGTAAATACGTGCTGGAACGCAGTTGATCGCCATGTGGAAAATGGTCGTGGTGAGCAAACCGCGATCATCTATGACAGCCCCATTACTCATACCAAACGCGAAATCTCATACGTCGAGTTGCGCAATCGGGTTGCTAATCTGGCCGGCGCACTCCGTGCAAAAGGTATTGAGAAAGGTGACCGCGTCATCATCTACATGCCTATGATCCCCGAAGCGCTGGAGGCAATGCTGGCTTGCGCCCGACTAGGAGCAGTGCATTCAGTGGTATTCGGCGGTTTTGCCAGCAACGAACTGGCCGTACGTATCGACGATGCCAAACCCAAGGCGATCATCGCCGCCTCGTGCGGGATGGAGCCGGGACGCGTTGTGCACTACAAACCTCTGCTGGATGGCGCGATCGATCTGGCCACCCACAAACCTGAGTTTTGCGTAATATTCCAGCGCGAGCAGGAAGTCGCACAACTAATCGAGGGGCGCGACGTCAATTGGCACGGTTTCCAATACGGTACGGAGCCCGCAGAATGTGTACCAGTCAGCGGCAATGATCCAGCCTATATCCTCTATACATCCGGCACCACTGGTGCGCCCAAAGGCGTCGTGCGCCCGACTGCCGGCCATCTGGTCGCGCTGAACTGGACGATGAAAAACATCTACAATGTCGATCCTGGAGATGTGTTCTGGGCGGCTTCGGATGTCGGCTGGGTCGTTGGCCATTCCTATATCTGTTATGCCCCGCTGATCCACGGCAACACGACGATTGTTTTTGAAGGCAAGCCCGTCGGAACACCTGACGCCGGAACTTTCTGGCGCGTGATATCCGAACACAAGGTCAAAAGCTTCTTCACCGCCCCAACCGCCATTCGTGCCGTAAAACGCGAAGACCCAAACGCAGAATTGATGGCGAATTACGATCTATCCTGCCTTAAGGCTCTGTATCTTGCAGGAGAGAGGGCTGATCCAGATACGATCATCTGGGCGCAGGATGCGCTGAAAGTTCCGGTCATCGATCATTGGTGGCAAACCGAAACTGGCTGGACCATCGCTGGCAACCCGCTCGGAATCGAAGAGCTTCCGGTCAAGCTGGGATCACCTGCCAAGCCTATGCCGGGCTATGACGTTCAGATTCTGGACGAGGGCGGCCATCCTATGAAACCGGGCGAGTTGGGCGCGATCGCAGTCAAGCTCCCGCTTCCGCCAGGCACATTGCCAAACCTGTGGAATGCCGAGGCGCGCTTCAGAAAATCCTATCTTGAGCATTTTCCCGGCTATTACGAAACCGGTGATGCGGGCATGATCGACGAAGATGGGTATCTCTATATCATGGCCCGTACCGATGACGTGATCAACGTCGCCGGGCACCGACTTTCGACGGGCGGGATGGAAGAGGTGTTGGCCGCTCACCCCGATGTGGCAGAATGCGCTGTGATTGGGGTATCTGATCAACTGAAAGGCCAGATGCCTGTCGGTTTCCTGTGTCTGAATGCCGGTTCCGATCGGAATCACGCGGAGGTGGTAACCGATGTGGTCCAGATGGTTCGTGACAAAATCGGCCCAGTCGCTGCGTTCAAGAAAGCAGTGGTGGTGGATCGTCTGCCCAAGACACGCTCGGGCAAGATCCTGCGTGGTACGATGGTGTCGATCGCGGATGGCAAGGCGTATAAAATGCCTGCCACAATCGATGACCCAGCAATTCTGGACGAGATCACGGTGGCCCTGCAAACTATCGGCTACGCGCAGTAATTTCACGGTACGATCAAGCGGAGCGCCTTACGGCGCAACCGATTTGCGCTGTCGCGCGTGTGCGAGGCTCTGCCTCGCGCTCAGGGATATTTTTGGCCAGATGAAGGTTGGATCCGTTTTGCGATTGCGGGGCTTGTCATTGGGTCCTCCTCACCTCAGTTTGAGGTGAGGAGGACGAGCATGACACAGGGCGATATCTGGCGTTTTGATGCAACAGAATTGGCTGCGCTGACCCAAGCTGGCGAGTTGAGCGCAGAAGAGGTGATCAGTGATGCATTGGAGCGGATGCATCAGGTAAATCCCTCGCTGAATGCTGTCGTGGACGATCTGGGCACAGAAGCGTTAGAGCGTGCATCTGCGCTTGATAAGGCGCGCAGCAATAGTGCCTCGGTTGGGCCGCTGCACGGGGTACCCGTGACCATAAAAGTGAATGTCGACCAGAAGAACCATGCCACTACAAATGGTGTGGTTGCCTTGAAGGATGTCATTGCCCCTGATGACGCCCCGGTGGTTTTAAACTTGCACAATGCGGGGGCCATTGTCATCGGGCGGACCAACACGCCCGAATTCTCGTTCCGCGCTGACACGGATAATCCACTTCATGGGCGCACGCACAATCCTTGGGGCCGCCATATCTCGCCCGGTGGGTCGTCCGGGGGCGCGGGGGCTGCGGTCATGGCGGGCATCGGCGCACTGGCTCATGGCAACGATATCGGAGGTAGCTTGCGGTTCCCTGCTGCAGCCAATGGTGCGGTTACAGTGAAACCGGGGCTGGGCCGCGTACCGGCCTGGAACCCCAGCCAGAAGGTGGAACGCGGGATGCTGGCACAATCGATGTCGGTACAGGGCTTGATCACAAGAAGCGCAAAGGACCTGCACCTTTCGATGCCCAGCCTGATCGCCCCGGACGCCCGCGACCCCTTCCATGTGCCAATGCCTTGGCGCGGCGCGGGGCCGGACGTCCCAATCAAAGTTGCGTTCACCAAAAATACGTTCGAATACGCTTTGCATCCCGAAGTGGACAAAGCGCTAAGTACTGCTCGGGAGGCGCTGGTAGATGCCGGATATATAGTTGAAGACATTGATCCGCCGGATGTGTTCGAATGCGGGCGCATCGGCTATCGCGCGCTGATGGGTGAAGTGCTGACGTTGATGAAAAACGATATCGAGGCAGCCGGGTCTCAAACCATTCGTGATATTTTCGAGGTTTATTTTCAGGAGTTTCCTCCGATCGTAGGCGACGAACTGATTCAGGCGTTGGCGCAACGCAGCCATTATGCGCGCCAATGGTCGCTATTCATGCAGGAATATCCTTTGGTCCTGTCTCCTTTCCTGCCGCAACCGTTCTTCAGACCCGATCGTGATACCGAAGGTGCCGAAGGCGTTCATGAGGTGTTAGGATGCGCGGTCTATTCTTATGCGATGAATTTCCTCGGGCTGCCCGCCGCCAGCGTTCCCGCACGCTTGGCCGAATTGCCGAATGGGCCGCAACCGATCAATGTTCAGATTGCTGCTCGACGCTGGCGTGAGGACATGGCGGTGGATGCAGCGGTCGCGATCGAAGCGCGTGTGGGGCAGATGGCTCCGATTCTGTGGGATCGAATGAGCGCGCAAACCTGAGACATCGTCACTCAGGCCTCACAAATGAAATAGACCCCGGGATTTTGTCCCGGGGTCCGCATACTAAAATATGCCCGGATTAAGATGACGAGCGTAGCACCACCCACCCTCGCCAGCGCGAAAACTGCGCAACCATTCGAAAACACCTTTAGATGGCCACTCACTTCCACCTCGGCGTGTTCTCCGGGCAACTTGAAGTTAACAAACCCTTATCGCGTTGCATGTGAACTGGTTCACACAAGCGGTGGAAAAATGATCAACACGCTGAGATTTAAGTAAATTGTTCAGAGATCAACCGTTCTTCCAGGCCGTGGCCAGGGTCAAATAGAATACGATGCTGGATCGCAATCTCAGACCTGATCTCGACCCAATCGATATCCGGAAACGATATGGAATCGGCCGCAACGATAACCGGGCGTTTGTCAGCCTCGATCACATCGAATCTGACTTTCGCAACTTTCGGCAGCAAGGCGCCACGCCACCGCCGGGGGCGAAACGCGGCGATTGGCGTCAATGCCAGAACGTCCGCGCCAATGGGTACAATGGGTCCGTGAGCGGAATAGTTATATGCGGTTGAACCCGCCGGCGTGGCAAGCAATGCACCATCACACACGAGTTCGGCCATACGTACCCGCCCATCCACGCTGATCCGCAGCCGCGCTGCCTGCGGCCCCGCGCGAAGCAGCGAAATCTCGTTGATTGCAAGTGCTTGGTGCTTTTGGCCCGCCTGGTCCATTGCAGTCATCGCCAGTGGATTGATGACTTCTTCCTCTGCCTCTGCTAGCCGGGCCATCAGATCAACTTCGGCATATTCGTTCATCAGAAACCCGATGGTACCGCGATTCATTCCGTAAACCGGCTTGTCCAAGTGCTGGACGCCCTGCAACGTCTGAAGCATGAAGCCATCACCACCCAGCGCCACCACAACATCTGCGTCTCTCGGCGCTGCATTTCCGTAGCGCGCGACAAGCGCATCCCGGGCGGTCTGCGCAACCTTGGCATCGCTGGCCAGAAAGGCGATTCTCTTTGTCATGTTTTATAGTTTCCAGTGCTGCACATTTGGTTCCGAAACAAACATACCTTTCCGCAATAGGCCAGAGTTGACGCCATAGAGGGCCATTTCGTCGCTTTACAACCTTTCTGACACACGTCGTTTCCGATAGGAAATCCGCCAGATACACCCCAGCCATGCGGAGCGCACATGAACGCCAATCTTCGTGACAACGGATTTTTCACCCAGTCCCTCGCGGATCGTGACCCCGAGCTGTTCGGCTCGATCACATCTGAATTGGGCCGCCAGCGCGACGAGATCGAACTGATCGCCTCGGAGAACATCGTCTCTGCCGCCGTGATGGAGGCGCAGGGCTCGGTCATGACCAACAAATATGCCGAAGGTTATCCGGGCCGCCGGTACTATGGCGGTTGTCAGTTCGTCGACATTGCCGAGAACCTGGCTATCGACCGTGCCAAGCAGTTGTTTGGGTGTGAGTTTGCCAACGTCCAACCGAATTCGGGATCGCAGGCGAACCAAGGTGTATTTCAGGCGCTGATCAAGCCCGGTGACACCATTCTAGGAATGTCGCTGGATGCAGGTGGTCACCTGACCCATGGTGCGGCGCCGAACCAGTCGGGCAAGTGGTTCAACGCGGAACATTATGGCGTGCGCAAGCAGGACAACCTGATCGACTATGATCAGATCGAAGCGCTGGCAAAGGAACATAACCCCAAGCTGATCATCGCCGGAGGCTCGGCCATCCCGCGCGTCATCGATTTTGCCCGCATGCGTGAAATCGCCGATATGGTCGACGCCTATCTGCATGTGGATATGGCCCATATCGCCGGTCTGGTTGCCGCAGGCGCGCACCCTTCGCCCTTCCCGCATGCGCATGTGGCCACCACCACCACGCATAAAACCCTGCGCGGCCCGCGCGGCGGCATGATCCTGACCAATGATGAAGCGATTGCCAAAAAGGTAAACTCGGCCATCTTCCCGGGCATTCAGGGTGGCCCACTGATGCATGTGATTGCTGGCAAGGCCGTTGCCTTTGGCGAGGCACTGCGTCCTGAGTTCAAGGACTATATCAAGCAGGTCGTTGTGAATGCGCAGGCCCTTTCAGATCAGCTGATCAAGGGTGGCCTGGACACTGTGACCCACGGCACCGATACCCATGTGGTTCTTGTCGACCTGCGCCCCAAAGGCGTTAAAGGCAACGCAACCGAGAAAGCTTTGGGCCGGGCACATATCACCTGCAACAAGAACGGTGTGCCGTTCGACCCCGAAAAGCCGACGATCACCAGCGGTATCCGTCTGGGCTCGCCCGCCGGAACCACCCGCGGTTTTGGTGAGGCCGAGTTCCGCCAGATCGCAGACTGGATCATCGAAGTGGTCGACGGTCTGGCCGCAAATGGCGAAGACGGAAACGGTGCGGTCGAAGCCAAAGTCAAAGCCGAAGTCGCCGAACTTTGCGCGCGCTACCCGCTTTATCCGAATCTCTGATCCAATACGGATCTTAGAACAGAAAACGGCGCCCTGATCGGCGCCGTTTTTCTTTGAGGCGTGCAGCGGTCAGATATACCCGCGCCATCGTAGTACGAACACAGCCAACGCCGCCAACACGATCAGGCCCAACGCAAGCGAACCAAGAAAGCTCAGGAACCATCCCCAACGTCGATCTGCCAGATTGATCGCGTTCAGGTGGCCTTGCACCTCGTCCGATGCTTTTTCGAGCCGGGGCATATCCAAAACCATCCGCAGTTTGGGATGCTCGGCCATCTGCTCGGCCTCTGCCAGAACCAAGGCCTGTTTATAGACCTTGCGCGGCAAACGCCGCTTTGCGCGCCGGACCGAGGCAATCAGGGTCTTGTCTTTCACGCCAAGCTTTTTACGCAGCAACCGAATGGTCTCTGCGATCCGGGTCTGGATATCGATTTCCTGCGTCATTGGCGCCTCCTGACGGGACAATTTAGCCGCGCGTCACACCGGCGACAATGGGGCTGGTTGTTCCGCGCGGTGACGCGTATCACAGAAGCATGCTGAATACGATCATCCATGGCGACCCGACCGATCATCCGCCCCTGCTGATAGCGCATGGCCTCTATGGTTCGGCGCGCAACTGGGGAGTCATTGCGCGGCGACTGTCGGACGAAAGACAGGTGATCGCCGTCGATATGCGCAATCACGCCTACAGCTTTTGGGATGCTCAGCATGGCTACCCGGATTTGGCGCATGATCTGGCAAAGGTCATCGACAGCGTTGGCGGCATCGCCGATATCGTCGGGCATTCCATGGGTGGAAAAGCTTCGATGGTGCTGGCGCTGGAATATGGCGATCTGGTGCGCAAGCTGGTCGTCGCAGACATCGCACCAGTGGCATACAGCCACAGCCAGATTCAATTCATCGAGGCAATGCGGGCGGTCGATATGTCCCGCGTTCAGCGTCGTTCAGATGCCGAAGCACAGCTGGCCGATCTGGGCGTCGAAAAGGCGCTGCAGAGCTTTTTTACGCAGTCTTTGGATGTTGAGGGAGGCCGCTGGCGGCTGAACCTGGATGTACTGGCCAGCGAAATGCCAAAGATCATGGGCTTCCCCGAGATTTCGACCCATTGGGACGGCCCTGCTCTGTTCCTGTCCGGCGCAGCATCAGATTATGTGCTGCCCGAACACCGAGAGCAGATTCGCACCCTGTTTCCTGCAGCTCGCTTCGCCAAAATTCCCGGTGCGGGGCACTGGCTGCACGCCGAGAAACCCCGCGAATTCGAAGCTGCAGTCAGGACCTTCTTGAACGCTTAATCAAGCGCCTTGATACAGGCGTTTTGCCACCAGCCACGACACCGGCGCGGCAACAACCGCCCCTGCTGCTGCGGCGGAAACGATGGCCATCCAGGTCACCATCCCAACCGCTAGGACCGCAATCACGGCAGAACCCGCGATGGCTGTGGCGATCAAAGAATAAAGCGTGGCTGCTAGGCGTATCATGGCCAGTATCCTGTGTTTAAGCTTCTGGCCTTTACATTACAGCAACGGAATATGTGTGACTTTGATTTGGGTCAGATATGTAGCTACATCCCGCGATCCATGGGCCCGGTCGCCTCACCACCGCCATTCACCCAATCCGCAAAGCCACCCAGATTGTAGACGTGTAAATATCCCATTTCCTTAAGCAGTTTTCCAGCCAGCGCTGCCCTTCCGCCAGACGCACAATGCAGGATGATCACCCGATCCCTGCGCAGTTCTGCATCATGGGAAGGCAACTCGGGGTCGGCCCGAAACTCCAGCATACCGCGCGGGATATGATGCGCACCGACCGCGCGCCCTGTCCTTTCCAGTTCAGGCGCATCGCGAATATCCAACAGCAAGGCACCCTGCCCGATCAGTTCTTTGGCCCGGCTGGCGTCGATACGCTCAACTACCGCGTTTGCAGCTTGCATCATGTCTTTGACCGTCAATGGCATTTGCGCCCCTCCAGGAAATGAATCCGTGAAAGGCTAACATGCAGAAAATTGAAGGTGTAGACATTCAGGCGCTTAATGTTCGCGGAAAGCACGCGACATACTGTCAACCACCGGCTTGGCGATATAGGCCGCAAAGGTGCGCTCCTCGGTCTGGATCATGATCTCGGCGGGCATTCCGGGTGTCGGCACGAAGCCCCGCACGCGACCCATCTCTTCCGTGGTCAGAGAAATGCGCGCCAGATAGACCTCTTGCGGCATACCGGCAGAATCCTCGACAAGCGAGTCAGCCGAGACGTAATAGACCTCGCCCTCAAGCACTGGGGTTGTCCGTTGATTGAGCGCAACGAGGCGCACCGTCGCGATCTGCCCGGTGACCACGCTGTCGATCTCGGTACGCGGGATCTGCGCTTCGATGATCAATGGCGCATCGGCGGGCAGAATCTCAGCAATCTGTTCGCCAGTTTCGATCACCCCGCCCGGCGTGTGGTGATGAAGTCGCACCACTGTGCCTGTCACCGGTGCACGCACAACGGCACGGGCCAGAACGCTACGGGCCTGACGGGCTTTTTCACGCACACTTTCAAGATCGGCTTCAATCACGCCCAACTCGTCCAGCGCAGCCTCGCGGTAGGCTGAGCGGGTGCGCAGAATCTGCTCTTCATACTTCAGCAGCATCTGGTTTACCTCGGCCGTTTCAGCGCGCAGACGCGCCAGTTGACCTTCGGCTTCGGCCTGCACCCGGCGGATCGTATTCAGATCACCTTTGCGCACTAATCCTTTTTCAAACAACGAATATTTGGTCTCGTATTCTTCCTCGAGAATCTCTGATCGCCTTTCCATGCTGACCAATTGTGCTTCAAATCCTGACGCACGGATTTTCAACGCCTCCATGTTGCGCTGCAGCAAAGCAATATCGTTCAGCAGCGTCTTTCGCGATACATCAAAGCTGAGTTTCTGATTGTCGAGGATCGTCATGACCTCGACGTCGTCCGATGCTTCGATCAATCCGGGCGAAAACACGAGGGTTTCCTGTTCGCTATGCTCAGCCAGCAACCGTTCGGTCATGGCCTGAAGGCGAAGTTTGCGAATGAACAATTCGCGTTCACTCGCCTCGGCCGAGGTCTGATCCAAAGTCATCATGATCTGTCCGGCTTGAACAGATTCACCTTCCGAGACCAGTATGTTCTCGATGATACCGCCTTCCAAATGCTGCACGATCTTGTTGCGACCGGTCGCGACAAAGCTGCCTTGCGCGATGACTGCAGCGGCCAGAGGTGCACGGAAGGACCAGACGCCAAAGCCGCCAAAACAGACAATAAGCATGATAAAGCCAATCACGATGAATTTGGTGATCGAGCGCGGAACCTCAGAGTACCAAAGACCGCCTTCATCGGTGCGTGCCACGTCGTTCATCGCTTAATCCCCCTTGCCCTGTATTTCGGGCGGTTGCTGGCGCGGCCCGTTGAGCTGTTCCAGCACCTGTTCGCGCTGCCCGAACAGCGCCACGCGCCCATCGGTCAGCAGCATGATCTTGTCGACAACATTCAACAGAGTCGGCTTTTGCGTAATCACCACAACGGTGATCTTGCTTTCCTTTGCTTGCTCAATCGCACGCGCAAGCGCCTTGTCACCCGCCACGTCGAGGTTCGAGTTCGGCTCATCCAGAACAACCAAACGTGGGTTGCCGAAGAAGGCACGCGCCAAAGCAATACGCTGCTTCTGGCCACCTGAGAGAGGTGAGCCGTCCGCAGCAACCACCGTCTCATACCCCTGCGGCAGTGTAGCGATCATGTTGTGCACGTCGGCCAAAACGGCGGCATCGTGGATCTGCTCATCCGTGGCATCGGCACGCATCCGGCCAATATTGTCTTTGATGCTGCCGGGGAATAGCTGTACGTCTTGCGGCAGATAGCCAATATTTTCGCCAAACTGACGGGGATCCCAGTTGCGGATATCCATCAGGTCCAGCCGCACACTGCCCGAGGTCGGCAGGATCGACCCCACCAGCGTTTTGCCAAGCGTCGTTTTCCCCGCGCCTGAATTCCCGATGATCGCCAGAGTTTCACCCGGGTTCAGCGCAAAGGTAATCCCGTTCAGAACCACCCGCTTGGTGCCGCCTGGGACATATAGCAGGCGTTCGACATCCAACCGCCCCTCAGGCCGTGGTAGGCGCAGTTTTTCATATTGCAGGGCCGAGTTCGACAGCAGAGCCTTGATCCGCCCAAAAGCGCCGCGCGTCAGCAGGAAAGTATTCCAACCCTCAATCGAGCCTTCGATCGGCGCAAAAGCCCGCCCAGCGATGATCGAGGCGGCGATGACCATACCGCCGGTAATTTCACCTTGAAGGGCCAGAAAGGCGCCCCAGCCCAGAATGCCGATCTGCGTCAAAAGACGGACGGCACGTGAAATGGCCGCGAAGATCACGTTACGATCCTGCGCCTTGACCTGCCATGTCAGCGATTGTGCGGTGTCACGCCCCCAGATGCGCACTGCCTCGGGGATCATCGCTAAAGCGTTGATGATCTGACTGTTGCGCGACATTGAATCCAGATGCTGGTTCGCCAGGGATTGCGCCTGGTTGGCCTTTGCAAAGGGCTTGGCGGTCATTTTCTGGTTGATCAGCGCGATAATCATCAGGATCACAGCGGTCGTCACCACAATCATGCCAAGTTGCGGGTGCACTAGAAAAATCATCAGTATGAATAGCGGCGCAAATGGAACATCCAGAAATGAGATCAGAGTGCCCGAGACCAGAAAGCCCCGCACTTGTTGCAGATCCCCAAGAGTCTGATATTCGCGCCCATTGCCGTGCAGCGAGGCATGAGCGGCGGCGCTGAGAACCGGGGCACCAAGACGGGCAGCCACCTCGACCGCTGTGCGCATCAGCATGAACCGCCGAACGGCATCAAAGGCTGATTGAAATATTACGGCTCCGGCAACGATTGCCGTCAGCATGATCAGCGTATCCAGCGAGCGACTGGTCAGAACCCGGTCGCTGATCTGAAACAGATAAATCGGGATCGCAAGGATCAGGACGTTGGTCGCGCAGGTCAGCACCAGCACGAAAGCCAGATTGCGCCAGATCGCGCGCAGTGAGGTGCGCAGCGTCTTCTGGAAATCCTCAGGCGGCGTGCGTTTGTGGAATGTTTGGGGTGGCCCCTTGCCATCGCCACCACCCGTCCCCAGGCGCAGCAAGGGTTGGTTGGCCTTGGCCTCGATCGTGGTGCCCATGCGGTCTTTACCATCCGACGGCGCAGAGGGGGTCATGCGTGCTGTCGATTGGTCGGCGGTTTCACAATCGGGGGCTTCGGTATCGGCCACCCCAGTGTCGCCACCCGCAGGATCCTTATCTTGCGCGGGCCGCGACGACGCGCGCCGAAGGGGAGAACCAGCGCGCGGTTGTGATGTTTGATCCAACTGCTCTGCCTGGGTCTGCCCCGGATCATCCGGTTGTGTCGTCGCCTGAGGCGCTTCTGATTGTTGCCGCGAACGTTTCACGGGTTTTGCAACCGAGGTGTCACTTGCATCCAAGGTATCCGGTTCGGGTTCAGAATCCGCCAACTGCATTTCGCTTGTCAAACGCAGACGGGACGCTGTTTTTGCAAGTTTACTTTCATTTGGTTTTGCTACTCGATCTCGGGGTTCAAGGGTCAATGGGCCTCCGCCTCCGTGCCGGTCCAACGGACTTGCAAAACGGGTGCGGCGCGACGAAAAAACGATCGACATAAACTAACCTTCCGGTCACTCGTTAATCAGGAAATATCAGGCCAGCATGGTCTGCAGGCCATCAGAGGAATTCGCCATTTCGCTTGGCGTGAGATCGTTACCATTCGGGCCAATGCCGTTCTCGTAACCGGGCATTCCCGCCTCTTCCATCAAGGCGGCTATCGCCTCGTTGGTCATCTCTGCAATGTCCTCATTCGTGGGTATGTCGAGCAGGCTTGCCTGATGCAGCAACAGGTCAGAAAATGCCCCGTCCTCGGCCATGACAACCGAGTCTACTCCGGCCTTGGTTACATTGGCGGCATTCAGCATCGCATTGCTGCCTGCCAGAACCTCGGTCTGGTTCGCGTGGGGACCATTCAGATATACGTCATCCTGATCGGCAAGCATCGTCGATTGCTCGGCTACGTTGACCTGCACCAACGATCCGTCGATCTTGAGCACTCGCATCTGCTCCATGCCCGCGAACATCGGATCGTTCATCAGCGCCTCTTCCAGCGCCGCCATATCGTCCTCGCCCAAGGTCATTGCGCTGGCCATGGAATCGTTCATCGCCTGATGCGTGTCTTCGCCTTCTTTCTTGAGAGAGACCTGGTTCATGACCAGGTTCTCGTCCGATCCATCAATGGGTCCTGGCAATCCGCCCATCACCACGTCGTCATCCATCAAGACGTTTGTCTGGATAAACGCATCGACCGATATCATGTCGCCTTCGATCATGATCAGGTCATAATAACTGCCAAGTTGAAGAATATTGGTGACATCGATCAACTCGTTGTCGCCCAATGCGTACAGCGTGGTCGTCGCGTTAATCTCGGTATCAATATGATCGATATCCGTTGCGTCGATGTCCTGCTTGACAAAATTAGCAACGATCAGGTCGGTCGTAATCCAATCAACATGCACATATGCCGGGGCATCGTCTTCACTTGAACCTGTCTTAAGCCAAGGGGCTGACTTGCCTTCGACTTCGATCGTCGACGAGTGCACCACATTGGTGCCCGAGCCGCCATTCGTGCCCTTGTCTGTGTCAGATACAACGGCGACCTGGCTTACCATTGCCAGTTCGATCGCTTTTCCACCGACCGCGATATAAGGCGCATCGATCCAGGCTACGGTTGCGTTCATCTCGTTGATCGCAAGGTTGCCGCCTGCAATCACCGTGTGACCGTCGGCAAATTCGTCTTCCTCATCCTGATCCCATTCGGCGGGCATCATATCGGGCGTGTCGTCTTCTTCTTCCTCGTCCGGTCTATGATGCGCGGGCAGAAGATCGTCCCATTCCGGGGCTTCGTCCACATACTCACCATTGACGATCACGCCCATCGCTTCTTCGCCGTGGAACTGATAGACAACTGCACCTTCAACTTCGACATTGATCGGCGCCAACATCGCTTCGGCCAAAGATTCTACATACTCAATCGACAAGTAGTCCGAGATCGAGAACGAGGGCACGGCAAACGCGTGCATCGATGCTGCGACCTGCGCAGCCGCCTCGGCCAATGCGATCAGCTGTTCGACATCGCGGAAATCTCCCTCGCCGACAACGTCATTGTCGCGCAGGAAAATCGTCTGGAACGTGTAGGTCACAGCAGACCCGATAAGCTCTGTCACAATCTCCAGCTGCTGCTCGATCACAAACGTTGCACCTAGGCCGGTTGTCGCTTCGGGTAACGGCGGACCGTCTGAGAGTGGTGGTTCAAGTACAACGACCGTTTCAAATTCAGGGCCGTCGGTTGGGGGTGGAAGTTCAGGAGTGGCGGGGGGGGTGTCAAACCGATAGGAAAGCGGACCATATTTGCCCGGGTCCAGTTCCAGATCTGCCTTGATCCGGATCTTTGCAGGTTCTTCCAGTTCGTCCAGTTCAGCCTTGCGCCGCATGGCGGTGAACTCTTCGTACTGATCCCTCAACCGGGCTTTTTCAATCGTAAGATCAAAAGATCCAATAAAGTGTGCAATCTTTTCGGTAACACTATCGAATAACATTTCGATGATCCCTTACCCCCTTGCCAGCTAAAATTTCCGGTTCGGGATTTTCTGGGCCGAGGCCACATTGCGCGGCCCCGGCGATTTCATTGATCGGGGGCCGATAATGCGGCCCCCGATTTTTTGTCTTAGACGTCAGTGTCGTCGCTTGCGTAGGACGAGGTCATCGAACCACCAACCATGGTCGTATCGACTGAGTTACCTAGCACATTGGCACCCTGTACGATCGATTGGTTGAAGGCGTTCGTATCGACTACGGCAGCGGCCGAGGCGTAGGATTCACCGGTCACGATGCCATCGCCACCGTTATTCGAACCCCAATCACCGCCATGGCCTCCGGCACCGCCGTCACCCGAATAGGCACCGGCTGCGCTTCCGCCTGTCGTGTTGCCGCCCATTGTGTCACCAGACATGACGTCAACCATTGACGCGCCGCTAGTTCCACCTGCCGCAGTACCAGCAGCACCTGCACCGCCATCACCGCTGTATGCGGTACCAGTGGCATTGCCCGTTGCGGACGAATCCGAGTCATTGTCCGATGCAGATGCACCGCCGTATCCGGCAATCGCCTCAGCGAGGCTATCAGCAGAACCATCCGTGTCGGTCTCTGAGAATACATCTGATGCACCACCCAGACCACCTGTGGCCTCGGAAGCGCCAGATCCAGCAGCACTGGCGTTTGAATCCGATGCAGCAGAACCAGTTCCACCTGCACCGCCATCACCATCAGCCGTTGAAGTACCTGTACCCGTGCCATCACCGGAACCGTTGGCAGCGTTCGAACCACCATCGCCACCATCAGCGTCCGCATCACTTGCGTTGGCAGCCGAACCGTCAACATCACCAGATGTCTGATCGACACTTGGGCCTTCAGCGTCTTGATCACCTAAACCTTGAACATCGGCATCAGCTGCTGAACTTCCGTTGTTGTCTCCGCCGTCTCCGTCTCCACCGGTGGATGAACCACTGCCAGAATCAGCTCTGGAATTACCGGTGTCGGCATCTGCATCACCACGGCCGCTTTCAGAGATTTCCTGCTGGAGGCGCGCGATTGCTTCTTCGACTAGGCGCGAGAATCCACCCGAGCCATCGCCGCCGTCGCCTGAAGCGTCGCTATCGGTAGTACCAGTTCCTGTTCCGTCAGCTGTGTTGTCACCGCCGTCATTGTCGTTGGCGTCGGTGTTGTTATCGCTGTCGTTATCAGCGTTGCCATCCGCATTCGAGTCGCCGTCGCCACCATCTGCACCAGATGCATCTGCGTCGTTATCCGCTACACCCTTGCCTTTGGCGCTGGACTCTGAGTCAGCATCACCACCGTCAGCATCAGCATCGGACTCGCTGTACGCCTTACCATAGCCTTTGCCTACACCTTCGGAATCGGCATAACCGCCATCTCCGCCTTCGCCATCAGTCGTGTTATCGCTGTCGGTGTTGTTGTCAGCATTCGAGTCGCTGGTGCTGTCACCACCGTACCCGCCAATGCTCTCACCATCAGCGTTCGAATTGGATTTAGCTTTGCCGGTGCTTGCATTGTCGGCATTACCTGAATCGCCACCGCTACCACCTTTGGCATGGGCATCAGCGTCACCAGTGTCTCCGCCTTCACCGTAAGCGTCGCTACCAATGGTCTTGCCGCCTACAGCTTCACCGCCATAACTGGTTCCGCCTTTTCCGGAAGCTGCACCATTTGCATTGGAACTAATACCTTCCGCAGCGTTGGCTTCGCCACCATTGGCATCACCGTTTTGCTTGAATTCTCCGTAGTTACCAACTTCGGCATTATCCAACTGATCGTTGTCTTCCAAGCTTGCCAGCTGATTGTTGATCGACGACATATCGTTGCCAGGACCATCCAGCGAAATATCAAGGTTCAGATCATCACCGGGATCATAATTCAAGTCGCGACCGGCGGTGATTACATCACCAACGCTGGCGTTGTCGCCCAGATCCAAGTCTACCTGATCGTCATCGCGGGGAATCCATTCGCCGCCACCGAAGTCAATGTTGACCGCATTATTGTTAGAGTTGTCATTATCATTATTGTCTTCACCACCATTGGTGTTTTGCTGCTGCTGCTTCTGATTTTGATCCTGATCTTGCGCGTTGTCATTGTCGTTATCATTTTTAGAACGCTGTGACTGATCTTGTCCTTGTGAATCAGAGTTGTTCGCAGAGTTTTCAACGTCCTGATCTTGCTTTTGCTTCTGAGCGTTGATGTCAGCTTCGATATAGGCTTCGTCTACCGCTATATCTGTTTCGAAATCGGCGTCCAGATTATCGATTTGGACGTCATCAATTGTGGTCACGGTTGTTGTTTGGTTGGGTTGGCGTCTCATAAAATTTTCCACTTTTACTTAAGCACCGGACCGCCATTCATCTACAAAGCGGCTACAGGCGCGGTTGAAAACAGAGTTCGCGCACAAGGTGTCAAACTGGACACTCGCGCGGCAGTGAAAGTCTTCTGTTTGGTTTGTCCCCCTTTCTCGGCTAAGCCGATTCCATGACCACGAGAAATTCGCTGAAATACGCGGACCGCAGACACGTCAGGTTCAAGTTCACTTCACAAATAGAAGCCTAGGAATGGTCGCAGCGATAAAGGGGTATGCATAGCTGGCCGAAAGCATTATTTTCTGCAAATCACTGTTTAATATATATTTTTTTGAAATTCGGCTTATTTCGCGCCAGATTTTACCCGGAAACAATCATGCGCAAACATATAGGATTATTAACCCTGATATTTCATGGAGTTACGCTATAACCAGATGCGAAGAACCTGATCAAAGGTTCTAGTAAGCGGTATTGCAGAACCCGCCTTTGGTTGCTGAAACACGTACTTTCAGCTATGATAAGGGACTATTTGAGTTCAAAGTTACTGTTTCGCGCCATCCAGTTCTGTACCCGATTTAAAGTTTCAGAGGGTGGCGTTTGTATTAGTGGGGGGAAGATCAATGAATATTTCATTGCAAGAAGACGCCCGTGATCAGATTGAATATCCCGAAGAGCTGTCGATCATTTTTATCGGCAAGGAACTGTTCTACTCGAACCAAACCCTGAGAAGTGTTCAAAGCGAATTCGGCGTTCGTGCGTCAAGATATGAAAGCCTTGACGACCTGCTTGCCGAGAGTGGGAACTCTGTTCCCTCCGAGCGCATCATTGTCGTGGATCAGATGATGCTCGAAGATCTGTTGGCGCGGCCCGCTGATTACTCCCGGCTCGCCGAGACAGGATGTCTGGCCTTCGCCTATCGCAAGAAAAGTCCGGCCCGGGTTCTGTTCGAACGCTGGGATCGTACCCGTTTCGGCAGTGTCGGGTATTTGCCAATGAACGTGGCGCCGGATGTTTGGCGCGCAATACTGCGCCTTCTGATGCACGAGGAGCTGCACCTGCCCTGCTTTCTTGCCGACAGCATGACCGCAACACAAAGTGCGCCAGGCACACCTATCGAAAAACAGCCTGCAACCAGAACCCGGTCGCCTGACAAACTGTTGCGATACTCAAAGCTGACGCGCCGCGAAAAGCAAGTCCTGAGGCTGGTATCGCAAGGCAAGAGCAACAAGACCATTGCGTCGAATCTGGGCATCACCGAACACACCGTCAAACTGCATATGCACAATGTCTCGGGCAAGATCGATGTGAGCAACCGGACTGAAGCTGCGCATTTCTACTTTGAGGTCGCGCCGAACGAAGCGCGCAACGCGCCCGTTGGATGAGGCATTCGAAACCCGGTTCGACCGGCTCATTCTGTTGGTGGGTCGGCTCAACTATATGTGGACGAACACGGAAAGCCTGCTGATCCACCTGATCGCAGGTCTGACCGGGGCCAATAAAGATGTTGCGGTCATCATATTCCTGACGCTTAACACCACACGTGCCCGTATCGATCTGGTCGAACGTCTCGCCAAGATGGAGGGTCGCCCCCCTGAAATCCGCGATCCGATTCTCGAACACACCCAGCGGTTGTCGCGCCTGTCCTCTATTCGAAACAAGTACAATCACTGCATTTATTCTTTCGATCAGGAAAGCGGAAATCCAAAGACCATCCTGATGCGCATTGCTGATCGCAAGACCGACATCAAAATTGGTCGTGAAGACACAGTTGACGACAAAGCAATGAAAGAAATCGAGGATGTTGTCACTCAGCTCTCGAATGCCAACAGGGATATCTGGAAATTGATCACCCAGCTGGGTTTCCCTGTCTGAGATGGTACTGGTACGGGCGGTGGGACTCGAACCCACACGGCACTAAGGCCTTCGGATTTTAAGTCCGATATGTCTACCATTCCATCACGCCCGCACATCATCGTCGAAGTTTTGTCTCACCGCGCCGATGTCGTGTGCAGACACTTACAACCAACCAAAACGATTGAAAAGATACTCATTCATCAGATCCAGGGATGCATGCAGAACACGAACACAATCCTGCTGAATCAAGGCCGAGCTTGACAGCCTTCGGCCAATTCGTTCACGTCGGCGCAACACAAGATCAGGGAGCGAGCGATGAAACTAGTCAGTAACCCGTTTCGAGGTGGTTCTAAGCTTTCGGATCAGGCCCCTTATCCCTCCGTAGAGACAGATGGGTTGGGCCGGCATCGATTCTTCTGCCCTGACTTTGTCGAAACGCCCCTTGTGAATGCATCGGCGCTGGCACCCGTCGCGAATCTCTGGGTTAAAGATGAGCGAAGCCGTATGGGCCTGGGATCGTTCAAAGCGCTGGGTGCGGCTTATGTGATCGCCTGCGAAGCGAATGACATCTCGATCACGCCAGATGGTAACACGCTCAAAGGGCGCACCTATGTTACAGCAAGCGCGGGCAATCACGGGATGAGCATGGCCGCGGGCGCGCGCACTTTCGGAGCTGATGCAGTTGTCTACATCGCAGAAACAGTTCCAGAAAGCTTTGCAGATCGCCTGCGCGCTCAAAACGCACAAGTGGTCCGGGCGGGTGCGGATTACGCCGCCAGCATGGAAGCAGCCAGTCAGGCGGCGCAGGACAATGGCTGGACTTTGCTCTCGGACAGTTCCTGGGAGGGGTATACTGAACTACCGTACTTGCTGATGGAAGGGTATCTGCAAATGGCGGTCGAAGCCGCCGAGCAATGTACTGAGGCACCAACGCACGTTCTTCTGCAAGCCGGCGTTGGCGGCATGGCCGGAGCCGTCGCTGCCTATGCGCGGGTCGTTTGGGGAGATGCTCCGCAGATCATTATTGTCGAGCCAACCTCTGCCCCGGCGCTGCAGGCCAGTATCGAAGCGGGGCATTGTGTGTTTGCTGACGGGCCCGACAGCATCATGGGGCGACTGGATTGCAAAGAGCCCTCGCTGATCGCCTTGAACGGCTTGGCCCGAGATGCCGATCTGTTTGTGACAATCGAGGATGACACTGTCGAAGCACAGCTTCCGGCCATGGCGAAGGCCGGGTTGGAAACCAGCGCCTCGGGCGGTGCTGGCATTGCGGCCGTTCTGAACGACGCGATCCGTAGTGAACTGGGTATTGGACCGAATTCCAAAGTGCTCTGCATCTTGAGCGAGCAACCTGCATGAGAGGTTTCGCACCAGAGGAATTCGCGACCCGCGTTGCGCGCGCCCAGCATCGGATGCAAGAAACCGGTCTATCGGCCCTGTTGCTTACGACCGAGCCCCAGCTTCGCTATTTCACCGGTTATCTCACCCGTTTCTGGGAAAGCCCAACGCGGCCTTGGTTTCTGATCGTTCCGATTTCTGGCAAGCCGGTTGCAGTAATCCCATCCATCGGTGCTGCATTGATGGCACAGACATGGATCGACGACATTCGAACCTGGAGTGCACCCGACCTTGAAGATGATGGGGTATCCCTGCTGGCCGATACACTGAGAGAGTTGACGCCTGAAAACGCCTCAATCGGCTGCCCCGACGGGCATGAGACCCATGTAAGGATGCCACTGGCCGATCTAAGGCATCTCGAATCCGCAATTGGAGCGCGCCAAATTACGGGTGACCATGGCATCCTGCGGGCGCTGCGGATGGTGAAATCTGACGCCGAGATCGCAAAGATTCGAACTGCCTGTCAGATTGGTGCCCACGCCTTTGCACGAGTGCCCGAGATTGCCTCAGCAGGGACACCGCTGGATCAGATATTTCGAAACTTTCAGAGACTCTGCCTTGAAGAGGGTGCCGACTGGGTGCCCTATCTGGCCGGAGGGGCCGAGCAAGGCGGGTACTCGGATGTAATCTCACCCGCGACACAGACCCCGCTTCGTATAGGCGATGTACTGATGCTCGACACCGGCCTCGTCCACGATGGCTATTTTTGCGACTATGATCGCAATTGGTCCGTCGGCCCAGCGAGCAAGGCGGTACGCGATGCACATGCCAGATTGGTCGAGGCTTCGGATGCAGCGTTTGATCAAGCCCGTCCAGGCGTGACGGCTTCTCAGCTTGTTCATACGATGAACACAATACTTACCGATGGCAGCGCGGGAACCGATGCAGGGCGTCTGGGCCACGGGTTAGGAATGTCGTTGACCGAATGGCCTTCGCTTATTCCGGATGATCATACTGAACTGCAACCAGGAATGGTTTTGACGCTTGAACCGGGTATTGCGGTCGATGGCAAAATTCTCGTGCACGAAGAAAACATCCTGATAACCGAAGGCGCGCCCGAATTCCTCAGCCCCCGGATAGGACCGGAGATTGCCGAAATATGAGCACGTTGCCGTACACACTGGATCCTGACGATCCCTCGGCCGTACCAATGGGGCTGATCGTTTTACAGACCGACGAGACAATCGAACCTGAGTTTCGTAGCCTTTTTATCGATGACAAAAGCCCGCTTTATGTCAGCCGCATTCCCAGCGGGGCTGAGGTCAACACCGGCACTCTGGCGCAAATGGAAACCGACTTGCCCGCCGCGGCTGATCTGCTGCCAAAGGCGCGGCCCTATCGAGTTGTTGGCTATGGATGCACATCAGCCAGTTCGGTAATCGGATCGGATCGGGTTGAGCAGATGGTCATGCAGACCTGTAATACAGCGACCGTCACCAACCCGTTGCGGGCAGCCTCCGCCTGCGCGAGACATTTGGGCGTCTCAAAATTTGCACTGCTGTCGCCCTACATCGAAGAAGTAAACACTCCGTTGCGACGCGCGTTTGCAGAACAAGGCATCGCGATGGATGTGTTTGGCACTTTCGGCGAATCCGAAGAAGCCAAAGTTGTGCGCATCTCGACCGATTCCGTGGTCGATGCCGCCGTGCGACTGGGAAGAGATTCAACAGTCGACGCCGTATTCCTAAGTTGTACGAACCTTCGGACACTGACGGCTATCCCAAGGATCGAGGCGCAGATCGGCAAGCCTGTCCTGTCAAGCAACCAGAGTTTGGCCTGGCATATGAAACAACTGAACGTGTCGCAAAATTAGGCAAATGCGGCGTTTACGCGACTCCAATTGCTTTACGGGCTTGCGACCATTTGTTAGCCTCGTCATCAATGCACGAGAAGATCAATGAGGCCCGGACCAACCGGGTAATCATTTGACGCAACAGGGGGTCTTGTGACCGACACAAATAGCGACGCCGCGTTTGTTGAATTTCAACGCGTTCAAAAGTCTTATGATGGCGAGAACCTCGTCGTCAAAGATCTCAACCTGGCAATGCCAAAGGGCGAATTCCTGACCATGCTCGGGCCGTCCGGATCAGGTAAGACAACCTGCCTGATGATGCTTGCTGGATTCGAAACCGCCACCCATGGCGAGATTCTTCTGGATGGAAAACCCATCAACAATATCCCTCCGCACAAACGTGGCATCGGGATGGTGTTCCAGAACTACGCTCTGTTCCCGCATATGACTGTAGCCGAGAACCTTTCGTTCCCGCTGGAAGTCCGCAAGCTGGGCAAGTCCGAGCGCGAGGAGAAAGTCAAACGCGCGCTGGACATGGTGCAGATGGGTGCCTTCGGCAATCGTCGCCCCGCGCAGTTGTCGGGTGGTCAGCAGCAACGGATCGCACTGGCACGTGCGCTGGTTTTCGAGCCCGAACTGGTGTTGATGGACGAACCGCTGGGTGCGTTGGACAAACAACTACGCGAGCATATGCAGTTCGAAATCACCCGTCTGGCGCATGAACTGGGCATCACCACCGTTTACGTGACCCACGATCAGACCGAAGCTCTGACGATGTCCGACCGCGTGGCAGTGTTTGACGATGGTCGCATTCAGCAGTTGGCTCCGCCGGATCAACTTTATGAAGAGCCCGAAAACAGCTTCGTCGCGCAATTTATCGGTGAAAACAATACGCTAGAAGGCGTTGTTAAATCGATAGACGGTGACACTTGCCTTGTACAGCTGGATGACGGTTCGGAAATTGATGCAGTTCCGATCAACGTGCACAATCCGGGTGAGCGCACCAAGGTCTCGATCCGGCCCGAGCGTGTGGAATTCAACAAGGACCGTCTGCATGCCGATGCGCATACGCTGAAAGCCACGGTCAAGGAATTCATCTATATGGGCGACGTGTTCCGCTTCCGCATGTCGGTGGCGGGCAATGACGAATTCATTGTCAAAACACGGAATGCCCCCGACGCCATTCGCCTGCAACCGGGGCAGGAAATCGAAATCGGATGGTTGGCACAGGATTGTCGTGCGCTCGACGCATAGACCAAGCCGCGCGATACAAACGTGGTTTACCGAGGGACCAGCTGGCGAAAACCCGTGCGTCAGCTGACCAAACAACAAACGGGAAGTACTGGGAGTAACACATGAAAACTACCAAAACACTGCTGACAGCAGCTGCTATTGCGACAGCGGCTGGCGGCGTTTCCGCCGAAGAGATGACCATCGTCTCGTGGGGCGGCGCCTATTCCAAATCGCAGCTCAAGGCTTATCACGAGCCCTATTCGGAGAAGACCGGCGTCACCATCCTGAACGATGACAGCTCGAACGAGGCCGTCGCCAAACTGCGCGCGATGAACGAAGCGGGCAACATCACATGGGACGTGGTTGATGTGGTTGCGGCGGACGCAATCCGCCTCTGCGACGAAGGTCTAGCACTTGAGATCGATTTCGACACTCAACTGGCCCCTGCCCCCGATGGCACGCCTGCCTCCGAAGATTTCGGTGACCTTCTGGTCAGCGACTGCTTTATCCCGCAGATCGTCTATTCAACCACTTTCGGTTATCGCACAGATCTGGTCGGTGATACTCCGCCAACCGACATCTGCGCAGTATTCGATCTTGAAGCCTATCCCGGCAAGCGCTCGCTGGAAAAGCGCCCGATCAACAACATGGAATGGGCGCTGCTGTGTGACGGCGTCGCAAAAGACGACGTCTACGACGTTCTGGCCACTGCTGAAGGTCAGGACCAGGCCTTGGCCAAATTGGATACCATCAAGGACAGTGTCGTCTGGTGGTCTGCCGGTGCCGACACGCCACAATTGCTAGCCGATGGTGAAGTTGTCATGGGTTCGACCTATAACGGCCGCCTGTTCAGCGTGATCGAAGAACAAAAGCAGCCGGTAGCGATGCTGTGGGATGCTCAGGTATTCGATCTTGATGGCTGGATCATTCCGGCTGGCCTGAGCGAAGAGCGTCAACAGCGCGCGCTGGACTACATCATGTTCGCAACTGACACGCAGCGTCTGGCAGATCAGGCCAAGTACATCTCGTACGGCCCGGCTCGTGCCTCCTCTGCACCGCTGGTAGGTCAGCACGCCGATCTGGGCATCGACATGGCACCACACATGCCGACCGATCCGGAAAACGCCAAGAACACGTTCCTGTACAACTACGAGTTCTGGGCGGATTACCGCGACGATATCGACGCCAAATTCCAGGCTTGGCTGGCGCAATAAGCGTCTGATTTCCTGAGATTGTCGGGGGCGGCCTATCGCCCCCGACCCCAAAAATACCCAAGGGGTAACGATGACTGACGCCACCCAAAATACTGGTCCCATGCTGGCCGCGGACGGCACGCCACTCAAGCAATCGCTGGCCCGGTCACTGCGACGGCAAAAGCTGCGGGCCCTGATGCTGGTCGCCCCACTGCTGCTGTTCGTTATGTTCTCGTTCATCGTGCCTATTGCGGCGATGCTGTTCCGATCTGTGGAAAACAGCATCGTACAAGAGACACTGCCCCTGACGGTTGAAGCATTGCAAAGCTGGGATGAAACCAGCAGCGAGTTGCCCGACGAAGCCGTTTATGACGCCTTTGTCCGCGATATGGTCGTGGCCGTCGATAACAAGACACACACCCGGCTGGGTTCGCGTCTGAACTACGAAGAGACAGGCATGTCTTCGATGTTCCGCCGCTCGGGTCGGAAAATGGGTAAGCTGGACCCCGAAACCGATGGGCCGTTCAAAGACCAGGTCATCGAGATTCACGACGGCTGGGGTGAACCGCAGACTTGGGCGGTTATCAAGACGCATTCGCCCGCTGTCACCAATGGCTATTTTCTGAACGCTGTGGACATGCGCCGCACGCCCGAGGGCGCGCAGGCGCAGCCCGAGGACAAGCAGATCCTGATCAAGCTGTTCGGGCGCACTTTGTTCATGTCGCTGGTGATCACCGCGTCCTGTATCCTGCTGGCCTATCCGGTCAGTTATTTGCTGGCGACACTTCCGATGCGGGTGTCGAACCTGCTGATGATCCTCGTGTTGTTGCCCTTCTGGACGTCATTGTTGGTGCGAACCTCGGCGTGGAAGGTGATGTTGCAGCAACAGGGCGTGATCAATGAAACATTGGTCTGGCTAGGACTGGTCGCCGACGACGCCAGGCTGGTGATCATCAACAACCAGATCGGCACGATCATAGCTATGACGCATATCCTGCTGCCGTTCATGATCCTGCCAATGTATTCGGTGATGCAGACCATACCACCCTCGTACACCCGCGCCGCAAAATCCATGGGCGCGACCAACTGGACGACATTCTGGCGCATCTACTTCCCGCAATCCATTCCTGGCATTGGCGCGGGCTCAATCCTCGTGTTCATTCTGGCGATCGGCTACTACATCACGCCTGAAATCGTTGGCGGCACCAAAGGTGTCTTTATTTCGAACCGGATTGCCTATCACATCTCGTCCTCACTGAACTGGGGGCTGGCCGCGGCATTGGGAACGATCCTTCTGGGCGTCGTACTGCTGCTCTACTGGTGCTACGACAAGATTGTCGGCATTGATAACGTGAAGCTGGGATAATCGACATGGCCGCACTTACTCCGATATCCCGCAAACCTTTGTCCATGGTTTTGCCAAGCGTTGCGCTGGCAGGCGCCTTCGCCGGTATCTTTGTCGGCGCGGGCAATGGCTCGGTC
Source organism: Ruegeria sp. CG1 (assembly GCF_056537265.1). Taxonomy (NCBI): domain Bacteria; kingdom Pseudomonadati; phylum Pseudomonadota; class Alphaproteobacteria; order Rhodobacterales; family Roseobacteraceae; genus Ruegeria; species Ruegeria sp. CG1. The sequence continues at coordinate 425,419 of NZ_JBQFRF010000003.1, read as the reverse complement.
TTCCTCGGCATCATTGGCGGTGCAGCCTTGATCGCCGCTGTGGCCTGGGTCTACATCAAGATACTCAAGAACGAAAAACTGGCCCGATGGATCAATATCCTTGGCTTTGGCATCGTCGGTTTTCTGTTCTCTGGCCCAATGGGCGGCGTGCTGGGCCTGTTGGGTGGATGGTTCTTCGTCTGGTTTATCTTTTGGCTGTACGAAGGTCGATATCGCCAAAAACTGTTGCCCTATCTGACCGCGAAACAAGTGTTCTATCACTACTTGTTCCGGGTGATCTGCGGCGCGATCTTCGTGTTCCTGATCACCCCGATCCTCGTGGTTTTGCCGCTTTCGTTCAACGCGCAGGACTTTTTTACCTTCACGCCTGAAATGCTGCGGCTCGACCCGGAAGGGTACTCGCTCAAGCACTACCGCGATTTCTTCACCAACAATGAATGGCAGCGCAGCTTCAAGAACTCACTCATCATTGCTCCGATTGCGACGATCATCTCGGTCTCGCTGGGCACGCTGGCGGCCATTGGCCTCAGCCAGAGCCACGTTCCAGGCCGCCGCGCCATCATGGGCATCCTGATCTCGCCAATGATCGTGCCGCTGATCATTTCAGCCACAGGCATGTTCTTCTTCTACAGCGATATCGGCCGCTTCATGGAGGGAACACTGGGCATGAACAAGAACTTTGTGGGCTATGTGAAAGTGATCCTCGCTCACGCCGTTCTGGGTATTCCATTCGTCATCATCACCGTGACCGCAACGCTAGTGGGCTTTGACCGCTCGCTGACGCGGGCGGCTGCGAATATGGGCGCGGGTCCGGTGCGGACATTCTTCAAGATTCAGATGCCCTTGATCTTGCCGGGTGTGATCTCAGGCGGCTTGTTTGCCTTCATCACCTCATTCGACGAGGTGGTCGTGGTACTGTTTGTCGGCTCGGCTAGCCAAAAAACGCTGCCATGGCAGATGTTCACCGGCCTGCGCGAACAGATCAGCCCGACCATTCTGGCGGTGGCCACGATCCTCGTGGTGATCTCGATTGCGCTGCTGACCACGGTCGAGCTGCTGCGCCGCCGGTCCGAGCGCCTGCGGGGCCTTTCCCCCGCTTGACGCAGGCCTAGGTCTGATCTAACGATTCACCTGTTCATCCCAGCCGCGATGGCGTCGCGGACGCACTGGGATGATCGGCTCTCGGACCCCGAGACCGCCTGTCCTGAACGCCGGGACAAGTGGCCGGGTTTGCCGCCCGGCAATGATGAGAGACCAAGTCATGACAGACACAACAAAACGCCCCGAATTCTTCATTTGCCACAATGGCGACAAAGCGCCCCTGCCGTTCAGCAAGGGCGAATACGACCGCCGCCTTGGCGCCCTGCGCGCAATCATGGCCAAGCATGACGTCCCCGCCGTCCTGCTGACCTCGATGCAGAACATCGCCTATTATTCCGGCTTTCTGTACTGCTCTTTCGGCCGCCCCTACGGCTGCGTAGTAACACAGGACGCTTGCACCACTGTCTCGGCAAACATCGACGCGGGCCAACCGTGGCGGCGCTCGGTTGAGGACAACGTCATCTACACCGACTGGAAGCGCGACAATTACTGGCGCGCAGTGGCCAGCCTGATCGGCGGGGCCAAACGGATCGGGATCGAAGGCGACCACATGACATTGGCGGCGCGCAACACGGCGCTGGACATGCTGGGCGGACCGGAACTGATCGATATCGCACCTGACACGATGTTTGCCCGCATGGTGAAATCCGCAGAAGAGATCGAGCTGATCAAAGGCGGCGCGCGCACCGCTGACGTGGGTGGGGCCGCCATTCACGCAGCGATCCGTGAAGGCGCCACCGAGATCGAGATCGCCATGGCCGGGCGCGATGCGATGGAAGAGGAAATCGCCCGCGCCTACCCGGATGCCGAATACCGCGACACATGGGTCTGGTTCCAGTCGGCGCTTAACACCGATGGCGCCCATAACCCTGTCACCAAACGCGCGCTGCAAAAGGGCGATATCCTGTCGCTGAACACCTTCCCGATGATCTCGGGCTATTACACCGCGCTGGAACGCACCCTGTTCCTGGGCGAGCCCGACGCAGACAGCCTGCGCCTGTGGAAGGCCAACGTTGCCGCGCATGAGCTGGGCCTAAGCCTGATCAAACCCGGCGCGACCTGTTCGGGCATCACGGCTGAGATCAACCGCTTCTTCGCGGATGAGGGCCTGCTGCAATACCGCTCGTTCGGGTATGGCCATTCCTTCGGCATCCTCAGCCACTATTACGGGCGCGAGGCCGGTCTGGAGCTGCGCGAAGATATCGACACGGTGCTGGAACCCGGCATGGTCGTCTCGATCGAGCCGATGCTGTGGATCCCCGAAGGCCAGCCCGGCGCGGGCGGCTATCGCGAGCACGATATCCTTGTGGTTGGCGAAGACGGGGCCGAGAACATCACCGGCTTCCCCTATGGTCCCGGCCACAACATCATCGATGCATGAAAAAACGGGTGGGGCGACATGCCCCACCTTCTACCGCTGGGCGCGTTCGTGAAAGATGAAGCCCAGAAAGTTCAGCAATAGCTGCGCCGCCAGAATTTGGGTACTTTCCGTCGGGTCGTAAGCAGGCGCGACTTCGACCAGATCGATGCCCACAACATCCCCGCGTTTGGCCAGACCCTGTAGAATTTCCAGTACATCGTAGTAGAGAAACCCGCCATGGCTGGGCGTACCTGTGCCCGCTGCGATTGAAGGGCAAAAAGCGTCGATATCTATCGTTACGTAATACCGTGCCCCCTGCGGGATACGCGCCAGCACTGCCTCGGCCCCCAGTTTGCGCACCTGCCGCACCGACAGGATATCCGAGCCCCGCGCGCGGGCGTCCTCGTAGCCCTCTTTCGCAGTGGATGAGACATTGCGGATGCCCAACTGCGTCATGCCCGAGACATAGTCTTTCTCAATCGCCCGCCGCATCGGGTTTCCGTGCCCGGCGGTCACCCCGTGGCGTTCATCGACGAAATCCAGATGTGCGTCGATCTGCACCACATGGATCGGGCCGTTCTGCGCGCAATCCTCGGCGAAGGCATTGATACAGGGGATGTTGATCGAATGGTCCCCGCCAATTGTCACCGGCAAGGCCCCTGCTTTCAGGCTCTTGCCCACCCCCAAGGCGATATTCGCATGACTCTCGTCGGTCTTGGTGTGGATGATATCTGCATCCCCCAGATCAACGATCCGCACCGAGCCATCCAGATAGGTTGCGTCATCTTCGTGATCATAAGCCCCGGCGTGGCCGAAACTGAACAGGGTCGAGGCTTCGCGCACGGCCCGAGGTCCAAACCGCGCCCCCGGTCGCCATTGGGTCCCGAAATCGAAGGGCGCGCCGAGAACGGCGATATCCGCCTCTATCTCATCCCAATTCTCAACATATGGAGATTTGGCGAAGGTTGAGATGCCGACAAAAGGCAGGTTTAGTCGCCCCGCCTTATAACCATGGTCTTGCATGGGTATTTCCTTTTTCATTGCCACTGTCACGTTCGATGACATCAATCGCAGCAGCATCTTGTGCTCAGGATGGACCAATGTCGAGATGCCCGGCGTGCAGCTTCAGAAATTCGAGCCACTCACGCGAGTGTTGCGTGTATGTGATCTGCTTTGCGGGCAAGATCGAATATGAACCCGATCGGAGGATGCCATGTCGATTCCACGTCGCAGCTTTGTCGGCCTGTTGGGGGCAAGCGCTGTAGCACCTCGCGCTCTTTGGGCGCAGGATGACCCTGTTTACGATGCCGTACGTTCAACTTTGTATGGCAGTCGGACCGATTTCGAAGCCGGGATGGCGTTCCTGACCGAGCGCGGCAACCCGGACGTTGTGCCCGCGCTTTTGACGGCGATGCGCTATGGCAGACGGCGAGAGCGAGACATTGCCAAAGTCATGGAAGCGTTGAGCGGCGCGCGCCACGGCACAGACTGGTTCGAATGGATGCTATGGCAAGAACGGAACGCTCAGATTGTACCTCATCCATCTTTGATACCGTTCAAACGCGAAGTTCTTTTGGGCATCGATCAGAACTTCGATGTTTTCCTGAAACCCGAATATTTGCAACGCGACAAGATGAAGATTCGGCTGGAAGAGATCAGTTGGGGTGGTGTGCTCAAGGACGGTATCCCTTCGCTGGACAATCCCAAGCTGATCCCGGCGGCGCGGGCGGACTACATGAAAGACGACGATCTGGTCTTTGGCGTCTCGATCAACGGCGATGTACGCGCTTATCCGCTGCGCATCATGGGCTGGCACGAGATGTTCAACGAGGTGATCGGAGGCGTTCCGGTAGCACTGGCCTATTGTACGCTGTGCGGATCGGGGATTTTGTTTGAAACGCAGGTCGAGGGGCGGCGGAAGCCGTTTGTATTTGGCTCGTCCGGGTTCCTGTATCGGTCGAACAAATTGATGTTCGACCGTGAGACGCATTCGTTATGGAACCAGTACACAGGTAAGCCCGTGGTCGGACCGCTGGTCAACAGTGGGATCGAGCTGAAGCAGCGTCCTGTGGTGATCACCCGCTGGGACAGCTGGAAGGCGTCGCATCCGGATACGCAGGTGCTGTCGCTCAGCACCGGTCATCGGCGCAACTATGGCTCGGGCGTTGTGTATCGCGATTACTTTGCCTCACCCGATCTGATGTTCCCGGCCTTGGTCGATCAAAGTAGGCATCGCCAGAAGGACTACGTGTTCGCCGTGCGCCAGTTCGGCGCGGCGCGGGCGTGGCCGTTGGACGCGTTCAAGGGCAAGCCGGTGATCAACGATGCGATTGGCGGGCGGGCACTGATGCTGATGGGCGACCCGGACAAACGCAGCGTGCGCGCCTACGAGCGTGGATCGCGCCAGTTCCGCGCGACCACCGATGGCGGGCTGCTGGACGAAACGGGCAACAAGTGGCGCGTCACCGAAGAGGCACTGATTGGCCCGGATGGCGCAGAGTTGCCGCGCGTCGCGGGACATATCTCGTATTGGTTTGCCTGGGACAATTATCTGGGCGACGCAGCCAGCGTTTACGGACGCTGATCAAGAATGTTCCTCGGCCGCTGTGGCGGCCAGCGCGCGGTTGTAAGCTTTCAGCGCGTCGATGTGATAGAGCGCGCCAACGGGGTTTTCACAGCCGTCCTTGTCGATGATCACCACCGGGATGCAAGGGATGTCATCGCGGTCGAAATATGGCATCGCGGCCTCAAGCGTGGCGCTGGCCTTGACGCATAGGCCTTGTTCGATCAATGCCTGCGCGTCTTCCTTGGAGATCGAACGCGCGTCCCCCAGCGGGCGCATCACAGCGCCTGCCCGCAACATTGCCAGCAGGTACGCCTGCGGCCCGGCGGCCAGATGTACATTGCGCCGTTCCAGCTGGGTCAGGAAGAAGGACCGGTCTACAAGGCGCGAGGCTAGCGCAGTGGACATCGAGACCGAAACCATCACGGCGAGGCCGATCTGCCAGTCTCCGGTCAATTCAAACACGATGAGCGTGGTCGAGATCGGCGCGCCCAGCACCGCCGCCGCCACCGCGCCCATCCCGGCAAAGGCATAGAGCGTATGGGTGCCTGAAACATCTGGCAGCAATCCGGTGGCGATCAGGCCGAAGGCCAACCCGGTCAGCGCTCCGATCATCAATGAAGGGGAAAACACACCACCACCCATGCGACCGCCCATGGTAATCGCCACTGCGACGGTCTTGATGACCGCGAACAGGATCGCGGTCGTCAGCACGAGGTCCCCGGTCAAGGCACGGATCGTGGTTTCGTATCCCACGCCGATGATGTGCGGAAACCAGACCGCCAACAGGCCGAGCATCGCGCCCGAAACACCGGGGCGCAGCCAGCGCGGCAGAGACAAGCGGTTTTGGATATGCGTGCCGATATCCTCGGCGAAGAAGATCGATCGCATCAGCAGCAGCGAGACCAGCCCGCAAATCAGGCCTAGGATCAGGAAGGCGGGCAGCTCGACATAGAATTGCAACGACCCGGGCGTATCCAGCGTGAATTCGGTCACGTCACCATAAGCCAGCCGGTTGATCACGGTCCCCGCGACCGAGGCGATGACAATGGGCGCAAAGGCATGAACGGCGAAGTGGCGCAACACAACCTCAAGCGCAAACAAGGCCCCGGCGATAGGGGCGTTGAAACTGGCCGAAACAGCAGCGGCCACAGCGCAACCCAATAGGTCGCGCCCGGTGATGCCGTCGGCGTGGATACGGTCGCTGACCCAAGTCGAGATGACCCCGGCCATATGCACAACAGGTCCTTCCCGCCCCGTGGATCCGCCTGAGCTGAGCGTGATCAGCGAAGCGAAAAAAGATGCGATACCGGCCTTCTTTTCAACCCGTCCATCAGTGATGGCCGCACCCTCGATCACATCAGCTACCGAACGCACACGGCCATCATCGGTGTACCTGTTCAGGATGATCCCGACGACCAACCCGCCGACCACAGGTGTAAGGAAAATCCAGAGCCAATGCAGCTTCTCAGCATGGCTGTGCAGGAATAGGATATCTTCGGTGTTGTAGAGATAAGCCTGCAACGACGAGATCGCCATCCGGAATCCCAGCGCCATGAAGCCTGCAGCGATCCCGATGACCAGAGCGATAAACCAGAACTGAATCTGGCTGGGGCCACGATGAAGCATTACCCGCCATGCATCCCGCAGCGCCGAGAGGGCTTGATTGAGCTGATTGCGCAGCACGGTGCGGGTCGATTGGGTCATTGGCCCTCGTTGGGGTGGTCGCCTGACCCTTAGTAAGCCACGCGCGCGCCTTAGAAAAGTCGGTTCACGACAAGATGCTCACAGAATGCGCGTCATGCATCCAACAGGGCACGGGCAGCGGCACGTGCCTCATCCGTAATGGTGTCGCCTGCGACCATCCGGGCGATTTCGTCGACGCGGTCGGGGTCGGCCAGCGGGATCACGGTGGACAGGGTCTGATCGCCGGTGACCTGTTTCTGCACCCGCCAGTGATGCGCCGCCCGTGCGGCCACTTGCGGCGAGTGGGTGACGACCAGCACCTGCCCGCCCTGCGCGAGTGCGGCCAGACGGCGGCCCACCGCGTCCGCCGTGGCACCGCCGACACCGCGGTCAATCTCGTCAAAGATCATCGTGCGGGCACTGTCTTCGCCCGTTAGGCAGACCTTAAGCGCCAGCAGAAAGCGGCTGAGTTCGCCGCCCGAGGCGATTTTGTTGAGCGGCCCTGACGGCGCCCCCGGGTTGGTGGCGACGGTGAAGGCCACCGCGTCGATGCCTTCGGGGCCTGCGTCGGTCGCGGTGATCTCGGTCCGGAACACAGCGCGTTCCATTTTCAGGGGCGCGAGTTCAGCCATTACTGCGGTGTCCAACGCACTGGCGGCCTTACGGCGCGTTTCGCCAAGCGCGGTGGCCGCGTTGTAATACGCAGCCTGTGCCGCGTCCACAGCAGCGCGTTTGTTGCTGAGGTCGGCGTCACCCGCATCCAGCCGGTTCAGGCGGTCGCGCAAGGTATCGGCGAAGGTGCCCAGATCATCGGGGGCCACATCGTGTTTCCGTGCCAGCGCGCGAATGGCAAAGAGGCGTTCCTCGGCCTGTTCCAGTTCCGCTGGGTTAAAATCGAGCGCTTGCAGACAGGCGTTGACCCCATCCTGCGCCTCGCCCAGTTCGATCAGGGCGCGACCCAGCGCTGCAATGGGGCCTTCCAACTGGCCACCCGCATTGTCCGACACGCCTTCCAGCCAGCGCACGGCATCGGCCATCGCGCCCTCGGCCCCGTCGCCGCCCAGCAAGGCAAAGGCACGGGCCACGTCATCGCGAATCCGTTCGGCCCCTTGCATCATGCGGCGGCGGGCGTCGAGATCTGCGTCCTCGCCCGGCTGCGGATCAAGCTGATCCAACTCGGCAACGGAATGACGCAGGAACTCTTCTTCGGCACGCATAGCCTCCAGCGCTGCCTCAGTCTGCGCCAGAGCTTTGCGGGCGATGGACATCTGGCCCCATGCGGCACGCACGGCGGCCAACTGATCCCCTGCCCCGGCATAGGCATCCAGCATTGCGCGATGCCCGCGTGGGTTCAGCAGGCCTCGGTCATCATGTTGGCCGTGCAGTTCGATCAAAGTATCCGACAGCGCCCGCAACACTTCGCCCGAACAACGGCGGTCATTGACCCATGCAGTCTTACGTCCCTCGGCCGTGTTGACGCGGCGCAGGATCAGCTCCTCGCCACCGGGCAGACCCGCCTCGGCCAGAACCGAATGGGCAGGGTGATCGTCAGGCAGTTCAAACTCGGCCACAACTTCGCCCTGTGCGGCCCCCTGACGAACCAGCTCGGCGCGCCCTCGCCAGCCCAGCACAAAGCCCAGCGAATCCAGCAAGATCGACTTGCCCGCGCCGGTTTCACCGGTCAAAGCATTCAAGCCCGGCTGAAACGTCAGCTCCAGCTGGTCGATGATCAGCATGTCGCGGATATCAAGGGCGCGCAGCATCGGGTTTTTAGCGTCCCAAGCCTTTAGCCATGGCCGTTACAACCACTCACCCTTGACGGTCTGGCGATAGATCGTGCTGAGCCAATTGTTACCTCGGCTCTTTAGATCGAGACCACGCGACGTCAGCAACGTGTACCCCGCGTCGTACCATTCCGAGGACTGATAGTTGTAACCCAGAATCGCACCCGCGGTCTGCGCCTCGTCCACCAGTCCCAGCGCCAGATACGCCTCGATCAGGCGATAGAGCGCCTCGGCGGTATGAGATGTGGTCTGAAAATCCTCGACCACCACGCGGAATCGGTTGATCGCCGCAGTGAAGTGATCCTGACGCAGATAATAGCGCCCGATCTCCATCTCTTTGCCAGCCAGATGGTCAAAGGCAAGGTCGAATTTCAGTACGGCAGATGTGGCATACTCACTGTCTGGGTAGACTTCGATCACCGTGCGCAGCGCCTGCAGTGCCTGAAAGGTCAGCCCCTGGTCACGGCCCACTTCGTCGATCTGATCATAGTAGCTAAGCGCCAGAAGATACTGGGCATAGGCCGCGTCTTCGTCAGTGGGATAGAAATCGATATAGCGCTGCGCGGCGGCGCGGCTTTCTTCATAGTTCTGGTCCGAATGGAATGAGAACGCCTGCATGATCAGCGCACGTTTCGCCCAATCGGAATAAGGATAAAGCCGCTCTACTTCAGAGAAATACCAAGCCGCGTCGTCCGAGCGATTCTGCGACAGCTCGTATTCACCGCGGGTGTAAATCTGTTCAGGCGTGAAACCTTCGAGGTTTTGGCTGCGGTCTGCCCCACGGTTACCAAACAGACCTCCGGCATTGCCACATGCCGTCAAAGTTGCTGCCAGAAGAAGCGCACCTGCGATTCTGACTGCCGCTTTGCTGCCAACCATTCCGCCCATCCTTGTCGTCTACTTAGCGGGAATTACCCCTGATCGGGCCTCGGTCTAGCACATAAAATTCCAGTGCAAAACGCCTTATCCACCCTCATGGCGCAAATGTCGTCAGAGTTGATCAGATCACGCAACCTGCGGGATTTCGCTTCGCACAAGGCCCTGGCCGGGCAGACGCGCGGCTTGTTCAGGGGTGCAAAGGATCGGACGCACAGCGCCCGGTGTTTCGAACAGTTTGCGCAGCAATGTGTTGGTCATCGAATGCCCCGACTTCTCGCCGACAAAGCGCCCCAGAATCGGACCACCTGCAAGATAGAGATCACCCAGAGCGTCCAGCATTTTGTGGCGCACCGCTTCATCCGTGTGACGGAAGCCACCCGGGGTCAGGACTTCGTCGCCCTGTACGACTACGGCATTGTCCAATGTGCCGCCCAAGGCCAATCCGTTTTCACGCATCGCTTCGACATCTGTGCGGCGGCAAAACGTGCGACTGTCGCAGAGTTCACGCGCAAACGATCCATTGCGCATGTCCAAAACCTTTGTCTGGCTTCCAATGGCGTCATCTTCGAAATCAATGTGGAACTCGATCTCCAGACCTTCCGCAGGCGCGATCGATGCCTTTGCGCCCTCTCGTTCAACAGAGACGGGCTTAAGCACCTCATAAGCTAGTACCGGACTAGCCTGACGACGAACGCCTTTGGCCATTATGCCCTGAACAAAGGCCACGGATGAGCCATCCATGATCGGGACTTCGGGACCATCGATTTCAATCAGTGCATTATGCACACCACATCCGGCAAGTGCCGCCATGATGTGTTCCACAGTCGATACCGACACATTCGCATCGTTAACCAATCGTGTGCAAAGAGGCGTCCGCTCAACAACGTCATAGATTGCGGGGATCAACGCATTGCCCAGCTCGATATCAGTCCGTTTGAACCAGATTCCATGACCTGCCGCTGCAGGCTTCAGAACCATCGTCGCAGGCTTGCCGCTATGCAGCCCAGTGCCCACAAACGTGACTGAAGATTTGAGCGTATGTTGCAATGTGAGCCTCGGTGAGTTGTGTCCAGCCTATCAGAGGCTGTGTTGCACCCTCAACTAAGGAAGGGGGCGTTGAGGCTCAACTCACCTTTTGCAACCGAATGAAACATGAATGTGACACATCGGCAAATCCCTGCTTACACCAGCTCAACACCTTGTGTTTCCACAAAAAAGGGCCGCGCGATGGCGGCCCTTCGGGATGATTTTGTTACCGCGATCAGTTGGCCTGACGCCGTAGGAAGGCGGGAATTTCGATGCGCTCCTGATCAGGATCGGCTTCATCCTGAACAGGTGCCGTTGCGTCAACCGACCGCATCGCAGGCTGTTGGCGCACCGGTTGAGCGGGCGTATCGGCCGCATGGCCGGTCATCCGGTCAATCAATCGGTTGAAGCCAAAACGCGGGCGATCCTCGGTCGCTTGCTGCGGCTGAGGGGCCGGTTCGCGAGGTGCCTCAGGCGTCGGACGCAGCCGGTTCGAAGGTACTTTCTGAACTGCGGCCTGCAACCGCTGCATCGCTTCCGGAGACGGTGTGCCGGGGGTCTGGGCACGCGGTGCGTCGTAGGAGTCGACTGTCTCTTCGACTTCGGGTTGCGGTTCGAACTGTGCAACCTGAGGCTGATAGGCGGGCGGAGGCAGCCCGTCATCTTCCTGCTCGGCAGCGGGTTGTTCGTCTTGCCAGCCATCGTTGAACTCGACATCTTCGATGGACTCGAAGAGCGTGGGCGCAATGTTGTCCTCAGCCAGGGCCTCATCTGCAGCGATTTGTTCAGGCGTGGAGTCTTCTGCCGAAACCGTGCGTGTCAGCGGAGCCGACATCGAACGGCGGGCGACCGGTACATCTTCGGTTTTCTCGCTGGCATCGATACCGGTGGCAACGACTGAAACGCGCATTCCGCCTTCCATCTCGGTGTCCAGGGTCGAACCGACAATGATATTGGCCTCCGGGTCCACTTCCTCGCGGATGCGGTTGGCGGCCTCGTCCAGTTCGAACAAGGTCAGATCGTGCGCACCGGTGATGTTGATTAGCACACCCTTGGCACCCTTGAGGCTGATTTCGTCCAACAGCGGGTTGGCAATGGCCTTCTCGGCTGCCTGAATGGCGCGATCTTCACCGGTCGCTTCGCCTGTGCCCATCATCGCCTTGCCCATCTCGTCCATCACGGCTCGAACGTCGGCGAAGTCGAGGTTGATCAGACCCGGACGCACCATCAGGTCGGTTACGCCTTTGACGCCCTGATACAGGACATCGTCGGCCATCGAGAACGCCTCGGTAAACGTTGTCTTTTCGTTGGCCAGACGGAACAGGTTCTGGTTCGGAATGATGATCAGCGTGTCGACGACTTTCTGCAGCGCATCAACGCCGTCTTCGGCCTGACGCATACGCTTGGCGCCTTCGAACTGGAAGGGTTTGGTGACAACCCCAACGGTCAGGACACCCAGCTCCCGCGCTGCTTGCGCGATGATCGGGGCTGCGCCGGTGCCTGTGCCGCCACCCATGCCGGCGGTGATAAAGCACATATGCGCACCCGCTAGGTGATCGACGATCTGTTCGATGCTTTCTTCAGCTGCTGCAGCACCCACGGTCGGACGCGCACCTGCACCTAACCCTTCGGTGACTTTGACGCCCAGCTGCACCCGCGCCGACGAACGGCTTTGCTGCAGCGCCTGTGCGTCTGTGTTGGCGACGACAAATTCTACGCCGTCCAACTGTTTTTCAATCATGTTGTCGACAGCATTGCCCCCAGCGCCGCCAACGCCAAATACGGTAATCCGAGGCTTGAGTTCGTCGTGCCCGGGCATCGAAAGATTTAATGTCATGCTCTGTCCGCCTGTTTTTTATGTTGCCGCAAAATGCGGTTTTTCTGACCTATCCACAGTCGATTTTACTGTGTCATTTCGGAAACGTCACCAGAAAAATCGCACGAATCCACAAAATATGGAGGAAATAAGGCAGCAAACAGCGGCATTTCGCTGTTACCGCGAAATGTTGCGGCGAAAGGCTCATGCGCCACTACACACGGAAAGACCCCACCCGCATTGAGGGGATGAGAAAACTTTTAGTCACTCGTTTGGTCGCGGAAAACTGCTCAATGTCCTGCCGCTGGGCCTCTGCCGGGCCTTGAACCTTATTTTGCGGCAATTTGGCAGTTGCCGCAACTGATTTCTTTAACCTACCGGGGCACTTGGGCAGTTCAGGCCATCTTCAGAGATGCTACGGACCTCTTGCGTTTCGCTGCCGACGAAGCGCGCCAGCCGCACCATCAGCCGGTCATTGTACAGGTAGGGCCACCAGCAGACTGGCAGGCCATCGGGCGCATCATCGTACAGAAAACAGATCTGGCCATTTGGCGTGGTGATCTGGCCATAGACACAGCCCCGCCCCTCCATCCGCCAGACCGAGAGCGTCGGGCTGAGAAATTCCTCAGTTCCGACCAACATACCGCTTCGGATTTCATGGAAGGTGATCGTTTTGCCAACGACGGCGCTCAGAAACGCCTCTGGCGCAATCAGGGTTTGAGCCGGGGCCGCAGCGGGCCCAAGGGCCGCGCCAACGGCTGCACCACGCAGGGCATTACCAATTGTCACGGAACCAGCGCACGGCGCGCTTGAACGGGCGCGCGGCATAGGTGTCGACCGGGATCTCAAAATCCCACCATTCGTCCTGAGGATGCGCCGCAAACAGGCTAAGCCCCACTGCCGAAGAAAAACCGGGCCCGGTCGCGGATTGCGGCAGGCCATGAACGCGCAGCGGGCGGCCCAAACGAACACGCTGACCCAGAATCCGGCTGGCAAGCCCGTCTAGCCCCATGATCTGGCTGCCACCACCAGTCAGAACGATCTGCTGGCTCGGCAGGTGATCGAAACCGGCAGCGTCCAGACGAGTACGCACCTCTTCGAGAATCTCCTCGACGCGGGGGCGCATGATGCCGATCAACTCGGCACGGCTGACGGTACGGCGGTCATGCTCCCAATCGCCAGTATCGCCACCGATGTCGATCAGGTCGCGATCATCGGCTCCGGTCGCGTGAACGCCACCGTTAAAGGTCTTGATCCGTTCGGCCACCGCTGCGGGCACGCCGAGGCCCATCGAAATGTCGCTGGTCACGTGATCCCCGCCCATGCGCACGCAATCGGCATAGATCATGTGTTTCTTCATGAAGATCGAGATGCTGGTGGTGCCGCCGCCCAGATCGATACAGGCCGCGCCCAACTCCTGTTCGTCCTCGACCAATGCGGAAATGCCCGAGACATAGGCCGAGTTCGCAATCCCTGCCAGCTCCAGATCGCAGCGTTTGATGCAGCGGACGATGTTCTGGATCGCCACCGCATCGACGGTGAGCATGTGCATATCCACAGCGAGGCTTTGCCCCAGCTGACCGCGCGGATCGATTAGTCCCGAGCGGTTGTCGAGCGCGAAATTCACCGGTTGCGCATGCAGTACCTCGCGCCCTTCGCCGTAATCGGGCACATCGCAGGCGTTCAGGACACGACCGACCTCGGCTTCGGTAACTAGTTGCCCTTCCAGATCGACCTGTGCATCCAGCCCGTACGAGCGCGGGTTCGCCCCTGAGAAGGATGCAATCACGTGATCCACGCGGATATCGGCCATCTTCTGCGCCGCCTGCAGTGCGGTGCGGATGGCGCGTTCGGTTTCTTGCATCGCAGTGACTTCGCCGAACTGCACCCCGCGCGAGCGGGTGGTCGCAGCGCCAATGACGCGGAACCCGGTCTGACCGGCCATCGAGCCGATCGAGTTATCCTCGGACAACCGCCCCGTCCCGTCGAAGCGCAATACAAGGCAAGCGATTTTGGAGCTGCCCACATCCAGAATGGCGACGACGCCGCGTTGCATCGCCTGCCGGCGCATCTGCCGCATAGCCCTTTGGGACTGATAAAGATCGGTCATCATGGTCGTTACTGCCCGCTACTCACATCTACTTTTGTGTTCCACCAGTCTTCGCTGGCCGTTTTGTTCATTCGGATGGTCGGTCGCTGCCCCAGTCGCATGTCGACCACGGCCACGTCACGTTCCAGAAGGTCCTGCACCTCGTTCACCGCCAACACGCGTTCCAGTGCGCGGGCCGGGCGTTCGGTCGGCAGCATGATGCGCTGGTTGCGATCCAGCACCAGATCCCAACGCCGCTCGCCCACGCGGACGAGGCCTCGGACCCGCTCGCCCAGGCTGCGGGCTGTGGTCAGGATTTGCAGCGCCTCGGGGACATGTTTGTTCGCGCCCTTCCCTGCGATCAGTGGCAGGGCTGCGTGATCGGCGCGTGCTGAAACACGGTCAACATGGGCTCCGGTTTCATCCAATAGCTCGATCCCGTCTCGGGTGCGCCAGACGATGACCGGCTGGCGTTCGACCACATCAACCTGAAGAATCCCGCCAGGGCGAATGCGTACGGTTGCCGATTTCACCGGGTCAAGCCCGGTGATGGTGTCGCGGATCAACTCCACATCCAGATCCCACGAGCTGAGCGGGAAATCGAGCGGCACGATCTCGCGGATATCCTCAGACAGTGCGGTTCCTGCCCCGTCGATGGCCATCAGGTTGACCATGAATTCGGGGCGCTCCTGGATCGAGGTCTTGATGTCGGCGATATAGGTGCTGACCGCCTCACGACGTTCTTCGGCGGCAAAGAAGCCACCCACCAAACCAACGACGGTCAGAACCGGCAGGCCAATTTTTAGCCCGCGCCGGATGCCGGGGGTGAGCATCCAGCGCTGAAAGCGGTAGCTGAGGCGCGAGGGCGCGGGGTCCACGTTGCGCGCGCGGCCAAAAAGACGCGCCCCGCGCAAATGCAGCTTAGGTTCGGTTTTGGGCTCGGGCCTTGGCGCGGCGGTGAAATCGGCATCCGGCCCCGCCAACGGTTTGGTCCGGTGAATCACCGGCGCGCGGGTGGCGGTCAGCGGTCGCATGAGGCGTCCTCCACCATCCAGGCGCAGAGCTGGCCGAAACTGATGCCAAGATGCTCGGCCTGTTCGGGTACCAGCGAAGTCGGCGTCATGCCAGGCTGGGTGTTGGTTTCCAGCAGAAACAACCCGTCGGCACCCCTGCCGTCATCCCAGCGGTAATCGGTACGGGACACACCGCGACAACCCAGCGCGTTATGCGCCTTCACCGCATAGTCCATGCAGCGGTCAAAGATGTCCTGCGGAATGTCAGCGGGCAGCACATGCCACGAGCCGCCGGGCTTGTACTTGGCATCATAATCGTACCAACCGCCATCGGTCATGATCTCGGTCACCGTCAGGGCGCGATCGCCCATCACGGTCACGGTCAGTTCACGGCCCGCGACGTATTTCTCGACCATCACCTGATCAGGCATCGCCTCGTCCAGTTGCGGCGGGCCGTTGGCATTTTCATGCACGATATAGATGCCGACGCTGGAACCTTCGTTGTTGGGCTTGGCCACATAGGGCGGCTCCATCACATGGACCTCGACCACCTCGACCTTGGGAACGATCAGGCTGGGTACGATAGGTAATCCTTCGGCGGCGTAGACCTCTTTGCTGCGCTGTTTGTCCATCGCAAGGGCCGAAGCCAGCACGCCGGAATGCGTGTAAGGAATGCGCATCCATTCCAGTAGCCCCTGCACACAGCCATCCTCGCCCCAGCGTCCATGCAGGGCGTTGAACACCACATCGGGTTTGATATCGGTAAGGCGAGCAGCAAGGTCCGGACCTGCGTCCAGTTCGACCACTTCAAAGCCTTCTCCCACAAGGGCGGCTGCGCATTCGCGCCCAGAGCTGAGAGACACCTCGCGTTCCGCCGAGGGGCCGCCCATCAACACCGCCACTTTGGGGTTTGTCCTGCTCGACATACCCAATGTGCGCCTCAATGTCCCCGGACCTTATGTGGTGGTCCGTACTGCGTTTATGCCTTTGATCCGTCGTCCTAATTTGCCTGTTATGGTCTGACGGTCGGGGCTTTATTCTTCCAGCGGATCACCGACCCGCATGATTTCCCACTCTAGCGTGATGCCGCTTGTTTCGTAAACCTTTTTTCGCACCTCTTCGCCCAGACCTTCGAGGTCTGCGGCGGTGGCGTCGCCTGTATTGATCATGAAATTCGAGTGTTTGGGACTCATCTGCGCGCCACCTTTTGTGGCCCCGCGCATACCCGCGTCATCGATCACTTTCCACGCCTTGAGGTCATGCACATCGTCCGCGCGCCCAGTCGACGAGAACCCGGCTGGATTACGGAAGGTCGACCCGGCGCTGCGGTCCTTGGTGGGTTGAGTTTCGTCGCGCTTTTTTAGCTGCGCCTCCATGCGAGCGTGCAGCTCAGCTGGATCGCCCGAGGGGCCTTGAAACGTCGCCGAGATCAGCACCGCGCCTTCGGGCAGGTCGGACTGGCGATAGCGGAAGCTGAGGTCTTGCGGGGTCAGGTCCACGATCTCTCCGGCGCGGGTGACGACGGTAGCCTTTTGCAACACATCCGCCGTATAGCTGCCGTAACAGCCCGCGTTCATGCGCACGGCCCCGCCGATCGAGCCTGGTATCGTGCGCAGGAAAGTCAGGTCCACACCTCCATCCGCTGCTTTACGCGCCACATGCGCATCCAGCGCGGCGGCACCCGCGCTGACGGTATTGCCCTCGACCGAGATGCCATTGAACCCGCGCCCCAATCGGATCACCACCGCCCGCAGACCACCATCACGGACGATCAGATTGGATCCGACACCCATAGGAAAGATGGGAACATCCGCAGGCAGATCACGTAGAAACGACTGAAGGTCTTCGGTATCGGCGGGTTGAAACAGATAATCCGCTGGTCCGCCGACGCGCAGCCAGGTGAGTTCGGAAAGAGAACGCGCCGCGGACAGGCGGCCACGGACGTCGGGCAGTTCGCTCATGCGCCTTCCCGCGATGCAAGGCTGCGCCCGCCTACTCCACCCATGATCACCGCAAACAGGAAGGGCAGGACCGCACCGGTCAGCCAGACGAAGGGTCCGAACGCCTGTTCTTCTTCTCCTGTCCCGACACCGGCCAGCACTATGATCAGTACCAGACCAAGGGCCGAGGTCAGCCCGATCAGCCACAGCAGTGCCTTGAGGCCGATCCAGCGCGCGGCGACAAAACCCGCAAGCGTCCCGAGGATCAGGGTAATCAGCGGCAAATAGGCGAAAGTGGCGATGTCGACCATGGGGGCCTCCTGAAAATGGCCAGTTACTTGTTCGCCGCCTTCATGCCCTGCATTTTCGCCTTTGTCCAACGGGTGAGGTAAATCACCGGCCAACGCAGAACTGACATACCTGCCGCCAGAACCAGCAGCCCGATCCATGGACCATTTTCATAGGTGACATAGCCTAGGATGGGGACGCCAACGGCGATCAGGAAATAGGCGCGCCGCCAATGGTTGTCCTTGCTGGGCAACATCGCCAACACGTTGGCGACAACACCCCACAGACCGGCAAGCGCAATCGACCAGTTCATTCCGACACCTCTTTACCCGTCCACTTGCGCCAGTAGTAGCGGATCGGGTTGCGGTACATCGAAACAAAACCGCCAGCAGCCAGGACTCCGACGAACCAGCCATAGTCTAAACTCAGCCACAGAATCAGAGCAGGCGCGCTGGCAAACAGTACAACACCCGGTGGGAATTGCAGGTGCATCGGCAGCATCGCCACAATGGTGGAAGCGAAGACCCAGACGCAGGCGAGTATGAGCGACAACGCCACGAGGTTAGCTCGCTTTGGCGATTAACCGGTCAGGCAAACCGTTGGCCCAGGTACTGATCGTACCTGCGCCGAGGCAGACAACCATATCGCCCGGGCGGGCCTGTTCACGGACAAGGCGGGCGAGGTCTTCTTCGTTCAAGATCGCGCGCGCGTGGCGGTGGCCGTGGCGGATCAGGCCCTGCACAAGATCGTCACGGCTGGCACCTTCGATCGGATCTTCGCCTGCGGCAAAGACCTCGGCAATAGCGACCACGTCGGCGTCGTTGAAGCAGGTGCAGAAATCGTCGAACAGGTCGGACAGGCGGGAATAGCGGTGAGGCTGGTGGACGGCGATAACGCGGCCCTCGGTGGCCTGACGTGCGGCCTTGAGAACGGCGGCGATTTCGACCGGATGGTGGCCGTAATCGTCGATGATGGTGACGCCGTCAATTTCTCCAACCTTCGTGAAGCGGCGATTGACGCCGCCGAAATTGGCCAGCGCGTCGCGAATTTCCGAAGCTTTCATGCCCAGATGACGGGCCACGGCCACAGCGGAAAGCGCATTCGAGACGTTGTGATCGCCGGGCATCGGCAGGGTACAGCCCTCAATCACCTTGTCTTCGTGGCGCAAATGGATGTCGAAATGGGCAACGCCGCCCTTATAGGTCAGGTTTTCGGCCCGCACATCGGCCTGTGCGTTGAAACCATAGGTGCGCACGCGGCGGTCGGAGATGCGGCCAACAAGCGCCTGCACCTCGGCATGATCTGTGCAGCAGACGGCCAAGCCATAAAACGGCAGGTTCGAGACGAACTCGTAAAACCCGTCGCGCAGTTGGTCGAAATCGCCCCAGTGCTCCATATGCTCGGGGTCGATATTGGTGACGATGGCGATGGTTGCAGGCAGGCGATTGAATGAGCCGTCGCTCTCATCCGCTTCAACCACCATCCATTCGCCCTGCCCCATGCGGGCGTTGCTGCCATAGGCGTGGATGATGCCGCCATTGATGACTGTGGGGTCGAAATCGCCCGCGACCATCAGTTCCGCCATCATAGTGGTTGTTGTGGTCTTACCGTGAGTTCCGGCGATGGCAATGTTCGAGCGCAGGCGCATGAGTTCCGCCAGCATGTCGGCGCGACGGACGACGGGCAGGCCCTGCGCGCGTGCCTCGTCCAGTTCCGGGTTCCCCGGTTTGATCGCGGTTGAGACCACGACTACGGCGGCGTTCTGCAAGTTCTCGGAACGCTGGCCTTCGAAAATCTCAGCACCCAGCCCAGCCAGCCGGTCAGTAATCTTCGAGGTTTTCAAGTCCGAACCTTGTACACGGTAGCCAAGATTCAAAAGCACCTCTGCGATACCCGACATCCCGATCCCACCGATGCCCACGAAGTGGATCGGTCCAACGTCCTGCGGCAGTTTGGTTGCTGGATTCATGAGGTCTCCTTCTGCGCCAGTTGCTCGACAAGGGCGACCAGACGCTCGGTGGCGTCCGGTGCCCCGACCGATAGCGCGGCATGGGCCATTTGCTGTGCGGCTTCGGGGTTGGTGAGAACCGTGGTCATTTGCTGTGTCAGCGCGGGAACGTCAAGGGCGTTTTCGGGGATCATGATCGCCCCACCTGCCTGAACCAACCCACGCGCGTTGGCTGTTTGATGATCTCCGGCAGCCGTGGCAAGCGGGATCAAAATCGACGGACGGCCAATCACGGAAATGTCGGCAATACTGGAGGCACCCGACCGGCTGACAACCAGCTGCGCGTCGGACATGCGGCGAGGTACGTCATCAAAGAAAGGCTGTACATCGGCGCGTATGCCGTGATCGGCGTAAAAGGCCTTGACCCGTTCACCATCCTCATCGCGGGCCTGATGCGAGACGCGGATGTACCCGCGCAGATATTCCGGCAGTGCAGCGATGGCCCCCGGCACCACGTCACTGAGGATACGTGCGCCCTGAGAGCCGCCCATCACCAGGACGGACATCGGGTACTCCCCAGGCGGGATATAGGGGGCAGCAGCGCGCTCAAGAACGGAGGCGCGAACCGGGTTACCAGTGTGTATGCCCTTGGACCCTTCAGGCAGATCGGTGGGCCAGACACCACAGGCCACTTGAGCCACACGCGTGGCAAACAGTTGGTTTACCCGGCCCAGAACGCCATTTTGTTCATGGATCATACGCGGCAGCTTCAGCAGGATGGCCGCGCCCAGCGCCGGTATCGACGGATAGCCGCCAAAGCCCACCACCACATCCGGCTTGTCACGCATCATCTGCGCAGCCATGCCAGTGACTCCAGCAGCAATCTTGGGTCCAACCAACATCTTGGCAGCCAAACCGCCTCGGGCGAAGGTGGCCGAGGATGCCTCGACAATCTCGACGTCTGCAGGGAACGCGCCGGTATAGCGCGCTCCGCGCGGGTCGGTGGATAGGCGCACACGCCAGCCTTTCTGCTGCATCGCCTCGGCCAACGCCTGCGCAGGGAACATGTGGCCCCCGGTGCCACCTGCTGCGATTAGTAGATAAGTTTTGCCCATCAGCCTCGTCCGCGCAGAATGTCGCCCAGCTCGCCCTGCGGGCGGGTTCGGGTGAAGGCCAGCAACATGCCAACCGCGATGCCACCTGCAATCAGGGACGATCCGCCATAACTGACAAACGGCAGCGTCATGCCCTTGGCGGGCAGAAGACGCACGGCGACGCCCATGTTGATCATAGCCTGCACGCCAAACATGCAGGCCAGACCAGTGCCAGCCAGACGGATGAACATGTCGCGTTCGCGCATCAGCCGCAGCAGCGAACGCACAACGATCAGCGAGTACAGCGCGATGATAATCAGCACCAGAATCAGCCCGTATTCTTCGGCCGCGACCGCGATGATGAAATCCGTATGCGCATCAGGCAGAGACCACTTGACCTGCCCCTCACCCACGCCGACGCCGAACAGACCGCCTTCGCGGATAGCATTGGTGGCATACCCAAGCTGGGTGGTCGGATCGAGTTCCTGATTAAGGAAACCATCGATACGACGGGCAAAGTGCTCGGAATTGGAATAGGCAAACATGCCGCCCAGAACGACCGCCCCGGCCATGCCGACCAGCAGCAGCATCGGGGCTCCTGCAACAAAATACATCACACCCCAACCAAAAAGGATAAGGCAGGCCTGCCCGAAATCGGGCTGCATCACCAACATTGCCACGATGGACATACACAGTGCGAAGGACCACAACCGCCCCGGCGGGCCGTTGATTTCCTGTGATGCGGCCAACAGCCATGCGGCCACTACGACAAAACCGGGCTTGAGGAGCTCGGATGGCTGCAACGAGGCAAAACCCAGCGAATACCAGCGCACCGCGCCTTTGCCAAAGTCTGTACCGAAGACCGGCAAGAAGGCCAGCGCCACGAACGAGGCCAGAAAGCCCAGAATCGCCAGCCGCCGCACCAGTGTCGGCGACATCATTGAGGTCAGCAGCATCGCGACCAGCGCCAGCCCGCCAAAGATCGCCTGACGTTCTACATAGTGGAAAGGATCGAACCCGTTACGCCCCGCTAGTGGCGGCGACGAGGCTAGCCCCAGCAAAAGCCCGATGACAAACAGGATCAGGACGCAGGACATCGTCCAGCGATCAATCGTTCGCCACCACTTCGGAAGAATCGGTTCGCCGCGCTGGTCCTGGACCGCGCCATACACCATCTCAGTCATGAGATACCGCCACTATCTGCCTCGTTAACGTCCCGTTTTCGGGATCTGATTGAGAGTCTACAGGGATTTTTACATTTGGGCTAGCAGAATGACAGGCAGAACTGGAATTCCGGAACGATGAGCCGCCGTTGACAAACGCGCATGCATTCAAGCAGCGCATGCTGCCTGTTCTGATCGACGGCCCGTTGAGGCTCGGTTTGAGTTCATCCAACTACCAACCGCGCCCAACGTCATTGTTCAAAAAGTAAATCGTCAGTCTTTGATGGGGTATCTGTCAGGCTCTTCAAACACATCGATCACTCGGGAACCCGCCTTGATGCGCCCGCCATGCTCCACTCCGGCTGGGATAGAATAGCTGTCGCCGGGCAGATAAACTTTCGTCTCTCCGCCAATGGTGAGTTCAATTTCTCCTTCCACCACCGTACCCCATTGGGCACCATGTGAATGTAGTGGGAGTTCCATTTCTTTAAGAAAAGTAAAAAAGGCGACCAAACCAGCATCAGATCGAATGACTGCCGTCTGCACGACGTCTTCGGGAAATGGCACGTCTAGTCTTGGAAAGTCTGTAATGAAGTTTGGAAAGCGCATATTTTTATCCCTTTAAATGGATTTAACCGGCAAGCATTAGCACAGAGCCTAGCATGTCAGAATGCACTACGAGTAAAAATCCACATACCATATGGCACAAACCCAAGTGCTGCTGAGAAATTCCGTGGGCCAAACCCACACCGTTTTTGGTCTGCGCTCTTGCCATCGCTCACAATCCACGCCATGCGCAGCATATGGATTTCGAGACGATCATCCTCGGTGCTGGCGCGGCCGGCATGATGTGCGCAGCCCATTGCGGTGGCCAGGCGCTGGTGATCGACCATGCAAAAGCTCCCGGAGAAAAGATCCGCATCTCGGGTGGTGGACGATGCAATTTCACCAATATGTATGCGGGACCGGGCAATTTCCTGTCTCAGAATCCGCATTTCAGCAAATCAGCGCTGGCGCGATATACACAGTGGGACTTCATCGAACTGGTCGATCGCCATGGCATTGCATGGCATGAAAAAACGCTTGGGCAATTGTTCTGCGACGGGTCTTCGAAACAGATCGTCCAGATGCTGCTGAATGAAATGGTCAAGGCCGAGGCCGAGCTCTGGGTGCAGACGTCGCTGCGCAACTTGCGCAAAACCGAAAGCGGTTTCGCTTTGGATGTCGAACGCGATGGCAAGCACATCCCTCTGACCTGTCGTAATCTGGTTCTGGCCACGGGTGGCAAATCGATCCCCAAAATGGGCGCAACGGGGTTGGCCTATGACATCGCGCAGCAATTCGGGCTGCAGATAACCGAGACACGAGCGGCGCTGGTGCCGTTCACCTTCTCGGACGGTCGGTTCAAGGATTTGTCCGGCGTCTCCCTGCCCGCTCGACTATCAAACGAGCGCACCAGTTTCGACGAGGCTTTGTTGTTCACCCATCGCGGGTTGAGCGGTCCTTCGGTGCTGCAATTGTCTTCGTACTGGCGCGAGGGTGAGGCAATATGGGTCAACCTGATCCCCGATTTGCCTTTATACGATCTACTTCGCGATCAGCGGCAGGCTGTTGGGCGCAAGGCGCTGACCACCGAATTGGCACGCCACCTGCCCACGCGTCTGGTGGAATACCTCGCACACCATATCCCGATGAAGGGCAATCTTGCGGATCAGTCCGACACGGCGCTGTCGGAACTGATCGCCGCATTGTCCAACTGGCGGCTTACGCCGTCGGGCACCGAGGGCTATCGCACCGCCGAGGTCACTCTGGGCGGGATCGACACTGACGGGCTGTCGTCTAAAACGATGGAGGCCAGGGATGTCCCCGGCCTCTATGTCATTGGTGAAGCGGTGGATGTCACCGGCTGGCTTGGCGGTTACAACTTCCAATGGGCGTGGTCCTCGGGCCACGCCGCCGGAAGTGCCATCGCAAGCCGTTAGCCTACGACGTTGTAACCCCGTCCGCGCATACAGTTGCGCACAATGACTTCCTTGTTCTGGTTCTTGTTGATCACGTCAGCACCTGCACCAACCAACGCACCGGCAACGGCGGCGCGACCCAGGTTGTCGCTGCTGTCCTGAACGATGCCGGTGACGGCTGCAGCACCTGCAGCGCCGATTGCGGCATTACCTGCGGTCGATCCGTCAACGCTGGCCTGCGAGGCTGCAAGTTGCTGGCACTGATACAGGTCCGAGTTGTAGTTCGGGCCTACAGGGCCATCGATCACGGGCTGATAGTTGGCCCCGGTATTGGTGCAAGCCGCAGCAGCCAGCAGCGCTGGAACGACCAGAAGAAGTTTACGGTTTGGCATATTCATGACCTCGTGTTGAATTTCCTGAAGGCAAAAACCAATGCAGGCAGTGCGTCAAGCAGATAGGCCCACAGCTTCGCCGAACCGGCGATCTATTGCAAACGCATTGCTTTCAGAGGCGTTTTTTAACCTGAACCACGAAGTCATCGCCACGTTGTTCGAAGTTGTCATACTGGTCGAAACTGGCCGCAGCAGGTGCCAATAGAACGGTTTCACCGGGCTGCGCATCGGCCATGGCCTGCATAACCGCCGCTTCCATAGTGGTGCAGACTTGCGCATCGGCCTGCAACTGCATTGCAAAGCTCGCCGCCTCACGCCCGATGACGTAGGCCTTGATTACGTGGTCCCCTGCCCCGTTCAGCGCCTCAAGCCCGCCTTCTTTCTCAAGCCCGCCACAGATCCAACGTATCTTCGTGAACGCGCTCAAGGCTTTGAGGGCGCTATCTACGTTGGTAGCTTTCGAGTCGTTCACATAGGTCACGCCATCCGCCTCGGCGATGATCTGGCTACGATGCGGCAGACCGGGGAAACTGTGCAGCGCATCTTCTATGACGCGCGGCGCAAGGCCCAATGAGCGACAGGCGGCATAGGCAGCACATGCGTTCTGGTGATTATGCGCACCGGGCAGGCCCTTGATCTCACGCAGGTCGATCGATCCGGCCTGACGGCCCTTGCGGTATTCCGACAGGAAACCCTTGCGGGCAAAGACCTGCCAACCCGCCCCGGTCAGCTTGCGCGCCACCGAGACGCGGATCACCCGGTCATCCGACGGCCCCTCGGCCAGCTGCCCGGCCAGAAACGCGCCCTCGGCTTCATCGATGCCGATCACGGCGCGGTCCGGGCCGCCTTCGGCGAACAGGCGACGTTTGGCGGCAAAGTAACCACCCATTCCACCATGTCGATCCAAGTGATCATGTGAAAGATTGGTGAAAACCGCCACATCCGGCGTCAGTGCGCGGGCCAGTTCGGTCTGGTAGCTCGATAGCTCCAGTACCACGACAGATCCATCGCCACCTGGGTCGATGTCCAGCACGCCGCGCCCAATGTTACCCGCCAGTTGCGAGTCGCGCCCGGCCTCGGTCAGAATGTGTTGGATCAACGCAGCGGTGGTTGATTTGCCATTCGATCCCGTCACCGCGATGACGCGCGGTGGGATGTCGTAGTTGTTCCATTCAGGGCCTGCGAAAGAGCGAAAGAACAGACCTATATCATTGTCGACCGGAACTCCGGCTTCCAATGCAGCGGCCACAACCGAGTTCGGCGCGGGGTAGAGATGAGGGATGCCGGGCGAGACAATTAGTGCGGCAATATCGTCAAACGCCCCGTGGCGGCGCAGATCGACACACGAGAATCCCTCGACCTCTGCCGCTTCACGCGCGGCGGGGTTGTCATCCCAGCAGATCGGCTCAGCCCTGCCAGCGCGCAGCGCTCGTGCGGTGGTCAGACCCGACCGACCTAGCCCCAGAACCGCTACTTTCTGCCCTGAAAACCCTTTGACCGGGATCATTGCCATACACCTTCTATCCGAGCCGCTCTTCCAGCCAGTCCGCCCGCCAAGAGACCGGCCCTTTTGGAACGTTTTCTATTACGAACCCATAGTCTGGTAACCGGTCGCACAAAGCATCGTATTCCGCAATAGCTGCGGCCAAGTTGTGCCGCCGGTCATCATCCTGTTCGAATATCTCAGGCCAAGGAGGAAAGAGAAACACGCATGGGTCGTAGCCCAAGTGCAGTATCTGTTCACGCACTTTGGTCTCCAACGGTGTACCGGTTCGATCAAACCAAATCATCGCGTCCAATGCCGAACGATCAAATAGCACAAGATCATCTTTGGCATTGTTGAAGTCTGATATCGCAAGTTCAATGATCCGGCGGCAGAATGCCTCGGTGTTGACCCAAGGCAGAGCGCGACCACCACCTTGTCTTTCCTCGGCAATGACACGACGACCCGGCTCGGAAACTGTTGAATATCCGCGACGGGCCATCTCCTCCAGCAGTGTTGATTTGCCACCACTGGAGAATCCAGAAAGCACGACGCAACGCGGGCTCATCTGACTTTCAGCGTCGCCAGCCCGATCATCGCTAAGATCAGTGAAATGATCCAGAACCGGATCACGATGGTGGGTTCAGCCCAGCCCTTTTTCTCATAATGGTGATGGATCGGCGCCATCAAGAACACCCGCTTTCCGGTCCGTTTGAAATAAAGAACCTGGATGATCACACTTAAAGCTTCAACCACGAACAGCCCGCCCACGACTGCCAATACCAACTCGTGTTTGGTAGCAACGGCAATCGCGCCCAGCGCACCACCCAGAGCCAGTGATCCGGTATCACCCATGAAAACCGCCGCCGGAGGGGCGTTGTACCACAGGAATCCCAGCCCCGCACCAAACAGCGCTGAAGTGAAGATGAAGATTTCACCGGTGCCAGGCACATAGTGAACATCAAGATACTCGGTGAAGTCGACCCGCCCAACCGCATAGGCAATCACACCAAGGGTCGAGGCCGCGATCATCGCGGGCATGATCGCCAGCCCGTCCAGACCATCTGTCAGGTTCACCGCGTTGGCCGCACCCACAATGACGATCACCGCAAAAGGGATATAGAAAAGGCCAAGATTGATCAGCGTATCCTTGAACACCGGCAGAGCCAGCTGGTTCTGCAAATCGCTGGGATGGTGCAGCGTCGCCCAGAGTGACGCCAGCACGGCAATGATGATTCCCAGCGCCAACCGCATCTTACCGGAAACGCCCTTAGTGTTCTGCTTTGAGACCTTGGCATAATCGTCCGCAAAGCCGATGGCCGCATAGGCCAGCGTCACGAACAGTACCATCCAGACATATGGATTGTCCCAGCGCGCCCAGATCAGGGTCGACGTGACCAGAGCGCCCACGATCAGCAGACCGCCCATGGTAGGGGTTCCAGCCTTGGACAGATGCGCCTCGGGGCCGTCATCGCGGATTGGTTGACCTTTGCCTTGCCGTTTGCGCAATACGTTGATCAAGGGTTTTCCGAACAAAAACCCAAAAATCAGCGCAGTCAGAAAGGCGCCCCCTGCCCGGAAGGTGATATAGCGGAAGAGGTTCCAGAAATCCCCACCGTCCGACAGGGCGGTTAACCAATAGAGCATTACAAAACCTTTCTCACAATACGGCGGCTCTCTGGCGCGCTGCCATGCCCCATTTGCCGCAGACCGTCAACGATCTGTGCCAGAGCCATGCTGAGAGA
The DNA here is from genome assembly GCF_056537265.1 of Ruegeria sp. CG1. Lineage (NCBI taxonomy): Bacteria > Pseudomonadati > Pseudomonadota > Alphaproteobacteria > Rhodobacterales > Roseobacteraceae > Ruegeria > Ruegeria sp. CG1. Next base: position 398,088 of record NZ_JBQFRF010000003.1, on the reverse strand, counting down.
GCCTTTGGCCATCACTACATCGCCGCTACGGATCAATTCCGGCAGATGGGCGGCCATCTCATCGCTGGTTTCCGTCCACAACCCGCGCTTGCCCTCGGGCAGAGCCTGATGCAGCGCTTGCATCAACGGGCCGATGCAATGAACCTGATCAACAAGCGCCATCGCAGGCACCTCGGCCATGGCGGCGTGCATCGCCTGCTCTTGCGCACCAAGCTCTTTCATGTCGCCCAGAAACGCGATCTTGCGTTTGCCCGCCGACGTAGACAGCACGTCGAGAGCGGCCTCCATCGAGGTTGGATTGGCGTTGTAGCTGTCATCGAGCAGTTCAATCTGCCCGCCATCTGGCAGCGCGATCACCTCGCGCACACCGCGCCCTTTGACCGGAGACCAGCCGCGCAGACCGGCAATCGCCTGATCCAGATCGACCCCCAACGCGACACAGGCCGCCAGAGCGCCCAGCGCATTCATAGCAAAGTGAGTTCCCGCGGATTGGACATCGAATGTGATGTCTGCGCCGCCGACAATACCGTGTCCCCGCACCGAGTCAGGGCCTTGGAGCACGTTGGTCAGGGCATAGTCCCGCGCCTTGTGGCCAAATTCGACGATCCTTGCACCATGCGCAGCGGCGCAGTCGCGCAAGATGCCCGCGTGTTCGATATCGGCGTTGACGATAGCGGTGCCGCCCTCGGCCAGCCCGTCGAAGATCGCAGCCTTTTCAAAAGCAATACCCGCAACGGAGTCGAAGGCTTCGAGGTGGACGGCGGCTACTGTGGTCACCAGCCCCACATGCGGTTGCGCCTGACGCGCCAGCGGAGCGATTTCGCCCGGATGATTCATGCCGATCTCGATCACCGCGAACTCGGTGTCGCGCGGCATTCGCGCCAGCGTCAAAGGCACGCCCCAATGGTTATTGTAGCTGGCGACGCTGGCATGAGTTTTGCCTTGCGTCTCCAGAATGCTGGCCAGCATTTCCTTGGTCGAGGTTTTACCCACGCTGCCAGTCACCCCCACCACGCGTGCACCTGTCCGGGCGCGAGCCGCCTGCCCCAACGCCTCTAGACCCGTCTGCACATCGTCGACGATCAACAGCGGTGCATCTTCGGGCACGCCTTCGGGAATATGCGACACAAGCACTGCGCCTGCGCCTTTTTCAAGCGCTTGGGCGACGAAATCATGGCCGTCGCGGGCAGCCTTCAACGCAACGAACAGGTCACCCGGCTGCAAGGTGCGCGTGTCGATGGAGACGCCGTTCACCTGCCAATCGGTGGTGGCGCGCCCGTTGGTGGCCTCTGCGGCCTCGGCTGCGGTCCAGAGCCTCATGCGACCCTCCCGTCCAGCGCGGCAACGCTGATACTGGCCTGTTCCACATCGTCAAAGGGCAGGACCTGATCTCCGACGATCTGGCCGGTTTCGTGTCCCTTGCCCGCAATCAGCAGAGCGTCGCCCGGTTGCAGCGCGTCGATGCCGCGCAGGATGGCCTCGGCCCGGTCGCCGACTTCCGTGGCTTCGGGTGCGCCCAACATGACAGCACCGCGGATGGTGGCCGGGTCTTCGCTGCGTGGGTTGTCATCGGTAACAAAGACCAGATCGGCGTTTTCAGCAGCGGCCCGCCCCATCAATGGGCGTTTAGTGGCGTCTCGGTCACCGCCTGCACCAACAATGGCGATCAGACGTCCCATGACATGCGGGCGCATCGCCTTCAGTGCAGTGGCCACGGCATCCGGCGTATGCGCGTAATCGACAAACACCGCCGCGCCGTTGTCGCGGGTGGCAGCCAGCTGCATCCGTCCGCGCACGGTGATCAGGTGCGGCAAGGTTTCGAACACGCGGTCGGGGTCCTCGCCCGCCGCGATGACCAATCCGCAAGCCAGCAAAACGTTCTCGGCCTGAAAGCCGCCGATCAGATTCAGGCGGGTTTGATAGGCCTTGCCTTTCCATGAAAAGCGCAAATCCTGCCCGGTCGCGTCAAAGCGTTGATTCAGAAGACAAAGATCAGAACCCTCAGGGCCTACGGTGATGATATTCTGGCCGCGTGCCTCGGCGATCTTGCGCATCTCGGCACCCTTGGGATCGCCAAGGTTGACCACAGCGACCCCGTCTTCGGGCAGCACACGATCAAACAGACCCGCCTTGGCTGCGAAATAAGCCTCGAACGTGTCGTGATAGTCCAGATGATCCTGCGTGAAATTCGAGAACCCGGCAGCGGTCAGATGCACCCCGTCCAAGCGACGCTGTTCAAGCCCGTGCGAGGAGGCCTCCATCGCCGCATGGGTCACGCCATTTTCGGCAGCTTCGGCGAGACAGCGGTGCAGAGTGACCGGCTCGGGTGTTGTATGGGCCAGCGGCGCAGTCCATGCGCCTTCGACCCCGGTGGTGCCCAGGTTGACGGCGGCAAGTCCAAGCTCGGTCCAGATCTGGCGGACGAAACTGGCGACCGAGGTTTTTCCATTGGTGCCGGTGACCGCCACGATAGTCTGCGGTTGCGCGCCAAACCAAAGGGCGGCGGCCCCTGCCAGTGCCTGACGGGGGTCTTCCGTGACGATCAGCGCAGCATCGGATGCGGCCAGTTCGTCGGTGGCGATCTCGGCCCCTTTCGCGTCCGTCAGGATCGCGGCGGCCCCCATGCGCAAGGCGTATTGGATGAAGTCTCCACCATGGACTCGGGTGCCGGGAAGGGCTGCAAAGAGGAAACCGTCTTTGACCTCGCGGCTGTCAACAGCCAGACCGGTGATTTCGGGATTGGCCCCTCCCCGTGCGGTCAGGGCCAGTTCGCTGAGTTTCTTTGACCGATTGCCCATGACCCACCTTTCGCTGGACAGCCTAATTTGAGGTCAGCGTTATAGCAGCGCGCGCCTCAGGCTCAAGCCGGGGTCTGAGACCCAATAGCGGCGCCACCCGTCCAATCAGTTCGGCAGCAACGGGAACGGCAGTCCAACCCGCCGTGCGGCGCTTTTCGCCATAGGCCACGATGGACGGTTCATCCAGCGTGACGATTAGCACATATTTCGGATCATAAGCCGGGAAGATGGTGGCGAAGGTGGCAATCACCTTGTCCTCATAGTACCCGCCACGCGGCTTGGGTTTATCGGCAGTACCGGTTTTTCCCGCCACGTCGTACCCTTTGACATCACCAAAGCTGGCGGTGCCATCCGTGACCACTTTGCGTAGCATATTTTGCGCCTGCTTGGCGGTGTTTTCGGACATCACGCGAGGGCCGTATTGCGGGCCATTGCGGCGCAGGATCGTGGGGCTGACATAGTACCCGCCATTGGCAATCGCTGCGTAACCAGCGGCCAGATGCATGGGGCTGGTCGAAAGGCCGTGGCCATAAGAAATCGTCACGGTGCTCAACTCACCCCATTTCTTGGGCTTGAGCGGTTGCCCGCCCTTGGCCTCGACAATCTCGAATGGGGTTGGGTCGAACATGCCCAGCGCGTTCAGAAAATCCTGTTGCCGGTCGGCCCCGATTTGCAAGGCCAGCCGCCCGGTGCCTCGGTTCGAGCTGTACTTGATTACATCCGAGACACTGATCTCACCATAATTCTTGCCGTTAAACTCGCCAATCGGGAAGCGCCCGATTTTCATTGGGCCGGAAGTGTCAATGATGGTGTTGGAGTTCACCAGACCTAGCTGCACCGCCTGCGCGGCGGTGAAGATTTTGAACACCGAACCCAGCTCATAGACACCCTGTACATAGCGATTGAACAGCGGGCTGTCCGAGGGATCGAAGCCCGAGGTCGGTGGGCGCGGACGGTCATTGGGGTCAAAAGACGGCAACGACGCGGCCGAGACGACCTCGCCCGTATGGGCGTTCATCAGAACCGCCGAGGCTCCTTTGGCGTTCATGATCTTCATGCCGCCATAAAGCACCTGTTCCACCGCCGCTTGAACGGTCAGATCCAGCGACAGTTGCAGCGGCTTGTTGCCGTTGGCCGGGTCGCGCAGATAGCCGTCGAACTGTTTTTCGACGCCAGCTACGCCGATCACCTCGGCTGCGCTGACACCTTCGCGGCCAAAGCCCGAGCCGCCCAGAATATGCGCCGCGAGTCTGCCATTGGGATATAACCGCATTTCGCGCGGGCCGAACAGGATGCCGGGATCACCGATGTCATGCACCGCCTGCTTCTGCTCGGGCGAGATGCGCTTCTTGATCCACAGGAATTTTCGCTTACCGGTGAAGTCTTTGACCAAACGCTCTTTTTCCAGATCAGGGAAAATAGCGACCAGTTGCTCGGCTGCGGCGATCGGGTCAATCATCAGCGGTGGCTGCGCATAGACAGAATAGGTGTCCAGATTGGTCGCCAGAATACGGCCTTCGCGATCCACGATATTGGCGCGTTGCATGGCGATGGAGGCCCCCGGCGCACTTGCCAATGGTTCTTGCGCCTCGGATGTCGCCAGAACGCCCATACGAAAGCCTACGACCGAAAAGGCGCAAAAGAAGAAAAGACCCAACACCAACAGGCGGCCCTCGGCGCGCGCGCGGGCGCGGTCTTTCATGTCTTCGTGGCGTTTGCGGATGTTCTCTCGCTCAATCGCCTTGGGGTTTTCACCCTTTGCACGGGCGTCGAGGATACGGGCCAGAGGGCGAAGTGGTGTGCGGGTCATGGAACCTGCACCTCGATCAGTGCCTGAATGTCAGTGACGTCCTGTATTTCAAGCGAGTCGACGATGGGCAGATCCGGGTCCTCGCCATAGGAAATCTGATCGGCGCGACCAAACTGCTCAGCCCGCAGAGGCAGCAAGCTGAGACGTTCGAAATTCAAGTCCGCCAGCTCACGCAAACGATCAGGCCGGTTTAGATAGGCCCATTCAGCATTCAGCACGGCGAGTCGCGCCTGCGCCATACCGATCTGGCCTTGCAGCGACTGCGTTTCCTTCAGCACCTGCTGCGTGCGGTAGTTCTCTTGATAAGCCCAAAGCGCCAGCCCGAACACGGATAGTGCAGTCAACATATACAGAATACTCTTCATCTTGCCCTTCCCCCCAATTGCGGCATGCCGATGGCCCGGGCCTCAATTTCCCCTGCCGGGGCATCCGTTCTTATCGCGACACGCAATTTTGCAGAGCGTGCACGTGGGTTTTCTTCAAGTTCCTGCTCATCCGGCCCAACGGCCTTGCGGGTCTTGAGTATGAATTGCGGCTTCTCCTGCTCCATCTCAGGCGCATAACGGTTGGCGCGTCCGGTTTTGCCCGCGCGCGATTGGAAGAACCGCTTCACCATCCGGTCTTCTATGGAATGGAAAGTCACAACGGCCAGTTGCCCCCCCGGCTTCAAAGCGCGCTCGGCGGCCATAAGCCCCTGAAACAGTTCTTCGTATTCTGCGTTCACCGCGATCCGTAGCCCCTGAAAACTGCGCGTCGCCGGGTGCGATTGGCCCGGTTTGGGGCGCGGCAGGCAGGATTCGATAATCTCGACCAGCCGCAGAGTTGTTCTGATCGGTTCTTCGGCCCGCGCCTTGACGATGGCCTTTGCTATACGACGACTGGCGCGTTCCTCACCGAAATGGAACAGGATGTCGGCCAATTGCGTCTCGGCTGCCGTATTCACCAGATCAGCTGCGCTTTCACCATCTTGGCTCATCCGCATGTCCAACGGACCGTCTTTCATGAAGGAAAAACCGCGTTCAGCCTGATCCAACTGCATGGATGAGACACCAAGATCCAGCACCACGCCGTCCAGATCCTGTGCATATTCATCCATGCGAGAGAACACGCCCTGCTGCATCACCAGCCGGTCACCGTATTCCCCAGCCCAGTTAGCGGCCATTTCAAATGCCAGCGGGTCGCGATCGACGCCAATGACTTTCTCGGCCCCGGCCTCCAGCAACGCACGAGTATAGCCGCCTGCGCCGAATGTGCCGTCCAGCCAGGCACCGGATACCGGCGCCACGGCGGCCAACAATGGGCGCAGAAGAACGGGGATATGAGGTTTGTCCGATGAGGTCTGAGCGCCGGCCATGCCGTCACCCATCCCCGATGCCATCGAGATACTGCATCGGATCGAAATCATCCGGCAGATCGTCAAGCCATTCCTCGGTCGTGGCCAGTTCCTCGGCCTCGTATGTCTCGGGCTTCCAGATCTGGAAGGTATCACCGGCAGCGATAAAGAACGCCTCGTTCTCAAGGTCGATCTTGTTGCGCAGCTTTGCGGGCAGCACTAAACGACCCGTTTCGTCCACATTGGTCGGGAAGGACTGACCATGGAACATCCGCTGAAGCATCCGACGCTGCATCGAGCCACGTGGCAGCGCATCGATCTTGGCATCCACCTCGTCGATCGCTTCCATGGTGTAACATTCAAGGTATTTGCGGCGGTGGTCGCCATAGACAATCACGAGTTCAGGATTGTCACCGGGTTGCCAGCTGGGGTCCGAGGCCTCAAGCACACGACGAAACGAGGCCGGGATCGAGACCCTGCCCTTCGTATCCACCTTATGCTGGCTTTCGCCTCTAAACCTGCGCGCCAAGACGACTGTCCCTTTCGCTTGCGCCCCACCTCAAAATTCACGTTCCCCCCGGAAGTAAAACGGCGGGTTGATCTGCTGCCACTGATCAACCCGCCGCATTGACCCGCTTTGCGGGATGTCCAGCTGCGCGCGCCACCTGGGGGGATGTCTGCTCGCCCGCGCGCCGGATCTGTTAAGTGATGAAAGCGAGATGCCTGTATGAAACCTGTTTTTGTATTTTTGGTTCGGGGTCGTTTGGTGCCCCTCAACTGTCCTCGCCCTCATCGGGTACACAAGGGATGCCATGGGAATTCATGGAAATCAATAGGAAATTTGCATATGGAGGCCTGATGCAGGCTTCAGATCAAGACTAATGCAATCGAAACTCGGATCAAATATGCCACAAATTGTGCTCCTGATGCTTACTAGCACTAAATATGCAAGAATTGACGCCTAAATTATTCCTCCCATGAATTCCCAATAATTTTTAGAATTACATATTATTTGGCGCAGACACCCATGAATGACAGCCGAAGAGGACGAATCGCGGTCCCTTTACAGGCCATTCCCATAGTCGACCCATGCTTTCCCATAGCACCATCACCCCAGGCGCCGGACCTGCGGTGAGAAGAATTGCCCCTCTTGAGTTGACACAACATGCCCAAACAAACGCCAATTCCGCTCAATAGATAAGCGGTCACCATCACAGGGTCTGGACACACGAAACGCCAAGCACACGTGAAAACCAGTATTTTAAAGGCAATTATTGGGGCGTACCGGATTATCCTGCCAATCCATGCATTTGCTGCATAGCAGCATTGACGACGCGAACCATTGTGCAATCGCAGCATTTGCCTATCTTCAGTCTCAAGCAAACGCCGGACGATACCGGCAACAGTAAGAATGAACGGATCATGAAGATGGCAGTCGCAAGCACACAAACAGCTCTGAAAGGCACACCGGCAAATGGAATCTCAACGCTGGTTGAGACCGTGAAAACCCGGGTTGCTCGTTATCGCCTGTACCGTCAGACAGTCAACGAATTGTCGGGACTGTCAGATCGGGAATTGGCTGATCTGGGCTTGCACCGCTCGATGATCCGCCGGCTGGCCCAACAGGCCACCGAAGAGCAGATCGCGCGGTAAGCGCAACAAGAACACCGAGATCAGGTCCGTCTTCCTCCCTTTCGGACCTGTATTTCAGCGGCAGCGTCTCTCCTCCTCCCTGACGTTGCCGCACCTAATACCGGCCCTGACCGCCGGAACCTGATACATCGGGGCTCTCCTCCTCCCTGCCTCGATGTTGAAAGCGCGCGGCGACGTCTTCCTCCTCCCTGACGTCGCCGCGTCTTCCTCATACCGGGATCAAACCCGGGTTCGGATACATCGGGGCTTCCTCCTCCCTGCCCTGATGTAGAAAAGAACGGCGGTTCCCCTCCTCCTCCCTGGGAACCGCCGTTTTTCGTTTTTTGCGCACAAGATGTAGGCTGGGGTCGTGAACGCTTTGTCAGGAGTCTCCCATGGCCGCTTATTTCATCGCCCAGATTTCCATTCAAGACCCGGATGGGTACCAGAAATACCTCGAAGGATTCATGCCGATCTTTGACCGGCATGGCGGAAGGCTTCTAACCGTATCCTCAAAACCCGTTGAAGTGATCGAAGGCAGTTGGGAAGAAGATGGGATCGTCCTGATGGAGTTTCCGGATATGGCTGCCGCAAACGCGTGGAAGGACGATCCGGACTATGTCGAATTGGCCAAGATCAGGCAAAAAACGGCGACGGCGAATCTTGTGCTGGTCGAAGGGTTGTAAGCTTCAGAACGGCAAGTCATCCTTGTTGGTCAGAAAGCGCGAGACCACTTTCTTCACCCCTGCCTTGTCGAAATCGACCTCGACTTTATCACCTTCGATGCCGATCACTGCGCCATAGCCGAATTTCTGGTGAAACACTCGCTCGCCCAGCGTAAAGCTGGCCACGGCTGTCGCATCAATCACAGTATTCCGGCTTTCTTTTGGCTGAGACATGCCATATTGCCCCTGCCGCGCCTGCATCCGCTTCCAGCCCGGAGAGTTATAGACATTCGCCTCGGCTGCGCGGGTTTCGATCCCGGCTGCCTGCTGACCACCACCATAGAGCCCCGGAGGTGTCAGCACTTCCACATGATCTTCGGGCAACTCATCAATGAACCGGGACGGCATCGAATTCTGCCATTGTCCGAACACCCGTCGGTTGGCTGCAAAGGAAATCGTACAGACTTCTTCTGCGCGGGTAATACCGACATAGGCCAGCCTTCGTTCTTCTTCGAGGCCTTTGAGACCGGATTCGTCCATCGAACGCTGAGAGGGGAACAATCCATCCTCCCACCCCGGAAGGAAAACCGCGGGAAACTCCAGCCCCTTGGCCGCGTGCAGCGTCATGATCGAGACCTTGGCCCCGTCGCTGTCCTGCTCGTTGTCCATCACCAGGCTGACATGTTCCAAAAACCCCTGCAGGTTCTCGAAATTGTCCAGTTGGTTGACCAGTTCTTTGAGGTTTTCCAATCGCCCAGGCGCCTCGGGCGTCTTTTCGTTCTGCCAATGCGCGGTATAGCCGGATTCGTCCAAGACGATCTGCGCCAGCTCGATATGCGTATGCTCGGGTGCGCCGTATCGGATCGGTGAAACACTGTCATCAATCACCGTTTCATCGTCCACCTCAATCCGAGGCCCACGCGTCATTGCATTCCACCGCGCCAACCCGTCGATCAGTTCGCGCAGCGCCTTGCCACCCTTGCCCTTGATCAGGCTGTTATCGACCGCGATCCGCGCCCCTTCGATCAGAGACACGCCATTCTCGCGCGCCACCACCTGAATCGTTTGCTGCGCCTTGTCGCCGAGGCCGCGTTTGGGTGTGTTCACGATCCGCTCGAAGGCCAGATCATCCTCGGGGCTGACCACCAGCCGGAAATAGGCCATGGCATCGCGAATCTCCATCCGCTCATAGAATCGAGGGCCGCCAATCACCTTGTAAGGCAGACCAATGGTCAAAAACCGATCCTCAAACGCCCGCATCTGGTGCGAAGCGCGTACGAGGATCGCGATCTCATTAAGGTTCATCGGCCGCACACCGCGCGTGCCACCTTGCATCGCGTCGATCTCTTCCCCGATCCAACGCGCTTCTTCCTCGCCATCCCAATGGCCGATCAGACGGACCTTTTCACCCTCTTCGCGGTCGGTCCAAAGCTCTTTGCCCAAGCGGCTTTCATTGCCACGAATGACGTTGGACGCAGCGGCCAGAATATGCGGGGTCGAGCGGTAGTTCTGTTCCAGCCGGACCACGAAGGCGCCAGGGAAGTCCTTTTCGAACCGCAGAATGTTGCCCACCTCGGCCCCGCGCCAGCCATAGATCGACTGATCGTCATCGCCGACGCAACAGATGTTCTTGTGGCCCCCTGCAAGCAGACGAAGCCAGAGATATTGGGCGACGTTGGTATCCTGATACTCGTCCACAAGGATGTAACGGAACCAACGCTGGTATTGCTCCAGCACGTCCGGGTGGGTTTGGAAAATCGTGACCATGTGCAGCAACAGGTCGCCGAAATCCACCGCATTCAGCTCGCGTAGGCGAGTCTGGTATCTGTGGTAGAGCTCTGAGCCGGAAATGACATGGCGAGCTATCGCTCCACTTTCAGGATTTCGATGCTTGAACTCGTATGTCTTATCCGCTGATGCTACCTGCTCCTCGGTAAACAAGCGTTCGCACCATAGTTCAACGTCCGCAGATGCTGGAACCTTGTCTGGAGTCCATGCTTGGTTTTTCCAACCGTCCACGACCCCAGCAAACCATCGCGGCGGATGACGTTTCTCATCAACACTAGCCAACTCCATAGCCTGTTTCAGCAGGCGTTTCTGATCATCGGTATCCAGAATGGTGAAGTTAGACTTCAACCCCACCAGTTCCGCATGGCGCCGCAGCAGCTTGGCACTGATTGAGTGAAAGGTTCCCATCCACTTTACCGGATCTTTCAATAGATAGGGATCATCACGCAATCGATCCTGCATCTCGCGAGCCGCCTTGTTGGTGAAAGTAACTGCAAGAATTTGATCAGCACTGGCTTTTCGCTTCGCCACAAGATGAGTCAAGCGCGACATCAGCGCTCTAGTTTTACCGGTTCCGGCACCAGCCAGCATCAGCACTGGTCCGTCCAATTGCTCTACCGCCTCTAGTTGGCTAGGGTTGAGAACCTTCAAGTAGTCCCCAAACGACGGCATAGCCATAGCCCGCGCCGACAGCGATGCGCCTTCGAAGGCGTCCATTTCGTCAAAACTGCTCATGCCGGTAAACTACGCCGGATGGGCGCGGAGGGAAAGGGTTTGTTCACGGCTTGTTCGCTCAAATCAAATAGAATCATCCATCCAAAGGGCGCAGCGAGGATATTCGGAGAAACGGGCATTATTTGCTCTTTCCCACGGGGGATTGATGCCGCAATGCAGCATGTGCAATAAGTTTGCGCAAAAGGGCGGCGTTTGCGAGCGTTAACATGCCGGTTCTACCCAGAACTACATATGTACGTGGCCGTATTGTCCGCCTATGCACAAGGCCACAGCCATTAAGACCGGGACCTGAAATGACAGACTTCAAGAAAATCCTGATTGCCAATCGCGGCGAGATTGCCATCCGTGTGATGCGGGCAGCCAACGAGATGGGCAAGCGCACCGTCGCGGTCTTCGCCGAGGAGGACAAGTTGGGCCTGCACCGGTTCAAGGCGGATGAGGCCTATCGCATTGGCGCAGATCTGGGACCGGTTGCGGCGTATCTGTCGATTGACGAGATCATCCGGGTGGCCAAAGAAAGCGGCGCAGATGCGATCCACCCTGGTTACGGTTTGCTGTCCGAAAACCCGGATTTCGTGGATGCCTGTGTTCAGAACGGCATCACCTTCATCGGACCAAAGGCCGAGACCATGCGCGCGCTTGGCGACAAGGCTAGCGCTCGGAAAGTGGCGATTGCCGCCGACGTTCCGGTTATCCCGGCGACCGAGGTGTTGGGCGACGACATGGTAGCCATCAAGGCCGAGGCAGCCGAGATCGGCTATCCGCTGATGCTAAAAGCGTCTTGGGGCGGTGGCGGACGCGGGATGCGCCCGATCCTGTCCGAGGATGAGCTGGAAGAGAAAGTGCTGGAAGGCCGCCGCGAAGCCGAGGCCGCCTTTGGCAACGGTGAGGGCTATCTGGAAAAGATGATCACCCGTGCCCGCCATGTTGAGGTACAGATTCTCGGCGATAAGCACGGTGAGATATACCACCTCTATGAACGCGATTGTTCGGTCCAGCGCCGCAACCAGAAGGTCGTGGAACGCGCGCCTGCCCCGTACCTGACTGAAGAACAGCGCGCCGAAATCTGCGAGCTGGGCCGCCGTATCTGCGCCCATGTGAACTATGAATGCGCGGGCACCGTCGAGTTCCTGATGGATATGAACACCGGCAAGTTCTACTTCATCGAAGTGAACCCGCGCGTGCAGGTGGAACACACCGTAACCGAGGAAGTCACCGGCATCGACATCGTGCAGGCTCAGATCCTGATCGCCGAGGGCAAGACCCTGACCGAGGCCACCGGCAAGGCCACGCAGTCCGACATTCGCCTGAACGGCCACGCGCTGCAGACCCGCGTGACCACCGAGGACCCACTAAACAACTTCATCCCCGACTATGGCCGCATCACCGCCTATCGCTCGGCCACCGGCATGGGCATTCGCCTGGATGGCGGCACCGCTTATGCAGGCGGGGTGATCACGCGGTATTATGACTCTCTGCTGACCAAGGTGACCGCTTGGGCCCCAACGCCAGAAAAGGCGATTGCGCGGATGGACCGTGCGCTGCGGGAATTCCGTGTGCGCGGTGTTTCCACCAACATCGCATTTGTCGAAAACCTGCTAAAGCACCCGACTTTCCTGTCGAATGAATACACCACCAAGTTCATCGATGAGACACCGGACCTGTTCCAGTTCAAGAAGCGCCGCGACCGGGGCACCAAGGTTCTGAACTATATCGCCGACATCACTGTGAACGGGCATCCCGAAACCAAGGATCGCCCGATGCCGCGCCCCGACCTGAAAGAGGCCAGGCCCCCCGCGCCCAAGGCCGAACCGCAGATGGGCACCCGCAACCTGCTGGAGCAAAAAGGCCCGCAGGCGGTTGCTGACTGGATGAAGGCGCAGCGTCAGCTGCTGATCACCGACACCACCATGCGCGACGGGCACCAGTCGCTGCTGGCAACCCGGATGCGTTCGATCGATATGATCAAAGTAGCACCCAGCTATGCTGCGAACTTGCCGCAGCTATTCAGCGTCGAATGCTGGGGCGGTGCAACCTTCGATGTCGCCTATCGCTTCCTGCAGGAATGCCCTTGGCAGCGCCTGCGTGATCTGCGTGAGGCGATGCCGAACCTGATGACCCAGATGCTGCTGCGCGGGGCGAACGGGGTTGGCTATACCAACTATCCCGATAACGTGGTGCAGGAGTTTGTGCGTCAGGCGGCCAAGGGTGTCGACGTGTTCCGCGTGTTCGACTCGCTGAACTGGGTCGAGAACATGCGCGTCGCCATGGACGCGGTGATCGAAAACAACAAGATCTGTGAAGGCACCGTTTGCTATACCGGCGATATTCTGGACCCGGACCGTGCTAAGTATGACCTCAAATACTATGTCGGAATGGCCAAGGAGCTGCGTGACGCTGGCGCACATGTGCTGGGCCTGAAGGATATGGCCGGACTGCTGAAACCGGCCTCCGCCAAGATCCTGATCCGGGCGCTGAAGGAAGAGGTCGGGCTGCCGATCCACTTCCACACCCATGACACCGCAGGCATTGCAAGCGCCACCATTCTGGCCGCCTCCGAGGCCGGTGTGGACGCGGTGGATTGCGCGATGGACAGTTTCAGCGGCAACACCTCTCAGGCAACGCTCGGCACCGTGGTCGAGGCGTTGCGCCATACCGAGCGAGACACCGGGCTGGACATCAAGGCCATCCGTGAGATCAGCGACTATTTCGAGGCAGTGCGTGGCCAATACGCGGCCTTCGAGTCCAGCCTGCAGGCCCCGGCCTCCGAGGTATATCTGCACGAAATGCCTGGTGGTCAGTTTACCAACCTCAAGGCACAGGCGCGTTCGCTTGGACTCGAAGAACGCTGGCACGAGGTTGCTCAGATGTATGCGGACGTGAACCAGATGTTCGGCGATATCGTCAAGGTGACGCCGTCGTCCAAGGTGGTCGGTGACATGGCGCTGATGATGGTCAGCCAGAACATGACCCGCGCGCAGGTCGAAGACCCGAACACTGATGTCGCCTTCCCCGACTCGGTGGTGGACATGATGCGCGGCAATCTGGGCCAGCCTCCGGGCGGGTTCCCCGATACCATCATCCAGAAGGTCCTGAAGGACGAGGCCCCCAACACCGAACGCCCCGGCAAGCATGTCGAAGCGGTCGATCTCGAGGCCACCCGCGCCGATTTGTCCAAACAGCTTGAGGGCAAAGAGATCGATGACGAGGACCTGAATGGATATCTGATGTATCCCAAGGTGTTCCTCGACTATATGGGCCGTCACCGCACTTATGGCCCGGTCCGTACTCTCCCCACGCGTACCTTCTTTTACGGCATGGAGCCGGGCGAGGAGATCACCGCCGAGATCGATCCAGGCAAGACGCTGGAGATTCGCTGTCAGGCCATCGGCGAGACGGACGAGAATGGCGAGGTTCGCGTGTTCTTCGAACTCAACGGTCAGCCCCGCGTGATCCGCGTGCCGAACCGTTTGGTGAAAGCATCAACCGCTCAGCGGCCAAAGGCCGAAGTTGGTAACCCCAACCATATCGGCGCGCCAATGCCGGGTGTCGTTGCAACTGTTGCCGCTGTCACAGGTCAAGAAGTCAAAGAAGGCGATCTGCTGCTGACCATCGAAGCGATGAAGATGGAAACAGGTATCCACGCCGAGCGCGACGCGGTGGTCAAGGCCGTTCACGTCCAGCCCGGAGGTCAAATCGACGCCAAGGATCTGCTGGTCGAACTGGAATAACCGGTTTAGCCTTCTAAGCTAATAAGGGCCGTTCGGGGAACCGGGCGGCCCTTTCAACATCAGGAGGCCGCATGCTGACCATCACCCCGATCTACGCCGCGTTGATCGCATTTCTGTACGTCGCACTCAGCGTGAATGTCATTCGGCAACGCCGGGTGGGCAAAATATCGGTCGGGGATCATGGCGACAAGGCCATGATCAAGGCAATGCGAACGCATGCGAACTGCGCCGAATACGCTCCCTTTGCTTTGCTGCTTATCGCCATGGTCGAACTGCAAGATGCTGGCGGCTGGCTTGTGAACCTGCTGGGGATGTTACTTTTGGCAGGCAGGCTTCTGCACGCTTATGGTTTTGGCAAGACCCCACAGATCATCATCCTGCGCCAGATCGGAATGGGTCTGACCTTTACGGCCATATTGCTGGCGGCCATGGCGAATCTTGTTCTGGCTGTATGAGAACGTTTAGCCCGTCAAAACCTGCGTCTCGATCAAAGGAGCATGCGGGAGGCTAGGCTGCGCCTCTGCCAGTGTTTCATCGCTCTGACTGTAGATCACGGTGGTAAGAACAATCAGCGCCGCCAATGCCGCCATTTTAATGTCTGCAATATCTTTCATTTCCTCTGCCCAATCCCTTATTTCGTTCATTGCTATATCTCTTGAACACCGCAGCCCCGAATTTCCGTCGAAAGATTTTTTGCTGTATTTTGTGTTTTTCCGCTTGCAGCCTCGTTTGGGAATTTATACATCCCTCCTCACTCAACGGCGCGGGCGTAGCTCAGGGGTAGAGCATAACCTTGCCAAGGTTAGGGTCGGGCGTTCGAATCGCCTCGCCCGCTCCATTGAGAGGTCTACGGACCATATAAGTATCTGATGCGGGCGTAGCTCAGGGGTAGAGCATAACCTTGCCAAGGTTAGGGTCGGGCGTTCGAATCGCCTCGCCCGCTCCAGATACCAAACTCTCCGAACATGCTGGCTCTTTCGCGATTGCTGCGGCATCTTTGCTGCACATGAAATTACGACGGAGATGCGGATATGCCCGATTACGTCATTCGCGCCTTAACAGCAGACGAACTTCAAACCGCCGTTGATTGGGCGGGTCAGGAAGGCTGGAACCCCGGGCTGCACGACGCGGTCTGTTTTCGCAGTTCGGACCCCGAAGGGTTCAAGGGCGGTTTCCTGGACGGCCAGATGATCGCGTCCGCATCCGCCGTGAACTACGATGATGCCTACGCATTTCTTGGCTTCTACATCGTGCGTCCCGAGTTTCGCGGCTCGGGATACGGATTGCAGGTCGCCGAAGCGGTCAAGGCACATTGCCAGGATCGTAACATGGGCATGGATGGTGTGGTCGAACAGCAGGACAACTATCGGAAATTCGGTTTTGAACTGGCGTATGACAATTATCGATTCGCGGGCACCGTCGGCGGCATCCTGGATGCCCTGGGTCGCGTGGAGGACACTCGGGTTCGTCCAATCAACGCACTAACCGATGATCTAAAGTCGTATGACCGAGGCCTGTTCCCCGCCGCGCGCGACACGTTCTTGCGCGGCTGGTTGGAGGCACCCAGCCACGTTTCGCGGGTGTTTGAGGAAAATGGGCGGATCAAAGGCTATGCAACGTTGCGGCGCTGCCTGAGCGGGTACAAGGTCGGGCCTCTGTTTGCCGACAATCCACAAATCGCGCAGGCGCTTTTGGTTTCCCTTCTGACGACGCTACCCGCCGATCAGGCAAAGGCCGAGGTATTCATCGACAAGCCTAATCCAAACGCACAAGCCATGGAATTGGCCAAACAGTTGGGGCTGACCAAGGTATTTGAAACGGGGCGTATGTATTCCAGTCACGCGCCGGACATCGACCTTGACCGGATATATGGCATCACGACGTTTGAACTGGGTTAGAACGCCTTGAACGTCATCGTGGTCAGCGAGCGTTCGATATTGGGAATCACCAGCAGGTTTTCGTTGATGAAATGGCCCACATCCTCGGTTTCAGGGATGTAGAGCTTCAGCAGCAGGTCGTATTCGCCGCTTGTGGAATACAATTCGGAATGGATTTCACGCAGCGCGATCTCTTCGGCGACTTTGTAAGTGGTGCCGGGTTTACAACGGATCTGGATGAAAACGCAGGTGGACATGGGCCGGGCCTTGTTGGTTCGTGTTGCCCGCAGGCTGGCACGGGCCGCGTCCGGGTGCAATCCCCTGCAACAGTTTGCGACGAAGGCTTAAAGCGGTCTGGATAGGTCGCCCATCCGGGTCTATAAGCGCGCCTGTAGCAAAAGGAATTCGCCCATGCGCAGCGCTAAGATCAGCCGTCAGACCGCCGAAACCGAGATTTCGGTCGAGGTCAATCTGGACGGCACCGGCCAGTATGACAACCAGACCGGCGTCGGGTTCTTTGACCACATGCTGGATCAATTGGCGCGGCATTCGCTGATCAACATGACGATCCGTGCCAAGGGTGATTACCACATCGACGACCACCACACGGTCGAAGACACCGGGATTGCGCTGGGTCAGGCACTGACGCAGGCGCTAGGGGATAAAAAAGGTATTCGTCGGTACGGAGAATGCCACCTGCCGATGGATGACGCACAGGTGCGTTGTGCGCTGGATCTCTCGAGCCGTCCGTTCTTGATCTGGAACGTGGATCTACCGACGCAAAAGATTGGCACATTCGACACCGAGCTGGTGCGCGAGTTCTTTCAGGCGCTCAGCACCCATGGCGGGATCACCCTGCATATCGATCAGTTGCATGGTTTCAACAGCCACCACATTGCCGAGGCCGCCTTCAAGGCCGTTGCCCGTGCTTTGCGCGATGCGGTCGAAACCGACCCACGCAAGGCGGATGCGATTCCCTCGACTAAGGGCGCGCTGTAGATGCTGACAGCCATCATTGACTACGAGAGCGGTAACCTGCACTCGGCGGAGAAGGCGTTTCAACGGATGGCCCGCGAACTGGATGCGGGCGAGGTCGTCGTGACATCGGATGCAGATGTTGTCGCGCGGGCTGATCGATTGGTTCTGCCCGGTGATGGCGCTTTCCCGGCATGCGCCGCCGAGTTGCGCGGCCACAAAGGCATCTATGACTCTATGGTTGAAGCCGTTGAGCAGAAAGGCCGCCCGTTTCTGGGCATCTGCGTCGGAATGCAGCTGATGGCGACCAAGGGTCATGAATACTCCGCGACCGATGGTCTCGGCTGGGTTGCCGGTGATGTTGTGAAGATTGAACCCTCGGACAGCGCGCTCAAGGTACCACATATGGGCTGGAACGATCTGATTCTGGAAAGCGACCATCCGGTCTTTGACGGGATAAAATCAGGCGATCATGCCTATTTTGTGCACTCCTACCACTTCCGGGTGACGGATCCGGCGCAACGGTTGGCCTATGTGGGCTACGGGCAAGAGGTCACGGCCGTGATTGGCCGCGACACTATGGTTGGGATGCAGTTTCACCCTGAGAAAAGCCAAGACGTTGGCCTGCGGATGATCGGCAATTTCCTGACCTGGAAGCCCTGAGATTTACTGAACCCGTGTCCAGACCTGACCCCGGCAGACCAGACCCCCAACGGCACATCCCTTAACGGTCAGTTTGTTCTGGCTGTCCAGTGTCATTTTCGAACTATAGGTTTTGTCGCGATCCGGGGCCCAGATTTTGCCGTCGTCATAGCTGCCGTCACCCTCGGGGATCATGTCCCAGATGATTTGCTTGCCAAGGTTTTCGTACTCCAGCTGTTGGTTGCCTTGGGCATCAAATGCGCTGTCGATAGTTCCGCAGATGGCGCTGCCACATTCCGAAATCGACACATGCAAATAGCCGCCCGTATCGCCCGGAGCGGTCTTCCACAGCCCGTCTACCGGATCGGCAGCAAAGGCGGTGGTGGCCATCGCAGCGAAGACCGCTGCAAGAGAATATGTCTTCATGGTTATCTCCCTGTCTTTCCGGTCAGTCTGACCTGCCGTTCGGCACCGGGCAAGAATGACTTAGCGTCGCGTTGCGCCCCTGCCCTGCCTGTGCGATATCCCGCGCGTGTAACAGTGATATAGGGCCGCCCGACATGATCCTCTACCCCGCCATCGATCTGAAAGACGGCAACGCCGTGCGCCTGCTGCGTGGTGAAATGGATAAGGCGACGGTCTTTAACGAAGACCCTGCTGCGCAGGCCCGCGCCTTTGTCGAGGCTGGTTGCGAGTGGCTGCATCTGGTTGATCTGAACGGTGCTTTTGCCGGGGAGCCTGTTAATGCGGCACCCGTTGAGGCAATTCTGAAAGCCTGTGATGTGCCCGCTCAGCTGGGTGGTGGTATCCGGGACATGGCCACAATCGAGACCTGGATCGAAAAAGGTCTGGCGCGGGTGATTCTGGGCACCGTTGCAGTCGAAAACCCAGATCTGGTGCGCGAAGCTGCCAAAGCCTTCCCGGGCAAGGTAGCCGTCGGTATAGATGCACGAAACGGCATGGTTGCCACCAAGGGCTGGGCCGAAGAGACCGACGTACAGGTCACCGATCTGGCGCACAGTTTCGAGGACGCTGGCGTGGCAGCGATCATATATACAGACATCAACCGCGACGGTGTGATGCAGGGTCCGAATATCGAAGCCACGGCGGCGCTCGCGCAGGCGGTTTCGATTCCGGTGATTGCCTCGGGCGGCGTCAGCTCACTGGACGACCTGATCGCCCTGCGCGATTGTGGCGTCGAGTTGAACGGCGCGATCTCTGGCCGCGCGCTCTATGATGGCGCGATTGACCTGAAAGAGGCCATTCGCGCCCTGAACTGAGTTATTGAGCAGCTGCGGCAGTCAGTTTCGCCAGAGCACCGCGCATCTTTTCAATGACAGGGGATTTCTCGACCTCGTCGAGCTCGTCCATCGTCTCTTTCGGGTCTTCATAAGCCAGCCAGACCTGTCCATTTGCGTCTTCGTAGGCCTGCACCTTCAGCGGCAAGAACAGCCCCGCGCGCGGGTCGATCTGCATGGCGGGAGTGCCCAGAGCCGGGTTGCCGAAAATCAGCACCTGATTGGCCGGGATCGGCGTTCCGACCTTTTCCGCCCCCGCCGCGTGATCCACGCGGGCAAACACGGTGGCGCCCGCATTACCCACGGCGGCTTCCAGCGCGTCCAGCGCCTCGGCCACGGATTTGTTGGTTTCCACTTTGATGATGTCGTCAGCCATGGCGGACAGGGCGCCTCCGAATGTGAGAATTGAAGCCAAAAGAAGTTGTCGCATCTGCGTAATCCTTTTCATAAATTTCACCCCTAATTTCCATGGCTTCGCGACAGATCACAATCACAAGTCTGGCATCGGCGGGGCTTTGCCGGTACAGGTGCCCCGAGCAAAGGAAAGCCCATGCTGAAAACCCGCATCATTCCCTGTTTGGATGTCGCCGATGGCCGTGTGGTCAAAGGTGTGAATTTCGTTGGCCTGCGCGATGCTGGTGACCCCGTGGAATCGGCCAAGGCATACGACGCCGCCGGAGCGGATGAGATCTGCTTTCTGGACATCCATGCGACGCATGAGAACCGCGGCACGATGTTCGATGTGGTCCAACGCACGGCAGAGCAGTGCTTTGTGCCTCTGACTGTAGGTGGTGGCGTGCGCACCAAAGATGACGTGCGGGCGCTGTTGCTGGCGGGGGCTGATAAGGTCAGCTTTAACTCGGCCGCCGTCGCGAATCCGGACGTCATCGCCGAAGCAGCGGACCAGTTCGGCAGCCAGTGCATTGTCTGTGCCATTGACGCCAAGACAGTCAGCCCCGGCAAGTGGGAGATTTTCACCCATGGCGGACGCAAACCAACAGGCATCGACGCCGTTGAATTTGCCAAAACCGTCGTCGCCAAGGGCGCGGGTGAAATCCTGCTAACCTCGATGGATCGCGATGGCACCAAGGCCGGGTTCAACCTGCCCCTGACCCGAGCGATCAGTGACGCGGTGGAAGTGCCGGTCATCGCCAGCGGGGGCGTAGGCAATCTGGACCATCTTGTCGAAGGTGTGACCAAAGGTGGGGCCAGCGCGGTGCTTGCCGCCTCGATCTTCCATTTCGGCGAATACACCATCCACGAGGCCAAAGAGCATATGGCCGCCGCTGGCATACCGATGAGGCTGACATGAGTATTTTGCACGATCTGGCGGCTACGATTGAGGCCCGTAAAGGGGCAGATCCAGACAGCAGCTGGACCGCCAAGCTGTTGGCCAAAGGTCCCGAGAAATGTGCCGAGAAATTCGGCGAAGAAGCCATTGAAGCAATCATCGAAGCCGCCAAAGGGGACAGGGGAAAACTGACCTCCGAGGCGGCTGATGTGCTTTATCACCTGCTAGTGATGCTGGCTGCGCGCGATGTTGCGCTGGATGATGTGCTGGGCGAACTGGCCCGTCGACAGGGCACCAGCGGCATCACGGAAAAGGCATCCCGACCAAAAGACTAAGCGGGTTTCGTGCGATGACCCGGCCCGCTATACTCCGGGTTCGGATGCATTGAGGCAAAGGGCGCGCAGATGATCAGAGCTTTGGTGTTCGCGGCAGCGCTTGCCACCCTCGCCGCCTGTGCCACCCCTCCCCCGTCTTCCGGAGATGAGGTCCAGCGGCTGGCGGCTGAAATCCAAAGCCTCGGCCCCGATATCGACCCGGAAGAGGCCACCCGCGCCGCCCGCATCGCCTATGCCTATACTGCGCAACTGGCGCAGGAATACGAGATCACCGACCCTCCGCTTATCCATAACGCCAAGGTCAACAAAGGTCTGCGTCCGCGTGGTCTGTGCTGGCACTGGGCTGAAGATATTGAGCGGCGACTGGATCAGGAGCAGTTCCGCACTCTGGAAATGCACCGCGCCATCGCCAACGCGGATAACCCGTTCCGCATCGACCACAGCACTGCCATTATCAGCCGCAAGGGAGAGAGCATGTACGAAGGCGTCGTCTTGGATCCCTGGCGCTATGGCGGAGTGCTATTCTGGTCGCCCCTGGTTGAGGACACCCGTTACGAGTGGGTTCCACGCGAAGTGGTTCTGGAAAAGCGGCGACAGGAACAAGCATCCAGCCTGTGAGACTGAGCTTCTGCGGGCAGCGATCGAAGCGCCACAGCGACCCGACGAAAGCGTTACCCGTCGCGCCCAGGCTCGTTTGGATTGCTGGAAAACAGCGCGATTTTGTTGCCCTGAGGATCGCGCAGATAGCCAACATAGAAATTCGGACCATACGAGGCGCGAAAGCCCGGCTGGCCTTCGTCAGACCCGCCTGCGGCAAGCGCAGCGGCGTGAAGGTCGCGAACCTGCTGTTGGGTGCGCGCCTCAAACGCCACCATGGACCCGTTGCCAGCCGAAGCCGCGCCTCCATCAAAGGGTGATTTTACATAGAACTCGGGCTGAACCGGGGATTGCCCCGGCGGCACTGGCAGCGCATAGCTCAAGTCTCCGTGATACCGCTCCAACGCATAACCAAGGGCGGGCAGGAACGCCGAATAAAACCGCTCGGCACGCGTGATATCGTCAACACCAACAGTCACATAAGCAATCATTCCGCATGGTCCTGTCTTATTGGTTTGCTGAATGGGTATAGGTCAATTGGACCTCCCCCTCAACAAATGCACCATTTCTGTTCAATTCAGGCCGGGACGTAGACACAAACGTCAGGGCCGTCACAGCTTGGACGAAATCACTCCAGTCGCAAACCCACCCATACGCAGTTCGCCAAACAAGCGCTGATATTCGATCTTGGGGCAGCGGTTCATGACTACGTCGATATCGCGGGCCTGCGCTTTAGCAGCGGCCTCGGCATGTTCAACTCCGATCTGCATCCAGATGGTGCGCAAGTCGGGAAACGCATCCAGCGCCTCGTCGACAATGGGTGGCACGGCCTCGGAGCGGCGAAAGATGTCAACCATATCGACGGGCTCGGGAATGTCGGACAGCGAAGCCTGCACCGTCTGGCCAAACAGCATCTTGCCTGCATGGCCCGGATTGACCGGTATCACCCGATATCCCTTGAGCGACAGATACCGCGCCACGTAATAGCTGGGCCGCACCGGGTTCATTGAAACCCCAACCACCGCAACCACTTTGGTGCGCCTAAGGATTTGGGTCAGAACATCGTCGGAGTAGTCATTCATGAGCACACCATAAGCAAGCGCATGCAAAGAAAAAAGCGCCCAGGAAACTCCTGAGCGCCAGTTGTTGGAACGAGGGACAGTGAAATGACCCGCGGCAGTTCCATTCCGCGGTCACTGTGACATTTAAGCATGAGTTTTCTAAAAAAAAGAGGTCGCGCGCATTTTTGTGATGACACATCACAAAAGGCGGAATGCCGCCGAATGGGACCGTGCGCATTTCCTTCGGCGATCATGGTCAGAACGGCTCGTTACATAAGCCGCGCGCCGATCTTAAGCCAAGAGCAATAGGTTTTATTGGTAAAGAACCGCAGGCCAATGCCCCTCGGCCTCGCGGATGTAATTGGTGACATCGCGTTCCCAGATACGTTCGATCGCTTCCGAGTGGGTCAGATATAACCGCCCATCCACAATCTGCCATGCCTTGGGATCGGTACTGCTTAGCAGGCCTTTCGCCATCGCATAGGCGCAGTAACCACCAAACTGCGGGGCATAGGCGCGCGGATTGCGTTCAAATCGATCGCGATTTTCCTCTGACGCAAACCGCCAAATCGCACCCTTCCACATCAGCGCTATGTCGGGCTGACCCAACTCTGGTGCTCCAGCCTTGAAATAAGAAACCGCATCATAGCCTGAGACCGCCATCCCATCGTCCACGTAGAACATCGGCATTTCCTGCGCACCGACGACAGAGGCAAACGGGGTACAAAAGAGACTGATCAAGAAGGAACGTCGAGACAACATAGGTGATTCACTGGATTGCGGTTAGAGGGCTTCAAGATGCATATTTCAAACCGTATCTGAAACCCCCATGACGCCGATGTGAACTGGCGTGCGGTTGTTAATCGAAAACGTCTTCGATCACGTCCCAGGCTTCGTCCAACACCTTTGAGAACAGGCCCCGCTTTTTCTTCTTTTTGTATTTTTTGTGCTTCTGTGCCGGCTGGTAACTTTTGATCGGCCGATCTGCCAGTTTGGCTTTCGGCACCATCTTGAGATTATGCAGGGGTGCGCCGCAGCTTGCGCAACTCAGCTCGTGCTGTTGCTTTCCCCGAAGAACCAATGCGGCACGGGTTCCGCAATAGCAGCAGGTGGCAATTTTATGTGGAGTGGATATGGGGGCCTCCTGTCATCTGGGTTTGGATGCATATAGTGCGATAGCCGCGGCATTTGAGACGTTTAGAGAACCAAATCCCCCCGCCGCGTCAATTTTTACCAAATGATCGACGGTTTCCTTGGTTTTCTGACGCAACCCGGGCCCCTCAGCCCCCAGCACCAGCGCCACCGGGCGATCACGCTTGTCGCCCAGCGTGGCTTCTATCGTCTGTTCGGCCTCACCATCCAGACCCAGGACTAAATACCCCATGTTCTGCAGCTCGATGATCGTATCGGCCAAATTGCGCACGCGTAGATAGGGTTGTCGTTCCAACGCGCCGCTGGCAGTTTTTGCCAAAGCGCCGGTCTCGGGCGCTGAATGGTGGCGGGTGCCAATGACGGCGCTGGCGCCCAGCACTTCTGCCGAGCGTAGAATCGCCCCGACGTTGTGTGGGTCTGTCACCCGGTCCAGCAGCAGCACACGTGGGTTTTCCTGCCCAATACAATTCTCGGCAAGCCCACCCCATTCCAGCGGCTTGACCTCAAGTGCCGCGCCCTGATGAACCGATCCCGGATCAATCGGTGCGGTGAATTTTCGCGGATCAACCATCTCGGGTACAATCTCCGCAAATTCAATAGCTTCCAGCAGTTTGTCGCGGGCATTGCGCGTCACAATCAGGCGCAGCTTCTGCCGTTTCGGGTTCATCAGCGCGTCGCGCACGGCGTGTAGACCGAACAGCCAGACGGTTTCTGCCGCAGCCGCTTTGCGCGCCTGTTCCTTCACAACGACCCACTTTGGTTTCTTCATGATACGGGCCTCCGGGCCGGGAATTCGGTTTCCTGCGTCAAAGCGGTATTTTCCTGTTGACGCCCTTTAGACGCGCTAGTAATCACGCCTCCACGTCAGGTGCAACGCCTGACAGTGGGCGACAGGCCGCAAGGTGTGGCAGGGGACTGTAACTCCCTCGCGGAGACGCACGCCTGGTTCGATTCCAGGGTCGCCCACCACTTACTCACCGAAAAAATTGAGCCATTCGTTCGGGCCGATATCTGGGTGATAGCAACGTTCGATGTCAACTTCCATGGTCCCGGCGCTATTGCGATACAGGTCCAAATGACAGCGACATCTCTTCGTTGTTGTCAAAGCGGTATGGCGCAACCAAGGTTTTCACCTGTGCTGGGTCGACGTCCTTCGGGGCATTTCGAGCCGATTCCCAAACCCGAAGAGCAGCATTTGGCGCGCGCGGGTCCCGATCGCTGTAAACAGGATGATCGGGCGCAAAATAGGCCATGTTTCCGGAAATCCAATTGTCAGCAACAATTGCATTTTCGGGCGCTGTTTGCGCAATTATCTCAGAGGTCAAAGTAGCGAAAGGGGCCGCGCGTTTGGCATCCCCTGCCAGATTGTGATGCAGCATCGCCAGTCCAATAAACACCGCCAGAACGGCGCTGACCTGGGCAAATCGCCTTACGCCTTTACGACCTGCACTCGGTAACAACCACAAACACAGCACGGGGCCGGCATAAATCAATATCGGTTGCAGCCAGCGATCCTTTACGTTGGTGCTTCCGCTCACAAGCACTACAGCCGCCATAAGTAACAACGCCCAGACCAGAGTACGCGTCATCAATCGCCTCAGATCATCGCCTTTGGCGGCCACCCCTTGTCTGAGGTAGACCAACCAGAGAACACCCAGGACGATTAGCAAGAGCGATACAAACCCAGCCGACGCCAAGGCCAACTCAACCAAGCCTTGCAGCGCGATCAATGTGGTTGGGCCATCGCTGCTCATGTCCAACTTGCGCGCGCTTGCAAATGCGTGTTCGGGATTGTTCAGAACCCATAGCATCGGTGGTGTGACAAGCAATGCGGCGACACCCAACGAAAGCAGCAGTCGAGGCGACCAGAGAGGCTTGCGCGTCTCAGATGCACTGAAAGCCGCCAGCAACATGGCCAGCAGCGCGATCGCATAGTTGTATTTTGACAAACTTCCCATTGCCACGACTACGCCCAGCAAGACGAATCCCCAAGTCGTCGGTTTGCGAATTAGCCCCCAAATCACCGCGAAGGTCAGAACCGAGCAGAGATTGGCCAGAACGGTATGCGTCAGCGCGCGTTGCGCCTCCCAACTAAACTGATAGAGCATCAGAAGTGACAGGACCGACAGCCCTGCCCACAGTGGCGCATGACGGGTTCGTATGGTCAGGTACAGCGCGACAACCGTCGCCAGCAGCATCCCGTTCTTCAGCAGTGACAGCCCTAATATGCCGGGACCGGTTATCTGAAAGATGCCCCATTGCAGCCAGGCATAAAGTGGCAGTTGCGGGCCGTAGCCCCATTCCAGGCGGCGCGCATCAAGAAGTATCTCAGCCTCATCCAGACCAAGCGCGCCGCCGGTTGCAACTCGCAATACGACATGAAGCAGAAAGTAAGCCGTGACTATGCTTAACCAGAAGCAATCTGTCGACATCAACCCATCGAGACGGGATTGCTTCGCTGCCGGGTCATCGACCCCGCAAGCGGCTTCCAGAGATCGCTCATCTGAGACGCACTGATCTTCGATCATGGATAAGCCCATTTCGTCGGCACTCGCCCAGGATATCTGGCCGCCGGATTGCAACTTTGACCGAAGCTAGACCCGATGTGTGGGCTCAAGTCCACCATTTTTGCGGCAGTTGGGCGCGTGAAACAATGCGCGCAGCTCAGCAGATGGATGCCTGGGCTTCAGCCGCCAGATGCCGCGGCGGGTTGAACGTCAGTTTGGGATATTTTGTCAAACCACTCAGTCAGGCTGCTGACATCGGGGCCAAGCGCCTCGGCTATGCCGCCGGCGAATTCCTGAAACTTTTCAATGTTCAACTGATTGACGCCCACCAAGACGGGAATTTCACGTTCAAGAGCGTCGGCGATAATCGGGCGAAAGCCCCGCCCGTCCGCCTCATGCTTTCCGAACTTGTTGATGATCAGCAATTGAGGGCCATCCTCAAGCGACCGCGTCACGAGGCCGACGGCCCGTTCCAATTCAGCCGGATCCAGACGGCAACCCCGAGCGTTCTTGCCAAGGGATTGTGAGATGCGAATGGTTTCCCCGGTCGGAATGACTTTCAGATCCATATCGCATTTATATCCGTCGGCACATTCGGTGTTGGTCTGCACAACCCCGGCAATCGGTGTTCCGGCCTGCACAAGACCATCCGCAAATTCGCTAAGCAGGCGGTCAGTCGCACCGCGATCGGTTGTCGTTACATAGGCCAGATGCATTTTTTTTTGGACCTCAGATTTCAGTCGATGACGTTTCAGATAGCACGCGTCGGCTTGCCCGACCACCTTCATCCATCAAGGCAACGGAGAAAGCCCGATCACCGATGCGTGCAGGTGGAGGAGAACCGCGTAAGAAGCCAAAGCAGTCAACCAGACCCAAAGGCTGGGCCAAGGGCGGGGCGCGCTGAGTGACAGGCGCGCGGTATTGCGGGAAAGGCGTACCCATTCCGTCCCCAAATTGCGCGCGGTGCGGTGATCAATGAGCGCCATGCCCATCAACGCAAAGCCAGCAAACAAGCCGAACAGGATGACATGCGACAGGCTTCCATTGGCCAAGAGATGTGCCAAAGCCCATAGCATCAACGCCACAAGTATCGGATGACGCGTCGTGCGCAGGATTCCAGGGTTTTCGGGATCGAACGGACGGTGCCCCAGCCCTCCGAATGAGAACGGGTTCCGGATCGACAGGCCCGCAATGGCCAACCAGCAGACTATAGGCATGACCAGCAAAGGCACCCAGCGAAAGATTGGAAGCGGCGGGATCACTTCGACATAGGGTGCATTTGCGGCGGCGATGATCAACCAGGCCAAAACTGCTAGCGAAATCATTGAATAGCTGGCGAAATATGCGCGCTTTCCCATCGTACCGATCAGCCAGCCGCGCACTGCTGGGCGTGCTGGAATCATGTGGCTAAGAAGGAATGTGGCAAGTGCTGCGAGGAAGAGGCCCCAACCAGTCATCGTAATCTCCGAACGTGTTGCGCCCGGTTTAGGCCGTGACAGCGCGCTGGTCTTTGTCCGAAATCAAGTGAGGGCAAAGGGGCGGTTACCCGCCCCTGCCCTGTCTTACAGGCCCAGCGCCTTGCGGCGTTCCTCGGCAAAACCCTGCACCATACGATCAGCGATCAGTGCTAAAATAGCCATGGCGGCACCGGCCGAGATGCCAAGCCCCACATCCGCCTGCCCCAGCGCCAGATAAATCGACTGGCCCAGACCGGTTGTCCCGATCAGTGCCGCTATCACCAGCATGGCGAAGGCATAGAGGATGGTCTGGTTCAGCCCCAGTAGGATGGTCGGTGCGGCATAGGGCGCGCGGACGTCGCGCATGATCTGCCACTCGGTCGCGCCGCTGGAGATTGCGGCTTCCATCATTTCCTCGGGTGTGTTGACCAGCCCGTGTCGCGTGTAGCGGATCATCGGGACGATGGCGTAGGCGCAGATCGCCAGGAAGGCCGAGAACTCACCGATCTGAAACACCATCAGAACCGGGATCAGGAACACAAACAGTGGGATCGTCTGCAGCATATCACAGATCGGGCGAACCACTTTCCAGACCGGCCCCCAAACTGCGCTGGCAAGACCGATCAGCCCTCCGACTACTGCGCAGGAAAACACTGCGGCACCGCTGAGGTAGAGCGACAGGAGTGCCCGCTCCCACAGGCCTGAAACGAGGATGGTACACAGCAGCCCAACCGACAGCGCCGCAAGACGCCAGCCACCCGCGACCCAACCCAGCGCAGCCGCGCCCGTCAGGACAAACGGCCAAGGCAGGTTTGATATGCCGGTTTCCAGCATTCCGATCAGGATAAGAACGATCAGTCCACCGGTCAGATGCCCGCGCCATGTCATCAGCAGAGCGATAGCCGCACCAGCGGCGAACAGACCCCAGCTCATGCTCGGGGTCCACTGGAACCCCCAGGTGAACGGTAGTACAGCCTGGTCCAGACCGATCCGCAAGGGCAACAACACATAGAACAGAGAGTTGTTCTTGAGTGCGTCCAGCCAAGGCCCGTTAGCCTGCGTAAATGAGGTCAGGCCGGTGTCAATCGCCTCGGCCATCGGGTCCAGAACTGTAAGGTCAGACGGGTTCGGCAACCGGGACCAGAAGGCAGCGGTAAATAGCACTGCAAAGCCCAGCATCGCCCAGACAACGCGGCTGTCATATCGCTTGCGCTCGGTCGCCAAAGTGCCGCTCATCCTGTCGATGATCACTGCGAAGACAACGATGACCAGACCGGCCATGAGGGATTCACCGAACTGCGCCTTGCGCATGGTCAAAAGGACTTCCCAGCCGATGTCGTTGAAGCCGCCGATGACCGCAGCGATGATCACCATCGACAGGGCGGCCATCAGGCATTGGTTCACACCAACCATGATCTGAGTCGTGGCAGCAGGAATTTCGACCTGAAAGAGCTGCTGCCAGCGCGTCCCGCCGGACATGATCGCAGCTTCTTTGATTTCGGGCTCTACCCGTTCCAGCCCCAGCATAACGTTGCGAGCCATAGGTGGCGCGGCGTAGATGGCCGAAGCGATCAGGCCGACCACCGGACCGAAGCCAAACAGAAGCAGCAGCGGCGTCAGATAGGCAAAGGTCGGCACCGTTTGCATGATGTCCAGTACTGCCTGAACAAAGGCCTTCACACGTGGCACTTCATTGGCAAGAATACCGATAGCCCCGCCCATAATCAGCGCCACGGGGACAGACACGGCGACAAGGGCCAGCGTATTCATGCTCTCGGCCCAATAGCCTGAAGCCAGAACGAAGCTGAGGCCAAAGAACCCCAGCGCAGCCATCGGCAAACCGCCCAGATACCAACCCAGCGCAGTGACGACCCCAATCAAGATCGGCCAGGGCGTGCTGCCGAGCACGTAGTTTGCAGCATTCATCGGATACGTCATCAGGTCCGAAAACAACCGCATCGCCGGTTTAATGCCATTCAGAAACCAGTCGAGAAACGCCCCAACCCATTGCGTTGCAGGCAGTTCCCATTCTTTGGGCCATGTGATCAGCCATGGGGCAACGCCTTCCAGCGCAAGGCAAACCGCACCAACGACAAGGGTAATCAGCGCGGCCTGCGCCCCAGCCGTCAGGCGGGCCTGCCGCGCGGGGATATCCGTCACAGCGGTCATGCTTCATCCACCTGCAGGGCTGCGGCGAGATCGGACGGATGAACCGTACCGACAATATTGCCGTCTGCATCGCGGACGGGCACGGGTTCATACAGCTCCATGCAATGTGCGAGCGCCGCGTCGAGCGTCATGGATGTGGTCAAGCCCGGATCATCCGGCCCACGCTCAGCATCATCACGCATGACCGAAGCAACCTTGGCATGCTGGCCTTTGGCCACGTCCTTAGAAAATTCGCGCACGTAGTCGTCTACCGGACGCAGCACGATATCCGTCGGCGTGCCGATCTGAACGATTTTGCCATCGCGCATAATGGCGATGCGGTCGGCCAGTTTCAGCGCCTCTTGAATGTCGTGAGTGATAAAGACGATGGATTTCTTCAACGTCGCCTGGATGCGTAGGAATTCATCCTGCAGCTGGCGGCGGATCAAAGGATCAAGGGCCGAGAACGGCTCGTCCAGAAACCAGATATCGGGATTCACCGCAAGGCTGCGCGCGATCCCTACGCGTTGGCGTTGACCACCCGAAAGCTGCCGGGGAAAGCTATCTTCGCGGCCTTCCAAGCCGACCAGCGAGATTACTTCCTGCGCACGCGCCAAACGTTCCTTTTTACCGACGCCTTGCACACGCAGCGGATAAGCCACGTTTTCGGCCACGGTCATATGAGGGAACAGGCCAAAATGCTGGAAAACCATGCCCAGCTTCTTGCGCCTTAGTTCAGTCAGGGTCTTCTTCGATGCACCGATGACATTCTCGCCATCCACACGGATCTCGCCGCCCGTACCGGGCAGAAGTTGCGAAATGCAACGAATCAGCGTCGATTTGCCCGAGCCGGACAGGCCCATGATGACAAAAAGCTCGCCTTCTTTGACCTCGAAATTGGCATCCTGAACAGCGGGGATAAACCCCTGTTCGCGCAAATCGGCGGCGGCTTTGTCAGCGTCACTCCCTGACCGAGACAGCGCGTCGGTCAGAGCTTTGTCGGCACCTTGGCCAAACACCTGCCAGAGATTCTGGCAGGCGATGGCTGGCGTATTCGCTTCAGTCACTTAAGCGGACTCACTGCGTTGCCGCGTCAACGACGGGGCGCCATTTGTCTTCATTCTCGGCCATCCATGCCGCGACGACTTCTTCGACCGCGCCACCATCTACGTCGATCGCCCCCATCATTGGCTGCTGGTCTTCGACCGAAAGCTGATAGTTAGTCAGGATTTCATAGGCAGCGGGCCACTTGTCTGCCATGCCGCTCCAACCGGCCTTGAAGATACGTGACGGCGAGAAATCGCAATCATTCACTGCGTTGGGGTTCGGGCCCCAAGACGGATCGTTAAAGCACGCCTCTTCGCCTGCAGGCAGTTCGACAAACTGTACGTCATATGCCGACATCGCCCAATGTGGCTGCCAGAAGGTGATCAGCAACGGCGACTTGCGCTCGGTCGAGGCGCGCAATTCGGCGATCAAAGCGCCCTCGGAACCCGCGGGGACCGCTTTGAACGGCAATTCAAGACCGGTCATACGATCCGCGCCGGGCGTACCCCAATCCGCTGGGTAATCGACCAGACGGCCACCGGGCAGAGTTTCAGCCGTAGCAAAAACTTGCGCACACTCTTTCAGCGCTTCCCACGCAGGCAGGCCCGGGCACAGCTCCGCTACATGTGCCGGGTAGGCAATGCCTTCCTTGGCATCAAGCCCCAGATCGCCGATTTCAACAACGGTGCCTTCGTCGATCTTCTTGGCGTATTCGTCGGACACGTTGGACGACCAGATTTCCAATGTCGCGTCAATGTCCCCATCGGCCAACGCCTGGAACTGATTCATCATCCCGGCGGTCACGTATTCTACGTTATAACCGGCGGCCTTCAGCATCTCACCTGCCACATGGGTGGTCACATGTTGACCGGTCCATTCGTTGATCGCCAGCTTGATCGGTTCATCGACCGCGCCCATATCTGCGGCATGGGCCGCCCCGGCCACTGCGATAGCCAAAAAGCTTACGCTTAGCTTTTTCATAACAACAACTCCCTGTTTTTTACGTTTGCCCCATGGCGATATCGAGCCCGCCCAGGATCATTTGTGGTCACAGCACATTTCGCAACATGCACAAGTTTAGCCGAAAAAGGAAAGGGAACAGTTGTTCCGGGTCCGACGCGCTTCATCTAGCGTTAAACCACGACCCATCCCTGCTGCTCCACTCGGCAATACACACACTTAACACCGTCAGTTCGGAACCGTCAAAGATATTGATTGACTAGTCAATATAAAACACGCGCTTCATCTCAAGATCTGATTTGCCTTGTCAAATCTTCTTAATAAGGCAGCATCTGGATAAGGGAGGGTCTGGGAGATGCGTCACTTTGAAAAGATCTACCAGATATCGGCTGATCGCCACGGCGGCCCCGCCGAACTGGAAAGCAAGCTAAGCAAGCCTAAACCAATCGCCGAATTGGTGGCGATGTCAGATGATCGCTGGTTATCGCTTATTACGAAAACCGTGTTCCAGGCAGGGTTTAACTGGAAAGTGATCGAATCGAAGTGGGACGGATTCGAAACGGCATTTGACGGCTTCGACATTGGACGCTGCGCATTCATGGATGACGAGAAATTCGACGCACTGCTGCAGGACACCCGCATTGTCCGCAACGGAACCAAGATTGCTACAGTGCGCGACAATGCCGCGTTTCTGCTGGAACTCCGCGCGGAAGGTGGCGTCGGGCAAATTCTGGGCGGGTGGCCATCACAGGATTATGTCGGCTTGCTACAGATGCTCGCCAAGCGCGGATCGCGGCTTGGCGGTGCTTCGGCGCAGTATGCTATGCGGTTTGCCGGACGGGACAGCTTTATTCTGTCCCAAGATGTAACAGCTCGTCTGATCGCTGAGGGCGTTATCGACAAACCTGCAACCTCCAAAAAAGCAATGGCCGCTGTGCAGGCCGCGTTCAATATATGGATGGAACAATCCGGGCGATCGCTGACGGAAATCAGCCGGGTTCTAGCGATGAGCCTTTGAAAACGACTTGCAGCGCCGAGCTGCCGCATTAGGCTTAATGCTATGATCCGCCCCCTGTTGATTTCATTGCTGTTTCTATGTGTAGCCTGTGGTCGACCTCTAACCGATCACGAGCGCGCATTTGTCAGTAAAATCCACGGAGACACATTGAATCTGGATCGTGTGCGATTGGTAGAGGGTGCCCCCGTCGCAGCGGTTACATTTACCCGCAAAGCCCGCCCTCGGGTTGCCTGCCGTGAACGAATCTTACCACCTGTCAAAGAGGAAACCGTGACCGGCAAACCCGCGGGCGTTGCGCTGTTCAATCATGTATACTTCACGAAGGACTGGTATCTGGACGACTACATGAGCCAGTACCCCGATCAGGTGAACCTGATCGGGGCAATGTTGCTTGCGCATGAATTAACCCATGTCTGGCAGTGGCAAAATCGCAAGACAACTGGTTATCACCCGTTCCGCGCTGCGGCAGAGCATGGCCGGAAGGACGATCCTTACCTGTTCGACCTTGATACTTCGCCCGATTTTCTGGCCTATGGCTACGAACAGCAGGGCGCCATCGTCGAGGAATATGTTTGCTGCCGGGCGCTCGACCCCGACGCACCTCGAACCAAGCGTCTGCACGATATGCTAAGCGCCCAATTCGAAGTCTCGAAATTGCCCGGTAACAGGCGCGAAAGCTCCGTCCTGATACCCTGGGCGGGCGCAGAGATTAATGGCATCTGTCGCTGAGCTTTTTAGTTCACTTGCAGGGTCTTCAGGTACGCCACTAGATCCACGATTGGCTTGCTGGTCAGGATAGGCTGCCCTTCCGGCGATTTGATCGCGGTGTCGTTACCTTCGAAATAGGGGCCATAAACCGGCATCGGGCTGCCATGGCTGACCAACGGTTCGCGCCCGTCAATCCGCGCCACGACGCGCGCTGTCGGAAATACACCATTTGCATCGGCCAGCGTTCTCAGGTTTGTTGGCTGGATCACCAGCACCCCGGCCATTGGCCCATGCCCCGTTGCATCCAACCCATGACAGGTAGCGCAATAGTGCTGATACAGCTCGGCCCCGGTCTCCACGTCCTGAGCTGAAGAGGCCTGTGGTATCATGGTAAGTACAGTCAGCGCGCCCGCGCCAAGTATTGATCGGATCATCACTTTTCTCCCTCCTGCCTGGCAAATCGAGACTTGCCGGGAGTTCACGCTGGCGCAATGATCCAGATCAACGAAATAGGCGCAGGGACAAAAGGCAATGACACAATACGCAGCCATCATGCTGGCCGCCGGGATCGGCGTTCCCATCCTCGCCGCTCTGAATGCAGCCTTGGGCAGGTTGATCGGCTCACCCAATGCGGCCGCCGTCGTCCTGTTCGCGATCGCCTTTGTCGCTTCAGCGCTGGCGCTGTTGGTACTCGGTGGATCCGATGCCTTTGCCAAACTCACCCAAGCCCCCAAACATCTGCTGCTGGGCGGCGTATTAATCGCCTTCTATGTGCTATCAATCACCCATGTGGCCCCACATTTTGGCGTGGGCAATGCGGTGTTTTTCGTCTTGCTCGGCCAGTTGATCAGCACAGCTGCGATTGACCATTTCGGTCTGTTCGGCGCTCAGGTTACGCCGCTGACGTTCATGCGGGCAGGAGGCATTGCAGTAATGGCAATCGGGGTCGCCATCACTCAGCTGGCCTGAGCACGCCCCCTTCCAGCCGCAACATCCGGTCCATCCGCGCCGCCAGATCAAGGTTATGCGTCGCGATCAGCGCCGAAAGCCCTTCATCCCGCACCAGCGCCATAAGGGCCGCAAACACCTGATCCGAGGTATCGGGGTCCAGATTGCCGGTTGGCTCATCCGCCAGCAGCACACGTGGCTGATTTGCCAGTGCCCGGCAGAAGGCCACGCGCTGTTGCTCTCCGCCCGACAAGGCTGCTGGCCGGTGATCTGCGCGCGGAGCGACGCCAACGCGATCAAGCAACTGCATCGCACGGGCTTGCGCTGCTTTCTCGGAAGCACCGTTTGCCAGTTGCGGCAACACGATGTTCTCCAGCGCCGTAAACTCAGGCAACAGATGGTGGAACTGATAGACGAAGCCAACATCGCGCCGACGGATCGCTGTGCGCGTGCGATCCCCTTTGCCCGTCGCGCCCTGCCCTGCGACTTCGACTTCGCCGGTATCCGGGATATCCAGCAGGCCCGCGATATGCAGCAGGGTCGACTTGCCCGCCCCGGATGGCGCAACCAATGCCACAGCCTCACCCGCGCGCAGCTCCAGATCGGCACCGCGCAGAACCTGCACCTCTCCTGGGGTGCCTTGCAGATAGGTCTTGGTCAGACCGCTGAGCCTTAAAGTCACATCACTCATAGCGCAGCGCCTCAACCGGGTTCAGCCGCGCTGCGCGACGAGCCGGGAAATAGGTGACAAGGAAAGACAGGCCAAGTGACAGCCCTATCGCTTTCATGACGTCAGACAGGTGCAATTCGGCGGGCAATGCGTAGATGCCGCGAATGGACGGGTCCCAGACGCCGCCACCCATGACGTAGTTCACGAAGGAAAAAATCGGATCGATATAGATAGCGAAGAGGCAGCCCAGTACGACGCCCATCGCTGTTCCGATGATTCCCGTAAAGGCCCCGCAAATGAAGAACACCCGCAGCACTGATCCTTCGCTGAGCCCGATGGTGCGTAAGATACCGATGTCGCGCCCTTTGTTCTTCACCAGCATGATCAACCCCGAGACGATGTTCATTGCTGCAATCAGCACGAGGATCGACAGGATGATGAACATCACATTGTCTTCGACCTCCAGCGCCCGCAGGAATCCTCCAGAGGCATCCTGCCAAGTCCAGATCTGGCTGCGCTCACCTGCGGCCTCAAGGATCGGAATCAGGATCGGGGTCAACTCTTCGGGGCGCTCAACCATCACTTCGATCTCGTCCGCCACGCCTTCACGGTTGAAGAAGCTTTGCGCCTCGGCAAACGGCATGTAGACGCGCGTGCGGTCGATGTCATAGCGCCCGGCAGAAAAGACATAGACCACCTCATAAGCGTTCACGCGGGGAGATGTGCCAAATGCGGTTTTGACACCGTTGGGCGAGGTCAGTTTGACCCGATCCCCCACCGTCGCCCCGATGGCCCGCGCCACGCCCGAGCCGATGGCGATGCCGTCCGGGAACCGGGACAGGTCACCATAGGCCTCTTCGCTTTCTGCAATACCTGGCAACTCGGCCAGATCGTCGGGACGAATGCCAAAGACCTGCACGCCTGAACTGCGGTCCGCGTTGGTGATCAGCACCTGACCTTTGACAAGCGGTGCTGCCCGTTCGACCCCCGGCACCTGCGCGATCCGCTCGGCCATTCCATCGAAATCCGTGATGGTACGGTCTAGCCGCCCCTGCGCATCGATTTCTCCGGCGGAATAAACCGTGACATGTGCGTT
Organism: Ruegeria sp. CG1; assembly: GCF_056537265.1. Taxonomy (NCBI): domain Bacteria; kingdom Pseudomonadati; phylum Pseudomonadota; class Alphaproteobacteria; order Rhodobacterales; family Roseobacteraceae; genus Ruegeria; species Ruegeria sp. CG1. The sequence goes on along the minus strand of NZ_JBQFRF010000003.1, from coordinate 361,809 downwards.
GGCCCCAAGAATAGTGCCCACGAATTCTGACCGGAACCCGGACCGAACAGCCAGCGTCGCGATCAAAGCGAACACAGCGAGCGTAATCCCGATCAGCGAGATCCAGGTCATCACGCTAACGCCCCCTTCGGCCCTACGGGCACGGAGGTATCGCCAGGCGATTTTCCATTCGAAAGGGGCAAAGGGCGGGGGAGATTTGGCCATTCCTGCCTCGGGTTCAGATTTTTCGCGACCCTTTCGACATTTCGCCGGATGGTCAAGCCAGTTATCGTGCGGACACCGGTTCGGCGTTACTGCGCCCGATAAAGGGGCGAAAAGAACAGTTTGAAACGAATCATTTGCCCCAAGCGCCAACTCATCAGCGGCAGCGCGAGAAATCACTGGCCGCAAATTATACCAATGGTTGTGAACCCCTTCACAGACAAGGGCTTATTGTTTCAGTTATGAAGTCAATGTGAGATATCAGCACCCGACTGAGTCACAATCGCAACATTCAGGTGCGAAATATTGTTTCACAAATTGATTAGTGTGAGAAACTTTGTCACCCTATTTGTGTGGGGGACACATTTTAAGAGTTTAAGGGCGGAGGCACGCTCATGGGTATTCAAGAACATATGGAAGGTACGGGCCCGATTACTGCCCGTTCAGCAGCAACAGAACTGGATTGCGAAAGCGCCGCATTGTTGCGGGCAGCGATCAGGCCAGTTTTCACAAGCGCAGCAAGCTGGGCCGGGTTGGCCGACATACTGCGGGACAAAGGCTATCGCCTTGCTTTCCGGCAGGGGCGGCTGTGTATCACGGATCGCACCACTGACGAACGCGTCTGTGGATTGCGGTTTCTGGGCTTCGAACTGGCGGAACTTGTACGCCGCTTTGGTCGCCCGATCGTGGTCGCACGCGGCAGCGAAGCGGACGGCGATTTCCTGACCGCACGTCCGACCTCAGCTTCCTGAGCTAAACCGCCGAAGGTTGCACCGCCTTGTTCAGGCGATGCCCTCATAGATTTCTGCGATCTTGGTGACGGCCGCATCGGGGCTGAGCTCCTCACTTTCGCCGGTACGGCGGCTGGTGAGTTCGACAACACCATTCTTCAATCCACGCGGACCCACAGTGATGCGCCACGGCAGACCGATCAGGTCCATGGTGGCAAACTTGCCCCCTGCCCGTTCATTCCGATCATCATAAAGCGGCTCAAACCCCAGTGCGGTCAACGCGCTGTAGAGTTTATCGCACGCCGCGTCCGCCTCTTCATCGCCTTGCTTCAAGTTCACGATGCCGCAATGGAATGGAGTCACGCCTTCGGGCCAGATAATGCCCTTGTCGTCATGGCTGGCTTCGATGATCGCACCGATCAGGCGGCTAACGCCGATGCCGTGGCTGCCCATATGCACCGGAACCGGCTTGCCATCCGGGCCTTGCACAGTCGCTCCAAGAGCTTCGGAATACTGGGTGCCAAAATAAAAGATCTGCCCCACTTCGATACCACGCGCCACGCGGCGGCGGTTTTCGGGGATTTGGTCAAACAGGGCTTCGTCGTGGGTTTCGTCCGTTCGGGCGTATTTAGAAGTGAACTCTTCGAGGATCGCCTGACACTGTTCGCGGTTATCATAGTCGATCTCACGATCGCCGAAGGTCAGATCGGTGACCGCGCTGTCATAAAAGACCTCGGATTCGCCAGTATCGGCCAGTACGAGGAACTCATGCGTGTAGTCACCGCCGATAGGTCCAGAATCAGCGCGCATCGGGATGGCTTGCAGACCCATCCGCTCATAAGTACGCAGATAGCTGACCAAGTGGCGGTTATAGGCGTGCAGCGCGTCTTCTTTGGTCAGATCGAAATTGTATCCGTCCTTCATGTAGAACTCGCGCCCCCGCATCACGCCGAAACGTGGGCGGATTTCATCGCGGAACTTCCACTGAATCTGATAGAGCGTCAGCGGCAGGTCTTTGTAGCTGCTCACGTGGCCGCGGAAGATGTCGGTCACCAGTTCCTCGGCGGTCGGCGTGTACAGCATATCGCGACCGTGGCGGTCCTGCATGCGCAGCATTTCCTGGCCATAATCGTCATAACGACCGGATTCGCGCCAAAGGTCGGCTGATTGCAGAATCGGCATCTGGATCGCGATGTGCCCAGCCCGCGCCTGCTCTTCATGCACAATGTTCTCCAGCTTGCGCAGAACTTTGAAGCCCAATGGCAACCAGGAATAAATCCCGGCGGCGGCCTGTTTAATCATCCCGGCACGCAGCATCAGCCGGTGGCTGACGATCTGAGCCTCCGAGGGGTTTTCCTTGAGAACGGGCAGAAAGTAACGGCTGAGACGCATAACGTAACCTTACGGGTGAGAATTTCGCTGCAAGGTGATTATTCCAAAGCCTAGCCGGGGGCAATCGCACATCGGTGTTTTGCGACCCTACCACTGTCGGTTTTTCGATTGACCGCAACGCCGGGGTTTTCAATGTTGGCGCAAACGTCCAACCGCGAGGCAGCAATGCAAACAATCACCGAACCCGCCCGCCAGATCCCCGTTGTTCATCAGACAGACGTATTGGTTGTGGGCTCGGGCCCCGCTGGATTGTCAGCAGCGCTGGCTGCCGCACGCGCTGGGGCCGAAGTTTCCTTGATGGACAGATTCGGTTGCATGGGTGGGAATATTACGGCAGTCGGTGTCGAAGGCTTTGCCTGGTATCGCCACGAACAAACTGTCGAGGCCGGTGGCATCGGCATGGAGTTCGAAACCCGCGCCAAAGAGATGGGTGCAGCGGTGCCTGAAAGCCAATCGCTCAGCTACGAACTCGACAGCGAGGGCTTCAAACTGGTGGCCGACAAGCTGGTTGAAGAGGCTGGCGTCAATCCGATGTTGCACCGGCAATTCGTCGCCCCGATCATGGAAGGGGATCGCATCACTGGGGTGATTACCGAATCCAAAGCGGGGCGTGAGGCGATCTTGGCCAAGGTTGTCATCGACGCCACAGGGGATGCAGATGTAGCGCATCGCGCGGGCGCCCCGACCCACAAGACGCCACGCGAGGACATGATGGCGGCCTCAGTGATGTTCCATCTGGCCGGTGTCGATAAACGGGCCTTTATTGAAGGTGTCAAAGCCGACCCGCAGACCTATAAGGACTGGGGTGGCGGTGGCGAATGGAATATCGAAACCTCGGGCAAAGAGGACGACATGTTCTCGCCCTTCGTCAAGAAACCCTTCCAGCAGGCGATTGATGAGGGCCTGATACCGGCTCATTTAAACACGATCGCGGGGACCTGGGGGGCGATGCACGATACCGGAGAACTGACCTATATGAACCTGATTCATATGGACCAGATCGATGGAACCGACCCCGACAGCCTGACCTTTGGTGAGATCGAAGGCCGCCGACAGGCGATGCTGGCCATTGATGCCCTCCGCCGTTTCATGCCGGGGTGCGAAAACGCACGTCTACGCAATTTCGGCATGACCATCGGCATTCGGGATACGCGCAAGATCGATGCCGTCTACAACATGACCGAAACCGATGCCCGACATCAGGGCCGGTTCGAGGATTCCATCGGTATCTACCCTGAATTCATCGATGGCTACGGCATTCTGATCTTGCCGACCACGGGGCGATATATGCAGATTCCGTATCGCTCGATGCTTCCCAAAGGGATCAAGGGCCTGTTGGTTGCGGGCCGGTCCCATGGCGCGGATCGGGTCGCTCACGCCGCGACGCGCAACATGTCCTGCTGCGCGGTGATGGGTCAGGGCGCAGGGATCGCGGCGGCCTTATCGCTGAAAAGCAATCAGGAGCTCGACAGTATGAACCTTGCTCCTGTGCATCAGGAACTGGAACGGCAAGGCGTGAGAATTACCTAATGGAGCATATTCCAACCATAGATATCAGCCCGCTGACTGATCCTTCTGGTCCGCTGTATCAAGCAACGGTCGCGCAGATCATGGATGCCTGCACCAGTATCGGGTTTCTGTCGATCACAGGGACAGGCATCGCGCCTGAGCACATCGAGCAGGTGCGCGAGTGTGTCAGTGCGATCTTTGATATCGACGAGGCCCGAAAATGGGATCAGGCCATCACCCGCGATAACTATCGCGGATACATTCCGATGGGCTTCTTCACGCCCAATGACGGCTCGGGCCCGGCGGATAAGTACGAAGGATATAAGCTGCATTTCGAAGCAGCCGAAGATGCCCCGATCCGAGTTGAATGCGCGCTTTACGGCCCGAATATCTGGCCCCGAGAAGTGCCCCAGGCCCGCGCGGTAATACTGGATTACTGGCTACAGCTTGATGGCGTAACAGATCTTTTGCTGGGTGCATTGGAAGTGGGGTTAAAGATTCCAACCAACACCCTGCGCGACGCCTTCCGAGACCCGATGACCAACATGACCTTGCTACACTATCCGCCACAATCCCCGGATGAGCGTGGCTATGGAATTCATCCGCATAAGGACACCGACGCACTGACAATAATCGCTCCCGATCCGGTCGGAGGGCTTGAGGTGCAGACCCGCACCGGCGGCTGGATCACACCGGACTGCCCGCCCGGCGGCTTCGTGGTCAATATCGGCGACATGCTGGAACTGTGGTCGGGCGGGCGGTTGAAATCGACCCCGCATCGCGTGGTTAATCGATCCGGGCGTGAACGCTATTCCTTCCCTTATTTCGCCGTTCCGCGCCACGATGTGGTGGTTGCGCCACTGCTGCCTGCCCTGCCCGGCTTTGATCGCCCGAAGGTACATTGCGGACACTGGTCGGCGGAAATCTGGCGCACCAACTGGCCTGATGAAATGGCCACAGGTGAGACACCGGAACTGGGTACTCTGACAGACTAGGGTATAAAAATCGCGCGCCATGAACCGCTTGCATCGCCGGGCGTCATGGGCCAAGAACACGGCAATGCTGTGCAAACGAGGGATTGCGCCATGGCCTTGCCGGTGAAGGATCAGCTTAGATACTGGGGCATTGCCGCCGCTGTTTTCGTGCTGCTTTTGTACCTGTTGGGCGATGTCTTGCTGCCCTTTGTGATCGGTGGTGCGATTGCATATTTCCTTGATCCCGTTGCGGACCGCCTGGAAACACTCGGCCTTTCGCGCATGGCTGCGACCGGGATCATTACCGTTGTCGGCGTGTTTGGTTTTGTTTTGATGATTCTTATGGTTGTGCCCGCGTTGATCACACAGCTACTGGATCTGATTGATGTTTTGCCAAGCCTTTTTAAAGAACTGCGCGCCTTTATTGAGAAACAATTCCCGGCTTTGCTCGATCGCGAATCAAATACCCACCAGATGCTGGTGTCATTTGGCGAGACGCTGAAATCAAAAACCGGCGATGTGCTGCAAACCGTTCTGGCCTCATTGGGTTCAGCAATAAATGTCGTCGTCCTGCTGGTTATCGTACCGGTTGTCGCGGTTTATCTGCTGATGGATTGGGATCGCATGATCACCCGGATCGGAGAGCTCTTGCCCCGTGATCACGCCCCCACGATCAAACGACTTGCTGGTGAAATCGACGCCGTTCTTGCCTCATTCGTGCGTGGAATGGGTACCGTCTGCCTGATCCTCGGCACCTACTATGCTGTCGCATTGATGCTGGTCGGCCTGCAATTCGGCCTGATCGTCGGCTTCATTGCAGGACTGGTAACCTTCATCCCCTATTTGGGCGCCCTGATCGGAGGCACCCTAGCCATAGGCCTGGCCCTGTTTCAGTTCTGGGGGGACTGGGCACATATCGGTTTGGTCGCCGGTATTTTTGCTATCGGACAGGTGACCGAGGGCAACTTCCTGACGCCCAAACTCGTCGGTAGTTCGGTGGGCCTGCACCCGGTCTGGCTGCTGCTGGCCTTGTCGGTCTTCGGCGCGCTGTTCGGCTTTGTCGGAATGCTGATCGCAGTACCTGTAGCGGCTGCCTTGGGCGTGCTGGCACGGTTTGCGACCGAGCAGTATCTGCACAGCCGCCTATATACCGGGCTTGAAGGGCTCAATCAGGAAGACGAATAAATGGCCATGCAGCTAAGCTTTGATCTGCCGTCCAAGACTGCCTTGGGCCGCGAAGACTTTTTCGTCTCGCCTGCTAATGCGCTGGCTGTTGCGATGATCTCTGCCACCTCATGGCCTGGCAACAAACTGGTGCTGAGCGGCCCTGCAGGATCGGGCAAGACCCATCTAGCGCATGTCTGGGCCGGCGAGACCGGCGGTCGAATCGTACAAGCCGCCGCGCTTCGATATGACGACGTGCCGGACCTGGCGCGCGGTCCGGTGGCGGTCGAAGATGTGCCGGTAATCGCGGCGGACGTCGAGCAGCAGAAAACTCTGTTCCATTTGCACAATCTGGTTCTGGCCGAGGGCCACGCCTTGCTGATGACCGGGCGCACGACGCCGAAGCTGTGGCATCTGCCGCTGGCCGATCTGCAAAGCCGGGCCGAAGGTGCGCATCATGTGTCGCTTGAAGGGCCGGACGATGCGCTGCTGGGCGCAGTGCTGGCGAAGCTATTCACCGACCGGCAGCTCAATCCGGGGCCGGATGTCATAGCATATCTGGTCAAGCACATGAATCGAAGCTTTGAAACCGCCGCCCGCGTGGTCGAGCAGCTTGACGAAATTGCGCTGACTGAAAAACGCGACATCACCCGTGCGCTGGCGGTGCGTCTATTGAACACAGAGGCCGAACAATCGGATGCCTGCAATTGACCGGACAAGGGTGATCTCGCATCCTGTCGCGCAAAAGACCTGGGGACACCATGACCAAGATTGCCGAGACTGATTTCCCGGATCACGGGCTGTTCGGAAGGCCGCTGTTCGAAGATCCGGGCGCCCGTGCACTTTCCCGGGTCGGGGTTGTCGATATCGGATCGAACTCGGTCCGGATGGTGATTTTTGACGGCGCGGCGCGCTCACCGGCCTATTTCTACAATGAAAAGGTGATGTGCGAACTGGGCGCCGGCCTGTCAGAGACCGGCCGACTGAACCCTGAAGGTCGCAAACGGGCGCTGGCTGCCTTGCACAGGTTTCAGCATCTTGCCAGAGACCTCGGCCTGCCCGCCCTGCACGCGGTCGCCACCGCTGCGGTGCGCGAGGCCAGCGATGGACCGGATTTCTGCGCGCAGGCAAAAGCCGAAACCGGCCTGATCATCAACGTTGTCGATGGCGAGGAAGAAGCACGGCTCTCAGCTCAGGGCGTGCTGCTGGGTTGGCCCGGAGCTTATGGGCTGATCTGCGACATCGGTGGCTCGTCCGTCGAACTCGCTGAGATCGGAGGCGGCAAGGTCGGACGTCGCATGACTTCGCCCCTGGGGCCGCTCAAGCTGCGCGATATCAAAGGCGGTCGCCGGGCGCGTAAGGAGCATATCAAGAAGACGCTGGAAGAGATGCGCGACCGGATGGGCCCTCAACGTGATCGGCTGTTTCTGGTCGGCGGCAGTTGGCGCGCCTTCGCACGTCTGGACATGTTGCGCCGAGGCTATCCGCTGAACGTGCTGCACGAATACCGCATGACACAAAGTCAGGTACGCGAGACCATCAAGTTCATCGAACAGAATGATCCTGATGAATTGCGCGCATTGGCCGGTGTGTCGGGATCGCGTATGGCATTGATCCCCTATGCAATGGATGTGCTTTCACGCCTGATCCGCACGTTCAAACCAAAGGACATCGCGATTTCAAGCTACGGCATCCGCGAAGGATTGCTGTATGAACAGATGCCGCAACGCCTGCGCGACCGGGATCCTTTGATCGAAGCCTGCCGGTTTGCCGAAGCGAAAGACGCGCGCTTGCCCGGTTTCGGCAAACACCTGTTCGATTTTGTCATGCCCTTGTTCCGTTCGGCGCCGGAACCGATGCTGCGCCTGATCAAGGCAGCTTGTCTGCTGCACGACGTCAGTTGGCGTGCGCATCCAGATTACCGGGCCGAGGCTTGTTTCGAATATGTCACACGCGCCAACATGAGCGGGATCAAACATTCCGAGCGGATCTTTATCGGGCTCGCTTTGCAACACCGATATCGCAACAAACGTGAAGGGAGCCGCTTTACCGAGCTTTACGAACTGCTCGAAGAACGCGGCCAAGAACAGGCCGAAATCCTAGGCAAAGCACTACGGTTCGGAGCGATGCTTTGGATGCAGCACGACGCAGCCATGGGCAAGATGCGTTACTATCCCAAAAAACAAAAGCTCGAACTGCGTCTGCCCAAATCGGCAGGCGCATTGTTCAACGAAGTCGCCGAGGCCCGTTTTAACTCGTTGGCCGGCGCGCTGAAATCAGAACCCAAAGTGATCATTCGCGGATAATCAGATATCGGTATAACCGTTAGAAGTCTCTTCTTCCGGCACAACTTCTTCGGGCTGATCTTTGGGCTTCTTGCGGATGATAATGTCGCCGTTTGGTAACATCTCGGGCGATTCATACGCGCTCCAATCCTGCACCTGAGCAGCCAAATCAGCCAGCGCCGGACCCATTTCCCGCATGAAAGACTGCAAAGCCGGACCAAATTGGTCCGCAAGTCCACGCAGGTCTTCGAGCGTGGGCTCCATCTCTTGCCGCAAGCCTTCCAGAAACAACTCGGCACCCCGCTCCATCAGCGACTTACCTGAATCGTTCTGTGCTTGGGCAGGCAGGGCCAAGGCGGTACAAACAGCGCTGATCAGCATTAGACGTAGCATAGCTTGAATATAAGCGAGCGTGCCGAGTGTTGAAAGGTCAGAGGTCGATATCCAACGTCACTGGGAAGTGGTCGGATGCGGTTAGCAAGGCATCCCTCAGCTCGGGGTTGCCCCAGCAGGCGGCATCGCGAAACGGATGCCAGATGCGCCAGTTCGGGTGGTGGGCGCGCAAATCCTCGCTAATCATGATGTAGTCCAACAACGCCTCAAGATACCGTCCCTCATTAGGCCGCGCAAATCGTGCAGTTGCTGGGACAGAACCGGGGCGCAGTTCCAATGCCCTTGCTGCATGAGGATCATAGAGCCCCGCCTGCAACAATATCTCGACCGACGATCGACCGAAGAGGTGTTCGAACTCGTCCAGCCCGGGTCCGTCATTGAGATCGCCCAGCAAAATCACCGGCTCTTGCTCCGTCAAATGATGTCGGACCCGTCGACCCAGCCATACCGCCTGCGCCAACTGCTTACGGCGATTGGCAATCGAAATTCGTATCATCTCATCCCGCGATGCAGCGCCATGGGGCGCTTTGGACTTCAGATGCGCCCCGATCAGTCGAAACTCCTGCCCTGAGGTTGTTTGGATCGCCAATTCCATCGGAGGCTTTGAAAACCGAACAAGATCCTCGGTCGCATCCACATCCAGGTCGATCCGGAACTCGGCATCGAAACGCGGCGCGTTCTCAGCCTCCCTTGCGTCGTGTTTGGCTGTAAGAATTTCGGGATCATAAAGCAGGGCCAATTCCTGATGTGTATCATTGGGAAATCCCATGATTGCATGGCTTGTACGCAGACCGAACGCCTCGGCAAATCGCTGCAAGGCACGGACCGTATTCTGAGACTTGCCTGTGTTGGGGGCTTCGACGATCAGCATCGCATCGGCATCAATCGCCGTCAGCACCTTTGCGATCGCCTCAACCTGCCGGGCCTTGGTCACATCGTGACGCCCTGACCAGCTGTCATCGACAATCAGGCTGTCATTGCGATCAAACAGGTTGGCGAACCATTCGATATTGTAGGTCGCCAACCGCACGGATCAGACCCGAGCGCCATTGATTTCATCCCAGGCGCGGTTGATGTCGATCATCTTTTTCTCGGCCAGCCGCACCGCCTCTTCCGGAACGCCGCGTGCCAGCATCGCATCGGGGTGAGTTTCTCGCACCAGTTGCCGCCAAACCTTGCGAATTTCGGTCAGAGGAGCGTCGCGGGGAACGCCCAGAACCGTATAGGGGTCTTTCGGCGCATCCGGTACGAAACGCGCGCGCAGGGCCATGAACTGAGCGTCGGTCTGGCCGAAAATGCGGCTGACTTCTTCCAAAAACTCGTTTTCGTTCGGATGGTAGAACCCGTCCGCCATGGCAATGTGAAACAGCCCTTCCATCAAATCGCACAGGGTGGTGCTATCTTCGGCGAACATGCGGGCAATCCGGCGGGCATAGTCCTGATATCCAGCAACGTCTGTCCGTGCCATGTCAAAGACCTTGGCCGCCCCGTCTTCATCTTCGGGCGCGATCTGGAACACTTCACGAAAAGCCGTCACCTCATCCCGCGTCACCTGACCGTCGGCCTTGGCCATCTTGGCGCCAAGCGCCACGACAGCAATCGCGAAGGCCACCGAACGTTCTGGCGGCGTGCGCAGTTTCTCAAACACCGCAGTCAGGCTTTCGCCCTGGGCAAGCGCGTTCAGCGCGTCGGCTATTCTGGACCAGATCGACATGGGCGCACCCTAGCGTGCCTTGTCACGACTGTCAGGTGCGACAGATGACTGCGGGCCGAGTATTTTCTGCATCAGGACAAGATCCAGCCGCTGCCCCCATTTGAACCCCACTTCAGGCATGCGTCCCACCTGCTTGAAGCCAATTGCCTTATGGAAGGCGATGGCTGCAGGGTTGGCCGATGAAATGCCCGCCACCAAGACATGCACGTTATCCTCCCGCGCGATGGCTTCAAGAGCCTCCATCAACGAACGGCCAACATTCTGGCCTCTGGCTTCGGGTGCCAACTGTATCGAATGTTCGCGGCACTGCGCATATCCCGGTCCCGAGCGGAAGGTGCCATAGGTCGCAAACCCCTCGACGGCACCACTGCGCTCGGCGACCAAGAAGGCGGGACCTCTGGTTTCGATCTCTGCCACCACGCTTTCGACGCTGCGTTCATCGGTGGTGAAAGTGACCAGCGTATCACGGATAATCACGTTTGCTATCGCCGCAATCGCGGATGCATCTTGGGCTCTGGCCTGCCGGATGTTCATTCCAGCACGCGCAACCCGTGCGGTGTTTCGATTTCAGCGCGCAATGCAGCCGGGCCGCTGTCAAACGCGACATACTCCAACGCCCCCAAACCTTTGGCTAAGTCGATTGCATCCGGATGGCACACAATAAGGCGGCGTAACCGGCAGCCACTGTCCTGAAGCATTTGCGCCGGATGCAGATCACCCTGCCACTCAATAAGCGCCGGAAAGAGGTTGTCAAATGGCAGACGTCCATTTGGGGGGACTGCCATACGCCAGCGCAGCGCGCCTCGGTTCAGATCGATAGGTTGTCCGACGCCGTCGGGGAAAACGGTCAGAGACGCTTCGATATCCGGAACCCGGCAAATCCAGTTGGTCAGGCGGGGTGATCCGGTGAACCGGTCCAGATCGAACCAGCGCGTCCTTTGCGGTTTGGAGGCTTCGGGGTCGATCGCAATCGCCTCCAGATAGAGCCCATCCCGCAAGCCCAGAAGTCGATTATACGTTCCGAATTTTTCGTGCTTGCCGCCGTCCTGAAGCCGTACGCCCAGCGCCTGTTCGATATGGTCAGAAGCTTCTTCAAGCGTTTCGCCCGCAACAGCCAGATGATCCAGTAACATGAAGACGCCTCCTGATGACAAACGACCAGACCATTTGGGTCTGGTCGCATGTTTTCCGCAAAGGGGCGAAATCACAAGATTTTTCGTACGAAAAATCTTGGCGCCGGCGTTAGGTTTTGGCTTCGCCGATCAAACGCAAGATGTCTTGGGCCGCTTCAGGGATGTTCGTTCCCGGACCAAAGATCGCCTTCACACCGTGATCGTAAAGGAACTGGTAATCCTGTTGCGGAATGACCCCACCGCAGATGACTATGATGTCTTCAGCCCCTGCCTTTTTCAGTTCCTCAACCAACTGAGGCGCCAATGTCTTATGCCCCGCAGCCTGCGAAGAGATCCCGATCACATGCACATCATTGTCCACCGCGTCCTGTGCGGCTTCTGCAGGTGTCTGAAACAGAGGGCCGACATCTACGTCAAACCCGATATCAGCAAAAGCAGTGGCGATCACCTTGGCCCCTCGATCGTGGCCGTCTTGCCCCATCTTGACCACCAGCAGACGCGGGCGACGCCCCTCGGCCTTGGCGAATTCTTCTATGGAATTCTGAATCGCGGCAAAACCTTCGTCACCCTCGTAGGCCGCACCGTAAACACCGGCCAGGGTCTTCACTTCGGCACGGTGGCGACCGAACTCTTTCTCCATTGCCATGCTGATCTCTCCTACGGATGCGCGGGCTCGGGCGGCCTCGACGGCGGCGGCCAGCAGGTTGCCTCCCTCGCGGGCGGTTGTTGTCAGGGCGTCCAGCGCCTGTTGGCAAGCCGCCTCGTCGCGCGTTGCACGGATACGCTCCAGCCGCGCGACCTGAGCTTCACGCACGGCCACGTTATCGACGTCCAGAATATCGATCGGGTCTTCTTGCTCTTTGCGATACTTGTTGACACCAACGATGACCTCTTCGCCCCGGTCGATCATGGCCTGACGGCGCGCAGCGCTTTCTTCGATCCGCAGCTTGGGCATGCCACTGGCAACGGCCTTGGTCATACCGCCCATTTCCTCGACCTCTTCCATAAGAGCCCAGGCTTTTTCGACCAGCTCGTTGGTCAGGCTTTCGACGTAGTAAGAGCCCGCCAGCGGATCGACCACATCGGTCACGCCGGTTTCCTCTTGCAACACCAGCTGCGTGTTTCGCGCGATACGTGCCGAGAAATCGGTTGGCAGCGCGATCGCCTCGTCCAGTGCGTTGGTATGCAGTGACTGTGTGCCGCCCAGAACCGCGCTCATGGCCTCATAGGCGGTGCGGACCACGTTGTTATAGGGGTCCTGTTCCTGCAGCGACACGCCCGAGGTCTGGCAATGAGTTCGCAGCATTTTCGACCGTTCGGATTTCGCCCCAAACTCGGTCATTACCCGATGCCAAAGGGTGCGCGCGGCGCGCAGTTTCGCGATCTCCATGAAGAAATTCATGCCAATGGCGAAGAAGAACGACAGACGACCCGCGAACTTATCCACGTCCATGCCTGATTCCGTCGCAGCGCGCACATATTCGCGCCCATCGGCCAGCGTATAAGCCAGTTCCTGCACCAGGTTCGCCCCGGCCTCTTGCATGTGATAGCCCGAGATCGAGATCGAGTTGAACTTGGGCATCTCATTCGAAGTGTAATCGATGATGTCCGAGATGATCTTCATCGAAGGCTCGGGCGGGTAGATATAGGTGTTACGCACCATAAACTCTTTCAGAATGTCGTTCTGAATGGTGCCCGAGAGCACGGCCTTGTCATGCCCCTGCTCTTCACCTGCAACGATGAAGCTGGCCAGAACCGGGATCACCGCTCCGTTCATCGTCATTGAGACCGAAACCTTGTCCAGCGGGATACCATCGAACAGGATTTTCATATCCTCAACGCTGTCGATGGCCACACCGGCTTTGCCGACATCGCCCACCACGCGGGGATGGTCACTGTCATAACCCCGGTGAGTCGCCAGATCGAAGGCGACCGAGACACCTTGCTGGCCGGCCGCCAGATTGCGGCGGTAAAATGCATTCGATTCTTCAGCCGTCGAGAAGCCTGCATATTGACGGATCGTCCAAGGACGCCCTGCATACATCGTCGCTTTAACGCCGCGCGTAAACGGCCCGAAGCCCGGAAGCGAGCCCATATGCGGCAGATCAGCCGTGTCTTCCTGAGTATAAAGCGGTTTGACGTCGATGCCTTCCAGCGTCTCTTTGGTCAGATCGCCCAAAGGTCGGCCGCGCAGCTCTTTTTCAGCCAGCACCTGCCAGTCGTTGGTGTCGGTCATGTCGTTTTCCTCTGTTCAATTCTGGTTTCGGCGGGGGCGACCCCGCGTGCATTGCTATCTGTCCGGCAGACCAGTTCAGCCCTCCCATCGGCGCCCGAGGCAAGCCATTCCAGATCATCGGCATAATCAGCCCAAAGCTGCATCGCCTGTTCAGCGGTCAGACCATGGGGCGTAGGTTTGGGCGCAGCATTCAACGCAAGGCCATCGCTGAATTCGGGCGCGGTGCGACCCGTCAGCGCCTGAAGCTGCGCCTGTTGATGACCCGCAAATTCCTCAAACGGCAAAACGAGCAATGGGACGCCCGGGAAGGCGTGGCTAATATCGGTGATGACGTCTCGCCAGCTCCGCTTGCTTTGCGCGATGCGGGTCCACTTTGTGGGCTCTATTGGGGCGCTGCCACGTTTGAACTTATAGGCGGCCACGGAAGACCAATACATATCCAACGCGCGGATATTCAAAGCAATTTTGGTGACTCTTCCATCAAATGCCCTTGCCAAAAGCTGCCCACGTTCCTGCATACCTGGATAGAGCGAGGCAAAGGCAATATTGCGCTCCATTGAGCCCACGAAATTCTCTTGGCTGACCAATAGCTGCGTCGCGCCGTCTTTCTGACATACGTCCAGCTCGCGGCGTAATCCATCACAGACCTCAGGCGTCAATTTGTTCAAGCTGTTGAGGCCATTGGAGCGTGTTCGCTCCGGCCCCCAATACGCCAGACCTTGATCTGCAAGGAGCTGCACGTTCCGGCTCAGATAGTTCTGGAAACTGGTGCTTGCACATCGATGTGCGCCGCAATGCAGGATCACTTCCATCGACCTACTCTCCCAACGCGAAGGCCGCGGGAACGGCGCGTTTTGTAGGCAAATTGATAAATACGCATGGGTGGGTGCGGCGTCCACGAAGCAAATTTTTGGTGATCACACGCATTTCGTCAGTCGCATTCGCCCCAGCAGAGGCTATATTCATGACAACAGGAGGCCTCATGACACGCACGCTTGCCTTTGTTTTCTCGGCACTATTCCCGTTGGCCGCCTTGGCCGCCGACGCGACTGCCCCTGCGGATGACAGCTTTGTTCGTCCAGTAGCTGACAGCGATCTAAGCGATTTTCTCTGGACGCATCGCCCGATCGTCGTTTTTGCCGATACCCCGGCAGACCCAAGATTCCAGCAACAGATTGACATGTTACTCGAAGGCGAAGACGCAATGCGGGATCGCGACGTGGTTGTCTTGACCGATACTGATCCGGCGGCGCGATCATCGATCCGATCAAAACTGCGACCGCGTGGTTTCCAGATGGTGTTTGTCGACAAGGATGGTGTCGTCAAACTGCGCAAACCCAGCCCATGGAGCGTGCGTGAGATTGGCCGATCCATTGACAAGACGCCTTTGCGCGAACGCGAAATCCGCGAACGACGTGAGGGCGGCTGAGCACCTGCGACATGCCTCAAGATCCCGGCGGAAGCCGCTGGGAACCTTGAAAGATATGTCGCAGGTGCGCGCATCATCACTCGAACTCGATGATCACATCGTCAACGGCCAGACTGTCGCCGGGGCCCGCGTTGATCTTGGAGACAACGCCCTTTTTCTCGGCGCGCAGGATGTTCTCCATCTTCATCGCCTCAACGGTACAAAGTGCCTGACCTTCCTGCACCTCCTGACCTACTTCCACATCAATCTTCACGATCAAGCCCGGCATTGGGCAGAGCAGCATTTTCGATGTATCAGGCGGCAGCTTCTCGGGCATCAGGCGGGCCAGTTCGGCCTGACGCGGGGTGCGCACATGTACCTTGAGGTCAGCCCCTCGGTTTCGGATACGGAACCCGCCCGATACCTTTCCAACCTTCAAGACCAACGGGCTGCCATCCACGTCCAACACCGCAAGTTGGTCACCCGGCGTCCAGTCAGAGGACACACGCAGAGCTGACCCGTCTTTGAATTTGACAGTCGCGCCCTGTTTGTCAGCCTTAACCTTGACGCTGAAATCCTGCCCTTGCAGAGCGACATTCCAACGTTTGCCGACTTTCCGTTCATGGTTGTCCATCCGGCCTGATACGCGGGTGCGACGGATTTCGGCAACCCGGTGCATGGCAGCGCACGAGGCTGCGATGCGACGCAGATCTTCTTCGGGAAGGTCGACGCCTTCAAACCCGTCCGGATACTCCTCGGCGATGAAAGCGGTCGTCATGTCACCACTTACAAATTTCGGGTGATCCATGACCGCTGACAGGAATGGCAAATTGTGACCGATGCCTTCGACTTCGAAACTGTCCAGCGCCACGCGCATCGCCTCAATCGCCTGTTCGCGGGTCGATGCCCAGGTACACAGCTTGGCGATCATCGGGTCGTAATACATGCTGATCTCGCCGCCCTCATAGACGCCGGTATCGTTACGCACAGCGCTATCCCCTTTAGGCGCATCACCTTGCCATTTGTCATTCACAAGCAGCGGGCCTGCTGCGACCTCCTGCGGCGGGCGATAACGGGTAAGGCGGCCAATCGAGGGCAAGAAGCCACGATACGGGTCCTCTGCATAAAGACGGTTTTCAATCGCCCAGCCTGTCAGGGTGACGTCATCCTGCGTGATCGACAGTTTTTCACCAGCGGCCACACGGATCATCTGTTCGACAAGATCGACACCAGTGATCAGTTCGGTCACCGGGTGTTCCACCTGCAGGCGGGTGTTCATTTCGAGGAAGTAGAAGTTCTTTTCGCCATCCACGATGAACTCGACCGTACCGGCGCTGGCATAGTTCACAGCCTTGGCCAACGCGACCGCCTGTTCGCCCATCGCCTTGCGGGTTTCAGGGTCAAGGAACGGCGATGGCGCCTCTTCCACAACTTTCTGGTTCCGGCGCTGGATCGAGCATTCGCGTTCCCCGAGATAGATGCCATTGCCGTGACTGTCACAGAGCACCTGAATCTCGATGTGGCGCGGCTGAGTCACAAATTTCTCGATGAAAATCCGGTCGTCGCCGAAGGAGTTCGCGGCCTCGTTCTTGGATGACTGGAAACCTTCCCGCGCCTCTTCGTCATTCCACGCAATCCGCATGCCCTTGCCACCGCCGCCAGCGCTGGCCTTGATCATCACCGGATAGCCAATGTCGTTCGAAATCTTCACCGCCTCATCGGCGTCTTCGATCAGGCCCATGTAACCGGGCACCGTCGAAACCCCGGCCTCCTGCGCGATCTTCTTCGAGGTGATCTTGTCCCCCATGCTTTCGATCGCACCGACCGGGGGGCCGACAAAGGCGACGCCTTCGGCATCCAGCGCCTCGGCGAATTTGGAGTTCTCGGACAGAAAGCCATAACCGGGGTGGACCGCCTGCGCGCCGCTTTTACGGATGGCATCCATCACCTTGTCGATGACGATGTATGACTGGTTGGCGGGCGGCGGGCCGATATGCACGGCCTCATCCGCCATTGAAACATGCAGGGCGTTCTTGTCAGCATCTGAATAGATGGCAACCGTGCCAATGCCCATCTTGCGGGCGGTCTTGATGACCCGGCAGGCAATCTCGCCCCGGTTTGCGATCAGGATCTTGTTGAACATGGAACGTCCTTTGGCTTGATGTTCTGGAAACGCAAAACGCCGCCGCGGGGCGTTGACCCCACGACGGCGTGATGCGCAATGACGGACGGGACTTTTCCAGCCCCGTTAAATTCAGCTTTAGTTACAGTTGTTCTGGGTCTTGCAGTAAAGCACGTTGCCCGCAGCCCCGACTGCCGCCCCAAGCAGCGGATCTGCACTGAGGACCGCTGCCCCCAGAGCCCCCGCACCGCCGCCAAGGATCGCCTGTTCGCCGGTCGAGCCACCGCAGGCCGCCAAACCCGCGCAGGTTGCCAACGCAAGGGAAATTCGTTTGATTCGCATGGTTTCTGCCCTTCTAGATTTTTTGCAGTCTTTGAGAGCAGATGCCGATTTCGCGCCTTGTTATGCAATAACACGGACCACAAACTTGCGAATTGCGCAGGTTTTTGCCGCTTTTTGTCCAAACCTGACAAAAAGAAAACCGCGGACAGAACTCTGTGGGGAACACAAGCCTGCCCGCGGAAGGAAGGGGTACGGAATAGTAGGTGCTTGTGCGACGCAGGCAAAGTAGAGCCGCACGGCCCAATCACTGTGCACAGCACAATTCTGGCCGCCAACCAGTTATTGTTTCCATCTGAGATTCCGGCTGAAACCTGCCCATCCAGCGCGGCACCACGCAGATTTGCGCCGACGTCGTAATCGCCCGGACAGCGACGACTACGTCTGAAATCCGTCACGTTCCTGTTACAAATCGAAGACTTGTAGCGAGGCAGTGCGCGAGGCACCTCACGCAACATCACTACAAACTCACGCAAAAATCCTTCCGGTGACAGTAACTTAGATTCCGGTTTCAGCGCAGCGTGAAACGTCACATGTCTACCGACACTTTTGCTTGAAAAATTGAGAGCATCTTCTCTCAACTTGGTGATTTCCCAAGAATTCAGTTGCGTGGAACGGTGCCCCTGCACACTCGCACACAAGGAACTATCCATATGATAACAAAGGGTAAAAATGCTAGCCTGCTTGCTGCCAGCGCGCTTTCCGTGACCGGTATGCAAGCCTTGGCGCAAGATGCACAAACTCAGGCTGAACTGGATGCACTGCGCGCCCGGGTCGAAGCGCTGGAATCCTCCAATCCCGGGTCTGGCACTGGGGATCTGCAGATCGGCAACACCACTCTGGACGTCTACGGTTATGTCAAAGCCGACTTCTTCTATGACTTCGAATACGATCAGGGCGACACCGCATTCGTAAACGCGATTGGCGAACCCTCGGCCGAGACAGATGGTACGTTTGGCGCCACAGTCCGTCAGTCTCGTATCGGGCTGCGCACCAGCACGCCTTCGGGAATCGGAGACATTCAGGGCCAGATCGAAGTCGATGCCTTCGGCTCGGACGGAACCGCCGAATTCCGAATTCGTCATGCCAATATCCGAATTGGGGAACAATGGCTGATCGGACAATACTGGACCAATTTCCAACCTCTGGACACCTACCCGACCTCGGTGGAATTTAACGGGCCGGTCGGGATCGCTTTCGCGCGCGTTCCGCAGGTGCGCTACACCAACAATATCGGATCGAATACCACCTTCGCCGTTTCCGTTGAAGAAAACGTCGGCGGCTCGGATTCGGATGATCCTGTGCTGACTGGTTCGGTCGAATACAACGATGGCAAATACATCGCTCGTGCCTCGGCGCTCTACGGCAAGGCGCAATCCGGCGACGTCGAGGTCGATCAGACCGGTTTCTCTTTGTCGGGCTCGATCCGACCGTGGGAAGGTGGGTTGTTTCAGGTCAACTATGTCAACGGCGAGGCACTTGGCCCCTACCTGATCGGCTTGGGTGACGCAGTCGTCGGGGGTCAGGCCAACGATGTTGATGGCTACACCATCGAATTCCGTCAGGACCTGAGTTCCAAATGGAACGTCGGCATCGCCTATGGCAAGGAAGACTACGACCTGCCTACATCGACCGGTACTTTGTCGTTCACCGAGCTTGAGACGATCCACGTCAATGCCTTTTACAAGGCGACAGACAACCTGACGCTCAGCGCCGAATACATCTATGGAGAGCGGAACGACACAATTTCCGGCGACACATTCGACGGCAATCGTGTCCAGTTGGCCGCGCAACTCAACTTCTGATGAAAACAGCCTACCCTGCCCATTAGCGGGCAGGGTTCCAGTGTCACTGATCATCTGAGTGTTATGTGCGGCAGCCCCGGTCACAATCAGCGCACTCCGTCGAACACGTCAGGGAAAGATTGGCGCGCGGCGTCCAGATTGATCACCAGCAGAGCATCGTAGCTTGCAGGATCAAACGGGTCTTCGGCGGCGACAACCTCACGCCCGAACAGCCAACTTAGACGGCCCGCGTCCAGATTGCCTCGCTCAAAGGGCTGATCACCAAAATGCGCCCATAACGCCTCGATAAACGCGACATCTGCGCGCTTGTCGGCGGGTTTGCGATCGCGAAAGCGTTCTCGCTGGGTCAGCGGCGTAACGCCCTTGGGATTGGCCCGCCGAATGGTGAACTGGAAGTCTGTTCCGGGCAAACGTCCGGGGAAACCGCGATGTTTCAGCATTGCGAAACCTCAACGGACAAGTTCCAGATATGGCAGGCCATCGGACATGCCTGCGGGATTGAAGTGATCATGCGAACCTCCAGAGCTGCATCACTGTATCGGGACACTCTGAGACCGTGACATTGTTGGTTCATGGTCAGAGCCCCTCCCAGATACACCGGGATTGATCCAGCCGGTAGGCTTCGAAGAACTGCGTTGCGTCAGGTTCGGAGGTGCCGAACGCTACCGGTCTGTCCGAAAACGAAATCACAATCCGGGCAGGCTGCAATTCGTGCTGGGCCACGTAAGGCACCGCCAGTGTTTCACACAAATGCTCCATGTCGACTACGGCGACATCATATGTGATACGACCTGCAGTCGATCCGATCTTGGGTGCAATGAACCGAAACCGCACCCAAAGCTCACCCGGATTGGTGTCCAGAAGCACATCGCTAAGCTCGACCGGTTGACCCGACGGCACGGGCAGCAGGTTTGAGGCCAGCGCCGAACCTACTCCGACCAGCAACGTAAAAACCCCGGCGCATCCCCGGATCCGCCAGCGGCGGCTTCCTTCCTCCGGGGGAGCGTGCAGAGTGGTTGCAACCTGCACGGTCTTATGTCCGGTCAATCGGGGCATTTACGGCTCGGGCCTCCTCGGCGGGCATTTACAGCGGGATATTGTCGTGCTTTTTCCAAGGGTTCTTCAGTTGCTTGCCGCGCAGGCTCGCAAATGCACGTGATACACGGCGGCGGGTCGATTGTGGCATGATCACCTCGTCGATAAAGCCGCGCTCGGCCGCGACGAAAGGATTTGCGAACCGGTCCTCGTAGTCCTGAGTGTGTTTCGCAATCTTGTCGGCGTCGCCCAGATCGGCGCGGTGGATGATTTCGGTCGCGCCCTTTGCGCCCATCACCGCGATCTCAGCCGTGGGCCACGCATAGTTGAAGTCGCCGCGCAGGTGTTTGGAGGCCATAACATCATACGCGCCACCGTAGGCCTTACGTGTGATTACGGTGACCTTTGGCACGGTCGCTTCGCCATAAGCAAATAGCAGTTTCGCGCCGTGCTTGATCACGCCGCCATACTCCTGCGAAGTGCCCGGCAGAAAGCCCGGAACATCAACAAGCGTCAGGATCGGGATTTCAAAGCAATCACAGAACCGCACGAACCGGGCCGCTTTTCGGGAACTATCGATGTCCAAACATCCTGCCAATACCATGGGTTGGTTGGCCACGACGCCCACGGTCTGCCCTTCAAGCCGGATAAAACCGGTGATGATGTTCTTAGCGTAGTCTTCCTGAATCTCGTAAAAATCACCCTCATCCGCCACTTTGGTGATCAGTTCCTTCATGTCGTACGGCGTGTTCGGATTGTCCGGGATCAGCGTATCCAGCGATGTCTCGACCCTGTCAGGGCTGTCAAAAAACGGACGAACTGGCGGTTTCTCGCGATTGTTGAGCGGAAGGAAGTCGACAAGACGGCGCACCTCGGCCAGGGCCTCCACATCGTTTTCAAACGCACCATCAGCGACCGAAGACTTTTTGGTGTGGGTTGAAGCCCCGCCCAATTCCTCTGCCGTCACGACCTCATTGGTGACGGTCTTCACAACGTCTGGGCCGGTTACGAACATGTACGAGGTGTCTTTGACCATGAATATGAAGTCGGTCATCGCAGGACTGTAAACCGCACCACCTGCACACGGCCCCATTATCACGCTAATCTGTGGCACGACGCCTGAGGCCATGATGTTACGCTGGAACACCTCAGCATATCCGGCCAATGAAGCGACGCCCTCCTGAATCCGCGCCCCGCCCGAGTCGTTGATCCCGATCACCGGCGCTCCGTTTTGAACTGCCATATCCATGATCTTGCAAATCTTCTGCGCATGGGTTTCTGACAGCGAGCCACCGAATACGGTGAAATCCTGGCTGAAGACGTAGACCATTCGACCATTGATTGTACCCCAGCCTGTGACCACCCCGTCACCAGCAGGCTTTTGTTTCTCCATTCCGAAATCAGTGCAGCGATGGCTGACAAACATGTCAAACTCTTCAAAGCTGCCTTCGTCTACCAGCAACTCGATCCGTTCGCGTGCCGTCAGCTTTCCGCGGGCGTGTTGCGAGTCGATGCGTTTTTGCCCACCACCCAATCGCGCGTTGTTGCGACGGCCTTCGAGCTCGGAAAGGATGTCTTTCATGTCGGTAGTCTCCCAAGAGAATTTGCGCGACCATAACGATTTGGGATCGGCGGCCAAAGAAGTTTTCGGCAAATTTGCAAATATTTGGCAACACTATTTGAGATAACTGCAAATTTGTTAATTAACACAACAAGCCAAACTGCCGATGGCATTTCGCGCGATCAGGGTCTAAAGGTAAACCATGCAGTTCAGTTCACCCTCTGTCAGCCGCACGCCCCCCACGCTTGCAACACTCGTTTTGTTGTCAGGATTGTCGGCGCTGAGCATGAATCTGTATCTGCCCAGCCTTCCCTTTATGGCGACGTATTTTCAGACTGATTACAAGGTGATGCAGCTTTCGATCGCGCTTTATCTTCTGGTCAACGCGGCACTGCAAATCTTAATAGGACCCATTGCCGATAAGGCCGGACGTCGGCCTGTACTGCTGTGGGGACTCGCCCTTTTTCTGCTTGCAACGCTGGGGTGTATATACGCCCCAAATGTCGAGACCTTTCTCGCTTTCAGAATGTTTCAGGCCGTCATTGTCGTTGGTATTGTCTTAAGTCGTGCGGCTGTGCGGGACATGTACGAACAGGACCAGGCTGCTTCGATGCTCGGATATGTCACCATGGGGATGGCAGTCGTCCCGATGATCGGTCCTGCTGTCGGCGGGCTTCTCGAAGAAACTTTTGGCTGGAAAGCCAATTTCTGGCTACCCTTTGCCCTTGCGGCGCTAGCGCTGGTGCTGACCTACCAAGATTTTGGCGAAACCGCAGCCGCAAGCGGCAAAACACTGATGCAGCAATTTCGCGAATATCCTGAATTGCTGAGATCGCCCCGCTTCTGGGGCTATTCCCTGTCCTCGGCGTTCTCTTCAGGTGCGTTCTTTGCCTATCTCGGGGGCGCACCCTTTATCGGGACCGAAGTGTTCGGCATGACAGCCGCCGAGGTCGGCATCTACTTTGGTGCGCCTGCGATTGGCTATTTCTTCGGCAACTTCATCAGCGGTCGATTCTCGGTTCGCTTCGGCGTCAACCGAATGGTGCGCTGGGGATGCTGGCTGAATGCAATTGGCGTGGCCCTATCAGCTTTGTTGTTCCTAGTGGATTTGGGAACGGCGCTCAGCTTCTTCGGCCTGATGACCTTCGTCGGGTTGGGCAACGGCATGGCGATCCCAAATGCAACCGCCGGATCGCTTTCGGTCCGCCCGCATCTTGCGGCCACTGCCTCTGGTTTGAGCGGTGCGATCATGTTGGGCGGCGGCGCGGCACTCAGCGCATTGGCAGGCGCATTGCTGACGCATGAGACGGGCGCGATGCCTCTGCTTTGGCTGATGCTGGCAACCGCCGCACTGGCAATCTGCGCGATCAGCGTTGTTATCTGGCGCGAACGGCAATTGGGTCTGTAGACGGCTTGCGCGACAGGGTTTGCAAAGTTAGCCTGCAGATTCAGTAAAGCTGCAAAGAACCGCCATGGCCACTCAGAAACTATACGCTGGCGCCAAGCTGCGCGAAATGCGCACACGCCTGACCCTCACGCAGAAGGATTTCGCCGCAAAACTGGGCGTTTCACTGCCCTATTTGAACCAGATGGAGAATAACAACCGGCCGATCTCGACGACCGTTGTTCTGGCACTGGCGCAAGAGTTTGGTATGGATGTGACCGAACTCAGCACAGGGGATAGCGAACGATTGGTTTCGGATATGCGCGAAGCACTGGCCGATCCGGTGTTCGCCGAAACGGCGCCCCCTCTGGCTGATCTCAGGCTCACCGCTTCAAATGCGCCCGCGCTTGCACGCGCGTTCATCGAGTTACACCGCGCCTATCGCCAGACCCATGAACGCCTCGCCTCGCTCGACGAGGCATTGGGCCGCGAGGATGCCCGTATTCAGGCCAGCCCATGGGAAGAGGTGCGCGATTTCTTTCACTACTGCGACAATTATATTGACGCCGTTGACCGCGCCGCCGAACGCTTCGCCAGCCGTGCCGATGAAACCAGCGATATTCGGCAAGTCGCCCTGAACAGCCTGTCAGAACGCGGCATTCACGTCACTTTCGCCGACACAGAAACCTTACGCAGCTACAATGCTGGTGACAAAAACTTGCGCCTTTCCTCGCGCGCCGCACCACAAACGCAGGTCTTCCAACTGCTGCTGCAGGTGGCGTTGATCAGTCAGGATAAGCTGCTTGAAGCAACGCTAGATTTCGCCCGTTTCCAAAGCGATGAGGCCCGCGCCATCGCCAAGATTGGCCTCGCCAACTATTTTGCCGGGGCTTCGCTGATGCCTTACGGCGCTTTCCTGTCCGCAGCGCAAGACTATCGGCATGATTTGGAGCTGCTCAGCAACCGGTTCGGGGCGTCGATTGAACAGGTGGCGCACCGCCTGTCTACGCTACAACGCCCCGGCGCAAAGGGGATTCCGTTCTTTTTTGTCCGTGTCGATCAGGCCGGAACGATCACCAAACGCCATTCAGCCACGCGTCTTCAATTCGCCCGCTTCGGCGGCGCCTGCCCACTCTGGAATGTCCACCGGGCATTCGAGACCCCGGGTCATTTCCTGCAACAGCTAGCCGAGACGCCGGATGGCGTCCGCTATATCTCATTGGCTCGTGATGTTTCAAAATCCGGAGGCTCGTTCGGTGCTCCTGTCCGCCGCTACGCCATCGCCTTGGGATGTGAGGTTCGTCATGCCGAAGCATTGGTCTACGCCGATAATCTCGACATAAACAACGCGAGCGCTTACGAGCCCATCGGCATATCATGTCGCATATGCGAGCGTCAAACCTGCCACCAAAGATCAGTCCCACCGTTAGAGCGCCGCCTGACCATCGACGCCCATAGCCGCGGCACCCTGCCTTATGAGGTCACCTGATCTTCGCCTGGCCATATATATCCTGCGAGTCCGGGGGCAGAGCCCCCGCCTAATCCTCAGCTTTTTGACAAGATCGCCCAGATCTCGTCTTTGAGCGCCGCGCGTTTCTTGCGCAAATCAACCTCGGCCAATTCCTCCATCGGTTCGACGTTGGTTTCAGCCCGATGCACGGTGCGGTTGACCTCATGATACTCATCCGCAAGTCGGGCAAAATGCGCATCCGTTTGCTTGAGCTGACTCATCACTTCGAGCTTGTCGGGGAACTCTTCAGCCAGTTCATGCGGGGTATGAGACATCCAGTTGGCTCCTTGTTTCAGCGTTACATCCCAAGGCTAAACATGACTGTCGCACTCCGCTTTGACGCCGATCAAATTCCGAGCGCAATCAACCAGCTTTCAGGATAAATGCACGCCGTGGGTTTTGGATGTGTCAGCGCTGTGCCGTTGCCCATCTCGGACTTATCCAGGGCTGGTCGTTCGCTTTGGGCAGAGGGTCTTTCTGCAGCAAATGGTCCGACACCTTTTCACCCACCATGATCGACGGCGCGTTCAGATTGCCATTGGTGATTTGCGGGAAAATCGAGCTATCGGCGACGCGCAATCCATCCACCCCAATCACACGCCCCTGCGGGTCGACAACGGCATCCTTGTCATCCGGACGGCCCATGCGGCAAGTCCCGCAAGGGTGATAGGCGCTTTCGGCATGCTCAGCGATAAAGGCATCTAGCTCATCGTCCGACTGAACCTCCGCCCCCGGTTGGATCTCTTTACCGGCAAAGGGTTTGAACGCCTGCTGTCCAAAGATCTCTCGGGTCAAGCGAATGCAGGTTCTGAAGTCTTCCCAATCCGAATCATGGCTCATGTAGTTGAACCGGATCACCGGCGCGTCTTCGGCTTTGGCAGATCGCAGAGTCACAGCGCCGCGCGAGGGCGACCGCATTGGCCCCACATGCGCCTGGAATCCGTGCCCTTCGGCTGCCGCCTGCCCGTCATAGCGAACCGCCATCGGCAGAAAATGATATTGTATGTCAGGATATTCCACACCCGGTTTCGAACGCACGAAGGCGGCGCTTTCAAATTGGTTCGATGCACCAAGGCCTGTTTTGGTAAACAGCCATTGCGCTCCGATCATTCCTTTGCTGATCAGGTTCCAATGCTTGTAAAGCGTGATCGGCTGGATCGAGGCCTGTTGGATATAAAGTTCTAGGTGATCCTGCAGATTGGCGCCGACGCCAGGGCGGTCGGCGACCACTTTGATACCGTGCTCGGCCAGGTGCGCCGCGGGTCCAACCCCCGAAAGCATCAGCAACTTAGGCGAATTGATAGACGAAGCCGCCAATACAACCTCGCGCCGCGCTGTGATCACTTCCCGTTTGCCACCCCGGATCAATTCGACCCCGGATGCGCGCCCGGATTCAATAATCACGCGCGCCGCAAGACCCCGGATGATTTCGCAGTTTTGCCGCTTGAGCGCTGGCCTAAGGTACGCATTCGCCGCCGACCAGCGCCGTCCTTTCCAGACGGTCTGCTCCATCGGCCCAAAACCTTCTTGTTTCTCACCGTTATAGTCGCCAGTGACCTCATATCCAGCCTGCTGACCTGCATCGACGAACGCCTTAAACAGCGGATTTTCACGAGGCCCTCGCGACACGTGCAGAGGTCCATCCGTGCCTCTCCAAGTGTGATCACCGCCATGACCACCATCATGCCAGGTTTCCATGCGCTTGTAGTACGGCAGCACATCTGCATAGGACCATCCATCTGCGCCCATCTCGGCCCAGGTGTCAAAATCCCGCGCGTGACCGCGCACATAAACCATGCCATTGATCGAAGACGACCCTCCGATCACCTTGCCTCTGGGGCAAGCAAGTTGACGATTGTTCAGATGCGGTTCGGGCTCGGATTTGTAGCCCCAGTCATATCGCGACATATTCATCGGATAGCTTAGGGCGGCAGGCATTTGGATGAAGGGTCCGGCGTCAGTGCCGCCATGCTCGATCACCAGAACCGAAGCTCCGGCCTCACTCAGACGGTAAGCCATCGCGCAACCAGCAGAACCGGCGCCAACAATGACAAAATCTGCTTCCATATTCGTGTCTCCGTTCACCTTCGGGGCAAGATTTTTCGACGAAAAGTCTCTGCACTTCCGACGGGTGCAATTTCAAAAATGTAAAGGATTACTCGCCACGCGGATAACGCTGGCTATCCTCGACATCGTTCAGGTCCATATGATTGCGCATGTACCGTTCAGACGCTTTCTGAAGAGGCTGATAATCCCAAGGATAATAGCCACCCTGCCGCAGTGCCTCATAAACCACCCAGCGCCGGGCTTGGCTGGCCCTCACATCGGCGTCAAAGCGATCCAAATCCCATCGCGCCTCGGATTTAGCACGCAGTGTTTGCAAGGTGCCTGCATGTTCGGGCAGGCCAGCGAGATTTTCCATCTCATGCGGATCAGCCTCGAGATCGAACAGTTGATCGGGGTCCAATGTACAGCGATTGTATTTCCACTTGCCATAACGCAAAGAGACTAAAGGAGCGTATGAGGCCTCGGCGGCATATTCCATTGCAACCGGCGCGGTTCGGTCTGTGCCCTTTGCCAACGGAACAAGGTCCTCACCATCCGTCCAAGGTGAGATTTCAGCCATATCGACGCCCGCCAACGTACCAAGCGTCGGTGTCACGTCGATCGTCGAAACTGGTGTATCGATGCGACCAACTGGAAGATCGGAGGCAGAAATCATGAGCGGCACGCGGGAAGAGCCCTCGAAGAAAGTCATCTTGAACCATAACCCGCGCTCACCCAGCATGTCGCCGTGGTCGGACACGAACAGTATGATCGCCTCTTGCCGCGTCGTTTCCAGAACCTCCAGTATCTCACCGATCTTGTCATCCAGATATGAGATATTGGCGAAATAGGCGCGACGGGATTTGCGAATATCCTCGGTCGTTATGTCGAAGCTGCGCCAGTCATTGGCATCGAAAATACGTTTGGAATGAGGGTCCTGATTGTCATATCCCAGATCCGCGATCTGTGGCTCAAGATGCTCACAATCTTCATACAGATCCCAGTACTTGCGTCGCGCCACGTAAGGATCGTGTGGGTGCGTGAAGCTGACGGTCACACACCAGGGGCGATCATCCTTGCCGCGTGCAAGGTCATATAGCTTGGCCTTGGCGTTATAAGCGACCTCGTCATCATATTCCATCTGGTTGGAAATCTCGGCAATGCCTGCCCCAGTGACCGAGCCCATATTGTGATACCACCAGTCGATGCGCTCACCGGGTTTACGATAGTCCGGCGTCCAACCGAAATCTGCCGGGTAGATATCAGTGGTCAGACGATCTTCGAACCCGTGCAACTGGTCTGGGCCGACAAAGTGCATCTTGCCGGACAAGCAGGTGTAATATCCTGCACGACGAAGGTGGTGGGCATAGGTCGGGATATCGCTGCTAAACTCGGCGGCGTTGTCATAGACGCCAGTGCGCGATGGCAGTTGACCCGACATAAAGCTCGCACGTCCCGGAGCACAGAGCGGCGAGGCAGTGTATGCATTTGCGAAACGCGTTGATCTTGCCGCCAGCTTCTTCAGGTTCGGCGCATGCAACCATTCTGCAGGACCGTCGGGGAAGAGGGTCCCGTTGAGCTGATCCACCATCAGGATCAGAATATTCGGCTTTGTCATTTTTCGGCCTCTAGGAAAACTCTCAGTACCCGCAGCGCATGGGTGACTGCCCGCTGCGGCTCTTGTGGGGAATTCAGTGCAGAGTGGATGTACAACCCATCGATCAGCGCGATCATACCTTCGGCAGCCTCGCTCGGGTCACTCATATGTGGACGCAACGCATGGATCAGGTTCGAGCGGATGCGCGCCTGATAGATTTGCCAGAGCCTCAGCGCATCATCGTTGGTTTGCGCCAAAACATAAAAAGTCATCCAAGCTGCGATAACATCCGGTGTGAAACACGATGGCGCGAAACAGGCGCGAATGATGGCCTGTGCGCGCTCTTCCGGATCTGCCGTGCTGAGTTGTGCGCGCGCTTCAGATCCAAAATCCGTCAGGATACGCCGCATCGCGGCTAGGAATATCTGTTCTTTGCCCCCAAAGTAATGATGCGCCAATGCACTGGACATACCTGCGCGTTTGGCGATCTGGCTAACGGTGACATCAAGGGATTTTTGCGCGCCAAGCTCGGCGATCGTCGCCTTGACGATCGCGTCCCGCCGGATCGGCTCCATTCCGAGTTTTGGCATCTTCGCCTCTTCGCCATACCTGAGTGCAAGGAAGGCTAAGCGGTTTTTATTGACTCGTCAATCAATAACGGTTCTTGGTTTCGCCGGTGGGGTCTCAGAACCTTGCGGCGGTGTGCCGCCACGGCTCAGCACGGCTTCACGCCAGGTGATGAAGCTGACGGCAGCCAGGATCAGAGTGCCTCCTGCAATTACCCAGATGTCGATGCGTTCATGGAAGGCCAAAGCGCCGAGCAAAGTGGCCCAGATCAGCTGCAGGAACGTCACCGGCTGGGTCACGGCCACCGGGGCAGCCTGCAATGCAAGCGTCATGAAATAGTGCCCCGCAGTCGCAAAGCTGGCGACGATGAAAAGTATACCAAGATCGCGCAGGCTGGGCGGCTCCCAAACCGCGACGGCGAAAGGGATAAGCGCGATGGTGACCCATATCGATAGATGGGCAACAACCGCTGAGGGACGGGTATCACGGACCATGACTTTGGCCAGCAGATAGGAACCACCAAGCGCAAGTGCAGCCCCCAGCATCGCTATGTGACCGGGCAATATCTCGCGAAAGCCCGGGCGCAGGATGATCACTACTCCAATCACAGCAACACCAATCGCGGCGATACGACGAAAAGCTAGCTTTTCACCCAAGAACAGTGCCGCACCCACCGTGACGTAGATAGGTGTCATGTAATTCATCGCGGTCACCTCGGCGAGGGGGATGCGCGTCATCGCAAAAAACCAAAGCATGACGGCGATGGCGTGGACCATTCCGCGTAGTCCAAACAGCGTAAGATTGCGCGGGGTCAATGGAGTTCCGAGGATCGCCCGGATTGCGGGCAAAAGAAACACCAGACCCAGGACATAGCGCAAGAATGCCGCTTGAATGGGGTTCATGCTGGTTCCCAGCACCTTCACCAGCGCATTCATGCCCACAAAGGACAGCCCGGCCGCAAGCATCCAAAACATGCCAACAAGCGGGCGGTGCTGATCATTAGGTGAGGTCATACAAACGGTTGAACACCGAATTCTGATCCGGGACAACCCTTCACATGATAACAAGTTTCAACGCGATCATAAGCATCACGATTCCGATGATAAAATCAAGAATCTGCCATGCGCGCGGGCGGGCAAAAATCGGTGAAAGCACTCTGGCACCGTAGCCGAGCGAAAAGAAGAAAACGAAACTCGAAGTCATCGCCCCTATCGCAAACCCCATGCGATCTGAATATTGGGCCGATATCGACCCGATCAATACGACCGTATCCAGATATACATGGGGGTTGAGCCAAGTGAAGGCCAGCACGGTCAGCATGGCCGCACGCAGGCTGGTGCGCTGCCCTGTTGCGGTATCCATCACCGCCCCACCTTGCCAGGCAGACCAAAAACTACGTAGGGCGTACCAAATCAGAAACACTGCCCCACCATAGCGCATCACCGTTTCAAACCACGGCGCGGCCTGAGCCAGGGTGCCGAACCCTGCAACACCCGCCCCGATCAGTATCGCGTCAGACACTGCGCAGGTCAGGCACAGTGCAAAGACGTGCTCGCGCCGCAGGCCTTGGCGCAGAACAAAGGCGTTCTGAGCGCCTATCGCCAATATAAGGCTAAAACTCAGGGCAAACCCGGCAATCATTGATGGGAACATGCAGCCTCCTGTCGATACTCGTTGACTACATGGCCGGTGTAAATCTATCAAATTAATGATGATTACCCAGATTAAGTAACTCTAATGCTCCTCGATCCTCATCAGCTATCAGCATTGGCGGCGATCTTGCGACACGGCAGCTTTGAGGCCGCAGCCGCAGAGCTATCCGTCACCCCGTCGGCTATTTCGCAGAGGATCAAGGCGCTGGAGGATCGTGTTGGTGCGGCCCTTATTCATCGCGGCACCCCATGCATCGGCACTCCGGCGGGTCTGCGGATCGCCCGTCATGCCGAAGATATCGGCCTGTTGGAGGCAAAGTTGGCGCGAGAGCTGACTTTGGATCAGCGTGAAGGTCCGGTACGGGTTCGCGTCGCGCTACCGGCTGACAGTCTGGCCACATGGTTTATCGACGCGATGGCGCGCGCCGAAGACATACTGTTCGACCTTGTAATTGACGATCAGGACCATTCGGCTGACTGGCTGCGGCGTGGCGACGTAAGTGCGGCGATAACGGTGGGTGGTCAGAACATTACCGGATGCGATGCCATCGCGTTGGGCACTTTGCGCTATTTGCCGACCGCGAGCCCTGGCTTCATGCAGCGGTGGTTTTCTGATGGGGTTTCCGCCAATTCCCTGGCACAGGCCCCCTGCTTGACCTTCAACCGTAAAGATAATCTGCAGAAATCCTGGATATATGCCCAGACAGGCAGCCGTCTTTCGCCACCGTCTCACTTTCTGCCGTCCACAAACGCCTTTGTTGACGCGGCAATCGCCGGTTTAGGATGGGGTATGAACCCCGAAAGCCTTGTAAGAAGAGCGATCGCAAACGGGCAGATTTGTGAAGTAATCCCCGATGCGCCGCTCGATATCGAACTGACCTGGCAGATCGGGCGTGTCCTTGGCCCTGCCCTTGCACCCTTGACCCAAGCGGTACGTCGCGCGGCAACGCAGCAACTGATCGCACCGGCGGCAGATTAGGCCTGCGACTCTGAAGCCTTTTGCGGTTTCGCGATGCGGTAACAGCTAAATGCCGCCCAGATGCTTGCCAGCACGATAAACACGATGGCAGCGGCAACCTCGTGCATATGTGCAACCACAGCCAAAATTGCAGACAGTGCAACGGCAGCGAGTCTGCAGATGGATTTGATGGCTGCTGCGCCCTGAATACGTTGTTCCTTGGGCGCAACATCTAAAAAATACAGCTGGCGCGCACTGGAAATTCCAGTTGTCGCCACCGAGACGACAAACAGGGCAATGGCGTGCAAGTGAACTTCGTGATCGATACCGGCATAGTGGAACGCCAACAAAACGATCCCTGTCACTGCGACCAACAAGTTGCCCGCGACCATCACGGTACGGTGTGATTTCATGTTCACCAATTGCCACAAGGGCGCCGAGACCAGATAGCCGGACGCGGATGAGATGATCATGGCCGTCAAACCCTTGGCCGAGTTGTGATGTGCCTCGGCAGCGATGAGCGCAAAAAACGGAACCGACAGCGACACGACAACCAAAGGAAGCCGCAGAGCCATATAGCGCCGGAACCATGGCTGTTCGAACATACTTACGATTCCGGAGATGATGTTCTGCAGCGATTGACGTCCTGCACCTTTAGGTTTTCCATTACCGGACTCATCGGGGGCGATCTCGGCCATGCCGAGAATGCATAATGCTGAAAACAAGAAAAACACGACCGAGGCCGCAATCACCGCGGAATGCCGCGAGAATGGCGGGTACTCTTTCGTGATCTCGTGTATCAGCAACACCAAGCCGATGGCACAAAGACCTCCCGCGCCCAATTGGAGATAACGGATAACCATCCGGGATTTCGATTTCAGATGATCGCCCAACAGGTCAGACAGCATCAGGGATTGGCTTTCTTCAATAAGCCCAATCATGAAAAAGGCGATCACAAAGGCAATGGCCGTCAATGAGACACTGCCGGTGGCCGCGATCAAAAGGGCCATCAGAAGGCAACCGCCAATTCCGATCTCGGTCAGGGCAATCCCGCGTTTCTTCCGCGCCTGCGCAGCAATGGAGCGGGCGAAAAACACGTCCGAGATCATGCTGCCAACCATGCGGATCGACACCAATGCACCGGCAAGGAACATCGGTAACTCCAGCGAGACCGCAAGGAATGGCAATACGATAGACGGGCTGCCCAAAGTCCACGCCACCTGGGAAAGGATACTTTGGCTAGCCAGAACCGGGACATTTCGTCGGGCCGGATCAGTCGATTTACTCGCCATTTGCGATGCTCTGCATGATGTGCCTACGGTTGCCTTTCAGGTCCTTCAGCCTCAATGATCTGAGTTTAATCGCAAGAGGCTTCAGGACCAAGGCTTGTGTAAAACGCGCAGCTGCAACAGAAAAACCCGGCCGCTGGGCCGGGTTTGGTTCATCTGGCGTTTGTCCGATACATCAGAGCTGCGCCATAACCTCGTCGGTCGCTTCGAAGTTAGTGGTCACGCGCTGAACGTCGTCGTCGTCTTCCAATGCATCCACCAATTTCATCAGCTTTTGCATGTCTTCCAGACCCAACTCGGTCGTCGTTGTCGGCTTCCAGACCAGCTTGGTGGATTCGGATTCGCCCAGCGCCTCTTCCAGCGCGTTCGACACATCGTTCAGGTCCGTATCTGCACACCAGATGATGTGACCGTCATCCGAGCTTTCGACATCCTCTGCCCCGGCCTCGATCGCGGCTTCGAAAATCGTATCCGCATCGCCTGCGTCTGCCTGATACACAACTTCGCCCTTGCGGTCGAACATGAACCCGACCGAGCCGGTTTCACCCAAGTTTCCACCATTCTTCGAAAAGGTCGAACGAACAGTCGAGGCGGTACGGTTGCGATTATCGGTCATCGTTTCAACAATCACGGCCACACCGTTGGGACCATAGCCCTCATACCGGATTTCTTCGTATTCATCGCCCTCGCCTGCTACGGACTTCTTGATCGCACGGTCGATCACGTCCTTGGGCACCGAATTCGACTTGGCCTCTTTCACCGCCAGACGCAGGCGCGGGTTCTTGTCCGGATCGGGGTCGCCCATCTTGGCGGCGACCGTGATCTCTTTCGACAGCTTGGAAAACAGTTTGGACCGCGCGGCGTCCTGACGTCCCTTGCGGTGTTGGATATTGGCCCATTTGGAGTGGCCTGCCATGGTGCGTCCTCGTCATCGTGATTGCGTGTTTGGCGCTCATATAGACGTTTGCGGGGCAAAGGATCAAGAGAGCGGCTTGCCCTGTCTTCGCCCGTGACTATGGTGGCGGTATGACGACAGATCAGATCATTCTTTTTTCCCTTTTCATCGCCGTTTTCGGAATGCTGCTCTGGGGGCGGTTCCGCTATGACCTTGTAGCATTCACCGCCTTGATGATCGCGGTCACGCTGGGTGTGGTGCCCGTTGACAATGCCTTTGCCGGGTTCGGGCACCCGGCCACGATCATCGTGGCGTTGGTGCTGGTGGTTTCTGCCGGTCTGGTGCGCTCGGGTGCAGTGTTCATGATCACGCGCACACTGGTCGACGCATCGCGCGGATTGGGCGCGCATATCGCGCTAATGGGCGGCATCGGGGCGATCCTATCGGCCTTCATGAACAACGTCGCGGCGCTGGCGCTACTGATGCCAGTCGATATCCAGACCGCGCGCAAAGCGGGGCGCCCGGTCGGCCTTAGCCTGATGCCGCTCAGCTTTGCGACGATCCTGGGAGGGATGGCCACGCTGATTGGTACGCCGCCAAATATCATCATCGCCTCGATCAGGGCTGAAACACTGGGCGAACCGTTTCACATGTTCGATTTCGCACCGGTGGGCGGATTGGCTGCAATTGCGGGGCTGGCGTTCGTCGCGCTGATCGGCTGGCGCCTCATTCCCAATCGCGGCGCGCAGGAAGAAACCTCGGAAGTTTTGGCCGAATACATCGCCGAACTGACGATCCCGCCTGAATCGCCCCATATCGGGAAACGGGTCAGTGAGCTTTATGAGGCCGCCGAGAAATCTGACGTCGCTATCATCGGCCTGATCCGGGACGGAAAGCGACGCTATGGTCGATCAACCCACGCAACCCTGCATGAAGGCGATGCGCTTGTTCTGGAAGCACGCCCCGAAGCGCTGGATGAGTTCCGCGCCGCGCTCAATCTGGATTTCTCGGACGCCCGTCGGCAGGAGGTTTTGACTGCCGAAGGCGAAGGGCTGGAAGTGGTTGAAGTCGTTGTCCCCGAAAGCGCGCGCATCACTGGGCGAACTGCGCAGGCGTTAGGACTGGCCTGGCGACAGAGTACAGTCCTGATGGGCATTTCACGCCAAGGGCGCCGGATCACCAGTCAGGTTCGCAAAACCGAGGTCGAGCCCGGCGACATCTTATTGCTGCTGTGCCCGCGCGACCGAGCACCCGATGTCACTGAGTGGCTCGGCTGCCTGCCCTTGGCCGAGCGCGGCTTGAATGTAACCGCGAATGAGAAAGCCTGGCTTGCCATCGGCCTATTTGCGGCTGCCGTGTTGGCGGCCAGTATCGGGCTGATCTATCTGCCGATCGCACTGGGGTTCGTGGTCGTAGCCTATGTTCTGACTAAGATCATGCCGATTGCGGATATCTACAACCACATCGAATGGCCGGTGGTTGTATTGCTGGGGTCAATGATCCCACTGGGCAGCGCGCTTGAAACCTCGGGCGGAACCGAGTTGATCGCCAACGCCTTGATTCAGCTGACCAACGGCCTGCCCGCCTGGGCAATCCTGACCGTACTGATGGTCGTGACGATGACCCTGTCCGATGTGTTGAACAACACAGCCACCGCCATTGTCGCCGCCCCGGTTGGCATTCAGATGGCGCGCACGCTTGAGGTGTCGCCCGATCCGTTTCTGATGACGGTGGCCGTTGCGGCGTCTGCCGCGTTTCTGACGCCCATTGGGCACAAGAACAATACGCTGGTGCTTGGTCCCGGAGGATACCGCTTTGGCGATTACTGGCGCATGGGGTTGCCGCTGGAAATCCTGATCATAGCGGTCTCGATCCCCGCGATCCTTGTGTTCTGGCCGCTTTGATGGCTAAAGGCTTCCTATGAAACGCTTTCTGATCCTGCAACTGCGCCCGGAAACCGATGCATCGGATGCCGAATATGCCTCGATACTGGACAAAACCGGGCTGAGCCCTGCGCAAACTCATCGCATCCGGCTGGATTGCGAAGACCTGCCCGAAGGGCTGGATGTCGTCGATTACGCTGGTGTCATCGTGGGTGGGGGTCCCGGCTGCGTCAGTGACGATCCGACCACCAAATCCGCGCTGGATGCAAAGATCGAAGGCGCGATCATGAGACTGATGCCCCAGATCACTGCGAAAGATCACCCGTTCATGGGCTGCTGCTATGGCTTGGGTATTCTCGCCGTACATTTGGGCGGAGATGTCAGCAAACGGCAATTTGGCGAACCGGTCGGACCGTCCGACTGCCGTCTGACAGAAGATGGCGCTCAAGACCCCTTGACCGCAGGCCTAAAGCCGAAATTCGAAGCGTTTGTGGGACATAAGGAAGCCGTACAGCTACTGCCGGATGGCTGCGTTCATCTGGTAGCGTCTGACCCCTGCCCGTTTCAGATGATCCGCTGGGGGCAGAATGTCTATGCCACCCAATTCCACCCCGAAGCGGACGCCAAAGATTTTGAACAGCGGATCAACATCTACAAGGACCACGGCTATTTTCCGCCAGAGGATGCGCAAAGCTTGATCGATATGTGCCATGCCGCAGACGTTACGGAGCCGGGTGAAATCCTGCGCCGGTTTGCTCAACGCTACGGGTGACCCAACGGCGTTGTTGCCTGATCTACGACCCCTCGCATAGGCTGGCCCGAATGACTTTGGGAGGAGTTGTTCTTGGACCTGCTTATCAACGTTGGCCTGCCCATTTCGCTGGCCATTATCATGTTGTCACTGGGGATCGGGCTAGAAGCCGCCGATTTCCGCCGAGTTTTGGCGCGGGGGTACCCCTTCGCCATTGGCGCCATCAGTCAAGTTGTGCTGATACCATTGGCTGCCTTCGCGACGGTCACTCTGTTCGGACTGCCCGCTGAAATCGCCGTGGGTGTCATGCTTTTAAGCTTTTGCCCCGGTGGGGTCACCAGCAACATCCTCGCAAAATTTGCCAAAGGTGATGTGGCGCTGTCGGTCAGCCTGACAGCGGTGATCAGCCTGCTGTCCATCGCGACCGTCCCCATTCTGGCCGCATGGTCCATAGATCATTTCATGGGCGAGGCCGCACCCAAAGTTTCGATCAGCGCATTAGCCACCGCGCTGTTCCTGATCACGACCCTTCCAGTCGCCATTGGCGTCGCCATACGTCACTTTGCAAGGGGGTTCGCCATTCGGGTCGACGGCCCGCTTTCGACGCTCGCATCGATACTGTTCGTGCTGATCGTCGCGGCGGCACTGGCCGGAAACTGGCAGTTCTTCATCCAAAACCTCAGCTCGATTGGGGCAGCTCTGATCGCGTTGAACGTTGCGCTTTTGCTGATCGGTCTGGGGCTGGCGCGCATCGCCAATCTGACATGGAGTGAGGCGAAAACGATCTCGGTCGAGACTGGCATTCAGAATTCGGCGATGGGAATTACGCTGGCAGCTTTGATCACCGGCACCACGACCGGCTTCAGCCCACTTGCCGTTCCTGCCGCCGTTTATGGTATCACGATGTATGTGGTCGTAACCCCCTTCATCCTTTGGTTCCGCAGCCGCTGAAAGGACATCCGATGACCAATAACACCGCAGACGCGATCGTGATCGGAGGCGGCCTTGCGGGCCTCTCGGCGGCGGCCGAATTGGGCGACCGGGGCAAGCGGGTGATCGTGCTGGATCAGGAGCCTGAGCATTTTCTGGGTGGACAGGCGTTTTGGAGCCTCGGCGGCCTGTTCATGGTCGACACCCCCGAGCAGCGCCGCATGGGCATCCGCGACAGCCACGATCTGGCCCTGCGCGACTGGATGGGCAGCGCGCAGTTTGACCGCGATGAAGACAACTGGCCCCGCAAATGGGCTGAAGCCTATGTCGAGTTCGCCGCAGGTGAAATGCGTCCGTGGCTGCATGAAATGGGGCTGCGCTGGTTTCCCGTCGTGGGCTGGGCCGAACGCGGCGGTTCTTATGCGGACGGCCATGGCAACTCGGTCCCTCGCTTTCACATCACTTGGGGAACCGGCCCAGGTGTACTTGAGCATTTTATCCGCCGCGTCCGCGCGCATTTCGACGCCGGCTTGATCCAATTGAAGTTCCGTCACCAAGTCAGCCACATCATTATGCAAAATGGTTCTGCCAAAGGCGTGTCAGGGGAGGTCCTGGCCGATGACGGCATTCAAAGAGGTGGCAAGACCAACCGGGACGAAGTAGGCGAATTCGAAGTCTATGCCCCTTCGGTTATTGTCACCTCTGGTGGGATCGGTGGGAATTTTGAGATGGTGAGACAGAACTGGCCCCGCGACCGGCTGGGTGAACCGCCCAAAGATATGGTGGCTGGCGTTCCGTTTCATGTCGATGGCCGCATGATCCCGATCAGCGAGAAAGCTGGCGGACATGTCATCAACGGCGACAGAATGTGGCATTACACTGAAGGTGTGCGCAATTGGGATCCGATCTGGCCCGCGCACGGTATACGTATTCTACCCGGCCCAAGTTCGATGTGGTTCGATGCGCGCGGCAATCGCCTGCACCCCCCTTGCTTGCCGGGGTTCGATACGCTGGGAACGCTGAAAGAGATCCTGAAAACCGGATATGAATATAGCTGGTTCGTTCTGACCCAGAAGATCATCAAAAAGGAATTTGCGCTATCGGGGTCCGAGCAGAACCCGGATTTCACTTCGGGCAGCTGGAAAGAGGTGATCCGTCAGCGCATCCTGTCTGGCACCAAGGCGACTGGCCCGGTCGAGGCATTCAAGGAAAAGGGCGAGGATTTCGTCGTCGCCAACACGCTGACTGAATTGGTCAGCGGCATGAACCAATTAGGCGGAGGTCTGATAGACGAGACGCATTTGCGCACCCAAGTCGAGGCACGGGATTCTCAGGTCGACAATCCGTTTTCCAAAGACGCCCAGATGATGGCCATCCTTGCGGCACGCAATTATCGGGGCGACAAGCTGATCCGGACGGCCAAACCGCACAAGTTCCTCGATCCCTCAAACGGCCCGCTAATCGCGGTCAAGCTGCACGTACTGACCCGCAAGACACTGGGCGGGCTGCAGACCAATCTGGACAGTCAGATGATCGGCGCCAATGGACAAATCGTCCCTGGCTTGTTTGCAGCCGGAGAGGTCGCGGGCTTTGGCGGCGGCGGCTACCACGGGTACAACGCGCTAGAGGGCACGTTTCTGGGCGGTTGCATCTTCTCGGGTCGCAACGCAGGAAGGTCCCGCGCAGTGGCCTGATTACTGGGTGCGCACGAATTTCAGTATCGGCTCACCTGCAGCATCGAGCAAAACCATGCTGTCGCCGGCAACGGCATAGTTCGTCACGTTTTGCAGGGCAGCAAAGAACTGATCCTCGACCTCGTCCAGTTCTGGCGGGCACGCCATTAAAGTCGCGGCCATATTGTCTGGAAACTCAAGGCTGTTGCCGGTGATCTCGGCTTGCCCAGAAAACCGGTTGCAACCGCCCGTGCCACCGAACGCACCACCTTGAGCGAAGGAAAGCTGGGGCGGCCGTTTTGTGTCGAGCACGGTTCCACCGATACCGATGGCTGTCCACTCAGTCCCTTCCAGGGTCGCGGGGCTCTGAGCACCGGCCTGCACCAGCACAAGATCAGCCGAATTGCCTTCGCCGTTGGTCAGCACGGGATGGACCGTATCCGTCGTAAACAACAGCTCACCCCCGCGATAGATCGACCCGCGTACTGCATAGGTCATCCCCTCGCGGATCAGCGCGTCATCAAAAGTCAGTTCAAATTCCGAGGGCACTCCGTTCAACGCATAGCGTTGCGCCGCCAGCGTGACCGCTGCCGCATCGGCCCGAGAGATATCCTGCAATTCGACAAATAGCGTCGCATCCGGTGGCAGGGCGATCCGTTCACGGTAGGTTGCCGTGCCAGTGACTGTTCCTGCCGAGCTTTGGCTGCCCAGCAAGGCCAATACGATTGCTCCGGCCACAATGGCCTGCCCGAGTTTTGGAAAAGGCATGATCCCATCCTTTCACATTCATCTTAGGCAAAAAGATTGTGACGATATCGACATTTACAAGGCCCGAAACACCAGGTCGGCGAATCCGTGCCAGTGTCAGAGCGGCCAGATGAACGGAATAAGAAGTGACGCCAGCAGACCCACAGTCAGGTTCAGCGGCACACCAACTTTCAGAAAATCGGTGAATCTGTACCCACCCGGGCCATACACCATCATGTTGGTCTGATAGCCAATCGGCGTCGCAAAGGATGCCGATGCCGCCACCATCACCGCGACCACCAGCGGGCGCGGATCAATTCCTACAGCCTGAGCCAGAGAGATCGCGATCGGAGTGACCACCACCGCCACGGCGTTGTTCGAAACCAATTCGGTTAGCACCGAGGTCAACAGATATACGGCCCATATGATCAAGAAAGGTGGCAACATGCCAAGCGCCGGTGCGACCGCTTCGACAATCAGTTTAACCGCGCCCGATTTATCGAGCGCAGCCCCAATTGCGAGCATGGAGAAGATCAGGGCCAGCAATCGGCCTTCGACAAATGAGAACGCCTCATCCGCGTCGATACATCGGGTCAGCAAAACCACAGCAACGGCGATGATCGACAACAGCAAAATCGGTGCCACGCCCAACCCCGCCAGGGCGACGATCCCGACCAGCGCACCGATGGCTATGGGCGCATGGCTGCGGCGAAACGCTCGTGCCGAAGGTTGCGTAACATCGACCATATCCATATCGGCGGCCAGCTTCTGGATATCCGCAGGCGAGCCCTCTAACAGCAGCGTATCCCCGACGCGCACGGTCAAAGCATCCAACTGACGCCCGATATTCTGGTTCCTGCGATGAACCGCCAGGACGTAGACACCATATCGGCGACGTAACCGCATCGCACCAAGCGTTCGACCGACCATACGGCAGCCCGGCGTGATCAGAACCTCAACCGTCTTGGTCTCAACAGCTGAGACCTGATCCACGCGCTTGAGTTCCTTGTTGCTTTGAAGACTCAGCAATTCGGTCATCTCGGTGCGCAAAACTACCCTGTCGCCCACTTTCAGCGTCACCCCCTTAAGGTTCCGCCGCAGTGAATCATCGCCTCGGATGACGTCGATCAGGCGCACACCGGGGCGCTTGAACAGCTGAACACCGGTCACTTCGCGGTCGATCAGATTGCTGTCGGGTGGGATAACCGCCTCAGTAAAGAACTTCATCTTGGACCGGTCGCTGAGCATCTCAGCCATGCTGTCACGCTCGGGTAGCAGTCGTGGCGCAATGAAGCGCAGGTACACCATACCGTAGATCACCAGCGCGATGCCCAGCGGGGTAACCTCGAAGATTGAAAACGCCGTCATACCCTGTGCGCGGGCCACACCATCGACCAACAGGTTAGTCGAGGTGCCAATCAGCGTCAGCGTACCCCCAAGGATCGCCGCATAGCTGAGCGGGATCAACAATTTGGACGCCGAAACGTTCAGCGTGCGGGCGATCTGGATAAAGACCGGGATCATTACAACAACAACCGGTGTGTTCGACACCACCGCCGAAGCGACGACGACAAACGCCATCAATAACCCGATAGCAAACCGAGGGTTCACCTGCGCCTGCTTCTGCGCGAGCGAGGTGAAGGCATCAAGCGCTCCGGTGCGCACCAAGGCACCCATGATGATGAACATCGCGCCGATGGTCCACGGCGCGGGATTCGAAAGGACTGCAAGCGCACTTTGATAGGGCAGGATACCGGTTGCCAGCATCAGGGCCGCCCCGCCGATTGCGACGACTTCGGTCGGATAGACCTCGCGCAGAAACATGATGAACATGCCCGCTACGATCATCAGCGCCAGAATTGCGCTGCCCATCTCTGTCAGTTGAAGGAATTGCATTCTTGGTATTCTGTCCGAACCCTGATCTGGCACACGCGCCTAATAGGTAGTTTCACGTATTGCGTGCGGCGGGGCAAGTCTGACGTGCTTTTCAGGGTTTAGACTGCTGCAACCGCCCGCCAACACGAATCATCTGCACGGATTTTGCGCTTCCATCGCGGTCATCGGTTTCGACAAAAACTCCGCTCAAGGTCGCCTCACCGGTCGCAGGCGTAAACCGCGCCTTGGGCATCCCGGTTATGAACCGGCGCATCGGTTCCTGCTTGTCCATTCCGATGACCGAGTCATAGTCGCCGCACATCCCGGCATCGGTCAGGTATCCTGTACCGCCCGGCAATACCTGCGCATCCGCGGTAGGCACATGCGTATGCGTCCCAACCACAAGACTCGCGCGTTTGTCGCAATAATGGCCCATCGCCATCTTCTCGGACGTTGCCTCGCAATGCATGTCGACGATGATCGCCTGCGCCTGGCCGCCGCGTGGGTGCGATTTCAGGATCGGTTCAATGGCCGAAAAGGGATCGTCAAAGGGGCGTTTCATGAAGACCTGCCCTAACACCTGCACCACCAGAACCTTGCGACCGCCCGGCGCGGTGAACAGTCGATGCCCTCGCCCCGGTGCCCCTTTGGCATAATTCAACGGACGCACGATGCGAGGTTCTTTCTCAATAAACTGCAGCATGTCTTTCTGGTCGAAAGCATGATCGCCCAAGGTGATACAATCGGCTCCCGCGTCCAAAAGCAGCTTGGCGTGGTCCCCGCTCAGCCCCATTCCGTTCGAGGCGTTCTCGCCGTTGACAACGACAAAATCCAGCCGCCATTCGTCACGCAGACGTGGCAAATGCTGTTGGATGGCGGCGCGACCCGAACGCCCCATGACGTCACCAAGAAACAAAATCCTCATGATTGCGGTCCTAGGGGCTTGAAGTGGCAATAACAAGGCAGAAGCAAACAATCACTCAGCCTGAAGGCTGCCAATGTAAAGGAAATCGCGATCGCGCATAGCGAGGGATAACTTAGAAAGTTAGCACCCGGCTTTCAGTAATCACCATATCGAGTGGTTGATCGGTCGGCTCCAGCGGCAGATGTTCGGCTTCCTGCGCATCAAAGGCAAATCCTATGGCAAGCGTCGGGCGCTTGGCGCGCAACCCTTCAAGCGTGCGATCATAGAAGCCGCCGCCATAGCCCAAGCGGCCACCCTTCGCATCAAACGCAACCAGTGGCACGATCAGGATTTCCGGGTCGAAATAGTCATCGATCTCGGGCACTTTCGCGCCGAAGGGTCCATCTTTCAGTATGCCCTCAGGCGTCCATCGAGAGAAGCGCAACGCCTGCCCTGCGGCCTGAATGACAGGCACGCCCACTGGACCATATGCAGAAGCCTCGGCCATTGCAGGCAGCGGGTCGATTTCGGTGCGGATCGGCATGTAGCCAGACATGGGAACACCGCGATGACCCGCCAGAACCTCGGACAAGCGCCCGGCCGCGCCCGGGATGCGCATATCAAACGCTACCTTGCGTCGCGCGAATGCCGCCTTGCGCGCTGCGGCCTTGATTTCGGTCAGATCGGTTGTCTCGTTCACAATAGCACCACGCTGGCAAGCCCCAGAAAGATGAAGAACCCCATGACATCCGTTGTCGTGGTCACAAAGGTTCCTGACGCCAGCGCCGGGTCAACACCCAGACGGTCCAGCACGACCGGTACTACCGTACCAGCAAAGCCCGCGATGATCATGTTCACGACCAGCGCAGATCCGATCACGACACCCAGCAGCGGGGAGTCGAACCACATCATCCCGACGGTTCCCAACACGATAGCGAAACACAGCCCGTTGAGCATTCCCACCAGCAGTTCTCGCCGGATCACGCGCCCTACGTTCGAGCCGGTCAGGTCGCGTGTTGCCAACGCCCGCACTGCAACGGTAAGTGATTGGGTCCCGGCATTGCCCCCCATCGAGGCGACGATCGGCATCAGGATCGCGAGCGCCACCAGTTGATCAATCGCGGCCTCAAACTGAGAAATCACCAGCGATCCGCAAATCGCGGTAACCAGATTGACACCAAGCCAAGGCAAGCGGCGCCTACTGGTTGCCGCTACACTATCGGACAGAGAGCTTTCGTCCGAGACGCCCGCAAGACGCAGCATATCCTCTTCGTATTCTTCGTCCAGGACCACCATCGCATCGTCGATGGTGATGACACCGACCAAACGACCGTCGCCATCCACGACTGGAGCCGAAATCAGGTGATACTGATTGAACGCATAGGCCACGTCCTCTTCATCCTGTTCGACGGGGATGGTGTGGAATTCATCTTCGGCAATGTCCTGCAGCGGTACCTCGCGCCGGGTTGCCATCAACTTGCCCAGCGTGACCTGAGCAACCGGTTTCAATCGCGGGTCAACAAGTATGACGTGATAGAACTGTTCCGGCAAATCGTCGTTGGCACGCATGAAATCGATGGCCTGCCCCACGGTCCAGTGATCGGGCGCCATGACCACCTCGCGCTGCATAAGGCGGCCAGCAGAGTTTTCTGGATAAGATAGGGCTTGCTCTGCCGCGACGCGTTCGGAGTCTTCAAGCGCGCCCAGGATGGTTTCTTGCTGCGGCTCTTCAAGGTCTTCCAGAAGGTCAACAACGTCATCACTTTCCATATCCCGAACGGCTTCGGCCAGAACGTCCGGTTTCAGGACATTGATTACTTCTTCCCGAACTGACTCGTCGAGCTCCGACAGGATATCGCCGTCGAACTCTTTGTCATACAGCCGGATCAGGCGCGCACGGTCGTAAGGATTGATCTGTTCCAGAAGGTCAGCGATATCGGCCGCGTGCAGCGGCTCCATCAGCTCAATCAGCTTGGCACGATCTTCGACATCAACCGCATAAAGGATGGCCGCAACGGTTCGCGGGTCCAGCGCATAGGCGTCCTCATCGCGGGGCTGATC
The DNA here is from genome assembly GCF_056537265.1 of Ruegeria sp. CG1. Lineage (NCBI taxonomy): Bacteria > Pseudomonadati > Pseudomonadota > Alphaproteobacteria > Rhodobacterales > Roseobacteraceae > Ruegeria > Ruegeria sp. CG1. Next base: position 317,085 of record NZ_JBQFRF010000003.1, on the reverse strand, counting down.
GGGTCTGGCTTCGTCGTTGCCTGTCGTCATGCGCTGCCCCTCTTTCTTGTCGATTGCCCCTAGATAGAAGAAGCAGCTACCGGAAAACAATGACAATGGTCCAATTTACCCGCATCTTTCGCGCCCCTATGCTGGTTGGCGGTCCAAAACAGGCGGAGAACAGAACAAATGGCGCAAAAGACGCTTCTGAAGGGACGTGTGCTTAGCTTCAACGGATCACCGTTCGAAGGTGAGCCCACCGATGCGACCAAAATTCACCAAGCCGTCCTGATCGAAGATGGCCGCATCGCGGCACTGGGCCAGGCGTCCGACCTGTCTGACGCGCATCCCGACGCCAACATTAAGGATTATGGCGATCACCTGATCATGGCGGGATTAGTGGATTCTCATGTCCACTATCCGCAGACGGCAATGATCGCGAGCTGGGGAAAGCGGCTGATCGATTGGCTGAACAGCTACACGTTCCCTGAAGAGATGAAGTTTGACGACCCCGCCTATGCCGCTGAAATTGCGAATAGATATCTGGACCTGACCGCTGCCCACGGCACCACAACCATGTGCAGCTTTTGCACCATTCATCCCGAGAGTGTCGATGCCTTCTTTACCGCGGCGCAGGCGCGTGGGCAGCGGGTCATCGCGGGTAAAACTTGCATGGATCGCAATGCGCCTGAGGGGCTGCGGGATACTGCACAAACCGGGTACGACCAGTCCAAAGCTCTGCTTGAAAAGTGGCATGGGGTTGATCGCATATCTTACGCCATCACTCCACGATTTTCGCCGACATCGACGCCAGAACAGCTGGAGGCGATGGGCGCGCTTTGGGCCGAGCATCCCGACTGCCTGATGCAAACCCATCTGAGCGAACAGACCGATGAGATCGAATGGGTCCGATTCCTGTTCCCCGACACGCGCGACTATCTGGATACGTACGAGCAGTTTGGATTGCTGGGCGGAAATGGCCTTTATGGGCACGCGATCCATCTGGAAGACCGAGAGCGGGATCGTCTGCGCGAGGTAGATGCAGCCCTGATCCACTGCCCCACTTCAAACACGTTTATCGGCTCTGGCCTGTTTGACATGAATGGTCTGATCCACTCAGGGCACCGCGTGGGCTTGGCCACCGACACCGGAGGCGGCTCAAGTTTTTCAATGCTGCGCACAATGGCTGCGGCCTATGAGATTGGTCAATTGCGGGGTTATCCTCTGCACCCGTCGCAATTGCTTTGGCTTGGAACGGTGGGATCGGCTCGTACCCTGCGGATGGATGACCGTATTGGAAACATCGCCGTGGGCATGGAAGCCGATCTGGCGGTGCTGAACCTCGCATCGACGCCTGCTATCGCCCAGCGCGAAGCTCATGCTGATGATCTTTGGGAAGCGGTGTTCCCGACCATCATGATGGGTGATGACCGTGCCGTAACCGATACCTGGATCGCCGGACGAGCTGTTTCTGGTTGATAGGAATGGGCCTATGGCCCATGCCTCCGGCGGAGGTATTTTTAGCCAGATGAAGAGCGGATCCGCTATTCTGCCAGCGCGCGTGCCAGACGATTCTGGGTTTCTATGACCCTTGGCAGGTCGATCGTGGCGATCTGACTGTTACGAACAATCTGGCGTCCCTCGACAAAGAGGTGTTTGACACGCGTCGGTCCGGCCAGAAGGAGCGCAGCGGGGTCCCAACTGCCTGCACTTTCAATTCCTTGCACGTCCCAAATGGCAATATCAGCTCGTTTACCGGGCATAAGCCGGCCGCAATCGGGCCGATTCAACACATCCGCCCCGCCTCGGGTGGCGATCTCAAGCGCCTCACGGGCCGACATGGCGTCAGCGCCGTTTGCGACTCGTTGCAGCAGCATAGACTGGCGCGCCTCGGCCATCAGATTGCCGCTGTCGTTGCTGGCTGATCCATCCACGCCCAACCCGACTGGCACGCCTTGATCACGCATTTTTCGGACTGGCGCGATACCTGAACCAAGACGACAATTGGAACATGGACAGTGCGCAACGCCGGTTCGGCTACGTGCAAACAGGTCAATCTCGGCGCCATCCAGCTTGACACAATGAGCGTGCCAGACATCCGAACCGGTCCAGCCTAATTCTTCGGCGTATTGGCCGGGTCTACATCCGAACTGATCTTGAGAATAGGCAATATCCTCATCGTTCTCCGCCAGATGGGTGTGCAGCATCACACCTTTGTCGCGCGCCAACAGCGCGGCATCACGCATCAAGTCTCGGCTAACCGAGAACGGCGAACATGGCGCCAAACCAACGCGACACATCGAACCCTCAGATGGGTCGTGATAGGCGTCTACGACACGGATCATATCCTCCAGAATAGCCTGCTCGGATTCGACCAAAGCATCAGGAGGCAGTCCACCATCACTTTCGCCAATGCTCATAGCCCCACGCGTGGGATGAAAACGCAGCCCCAGCTCTGACGCTGCATGGATCGTGTGTTCAAGCCGCGCGCCATTTGGATATAGGTAAAGGTGGTCAGAGCTAAGCGAGCAGCCGGACAGTGCCATCTCGGCCAATCCGATCTGGGCAGATATAAACATCTCGTCAGGACCAAAGCGGGACCAGATGGGATAGAGCGTTCGCAACCAACCAAACAACAATGCGTCCTGCCCGCCGGGAACCGCGCGGGTGAGCGTTTGGTAGAGATGGTGATGGGTGTTCACCAGACCGGGGGTCACAACACACCCATTTGCATCATGTATTTCGCCATCGCTCGTAAGGCGCTGGCCAATCTGGGCAATCTTACCATCCCGAACCAGCAGATCAGCGCCTACAAGCTCTTGCCGATCATCATCCATCGTCAGGATCATATCGGCGTTACGGATCAGAAATTCTGTCATTTTCGCACTCCCGCATACTGCCCGTCTCATGCATGGAGTGATGGGCTGGTGGAAAACGGGCGTAAGAACCAGCCGTGATCAGTTTAAAGTCGCAAAGAAGGGTCGGCAACCCGTTTAGTATTGCTTCAGAATTTCTAGCGCTGCCGCATGAATCTCAGTATTGGCTGCAGCGAGCGCACGCCCACCATTATGAGCCGGATTGCCCTGCCAATCCGTCACAATACCACCCGCGGCCTCGATCACCGCGATTGGGGCCTGGATATCGTAGGAATTCAATCCGGCCTCGACCACTAGATCGGTTTGACCTGCAGCGAGCAACGCGTAGGCATAACAATCCATCCCATAGCGTGTCAGCTTCGTTTTCTGAGAAACCGCCTTGAATGCGGCGGCCTCGACCGCGCTGCCAACCTCCGGGAAAGTGGTGAAGATGATCGCCTGGTCCAGAGATCGAGTGTCACGCGTCCCAAGTTCTGTGCGTCCCAAAGGGCCTTTGACAAATGCGTGCTCTTTATCTCCGATAAAACGTTCGCCGATATAGGGCTGATCGATCACACCAAGCTTCGGTCCAGTCTCATCGCTTAGGGCGATCAGAACACCCCATGTGGGCGTACCACTTATGAAACCGCGCGTGCCATCAATTGGGTCCAGCACCCAAACTCGTCCGGTAGTTCCCTCGGAATGACCGAACTCTTCCCCCAGGATACCGTCCTCAGGCCGGTGATCAGCCAGCACCCTACGCATTGCTTTTTCTGCTTCGCGATCAGCGGCTGTCACCGGATCAAAACCGGCATCGAGTTTGTTGTCTGTCTTCAGGTTAGATTGGCGGAAAAACGGAAGAATGGCCGCCCGCGCAGCGTCGGCCATTTCTTCGGCAATCTCTAGATCGCTTCGTAGGGTGTTTTGCATTGCTTACCCGTGCGCCCCACACCCCGCGAAGTCAAGCGCTTGTATCAGGCGACGTCGCTCAGCACGCGTGCCAGTTCAAACAGGCGGCGACGCTGGTTTTCCGGGATCGCATAATACGAGCGAACAAGATCAAGCGCTTCTTTGTCACCCATCAAATCCGCAGGAACCGATTTCTTGTCTGCATCCGACTTCTGAGCCTCTTCAAGACCCTCGAAGAAAAAGCTAACGGGAACATCCAACGCTTCGGCAATGTCCCACAAACGCGATGCGCTTATACGGTTGGCCCCTGTTTCGTATTTTTGGATTTGTTGAAACTTGATACCAACTTGCTGCGCCAACTGCTGCTGAGTCATGCCAATCAGCCAGCGGCGATGCCGGACGCGTTTGCCCACATGGACATCGACGTGATGGGTCATTGGTAGTCTCCTTTACACAAACACCTGTCCGGGAAACCGCGACAGCAGCCATCGCCGCTTAGTTAGCGGGTCGCTGCTTAAGAACTCCCTAATTCGGATCGTGCCCCCCGAACAGCACCATAGAACAATATTGCCGCAATCCGTTATTTTTTCAAGCTGGTTGAATCAGAGAATTCGAACAGTGGTTTGTGGTTGTACGGCCAGCATAGAGATTAATAGTTTCCAAATGGGAAACAGTTGATCCACCCTATTCAGTTTAACGCTGTGAAGATTGCGAATGGAATTGACAAACGGCCAAGCCAAACGGCCTATGGCGACAAAAGAGCGGAGACCAATGATGCAGGCATTTCGTATCGAGACCAAAGGGGCACCCGCTCAGCTATGCGAAACACGCGAAGTACCGCTGCAAGAGAACCAAGTTCGTATCGCAATCCGCGCCTGCGGCCTGAACTTTGCAGACCTTCTGATGCAGAAAGGCACGTATCAGGACACCCCCGAAGCACCGTTTACGCTGGGCATGGAGATTGCGGGGATTGTCACCGAAATTGGAAACAATGCTGCGCATTTGAAGTTGGGTGATCGTGTTGCAGTCTATTCGGGTCAAGGCGGCCTGGCCGAATCAGGCGTTTTTGATGCGGACCGGGCAATTCCCCTTCCAGATTCCATGAGTTTCGAAGACGCGGCCGCGATCCAAATTGCCTATGGCACCAGCCATATTGCTCTTGCGCACCGGGCGCGACTGCAATCGGGCGAGACCCTACTGGTCACCGGTGCTGCCGGTGGCGTGGGATTGACCGCAGTTGAAATCGGAAAACTGATGGGTGCGACAGTCATCGCCCAAGCCCGCGGGCAGGACAAATTGGCCGTGGCACAAAAAGCTGGTGCAGACCATCTGCTTGACGCAAGCGAAGACTTGCGCGACCGCGTTCTCGCTCTGGGTGGTGCTGACGTTGTCTACGATGCAATTGGTGGTGATGTCTTCAAGGCCGCCTTCCGCGCAACCAACCCTGAGGGTCGCTTATTACCGATCGGATTTGCCGGAGGTGAGGTGCCACAGGTTCCAGCCAATCGTCTTTTGGTCAAGAACCTGACCGTGATCGGCGTATATATCGGCGGCTATCTGAATTTCCGGCCCGAGATCGTGCACGACAGCTTCAGCACCTTGTTCCGCTGGCACTCAGAGGGCCGGATAAAGCCTCATATCAGCCACGTCCTGCCCTTGCAGGACGCAGCAAAAGGTTTGGAACTGCTGCGCGATCGCAAATCCACCGGCAAAGTGGTGATCCGCGTCAACTCGCCACTTTAAGCGGCTGCGCCGTTGGATGATTGAAATTTTGGCGCAGTAGGTTCGCAAGCTCTGATACGTATTCCTCACGTACCCGCTCGGCACCATAAAGGTTTATGAACTGCACGGGCAAATCCGGCAGCACCCCGGCATGGTCAATCAGTTCCTGATGGCTCGGCTGGGTGCCTTCCAGCAAAACTCCCACAGCCAGATCAGCGCTGACGGTGGCTTCAACGGTGCGGTCGGAATCGCTGTCGATGCTCATATCCCATTCGATTCCCGCATCATCCAGCGCCGCTGTCGCAACCGGACGGAAAATGCAATTCCGGCAAAACCCCAGCCGCAAAGGCTTTTGGCGCCAGGCAGATCCGTTCAGCGCGCCAACCCAACGCAAAGGCATATGGTGCAGGGTTTCGGCACCTTCGCCCGCACCCGATTCCGTAGTCACAATCAGATCGAAGCTTCCGCGTGCGAACTCTTCTTTCAAGTGCCGCGTGTTGGAAGTGACCAAGTTCACGCTGACCCGAGGAAAGCTGGCATTGAAACGCTTCAACACGCGCGGGATGAACGGATGAACGACGTCATGCGGTACGCCTAGCACGACCTCGCCCTCAAACGCCTGATCCGTCAACCGCCCGATTACCTCATCATTCAACGCAATCATCCGCCGTGCGTATGCCAGCAATTGCTCTCCGGACGCCGTTAGCGCGATGGTTCGACCGGACCGATCCAGTAATTCCAGCCCCAAAAGCTCTTCCAGCCGCTTGAGCTGCATAGAGACTGCAGATTGCGTGAGGTGAAGAAATCCAGCGGCACGTGTCACGCCACCATGATCAGCAACAGCTACGAAAGACCGCAATGTAGTGATGTCCAGATTTCGCATGTTCAAGATTCCTTATGAGACTCGTCATAAACATTCATTTCCAAAATATGTCAGACTACTCCATATAGATCAAGGAAATTGATTGAAGCGCTGGGTTTCATCAAACAATCAGGAAAGGGCAATGATCATGACCCATATAGCCATCTCAACTCATCGTCGCATCAAGCGTAAGGTGATTGGTGCTCGGATACTTGACCTGTTTAACCTCGCTCGTCAGCGGCGCGCCCTCGCCCAGCTTGATGATGATGCACTGAATGACATCGGCGTTTCACGCAAAGACGCGCGTAACGAAGCAGAGCGCCCGTTCTGGGACGCGCCCGACAGCTGGCACAAACATCTGTATTAATTCGAAAATACCGGCGGCTTGAGGGATTTGGCGACCAAGCCGCCGGTTTTTTGGCGACAGTTGCAAAAATTGCCGACAGTTTTGCTGAGTTTCAGGCTTAAAACCCTTGAAACGAGGGCCACACTCTCCGATATTTACCGGGAAACCGGCTCGCATCCGTGGGCTGCGAACAGAATATTGAAGGGAGACCCCTATATGGCACAATTCGACACGATCCGGACGGCGTCCGGCGCTCGCGCTGCCGAGATAGACGAGGGCCTGCGCGCCCATATGAACAAAGTCTACGGCACGATGTCCGTAGGCATGCTGATCACATTTGCCGTGGCATGGGCCGTGGGCTCGAGCCCGCAACTGCTGTCGATCTTCCGTGATCCGGTCACGCTGAGCCCCAATATCCTGGGCTGGATCGTGATGTTTGCACCTTTGGCGATGGTGTTTGGCTTTGGCGCTGCGATCAACCGGCTGTCTGCATCTGGCGCACAGCTGTTTTTCTATGCATTTGCAGCCGTCATGGGCCTGTCGCTGAGCTGGATTTTCGTAGCATTCACCGGCATTTCGATCGCGCAGGTGTTCCTGGTGACTTCGATCGCGTTTGCAGGTCTTTCGCTGTACGGTTATGTGACCAAGAAAGACCTTTCGGGCATGGGCACCTTCCTGATGATGGGTGTGATTGGCCTGATCGTTGCGATGGTCATCAACATCTTCCTGCAATCACCAGCGATCATGTTCGCAGTGTCGATCCTGGGTGTGCTGATCTTTGCCGGCCTGACCGCCTATGACACGCAGAAGATCAAAACCACCTATCTGCAGATGGCTCATGCGGGCGATCAGGAATGGCTTGGCAAAGCGGCGATCATGGGTGCTTTGAACCTGTATCTGGACTTCATCAACATGTTCATGTTCCTGCTGCAACTACTGGGCAACAGAGAATAAAACCGCTTCCAACAGAATACAGAAAGCCCCGCTTGGCACTTTGCTAAGCGGGGCTTTTTTTATGTTGCTCTTCAAAAGCCAATACCAAGCCTTGGTGAATTCGCATGATGTTCCGACCAGTTTATTTTGCCTCCACAAATTTTACACGCCCTCATAGCCGGATAGTCGCCCGTATTTACGCATAGTCCTCATGCTCAATTCACCGATTCCCATCAAAGCTCCGCGAACAATGATCAGCCTGCAGTTACTGTAGCAGTCGGCAGTCAACCATGTTGGCGCAACCCTAATTTTGCACCACTCTGAAAGCCGCGTTTGCAAGTTTGCATATGCGTTCATCAGCGCCTTTCGCCATTGGAACGTTCGTGTACTTGGTCGATCCAATCAAAGAATTTCATAATTTTGATTGCCGAAACCGGTTTCGGAGAAAACAAATAGAAGAATGATGACGAATCCAACTCTCCAGCAACCGCAGTCTCGCCCCCGGAGTCATTCTGGCCCCGGCAGGGTAAAACTGGATCAATTGGCCGATCATCTTGGGCTTTCTAAGAGCACGGTGTCCCGCGCCCTGAATGGATATACCGACATCTCGGAATCCACGAGAAAGCGCGTTGAAACCACGGCGCGAAAGATGGGCTATCGCCCACTCAGCCATGCGCAGGCGATACGAACCGGGCGGGTGCGCGCCATTGCCATGGTCATCAACAGCGAAGAACCAGACCGGCATAATCCATTTCTTCAGGATTTTCTGGCCGGAGCATGCGAAGCGGCGAGCGCATCCGACTGGACGATGACGATTTCTACGGCGAAGTCCGAAAAAGATATGCTTGATGTATTGGGGCGGCTTGTCGAAGAGCGCAAAGCCGATGGATTCATTCTGCCCCGGACCGAGGTCGACGATGCGAGGGTGAAATACCTGCAAGAGTTGAAGGTTCCCTTCATCATGTATGGCCGCACGGGGTATGGGCAGGCGGACTTGCAGGATGAGACATCCTGGTTCGACATTTCGGGTGAATCTGCAACCCGTGATGCGGTTGGTCGGCTCGTCGATTTTGGCCATACACGTATCGGATATGTCGGTAGCGATCCGAAATTCAACTACAGCCATCTGCGCCGTGACGGTTATCTTGAAGGTCTCAAGATCGCGGCCTTGCCTGCCGATCCCGAGTTGATCCGGGAAGGTGCTCGTACGCGCGAGGAGGGTGCGGTTGAGGCACGCGCGCTTTTGACGCTGAATCACCCACCTACTGCAATAGTATTTGCAACGGATCTGGCTGCGCTGGGGTGTTACTCGGTCTGTACAGAACTGGGCCTCGAGGTCGGGCAAGATGTATCAATTCTGGGATATGACGGCATCCCTGAATGCCAATATGTCAGCCCTGGTCTTACCACGTTCAGCGTCGATTCTAAGCGGGCAGGAGAACGCCTTGCGACGATGCTGATCAGTCAGACTCGCGGTGAAGCGCCCGCAGATCTGCGTGAGATTGGTGAGGCCGTTCTGATCGAACGCAATTCCGACGGGCCACCAAGCGTTACAGCCGAGGAACTGGCCCGAAAAATTCAACTTTCAAAAGATCATAACCGGGGAGGAAACCGACTATGAAACTTGCACCTGTAGCATCGCGAATGATGCTTGGAACATCGCTTGCGCTAGTATTGGCGGCGATGTCCGCTCAGGCGGATACGATCCGCTTCTGGACCACCGAAGAACAGCCCGAGCGGCTGGCCAAGCAACAGGAAATGGCTGACCAGTTCAAGGCTGAAACCGGCACCACGGTCGAGGTTATCCCGGTCACCGAAAGTGATCTGGGTACACGCGCCACAGCAGCATTTGCCGCCGGAGACCTGCCAGATGTGGTCTATCATCCGCTGCAATATGCCCTGCCATGGGCCGAAGCGGGCATTCTGGATACCGAAGCCGCCACCGAAGTGATCGAAGAACTGGGCGCCGACACCTTCGCCCCCGGCGCGCTTGGTATGGCGGCGTTCAATGACGAAACCGCGTCGGTACCGGTCGATGGATGGACCCAAATGGTTGTCTACCGCAAAGACCTGTTTGATGAAGCGGGCCTTGAGGCCCCGAACTCATTCGCCAACGTCGTTGCTGCGCTGGAGCAGTTGCACAACCCGCCCGAGATGTACGGTTTCGTTGCTGCAACCAAAGTTGATGAAAACTTCATGAGTCAGGTTTTGGAACATGTGTTCCTCGCCAATGGCGTGACCCCTGTTGGCGCGGACGGATTCCAGCCGCTGGATGAAGCCAAGACCATAGAGGTATTGGATTTCTACAAGGCGATCTCGAAAGCCTCGCCCCCGGGTGAGCTATTCTGGAAACAATCGCGCGAGCTGTATTTTGATGGCAAAGCAGCGATGATCATCTGGTCGCCCTTCATCCTTGACGAACTGGCCGGTCTGCGCGACAGCGCCCCGCCGACGATCAACGATGATCCGACCTCACGCGATCTGGCCTCGAAGACTGGTATCGTCACTAACTTCTCGGGCCCATCGAACCCAGATGGCGCGGCTTGGGGTGACGTTCGTTACTTTGGCATCACCAACGACGCCGACACCGACGCGGCGATGGAGTTCGTGAAATTCGCCATGGATGACGGCTATACTCAAACACTGGCCATCGCACCCGAGGGCAAGTTCCCGGTCCGTCGCGGTAATGCTGACAACCCGACCGCGTTCTCGGAAGCATGGGCAGAGCTGCCTGTTGGCGTGGACCGCAAAGCCCCGTTGGGCGAACTGTATGATCAGGCGATGATCGATGAGATCGTCGGCGGTCTGGACGTGGCGCAGCGCTGGGGCGTTGCTGAAGGCCAGCTGGCTTTGGCGTCCAAAATGATCAACAGCCAGGCAATTAACCGGGTCGTGCGCCAATATATCGACGATGAAATCGATGCCGCCGCTGCAGTGGCCGCAATGAACGACGAGCTCGCGAAGGTTCAGTAACCTTGTGACACATGCAGCGGCGATTACGCCGCTGCACCCAACCCTTCGAGGTATCCCATGTCTTCGGCCACCCCACCGACCGGAACCGGGGCGCTAGCCAAACGCGAGGCGCGTCTGGCCTGGACGCTGCTGGCTCCGACAGTGATCAGTGTATCGCTTGTGGTGATCCTGCCCTTGCTGGCGATCTTTTGGATCAGTTTCAAGCCCTTCACCCTGTCTGACCTTCGTCCGCCTGCACCTGTGGTGCGTGAAAGCTTGCGCGGATCTGGCGAGGATCAGCGGATTGAATACCGCGTCCGCAACTCAAGTCAGGACATCGCCGTTGTCGGCGTCACCCTGACAGATGTTCTACCGGACGGCGTGACGGCGCGCGAAGTTGCAAGTCCCTGTGTTCTGGACGGGCAAAACCTGTTCTGCGATTTCGGCACACTGGAAGGCGGTCAACGCGAACGCATCCGTATTCCGGTCACATTGGACGGAGATCCGGACGCTTTCGAAGAGCTGCTCGAAGGATCAGAGCCCGGCGTGACCGGTAGCGGACCCAGCGTCCTGACCAACCTTGAATTCAGTCTGGAAAACTACGCCCGTGTCTTTGATGGAGACGAGTTCTGGGGCGTGCTGTGGGTCACGTTGTTCTACACCGTGGTCGGCACCATTGGAGCTTTGGTGATGGGCCTGTTTGCAGCCTTGTTGCTGAACAAAAGCTTCAAAGGGCAAGGGTTCATACGCGGCCTCTATCTGTTCCCCTATGTGGCGCCAGTCATCGCTGTGGCCTTCACATGGGTCACCTTGTTCGACCCGTTCTCAGGTTCTGCCAACGCATTGTTGGTGCAGATGGGACTAAGCAGTGAACCGATCAACTTCTTCGGGGAACGCCCTTTGGCGCTGATCATGGTCACAGTGTTCGAGATCTGGCGCTATTTCCCGCTGTCCTTCCTGTTCATTCTGGCGAGGATGCAATCCATCGACTCTAGCATGTATGAAGCAGCGGATATGGATGGAGCCTCACCATTCCAGAAGTTCTGGCTGCTGAGCATCCCGCAACTGCTGGGCATCCTGTCGGTACTGTTCCTGCTGCGTTTCATTTGGACGTTCAACAAGTTCGACGACATCTTCCTGCTGACCGGCGGCAATGCCGGCACCCGTACTCTGACTGTAAATGTCTATGAACAGGCCTTTGCGGTTTCGAACATCGGCGCAGGCGCAGCGGTGGCCGTTGTGATCCTGATGTGCCTGATTGCCTTCAGCTTCGTCTTCTTCCGCTTCATCAGCCGTGAGGAGGGTTTGTGATGCGCAAAGGGTATATAACCGCCCCGATTCTAGGCGCGCTCTGGCTGGTGGTGATCGCCACAACAGTCGCCATCACCATGTCATTCTCGACCGGGGCTGCGTTCCGGCCACAGGTCTTGCTCTGCTTGATATGGGGGGCTGTTGCCGGTCTGGTGTATGTCCGCTTCCCGGCGCAACGCGCACCGGCCCGACTGGGTGTTTCCGCCTTGTTAGGCCTGTCTTGCCAGACCGGAGTCGGGCCTGTCCTGATCGGCTCTGACACATCCCTGCAGGCAATACTGGTCACCGTGGTAGCGATGGCAGTCGTGATGCACCTATCCGTTGCCGCAATCCTGAAAGAGACACCGTTCGGCGAGCTCACCCGCCACGAGTACGAAGAGGCCGTGATCCGGTTCTGCACGGGCTTTGGCTATATCTTCTTCACGGCGATCGTGATCATCCCGTTCTATGTGATGGTGATGACCAGCCTGAAGTCGCAACAGGCCCTGTTGCAGAACCCGCTGGATTTCTCGGTAGATCTATCACAAGGCACCGCGCTGTTTCGCAGCTATACCGAACTGTTTCGCGATTTCAACTTCGGCACCTATCTTTGGACCTCGCTCTACGTCTCGGTCCTGACGGTCTTTATCACCCTGCTGTTCAGCGTCCCCGGAGCCTATGCGGTGGCGCGGTTCCGTTTCTCGGGGCAAAAGGCGTTCTCACGCTCGATCCTGCTGATCTACATGGTGCCGATGATCGTCCTGGCGCTGCCGATCTATATCGCGTTCTCGCTGACCGGCTTGCGCAACTCGATCCTTGGCATCGTCATGATCTACCCGGTCACGACGATCCCAGTCGCGCTGTACATGCTGCAAGGATATTTCCGTGGCTTGCCGACTGAGGTGGAAGAGGCCGGTCTCATGGATGGGCTGTCGCGGCTGGCAGTGATTTGGAAGATTACGCTGCCGCTTAGCCTGCCTGCGCTGGCGTCGGTCTCGCTCTACGTCTTTATGATCGCTTGGAACGAGTTCCTGCTGGCCTTCATGCTGCTGGACGACCCTTCGAAATTTACCCTGACCCGAGGCGTCACGATGCTGAACTCCTCGGAGATTCCCCGACAACACCTGATGGCGGGTGCGGTGATCGCCACCGTTCCGATCATGGCGCTGTTCCTGGGACTTGAACGTTTCATGACTAAGGGCCTGACTGCGGGGTCCGTCAAAGGATGACTGAGATGAACCAACATACAAACCCCGACCGCGAGGCGCGCAACATTCTGGTTACCAATGATCGCGGCGGCTACACCATCCCGACCGAAGGGCTTTACCCCTATCAATGGAATTGGGACAGCGCGATTGCGGCGCTTGGCTTTGCCGAGTTCGACATTGATCGAGCCTGGGTGGAACTTGAAACACTGTTCTCGGGCCAGTGGGACGATGGAATGGTGCCGCATATCCTGTTCCACAAACAGGATGACGGATACTACCCCGGCCCGGATGTCTGGGGTGGCCACGGGCCGATCCCGTCCTCTGGCATCATTCAGCCCCCGGTGGCTGCAACTGTGGCGCGGAAGATCTGGGAAAAAGATGGCGATGCAGGCGCGGACCGCGTTCGCGCGCTTTTCCCATCTCTGCTGGCGTGGCATCGCTGGATCATGAGATGGCGACTCGACGAACACGGCGCGGTCTGCACCACGCATCCGTGGGAAGCTGGTCGCGACAATGCACCGGACTGGGACAAAGCAATGGAGGGCGTAGATCCCACAGGTGTCGGAGACTACCAGCGTCGTGACACAAGCCACGTCAACAGTGCAGACCGACCGACCAAATACGACTATGACCGCTATATCAAATTGGTTCAGATCGGCTGCCAGGCCGACTGGGATCAACAGAAGTTGCTGAGCCTGAATCCCTTCCGAGTCGCAGATCCGACGATGACATTTATCGCTCTGCGCGCCGCACGCGATCTGCAGGAGATCAGCGAAAGGCTTGGAATTGCTGCGGATGGACTAAGTAGCGACATTCAAAGGCTCGAAGCGGGCGCGCGATCTTTGTGGAACGAAACGCTGAGCTCGTTCGACTCGCGTGATGCGCTGACTGGTGATTGGGCCGGAAGCATCTCTAACGCGTCGTATCTTTGCTGGTTTGGGGGACTTGACTCACAGCACATGCTGGAGCGCCTGCGGGCGACGCTTGCAAAAGTACCCTTTCCAGTTCCCAGCTATGACCCCGCGATGCCCAACTTCGACCAACGCAGGTACTGGAGGGGTCCCACTTGGGGGTTCATGAATATGCTGATCGGGTTTGGATTGGCGGATATGGGGCACCTCGAAGAAGCCGAGGCACTGCGCCAGAAAACGTCGCAGCTGATCGCAACAAACGGCTTCGCTGAATACTACGATCCTCTGACCGGCAGCCCTGCCGGAGGGAATTCATTCACCTGGACAGCCGCGGTTTGGCTGCATTGGGCAGGGAGGAACTAATGGGCAGCATCGAACTAAAATCCGTCGAAAAGTGGTTTGGCTCGGCCCAGGTCATCAAAGGCGTTGACCTAATGATTGATGAAGGTGAATTCATCGTCTTCGTCGGTCCGTCGGGCTGTGGAAAATCCACCCTGCTTCGCATGATCGGTGGGCTTGAAGATATCTCGCGCGGATCGCTACTAATCAACGGCAATGATGTCACGGATCACCCACCCTCCAAGCGGGGTCTGACGATGGTGTTCCAGTCCTATGCGCTTTATCCCCACCTGACGGTCGCCGAAAATATGGGGTTCTCACTTAAGGTCGCGGGTGTTCCGAAGGCCGAGATAGCAGAGCAGGTCAATAAAGCCGCCGAGGTTCTCAAGCTGGGACCTTTTCTGGAACGTCGCCCCAAGGACCTGTCCGGTGGACAGCGGCAGCGCGTTGCCATTGGTCGTTCTATCGTGCGCGACCCGACGGCGTTTCTGTTCGATGAACCGCTTTCGAATCTTGACGCAGCGCTTCGTGTCGAAATGCGTTACGAAATCGCGAAACTTCATCAGAACCTAAAGCGCACTATGATCTACGTGACGCACGATCAGGTTGAAGCGATGACATTGGCCGACCGCATCGTCGTGCTTGAGTACGGCAAGATCGCGCAAGTCGGCACACCCCGCGAGCTTTACGAACGCCCTGCCAACCTGTTTGTCGCACAGTTCATTGGCAGCCCCAAAATGAACATATTGCCGTGCACGACTCAGAACGATGGCTACACTTTGGAACATGGCAGAGGCGGCGACTTCGCGCGCTCGGGTGTAGCAAGCAAACTCGGCATTCGCCCCGAACACATCGATGTTGTATCATCGGGCGATGGGCAATGTGATGGCATCATCGAGGTGATTGAGTATCTGGGGGCAGATACCTTCCTGATCGTGGATTGCGGCGCCGAAGAGAAGGTTACCGTGCGCCTGAATGGGGACACCGCTCTAAAGCCTGGGGCAAAGATCGGCCTGCATTTTCCCACCGACAAACTTCATTTCTTTGACGAGAATGGGCAGGCATTGGTAGAACAATGAACGTTGCTTCCTATCAGTTGAGGTTAAACAGTTCTGCTGATCGGGGCTGAGTTTCACCACTGACTATTCTTTGGCGGTGAGGCGAAATAGAGAACACGCATAGCGCTTGCTTGGATGCCAACGGATGGCGGGGGCCTCTGAACTCGCGTGATCATCGTCCGGTGTGTCACATGGATTGAATGACCGCTGCTGGGTTTGGGCCCTTGCTCAGCGCCTCGTAAGACTTGCAGAAACACTGAAACTAGAAAGCCCCCGCCAATGGCGGGGGCTTTTACTTAGATTGTGTAAGCTAAATTAACGGCAGTTCAGTGGCACTGCAAAACCCGAACTGCGCTCGGACGAACCTTTGCGGTATACATCACCCGCGGGCAAACATCCGGTAAAGCGTTCCGTTTGAGCGCCAAAGGCCGAGCCCACCGATGTATCAACTTTGGTGGAGTTGTTTTCCGTACGCAGGACGCCGAACAACTGACCGTTTACACTGACATTGCTCAGGTACAGATTGGTATCACTGCCAGTGAGTTGAACTGAATTCGCATCTGAGCGACCGCCATTATCGATAGCGACACCCGCGATCTTTTCAAGCTCGGCTTTGTCCGATGTAACCTGGACCGTTGGTAGCTTGGCCAGTTCCGCCGGGATGTTGGTTTCTGGCGGCAAAAAGGCTACGGCGCCTTTTACATCCGACACTGTGCGCGGTTCACCATCAATCCCGGTGAAACCAACACCTTCGCGGTTAAAGGGGTCTTCGCAGGCTGACAATGTCAGAACAGCAAGAGCGGGCAACAAGATTTTTTTCATGGCGGTCAACATTTTGGAAAGGGTTGCTGAAGCGTAGCGGCAGGGGATTAGAAAAAGCAAGCCGCTGAGATTCAGAACACCCAAACCTCTGATGCGCCCCTGCAACGCCCCCGCTTGGTTTAGGCCGACCAAGAGATACCCCAAAACAATACAAAAAAGGACCCTGCATGGCAGAGTCCTTCTTCAAAAAGTATGTCAGAGGGCAGATTACTTGATCTTGCCTTCTTTGTACTCGACATGCTTCCGAGCGACCGGATCGTATTTACGAATGGTCATTTTCTCGGTCATGGTGCGCGCGTTCTTCTTGGTCACGTAGAAGTGGCCCGTGCCCGCGGTCGAGTTCAGACGGATCTTGATTGTCGTCGGCTTCGCCATGGTTATCTCCTGCGTCCGAAAAGGCAGGGGCCTTTCGGTTGAATCCTTATGAGCGTGCGCTTTTAACCGCTCATGCGCCCAAGTCAACCGGATTCGCCGCGTTGGGGGAACAATTCCTGACACGGCTTCAAGAGCAGTCGATTTGGAACGCTCACGATTCTGTGATAGTGTCGCCGGAACCTTCGAAGCCCGTTTTGCGGACTTAGGTAATACCGGGCTGGATGTAAATTCCGGCAGACAACACCGCTCACAACTATAGCAACGCCCGGCTGTCTATTTGGCCGGGTCTTTTCCGGTTTGCGCGCAATCCTGCACGCGACACGGCCAAGGAGTCGGCCGCTTTTAGCGCTCCGAATAAACTGCAACCAAGGGAGAGAAATATGCCTGTTTTCATTACCTATGCGTCTTATTCGCAAGATGGGGTCAAAGGAATGTTGGCAAAACCGGAAGATCGCACCGGTCCCGTCAAGGTCTTGCTTGAGAAAGCAGGCGGCAGACTGATCTCATTTTATATAACCACTGGAGGCAATGATGTCGTCGTTATCAGCGAACTGCCTGAAGGCAGTGATGCTGTGGCAATTGGCATGGCCGTCGCGGGCACGGGTGCGGTTTCGAGGATCGAGACCGTTCGCGCATGGTCGGCGCAGGAATTTGTTGCCGTCGCCGAAAAAGCTGCAGCACTTGGCGGCACCTACACACCTCCGGGCGGGTAACAGGAGATGCGCGGAGGGCCTGTAAGCCGGATCCTGTTCCAGGGTTGCCCCCTTCGATGACCATTCCTCTAGGCCGTGCATTGCTGCGCGGCTCGAGCTGCCAACCCGGTCCCTCTCGGCCAAGGCGTGCCTAGCGGCGGTATCGGTTTGCACCGACCGGCCCGCGCGGGGACCCTATTCGGCATTGCTCCCGGTGGGGCTTGCCGTGCCGCCACTGTTGCCAGCGGCGCGGTGGGCTCTTACCCCACCGTTTCACCCTTGCCACACGTGTGTGGCGGTCTGATTTCTGTGGCGCTTTCCGTCGGGTTTCCCCGCCCGGGCGTTACCCGGCACCGTTGCCTTGTGGAGTCCGGACTTTCCTCTCGGGCCTAACGACCCCAGCGGCCATCCGGCCCTCCGCGCGTGGGTTGGGTAGGCTCTGTGCGTGATGGCGTCAAGAGGGGTTGGGGTGGTGAAGGGGCCAGCCCCTTCTTGGCCTACGGCCAATTCATCCCCGAGATATTTTTGGCCAGATGAAGGGCGGATCAGGTCGATTTTGGGAGCGGACAGAGGGCTATGAGATCATCGGGGTGCAAGGGGCCTGAGGCCCACGGGCGATAGCGCAGGCGTGTGGAATTTAGGAGCGTCTTCTCCTCGCTTGTCGCTGTGTAGCCCCGGTTCTGCGCCAGCTCGCGGAAGTTGACGTTCGGTTCGAGGGCAGTACCACGCCGAGCGGCAAGGCGCTGGTGTTCCAGCCTTTGCCAGTCGAACCGAGGGCCGGGGTCGGACTTGCGGCCCGGTGCCATGTCGGAATGCCCGATCACACCCTCTGGCGCGATGGTCCAACGCTGCATGAGTTCGGGCAAAAGCTGTTCCAATACACGCATTTGGGGTTCGGCAAACGGGTGATCTCCGCCATTGTCCAGCTCGATCCCGATCGAGCGGGAGTTTATGTCGGCTTGCCCTTGCCACTCCCCTGCCCCGGCGTGCCAAGCGCGATCTTCCTCTCGGACAAGCTGCCAGAGCGCACCGTCGCGACCGATCAGGTAGTGGGCGGAGACCTCGGGACCCGGATCGCAGAGACGTTCAAGCGCGGCAGCAGCGCTCTCCATTGCAGTGTAGTGCAGCACGATCAGCTCGGGTGACAGCCCATCCCGGCGGGGGCCGAAATTGGGCGATGGGTGCCAGATGGGGGAGAGCTTAGTTGTTGACGGCACTGCGGAACGGGCTGGGGTCCCAGCCGCAGGCGTAACCGTCGCCGTCCGGATCCAGCCCTTTGCGGTCACGCTGGGGGCCTCCATTCGACAGAAACTCAATCTGCGCCTGATCAGGAGATGCGAACTGAGCGCAGTTGCGCTGTGCCTTGGCCTGCAGGTTAAATCCGGCTCGGCTGTACAACTGGGTACCGATGGGGTTCGAAGTGCTCAGGGCGTATTGCACGATATTGGGTTGCCCGTCAGAGCCGCGCTCGGGCACGGCAGTAGGGGCGACGACCTCGTAAGACTGCCGATTCTGTTCGATACGAGCAGCGTCGGCATCGATACTGCGACGGTTTGAGACAGCCTCAAAATCCTGCTCATCAGAGATACTTGGGTTGTTTGTTGCAGTCAGAGGCGCGACGCGCGTCTCTTGACCCGACGTATTCGCCAAGGCAATGGCCGTCTGGTTGGCGATGTCAGAGGCGTCGCCTGTTGGTACGGCACCAACAGCCCCCTGCGCCGAGAGCGGCTGTTCGGAAACCGCCTCGGGTGGTGCAAGCGGATTACCGGCAAGACCCTGCCCGGCCAGTTCGGCCTCGCGCTGCGCCTGATATTCCGGCGTATTGAAACCGGTACCCGAAACAGGGGTAACGGTATCACATGCCGCGATCAGCCCAAGGGCCGGGATCAGAAGCAATTTGCGCATTTGGCTGCTCCGGTTCTTTATTGCCGTGTCAGGATTGAGGATTACCACCATTTTCCGGGCTTGGCCACAAACCCAGCCGCACTCTCTAGCGCGTAGGCGGTGTTGAGCAGATCGCCTTCCTCCCACGGACGGCCGATCAGCTGCAGACCCAACGGAAGGCCCTGTTTGTCCAGACCAGCAGGCACCGAAATACCGGGCAGGCCAGCGAGGTTCACTGTCACGGTGAACACATCGTTCAGGTACATCTGAACAGGATCAGCCTCGGTCATCTCGCCCAGACCGAACGAGGCCGACGGCGTTGCCGGGGTCAGGATCGCATCAACGCCTGCAGCAAAGACATCTTCGAAGTCCTTCTTGATCAGGGTACGGACCTTGCGGGCGCGGTTGTAGTAGGCGTCATAGAAGCCTGCAGACAGCACGTAGGTGCCGATCATCACCCGGCGCTGGACCTCATGGCCGAAGCCTTCGGCGCGGGTTTTTTCGTACATCTCTGTGATGCCATCGCCCTGAGCCAACTGCGCTCGGCGGCCATACCGGACACCGTCATAGCGGGCGAGGTTCGACGACGCCTCGGCAGGAGCAATCACGTAATAGGCAGGCAGCGCGTATTTAGTATGCGGCAGCGAGATATCGACGATTTCGGCGCCCGCGTCTTTCAGCATAGCGGTGCCATCGGCCCAAAGCTTTTCAATCTCGGCAGGCATGCCGTCCATGCGGTATTCCTTCGGGATACCGATTTTCTTGCCTTTGATATCGCCGGTCAGCATCGCCTCGAAATTTGGCACGGCCAGCTCGGCGCTGGTGGAATCCTTGGGGTCATGACCGCACATGGTTTCCAGCATGATCGCTGCGTCACGGACGTTCTTGGTCATCGGACCGGCCTGATCCAGAGAAGAGGCGAAGGCCACAATGCCCCAGCGCGAGCAACGACCATAGGTTGGCTTGATGCCGGTGATACCGACAAAAGCAGCAGGCTGGCGGATCGAACCGCCGGTATCGGTACCGGTCGCGGCCAGACACAGGTCAGCCGAGACAGCCGAGGCTGAGCCACCGGACGAGCCGCCGGGTGTCAGCTGTGCATCGTCATTGCCGCGCCGCCACGGGCTGACCGCATTGCCGTAAACGGATGTTTCATTAGACGAACCCATCGCGAACTCGTCCATGTTCAGCTTGCCCAGCATCACAGCACCAGCATCCGCCAATTGTTGCGACACGGTGGATTCGTATTCGGGCTTGAACCCCTCGAGAATTTTCGAGGCCGCTTGCGAGGGCACGCCCTTAGTGCAAAACAGGTCCTTGATACCGATCGGCAGGCCGCACATCGAAGGCGCGTCGCCGCCTTTGATCCGCTCATCCGCCGCCTTGGCGCGCTCCAACGCGATCTCGGGCGTCTTGTGGACAAACGCGTTCAGCGCGTCGGCTTCGTCAATGGCCTTGAGGCAGGCCTCGGTCAGTTCGACCGAGGTCACTTCTTTGGCACGCAGCGCGTCGCGGGCCTCGGCCAGGCCCAGTTTGTTCAGTTCGCTCATGACTTACTCCACAACTTTTGGAACAGCAAAGAACCCTTCGCGCGCATCGGGGGCGTTGGATAGGACCTTGTCCTGCTGGTTTCCATCGGTGACCACGTCCTGACGACGCTTCAGGCGCATCGGCTCGACCGAGACCATCGGCTCGACGCCTTCGACATCCACTTCGTTCAGTTGCTCGATAAACCCGAGGATATTGTTGAACTCGGACGCCAGCGCAGGCAGCGCATCATCCTCGACCTTGATCCGGGCCAGTTTGGCCACCTTGGCGGCGGTGCTTTGGTCAATCGACATCGGAAACCCTCATCTACGTTAGGGGGCGTTTACCTGCCTGCCGCAACACTCGCAAGAGCGGCAGACGGGGATTCAAACCCAATATCGCCAGCTGCCATGCATATTTGAATGGCTGATATGCAAATAAGTAAACCGATTAGTTCAGTTTTGCCATTGAAAAAATGAACCGAACAGTTCACCTCAATATCGTGACGCAACGAGAAATCGGAGACACCTCATGAAAACCCTTCTTCCCGCCTTCATATTGTCCGCTCTGGTTCTGACCTCGCCCGCCCTGGCTTTGGGTATCGATATGAACAATCTGACCCGAAACCTTAGCTTCCCCGCGCCTGTTTCGGAGCCCGTGACGAGGGACCACACCCAGGCAGGCAAATAACCCTGACCTGCGCGCCGGATCGGTACGCCCCCTCCCGATCCGGCGCTTTTTACAATTGACTGCTGCACCCATTCCAACAACTCGTTAGCATGGTCTTGGATCAAACGCCGAACCACCCGTCAGGTGCAGTTCAGGCGAGCTAACGGAGCAGAGAATGAGCACACGCAAGCAAACCGTTCTGGACGCAATTGACGCAGCAAATGCGCAAGACCCTAATATAGAGGACGGCCAGCCGGTCGAGCTGCTTTATGGCCAACGCATGAGCACCGAGCTGGATCGGCTATTTCCCGATGCGTCGGATGCTTTACAGATCGCCGCACGTGGTCAGCATGTCGAACGCTGGAAGCTAAAGCGCACTGAATACCCCGAAGGACGTGCAGGGTATCTGGCCTGGAGGAAGGCGCAAGGCGTATATCACGCTGACGTTGTGCAAGGATTCATGGAACAGGCTGAATATGGTGCGGACGATATAGAAGCCGTCGGGCAAATGCTGCGCAAACAGGGGATCAAGCGCAATGCCGAGGTACAGGCGCTTGAGGACGTGATCTGTTTCGTTTTTCTGAAATGGTACTTTGAACCTTTTGCCGCCAAGCACTCCGCCGAAAAAATCCAGCGCATTGTTAAAAAAACGGCTTTCAAGATGTCAGCCGAAGGCCGCGCGCGCGTATTGGCTGAATTTGATCTGCCCGAGGCTTTGGCTGCTGCGTTCAGGGATTAACCAATCAGGATGATGCTTCGGTGGTTCTGATCAATGTCCTGATCCTGCAGCCACCGCAGCTCCGGCAGGTGGATTTCGGATCGCCCGCAGATAAACCTCAATCATCCAGCCCAGCATAACTGCATTCAGAATGTGCCACATAAAATGCGTCCCCGTTGGCAGATACCCGCAAATTGGAGTGTCCAGTGATCGAAAGGTGATCGAGGTGATCAGGACAGTTGCTCCTATTGTCAGCCCACGCGCAGTGTCCGGGGCTTTCCGGCGCAACAGGACCGCATAAATCAGAATCAATAGAGGAACTGGGGCGTATGCCGCCGAGCCACCAAGCCCAGGCACCAACTGGAATAGCGGGATCGTCAGCGCCACGTATGGAAAGAACAGCGCGGTCAAACCCAGCGCGTATCTGTTGCTCAGCCGCCAGACATCGCGATTCACTGCGTAGATGTAAACGAGGATGTACAGCAGAATTGGCGTCACATCCAAGATCGCCGCCCAAACCTGCGCATGGGTATGGAACAGATAGCTGCCAATTCCGATCATCGCCAATATGACAACCAAAGCCATCGCCAAAGGTGCGCCCCGCCCGCGCGCCCTTTGCCACATCACAAATGCAGCAATAAGAAAGGCCGCATTGGTAATCGCGTTTATCGGCTCGGCCCAATACGCGGGTGAGAGCCTCTCACAATATCCATCAACATACTGCGTCCAATCCATAGATTTTTACATAGCCGATGCTAGGCTAACTCCAAGCGGAAAATGGGAGGATTCTCTATGGATATCATTTGGCTGGGACATGGCAGCTTTCGCATCGAAACAGCAGGACAAGTTCTATTGATCGATCCCTGGCTGACGGGCAACCCGTCTTTGCCCGAAGATCAGCATGACGCAGCCGTTGCGGGCGCGACGCATATCCTGCTGACTCATACTCATTTCGATCATGTCGTCGATGTGCTGCCGCTGGCCAAACATCTAAACGTGCCCGTGGTCGGGCAATACGACCTGATGGGCTACTGGGCCGAGGCTGAAGGTATTGAAACGGTCGGATTCAACAAGGGTGGCACTGTTGACCTAAACGGTGTCAAATTAACGATGGTGCCTGCGTCGCACAGCTCGACCTTCTCGACGCCTGATGGTCTTCGCACGGGTGGAACCGAGGTCGGCTATATGATCGCGTCCGAGGACCGTATGCTCTATTTCTCTGGCGATACCGACATTATGGCCGACATGGAGTGGATGGGTGATTATTACAAACCCGATATCGGCATCCTTTCGGCAGGCGGCCACTTTACCATGGACATGAAGGGCACTGCCTATGCTGCCAAGCGGTATTTCAATTTCAAGACAGTGATCCCGTGCCATTACAAGACCTTTCCGATTCTCGCGCGATCGGCTCAGGAATTGGCTGACGGGTTACCCGGTGTCGATGTAATCGAGCCCGAGGTCATGCAGGCGATTTCTCTCTGATGCCCGCGTCGGATTTCAGCGCGCAGGAATACGCTGACCGCATTCACAAGACCCGTTCTGCGATGGATCAACAGGGTATCGAGACCATGTTGATCACGGACCCATCGAACATGGCGTGGCTCACCGGTTATGACGGTTGGAGCTTTTACGTACCGCAGATGGTCATCCTGCCCGCCAGCGGATCGCCCCTTTGGTGGGGCAGAACGCAGGACAAGGCGGGGGCTGCGCAGACCACCTGGCTGGACCAGATGGACCTGCTGGACTGGCCCGAAGAGCATGTGCAACACCCGGACCACCATCCGGTCGACGCGCTCGTCCTTGCGTTGCGGGATCGCGGCTGGACCTCTGGTATCGGCGTGGAGATGGACAACTATTATTACTCAGCCGCCAGTCACCGCATCCTCGAACGCGCCTTCGGTGCATTGATTGATGCCACAGGGCTTGTGAATTGGAAGCGCGCCGTAAAAAGCGATGCCGAGATCGCAATGATGCGCAAGGCGGGTCAGCTGACCGCACATATGCACGGTGTTCTGCGTGACGCATATCGCGAAGGATTGCCCAAAAACCAACTTGTCGCCGAAGTGCAGGCGGCAGGCATCGCCGGACTGCCCGGCCTAGCCGGAGATTACCCTGCTATCGTGCCGATTGCACCCTCCGGTCGTGAGGCTTCTGCCTCGCACATTACTTGGAACGACCGACCTCTGGCGCGGGATGAGGCGACCTATTTCGAAATCTCCGGCTGCTATCGACGCTATCACTGCCCCGCCAGTCGCAGCCTGTTTCTGGGTGATCCCCCGGATGATATCCGCCGGGCCGAAGCCGCCGTTCTAACCGCTATCGACGACACAATGACCGCCGCACGCCCTGGCATCACCTGCGAAGAGGTCGCGGCTTGTGTCTATGACAGTTTCGCCCGCGCGGGGTATGTCAAAGCCAACCGCACCGGCTATCCCATCGGGCTCAGCTATCCGCCCGACTGGGGCGAGCGCACCATGAGCCTGCGACCCGGTGACACGACGGAATTGCAAGAGAATATGACCTTTCACCTAATGCCCGGCCTCTGGACCCCAGACTGGGGACTGGCGATTACCGAAAGCTTTGTGGTGACGTCAGATGGGGGCAAGCCCCTGGCTGATATCCCACGTGAAATGGTCGTAAAAACTTAACCGCGCTGCGCCGCGAAGAAGCGTTTCAGCAGCGCGGCAGCCTCTTCGGCGGCAATGCCGTCATAGACCTCGGGTCGATGGTGGGCCTGTGGGTGTGAAAACACGCGCGCGCCATGCGCGACACCGCCAGATTTCGGATCGGAAGCGCCGTAGTAGATGCGCCGGATGCGGGCTGCGGCCAGCGCTGCGGCGCACATGGCACAAGGCTCAAGGGTTACGTAAAGGTCATGATCGGGTAAACGCTCGGACCCGGCCGCGGCACATGCGGCGCGCAGAGCCAGAATCTCAGCATGGGCAGTGGGGTCATTCAACTCGCGGGTGCGGTTCCCATCTGCGGCCACCACCTGCCCGTCGGGCGCGACGATCACCGCGCCGACCGGCACTTCACCTCGGTCTGCTGCCGCCTGTGCCTGTTCCAGCGCCTGTTTCATGTGGGATCTGAACTTCATGCCTCTGACTGCCTCAGAAACCCGTCTTTCGCAAGCCGCCGGGATGGGTTATGGCCGGAGGATGACCAATACCCCTCCTCCCGGCGACCGGATCGCCAAAGTGCTGGCCCGCGCCGGTGTCGCCTCGCGCCGCGAAGCTGAACGCATGATCGAAGCCGGACGTGTGACCGTGAATGGCAAGGCGATCAACAGCCCTGCGCTGAACGTAACCGCCAAGGACAGGATTACCGTCGATGGTAAACCAGTATCCGAGCCCGAGCCATCACGCCTGTGGCTCTATCACAAGCCACCGGGACTAGTGACGACGGCGCGTGACGAAAAAGGCCGCAAGACGATTTTTGACGACCTGCCCGAGGATATGCCCCGGGTCATGAGCGTCGGGCGACTCGATCTGAACTCGGAAGGATTGCTACTGCTGACTAATGATGGCGGCATCAAGCGCAAGCTGGAACTACCCTCAACTGGATGGCTGCGCAAATACCGGGTGCGGGTAAATGGACGCCCCAAAGACGAGGATTTCGAACCGCTGCGCAAAGGCCTGGTAATCGATGGTGAACGGTTTCAGCCCATGACCGTGACACTGGACCGTCAACAGGGCGCGAACGCTTGGCTGACCATCGGCCTGCGCGAAGGCAAGAATCGCGAAATCCGCCGCGCTATCGAAGATATCGGTTATGTGGTGAACAGGCTTTTGCGGGTTTCTTACGGCCCATTCCAACTGGGCAACCTGAAACCCGGCGAGGTTGAAGAAATCCGCCGCCGTGTCATGCGCGACCAACTGGGGCTGGATGCTGAGGATAGCGGAATACCCCCGGCCAAACGCCCTGCTCGACCGCAGCGCAAAAGACCAGCAATCGGCAAGAAACCTCGCAAGTGACGCGGGTTATTCAACCTTCCCCCTAGCGCCAAGCCCTCGTATCGCCTAAATTTTCCCTGATGGTCACAGTTGGGGGGCGCTATGTCCGGGACCGGAGTACAAAAATTGGCCTATGCGGCCCTGTTGGTGCTGTTGTTCGGCGTCTGCACCGGTCTGTTGGGGGGCCTGTAGCGAAATGGCCAAACGGTACGGCGGCAAATTCAGCCCAGAAGGCGATGTTTCCTCGCAGGATCAGCCATCGCGTGGCCAATTCGATGGTGCCCGTGTCGAACCGGCAGGTGCACGCGCGAACATCCTGTTTGTCCCGGCGATACCACTGGTGTTTCTGTCTCTGAACGATGGCGCGATCGGAATGACCATCGGCCTGGTTGCGGCAGGGCTACTGACCGCTGCCGCGTTTCTGCTGCGCGAAGGTTTAAGGGCCGAATCCGCTTACAACGCCCGCCGCACCGCACGCAGACCTGCGTTTCCCCGCAAGGTGTTTTCCAGCGTTCTGACCGGTTTGGGGGCGGCGCTAGCCTCATACCGGACCGAATTTCTGGACGCCGAAACAGCATCACAGGTAAGCCTGCTGGCCCCCATCCTGTTTGGCGCCGCTGCAACGGTTCTACATTCGGTTTCCTTCGGCCTCGACCCAATGAAGGACAAAGGAATGGAGGGTGTCGACACCTTCCAGCAGGACCGTGTCGCACGCGTGGTCGAGGACGCCGAAACCCATCTGACCCAAATGACAGATGCAATAAAACGCGCAGGTGACCGCCGGATCGAAGCGCGGGTCGAACGCTTTCAGGATACAGCCCGCGATCTGTTTCGCACGGTCGAGGAAGACCCGCGCGATCTGGCTGGTGCCCGAAAATACCTGACGGTTTATTTGCAGGGCGCGCGCGATGCGACGGTGAAGTTTTCGGACGTCTATGCACGGACGCGTGATGCGCAGGCGTTGGCGGACTATTCGGCGTTGCTGGACGATCTTGAACAGAATTTCGCGGCGCGGACGCGAAAGATGCTATTGGATGACCGCAGTGATCTGACGGTTGAAATTGATGTGCTGCGCGACCGGCTGCAGCGCGAAGGCGTCCGGTTGGACTGACCGGCTTTTATGTAAGCGAGGATTACCCCATGTCCGATGAGATTAAAAACAAGGCAGTCGAGGCTGAAACGCTGGTGCAGGAAGTCACCGCCGTAGCCCTCCCCGAGCCGCAGGCCGAGATTGTCCCGTTGGAAGAGGCCGACGAACCAGTTGGTGCCGAGATCCGCAAGCGGATGGGTGAGATCGACATGGGCGACACAAACTCGATCGTCTCGTTCGGATCATCCGCACAGGCGGAATTGCAAGAGATCAGTCAGGCCATGCTGGCCGACGTGCGCAACAAGGATGTGGGCCCGGCGGGTGACAGCCTTCGCAATATCGTAACAACGATCCGGGGGTTTTCAGTCAGCGAACTGGATGTGCGTCGCGAACGCAGTTGGTGGGAAAAACTGCTGGGCCGTGCTGCGCCCTTCGCCAAATTCACAGCGCAGTATGAGGACGTTCAAAGCCAGATCGACCGGATTACTGATGATCTTCTGGGGCATGAGCATACACTGCTGAAAGATATCAAGTCTTTGGACCTGCTGTACGAAAAAACGCTGGAGTTCTACGACGAACTCGCACTGTACATCGCAGCGGGAGAGGAGAAGCTGACCGAGCTGGACAGCCATGACATTCCTGAAAAAGAGACCGAGGTTCAGGCCGCGCCCGAAGACCAACAGGTGATGAAAGCGCAGGAATTGCGCGACTTGCGTGCCGCGCGCGATGATCTGGAACGCCGGGTCCACGACCTGAAGCTTACCCGTCAGGTGACGATGCAATCGCTGCCCTCCATCCGTCTGGTGCAGGAAAATGACAAGTCGCTGGTGACCAAGATCAACTCGACCCTCGTCAACACAGTACCGCTCTGGGAAACCCAGCTGGCACAAGCTGTCACCATACAGCGCAGTGCCGAGGCCGCCGCTGCCGTACGTGATGCCAATGATCTGACGAATGAATTGCTGACCTCGAACGCCGCCAACTTGCGCGAATCCAACAAAATGATCCGCGAAGAGATGGAGCGTGGCGTCTTCGATATCGAAGCCGTCAAACAAGCCAATGCAGACCTGATCGGCACCATCAACGAAAGCCTCGCCATTGCAGACGAAGGCAAGGCCAAACGCGCCGCAGCCGAGGAAGAACTGAAGAAGATGGAGGCCGAATTGCGCGACACGCTCGCCTCGGCCAAGGCGCGACAGGACGGGATCGGCGACAATGCCGGAACGGCTGTTCCCGGATAATGGAAACAGCGGGCGTGCGGCCATTTCATCGCGCTAAGATTGCAGTATTGGGCTTGTCGCTGCTGGCATTTGCTGGCTGCGATGAGGCATTGACGACGACGATCGCTCCTGAACCTCAACCTGCCCAGCCGCAAGGCCTGAGCAATGCATATCAAGCGCCCTCACCAGCGAGCCTTGATCTCGCGCGATACTATGAAAGCGTACAAAACAACTTGCTGACGCGCGGGTTGCTGAGAACCGATGGCGGTGGCCCTGATACGCCCTATGATGCCGATGATCTGGCCCGGAACTTTGAGACCATAGCGTTTTATAATGAATATCCGGGGCAAGCCGTTGCCAGCGGCAGCAGCCGCACCAGCCGACAGCTTAGTCGCTGGTCGTCGCCGGTTCGCATAAAGCCCGAGTTTGGTCCATCGGTTGCACCTGAAGTCCGCCAGCAAGAGACCGCCCGAATTGACGCCTACGCCAACCGCTTGTCGCGGCTCACTGGACACCCGGTCTCAACCACCACCCGGAATGCAAATTTCCACGTCTTCGTGGCGGGTGAAGATGATACCGCTTATGTGCAAGCCCGGCTGCGACAACTGATCCCGGGCATAGGGCAGGCGCAACTTGACCTCTTCGACAAACTGCCGCGCTCTTTCTATTGCTTTGTATTCGCTTCGGCGTCGAACAGCGCGCCACAGACATATACCCGGGCTGTTGCCCTGATCCGGGCGGAACATCCCGATCTGGTGCGCCTGAGTTGCGTCCACGAAGAGATCGCTCAGGGATTGGGGCTGCCGAATGACAGCCCGTCTGCCCGGCCATCAATCTTCAACGATGACGACGAGTTCGCCCTGCTGACAAGTCATGACGAAAAGCTGCTGACCATCCTTTATGACCCGCGCCTTAAGGCTGGCATGACCGCTGAAGAAGCGCGCCCGGTGGTCCGTATCATTGCACGCGAATTGATGGGGCAGTCGCTCTGACCCCGAAGACAGGAGAAATCCAATGGGAATTTTTGATTTTCTGACCGGCGAATTTATCGACGTCATCCACTGGGTCGACGATACGCGCGACACGATGGTCTGGCGGTTCGAGCGTGAAGGACACGAGATCAAATACGGCGCCAAGCTGACCGTGCGCGAAGGTCAAGCGGCGGTCTTTGTGCATGAAGGGCAGTTGGCGGATGTCTTCACCCCAGGTCTCTACATGCTTGAGACAAACAACATGCCGATCATGACGACGCTGCAGCATTGGGATCACGGCTTTCAGTCTCCGTTCAAGTCTGAAATTTACTTCGTTAACACGACCCGGTTCAATGACCTGAAATGGGGCACCAAGAACCCGATCATGCTGCGCGATCCCGAGTTTGGACCAACACGCATCCGGGCCTTCGGCACCTATACAGTGCGGGTCAAGGACCCGGCGAAATTCCTAGTAGAGATCGTAGGCACCGATGGTGAATTCACCATGGACGAGATCAGCTTTCAGATCAGAAACATCATCGTGCAGGAATTCAGCCGCGTCATCGCAGGCTCGGGGATCCCGGTTCTCGATATGGCGGCGAACACCGCCGATCTGGGCAAGTTGATCGCAGCCGAGGTATCGCCGGTGCTGGACGGATATGGTTTGAGCATGCCCGAGTTCTACATCGAGAACATCTCGCTGCCACCAGCGGTCGAGGCCGCGCTGGACAAACGCACATCGATGGGGTTGGCGGGCGATCTGGGCAAGTTCACGCAGTATTCCGCAGCCGAAGCGATGACTGCGGCAGCCAACAACCCTGGCCAGGGTGGCGGCATGGGAGCGGGTCTTGGCATGGGAATGGGCATGGCGATGGCGCAGCAGATGTCGAACATGGCAGCGGGTCAGCCGAGCGGCCCTTGGGGCGGTTCCGCCCCCGCTGCCCCGCAAGCCTCAGCACCTGCGGCACCGCCACCCCCGCCACCCGTCGAGCACGTGTGGCATATCGCGGTGGATGGCCAGACCAGCGGGCCGTTCTCCAAGGCCAAGATGGGCCGAATGGCGACCGATGGTGAGATAACGCGCGAGACCCACGTTTGGACCGCCGGACAGGACGGTTGGAAGAAGGCAGGCGACGTGCAGGAACTGGCACAGCTGTTCACGATCCTGCCTCCGCCGCCTCCGGGCGCGTGATCTGACATTTGGTAACCTGATTTCGAGGTTCTGTCATGGCGAAAGACGAACACCGTTTCCCCTGTGACCAATGCGGGGCGGATTATCGGTTCAATCCCGGTGACGGAACGCTGACCTGCGATCATTGTGGCAACACCAGAACGATCGGTGCTGGCCCATGGGGTGGTGCGAGTCTGCGAGAGCTGGATTTCGACGCCGCCATCGCGGATCGCTTGCCTGACAGCGAGATTGAAGAAACCCGTGTTCTGACCTGTCCGAACTGCGCGGCTCAGGTTGAGTTTGATCCGAACACCCATGCTGCGGAGTGCCCGTTCTGTGCCACTCCGGTAGTGACCGATACAGGCGTTAACCGCCATATCAAACCTCGCGGTGTGTTGCCCTTTGCACTGGATGAACGCTCGGCCCACAAGGCAATGGGGGATTGGCTGGGCCGACTGTGGTTTGCACCCAACGGGTTGAAGGAATACGCCCGAAAGGGACGCAAGATGCAGGGCATTTATGTCCCGTATTGGACCTTCGACGCTGATACCAAGTCGAGCTATCGTGGGGAACGCGGTGTGGTGTATTACGAAACTCGCACTGTGATGCGCGATGGAAAGCGCGTGCAGCAACAGGTTCCTAAAGTACGCTGGACTCCAAAATCCGGACGGGTCGCACGGTTCTTTGACGATGTTCTGGTGTTGGCGTCTCAATCGCTGCCCAAATCCTATACCGATGCGCTGGAGCCATGGGACCTGCCTGCGCTTGAGCCATACCAGCCAGAATATCTGGCCGGTTTCCGCGCCGAAGCTTACACGGTCGAACTGCGAGAAGGTTATCAAGAGGCCCGCGCACATATGGCACGGGTGATCGAGCGTGACGTGCGGTTCGATATCGGAGGCGATCGTCAGCGCATTCACGCTGTCGACACCGAAGTGCGAGATGTCACATTCAAACACATCCTTTTGCCGGTTTGGATGGCGGCATACAAATACCGCGGCCAGACCTATCGTTTTGTGGTCAATGGCCGGACTGGCCGCGTTCAGGGTGAGCGTCCCTGGTCCGCAATCAAGATTACGATCGCCGTGGTTCTGGGCCTTCTCGTTGCGGCCGGCGTCGGGTATCTGGTGGCAACTGGACAGCAATAAAGCTGATAAGCAGAGCAGGCTCATGGAACCTACTCCTCGGCATGCCTGAAAGGAGATGTTGAATTGCACCTTGACGCTCTGAACGCGCTCTTGGCCGATCGTTTTTCTTGCCGTGCCTTTCGCACGGACCTGGTGCCGCGCGAACAGATTGAACAGATCGTCGCCAGTGCTGCGCGTGTTCCAAGCTGGTGCAACGCGCAACCCTGGCAGGTCGTCATCACCAGCGGGGCCGAGACAGACCAGTTTCGGGACGCGTTGCAACACGAAGCTTCGCACGTTGCGCCTACTCCGGACGTACCCTTTCCAACCGGCTACTCCGGTGTTTATCAAGAGCGCCGTCGCGCCTGTGGCTGGGCCCTCTACAAAGCGGTTGGTATCGAAAAAGGTGATCGCAGGGCTTCGGCGCAACAGATGATGGAAAACTATGCTCTGTTCGGCGCCCCACATTGCGCCATACTGTCCAGCCCGGCTGAACTGGGCCCTTACGGCGCGATGGATTGTGGTGGCTTCGTGACCGCATTTTCACTGGCGGCGCAGGCCCTGGGTCTGGCTTGTATCCCGCAGGCAGCGGTAGCGGCCCATGGCGCATTTCTTCACCGTTACTTCGGGATATCAGAAGATCGCTTGATTCTGTGCGCGATTTCGTTCGGATATGCGGATATGGATCACCCGGCGAACGCGTTCAGAACGGAACGTGCCGCGCTGGATGAAGTGATCGATTGGCACGAATAGCAATAGAATACAGGACCTGCAGATGCGCGCCTTACTTCAACGAATTTCCAGTGCCTCGGTCAAAGTCGATGGAACAGTGATCGGGCGATCGGGCCCCGGATTGATGATTCTGGTTTGTGCGATGCAGGGGGATGGAGAGAAACAAGCTGATCAATTGGCTGAAAAGATCGCAAAGCTCCGTATCTTCAAGGACGACGCGGGAAAGATGAACCGGTCGATATTGGACATTGAGGGCTCGGCCCTGGTGGTCAGCCAGTTCACCTTGGCAGCTGACACATCGCGTGGAAACAGGCCTGGGTTTTCCGGGGCCGCCCCGGCGGCTGAGGGCGAACACCTCTACGAGGCGTTTGTACACAACCTTTCATCGCGGGGCATTCCGGTTGAGACAGGTGCGTTCGGAGCTGACATGGCGGTAGAGTTGGTCAATGACGGACCAGTCACAATTTGGATGGAAAGCTGATGCAGAGTTCGCAAAAGGCACAGGACATTTGGCGCGCAGGTGTGGCGGCGGTTGATGGATATCGCGCAACGCTGGAGGCCACTCAGGCGATCGAAGCCCCAGATCAGATATTGGCCGTTGGAAAAGCCGCAGGGGCCATGGCCCGTGCCGCCGTCGAACGGTTTGGCCCAGTGCCCACTCTGGTGGTTACCAAGGATGGCCATGGCCACGACCTGCCTAAGCATATTGTGGTGATTGAAGCTGCACACCCGGTTCCCGATGCCCGCAGTCTGAAGGGTGGGCAGGCATTGCGCGAAACGGTTGAGGCGATGAAACCCGACAGCAAGCTGCTTCTGCTAGTTTCGGGAGGGGCTTCTTCGCTTGCCGAGGACCTCGTGGCCGGTACGACATTGGATGATCTTGAGGCCCTCAACCAAAGACTGCTGAGTGAAGGTCTCGACATCGGTGCAATGAACACGGAACGGCGCAAGCTGTCCCGGATCAAGGGTGGCGGTTTGTTGTCGGCATTCTCGGGGAAAAGCGTGATCGTTCTGGCGATCTCGGACGTCCCGGGTGATGATCTGGGTGTTATTGGCTCCGGTATCGGGTCATTGCCCGACGAACCGGAGTTTTCTGCCCACACCGCGATAATCGCATCAAACGCACACGCGCGCGACGCCGCAGCATTTGCGGCTGAGAACTCAGGCATCAAGGTCCTCGACAACGAAGAAGCGATGCACGATGACTATCTCTCGGTTGCAGCTAAATTAGGAGATCGGCTGCGGAATATGCCCAAGGGCGCCATGGTATTTGGCGGCGAACCAACCGTGGTCCTACCTGATGCGCCAGGGCGCGGTGGGCGTAATCAGGCCCTTGCTCTAGCACTCGCGCGCGAAATCGCAGGGCAATCTGATTTGACCGTCATCGTCGGAGGAACAGATGGCACCGACGGGCCAACAGATGCAGCAGGCGCCATCGTTACCGGCGACACTTGGTCTGATAAGGCGCAAGCGTATCTGGACAATGCAGATAGCGGCAGTTTCCTCGACAAGGCGGGGGCGCTGTTGGTCACGGGACCCACAGGCACAAACGTAATGGATCTGATTGTTGCAATAAAAAACTGATCCCAGACCCTGACCCCGCCCATCCGAAAAACCCACCAGATAGAATCACTTAAAGGCCGGAATGGCGTTTGATCTGTGGAACGAAAGTTCATGCTAAACTGACCAGGCAACTATCGGATAATTTGTTCAGGTCAGAGTAAGTAGTTAGGAATAAGGGGTTTTGGATTTCCAAAGGCTCATAACAAGATCATCTGGCGCGATCAAAGGCGGAACCTCCCCATTATTTCAAGAGATTTGCACTTGCCCGCTGCCCTGAATTGCACCTAAGTTGACTCATGCGTCAATAAAAAGCCCACCAACGGGCTGAACATCCTATCAACTGGGAGAAATCTGGATGAACGAACAACTCACTCACATGTCAAAGCAGGTCACAGCTGGAAAGCTGACCCGCCGTGAATTCATGGGTAAAGCAGCGGCACTGGGTGTCTCGGCCGCAATGGCAAGCACTATGTTTGCCGATGCGGCACGTGCCGCTGGTCCGAAAAAGGGCGGCGATCTGAAATTCGGTTTGCAGGGTGGTGAATCAACCAACTCACTTGATCCGGCAACCTACGCAAGCTCAGTCCCGTTCCAGAACGGCAAGCAGTTCGGCGACCAACTGGTCGAAGTGGCGCCCGACGGAACCATCGAACCGCGTCTGGCTGAAAGCGTCGAAGGAAGTGCAGACGCGAAAGTATGGACGTTCAAGCTGCGTCAAGGGGTCGAGTTCCACAACGGCAAGACCATGACCAGCGAAGACGTGCTGAAAACTATGCAGCGTCACTCGAACGAAGATTCCAAATCAGGTGCCTTGGGCATCATGAAAGGCATCGAGTCGATGAAGGCCGATGGAGACAATTTCCAGGTCACACTGACCGAGCCGAACGCTGACCTGCCGTATCTGATGGCCGACTATCACCTCATCATTCAGCCCGATGGCGGCATGGATAATCCTGCGGCAGGTATCGGCACCGGCCCGTACAAACTAGAAGTGGACGAACCCGGCGTCCGCCACTTGTTCACCAAGAACGAAAACCACTGGAACAGCGATTTCGGCAATTTTGACAGCGTAGAAGTTGTTGTGATCAACGATGCGACGGCACGGACCGCTGCACTGCAGTCCGGACAGGTCCACGCCGTCAACCGCGTTGAACCCAAAGTTGCCGACCTGTTGGGCCGTGCGCCTAACCTGACGGTGCATTCAACCGCTGGTCGCGGTCACTATGTCTTCATCATGCATTGCGACACGGCTCCGTTTGATAACAATGAACTGCGCACCGCACTGAAGTACGCCATCAACCGAGCGGAATTGGTTGACAAAGTTCTGCGCGGCTATGGCTCGATCGGGAATGATATGCCGATCAATTCAGCCTATCCATTGTTTGATGAAACCATCGAACAGCGCGAATTCAGCGTTGAAAAGGCTGCAGAGCACTATAAGAAATCTGGACATGATGGCTCTCCGATTATTTTGCGCGTTGCCGATGGTGCGTTCCCAGGTGCTGTAGATGCTGCTGCTCTGTTCCAGCAGACTGCTGCACAGGCTGGAATTCCGCTTGAAATCAAGCGTGAGCCCAATGATGGCTACTGGTCCGAGGTTTGGAACGTTCAACCCTTCTGTGCGTCTTACTGGGGCGGCCGTCCGGTTCAGGACCAGATGTACTCGACTGCGTATCTGTCGACCGCAGACTGGAATGACACGAGGTTTAAGGTTCAGGCGTTTGACGACTTATTGTTTGCAGCAAAGGCGGAACTCGACCCTGAGAAACGCAAAGCCATCTATAGCCAGATGGGTCAAATGGTCCGCAACGAAGGCGGCCTGATCTGCCCGATGTTCAACGACTTTGTCGAAGGCGTCAGCAACCAGTTGGATGGCTGGGAATCTGACCCAACGCAAGAGATGATGAACGGCAACATATCCCGCAAAATGTGGTTCGTCTAAAACGGGCTACGGATAATGCATCCCATCATCAAATTGGTTTCCCAGCGCCTGGCGCTGGGACTCCTTTTGCTGCTCGGCGCTTCGGCCCTGATTTTCGGCCTAACCGAAGCCCTACCCGGAGACGCCGCGCAAGCCGTCCTGGGGCAGTCCGCAACTCCAGAGGCCTTGGCAAACCTACGCGAAGAAATGGGCCTGAACCGGCCTGCCCTTACACGCTATTTCGAGTGGTTGGGCGGCATACTTCAGGGTGACCTGGGTCAATCCCTGACCAACAAACTTGATATCTCCGAGAGTATTGGAAAACGCCTTGGGAACACTCTGTTCCTGGCTTGCGTGGCAGCAATAGTTTCCGTACCGCTTGCAATCTTTCTGGGGCTGCTTGCCGTGCGGTTCCGCAATCGCTGGCCCGACAAACTGATTTCAGCCATCACCCTGACGACGGTTTCGATCCCCGAGTTTCTGATCGGTTATGTGGTGATCTACTATATCTCAGTGAAATTGGGGTGGTTCTCGTCGCTTGCGATGATCAATGATTCTATGTCGTTTGGACAAAAGTTGAATGCAATCGCACTGCCTGCCTTTGTTCTGACGCTGGTCGTGCTGGCGCAGATGATGCGCATGACGCGCGCGGCCATTCTGAACCTCATGCAATCGGCCTATATCGAAACCGCTGAATTGAAAGGCCTCAGCACATTTCAGGTTATTGCCCGCCATGCCTTTCCTAACGCGATTTCACCGATCGTGAACGTAGTCATGCTGAACCTGGCCTATTTGGTCGTGGGTGTTGTCGTGGTCGAGGTTGTGTTCGTCTATCCCGGTATGGGGCAATACCTTGTGGATGCCGTGACCAAACGTGATGTGCCGGTTGTTCTGGCCTGCGGCGTGGTGTTTGCGGCCGTTTATATCGGTCTGAACATGGTTGCAGATATCGTGTCGATCCTTGCCAACCCAAGACTGAGGCATCCGAAATGATAAAGAACATTCCTCTTTCGGCTCTGATTGGCCTTATCTTCACCTTCGCTTATTTCTTCGTGGCGATCGCCGCCCCGTTGATTGCACCCTATGGAATGGCAGAAGTCGTCGGCGACGTCTGGGAGCCGAGCAGCTCCGAACATCTGCTAGGCACTGACAATATCGGTCGCGATCTGCTGACCCGCATGATCTATGGCGGGCGCACGACAATCTTCATCGCGGCAGCGGCGACGCTGCTCAGCTTTCTGACCGGTACGTCGCTGGGCCTGCTGGCTGCTGTACTGGGCGGATGGGCTGATCAGGCGCTCAGCCGTACGGTGGATCTGATCATGTCAATCCCGACTCTGATCCTGGCACTGGTCATTCTGGCCATCGTTCCGGTGACCGTCCCGATCCTGATCCTTGTTATGGGCTTACTGGATGCCACCCGCCCGTATCGCCTATCGCGATCTGTAGCGGTGGACATCAACGTGATGGACTATGTTGAAGCCGCCAAGCTGCGCGGCGAAGGGCGCGCCTGGATCATCTTCCGGGAAATCCTGCCCAATGCGCTGTCGCCACTTGTGGCCGAATTCGGGCTACGGTTCATCTTCATGGTTCTGTTCATCTCGACCCTGTCGTTCCTGGGACTGGGCGTCCAGCCACCGCTGGCTGACTGGGGCGGTATCGTGAAGGAAAACAAGGATGGCATCGTCTATGGCATCGGCGCAGCGCTTTATCCCGCTGTGGCCATTGCGACGCTGGCAATCTCGGTCAACCTGGTGGCTGACTGGGTCCTGAATCGTACCACATCGCTGAAAGGAGGCCGGGGATGAGTGATGTCCTTCTCAAGGTCCGCGACCTCAAAATCGGCGCGACCGTCTATCCGCCGGGTGAAAAGCCCCATGACATCGAGATCGTGCACGGGGTCAGCTTTGACCTCGCGCCAGGCAAGGTGCTGGGTCTGATCGGCGAATCCGGGGCTGGCAAATCTACCATCGGTCTGGCCTCAATGGCCTATGGCCGTGGCGGTGTGAAAATCACCGGGGGCGAGGTTTGGGTAAACGGGCGTGATATCCTCAAGACATCTCATGGGGATATCCGCAAACTGCGCGGTGGTGAGGTAACATATGTTTCCCAATCCGCCGCCGCATCGTTCAACCCCGCAAAGAAGATCATGGATCAAGTGGTCGAGGCCGCAGTTGAGCAGAAGAAGTTTTCGCGCAAAGAGGCTGAAGCCCGCGCGCGTGAGCTTTTTGCCAAGCTGGGTCTGCCCGACCCTGACAATATCGGTGATCGTTACCCGCATCAGGTTTCGGGTGGACAGCTGCAGCGCTGCATGACGGCGCTGGCGCTTTGCCCTGAGCCTGATCTGGTGGTTTTTGACGAACCTACCACGGCACTGGACGTGACTACCCAAATCGATGTGCTGATGGCCATCAAAGACGCCATTCGCGACTCGGGCGTTGCCGCCTTGTATATCACCCATGATCTGGCAGTTGTGGCCCAGGTCAGTGATGACATCATGGTGCTGCGGATGGGCGATACGGTCGAATACGGAAATACCGACCAAATCATCAACCGCCCGCAAGAAGAGTACACACAGGCGCTGGTTTCGGTCCGCTCAATCGAGCACGAAGAGAAAAAACCAACTCCTGAACCCGTGCTGAGCGTCGATGGTATCACCGCACGCTACAAAGGCTTGAATTTCGACGTGCTGCATAATGTCAACGTCGAGCTTCATCCGGGCCAGACACTGGCGGTTGTGGGTGAATCCGGGTCGGGTAAGTCTACGCTGGCACGGGTCATCACCGGGCTTCTTCCACCCCGCGATGGTGAGATTACCTTTGCGGGCCGCAAGCTCAGCTCTGATCTGAAAGGCCGCACGCGTGAAGACCTGCGTGAGCTGCAAATGATCTACCAGATGGCCGACGTGGCAATGAACCCGCGTCAGACCGTCGGTACGATTATCGGCCGCCCACTCGAGTTCTACTTCAACATGCGTGGCGCCGAGAAACGCAAGCGGATCGTTGAGCTGCTGGATGAGATCGAACTGGGCGAGAAGTTCATCGATCGTTATCCGGCGGAACTGTCAGGTGGTCAAAAACAGCGTGTCTGTATCGCGCGATCGCTGGCAGCCAAGCCAAAGATGATCATCTGTGATGAGGTCACCTCGGCGCTCGACCCGCTGGTCGCGGACGGTATCCTCAAGCTGCTGCTGGATCTGCAAAAGATCGAGGATGTGGCATACCTGTTCATCACCCACGATCTGGCGACAGTCCGTGCGATCAGCGATAGTATCGCGGTGATGTACCAGGGTCGGGTGGTTCGCTACGGTCCCAAGAGCCAGGTGCTAAGCCCTCCATTCGACGACTATACAGACTTGCTGCTTAGCTCGGTGCCTGAGATGCATCTTGGCTGGCTGGAAGAGGTTGTCGCTCACCGCAAAATGGAGAGCGCGGGGAACTGATCCGCGCCCTTCTCATAGAAACACCGAAGACCATTCAAATTCCCGGCGCTGTGAACACAAGCAGACGTCGGGATTTTGCTATTTGGGGCGCAAATGCGCAGCCATAGCCGGACGAATCTCATAGGTTCGCCGGAACGAATACTCAGAAACAAGGGCCGGAACATGGACCGCAAACTGCTTTTGATCATCCTCGACGGCGTCCCCTGGCGCAACTTTCGTCGACTGTTTGGCAATCTTGAAGGATGGGTCGACAGCGGTGCTGCCCGGGTTTGGAAACTCTGCTCTGTACTGCCTTCGACCTCTGCCAGTTGCTATGCGTCGATCCATACCGGCGTCACACCGCAAGAGCATGGCTGCACCGGCAACGGCAACGTCTTCCGGCTAAGCCACAAGGATGTGTTCAGCCAGGTGCGTGAGGCAGGCGGCATAACCGGCGCGGTCACCCACAGCTATTGGTCTCAATTCTTCAATCGCCACCCATTCGACTACGTCCGCGACGTTGAATATGACGAGCCCGACAGCCTGACTATCAACCATGGTCGATTTCATTCGATGACGGGATACGGCAAAGCGAACCAGATGACGCCCAGTGATGTCGATCTGTTTGCCTCGCTGACCAATCTGTGTCTGCGCTTTGGGCTGGATTATGGCATCCTGCACACCTGCACACTGGACAGTATGGGGCATCGTTTCTTCCACGATTGCGCCGAGATGGACCATGCCTGTTTTGTCATGGACGAAATGCTGGCCCCGTTCATTCCGCGCTGGCAGCAGTTGGGCTATGACGTCATCGTGACGGCTGATCATGGACAAGACGAACGTGGCCATCACGGAGGGCGCAGCCCGTTGCAGCAGGAAACAGCGCTTTACTACTTTGGAGAGGCCAAAGGCCCTGATCCCGATACCGTGATAGACCAGCTACAGCTTGCACCAACCATACTTCAGCGCATGGGCGCACCGGTGGCGGATACGATGAAAGCCAAGCCGTTCCTGACCTGACGCGGTTCAGTCGTAGGACCAAATCCCCTGCCCCAAAGCCTCAATCGCCACGGAAATCCGCTCAAAGCTGTCCGCGGCGCGCCTGACCGATGTTCGGGCGCGCAGATATCCGTGGACCAAACCGGCCTCGTTGATGCAATGGGCCTGCCCACCTGCGGCTGTGATCCGGTCGCAATAAGCTTGCCCGTCATCGCGCAGCGGATCGCAATCGGCGGTCACCACCACCGTCGGCGGTAGCCCCGAGAAATCGACGTCATGCAACGGTGCATAGGTAGGATCGTTCTGGGGCGTGGTACCTTGATACCGAACAGTCTCATAAAACCGGATATCGTCCAATGTCAGCAGCGGGGCATTGGCATGTTCGATATACGACCCCTGCGACATATCTCCGCCTAAGCCGGGATATATAAGGACCTGCCCCAGCACATTTTCCAACCGACTCCGACCATGGTGCGAAACGGCTGCTGCCAGATTGCCACCCGCGCTGTCACCGGCCAGCACGATCGGTTCGCCGTATTCCTGAACCACCCAGTTCGTGGCGGTCCAGCTATCCTGAAACTGCGCCGGGTGCACATGCTCAGGGCATAACCGATAGTCGACCGAAACGATCCGATAGCCCGTCTGGGCGCAGAGTTCCGCACAAACATCATCGTGGCTATCCAAGCCCCCGACGACGAACCCACCACCATGTATGTAGACGACGGTCCGGGTGGGGTCACCGGCGCTATAAATGCGAACAGCTACGCCATCGGCGGACCTGTCGCGCACCTCGATGCCAGGTGGGCGCGGCTGGCGGAAGTCCTGACACATCGCGTCATAGACCCGGCGTTGGTCAGCAATGGACATCTCTACCGTATCATCCGGATAGCTCTCGGCTGTGCGCCGGATGAAACCCCAGGTCTCCTCGTCGATCAGACGTTCATAGTCCATTGTTCCTCCGAATTATTCAGACCACTCCCATGGCCGGGTAAACGAACCCAGTACTTTTGAGACATCGTCTTCGGAAGACCCATTCGCGTCAAGCTGCGCGACAAGACCCCTCTTCTTGTCGTCGATTACCGAAACGACCCGCGCTTCAATGCCTGCGGCGTCCAATGCACCGTTGTAGATGCGAGTGATGGCTTGCTTGCGCAGTTCGGGTTTGAAAACCTTGCCAACGGCGGTTTTCGGCAATTCATCCAGAATGGTCATGTGCTTGGGCTGTGCCGCGCGTTCGTGGACGTGGACCTTGCAATAGTCCATCAGCTCCTGTTCAGTGACCGAGGCCCCCTCGACCAGTTCAACAAAGGCGCAAGGCACCTCACCCGAATGCGCATCGGGCTGACCGATGGCCCCTGCAAAGGCGACGGCATCATGGCCCAGCAAG
Organism: Ruegeria sp. CG1; assembly: GCF_056537265.1. Taxonomy (NCBI): domain Bacteria; kingdom Pseudomonadati; phylum Pseudomonadota; class Alphaproteobacteria; order Rhodobacterales; family Roseobacteraceae; genus Ruegeria; species Ruegeria sp. CG1. The sequence continues at coordinate 275,476 of NZ_JBQFRF010000003.1, read as the reverse complement.
GCCTCTTCGATTTCTGCAGGATCGATATTGTGTCCGCCGCGAATGATCAGGTCCTTCGCGCGACCGGTGATCCACAGATAGCCGTCCTCATCAAACCGTCCCAGATCGCCCGTGCGCAGGTATTTATCGAAATGATAGAGGTTCGTATTCTTGTCGGTCTCGGTATAAGTATTGCCCGCGTATACGCCGGGGTTCGAGATGCAAATTTCACCGATCTGATCTACGCCGCACTCGGTTGGTCCATCCGGCCCGTCCTGCAGGATTTTGACATCCGTATAAGGGAACGGGATACCGATCGAGCCGATCTTCTTTTCCCCATCCACGGGGTTGCATGACACCAGACAAGTGGCCTCGGTCAGGCCGTAGCCCTCGACGATAGTAACGCCGGTCGCTTCTTCAAACCGACGGAACAGTTCGACCGGCAACGGAGCTGATCCCGAAAACGCCGTTTTCACGCTGGATATATCCGCATCCACAGGTCGCTGCATTTTGGCTGAAATCGCTGTCGGCACTGTGATGATGAACGAAACCTTCCAGCGTTCGATCAGTTTCCAGAAATTGTCGAATACGCCATCACCGCGATACCCGGCAGGCGTCGGGAATACCACATGTGCACCAGACGACACCGCCGCCATCACGATGACATGCACCGCAAAGACATGGAACATCGGCAGAGGGCACATGATGACGTCGTTTTCGTCAAAGAGCAGCGTGTTGCCCAACCAGCCATTGTAGATAAGGCCCGAGTATTTGTGCTGCGCTACTTTCGGCATGCCCGTAGTGCCGCCCGTGTGGAAGTAGCACGCCACCCGATCTTCCTGGCTATCCTCAAAGTTCAGCGTTTTAGGCTGCTTGTTCAGCTCATCAAGGAAGTTCTTGTAATCCGCATGGGCCAGCTTTTCTTTATCACCCATCTTTGGGCGCAAGAACGGTACAAGCCAGGATTTGGGCGGCGTCAGATAGCGATTCAGGTCGATCTCAAGGATCGTGTTGACGCCCGGAGCGTGGCGTACTGCTTCTTCAACCTTTTGGGCTACATCGGTTTTGGGGAAGGAATTCAGCGTGACCACGACCTTCGCCTTGGTCTCACGCAGGATCGCCGCGATCTGCTCCGGCTCCAGCAATGGGTTGATCGGGTTCACGATCCCGGCCACCGCACCGCCCATCATGGTGACCAGCGTCTCGTTACAGTTGGGCAGCACATAAGCCACCACATCGTTTTCTCCGATGCCAAGGGAACGGAACAGATTGGCCGCTTGGTTGACTTTTCCCAGCAGTTCGGACCATGTCAGCGTCTCAGCTTTGTCACTCGGTCCAGACAACAACTGAAAGCTGATCGCTTTGTGGTTCGGGAACTTGCCCGCCGTCCGCGACAACAGCTGGTGGAAGGTGACGGGTACATCCCGATCCTCCCACGTCATCTCCTGCTCGATGCGCGCCTTGTCTTCCAATCCCACAAAGGCCATGTGGCTCCTCCCCTGATCTGTCTCCCGTGTCGCGCACAGGCTTGTTTGTCACCTCCAAGATGGAAGCAAAACACACCATGCGCAAGCAAGGGCTTAGCGATCAGGTCCGGGAATATGTAGAATGACGCTACGGCGAAACGAGATGTGCCGGAGCGTCACTTTATTCTGCAGCCACCCCGTCGGTGAACTGCAAGCGTGCGAGGCGGGCATACAAACCGTCCTGCGCCACCAGATCGTTATGGGTACCCTGCGCCACAATGCGCCCGGCTTCCAGCACGACAATCCGGTCTGCCTTCTTAACGGTCGCCAGGCGGTGCGCCACGATCAGAGTGGTGCGCCCTGCCCTCATGTTATCGACCGCACCCTGCACCGCACGTTCGCTTTCTGCGTCCAAAGCCGAGGTCGCCTCGTCCAGCAGCAGCACCGGTGCGTCGCGCAGGATGGCACGTGCGATGGCGATACGTTGCTTCTGACCACCCGACAGCATTACGCCCCGTTCGCCTACAAAGCTGTCATACCCTTCGGGCAAAGCCGAGATGAACTCATGCGCGGCAGCGGCTCGGGCGGCGGACTCGACTTCGGCATCTGAGGCGTCCAGACGGCCAAAGCGGATATTCTCGCGCGCCGAAGCGGCAAAGATCACGGGGTCTTGCGGGACCAGCGCGATGTGCTGGCGGAAGTCGTCACGGTTCAACTCGCGCAGGTCGAGCCCATCAAGGCTGACCTGTCCCGCATCGGGATCATAGAACCGCTGAATCATCTGGATGACTGTTGTCTTGCCCGCACCAGACGGGCCAACAAAAGCCACTGTCTCCCCGGGTTTGATTTGAAGTGACAAGTGATCCAGCGCAACGACGTCCGGGCGCGCGGGATAGTGGAATGTCACATCGTCAAAACGTATCTCTCCGCGTACGGGCACAGGCAATGCCTTGGCCTGCGACGGATCGTTGACTGTATCTTCAGCGTTCAGAAGCTCGACCAAACGCTCCGTCGCACCTGCAGCGCGCTGCAACTCACTCCAGATTTCCGACAGTGCCGCGACCGAACCCGCCATGATGATCGAATAGATTACAAACTGGATCAGCACACCCTCGGTCATGATCCCGTTGCGCACGTCATTCGCACCCATCCACAGCACGCCAACGATGCCCGAGAAGACGAGAAAGATCACTATGACGGTTAGAACCGCACGTGTCTGGATCCGGCGAAGAGAAACTTCGTACGAAGTTTCTGTCATCTCTCCGAACTGCGTCCTGCTGGCGTCCTCATGGGTAAACGCCTGCACGGTTTGCACAGCGCCCAATGCCTCACCAGCATTTCCAGAAGACGCCGCGATCCAGTCCTGATTTTCCCGGCTGATCACCCTTAGCCTGCGACCCAGCACCAATATTGGTACAACCACCAGCGGGATCAGCAGCAACACCATCCCGGTCAGCTTGGCCGATGTCAGCAGCATCAGCACCAGTCCGCCGACGAACATCAGAAGATTGCGGAGCGCGATGGACACAGACGAACCCAACACCGACTGGATCAGCGTTGTATCGGTGGTAATGCGGCTCAGAACCTCGCCGGTCATGATGCGTTCGTAAAACTCGGGGCTCATCCCGATCACACGGTCAAAAACCGCCTTTCGGATATCGGCCACCACACGTTCACCCAACCGGGTCACCAACGCATAGCGAATGCCCGTTCCCACGGCGAGGATCCCGGCAATACCAAGGGCGGCCAGAAAGTACCATTCCAACAAATCGCCATCTTCGATGCGGAAATTGTCAACCACTCGCCGCACAGCCAACGGCAGTGTCAGTGTCATGCTGGCCGTGAGGATCAAAGCCAATGTCGCGCCGATCATCAACAGGCGATAGGGTTTCATGAACGGCCACAAAGACCGCAGAACACCTATTTTCTTTGACCGCGCACGCTCTTCCTGTGCACGCGGAGCCGAATTGTTCGCTGGACTGGCGGCGCTGGTTCTTGCCATGTCTGGCCCTTGTATTTTGGTCGATCGCCCTGATCAGGCGTCATTCCCAGCTTCTTGGCGTCAGAGGCGTTTGGGGTCAAGCTGAAGACAAAGTTTTGCAGCCCGATAAGGGCTAAATGACGCAACTTGTGTGGGGGATCAGCTGGAGCGGGCGGCGGGAATCGAACCCGCGTCATTAGCTTGGAAGGCTAAGGTCTTACCACTACACAACGCCCGCTCAGCGAGGTCACCACCTATTTCATACGAAATTTGACGTCAAGAGGATGTTTCGGGAAAACGCATTTCGCAATCCGAGTTGGAGACAAGTTACGGATGCTGGCTCAGCACTGAACCTCTCCAAGGTCTCGGCATGTGCCAGTTTGCCGACAGGTGTTTGCTGGATGCAAAACCCAACGCTGCCATTGGAAACTACGGCATCACCGTATCGGATCTCTGAAATCCATTTCGAAATGACTTGAAACAGAAAACTGACCATCCAAAAAATATATCTCAGCCCAAACCGGCCAGTCCGCTGAGACGGGTCTGAACAGGCGCCGTTTAGCGCCTGACCGACGCCATTCACGAAAATGTGCTATAGTTCGAAAATCCGCCGTCCGGCGCTGTTTGCCCGTCCTCGGCGGAATTTAAGCGGGGGATTGAATGATGACCGAATTTGACCTCGGCACGTATCGCCGTGCTGTTACCACTTCTTCAAGCGAAGCTCAGAAACTGTTCGATCAGGGGCTCATCTGGTTGTTCGGGTATAACCATGAGGCCGCTGCCGCCTGTTTCGAACAGGCCATAACTCATGACCCGAATTGCGGTATGGCCCATTGGGGCATCGCCTATGCGATTGGTCCAAACTACAACAAGCCGTGGGAGTTCTTCGAACCCGATGAAAAAGTTGCGACCCTTGATCGGGCGCGTCAGGCAATCGAAGCGGCGTTGGCGTTGCGCACATCCTCTACCCCGGTCGAGGCGGCGCTGATCGAAGCGATCTCACAACACTTCCCGTCGGACCCAGAGATCGAGGATTACGCCCCGTGGAACGACGCGTTCGCCGATTCGATGCGCGCGGTTTATTCCGATCATCCGGACGACCTGGATGTCTCATCTGTGTTTGCCGAATCCCTGATGAACCGAACGCCATGGCAACTTTGGGATCTCAAGAAGGGCGTGCCCGCCGAAGGTGCATCCACCTCCGAGGCTCAAGCCGTGCTGGAAAGGGCCTTTGAAACGCTGCCCGGTGCATGGGGTCATCCCGGCCTGCTGCATATGTATATCCACTTGATGGAGATGTCGCCCACTCCGGAAAAGGCGTTGCGACACGGGGACCGGCTGGTCGATCTGGTGCCCGACAGCGGGCATCTGGTTCACATGGCAACGCATATCGACGTGTTGTGCGGCGACTATCAGAATGTGGTCTGGCGCAATCACCGAGCCGCAGCGGTCGACAAGAAATATGAAGCAATGGCCGGGGGTGAGAACTTCTATACCGTCTATCGCGTGCACAACGTCCACTTTGAGGCCTATGGGGCGATGTTCCTTGGGCAACCCGAATTGGCGCTGGCTGCGTCCGAGGAATTGATGCACCTGCTGCCCGACAACGTAATCCGTTTCTTCCCGGATTTGTTCGAATCCTTCTATGGCAAGAAAGTCCATGTCATGGTCCGCTTCGGCATGTGGCAGGAAATTCTGGATGAACCCATGCCGGGCGACGCGGAGCTATACAGCTATACCACCGCCGCGATTCATCAGGCGCGGGCTGTGGCTCTGGCCAACTTGGGTCGCATGGACGACGCAACGCACGCACGCGAAGTGGCCGTTCAGGCCAGGAAAGACGTCCCAGATAGTCGACTGGTATTCAACAACACCGCCGAGGATGTTTTGATGATCGGCGAGGCGATGATGGATGGAGAGATCGCGTTCAAATCCGGCGACCGTGAAGGCGGGCTTGGTCATCTGCGCCGCTCGGTCGAGTTGGACGACAATCTGGTTTATGACGAGCCATGGGGATGGATGCAGCCGACAAGGCACGCCCTGGGTGCCTTGTTGATGGAAGCCGGTCAGTTCGATGATGCCGAGGCCGTCTATCGGGCCGATCTGGGTCTGGACGACACGCTCGCCCGCGCCTGCCAGCATCCCGGCAATATCTGGAGCCTTCATGGCCTGCATGAATGCCTGATCCGTCGCGGTGAAACGACCGAGGCCCGTCATATCAAGCTGCAACTGGACAAAGCTGCTGCACGGGCCACGGTGCCTATCCATGCCTCATGTTATTGCCGCAGCAAGGCAAAGGCGGCTTAGGCTTCTGGTCGTTTGGCGATAGATTCGCCTAAACATTGATCAGCGCCGCAGGTAGATCGGCGTCAATCTGCATGCGGCGCAGATCAAAAGAAGCTTTGCTCAGACTGTCAATTTCCTGTCATGTGATCGCTCTAAACCCACGGTGCGATTCTTAGTTCAGACAGCCAGGAGCTATCCATGACAGACGTCGATCTTACCACCCTTTCCGCCGACGATTGGGATGAGTTGCACTTCCCCCGCCCGGATGAACACGACTTCGACCGCGTGGTTGAAAGCGCTATCTCGCGACGGGGTTTCCTGTCAGGAGTTGTGGCTTTTGGGTCGGGCGCTGCGGCGATGGGCGCTGGTTTGTTGGGCTCAACTTCAGCACAGGCGGTCGATGCGCAACGCTTTGCCTTCACGCCGATTCCCGCCCAGACCGATGGGACAGTCCACGTTCCGGAAGGTTATGAGTGGAAGATGCTAATGCGCTGGGGCGATCCGCTGTTTTCCGAGGCCGATGGATACGATTTGACCGATGGCGGTAAGGTTGAAAACTCGGACAAGGTTTTTGGCGAGAATACGGATGGGATGGAGACATTCTCGTTCCGGGGTCACGAGCTGATTGCGATCAACCACGAGTACCCGAACCGCAAGATCAACCTGCCTGCCGCGCAGGAAGGTGTTCCAACCCGTGCCGATGACGTTCTGAAATTGCAGAACATTCAGGGTGTGACCGTGATGGAGATCAAAGAAAGCCCGGAGGGCTGGTCTGTGGTGAAGGACAGCCCCTTCAACCGCCGAATCCACCACAACACTCCAATGAAGATCGTCGGCCCCGCCGCCGGTCATGACCTACTGAAGACCGAGGCCGATCCGACAGGCACCGCGTCGCTGGGCACCATGAACAACTGTGGTTCCGGCAAGACACCGTGGGGCACCTACCTGACCTGCGAAGAAAATTTCAACGGCTACTTTGGTTCGTCCGACAAAAACGCCAGCTACGATCAGAAGGTCGCGGACGGTATGAAACGCTATGGCATCAAGGCTGAAAGCTGGAACGGTTACGAGCTGTTTGATCCCCGCTTCGACACCTCGAAAAACCCCAATGAGCCGCACCGCGCAGGCTGGATCGTTGAAATCGACCCGACCAAACCCGACAGCACTCCGGTCAAGCACACCGGCCTTGGTCGCTTCAAGCATGAAAATGCTGAGGTCGCGCTGGCTGCGGACGGTCGTGTCGTGGTCTATATGGGCGACGATGAACGTGGCGAGTATCTTTACAGGTTCGTCTCGAACGCGGCCTATGCGCCCGGTGTCGACACTCAGGGCTTGTTGAATGACGGCACGCTATATGTCGCCAAGTTCAATGACGACATGAGCGGCGAATGGCTGCCGCTGACGCCGGAAACAACCCGCATGGACGCGGCCGAAATTCTGATCTTTACCCGTATGGCCGCATCGGCTGCGGGCGGCACCACAATGGACCGCCCGGAATGGGTGGCCTCAAGCCCTGTTGCGGTCGAGGCATATTGCTGCCTGACCAACAACAAGAACCGTGGAGTTAAGCCAAATGCTGGGGGTGATGACACTGCAGTCAACGGCCCTAACCCGCGCGAGGCCAACAAATACGGCCAGATCGTGCGCTGGCGTCCAGCGGATGAAGATCACGCGGCCACTGGCTTTGATTGGGATCTCTATGTCATGGCCGGAAACCCAACTGTTCATTCGGATAACCGTGGCGGATCGGCAAATGTGAACGAAGGCAACCTGTTCAACTCACCCGACGGCATGGCCATCGATTCGACTGGTCTGGTCTGGATTCAGACAGACGGGAATGATGACAACGAGGAAGAATTCGCAGGAAACGGCAATAACCAGATGCTAGTTGGCGATCCCGTGACCGGGGAGATTGTGCGCTTCATGACCGGCCCGAATGGCTGTGAAGTCACCGGTCTGGCCTGGTCGACCGACCTGCGCACCATGTTTGTTGGCATCCAGCATCCGGGCAGCAATTGGCCCGATGGCGGTACGCCGCGTTCGTCGGTGATTGCGATCAAACGCACCGACAACGGGCTGGTCGGCTAATCAAGCCCTCGCATCAAAAGCGCTCCTGAACTTCGGTTCCGGGGCGCTTTTTCGTCTCAATTCAAATATCCTCACCCGGTGGATCAAGCAGCCCGCCCGGCGCAAGCAAGGCACGCTCTGAAAGCCACGGGTTCAGTTCGAGTGCATGGTTCAGCGCCGTTCGCGCTTCGTCCAGCCGCTTGAGACCCAACAGCGATAATGCCCGCCCGCTAAGCGCCGCTACATGGTTCGGGGACAGCTCAATGGCCCGATCCAGATCGATCAGGGCCGCACCGTAATCCTGCTGCAAATAGTTGACGAACGCCCGTTGATTGTACCCCTCGGCATAATCCGGGCAATAAGCGACCAGAGCGTCAAACTCGGCCAGCGCACCGGTCAAATCCCAAGACTCGCGCAGAGACATCCCGCGATCCAACAGGGTTTGAGATCGGGCGTCCGGCGCATCGGTCCAGAGTTGCCACATCCGTCCCGAAATGCCCCGCGCCTCGCGCTCAGACGACGCGGTTTGGGCTTGCGTAATCAGGGCGTCGACGCCAGAGATATGATCCGGCGCAACCGGGCAATCTGCAGAAGCCTGAGCGGCAGAACCAGCGAGTATGGCAACGATAAGTACGTTTTTCATCCTCTCTAACCTGATCCATCAGTCGTTTAGGTCAACTGCTTTATAGCGGAGCCAGCAACCCGGTTTCTTTCACCGCCTCCATCGCAACGAAGGTGGAGGTGTTGGCAACATGCGGCAGGGATGAGATTTTCTCGGCTAGCACCGTGCGGTATTCCGTCATCGATCGGGTGCGGATTTTAAGCAGATAGTCAAAGTTGGACGCGATCATATGAGCCTGTTCAATCTCAGCAACTCTGCGCACCGCTGCATTGAACTCGGCCAGTGCCTTTTCACGAGTATCTGTGAGACGCACCTCGACAAAGGCCACATGGTCAAGGCCCAGACGGATCGGGTCCAACATGGCGCGATAGCCTGTGATGATCCCGTCAGCCTCAAGCCGCTTGAGCCGCGCCTGTGTCGGCGATTTTGACAAGCCGATCCTGCGCGCAAGGTCCGTCACTGAGATGCGGCCATCTTCAGCTAATGCCGTAAGGATCGCGCGGTCAAAGCGATCAAGGCTGGACAAGTCGTTTTGCATGATTAAGCTCCTATATTTCAGCCAATTCGACCAGAATTCGAGAAAATTCGGTCCATTCTCCTGACTATAGGCGGTTATATTAGGCAAAAGCCCCGGAGTACACATGTCACACAGCCTACGCACCAAAATCGACACTCAAACTTATGCCGACCAGTCCACTGTACTGGACGCGCTGATCTCTCAGGCCAAGCTGTCAGAGGCCGACCGAACGGCCATTTGTGAGGCTGCAGCACAGCTGGTGCGCGACATCCGCTCAAGCACGTCGCCTGGCATGATGGAAGTGTTTCTGGCTGAATACGGCCTATCCACTGATGAAGGCGTTGCGCTTATGTGTTTGGCCGAAGCGCTGTTGCGTGTGCCAGATGCGGATACCATTGACGCACTGATCGAAGACAAGATCGCCCCGTCAGACTGGGGAAAACATCTGGGACAATCATCCTCGTCACTGGTGAACGCGTCGACATGGGCGTTGATGCTAACAGGCCGGGTCCTGGACGAAGACAAATCCTCGCCCGTCGGCGCGCTGCGCGGGGCCATCAAGCGGCTGGGTGAACCAGTGATCCGCACCGCAGTTGGTCGTGCGATGAAAGAAATGGGGCGTCAGTTCGTTTTGGGCGAAACCATTCAATCCGCCATGAAGCGCGCCAAAGGAATGGAAGATAAGGGCTATACCTACTCGTACGACATGCTGGGCGAGGCGGCACGGACCGAGGCCGATGCTGCCCGCTATCACCTGTCTTACTCGCGCGCGATCGCCGCTATTGCCGAGGCCTGCACCCATAAAGACATTCGCGAAAATCCGGGCATCTCGGTCAAGCTGTCGGCCCTGCACCCCCGTTATGAGCTGGCACAAGAACAACGGGTGATGGACGAACTGGTGCCCCGGCTGCGCGCGCTGGCTTTGCTGGCCAAGGCGGCGGGCATGGGACTGAACGTTGACGCGGAAGAGGCAGATCGCCTGTCGCTCTCGCTGCAGGTGATCGAAGAAGTTATGGCAGAGCCTGCACTGGCCGGTTGGGACGGGTTCGGCATCGTTGTGCAAGCCTACGGCCCACGCGCCGGGTTGGTGCTGGATACGCTCTATGACATGGCCCAGCGGCACGACCGCAAGCTGATGGTGCGGCTGGTCAAGGGCGCTTATTGGGATACCGAGATCAAGCGCGCGCAAGTCGAGGGCGTCGATGGTTTTCCGGTCTTCACCGATAAGGCGGCGACGGATGTGTCCTATATCGCCAACGCCCGCAAGCTGCTGGGAATGACCGACCGTATCTATCCGCAATTTGCCACGCATAACGCCCATACGGTCAGCGCCATCCTACAAATGGCGGACGGCCAGCCATTCGAATTCCAGCGCCTGCACGGGATGGGTGAGACCCTGCATCAGATCGTGCGCGACAAGCGGACCTCGCGCTGCCGTATCTATGCTCCGGTTGGTGCGCATCGGGATCTGTTGGCCTATCTGGTGCGTCGCCTTCTGGAAAACGGGGCAAATTCCTCGTTCGTCAATCAGATCGTTGATGAGGAAGTCGCCCCAGAAACCGTTGCCGCAGATCCGTTCGTGGCCGTTCAAACACCTGGCAAACCGCTGCCAACCGGGCCTGAGTTGTTCGCACCGGAACGCCCAAACTCGAAAGGCTTTGATCTGCACCATACGCCAACGCTAGACAAGATTGACATCGCACGCGACGCCTTCCGCGCCCATCATTGGTACGCCCGACCTTTGCTTTCGGATGATGCACAGCCTTTGGCAGACACTCCCGTGATCAATCCCGCGCAACCACTGGATCGTCCCGGTTCGGTTGCTGCGGCCAGCCCCGAAGACGTGGAACTGGCGTTGGCCAGCGCTTGCCCATGGCAGGCTTCAGCAGAGAAGCGCGCTGAAATTCTAAATAGAGCAGCCGATCTCTACGAAGCGCATTTTGGAGAGCTGTTTGCCCTGCTCGCCCGCGAAGCCGGAAAATCCGTGCCCGATGCGGTAGCCGAGCTGCGCGAAGCGGTTGATTTCCTGCGCTACTACGCCGCCAATATTCCTGCCGCCAAACCCGCCGGAATATTCACCTGCATCAGCCCATGGAACTTCCCTCTGGCGATCTTCACCGGGCAGATATCGGCTGCGTTGGCCACCGGCAACGCTGTGCTGGCAGCCCCTGCCCCGCAAACGCCATTGATCGCCCATCGTGCCATTCAACTGATGCATGAAGCAGGCGTTCCACGCGATGCGCTGCAACTTCTTCCGGGCGGGCCGAAGGTGGGTGCGGCGCTAACTTCGGACGAACGCGTCTCTGGTGTGGCCTTTACCGGTTCCACCGCGACCGCGCTGAAAATCCGATCAGCAATGGCGCAGCACATGCGGCCGGGTACGTCATTGATCGCCGAGACCGGCGGTCTGAACGCCATGATCGTAGACAGCACCGCTTTGCCGGAACAAGCGGTCCAATCGATTATCGAAAGCGCGTTCCAATCGGCAGGCCAGCGGTGCTCGGCCCTGCGTTGTCTTTATCTGCAAGAGGATATTGCCGAGGACGTTCTGACCATGTTGCAAGGGGCGATGGACGCTTTGCATGTGGGCGATCCTTGGCTGATATCAACTGATTGCGGCCCGGTCATTGACGCGCAAGCCCGGCAAATCATCGCGGACCACGTGGCCCAGGCCCGCTCAGAAGGACGGGTACTGAAGGAGATGACAACGCCTCCTGAGGGTACATTTATCGCACCGACTCTGATCGAGATACCCGGCATCTCGGCGCTAGAGCGCGAGGTGTTCGGTCCGGTTCTGCATGTCGCCCGGTTCAAGGCGCAAGATATCGACAAGGTCATTGCGGATATCAATGCCACGGGGTACGGCCTGACTTTCGGCCTGCACACTCGGATCGACGACCGGGTGCAGCATGTGACCGAGGCGATCCATGCCGGTAATATCTACGTCAACCGCAACCAGATCGGCGCAATCGTCGGCTCGCAACCCTTCGGTGGCGAAGGTCTGTCCGGCACCGGCCCCAAGGCGGGCGGTCCGAACTATATGGCACGGTTCTGCGCACCTGATCGGCAGAATGCTTCGGGACGCTGGGACAGTTCGGCTGAACCAGGTGCGCCCGAAGGGCAACCTGCAACGCCCAGCACCCAATCTCTGCCCGGTCCCACCGGCGAATCAAACCGCCTGACCGAATATGCCCGTGCGCAGCTTTTGTGCATGGGTCCGGGGGCCGAGGCCGCCAAGGCTCAGGCGGATGCGGTCAAATCGTTGGGTGGTACTGCGATCCAGATGACCGGCACGTTGGACCTGCACCGCCTTGAAAACCTGACCGGTTTCTCGGGCGTTCTGTGGTGGGGCGACGATGACACTGCCCGCCAGATCGAACAGCACCTGGCCCGGCGCGATGGACCGATCATCCCGCTGATCCCCGGCCAGCCCGACCGCGCGCGGGTTCTGGGCGAACGCCATGTCTGTGTCGACACCACCGCCGCCGGAGGCAACGCCGCCCTTCTGGGAGGTGCGGCATAACCGGACCTTGACGCTGGGCGGTGAAAAGCCCAGCGTCGCGCCATGTTTCCGATCCGAGACCATAACCCTTCGGGGCGTACTCCGTTTGTTGTTTATGCCCTTATGGCTGCGAACATACTGATCTTCCTCAGCTATGTGGGTGTCATGGAGAATGCGCGGCTGATCAATCAGCTTTATATTGACTACGCGGTCATTCCTGCCCGGATAACTGACGGCTATGGGTTCGAGACACTCGTGACTTCAATGTTCCTGCATGGGGGCTGGATGCATCTGGCGGGAAACATGCTGTTTCTGTGGATATTCGGCGATAACCTCGAAGACGAAATGGGGCATGTGCTGTTTCTCGTGTTCTATCTGCTGGCGGGAATCGGAGCGGGGCTGATTCACGTCATTTCGGCACCGGATTCGGTGGTGCCAACAATTGGCGCGTCTGGAGCGATCGCTGGTGTCATGGGCGGCTATCTTCTGCTTTTCCCAAAAGCGCGCGTAGATATCCTGCTGATTCTGATCGTCTATATCCGGATCTTCACTATCCCGGCCTTTATCATGCTGGGGGTCTGGCTGGGGCTTCAGTTCCTTGGCAGCCTGGCCAGCAATCCCGATGAAGGTGGCGTTGCCTATTGGGCGCATACCGGAGGGTTCTTTGTTGGTCTGATCCTGTGCATCCCCCTATGGCTCAGGCGCGGAGGGACTGGGTTCTGGAACCGCACCCACGGCCATCCGCCGCATCCGGAACACAAGTACAAACTCTCGCAATCGCGCATCCCCAGAGTGCCGCGCAAATAATCAAGCGTCAGCTCTTGGGTAGCCTACCGCCGCTCAGGTGGGTGATCTCTTGCGCCGCGCGCATGACCAGATCGCCCAACTCGGGCGCGCGTTCGCGGCTGAACCTTACGGTGGGTCCGGATACCGAGATACCGGCGCAAGGCTCAGCCCTGTCATTGAAGATGGCCGCACCAATGCAAGACATACCTTCATACCGTTCTTCGTGATCGTAAGACCAACCTCGGGTACGAGTTTCAGCCAGATCTGCATACAGGCCCGAAGCGGGCAACTGCGTATTTTCAGTGAAAGCAACCGGATCAATCCGGCCCAGAACTTTGCCTAAACTCTCTTCGCTCAACGCAGCGAGAATAGCCTTTCCTGTACCGGACGCATACATGGGCGTCCGCGCACCGGGTGGAAAGAAGGCCCGGATGGGGTTCTGAGTTTCGACCTGCCCGACAAAGACCACCTCTGCTCCATCGGGTACGGCCAGATTTGCGGTCTCACCGCTGTCTTGCATCAGACGCCGCAGGATCGGCCTGCCGATTTCCAGAACGCTGTTGCGCCGCAGAAAAGACGCACCGGTCCGATAGGCTTCGATTCCGACCAGCCATTCCTGCCGTTCCTCATCAAAGGATACGAATCCGTGTTTTTGCAGTGTCACAAGAATGCGATGCGTGGTGGCCGTCGGTACATCGACCTCGCGGGCAAGATCGCTTAGCGCGACGCGCTCTAGCCGGGCAACGGTGGTAAGTACGCTCAGCGCCCGATCCAATGATTGCATGGTCCCGGCCGAACTTTCTTTGAACAGCGATTTGGGTCTGCCGCGCGGTCGCTTTTGCGTTTCCATTTCTCACCTGGCTTTCGGACTTTCCCCCGAAAACCCGAACCAATTTTTCTGGCCCGGAATTCTCCGAGATCATTTTGATAAACTGAATTCCTATCCGTTTCAGCACCTTATCAATTTAACGGGTAAAATGAAAATATTTTTCAAGAAAATTGCAACACACAACCGTTCAAGCGACACTTGGGTCCAAAGCAGAGGATTGAGTTATGTCGCATCAAAACCCGGTCTTTATCCCAGGCCCAACCAACATTCCTGATCGTTTGCGCCTTGCCATGCAGGTTCAGACGCAAGACCACCGCGCCCCGGACTTCGTTGAAACCTTCGCCCCGGTACTGGAGGATACAAAACAGGTCTTTGGCACCACCGAAGGCCAGATCGTCACTTTTCCAGCCAGCGGAACGGGCGGTTGGGAGGCAGCTATTACAAATACGCTCAGCCCCGGTGACAAGGTTCTTGTCGCCCGCTACGGCGTCTTCAGCCATCGCTGGATCGATCTGTGCGAAAGACACGGGTTGGACGTTCAGATTGTTGAATGTCCATGGGGAACAGGCGCGCCTGCAGACAGGTTCGAGGCGATCCTGTCCGCGGATAAAGCGCATGAAATCAAGGCCGTATTGGTGACGCATAACGAAACCGCGACAGGTGTGCGTTCCGATATCAGCGCTGTACGCGGTGCGATCGATGCGGCGCATCACCCGGCCATGATGTATGTGGATTGCGTGAGCTCTTTGGCCTCAATGCCGTTCGAGTTTGACCGGTGGGGCGTGGATATTGCGGTCTCGGGGTCGCAAAAGGGGTTCATGCTGGCCACCGGCATGGCGATCCTGTGCGTCAGCCCCAAGGCTCTGGCAGCAATGGATACCGCCCAACTGCCCCGCACCTTCTTTGATTTCCGTGATATGATGTCGGCAAATGCGTCTGGCGGCTTTCCCTATACTCCGCCTTTGCAGCTGATCTACGGTATGCGCGAAAGCCTTAAGATGTTGTTCGAGGAGGGGTTGGACAATGTCTATGCCCGCCACACCCGTCTGGCCGAAGGTGTGCGCCGCGCGACTGCGGCCTGGGGCCTGAAGTTGGTCGCACAATCTCCTGACCTCTACTCGGATACCGTCAGCGCCATTTTTGTGCCCGAAGGTTTCGACAGCAACGAACTGACTGACCATACCTTCAACACCTATGGGGTATCCTTCGGCATTGGTCTGGGTGAGTTGAATGGCAAAGCGTTCCGTATTGGCCACTTGGGCAGCCTGACCGATGTTATGGTCCTGTCGGGGCTGGCCACGGTCGAGATGGCCATGGCCGATCTGAACTACCCAGTGAAGCTTGGCAGCGGGGTTGCTGCGGCGCAGGAATTCTATCGCGCCAGCTCAACTAGCCACGCAAAAGCCGCAGCTTAGGGAGGACAGTCATGTTGGATCAAATCCCCGTCGCCGACCTGACGTATGACGACGTACAGGCTGCGCATGAAAGGATCAAGCCGCACATCCGGCGCACACCGGTAATGACCTCGGACTATCTGAACGAATTGACCGGCGCACAGCTGTTCTTCAAAAGCGAGAACTTTCAGGAAGCAGGTGCATTCAAAGTGCGCGGTGCCAGTAATGCGGTCTTCGGCCTAAGCGATGAAATGGCGACCAAGGGTGTTTGCACCCACTCAAGCGGGAACCACGCCCTGTCGTTGTCATATGCGGCGGGTCGCCGGGGCATTCCATGCAATGTGGTGATGCCGCGCACCGCGCCGCAGGCCAAGAAAGACGCGGTACGACGCTTTGGTGGTACGATCACTGAATGCGAACCGTCCACGTCGTCCCGCGAAGCGACCTTTGCCGAGGTGCAGGCCCGAACAGGCGGAGAGTTCGTGCACCCGTACAACGACCCTCGTGTTATCACTGGTCAGGCCACATGTTCGGCTGAATTGCTTGAGCAGACCGATGGCCTGGATGCAGTTATCGCGCCAATCGGCGGTGGCGGGATGGTCTCAGGCACCTGTCTGACGGTCTCGAACCTGGCACCAGGAACCGCGATCTATGCGGCTGAGCCTGAGCAGGCGGACGATGCGTACCGTTCCTTCAAAGCGGGTCATATCATTGCGGACGATGCCCCGAAAACGGTGGCGGACGGGCTGTTGGTCCCGCTCAAGGAAAACACATGGCACTTTGTGTCGAACAATGTGACCGACATCTTCACCGCGTCCGAGCAAGAGATCATCGACGCAATGAAACTCACCTGGAAATACTTGCGCGTGGTGATGGAGCCGTCTTCGGCCGTTCCTCTGGCCACCATTCTTAAGAACCCCGACACCTTCCGGGGCAAGCGCGTCGGCGTCATCATCACCGGCGGCAACGTGGATCTGGACAAGCTGCCCTGGCTGAAAGGGCAAGGAGAAACAGGATGAACAAACCGATGAACAGTGATCAATTCGAAGTTGGCTATGACATCCCTGCCGCGATCGGCATGGATGAATCCGAAATCCAGACGCCTTGCCTGATCCTTGATCTGGACGCGCTCGAGCGTAACATCAAGAAGATGGGCGACTATGCCAAGGCACATGGGATGCGGCACCGGGTGCATGGCAAGATGCACAAATCCGTAGACGTCGCGAAGCTGCAGGAACAATTGGGCGGCGCAGTCGGCGTCTGCTGCCAAAAGGTTTCCGAGGCCGAGGTGTTTGCGCGCGGAGGTATCAAAGACATTCTTGTCTCGAATCAAGTGCGGGACCCGGCCAAGATTGACCGTCTGGCGCGCCTGCCGAAGCTTGGTGCACGCACAATCGTTTGCGTCGACGATGTGGACAACGTCGCTGACCTTTCAGCTGCTGCCGCTAAGCATGGCACTGAATTGGAGGTTTTTGTCGAGATCGACTGCGGCGCGGGCCGCTGTGGTGTCACCATGACCCCCGCCGTGATCGAAATCGCCAAGGCTGTTGAGGCCGCCCCTAACCTGAAATTTACCGGCATTCAGGCCTATCAAGGCGCGATGCAGCATCTGGATACGTATGAGGCGCGCAAAGAAAAACTGGATACCGCAATCGCCATGGTCAAGGATGCCGTCGACGGATTGAAGGCTGAAGGGATCGACTGCGAGCTGGTTTCGGGCGGCGGTACGGGGTCTTATTACTTCGAAAGCAACTCGGGCGTTTATAACGAGCTGCAGTGCGGCTCTTATGCCTTCATGGATGCTGATTACGGTCGGATTCTGGACAAGGACGGTCAACGGATCGATCAGGGTGAATGGGAAAACGCCTTGTTCATTCTGACCAGCGTGATGAGCCACGCCAAAGCGGACAAGGCAATCTGCGATGCGGGTCTGAAGGCGCAATCCGTCGATAGCGGCCTGCCCTTCATCTTTGGGCGGGACGATGTGGAATACCTGAAGTGCTCGGACGAACACGGGGTGATTGGCGATCCGGATGGGGTGCTGAAGGTCAATGACAAGCTGCGGCTGGTGCCCGGCCACTGTGACCCGACCTGCAACGTTCATGACTGGTACGTCGGTGTGCGCGGCGGCAAGGTTGAAGCCCTTTGGCCGGTCTCTGCCCGTGGCAAGGCCTATTGATCAACAGATGAATGCAGGGGCGGACGTTTAGCACCGCCCTTTCTAATGCCATCAAAAAGAAAGACAAACGCGATGATCATCGTTCCTGAAAAGGAAATCGGCGCTCTGTTAGGCCGACAGGAAAGCTATACTGCGGTTGAGCAAGTGTTTGCCGCGATGGCGGCTGGGGATGCCTACAACTTCCCGGTCGTGCGCGAGGCCATAGGTCATGCGGATGCGCTCTATGGGTTCAAAGGCGGGTTTGATCGCACGGGCATGAACCTTGGCCTGAAAGCAGGCGGGTATTGGCCAAACAATCTGGAAACGCACGGGCTGATCAATCACCAATCCACCGTGTTTTTGTTTGATCCAGATACGGGTCGCGTTCGGGCCATCGTTGGGGGCAACCTGCTGACCGCACTGCGCACGGCTGCAGCCTCGTCGGTTTCGATCAACCATTTGGCACGCAAGGATGCCAAGGTGATCGGAATGGTCGGCGCCGGGCATCAGGCGACATTCCAATTGCGCGCGGCATTGGAACAGCGGGATTTTGAGAAAGTCATAGGCTGGAACTTGCATCCAGAAATGCTGCCAAATCTCAAAAAGGTCGCGGCTGAAGCGGGGCTGCCTTTTGAGGCTGTGGATCTGCCCGGCATGGTGCAGGCGGACGTGATTGTCACCATCACCTCCTCCTTCGCACCTAGCCTGATGTCTGAACATGTCTCGGACGGCTCTCACATCGCATGTATGGGCACCGATACCGTCGGTAAGCAAGAGATCGCCACAGACCTGATCGCGCGCGCAAGCGTCTTTACCGACGAGGTCGCGCAGGCCGTGAGATTGGGTGAAAGCCAGCATGCCGTGGCTGCCGGAATGAAAGCCGAAGGCGATATCCGGCAGATCGGAGAGGTCATTAACGGTACCCATTCCGGGCGTGTGTCCGAGGCTGAGGTGACCGTGTTCGACGGTACTGGCGTGGGGCTGCAAGATCTAGCTGTGGCAAGCGCAGTGGTCGATTTGGCAGTCCAGCAAGGGATTGCGATCGAGGTCGACTTCTAAACCAAAACGCGCGCCCGGAACGGACGCGCGTACCATGATCAAATGACCGGGGTTGAATATCAGCCCCGGATTACCTTTGCGAAATTGTCAAAGATCGGTTCATTGGCGCAGATCACTTCGCCATCCTCAAGCACGCTGCCTTCGGGGTTCAGCGCCTGAACAAAGCCGCCCGCCTCTTTCACGATGATGATGCCTGCGGCCAGATCCCAGGCGTTCAGGCGACGCTCCCAAAAGCCTTCGTAACGACCGGCGGCCACATAGGCCATGTCCAGCGCGGCAGCACCCCAGCGACGAACACCTGCACAGGTAGGCATCAGACGGGCCAGGTCCTGCAAGGTCGCAGGCAGGTCCGAACGGCCACCGAATGGCAGACCCGTCGCGAAGATCGACTCGATCATGCGATGGCGGCCCGACACGCGGATGCGCATGTCGTTCATCCACGCACCTTCGCCTTTTTCGGCAAAGAACATCTCATCCTTGGCAGGGTCATAGATCACACCCGAAACGATCTTGCCCTTATGTTCCAACGCGATTGAAACGGCCCAGTGCGGCAGCCCGTGCAGGAAGTTGGTTGTCCCATCCAGCGGGTCGACGATCCAGCGACGAGTCGGGTCTTCGCCGTCAATCGCGCCGCCCTCTTCGGCCAGCCAACCATAGGTCGGACGGGCACCCAGCAATTCCTCTTTCAGGATGGCTTCGGCCGCGATATCGGCCTTCGACACAAAGTCGCCCGCACCTTTCATCGACACCTGCAGGTTCTCGACTTCACGAAAATCCTTGACCAGAGAACGCCCCGCCTTACGCGCGGCCTTGATCATGATGTTGAGATTTGCACTGCCAACCATTTTCCATAGGCTCCTGTCCGGTCAAGCCGCGCGTATACTGGGGCAACGCGCCCTTGCCAAGAGGAATGATGCGCATGGCTGATCTGCGTCCGGTGTTATTGAGTCTGAAGCTTACGCGCCTCGGTCCGCGCCAGTTTCACCAACTCTTGCACAAAGGGTTTTTCAAGGTCTTCGCTGCGGACCGCAGCATATAACCTGCGGGTAATCCCGTCTTTGGTAAGCGGGCGCGTGACGTAGTCCGAGCTATACTTTACCTCGCGCACCACCCAGTCCGGAAGAACGGATATGCCCCTATTCGAAGCCACCAACAACAAGATCACAGCGGTCAGTTCAACCTGTCGGATGGTGGCAGGCTCGACCCGGGCCGGGATCAGCAACTGACTGAAAACATCCAACCGGGTTCGTTCGACCGGGTAGGTAATCAGTGTCTGACCTCGGAAATCTTCAGCTTCGATATAGGGCTTTTCAGCCAATGGATGCGAAGACGCCGCGACAAATACGGCCTGGTAGTCAAAGAGTTCGACAAATTCGACACCCGGCAGATCTTCGGGGTCAGAGGACACCACCAGATCAACCTCTTCTTTCTGCAAGGCGGGCAACGCGTCGAATGCAAGGCCCGGGCGGATATCCACATCAACGTCTGACCAGGATTTGCGGAAAGCTTCAAGCACCGGAAACAGCCACTCGAAACAAGCGTGACATTCGATCGCAATGTGCATCCGACCGGTTCGACCGTCGCGCAGCGATGAAAACTCATCCTGCATCGCCTCGACCTGAGGCAGAATTTGTTCAGCGAGCCGCAGCAGCCGCAAACCAGCTGCCGACAACTTCATCGGCTTGGATCGACGTAAAAACAGCTCGACCCCGGCCTGATCTTCCAACCCCTTGATCTGGTGACTTAGTGCGGATTGCGTGATGTTTAGCTGATCAGCTGCACGCGCAAGCCCACCGCATTCGTGGATGGCTTTGATCGTCCGTAAGTGGCGAAATTCGATATGCATTACTCACGTGACTCATGTTGTTGTTGAACAATATGAGTTTGTCTCACACTACACATAATGGCACAAGGGTATAAATGACAGCTACGAGGCCACTATGACCAAGCCTGAAATTTCATTCGAGTTCTTTCCGCCGCAGACTCTGGAGGCCTCGTTTCGCCTTTGGGATACGGTCCAGACCTTGGCGCCGCTGAACCCGCGGTTTGTATCGGTGACTTATGGTGCTGGTGGTACAACACGTGAGTTGACGCGTGATGCAGTTGCAACCTTACACAAATCCTCGGGGCTGCCTGTTGCTGCGCATCTGACCTGTGTCGATGCCTCGCGTCAGGAGACGCTTGAGATTGCAGACACATTCGCGCGCGCAGGCGTTCAGGATATCGTTGCCCTGCGTGGCGACCCCCCCAAAGGTCAAGACCGGTTCGCCCCCCACCCGGATGGCTTCGCCAACTCGGTAGAACTGATTTCTGCACTAGCCGAGACCGAGATGTTCAGCATCCGTGTCGGCGCTTATCCGGATAAACATCCAGAAGCAAGCAATGCCCGCGCTGATGTGGATTGGCTAAAGGCCAAGCTGGATGCGGGCGCGGACGAGGCGTTGACCCAATTCTTCTTCGAGGCTGAAACCTTCTTCCGGTTTCGCGATGCCTGCGAAAAAGCGGGGATCGACAAGCCTATCGTACCGGGCATTCTTCCCATCGAGAACTGGAAGGGTGCGCGTAACTTTGCAAAACGCTGTGGCGCCCACATTCCCGACTGGATCGAGAACGCATTTGACAAAGCAATCCGGGACGATCGCGAAGATCTTCTTGCGACGGCGCTATGCACCGAACTCTGCTCGGACCTGATAGAAGGCGGCGTGGACAAACTGCATTTCTATACGCTCAACCGACCTGAGCTTACTCGGGATGTTTGCTTTGCCCTGGGCATTACCCCCCAGACCGAATTGCAGAACGTCGCCTGATCCCACTGTTTTTGCGCTTGCCCTGTATCGCCGGGCACGGCAGTCGTCTGCCATGCTCATTTGCGACAACCGCTGCGCAGGCGACAATCTCGATATGCACCCGTCAACTGTTGCCCTACCTCAGTCTAATTCCTGAAAAAATTTGACAAAAATGTGATCAATGGCAATCTGACCCCGTTGTAGTTTTAATGAGTGTTTTGAGTATGAAGCCAGTGAGCAAGGTACAGGCTCGGGCCGAAGCGTTGCAGGTTCTTGGTCTGCCCCCAAATGCAAACGCAAACGAGATTCGTGAAGCCTGGCGCAAAATCGCGTTCCACGATCATCCTGATCATACCGATGGTGATTATTCCGGGTTTTCGGATGCCAAATCAGCCTATGATTTTTTGCGTAAAGAAGGGATGACACGCAAAAACGGTTTAGATTCTTCTACACCGCGTCGTCCTCGTCTGAAGAAACGCGTAATCGAACTGGCCGCAGATGAAATCAAAGCTTGTCACGATCTGTTAAAACCCGAACACGCGCTGAAGGATTTATCGGAACTAGGTGAAACGGACGCCGCCAAAAGTGCCCGCGACTCTTCGGACCATGTTCCTGATGCAATCGGATGCTTCGGGCGCGATCTTACCTACTTCGTTGCATCGTCAGTCTGCGAAGGGTCTAACCGCGTTGCATTGCCAACCTCGGTCCTTTCCGGCTACCGCAAGTCAGAAACAGAGATTCTGACCTTTCGGTCCAAAGGCTCGGGCTCCGGTGAGATTGTCATTCCTGACCCGATACGCGAGAGGAAATTTCCCGGTGCCAAGAGTGTAACAATACGGTTCGAAGCGGATCAACACATGCGGGATATGTTCGAGTTGGCGGGGTGAGAGAACCCGCCAGCGAAAAAAGCCCGGCCTTAGTGGCCGGGCTTTCTTTCATTAATCGGAATCAGTTGGAAATCGGGCCTTCTGATGTGAATTTCGGGATCACGCTGGTCGAAGCGGCATCCCCTTCGATTCCGGGCCAGTTGCCTTCCGCCAGGTCGATGTTGGCCGGAACATCCTCTTCCCAGAAACCAACAACAACATCAGTGATGTTCAGATAGAGCTTGTCATCGACAATACGCCACAGATTTGGGTTGCCCGGAACCTTGCCGCCTTTCGACACGCCGTATGCACAATGGCCATCATATTGCGGTGCGTAAAAGGCCGGGTTTTCCAGAAACTTGTCACGGTTCTCTTCGGTCGCAAACGCCCAGGTAACACCATTATAGTCTGCGGTGATGTCGGCCCGACCGCGAACAGCCTCGGGTTGCGACTGGCCTACAGGAACCTGATCCAGGCTGCGGTAAGCAACAACGTCGTATCCCGATACGGCAAATCCGGTGCCATCAACATATTGTTCTCCGGCGAACGCGGGCACGGCAAAAGCCATCGTCGCGGCAAGGGTCAGCGCAAAGCGTTTCATGTGATTGGTCCTCATGTCCTTACGGTTTCTGGTCACCCGAACTGCGGGTCTGGTCAAACAATAGGTAATTTTGGCCCGGCGCGAAGACCCCCTCGCGCCGCTGTGAAAACCAGAGGGGTTTTGTGAGGTGAACGAGGCGCAATGTTACAAATATCTCGCCACATCCGGGGTTGGACTTTGAGTTTTGCAATATTAGCTGTGAAGGCGGCGGCGTTTTGGCCAAATGATGCAGAAAGGCAAAAGATGAGCGAACAATCCACTTACACACCCCCAAAGGTCTGGACTTGGGACAGCGAAAGCGGAGGACGCTTTGCCAATATAAACCGGCCCATAGCTGGTGCGACCCACGAAAAGGATCTTCCGGTCGGGAAGCACCCGCTTCAACTGTATTCGCTCGCCACCCCGAACGGCGTCAAGGTTACGGTCATGCTGGAGGAGCTTTTGGCATTGGGCCATTCCGGGGCCGAATACAATGCGTGGCTGATCAACATCGGTGAAGGTGATCAGTTCAGCTCGGGCTTTGTCGGGGCCAATCCTAACTCGAAGATACCGGCGCTGTGGGATCATTCAGGTGAAACACCTGTGCGCGTTTTCGAGAGCGCCTCCATCTTGCTGCATCTCGCTGAGAATTTCGGTGAGTTTCTGCCCGCCAGCGGTGCCGAACGGACAGAAGTGATGAACTGGTTGTTCTGGCAAATGGGCAGCGCGCCATATCTGGGCGGTGGCTTTGGCCACTTCTACGCTTATGCGCCTGAGAAATGGCAATACCCGATCGACCGTTTCGCGATGGAGGCCAAACGCCAGTTGCATGTGCTGGAACTGGAACTTGCCGATAAGCCTTATATTGCAGGTCAGGACTATACGATCGCCGACATGGCGATCTGGCCGTGGTACGGGCAGCTTGTTCTGGGCCGTCTATACGATGCGGCAGAATTCCTGGATGTCGAAAGCTATGAAAACGTGATGCGGTGGGCCAAAGCCATCGATGCTCGGCCCGCCGTTCAGCGCGGCCGGATGGTCAATCGTGCGTTTGGAGAGCCGCATACGCAGTTGCACGAACGCCATGACGCCAGCGATTTTGAGACGCGCACGCAGGATAAACTGGAAGCGGCAGACTAACGCCCTGCGCTACTTCAATATTGGGGGCCGCTCGGGATCACTGCCCGGCGCGGCCCTTTCCATTTGGGGCGCTTGAGGCTGGGGCAAATCGAACCGCAGCCCAACCTTTGCCAAGGCAGAAGTAGCCGGATCCTGCACTTCAAAAAAGCCAACATCCAGCGCTCCGGCCTCGATCCCCGAAAAGGTCAATGCCTCGGATACGGCGCGTGCAAGCGCTGGCTGCGCGCCTTCGACCGCTGAAACAAAACCCAATAAATGGCCCTGCCCCCCATCTTCAGTCTTTGTCCCAACCAGAAACGCCGCCGCAGCCAGACCTGCAGCCGTCGCCAGCTTTACATCAAGCGCGGTCAACAGAACATCAGGCAAACCGGAGGGCGGATGGAATTCGGCAAGTCGCTGCTGCACCTCCTTAGGACCATGCTGCAGCGTGTCAGACAACCAACCGAGCGCTTCAGCGGGGATCAACATCGACGACGGTGCAACATCAAGGTTCAGACCCAGCCCGACCCCCTGCCCCGACAACATCCCTGAAAGAACACGACCCGACAGAGCGACATAGGGGACCGGTCGACCCGCAAATGCCGCCATTCGTTCCTCGAGATCAAACACCAGAACAAAACGACCATCCGCCACATCGAACAGCTCAGGCGAAATGCTTTCATCCTTCGCTTCCTCGGTCAGCATCAGGAACAGCTCGCTATCGGCCAGTCTTTCGAAAAAGCGTAGTCGAGCGTTGTCGTCTTCCGGGGCCGCCTGCATGGCGTTATGTGCAGCATCCAAAGCTGTGGCTTCAGTCATTCAGAACCTCGTGCACCCGTTTCTGTAGCACCGGCAACAGCTCGGCCTCGAACCAGGGGTTTTTCTTCAGCCAAGCCGTATTGCGCCAGGACGGGTGAGGCAAGGCAAAGACGCGCGGCGCATGGTCTCGCCAAAGGCTGACGGTCTCGGTAACCGGTGTTTTTACGCCAAGATGGTATTTATGGGCATGACCCCCGACGAGGATCGTCAACGGTACTTCTCCCAACGCAGCCATCACCTTGTCATGCCAGGTGCGCCCGCATATCGACGGCGGAGGCAGGTCGGCCTTGCGCTCATTGTATCCGGGGAAGCAAAACGCCATCGGCACGATGGATACGCGCGAACGGTCATAAAATGCGTTCTCATCCAGTCCCAGCCAATCCCGCAGCCGGTCACCCGAAGGGTCGGTGAAAGGCTTCCCTGAAGCATGGACGCGCGCGCCCGGTGCCTGACCTGCGATCAAAATGCGCGCACCGGGGCGAAACCAGACCACCGGGCGCGGCTGGTGCGCAGTCGCGGTCTGCGCGAACCTGTCCGCACACAAACGGCAGGCTTGGATGTCCTCAATCAGCGAATTCATCGGATCAACAGGCTTTTGCAATGTTCATCGATGAAGATAGGCATCATCTACCCTCTAGCCAATGAAACCGTCCTTGCAACACATCAATGTCATGAACGCGGATGCGCATTGATCATTTGTTTCATATTTCGACATAATGTGGCCAACATGGATCGGTAGCACACCGATCCTCAAACCGTCAAAACCCCGAGCGATCTGCAGGCCGCACATGCTGGAATTCGAAAATGTCAGCAAGTCTTTCTGGACCGGAACCCGCCGCAAGGTGATTCTGGATCGGGTCTCGTTCCGGGTTGAGCTTGGAACATCTCTTGGCGTGCTGGCCCCGAACGGAACCGGCAAGACCACGTTGATCAACATGATGGCAGGGCTGGAAAAGCCCGACGAAGGCGTGATTCGGCGCGACTGCCGCGTATCCTTCCCCATGGGCTTTGCAGGAGGTGTGGCCAAGCGCCTGTCCGCGCTGGAGAACGCACGCTATATCGCGAAGATCTACGGCATGGATCCCGACTATGTCGAAGCCTACTGCAAATGGCTGTGCAACTTGGGTGAGTATTTCGACCAGCCGCTCGGAACCTATTCGTCCGGAATGCGGGCCCGGTTTACATTTGCACTGATGCTGGCCCTAGATTTCGATATGTATCTGATTGACGAGGGGATGCCCTCGACAACCGATGTCGAGTTCAACAAGAAGGCGGGCGACATTCTGAAAGAGAAGCTGCGCACGACAACCTTGGTGATCGTATCGCACAACCCTTCGCTTCTTGAAAAATTCGCGCGGCAGGCTGCGGTATTGGTAGACGGCCAGCTTTACATGTTTGAAACCTTGGAAGAGGCAAAGCAGCTCTATGACTACCAAACCCAAGGCTAGGAAATACAATCCCGACCGCACGGCACGCGGTTCTGGCACTGCCGAGGCACGCTCGGACGCCATTTCGCGCATCCGCAATGCAACCCAAGGCACGAACTCGGCTGACGACACTCAGCAACCGGGCAACGAGTTGGATGCGATCAAACGCGAAGGTCTGACAGGGCGGCAATTGCGCGTCGCGCGGCGTTTGGCGCACAAGAACGGGCTTGCGGCGACGTCTGACTACGATGCGGTCCGGCTGTTACGAAAGAAAGGAATTGATCCGTTTCAGCGCACAAACCTGCTTGATCTGGCAGCTCCTGACAAAGGCAAGCCAACTGGTGATGACGCCGCGCAAGACAATATAAAGATTCACCTGCCGCAAACGACCAGAGACTCGCAGAGGAACCTGCCGGGACCCGAGCTCAGCCCGGCCGAACGTCGTGAATATGAAATCGGGCAGATCCAGAAAGACATCGCCCGCCGCCGCCGCCGCAAGCTTGCCGGGCTATTCGCACGATTGACGGTGTTCGTATTCATTCCAACGTTTATCGTGGGCTACTATTTCTATCGCGTGGCGACTCCAATGTATGCCAGCGACTCGGTGTTTTCGATCCTGCAAGCGGATGGCGGCGGTGCCTCGTTCGGTGGATTTCTGGCGGGCACGCAGTTTGCGACAGCGCAGGATTCCGTGTCCACTCAGGAATTTCTGGAATCCAAGGATGCATTGGAACGGCTTGAACGTGATGTCGGATTTACTGAGTTTTTTCGGCAGGATTGGATAGACCCGATCCAACGATTGCCGGCTGATGCGACGCTTGAAGAAACCTACAAGCTTTATAAACGTATGATCACAATCGGATATGATCCTAGTGACGGCGTCATCCGAATGGAGGTCGCAGCGCCGAGCCCCGAGATAGCGGTCGATTTGTCCAGGCGGCTTATCTCTTACGCGGAAGAGACCATCAATGGTCTGACTGAATTGAAACGCGAAGACCAGATGCGCGATGCCTTGGCGAGTTTTGAGGCTGCGCAAGAGGCACGCAGACAGGCTCAGGAAGACCTGATCGAACTGCAGCTACAAGGTGCGATACTGGACCCGCAAAGTGTGATCGCCAGCCTGCGAGGAAGGATCGATCAGTTCGAATTCGAGCTGCAGGACAAAGAACTACAATTGGCCGCGCTTCTCGATAATACGCGCCCCAACCAGGCCAAGGTGGATGGTACACGGGCGGATATCGCGCGGCTGCAAGCGGTCCTTGATGAGTTGAATGCCGAGATGCTGGATGTGTCGGCGGGCGAAAATTCGCTGGCGCGTTTGAGCGTGCGAATCCAGATGGCTCAGGCCGATCTGGCGGCGCGTGACATGATGCTGCAAACGGCAATGCAGCAAATGGAAGCTACGCGGACCGAGGCCAATCGAAAAGTGCGGTATCTGACCGTCTCGGTGAACCCGGTCGCCAGCCAGGAGCCCAGCTATCCGCGCAAGTTCGAAAATACGATTTTGGCATTCCTGTTATTTGCTGGTATCTACCTGATGATCTCGCTTACCGCGTCGGTCCTTCGTGAACAGGTATCCTCGTAAGACTCATGAAACATGTAAAAATAGCCGACCTGACGGTTGGCAATGACCTTCCGCTGACCATCATTGCCGGCCCTTGCCAGCTTGAAACCGCCGATCACGCCCAAATGATCGCCGGCACCATGAAAGAGGCATGCGACGCCGCAGGTGCGCAATATGTGTTCAAGGCCTCGTATGACAAAGCTAACCGGACCTCGCTGTCCGGCAAGCGCGGCATGGGCATTGATTCCGGGCTGCAGGTGCTGGAAGATATCCGCAAGACCATGGGCATACCGGTACTGACCGATGTCCATACCGAAGCGCAATGCGCGATTGCGGCTGGGGCCGTCGATATTCTGCAAATCCCTGCGTTTCTGTGTCGTCAGACGGACATGCTGCTGGCGGCGGGCAATACCGGCAAAGCGGTCAACGTAAAAAAAGGGCAGTTTCTTGCCCCGTGGGAAATGCCGAATATCGTCACAAAGATCGAAAGCACTGGCAATCAGAACATCCTGCTGACCGAGCGTGGAACTTCGTTTGGCTACAATACGCTGGTCGCGGACATGCGATCGCTGCCGCAGATGGCGCAAACCGGATATCCGGTCGTCATGGACGCGACCCACTCGGTGCAACAGCCCGGCGGCCAAGGTGGTTCCTCGGGTGGACAGCGTGAGTTTGCGCCGGTGATGGCGCGCGCCGCTGTATCTCTGGGCGTCGGAGCCGTATTCATAGAAACCCATCAGGATCCCGACACCGCCCCCTCAGATGGGCCGAACATGATCCCTCTGGATCAAATGGGCCATCTGGTTGACACATTGATGCGATTTGATGCGCTGGCCAAAGAAAACCCAATTCAGATTTAACGATTGAGATTTGTGATGACCAAGCCTTTGCCTGAGGTGACCCCAAACACCTGGAGCTTTCTGCGCGATCCGATGATCAAGCCCACGGGCTTTCGCGAATATGACGCGCGGTGGAAATACCCCAATGAGATCAATCTGCCAGGCATGACGGCCTTGGGGTTGGGTCTGGGCACACAGATGCTCAAACGCGGGATCGAACCCGTGATTGCAGTGGGAAATGACTATCGCGATTATTCCCTGTCGATCAAAAACGCTCTGATCGTTGGACTTATGCAGGCGGGTATTCAGGTGAAAGATATCGGCCCAGCGCTCAGCCCGATGGCGTATTTCGCGCAATTCCATCTGGACGTACCGGCGGTTGCGATTGTCACGGCAAGCCATAACCCGAACGGTTGGACCGGCGTCAAAATGGGCTTTGACCGCCCATTGACCCACGGCCCTGACGAAATGTCGGAACTGCGCGACATCGTCTTGAATGGGGAAGGCGTCGCGCGCCCGGGCGGGTCATATGAATTCGTCGACGGTGTGAAAGAAGCCTACATCGACGATCTGGTCGGTGACTTCAGAATGTCACGTCCGCTGAAAGTGGTCTGCGCCACCGGAAACGGCACCGCCGCCGCCTTCGCGCCCGAGATTTTCGAAAGGATCGGGGTTGAGGTTGTGCCCAGCCACACACGGCTGGATTACACATTCCCCAATTACAACCCGAACCCGGAAGCCATGGAAATGCTGCATGACATGTCCGACACAGTCAAATCCAGCGGCGCGGACCTGGCGCTAGGGTTTGATGGTGATGGCGATCGTTGCGGTGTTGTGGATGACGAAGGCGAAGAGATATTTGCCGATAAGGTCGGCGTCATCATGGCCCGTGATCTGGCCAAGCTGCATCCAGGTTCGACCTTTGTAGCCGATGTGAAATCCACTGGGCTGTTCGCCAGCGATCCCGAGTTGCAAGCGCTTGGGGTCAAAGCCGACTACTGGAAAACCGGCCATAGCCATATGAAGCGCCGGGTCAAGGAAATCGGTGCGCTGGCTGGGTTTGAGAAATCGGGACACTATTTCTTGGCGGAACCGGTCGGGCGCGGATACGACTGCGGAATGCGCGTGGCGGTGGAAATCTGCAAACTGATGGACCGCAACCCGGACAAAAGCATGTCAGACCTTCGGAAAGCACTACCAAGGACATGGTCGACACCCACCATGTCTCCGTACGCAGCGGATACAGAAAAATACGATATTCTGCAGCGCCTGGTCGGCAAATTGGTTGCCAAGGCCGACGCCGGCGAACACTTCGCAGGGCGGGCTATCAAAGAGGTCGTGACCGTCAATGGAGCCCGGGTCATTCTGGACAATGGCAGTTGGGGCCTCGTTCGCGCATCATCCAATACACCCAATCTGGTCGTCGTCTGCGAAAGCAGCGAAAGCGAGGATGAAATGCGCGCGATCTTCGCAGATATCGACGCCGTCATTCGAACTGAACCCGGCGTGGGCGAATACGATCAGACAATCTAAATGACACTATGAAGGGCGCCCATTTCGGCGCCCTTTGTTATCGCGCTCAGATCAATCCCCGCCAAACAGCTTGAGCAGGCCTTTCTTGGCCTCATCCTCAAGCTTGTTCTTCAGCGCGTCTTCGATGTGACCGGAATCCGTCACCGTGGTATCCAGTTCTTTACCAACCTTTTCCAAAACCTTCTTCTTTGCGTCGTCTTCCAGTTCTTTGACTTTGCCTTCGGCTGCCGCCTCAATGACTTTGGTAAGGTCCGGCTTGATCGACGGGTCGCTCCACGGACCTTTAATTCGGACGGGTACCGATATCCCCTGCCCTGAGTTGGCGCGCAGGGCGACTGGTGTGAACAGATAATCGATATCGCGAGCTCCTAAGCCAATGCGGCCCGTACCGTCCGCCCGGAAATTATCCAGCTGCATCAACAGGTCCTTGTTGGTCAAGTCGCCATTCTTCATCGTAAAGCTGGCCGTAAGGCTGTTGAATACGGTCGTACCACCCGATCCCTTTCCCCGCCCCATAAGGCGGTCAAGATCCAGCCCCGAGATAACGCCCCGCCCGACCTCGATATCTCCTTTGCCGCTGAGCGATCGCATGATCTGATCTTCGCTCTGTCCGACGCCCAGAAATTCAAGATTGCCTGAACCGGTGCCCGAAAGCCGTTTGATATCCCCAAGCGTTTCGAGCGCTTCGTTGATATCGATATTGGCGGCTTTCAGATTTCCACCAACCGACAGACCGTTGCGATTATTGGCGACCACCTGGCCGTTCAATTGCCCCGAGAACAGCGAGGCCGGGTGCATCTGCAATACAGCCCGCGACCGATCAAGGCTGAGTGTCAGATCACTTTTCCCAAAGGTCATACCCGGAACCGCAATCGAGGTGGCTTGCAAGCGGATCTTGCCATTTGCCAGCGCCAGAAACGACGCATCAATTGGGGCTTTTGACCACCCTTCCGTATCTGAGGTGCCGTCAGAAGAGTTGCCTCCGCTTACCTTCGATAAGTCGAGATCACCTGCGTTCAGACGCGCAGACATCTGGGGCGGATTTGAAATCTGGATATCAGCTTCGCCCTCAAGCCGGTTTTGATCCAGAACCGCGATCATGTTGCGCAATGAAATCCGCCCGTCCCGGGTATAGGTCATCTGCCCGGATACGCTCGCGACCTGTCCTAGTCCCTCCGGAACGGTGACTCCTCCGTGACCAAACGCGGCCAGCATCCTTTGGGTGTCCTTGGCCGTGACCGTCGTCTTGCCATCCATTTCGCCGGCCAGATTCACCCGGCCCGAGAACTGAATATCTCCGCCAGGCGCGGTTAGGCTCAGCTGCAACGGCGTGACAGCGCCGCTGGAAAATGCGGGCAAGTCGGGGATGGTAAGGTCCACTGCGACGCTGCCGCCGGGGACGGACATACTGGCTTGCATTTCCATTGGGGCCGTTACGTCAGGCCAGCGGGCCGAAAGATCGACATCGGCAAAATCCATACTAACCGCGCCATTCTCAAGATAGATTAGGCGCGCATTGGTCAGTTCCAACCGCTCGAGCGTGATGGGTCGGCTTTCAACGGCTTGCGCCGTAGCGCCCGTTTGCGAGGAGTTACCTGGCTGATGCAGCTCCCAGTTGCCGCGCCCATCGGCGCGTTCAAGGCGTAGAACCGGGCTATCGGCCAACACCCGTTTGATCCGGATATTCCCAGACAACAACGCCGAGGCATCGACCCCAACCGCGAGGCTTTGGGCGCTAAGCATCGGTTCCGGCCCGGCCCAAGGCGCATTGCCAAATGTCACAGGGCCGGTTTCCATCCCCAATACCGGCCAAAATGACAGTTTGACGTCACCGGTCAACTCGAGATCGCGGCCTGTTTGCGCCTTGACTTGTTCAGCAAGTATTGTCGCCAGTTTTTCGCCTGGCATCAGCAGCAAGGCACCAATGACCAGCCCGAAGGCTGCAACTATGAGAAATAGAAAACGAATGAGCCACTTCATGGGTCTGCCTTTCCGGCCTTTCTGCTCTGTTTCAAGTCAGCCCCGAGCGGGCGGGATTTGCAAGGGGAAGCTTTCCCCTCTATATGCCCGGCCATGAGCACGAACCCACCGAACCTCCGCCCCGATCTAGCCCCAGAGGCCCGGATCGCCGAGACGCCCCGCCGTGGCCAACCGACCCTTGGAATGGTGTCGCTGGGTTGTCCAAAAGCGCTGGTTGACAGCGAACGTATCCTGACCCGGTTGCGGGCCGAGGGGTACGGTATTTCGCCGGACTACACGGGTGCTGATGCCGTTATTGTGAATACCTGCGGGTTTCTGGACAGCGCCAAGGCCGAGTCGCTGGACGCAATTGGCGAGGCATTGGTTGAAAACGGCAAGGTCATTGTGACCGGCTGTTTGGGGGCTGAGCCTGACTACATCCGGGAACACCATCCGCGCATTCTGGCGGTTACAGGACCGCATCAGTACGAACGGGTGCTGGACGCAGTACATGCAGCCGTACCACCCGACCCAAACCCTTATGTCGATCTGCTGCCCGCTTCGGGCGTCAAACTTACCCCGCGCCACTATAGCTATCTCAAGATTTCCGAGGGCTGTAATCATAAGTGCAAGTTTTGCATCATCCCCGACATGCGCGGTAAACTCGCAAGCCGCCCGGCCCATGCAGTGCTGCGCGAGGCCGAGAAACTGGTCGACAGCGGCGTGCGCGAACTGCTTGTGATCTCACAGGATACCTCGGCCTATGGGCTGGATCGTAAGTATGACGTGAACCCATGGAAAGATCGGGAGGTGCGCAGCCATATCACCGATCTGGCGCGTGAACTGGGCCAGTTCGATGCGTGGGTCAGGCTTCATTACGTCTATCCCTACCCCCATGTGCGCGATTTGATTCCGCTGATGGCAGATTCGGGTAGCAATGTGCTGCCGTATCTCGACATTCCATTCCAACATGCGCATCCCGATGTTCTGAAACGCATGGCCCGCCCTGCCGCCGGGGCAAAAACTCTGGACGAGATTGCCAACTGGCGCGCTATTTGTCCTGATATCACTTTGCGATCAACCTTTATCGTCGGCTACCCCGGAGAAACCGAGGCAGAGTTCCAGACGCTCCTGGACTGGATGGACGAAGCGCAGTTGGATCGTGTCGGCTGTTTCCAGTACGAAAATGTCGATGGCGCCCGCTCGAACGACCTGCCGGATCACGTCCCGGCCGAGGTCAAGCAAGAGCGATGGGAGCGTTTCATGGAGAAAGCTCAGGCCATTTCTGAGGCCAAGCTGGCAGCAAAGGTTGGCCAAAAACTCGATGTCATCGTAGACGAGGTGGATGAAGAGGCCGCGACCTGCCGCACTAAGGCCGATGCTCCAGAAATCGATGGCAACTTGTTTATCGACGAAGGCTTCGAAGGCCTGAAACCCGGGGATATCGTCACGGTCGAGGTAGATGAAGCCGGAGAATACGACTTGTGGGGGCGTTTGCACCCCTCGGCGTAACGAAAGGCGTCTGTCCCTAGAACAAGCCGATCAAAATCACGATCCACGCCACTCCGGCAGCGACTGCAGACAACGCCACCGCTGCACTTGCTGCATCCTTGGCTTGCCCCGCCAACGCGTGGTGCTCGGTCGAGGTGTGATCGACGGCACGCTCGATGGCCGTATTAAATAACTCGGCCACCAAGACCAGAATGCCCAAAGCAAGGATCAGCGCCCGTTCTGCCGTACCTAGAGGGAGTGCAAGCGCCAATAAAGCCGAAATCAGGTTGGCCCAAACCCACCCACGAAACGAATACTCTTGCCGCCAGGTTGCAGCCAGGCCCTGCCAGCTCCAGCGGGTACGATCCTTTAGGTGGTCAAAGAATTTGCGCATGGGGTTTCCGATCAGTCGTCCTGCAAGAAGACGTCCGCGACCCACAGCAGAAAGGCAAGAAAAAACCGCCTCGAGGGCGGTGTTCTTTTTAAAGGTGTGCAGGCGGCCCTGCGATCAGAACCGCCTGCTTAATACTTATTGGGTGACCGGGTTACATACGGTCTGGCCTGCTTCGGTTGTGGCCAGTTCATAGCCTGCCGAGCAACTGGGTGTACCAAACTTGTCATAGTCGGGCTGGATGTAAACCGGGGTCGGTTCCTCTTGCTGCGAGCACGCAGTCAATACAACGGCCGTGGCGCAGATAGCAGCAAATTTCAGTTTCATGTCCATCAATCCTCTATTACTTTTCTGATATTGCCCAGTTTTTCGGGGCCGGTATCAGAATAGGACCAAGAATTTCATATGGCAACCGAATCGATAACGCATTCGTGAATAAAGGCGAAACCACGCTGGAAGGCGGGTTTTCATTCGCAGTCTACCTTTTTTGACAAAGAGCCCTAAACTTTGACTTCGACATCAGCCAAAGACGGAGTAGCCACATGTCAGACGCCCCGATCATCGCCCAGAAATCGCCCTATCCGGTCGAAGTGACCGAAGGAAAAACCTATTTCTGGTGCGCCTGTGGCAAATCCAAGCGGCAACCGTTTTGCGATGGTTCGCACAAAGATACGTCGTTTGAACCCGTAAAATATACTGCTGATGCCAGCAAGAAGGTCTTCTTCTGTGGCTGCAAGCATTGCGCCAACCCGCCGTTATGCGACGGAACGCACAATAAGCTCTGAAGGTCAGGTCAAGTCGTTCAAAACCTGAGCATTGGCACAAAAATCAGGCGCTTCCCCAGCCAGTCCTTGTTGTGCGGCAAGCCATATCTGACAACGTTCGTCGCATATTGCGCCCCGGCATCGGGTCACCAGCTGAGCGTAGTCGGCAGGTGTCAGTTTCCCTTCGGCCATTGCTTCGGTCAGAGAAATCCCTAAGGATCGCGCGACCGAGCGTGTCAGCCAAAAGTGTTTTTCGATCTCGCCCAGAGATGTTCGATCCATTTGATCACCTTTGCTTGCTGACCCTCAAGGTGGCGAACCTGTGCCGGTTTGGGCAGGTGCAGGGCGCGCTTTCCGCCGTTTCGTTCTCGTTCAACCAGTCTGGGCATGCCCGCGCCCATTCGCACCCGCGGCAGAGCTGAACCATATCTGCCCATTCCTGTTGGCTCAGGTGCCCGTCGCGATGTGCGGTGGCAAGGTCGGTTCCCGTCGCCTGTGCCATTCGCAATACAAGACGAAGATGGGTCATGATCCGTCCAAGTCGTGGCACGGTACCCCCCTTTGGCGTTACGGCTTGAGCCTGTTCAGCAGCTCGTGATTGCGGCAGTATTCAGGTGTGTCGGGCGCTGTCAGGTTCTTGGCCAGAAACGCCTTGCAATGGCCCGGATTCGGGCATTCCGTGCACCGCAATACCGCGTCCGAGATTTCGTCGAACTGTAAGGCCCCTTTGATGGCAACTTCTTGCAAATCTACGCCCAGCGTCGTGGCCATCCGATCTACAAGGTCGGCGTGACGTCGCAGCGTTTCACGATCAGACATGCGGTTTCCTTTTCCATTCACTCTATGGAAAGAGTAACGCATGCCCCGCACAGTGCCCTTGACTCAGGTCAATGCCCGGTTGCCAGCTGGTCCAGATAGGCCCGCGTGGCGTCCTGCACGCGGCGAAAGCGGTCCCCGCCCAGCTTCTTGCCACCGTACCAGCGTGTCACGATGATTACGTGATCCGTCAGCTCGGCCCGCTCCATCATCCGCAAAATGACCATTGCCGCGCCAGACTCTCCGTCATCAGCCTTGAGCGCACCGTTTGGCAAGATGGCCGCCCAAGTGTTGTGAGTTGCCTTCGCATATGCCTTGTCGGATTTCAGTTCCGCCAGTACCGCATCGACATCAGCACGACTGGTGACCCCCGCGCCGGTCACAGCATATTTCGACCCGCGATCACTGAGAACGACACCCAATCGGGTTAAGTTGACCATTATCGTAATCCCAGTTCCCGCGCCGTTTGCAACACAACTTCGACCCGCTGGGCATTGGGAGGGTGCGTGGCAAGGAAACGATCACCCGGATCAGGAATGCGTTGGAAGAAAGCCATCCCGGCCAGCGGGTTATACCCCGCCGCGTAAGTGATCTGTGTCCCCAGACGATCCGCTTCCAATTCGAACTCACGCGTGTAGTTCTGCACCCCGACCTCAGCACCCAGCGCCTGTGCGCGCTCAATCCCTGCATCGTCCGCGCCCTGATTGCGCGCGAGTTCACCGAATATCCGCGCGCTCTCTTTGGCGTTCTGCGCCTGCCGGGCGATGTGACCCAAAATATGGTGGGCGGCCTCATGGCTCATGACAAAGGCCATCTCGTCCGCGTTCTGCGTTGCATCGATCATCGGCTGTGTAAAAACGACTAGCGGCCGCCCATCCTTGTCCAAGGTCTGAAACGCATTCGCTGGGGCCTTTGACGAGAGATCAACCAAAATCACAAAATCACAATTGGCAGTCCTCGATTGGCGGCGGCATTCCCGGCTTGCGGTCGTTCCGACAGCCCGGCTGACCTGCTCGAATACGCGCGCCCTGTCCTTTTGTTCTGATGACGATGGCTGCCATTGATCGGCCGGGATCGCGATAACAGGCGACATATCGCAAGCCGCCAACAGCATCACCAGCAACAGGGCAAGACGGCGCATTCACATTCCTTTCGGTCACTCTGTCGGCAGACAAGCATAGCGCGGCATTTAAGGCCGGGCCACAGCCGATTACAGCTTGCAACGGGTTGCATTGCGATCTTATGCCCTGCACTCTGCACATATGTTTTCAATTGAACACGAATTCGACTCGACGGTGATTACGCTGGTGGACGAAGGCGCAAAGCCTTTGCAAGAGGATGTCGTCATCAACAACTTCGCTGAATGCGTCACGCTCGAGCAGTTGGACCCGCGGACCGATCAGATTCAGAAGATTACCCTGTCACCAGAGCAGGTACGCGATCTGGCCGCTGCGCTGGATTTGCCCGAGGGCGTTTATCAGATACGTGAGTCCGAGAGCACCAAAGACTAGTGGTTCCTTTTGGATCTTGCGTCTGATCACAAGCAGCAATTCAGATTGAATTTGTCGCCTTTTGATGAGCAGTTTGCCCTTGAAAGAGAACAGTATGCCTCCGACATACAGACTGCCATGTGAAGGAAGTTAACATATGACCCTGAAGAACCAAGCTGCGCTGGATTTTCTGCACGCGCGCCGGTCTCGTCCGGCCAAAACGCTAGTATCCCCGGCCCCGACCCGGGAAGAGCTGAGGCCGCTGCTGACTGCTGCAGCGCGCAGCCCGGACCATGGAAAGCTGGAACCCTGGCGTTTTGTTGTTGTCGAGCATGGGGCCATGCAACGCCTTGCAGATCTTACAGAAACTTGTGGTCTCGCCTTGGGAAAATCGCCCGAAGATATCGCCAAGGCGCGCAGCCAATTCGAAATGGGCCATTTGGCGGTTGCTGTTATTGAGGTGCAGAAACCTTCTGACAAGATACCGGCAATTGAACAGACCTATTCAGCGGGTGCGGTATGTCTGGCTCTGCTGAACGCAGCGCTGGCCGCAGGTTGGGGGGCCAATTGGTTGTCCGGCTGGCAATCGCATGATCGCGAGTTTTGCGAACAGGGGCTTGGCTTGGCCGAAAACGAGAAGATTGCAGGCTTTATCCATATCGCAACCGAAGGTACGACCCCGCCCGAACGACCGCGCCCCAATGTGGCGGCACTAACCCAATGGGTTTCCGAATGATCATCATCCAGTCGTTTCTACAGGCGCTGGGACAGATCGGCGACCCAAGATTCCGCAAGGTACTTCTGTTGGGTGTTGGCCTGACATTCGCGTTGTTGGTGGCTGCCTATGCCGGCTTTTTGTGGCTGATCAACGCGCTGGTCGGCGATCAGGCCACCTTGCCAATACTGGGTGAGGTGACATGGCTGAACGACCTGCTCAGCGTGTCATCATTCCTGCTGATGATGGTGCTGTCGGTGTTTCTGATGGTCCCCGTTGCGTCAGCCATCACCTCGATGTTTCTGGATGAGGTCGCACAGGCGGTTGAGGATAAGCATTACCCCGGTCTGCCGCCGGCTCAGCGCATCCCCTTTGGCGATGCGCTAAGGGATACGCTCAGTTTTCTGGGTGTACTGATCGTTGCCAACCTGTTGGCATTGATCCTCTATGCACTCTTCACGCCATTCGCGTTGTTTATCTTTTGGGGTATGAACGGGTTTCTTCTGGGGAGAGAATATTTCACCCTGGCTGCGATGCGCCGACTGGGGCGCGAGGGGGCGCGAAAGCTGCGCGCAAAGCACGCGACAACCATTTGGGTCGCCGGTATTCTTATGGCGGTCCCGCTCTCTGTGCCATTGGTCAACCTGTTGATCCCGATCCTAGGAGCGGCGACCTTCACGCACATTTATCACGGTCTGTCGGGTAGCCAAACCTGAGCTACTCGCGCGGTTCCAGTTGGTTCAGCCAATCGAAATCGCGCACGCTGATTACGCCGGAGATAATGATGCCTGCAATGATCGCCCACAGCACGACCGATATCCCGGTGGTAATCCACAGCTTCTTCTTCATGTGATGGACTTCCGGCGCACCTGCATGAGTGCCCGGAACAATATCCCCCAGATCCCCCTGCGTTTTGATGCGCACAGGCAGAACAATCAGCAAGGTCAGAAACCAAATTACAGCGAAAAGAACCAGAGCGGCGGTAATGGTCATCGACTTCAGACCTGCTCCAGCTCAACGAGGCATCCGTTGAAATCCTTCGGGTGCAGGAACAACACCGGTTTGCCATGCGCTCCGATCTTGGGTTCACCCGATCCCAGAACGCGCGCACCGGTCTCTTTCAGATGATCGCGGGCCGCGATGATATCCTCGACCTCATAGCAGACATGGTGGATGCCGCCTGATGGGTTCTTTTCCAGAAACCCGTTGATCGGGCTGTTCTCACCCAGCGGATACAGCAATTCGATCTTGGTGTTGGGTAGTTCAATAAAGACCACGGTGACCCCATGATCCGGCTCATCCTGTGGAGCGCCGACTTTGGCGCCAAGCGCATTGCGATACTGGGCCGATGCGGCCTCCAGGTCGGGAACAGCAATGGCTACGTGGTTAAGGCGACCAATCATGGGACTCTCCTTCCTTCTGCGTTGCAGCGGTTATGGGGGCAGTATACCCAAAGGACAAGTGCGCCAAATCGTCGTTAACCCTGTATTAGCCAGAAGTTCCTAGCGTGAGGCATCTGCTAAACAGGAGTTCTGCCATGGACGATTCGGGACCTTTCGCCTCTCCAGCGCTGGCCACCAAGATGCGACCGCTGCTGGGCCAAACAATCCTTGTGGTCGAAGACAGCCGCTATGCATGCGATGCAATACGATTGATGTGCTTGCATAGCGGTGCGCGTATCCGTCGTGCGGATTGTCTGAAATCAGCGCGGCGCCATCTGCAAATCTATCGTCCCTCGGTCCTGATCGTCGATATGGGTCTTCCAGACGGGTCCGGCGCTGACCTGATAGCCGAAATGACCCATGCTGTACCCCGCATCGGTGTCATTCTCGGGCTGTCTGGCGATGACAGCATGCAGGTTATCGCCAGACGCGCAGGTGCAGATGGGTTTCTGGCCAAACCCCTGACCTCGGTCGCTTATTTCCAGACCTCGATACTTGAACTTCTGCCCGAAGATCGCCGCCCAGTAGGTCTGGATTTCGTCAGGGATAATATCGTTCAGCCCGATCCGCTGGCTTATCGGGACGACATGGCCCATATCGCCGACGTGCTTACCGGCCCCACTGATCAGCGCGCATTGGATTATGCGGTACAATTCCTGCAAAGCGTTGCGCGAGACGCCGAAGATACTGTGCTTGCCGAAGCAGCCCGGGACCTCGCCCAATCTCGTGCGCAGGGGACACCGGTCACCGCCCAGGCTGCACGGATTGCGGGTCTGGTTCAGAATCGGCTCGAACGGCAAGAGGCGATCTGAGATGCTGACCGCTTACTTTATTACCGCATCGATTCTTTGCATCTGGGTCTATCGCCTGACACGAGAGACGGCCAAGAGCATCCGCAATCGTCGGGATGCCGCAAATCCACTGGATTGAGCTGAGCTTGTTTTAAGCCCACCACGCAACTCAGATTTGCGTGGCGCGGCGAATACACCGATTGTTTTGCACTGCCCCAAACGTAAACCGCCCGCTCAGGGCGGGCGGCTAGATTTAGTCTTGCGGGATGATCCTGAGACCCAGTTCCATCAACTGATCCGAGGTCGGATCGGATGGCGCGTCCATCATCAGGTCTTCAGCGCGCTGGTTCATCGGGAACATCATGACTTCGCGGATATTAGCCTCATCCGCCAATAGCATCACGATCCGGTCGATACCTGCGGCACAGCCGCCGTGCGGCGGGGCGCCGTAGTGGAAGGCGTTAAACAAGGCGCCAAAGCGGGATTTGACTTCGTCTTCGCCGTACCCTGCCAGTTCAAAGGCCTTCAACATAATCTCAGGCTTATGATTCCGGATCGCACCTGACACCAGCTCGTAGCCGTTGCAGGCCAGGTCATACTGATACCCGCGTACGTCCAGAGGATTGCCCTGCAGCGCCTCCATTCCCCCCTGCGGCATCGAGAAGGGGTTGTGTTCGAAATCAATCGCACCGGTTTCTTCGTCCTGCTCGTAGATCGGGAAATCGACGATCCAGGCAAAGGCAAAGCGGTCTTTCTCGGTGAGGCCAAGTTCTTCGCCGATCACATCACGCGCTTTACCAGCGACCTTTTCGAAGGCTTTTGGCTTACCACCCAGGAAGAACGCGGCATCACCGACGCCCAGACCCAATTGCTGACGGATCGCCTCGGTGCGTTCGGGGCCGATGTTCTTGGCCAGTGGACCTGCGGCCTCCATACCCTCGCCCTGATCACGCCAGAAAATGTAACCCATACCGGGCAGACCTTCTTTCTGGGCAAATGCGTTCATACGGTCACAGAATTTGCGGCTGCCACCGCTCGGCGCTGGGATAGCGCGGATTTCGGAGCCTTCCTGCTCCAACAGTTTCGCGAAAATCGCGAAGCCAGAACCGCGGAAGTGGTCAGAGACCACTTGCATCTTAATGGGGTTCCGCAGGTCAGGCTTGTCGGTGCCGTACCACAGGGCTGAGTCCTTGTAGGAAATCTGCGGCCACTCCTGATCGACCTTGCGCCCGCCCCCGAACTCTTCGAACACACCAGTCAGCACGGGCTGGATGGTGTCGAACACATCCTGCTGCTCGACAAACGACATCTCTAGATCGAGTTGATAGAAATCGGTGGGCGATCGGTCTGCACGCGGGTCTTCATCGCGGAAGCAGGGTGCAATCTGGAAATACTTGTCGAAGCCCGACACCATGATCAGCTGTTTGAATTGCTGCGGGGCCTGCGGTAGGGCGTAGAACTTGCCCGGATGTAGTCGCGAGGGGACCAGAAAGTCGCGTGCGCCTTCGGGCGACGATGCGGTAATGATCGGTGTCTGATATTCACGGAATCCCTGATCCCACATCCGGCGGCGCATAGATGCGACAACGTCCGAGCGAAGGGTCATGTTTTGCTGCATCGCCTCGCGTCTTAGGTCGAGGTAGCGATAGCGCAGACGTGTTTCCTCGGGGTATTCCTGATCGCCGAACACCATCAACGGCAATTCGTCGGCAGCACCAAGAACCTCCAGCTCACGCACATAAACCTCGATCTCGCCTGTCGGCAATTTCGGGTTAATGAGATCAGCGTCGCGGGCTTTGACAGTGCCGTCGATGCGGATGCACCACTCGGACCGTACCTTTTCCAGTTCAGCAAATGCCGCACTATCGCCGTCGCACAAAACCTGGGTCACACCGAAATGGTCGCGCAGGTCGATGAACAGTACGCCGCCGTGATCTCGGACACGATGCACCCAACCGGACAGGCGGACGGTTTCACCGACATTGGCGGCGGTCAGAGCGGCGCAGGTGTGGCTGCGATAGGCGTGCATGGATCATATCCCTTCGGGCGCAGAATTCGTCGCGCCGATACACCCCGTCAGGCTTGGAAAGTCAAGGCGGGTCGCGCCGTCAAAACGGCCTTTGCACGTTGCCCGAGTAGAAATAGACGCCCAGCCCTGCCGCAAAGATAATATTACCGGCAATTGCGTGCAGAAGAACTGCATAAAAGAATGATCCGCGCTTGCGGTAGGCCCAAGTGAACAGGAGGCCTCCGACGAAAGTCATGATGGCAACGACCCAGCTCCAGTACATGAGGTGCGCAAGCGAAAACAGGCCGGCGTTCAAAAGGTATGCGACCCGCCCTTCAGGTAGGATCGCGTGATAGCGTCGGAAAAAGAGAGAGCGGAAAAGCAGCTCTTGTGGCAGAGCGGATAACAACGGGTAGCCGATACAGATGAATATCAACATCTCTGGCCGATGCAGCAGCAAAACAAAGGCTGCATCCGGTCGCGCCCACAGCACCAGGGCGGAACAGAAGGCAGCCATGAACAGGGTAAATGCAAAGACTTCGGTCCACGACCAGTTTCGCCAGCCATACCGAAGCTCTGCCCAGGAAAAACCGGGCGTATCCTGCAGCAGCAGTATGCCCAGTCCGGTAAACGCAAAAAGCGAGGGGAACATCCAGTTTGGCGGGAACAATGTCGCGATGGCTATGG
Organism: Ruegeria sp. CG1; assembly: GCF_056537265.1. Taxonomy (NCBI): domain Bacteria; kingdom Pseudomonadati; phylum Pseudomonadota; class Alphaproteobacteria; order Rhodobacterales; family Roseobacteraceae; genus Ruegeria; species Ruegeria sp. CG1. The sequence continues at coordinate 232,743 of NZ_JBQFRF010000003.1, read as the reverse complement.
GAACCGCCACAAAGAAGAGCACAAACTCAATCCTGAGGCGTGAGTTGGTAACAGGGGTCTCCACCCATTCGGTATTTTTGCTCAAGGTGCCACAAGCTCCGCACGGATCAGCCCCCGAAGGGAATTTCCACAGTGGATAGATTGCGCGTTTTTTAGATCGGTCAAGGTCAGAACGGATTCGGTAACTTCTTTATTATCCAACAATTCCTCGCGCAAAACCCCGGGAAGCAATCCGCATCGCAGTGAGGGCGTAAGTCGTCTGCCGTCGGGCATGGTCAGGAACAGGTTCGTGATAGTGCCCTCGCAAAGCTCATCCCGTTCGTTCAAAAACAAAAGCTCATCAACTCTTAGCGGCAAGCCTGCCCGCGCCATGTCATAGACGGCCCGTCGGGTCGTTTTGTAACCCAGCCAGATATCCGATGATGATAGTCTCTGTTTGGCCAAATCCACACGCCAGACGGGCGGATTGGCAGTCAATTCTCCGGACGTCAGTTCAAATTTGCCATCCGCGTCCAAGGTCAAACGGCAGCGCAATGCAATCTCACCCAAACTCGCATCCAAAATCGTCCAAGCGGCGGTTCGGTCAAAATCAATGCCGAACTTCTGTGCTGTGTGCGCCATGCGGGCCAAATGACGATCAAGCCTGACGAACCCCTGCCCCGGCCTGTAGGCCAAAGTTTCGATCAGACGGAAATCAGGCTCAGTTGGTGGGCGAAGCGGGCTTTCCATAGCGCCTCCTCATATTCCGATGGCGCGGTGCTGTCCCAGACCAGCCCGCCGCCTACGTTAAGGGTCGCCTTGCCGCCTTCAACCATGAGGGTCCGGATGGCCACGTTGAATTCCGACCGACCGTCCGGGGCCACCCAACCGATGGTTCCGCAGTAAACATCGCGAGGCCAAGGTTCCAGTTCGGACAGGATCTCCATCGCGCGAATCTTTGGCGCTCCGGTGATTGATCCGCACGGGAACAAGGCGGTCAGAATATCAGAAAGGCCTACGCCAAGGTGTAACTGCGCCTGCACAAGCGAGACCATCTGATGGACAGTCGCATAGGTCTCAACCTTGAACAGCTCGGGTACTTTCACCGATCCGGCCAGCGCGACCCGGCTAATATCGTTGCGCAGCAGATCGACGATCATCAGATTTTCGGCCCGGTTCTTTTCATCCGAAGACAGGAAAGCGCGTCGACGCTCGTCTTCGACTGGGTCCTCGCTGCGCGGTTGAGTTCCCTTCATCGGGCGCGTTTCGATCCGGCCCTCGGCGTCGGTTCGGAAAAACAGTTCGGGCGAGCGGCTCAGCAGATCAGGCAGCCCCTCTTGCTCAACCAAGGCGCCGTGGCCGACGGGTTGACCAGCCGCAAGCGCCGCATAAAGCGCGACGCTGTCTCCGGTTACATCGAGATCAATTGGGAAGGTCAGATTTGCCTGATAAATGTCACCCGCACCAATCGCCTCATGCACTGTACGAAAGGCCTGCGTATATCGCGCCTCGTCCCAGCGGGGCTGAAACGCAGTGACACTGCCCGACGCCTTTGGCAGTCCAACGCGATCCGGTGCGTCAAACACACCGAAACACAGTAGTGGCAGGCGTCGTCCTTCTGGCAGCCGGTCTGCCAGACGTGGTTCCAGCACGTAGCCCAGTTCATAACTTGCGTACCCTGCCAGCCAGGCCCCATCCGCGCGCGCCTGATCCAGCGCCGCCAGAGCCTGGGGCACCTCCGCCGCGTTATCCGCGCGGATAATCCGGGACGGACGCTCAAACCGGGTTCCGCGCCCAGCTGGTCCTTGATCGAAACGAATACGCAATTGCATCCTCATTTGCCGTGCTGCGCGGTATAGAGAATAGCGCGCCAAGGGAAAGAGGGGAAAGCGGCAATTTCAAACCCGTTTCCGATACCTCTTGCACCTTTTCGCGCGGTCCCTATAACGCAGGACAATTTGGGCGCTGGGGCGGTGCCCTGACTCGCGGACAATTGAAGGGGCCAAGCCATGCCGAGAAGAACCGACATCCAGTCGATCATGATCATCGGGGCAGGCCCCATTGTTATCGGTCAGGCCTGCGAGTTCGACTATTCCGGCGCTCAGGCGTGTAAGGCGCTGCGCGAGGAAGGCTATCGGGTCATTCTGGTGAACTCGAACCCTGCAACGATCATGACCGACCCGGGGCTAGCCGATGCGACCTATATCGAGCCGATCACGCCCGAAGTTGTCGCCAAGATCATCGAAAAAGAACGCCCCGATGCCCTACTGCCCACTATGGGCGGACAGACCGGCCTGAACACCTCGCTGGCGCTGGAAGAGATGGGCGTGCTGGATAAGTTCAACGTCGAGATGATCGGCGCCAAGCGAGACGCGATCGAAATGGCCGAAGACCGCGCCCTGTTCCGCGAGGCGATGGATAGGTTGGGCATCGAAAACCCCAAAGCCGAGATCGTGACGGCCCCCAAGGATGAGAACGGCAAGAAAGATCTCGACGCCGGTGTGGCACTGGCGCTTGAAACCCTCGAAACAGTTGGTCTGCCCGCCATCATCCGCCCCGCCTTTACGCTGGGCGGCACCGGCGGCGGTGTCGCATATAACCGCGAGGATTATATCCATATTTGCCGCTCGGGTATGGATGCGTCCCCCGTCGGTCAGATCCTGATCGATGAAAGTCTTCTGGGGTGGAAAGAATACGAGATGGAGGTGGTGCGCGACACCGCTGACAACGCCATCATCGTGTGTTCCATCGAAAACGTCGATCCCATGGGCGTGCATACCGGTGACTCGATCACCGTGGCCCCTGCCCTGACGCTGACCGACAAAGAATACCAGATCATGCGCAATCACTCGATTGCGGTGCTACGCGAGATCGGCGTGGAAACCGGCGGGTCAAATGTGCAGTGGGCGATCAACCCGGTTGATGGTCGTATGGTCGTGATCGAGATGAACCCGCGTGTGTCCCGCTCTTCTGCGCTGGCCTCGAAGGCGACCGGTTTCCCGATTGCCAAGATCGCCGCAAAACTGGCCGTTGGGTACACGCTGGACGAGCTAGACAATGACATCACCAAGGTCACCCCGGCCTCGTTCGAGCCGACCATCGACTATGTTGTCACCAAGATCCCGAAATTTGCCTTTGAGAAATTCCCCGGTTCCGAACCCTACCTGACCACCGCGATGAAGTCGGTGGGTGAGGCCATGTCCATCGGCCGCACCATTCACGAATCGATGCAAAAGGCTCTGGCCTCGATGGAGTCGGGTCTGACAGGCTTTGATGAGATCGAAATCCCCGGTCTGAACGTCGGAGTCTGGGAAGAAGCCGACGACAAGGCCGCCGTGATCAAGGCGATCAGCCAGCAGACCCCCGATCGTCTGCGCACAATCGCGCAGGCCATGCGTCACGGCCTGACCGACGATGAGATTTTCGGCGTCACCAAGTTCGACCCGTGGTTCCTGGCCCGCATTCGCGAGATCATCGAGGCCGAGCGTCAGGTGCGCAAAGATGGTCTGCCGGTTACCGAGGACGGTATCCGCAAACTGAAAATGCTTGGATTCACCGACGCGCGTCTGGGCAATCTCACCGGCCGTGACGAAGACAACGTCCGCCGCGCCCGCCGCAATCTGGGTGTGAACGCCGTCTTCAAACGCATCGACACCTGTGCGGCTGAGTTCGAGGCGCAGACCCCCTATATGTACTCGACCTACGAAGCCCCGATGATGGGTGAGGTCGAATGCGAGGCACGTCCAAGCGACCGCAAAAAGGTCGTCATCCTTGGTGGTGGTCCGAACCGGATCGGCCAGGGCATCGAGTTCGATTACTGCTGCTGCCACGCCTGTTTCGCGCTGACCGAAGCCGGATATGAGACCATCATGGTCAACTGCAACCCCGAGACGGTCTCAACGGACTATGACACCTCGGACCGTTTGTATTTCGAGCCGCTGACCTTCGAACACGTCATGGAAATCCTTACGAAGGAACAGGAAGCCGGCACGCTGCATGGAGTGATCGTTCAGTTTGGCGGGCAGACCCCGCTGAAACTGGCCAATGCGTTGGAGGCTGAAGGTATCCCGATCCTCGGTACCACGCCCGACGCGATCGACCTCGCCGAAGATCGTGAGCGTTTCCAGGCGCTGGTCAATGAACTGGGCCTGAAGCAGCCCAAGAACGGCATCGCCTCGACCGACGAAAAGGCGCTGGAGATTGCCGAAGATATCGGCTTCCCGCTGGTCATCCGCCCCTCCTATGTTCTGGGCGGCCGCGCGATGGAAATCGTGCGCGATATGGATCAGCTACGCCGCTACATCAATGAGGCCGTAGTGGTATCCGGCGACAGCCCGGTTCTTCTGGACAGCTATCTGGCCGGTGCGGTCGAACTGGACGTGGACGCGCTGTGCGACGGTAACGACGTGCATGTTGCAGGCATCATGCAGCACATCGAAGAGGCCGGCGTGCACTCGGGCGACTCGGCCTGTTCGCTGCCGCCTTATTCGCTGTCGAAAGAGATCATCGAACAGATTAAGGATCAGGCGTTCAAGCTGGCCAAGGCGCTGAATGTCGTCGGCCTGATGAACGTGCAGTTCGCCATCAAGGATGACGAGATTTACCTGATTGAGGTCAACCCTCGTGCCAGCCGCACCGTGCCTTTTGTGGCTAAAGCCACTGACAGCGCCATTGCCTCTATCGCTGCGCGTGTAATGGCCGGTGAGAAACTGGCGAATTTCCCGAAACGCCCCCCTTACAAAACTGTCGATGACACCAAAATCGCTGACCAGATGACGCTGGCCGACCCCGACATGCCGTGGTTCTCGGTAAAAGAAGCCGTTTTGCCTTTCGCCCGCTTCCCCGGCGTTGACACCATCCTGGGCCCTGAAATGCGTTCGACCGGAGAGGTCATGGGCTGGGATCGCGACTTCCCGCGCGCTTTCCTGAAAGCACAAATGGGGGCCGGTATGGTGCTGCCCAGCGCAGGTCGTGCGTTTATCTCGATCAAGGATGCTGACAAAGGGCCGGATATGCTCGAAGCAGCGCGTGTTCTGGTTGAGCAAGGCTTTGAGCTTGTTGCGACCCGCGGCACACAAGCCTGGCTGACTGAAGAAAGTGTGCCGTGCGGCGTGGTCAACAAAGTGTACGAAGGCCGCCCGGATGTGACCGACCTGATGAAGGACGGCGGCGTGCAGCTGGTCATGAACTCGACCGAAGGCGCACAGGCGGTGGAAGACAGCCGATCAATCCGGTCGATCGCGCTGTATGACAAGATCCCCTATTACACCACAGCCGCAGCAAGCTATGCCGCCGCGCTGGCGATCAAGGCGCAGGCCGAAGGCGATGTTGAGGTGAAATCGCTGCAGGGCTAAGCCCCGGCAACGGTATGAATGAATGGACCCCGGCCTCGGCCGGGGTCTTTTTTCTTCCCCTCATTGCCCATCGCCCACATGATGGGCGGGGAAGGAGTGCTCATGGACCTCTACACTACATACGGAAGCAACGACCTGCCTCGGGCTATCCGCTTTTATGATGCGATCTTCGCGGTTCTTGGCCAGCCGCGCCTGCCCGGTTGGATTGATGGCTGGGCCGGATGGGGTTCCGACCCCGACAGCGGCACCGGGTTTTGGATCTGCAAACCTTTTGACGGAGCCACCGCCAGTACCGGCAATGGCACGATGATCGCCTTTCCCGCCAGAAGTGCCGATCAGGTCCGGCGTTTCCATGCCACGGGTTTGAAAAACGGCGGTGCAGATGAAGGCAAACCTGGTGTCCGCCCCCATTACGAGCCCGGATTCTATGTGGCCTATCTGCGCGACCCCGATGGCAACAAGCTATCCTGTTTTTATTACCATTATGATCCAAAGGAGGATTCGGGCGGATGATCAACCAGCAGCCAGACGTCGCTTTTCTTCACGGTTGAAAAACAACATGTAGAAGACAGGTGCGGCAACCATGGTCAGGATCGTGGCAAAGGCCAGACCGCCCATGATCGTGACTGCCATGGACACAAAGAACGCATCCGTCAGAAGCGGTGCCATCCCCAGAATCGTCGTGATCGCCGCCAACATTACCGGGCGCAGACGCGAGACAGAGGCTTCAACAATCGCAGGACGCAGGGCTTTACCAGTAGCGCGGACCAGATCGATTTCTTCGACCAGTACGATGCCGTTCTTGATCAGCATCCCTGACAGACTTAACAGCCCCAATAGCGCTGTGAAGGTGAAGGGCAGGCCTGTTCCAAGCAGACCGATAACTACGCCATTTACGGACATCGGGACCAGTAGCCAGATAATGACCGGTTGCCGGATTGCATTGAACAGCAATACGGAAATCAACACCATAATCAGCAAGCTCAGTGGCAACTGCCGCCCAAGGCTGGCCTGCGCGTCGCCTGAATCCTCGAACTCGCCCCCCCATTCCATACGATAGCCGATCGGCAGTTCCATCGCTTCAATGGCACTGCGTACTTCGGAGTGGACCTGCGCGGCGGTCATGTCAGGGGGGATGTCCGCTCCAACCGTGATGGTCAACACCCGGTCACGGCGGTGAACCAACGTATTGAGCGCCTTGTAGTCGAAGCCATCCACCATCTGCTCGATTGGAACGAAACGTTCCGACTGATCGGAGTAAACTACCTGATCGACGATCGAATAGTCTCCATCCGCCGGGCGGCGCAAGATGATCGGGATCTGGCGGTCGCGCTCGCGCAAAACGCCGCCCGTGATGCCATCGGTCGAAAACTGCAACGTAGCTGCAATGTCTTCGCGCGATACGCCTGCTGTTTGGGCGCGCTCCGTGGCATAGATCGGCTGCACGGCCAATTCCTGCTCACGCCAGTCGTGATGCACATGCAGCGCATTCGGAGATGCGGCTGACATGCGCTGTACCGCTTCTTCGGCCAGTTGACGCAGAACAACCGGATCACTACCCGAGAACCGAGCCTGGATTGGATCGCCGCCACCGGGACCAAAAATCAGGCGTTTGGTTCGGAACTCGCCTTCGGGGAACTGGGCTGAACCGAATTCCTCAAGATCGGCTTGCAAGGCAGGAATGTCGTCCAAAGCCTCGGTGCGGATGATCATATGTCCATAGCTTGGGTTTGGCTTCTCGGCAGCGTAGGTCAACATGAACCGCGTGGCACCCTGCCCGACGAATGTGGCAACCGAGACGACGTCATCACGTTCGGCCAGCCAGTCCTCGAATACGGCCATATCTTCCGCCGTGCGGGCGATCGGCGTGCCTTGTGGCAGCTTGTAGTGCACGAAGAACAACGGCGTGTTCGAGTTTGGGAAGAATTGCTGTTTCATCAGTCCAAAGCCCGCAAAACAGACGACTGTGACCCCGATCAACCCGGCCACTACCAGCCATCGGAACCGAAGCGCCCAGTTCAGGATTGCACCGTAGACGCGGAACAGGGTGCCGCCATAGGCATCCACCTCACCCTCTTTGCCCTGCTTGAAGAAATAGTGCCCAAGCAAAGGTGTCACCGTGATGGCCAGAACCCAGCTCAGCAGTAGTGAAATGCCGATCACGGCAAATAACGAGAACAGGAACTCCCCGGTCGCGTCAGGACTGAGCCCGATCCCGGCAAAAGCCATGATCCCGATCACCGTCGCGCCCAGAAGTGGGATCTGCGTTTTTGACGCAACCTCTTCCGCAGCATCGCGCGAGGATTTTCCCCGCAACATCGAAATCTGCATTCCTTCGGCCACCACGATGGCGTTGTCGACCAGCATCCCCATGGCGATGATCAGAGCGCCCAGCGAGATCCGTTCCATCTCGATCGAGAACATCGACATGAAGAGCAAAGTACCCACAACGGTCAGCAACAAGGTGGACCCAACGACAATTGCGGCGCGCCAGCCCATGAAAATGCCCAGAACCGCAACAACGATGCTGACTGACATGGCGAGGTTCAGCAGGAAGGCGTTCGAGGCCTCATCGACAACAACATGCTGCTGATAGATGGGCAGGATTTCGACACCAAAGGGGATTTCGGAATCCAGTTCGGCCAGTTTGGCATCTGCACGCTGCCCGACTTCGACGATGTTTTCAGTGGCCAGCCCAGCGATACCCAGCGTGAAAGCTTCAGCGCCGTTGAATCGGATCATGATATCGGGATCATTCTGCCGCCCGCGATAGACATCTGACATATCAAACAGATTGATCACCTGCCCCTGCGATCCAACCGACAGGCCGGCGATCGCCGACACGCTGTCCGAGCCCTCGGCCGTCAAGATCGTGGTGCGGTCACTATTGGATCTCAGCGAACCCGAAGCGTTGACCGAGTCTGCGTTTGCGATAGCTTCGTTGATCGCCTGCAGCGGAACGTTCTGATTGACCGAGATCGACAGGTCCGGCTCAATAAAGATCGCCTCATCCGGCAAGCCCTGAACCTCGACATCTGCAACACCGCTTACCGTCAGCAATTCGCGGCGAAGGAAGGTCGCCAGTTCGTGCTTCTCGGCGTCAGAAAACCCTTCTGCCGTAACGGCATAGAACAGGCCGAACACATCCCCGAACCCGTCATTCACATAAGGCGCACCCACGCCCGAAGGCAGACCGCGTGCTGCATCGCGCACCTTGGCGCGCAGACGGGTCCAGATGTCGGGCAACTCACTGCCGTCATAGGTGGATTTAATCTCAACCTCGATCAGCGACTGTCCCGGCTGGTTGACCGAGGTGATGACATCCACCTCGCCCATCTGCTGAATGGCAGATTCCAACGGTTCTGACACCTCCAGCGCCACCTGTTCGGCAGTCGCACCGGGATATTGCGTGGCGATCACCGCCTGTTTGATTGTAAAGGCCGGGTCTTCAAGGCGGCCCAGCGACGTGAAGCCCCAGATGCCGCCGAACAAGGCAATCAAGATGAACAGCCACGTATAAAGCGGCCGGTCGATCGAAGCGCGTGCGATGCTCATGAAACCGCCCTCAGTTCGAGAAGCCGACAAAGCGGCGGACGGTTTGACCATCGGTCAATGCACCCCCACCCGCGACGACGATTTCTTCGCCATCGGTCAGGCCGGTGAGCACGCGGACATCGCCGCTCTGCGTTGGTTCAATCGTTACGGGAACCCGGCGAACGGTGCCTTCGTCGGCACCAACCGGCGAGAAGACCATAACGGCCAGCGCACCGCTGGCATCAGCAACTACAGCCGTTGGCGGGATGATGATCCCGGTGCGTTCATCCTGCACCTGCACGGTGACGGTCACGGATGAACCGGGAAGAATCTGCAATCCCTCGGGCGGTGTCAAACCGAACTGGATGCGAAAGGTCTGGCCCACGCTTGAAGATTCAGCATCGAATTCCCTTATTTCCAGCGGAAAGATCTCGTCGCTGACAGGGAACTTGGCAGTAATCGTGATGTCGTCCTGCTGTCCGGACCGCTGAAATAGGATTTCGGGCACATCCACCTCGATACGCAGTTCAGACATATCGTGAATCCGCACGATCGGAGTACCCGCAGAAACAGTTGTAAACGCCTCAACTGCACGGCTTGAAACCAGCGCGTCGAACGGAGCGGTCAGCGTCGCATGCTCCAGTTCATATTCTGCATCTCGAACAGCAATCGCAGCCAATTGCGCAGCTGTTTCGGCATCATCGACGGCAACCTGGCTGGCTGCGGTTCCACGCAGACGCGACAGGCGGGCGAGTGTTCGATCCGCCTGATCTTTTTGCAAGCGCGTCCGGTCGCGCTGCAGTTCGAACGGTTCCTGATCGAGACGGGCAATCAGTTCACCCTTGGGGATCACAAAACCTTCGGTCACAGGCATCTCGACGATCTGCCCCGCGACCTGAAACGCCAGATCAACGGTCTGGCGCGCGGCGATCCGCCCAAAGAACTGGCGCGAAAAGCCGGGTGAAGTTTCGCTGACCTGCATCAGTTTCACAGGCTTAGCGGGCTCTTGCGCCATGGCAGGCGCAGTCAACAAGGACAGTGCGAGGCAAACAGAGGTCAGGAGTTTCATTTCGTCAATCCCTCGGGAATTCCGGTTTTCAGAATGTTGTCACGGATTTTGTGAGCCAGCCGTGCGAACTCGGCGGTTTCTTCGGTGTTCAGACCCGATGCGCTGTGGAAAAGCTCACCCGCCACGGCCACCAGCATATTGCGGGCCTCTTCGCCCTGTTCGGTCAGCACCAAAAGCCAGGCGCGACGGTCTTCGGGATCACGCTGTCGGGTCAGGTGCCCCGCCAGTTCAAGTGCATCGGCGGTCGCCGTAATCGTTGACGGCACTGTCAACATATCTGCGGCCAGCACTCCCATACGTTTGGGCACATCGAGCTTGATTAGCATGTGGCATTCCTGATGGCTCAGGTCTGTTTCGATGCTGTCAAAGCTCTCTTCCAGTTTCCAATAAAGCGCGTAGACCCCCATCATCGCCTGAATCTCAGGGCTGAGGCGTCCTAACCGCATGCTGATATCGTCTGACATGAATCTTTTCCGTGCGAGTCGCGGCGAAATATACTTCGAATTTTGAACTATTCAAGTTATGAAGCGAGGGGCGATGCATTCCCTTGGGTCAACACATCTTGATCAATACGAATAGGGACTGCATTTTGTGCAGATCATGAACTCAGGGCCAGCCATGTACACTCCTGCCATCACCGGGACCGGTGTCTATACACCAGAAAACATCATAACCAACGCCGAACTGGTGGAAGCGTTCAATGCCTATGCCGACCGGATGAACGTCGAAAACGCGGATGCGATTGCAGCGGGCGACATGGAACCGATGCAGCATTCCTCGGAAGAGTTCATCCTGAAGGCATCAGGCATCGAAAACCGGTATGTGATGGACAAGACCGGTGTTTTGAACCCCGAGATCATGCATCCCGCGCTGCGCCAGCGTAGCGACGACGAGCCTGGGATCATGACCGAGATGGCGGTGGATGCGTGCCTTAAGGCGCTAGCACAAGCGGGGCGCAGCGCCGAGGATGTCGATTTGGTGATCTGCGCCGCTTCGAACCATGAACGTGCCTATCCTGCAATTGCCATCGAGATTCAGCAGGCATTGGGGATCAGCGGATTCGGGTTTGACATGAACGTGGCCTGTTCCTCGGCCACATTCGGCATTCAGGCGGCGGCGGATATGGTGCGCTCGGGCTCGGTCCGAGCGGCGCTGGTCGTCAACCCCGAGATCTGCTCGGGTCATCTTGAGTGGCGCGACCGGGATTGCCATTTCATATTTGGCGATGTCGCGACCGCTACTCTGATCGAGCGGATCGAAGACGCCCAAGGCCCACATTTCGAGATAGTATCGACCCGGTGCGCAACTGCTTTTTCCAACAATATCCGCAACAACAACGGCTTCCTCCGCCGTTCGCGCCCCGATGGTCTGGTGGATCGCCGCGACATGCAGTTCATGCAGAATGGTCGCAAGGTGTTCAAAGAGGTCCTGCCCATGGTCAGCAAACATATCAGCGACCACATGGAGACAGAGGGCATCAGTAGTGATGATCTAAAACGCCTCTGGCTGCATCAGGCCAACAAGACGATGAACGACTTCATCGGTAAGAAGGTTCTGCGGCGTGAGCCAGAACCGGGTGAGCAACCCAACATTCTGCAAGACTACGCCAATACCTCATCCGCCGGGTCGATTATCGCCTTCTCAAAGCATTCCGATGATCTGGATGCGGGCGATGTGGGCCTGATTTGCTCGTTCGGAGCCGGGTATTCGGTGGGTTCCGTGATCGTCAAACGGCATCAATAAGCGCGCGCCTTAACTGCGCTGCTGGAATCGCTGCAAGACCAAACCGCTTTCTCAAGAATTATTCAGACGGGCTCAACCGCTCCTTCATCTCTGACCGATACATCGAAACCCGGATGCCCTGTGCATCCGAGTGATGTAGTTATGGGAGCCCGCTGTTATGGGAAATAATACTCGCGTTGGACTGGCCGCCTTGGTCGCCGCACCTTTCATTGGGGTCATGGCGACCGGCGCGGCAATCGCAGAACCGCAAACCTGTACAGTCAACACCGCGCGTGTTGCCGCCAATGAAGGCGATTTTGACACGCTCTGCGGCTGTTCGCAGGTCACGCGAGGGTTTGTATCACATCTGCAAAAACGATCTGATTTTGCTTCGATCCTGCAGAACACTTCGGCGCAATGCCCCGGTCTGACTCAGTTGTTGAGCGATCTGCCCACTGCGTCGATTTCCAACACCAATGCCGGTGAAGAGCGCAGCAGAGATCCATCCTCCAATTCCGTTGGCTCGAGTGAAAACGGAAGCTCGGGCAACGGCGGCGGTAGCTCAGGCAACAGCGACGGGAGTTCCGGCGGCAACGGTGATCCGGGTGATGGTGGAAGCAGTCCTGGCGATGGCGGCGGTAAGGGCGGTGGCAAAGGTGGCCACGGCGGAGGTGACAAACCCGGCAAAGGCGGCGGCAAAGGCGGTCACGGCGGTGGTGACAAGCCCGGCAAAGGCGGTGGTAAAGGCGGTCACGGCGGTGGTGACAAGCCAGGCAAAGGCGGTGGTAAAGGTGGCCACGACGGTGGTGACAAGCCAGGCAAAGGCGGTGCCAAAGGCAATAACGGTGGCGGCAACGGACCAGAGGGGGCAAGCCCCGGGCGCGGCAAGAACGCCAACAATGATGAACGCTGAATATTAATCTGCCCGGCAGACAAACAAAAAGGCGGCACATGGGCCGCCTTTATTTTGCGCATTCACAACAATTCAGTACAGGGACATGACACCTTAACTGACGCTTTCCTCTTCCAGATGCAGCTTCATTTCGATCAGAACCTGTTGCAGCATACTGGTTTCTTTCAGCAGCCGCTTCGCCTCGTTCACCGTGATGATGCCATCTTCTATCGCCGACTGGTATTCCGTCATCAGCATGGCAAAACGTTGGCTCAGCGCAATGACATCGGAATTTACCCCGCCCGTACGTGGGCTGTCCGAGTTTCGTCCATCGTAAGAAAGCGTGATATTCTTCAAATCCGCCAATGCCGCAGTCACGTGCGGATAGGCAGCCGCGTTTTCCAACCGGGCAACAGCATCCACCGGCATGAACCGGTCAGAATGTTCTGCGTTGTCTGAATAGTACCTGCCAAGCGTGGCTTTGGATTTCCCGGTGATCTCGCACGCTGCTTCGATTCCGACATCCTTAACCAATGCTTCGGTATGCTTTTTCAGATAGGCCCCGATATCTGCCATTTTGCTACCCTTGTTACCTGCGCCCTGCCCCCTCTGCCTGTCCATGCTGGGGGAAAGGGTAGGGAAATTTCCCATATTCGATTCATAATTGAAATGGCAATAATTGACTATCCCTCAGATATGCAGGGATTTTGTGAGTGAGTGGCGGCCGTTCGAGCCGGTAAAGAGTGTATGCGGGGCAGGATTTTAGCCTTGCATTGTATAGGCCACTTGTAGGCCGACGACGCCACTGTCGCGAAGGCGAGGTAATCCATCCCCAAGAGCATTTGCTCAACCTCAGCTGTAGCGATGGTGGCGTCGATTTACCCCCATGAGACGGCTTGCCCAGGCAGCACATGCGAATTAGACCCACGGCATGGCAAAGCTCTATTTCAACTATTCGACTATGAACGCGGGCAAATCGACCGTGTTGCTGCAGGCCTCGCATAACTATCGCGAACGCGGCATGGATACCTACCTGATGACAGCCGCCATTGACGGACGCGCCGGTGAGGGGCGGATCGCATCAAGAATCGGAATCTCGGAACGAGCGGACATGTTTCGTCCCGACGACAATGTGTTTGCCATGATCGAAAACCGCCTGACACAAGGGGGCATCGCCTGCGTATTCATTGATGAAGCCCAGTTTCTTTCGGAAGAGCAGGTCTGGCAACTTGCGCGCGCCGTAGATGATCTGAAGGTCCCAGTGTTGACCTACGGTTTGCGGGTGGATTTTCAGGGTAAACTATTCCCCGGGTCGGCAGCATTGTTGGCTCTGGCCGATGAGATGCGCGAAGTACGCACCATCTGCGAATGCGGGCGCAAGGCGACGATGGTGATTCGTCAGGATGAAAACGGAAACACCATCACCGAAGGGGCGCAGGTCCAGATTGGCGGGAACGAGACTTATGTCTCGCTCTGCCGCAAACACTGGCGCGACGCGGTGGGTTCCTAAACCGGGTTGGGTAACGTTCGCCCGGCCACGAACGCCGCGACATTGTCCAACGCCATGTGACCCATATCGGTGCGTACCTCTTCGGTCGCGGTGCCGAGGTGGGGCAGCAGAGTCACATTTTCCATGTCACACAAGGCCTGCGGCACCTTGGGCTCGAACTCGTAGACATCCAGCCCAGCGCCAGCAATCTGACCCGCATGAAGCGCTTGGATTAAGGCGGCTTCGTCCACAACTTCACCGCGCGCAATGTTTATCACAATGCCCGAGGGCTTCATCGAAGCCAAAATCTGCGCGTTGACCAAGTGTCGTGTTTTAACTCCTCCGGGGACGGCTATGACAAGAAAATCCACTGCCGCAGCCAATGCATTGAGTTCAGGGATGTACTCTGCTTGGAAGTCCAGCTGTTTTGGACCGCGTGATTGATAGGCGACGGCCATTTCAAATCCGAAATGACACCTCCGAGCAATAGCCTGTCCTATGCGGCCCATTCCAACGATGCCCACCTTTTTGCCGGTCACGTGGTGGCCCAGCATCTGTGTAGGATGCCACCCCTGCCACTGGCCTGACCTGACCAACCTTTCCCCCTCACCTGAACGGCGGGCCGTAGTGAGCAAAAGTGTCATGGCAATATCGGCGGTGGCATCGGTGACGGCACCCGGCGTGTTGGTAACCGCGACTCCGGCAGCATGTGCGGCGTCCACGTCGATATGATTGTAACCAACGCCGAAATTTGCCAGCAGTTTACAGCGAGGCTCTGGCACCTTAGCAAAGATCTCTGCCGAAAACTGATCGCCCAACGTTGGGACCACAACGTCAAACTCAGTCAGCGCCCGCAACATTTCTTCATGCGTCATAGGCGTGGTTTCACTGCGGAATTCCACATCGAATTCGGCACGGGCGCGCACTTGGACAGCCGAAGTCATCGGTCGGGCAATCAGCAGTTTCATCAATGCATCCTTCCACCGATGGGCACAGCGCCATCGGGGCCTATCAACACGATCTCACCGTTTTCGTCAGGAAGACCCAACACCAAAACCTCGGACATGAATTTACCGATTTGGCGCGGGGGAAAGTTGACCACGGCCATCACCTGCTTGCCCACAAGCGTCGCCGGATCGTAGTGCGCGGTGATCTGGGCTGAAGTTTTGCGCTCACCGATCTCATCGCCAAAATCGACCCACAGCTTGATCGCGGGCTTGCGGGCCTCCGGGTACGGCTCGGCGCGTATCACCTCACCTACACGAATGTCGACTTTGAGAAATTCGTCGAATGAAATCTCACTCACGAGACAGCTCCTTGGATCGGTCGGTTGCAGCTTTGACGGCACGATGTAGCAGGCCTGGGAAACCCTCTTCTTCATGCATCAACACCTCCAGTGCGGCCTGAGTGGTGCCGTTGGGAGAGGTGACGTTAACTCGCAATTGCGAGGGGTGTTCGTCAGCGGCCATCGCCAGCACCCCTGCCCCGGCGACGGTTGATTTGGCCAACTTCATCGCCAGTTCCGGTGGCAGACCATGCGCTTCGCCAGCTTGCGCCAGTGTTTCGATCAGGTGGAATACATAGGCCGGGCCCGAACCGCTGACCCCGGTGACGGCATCCATCTGTGTCTCATCATCCAATCGAACCGTCTCACCAATGGCCGAAAGCAGGTCTTCAGCCAGTAGGATATCCGCGTCCGAGGTGTTGGCATTCCCAATCAGCGCCGTGATCCCCTGCCGAACCGCCGCAGGCGTATTTGGCATCGCACGGATGATCGGCGTATCTGCCCCAATGACGTTCTCGAAAGTGGCCAGCGATGTACCCGCTGCGACCGATATGAAAAGACTGTCACCATTGCCCAGCGCTTGAATGGCTGGCAGGGCTTCGCCCATCATCTGTGGTTTGACCGCTACGAGTACAACTGCGGGTGCCTCGGGGAGAGGAGTGTTGATGTTGACGCCCTGCGCCTTCAGCCAATCCGAGGGGTAAGGATCAATCACCCAAACAGATGCTGCGGGCAGGCCATGTTCCAACCAACCCGCAAGCATTGCTGAACCCATCTTGCCGCATCCCAGAAGCACCAACCCCTGTTCGGCGACGCGCGAGATATCCATGATTGCCCCTCCCCTATGGTTCGGGGCAAAGCTTTACGCGCGGCCGTAGGCCTCTGCAATGGCGACTTGCATCGCCTCTTCGGGGTCTCGGTTTCCCCAGGTCACCAGTTGGATCGCGGGGTAATAGCGCTCGGCGCTCAGTACCGCTGCGGTGATCATGGTATCGATCTGTTCTGGGCTGGCCGTCTGACCACCGGCCAGCACCAAGCCATAGCGATAGACCATCAATTTCTGGTTGGCCCAGTAGGTAAACGCCCCGGCCCAACACTGATCATTCATCTTGTTCAGTAGCTCATAAAGCTCGGTTTCGCGCTCGGCCGGAGGCTCCATCTCAAAGGAACACACC
This sequence comes from Ruegeria sp. CG1, assembly GCF_056537265.1. Lineage (NCBI taxonomy): Bacteria > Pseudomonadati > Pseudomonadota > Alphaproteobacteria > Rhodobacterales > Roseobacteraceae > Ruegeria > Ruegeria sp. CG1. Next base: position 216,244 of record NZ_JBQFRF010000003.1, on the reverse strand, counting down.
ATGCGGAGCGTTTCATCGTAATTCGACCAGGCCAAAGTTATCGAATATGTGCGCCACTGTCCTTCGACAGCCATGGCAATCTGATCATCCCCGATCCGGTCAAAATCCCAGTCGTGATGTTCTGCAAGATGTTCAACAATGTCGATCGGATGAAGGTCTTCTTCGAGATACTGCTCGGAAAGGGCCATAATGCCACCTCACTAATCTCTAGCATTTTGGGGCTGGCAGCGCCCCAGCGCTAGTTGCCTGCTCTACAAGCCGGGCTTCCCCAGTCTGCCTGTACTAAATATGGTGCGATGTGAGCACAGCTCTGGCAACCCTATTTATTGGGGATAACAGCAATAAGTTGTGGACAGTTGGCAACGCCGATCAAAATATTGGCGTTGGATGCAGCTTTGTCTTGATAAATTTCTGCAGAGCGGCAAAATGCACAACACCGCACAATCCAAGTTCGGATTGCGCGGCGGACGCTTTTACCCAAAATCTTAAATTCCTGCGGACGTTACTTGTCCAGCTTCGCCTCGAGCGCGGCAATTCGCTGTTCAAGTGCACCGTTCTCTTCGCGCGCTTTCTGCGCCATGGCACGCACAGCATCAAATTCTTCACGGGTTACGAAATCCCGGTCGGCCAGCCAGCGGTCCATCATGGATTTCATCGCATTCTCGGCCTCTTCTCGTGCCCCCTGCGCCACACCCATGGCATTGGTCATCAGTTGAGACATATCGTCCAGAATCTTGTTACGGGTTTGCATGGGCTTTCTCCGATTTCGCGATTGCTCTCTATATGGGTAAAGATTGGCCCGGGCTCAAGGTTGACTTGCCACGCAAACCCCGGGCAATGAGACGCACATGCAGGCTGTTTTGAATTTCCCCGATCTGTCACCCGAAATTTTCTCGATCTCTCTGTTCGGGATGGAGTTTGCGCTCAGGTGGTATGCGCTGGCCTATATCGTTGGCATCCTGATTGCTTGGCGCATGGCGCTGATGGCGCTTAGGCGGCCTGTGCTTTGGGCTGATGACACACCACCGATGCAACCCGATCAGCTTGAGGATTTGGTCACCTGGATCATACTGGGTGTAATTCTTGGTGGTCGATTGGGGTTCGTCCTTTTCTATCAACCCGCATATTATTTTGCGTATCCACTGGAAATTCTGATGGTTTGGCAGGGTGGCATGGCCTTCCATGGCGGCCTGTTAGGCGTGGTGATCGCCACGTATCTGTTCGGCAAGCGCCACGCTACACCGATTCTTTCGCTGGGTGATCTGGTTGCCTACACAGTGCCGCCCGGGTTGTTGCTGGGACGATTGGCGAATTTCACTAATGCCGAGCTTTGGGGTCGACCCAGCGAATTGCCGTGGGCGGTGATCTTTCCCGGAACTGCGGCCCAGGATTGTCCCGGCGTTGTTGCCGGGATGTGCGCTCGCCACCCTTCGCAACTGTATGAGGCAGCACTTGAGGGTCTGGTCCTCGGGGCGATTCTGATATGGCTGGCCTACCGGCGCGGCGCGTTTCAAAAACCAGGTCTGGTTATGGGCGTATTTCTGGCTGGCTACGGCGCATCGCGGTTTTTTGTCGAATTCTTCCGTCAACCCGATGCGCAATTTGTATCGCCGGGGAATCCGCTAGGGCTGGCGTGGCATGTTGGCGGATATGGATTGACGATGGGGCAAGTCTTGTCGCTACCAATGATTGCACTTGGCCTTTGGTTCGCAATTCGGGCACAACGCAGATCATGAACCTGAAGGATCGTCTGCTCCTGCGCATCCAGAATGATGGCCCTATGACCATCGCTGACTACATGACCGAGTGTCTGATGCATCCGGAACATGGATACTACACAACCCGCGATCCGCTGGGCGCTCAAGGCGATTTCATTACAGCGCCTGAAATCAGTCAGATGTTCGGAGAGCTAATAGGACTGTGTCTGGCGCAATGCTGGCTGGTACAAGGCAAACCCGAAAAGTTTGTTCTGGCCGAGCTTGGCCCTGGTCGTGGCACCCTGATGGCTGACATCCTGCGCGCCACTCAGAGTGTGCCTGGCTTTCACAAAGCGGCCGAGATCGCGTTGCTCGAAGCTTCACCTGTTTTGCGCGACGTACAAGCCAAGGCACTGCAAGGGTATGAACCTCAGTGGATCGAGGCAATTTCTGATTTTGAAGATCTTCCACTGTTTCTGGTGGCAAACGAGTTCTTTGATGCCCTGCCCATCCGCCAGTTCCTGCGCGAAGGCGAAGGTTGGCGCGAGAGGTTAGTTGGCAAAAATGGTGCATCGCTTGCGTTCGGTCTTGGTGCGCAATCGGCACAAGCTGCGCTCAGCGAACGTGTCGAGGATACGCAGGACGGAGATCTGGTAGAACTGTGCGCTGCTGCCAGTTCCATTATGTACTCTGTTGCCGGGCAGATCGCTCGTAACGGCGGAGCCGCGCTGATCATCGATTATGGTGACTGGCGCTCGCTTGGCGACACATTGCAGGCGTTGCAAGCGCATGAACGTGTCGATCCCCTGGATCAGCCCGGTCAGGCGGATCTGACCACACATGTCGACTTTGAGGTCTTGGCGAAGGCGTCTCATGCTTCGGGCTGCGCATATACAAAACTGACCCCGCAGGGTGTTTTTCTTGAGCGGCTCGGGATCACCGCGCGCGCGCAATCGCTTGCCGCCCCTCTCAGCGGGTCACAGCTTGAGACGCTGGTCACTGCACATCGACGGTTGACGCACCCCGACGAAATGGGAAACCTGTTCAAAGTACTGGGTCTTTATCCGCTAAACGCCACGCCGCCACCGGGACTGGAACCATGACACTGGAAATCATTACTTCAGACATGCTGTCCCCCGTACGACACGGGTTCTTCAGCCGCCGCGGTGGCGCATCTTCTGGTATCTTCGAAGGACTCAACTGCGGAACCGGGTCAACAGATTTGACTGAGGCCGTAGCTTTGAACCGTCGGCGCGTCGCCGACGCGATGGAAGTGGCACCTGAAGCGATGATCGGTGTGCATCAAGTGCATTCGCCGACCGTGATTGCAGTCGATGGTCCGATGACTGGTGACAAACCCAAAGCTGACGCGGTTGTCACATCAACGCCGGGTTTGGCGCTTACAATCTTAACCGCTGATTGTCAGCCGGTGCTGTTCGCGGATCCTGACGCAAATGTGATCGGGGCCGCACATGCCGGTTGGCGCGGCGCGTTGGATGGTGTGCTGGAATCAACACTGGACGCAATGGAAGCGCTGGGAGCCAGCCGGGATAACACTGTTGCCGTAATCGGCCCCACGATTTCACAACGCGCTTACGAGGTCGGCTCAGAGTTTCTGGACGACTTCCTTGCTGACACGCCAGAGAACGCGCGTTTTTTTGCAAATGGCAAAGGTGACCGGATGCATTTCGACCTGCCCGCCTTTGGCCTGCATCGTCTGCGCGAAGCTGGTATCGGCCAGGCCGAGTGGGTCCGTCATTGCACCTATTCCGACCCTGACAGGTTTTATTCATACCGGCGCTCGACCCATGCCAAAGAGGCCGACTACGGCAGATTGATTTCCGCTATCAGATTGTAAATCTGGCCCATATTAAGGCAGCTTTGCCCAGTTTCTGCCACATTTCTTGTGTTTATCAGAGTCAGAATCGTCTCAAATTTTCGCCAATGCACAGACGGTTACCCCAAGTGGGGTCGTGATGGCATGGGCGGAAGCAACTAAGAGGTACCTGAAACCTTCAATTTGTCCTCAATTCAACCCGGATCAGCCTTATAGGCGCCGCAAATCAGCGTCACATTGGCTTCACAAACGGGAACAGGGCGACCGCCCTATCGAAGCAGGACAATGGATATGAAATCGAAATCACGCTTTCTCAGCGCCGTTTTTGCGGCTGTCAGGGATCAAGAACCAGAAATGCCCTGGAAGCGGGTTTCAAGTCACTCAGTCAGAGTTGCACGCCGTCTGGCGGCGCGACGCTGACACAGCAACCCCAAGAGACCAGCTGCCGGTCTCGGAGGGCAAACGCATACCGGATAAAGCTCCGGTCCGGTGTGTGGGGTCGCAATCAGGACTGCGACCAGGGTTCGGAGCGTGTGTGTGCAGGCAATTGCAGCCTGCGGTTTACGAGTTTGTCTGGGGGGTCAAGAACTTGACCAAAACACTGGTGTTTTCTGATGCGGCGCTGTGCATTCGCGGCGACCGGCCTGTGTTTACCCATCTGATTACAGACAAAGAACAAGGTCGTCCGGCGATATTGCACGGGGGTTCAAGCCGTCGGACGGAATTTAGAGGGGACGGAATACCATGACTATTCCAAATTCTCTGGCCCGCGCTGCCAGAAACGCGGTCGAAACGTCAGCGCTATTGCGCGATGCGCCTCGTCCCGCGACAAATCAAAAAGCACAGCTTCGACGTTATGAAGTGTGCAGTCTGTTGAAAAACGGGGATATTTCACAGACGCGCCATATCGCACCAGCTTTGCCGATGTTTGAAGATGCATTTTGTGCGTTCACGCGCGGATCGTTGGTCGAGACGCCGCAAGGCCAGATGGCGATCGAAGATCTGCTGCCGGGTGATGATGTCCTCACTCAAGACGGATCATCGGAAACCGTACTTTGGAAAGGGTCTGTCACGCTGATTCCCGGACGCGAGGATACGCGCGGGCGAACCCGGCCACTGACGCGGATCATGGCCGACACGTTCGGGATGCAAAAACCGATGTCGGGCGTCATCACGGGCCCCGCCGCACGTCTGCTGGGTACGCCTACGCACATGCGTCATTTGAACGGCGGGCAGCCCATGCTGACACCCGTCAGTGAGTTTCAGGATGGAATGGGTATCATTGAAACGCTGCCGCCGACTCCGGTCGAGCTGTTTCATATCTGTGTGGCCCGACATTCCGTGATTCGGGTCGATGGCCTGCAATTCGAGACCTATCATCCGGGCATCAACGCAGTCCGAATGATCAGTCACTCTTTGCGTTCGATCTATTTGAATCTATTCTCACATATCGAATCGTTGAATGATTTTGGGCCGTTGCTCTTGCCAAGAGCCGGAGATGGTGAAATTGACGCTATGACAGCGTGAACTGGTTAACTATTACTGCAAGCGTGGGGCATTATGCAGATTTTACTGAGTTGGGTTTTAACCCTTGCACTGGCAGCGATGCTGCCACCCTGTCCTGTGGATCAAACAAGAGGTAGGTTCAGGCCGTCCGGTTCATCCGGTCTTCCAGTACGTCAAATGGTACGCCTGGCTCGTCTTTTGCGCCTCGGATAACAAGCGAAGTCTTGACGCTGGCCACGTTTGGCGTGGTCAGCAACTCGCCTGTCAGAAATTGCTGAAAACTGCTGAGATCCGGTGCGACGCATTTCAGGATGAAATCAACCTCGCCATTCAGCATGTGGCATTCGCGAACCAAGGGCCATTCCCGACACCGGTCTTCGAAAGCGCTGAGTTCGGATTCAGCCTGACTTTCAAGTCCGACCATGGCAAAGACCTGCACTTCGAACCCAAGCTCGCGGGCGTTCACCTCGGCATGATAGCCGCGAATGTACCCCGAATCTTCCAGCGTCCGCACCCGTCGCAGGCAAGGAGGAGCGGATATTCCTACGCGCTTGGCAAGCTCAACATTGGTCATACGGCCATCGGCCTGCAGTTCCGCAAGAATTTTGCGGTCGATTTCATCCAACCGGGTCGTGACCATCGAATGCTCCTGAGTTTTTCAGTTGTTATATCAGCAGCCCCGGGAGGCGCAATAATATTTCACAGCCACGCAATTTTCGTTATTTCAGATACATAATTGGCCGCAAAGCCAATCATTAGGCACATCACGGACCTGCAATATGAAGGGGCTTTAAGCCCTGCCCTGCGGTCGCTATATCGATCCGCACCGGACAACACGTCCGCCGAGGCAGTTTGAGTGAGGATACCATGGCCGAAACACGACACACCAAGGTTCTGATCATCGGGTCGGGACCTGCAGGATACACCGCGGGCGTTTATGCAAGCCGGGCCATGTTGGAACCGATCCTGGTGCAGGGTATCGAACCCGGTGGACAACTGACCACCACAACCGAGGTGGAAAACTGGCCGGGTGACACCGAGGTTCAGGGGCCAGACCTGATGGTTCGGATGCAGGATCACGCCAAGGCAATGGGATGCGAAGTGATCGGCGATATCATCAGCGATCTCGATATAAGCCAGCGTCCCTTCACAGCCAAAGGCGACAGTGGCACCGTCTACACCGCCGACGCGGTGATTCTGGCAACGGGCGCACGAGCCAAGTGGTTAGGCATTCCCTCAGAAGAGAAATTTAAAGGGTTTGGCGTATCAGCCTGTGCCACCTGTGACGGCTTCTTCTATCGCGGTCAGGAAATCGTTGTGATCGGCGGCGGAAATACTGCCGTAGAAGAAGCGCTGTTCCTGACCAACTTCGCAAGCAAAGTCACTCTGATCCACCGCCGCGATGAGTTGCGAGCTGAAAAGATCCTTCAGGATCGGCTGTTCAAGAACGAAAAGATCGAGCCGCTTTGGTTTCACGAACTGGATGAGGTGATCGGAACCGATGCCCCACTGGGTGTGGAAGGCGTCAAGGTCAAGAATGTAAAGACCGGCGAAATCACGGAGATTCCGTGCAAAGGCGTATTTGTCGCTATCGGCCACGCCCCGGCAAATGAGCTGGTCAAAGATACGCTGGAAACCCACATGGGTGGCTACGTCGTGACCAAGCCGGGCACGACGCAAACTTCGGTTCCGGGAGTTTTCGCTGCCGGAGACCTGACCGACCACGTATACCGTCAGGCTGTGACAAGCGCCGGTATGGGCTGCATGGCCGCGCTGGATGCAGAACGATTCTTGGCGGAGAACGACTAAGATGATCACAGAATTCTCCGGCCTCGTCTGGAGAATTCTGTTCCGCACCCAATCGGGTGACCCGCTCTCATCGGCCCGTGCCCCCGAAGGACGGTTTCATCATTCTGGCCAATTCGCGCTTTACGCGTCGCTTAGCGCTGAAGGGGCCGGGATCGCCATTCGGCGCTATGTCTCGCAGTGCGACCCTCCACGGACGATCCATCGCTTGAAGATATCCAAGGCGCAAGTATTGGATTTGCGGGGGCAACCTTCTGCCTCGATCGTCTGGCAAGACATGCGGGCAACCGGCATACCCTCTCCAACATGGCGATTTTCGGACAAGGCCCGCACATACGGCGCGGATGGACTGCTATACAGTTCGCGCTCGCGTCCTAAACTGAGCCATTTGGTGTTGTTCAACGCAGAACACCAGATGATACAAACCGCAGGTGCCTCCTGCGACTGGTTCCCCGAAAGGTGACCGCGCCTATCTTGACCGGCACCCGGCACCGTATCAGGATCAACCATAGTAACGCGAAGAACAGGTGAGCTTTTGGAAAACGTTCTTTGGCGCGGCGGATGGATGAGCCGGCTCAGAATCGCAAGCGGCCTCGTGCTGTTTGTCTTTGCGTTCTTTCATTTCATCAATATCGGCCTTGGTCTGTTTCACACTGATTTGCTGCACGGGATGCAGGGCGGACGTAAAGCTGTCAGCCGTAATGAGATCGGCAGCGTCGTGATATATGGCGCATTGCTGATGCACATGGGACTGGCGCTTATCTCACTCGCGCAGCGCCGGACGCTCAGAATGCCTTTCAGCGTCGCGCTTCAGGTTATTCTTGGCCTGTTGATCCCGCTGCAGCTTATCTCACATTTGGTTCAGACCCGATACGCGCATGAGATTTTTGGGGTGAATGATGAAATGGGTTACATCATCATTCTGATGTGGCCCAGCACCGCGATCTGGTTCCAAAGCCTATTACTTCTGCTGGTGTGGGTCCACGGATGTATTGGGCTGCACATGTGGTTACGGTTGACCACATGGTGGCGCGCGATGGTTCCATATCTGATCGGTCTCGCCGTCTTTGTACCGGGCTTCGCCTTCGCAGGCCTTCTGACCGAGGGGCGGCGTATCTGGGCCGATTTTGCCGACCCCGATCTACGAGAACAGTATGTCGAATACTATAACTGGCCTTCGCAAGAAGAGTTTCAGTCTTTGTTTTCCGTCACAGACTATACGCAGTGGGTATTCTGGGCCGCGCTTGCACTAACAGGCTTGGTCTATCTCGGGCGCAAGCTTTGGCGGCGGCGGCATTCGGTGCGGGTGCGCTATGTCAACGGTCCAGAAGTTGTGTCGGAGAAAGGCATGACCCTTTTGGAGATGTCACGCGCAAATGGCATCCCACATACCGCGCTGTGTGGTGGCAAGGGGCGCTGCACGACCTGTCGCGTAGTGGTTGAAGATGGTGCCGATCAGTTGCACCCGCCTACCGAAGTTGAAGCCCGCAGTCTGAAAGCGATCAGCGCGCCAGAAGGAACCCGTTTGGCCTGCCAGATGCGGCCGTCCGACCCGCTCACGGTGTTTCGTGTTTTCCGCCCTGACGGCGCGCGTGATCGTGCGCATGCGAGCCAAGGGCAAGAACGGCAGCTGGCGGTTCTGTTTCTGGACATGCGCGGGTTCACCGCCCGCACAACGGGGCAATTGCCGTATGATATCGTGTTTCTGTTGAATCGTTTCTTCGACGCAATTGTCCCAGCAATCACGGCGCAAGGCGGAGTTGTCGACAAATACATGGGCGATGGGTTGCTGGCGATGTTTGAAACAGCCAACGCCGCAAGTTCGGCAAGTGCCGGTCTGAGGGCGGCGGCCGGGATCGGACACGCTTTGGAGCGTTTCAACCAGCAGCTTCAAGCAGAAGGCAGCCAACCCGTGCGCATTGGCATGGGTCTACATCTTGGTGATCTTGTGCTGGGCGAAATCGGAGCGGCGAAACACGCGCCACGCACCATCATCGGAGACGCTGTAAATGTTGCCAGCCGTTTGGAGGCTGAAACCAAAGCGTTGGGGGTCGAACTCCTTGTATCGGACAAGGTTTTGGACGCGGCTGGGTTACAATGTGATCCCCGCGATCTGCGGGAATTCAGCCTGCGCGGTGTCTCTGAACCTGTCCCCGCCCTGCCCGTCAGGCACGCAGCCGACCTTGAGTCGCAAACCTCACCACTGGAACAGATTGCCTGAGAATGCGCCTAATGAGCCTGAGCGGCGGGATTTTTTCAATAACCTGAAACAAAAAACAGAAAACCGTTCCATTTCAAGAAAAAACCACGCATTTCATCCTTAGTTTTTGCAAGTCTATGGACTTCACCCTCAGGCCGAGGCACATGCCCTGCAAACACCCTTGAAACAAATGCCAACAGAACTGCGATAAGAGTTTTCCGATGACGATGTTAAGCAATCTGGCCCCTATCTCCGAACTGTATGTTTCCTACGAGTCTGCGCAGAAACTCAAGATAGAAGCCGCTGATCTGACCAGCTGGGATCTTAAGCCCCGGCAGATTTGCGATCTGGAACTGCTTATGAACGGCGGGTTCAATCCGCTCAAAGGTTTCCTGAGCGAAGCGGACTATGACAACGTGGTCGAAAACATGCGCCTCGCCGACGGGACGCTGTGGCCAATGCCGATCACCCTGGATGTTGACGAAGATTTTGCCGCATCGATCGAGCTGGGCCAGGATATTGCCCTGCGCGATCAGGAAGGCGTGATCCTCGGCACCATGACCGTGACCGACCGCTGGACACCAGACAAGGCGCGTGAGGCGGAAAAGGTCTTTGGCGCTGATGATGATGCGCACCCGGCTGTGAATTACCTGCACAATGTAGCGGGCAAAGTTTATCTGGGCGGCCCGGTCACTGGCATCCAGCAGCCCGTGCATTACGATTTCAAAGCCCGCCGCGACACGCCGAACGAGCTGCGCGCCTATTTCCGCAAAGTGGGCTGGCGCCGGATCGTTGCGTTCCAGACCCGTAACCCTTTGCACCGTGCGCATCAGGAATTGACCTTCCGTGCCGCAAAAGAAGCACAGGCCAACTTGCTGATCCATCCCGTGGTTGGCATGACCAAACCGGGCGATGTGGATCATTTCACCCGCGTGCGTTGCTACGAAGCCGTGTTGGATAAATATCCGGCCTCGACTACGTCGATGTCGCTGCTGAACCTTGCGATGCGCATGGCTGGCCCGCGCGAGGCAGTCTGGCACGGTTTGATCCGCGCAAACCACGGCTGCACCCATTTCATCGTCGGTCGTGACCACGCAGGTCCAGGCAAAAACTCTGCCGGTGAGGATTTCTACGGCCCCTATGATGCGCAAGACTTGTTCCGAAAATATCAGGACGAGATCGGCGTCGAGATGGTCGATTTCAAACATATGGTCTACGTGCAGGAACGCGCGCAATACGAGCCGAATGACGAGATTCTGGACAAGGGCAACGTCACGATCCTCAACATCTCGGGCACTGAACTGCGCCGCCGTCTGCGCGAAGGGCTGGAGATTCCGGAATGGTTTTCGTTCCCCGAAGTTGTTCAGGAACTGCGCAACCGCTTCCCGCCGCGCTCGCAACAGGGATTCACCGTGTTTTTCACCGGTTTTTCAGGCTCGGGCAAATCCACCATTGCCAACGCCTTGATGGTCAAGCTGATGGAGACCGGGGATCGTCCGGTTACCCTGCTGGACGGGGATATCGTGCGTAAGAACCTGTCTTCGGAACTGGGCTTTTCGAAGGAACATCGCGATCTGAACATCCGCCGCATCGGTTATGTCGCGTCTGAGATAACCAAGAACGGCGGTATTGCCATCTGTGCTCCTATCGCGCCTTACGCAACTACCCGTCGTGCTGTGCGTGAAGAGATCGAACAATTCGGTGCATTTTGCGAGGTGCATGTCGCGACCAGCATTGAAGAATGCGAGCGCCGAGACCGCAAGGGTCTGTACAAACTGGCACGTGAGGGCAAGATCAAAGAGTTCACGGGGATTTCCGACCCTTACGACGCCCCTGAAGACCCAGAGCTGCGCGTCGAGACCGAGAATGTCGAGGTTGACAACTGCGCACATCAGGTTCTGCTTAAGCTGGAAAGCATGGGGCTGATTGCAGCATCCTGATCACTTAAGACGAAAAAATACATCAAAGGCCCTCAGATTTCTGAGGGCCTTTTTCGCAGGTGCGGGTCTGGTTCAGTCGGGCAAATTCACCTGCCCGCGCATCAGGACATGGCCGCGCCCGGCAACTTTGATCCCCGTCATCGCATCCGAAGGTCCAACGCGTGTCACGGTCGCCTGACCGGGGCGGCCCATGTCATGGCCCTGTTCGGCGATGAATGTCTCTTTGTCCATCAGTCCGTGTTTCCAGAGATAGGCCGCCATCGCACCGGTGGCCGATCCGGTGAACGGGTCCTCGGGCGGGCTGGGGGGCGCCATCATCAGGCGCGAGAATGTGTCGCCCGTAGTCGTTGCGCCTTTCAGTGTTACAAGAAACGGTTCAGCCATGTCCGACCCCGAGAAACCGGCCTTTTCGGTAATATGACTGAGCAAAGCAACATCCAGCTTGGCAGCGCGCAGCGCCTCGTGATCGCGCAGGACCGTAATGCAAAAGGGCAGACCGGTTGAAACGAACTGCGGTGGAGAAATTACCACCTCTTCCGGCACGCTGATGGCAGCGGCAACCAGATCTGCGGGCACATGATCGCCGAATCGCGGGGCGACCTGCGTCATTTCTATGTCATCACCATTTAGTTTGATCGATACAATCCCTGCTCCGGTCTCAAGCGTCAGAGCATCACCCTGAAACAACCCCCGTGATCGCATCGCTGCAACGGTTGCTATGGTCGGGTGCCCGGCAAATGGGATTTCCCGGCTGGCCAGGAAGTACCGGACCCGGATATCAGCAATATCGGATGGCCCGGTAAAAGTGCATTCAACCAGAGAAGTCTCGCGCACATATGCCATGCAAACCGCGTCTGACAGCCCTGCACCCTCATGCACAACTGCGCAGCCGTTGCCACCAAAGGCCTGATCGCTGAACGCATCCACCCAATCGAAATCATACCAGCTCATCGCGCACTCCTGCGTTTCAATCAGCGGCACGATCACCGCTGAGGCAGAAAATGTCACGTCAATTCGGCGGAATGTTTGGTGGCCTAGTGAACGGCCACCGGGGACAGGTCATGTTCGCGTGCCAGTACAAAGGCCAGCTTGCGGTCGGCAACCAGTGCCAATTGCTGCCCATCGGAATCGTGGACAGCATACAGCTGATCCAGATCGCCTGCCTGCTCTCGCAGATCCTGCGGAAGGTCTGCCACATCAACGGCCTTTACATAGACAATCCGATTGCCTTCGGCGTTGATCTCAATCGGTGTATTCATTGCTCTTACCCCTTCTTGATGTTGATTGTCTGAACCACGGTTTCAGGCACGGCGCGGGTCAGGTCCACATGCAGCAGACCGTTTTCCATGATCGCCTCGCCCACCTCGACCCCGTCAGCCAGCACAAACATGCGCTGGAATTGACGCGCCGCGATGCCACGGTGCAGGAATATGCGCCCCTCGCTGTCGTCGCGCTGACGGCCCCGGATCACCAACTGGCGATCCTCGATGGTAATCGACAGGTCCTCTTCCGCGAACCCGGCCACTGCCAAGGTGATGCGATAGGAAAAATCCGAGGTCTGCTCGATATTATAGGGCGGGTATCCTTCATTTCCGGCCTTTGCAGACCGTTCCAGAAGGCGTTCCAACTGCTCGAACCCCAAAAGATGCGGGTATGAGCCTAAGGTAAGTTTCGACACGTATTTTCGTCCTTCATTGTCAAAGCGACGTATTCTGCGGTCCCGATGTCGGCAACCGCGTGATATAGAATATGGGAAGATACAGGGATGTCCACAAGGTCTGGCCGGATAAACCCTGACACACTATCTTGTGTTAGAAGCACCACTTGAAACACTGAGTCGTCCATGAACGCACCCACCGATCTTTCGATGAAAACCGATGAAGTCCTGCGGGTGGAATTAGAGGTCTTTCGACGCCAGCACCGTGATTTGGACGAAGCGATCGAGGCCTTGCAGGCCAAGGGGACCTCGGACCAATTGACGATCAAGCGGCTAAAAAAGCAGAAACTGCGCCTGAAAGACATCATCCGTCTGATCGAAGACAGATTGACCCCCGATATCATCGCCTGAGACGCGCGTACCGCATTGCCACATATGCGGATTTGGCTATAGTGCGCGCTCTTTCCGATGGCAGGGGCGTAAGCGGATGAGCGATGTGAAAGTAGGGATCATCATGGGCAGCCAGTCGGACTGGCCTACGATGAAAGAGGCCGCCGATATTCTGGATGAGCTGGGCATCGCTTATGAGGCGCGGATCGTCTCGGCCCACCGCACGCCGGATCGCCTCTGGGATTATGGTAAAACCGCCGTGTCGCGCGGCTTGCAGGTCATTATCGCGGGCGCGGGTGGCGCGGCGCATTTGCCCGGAATGATGGCGTCGAAAACACGTGTGCCCGTGATTGGCGTTCCGGTGCAAACCCGCGCGTTGTCGGGCGTAGATTCGCTCTATTCCATTGTGCAGATGCCCAAAGGTTTTCCGGTTGCGACCATGGCTATCGGTTCGGCCGGCGGGGCCAATGCGGGCCTGATGGCCGCGGGCATTCTGGCGCTGCAGGATGCCGCGCTTGCGGAACGGCTGGACGCCTGGCGCGAGGCCCTCTCTGCTTCGATCCCGGAAGAACCTCAGCAATGAGCCGTATCGGTTTCATCGGCACAGGCCACATCGCTGCGCCAATCGCGCGGCTGATGGCTGCAAAAGGTCATGATCTTCACGTCACAGAACGCAATGCCCAGGTATCCTCGGCCCTGCAGGCCGAACTTGGGGTCCAAGTTGGCACTCCGCAAGACGTGATTGATGCGTCCGAGATCGTGTTTCTCTGCCTGCGCCCCCATGTGGCCGAGGAGGTTCTGGCCCCGCTAAGCTTTCGCGCAGATCAGAAGATTGTTTCGGTGATGGCCGCCGTCTCTGAGGAGCAGCTATCCGGCCTGTGCGCGCCGGCATCGGATTTTGTGCAAACGATTCCGCTGGGTTTCCTTCAGACAGGAGGTTGCCCGTTGGCCGCTTACGGCAACGATCGCCTCTTGGCAGATTTGTTCGAGCCCGAAAATCCTGTGGTCAAAGTTGCCAGTGAGGCCGCGTTGAACGCCCACTTCGCCATCTGCGCCATGGTGCCAGGTATCCTGGACCTTATCGCAACAGGCACCGACTGGTTGGCTGATCAGACCGGCGACAAAGACCGGGCCGAATTCTACACCACGCAGCTTGTGTCAGGGTTTTTGGCATCAATGCACAAAGAGCATGCGGGCCAACTTGCAGCCGAGCGTGACGCGCTTGCGACCGAGGGCACCCTGAGCCTTCAGATGACGGATATTTTGCAATCCGAGGGCGCGCATGATGCCTTGCGTGCTGCACTGAGTGCGATTGGCAAGAGATTGGAGACATGACGATGTCAGATATGCTTACGCCTGGTGCGACAATCGGGATATTGGGGGGCGGTCAACTGGGCAGGATGCTCTCGATCGCGGCTGCACGGTTGGGGTTCAAGTCCCACATATTCGAGCCGGGCGCAAATCCTCCGGCCGGTCAAGTTGCAAATCAGGTCACGACCGCCGCCTATGATGACGCCGACGCATTGAAGGCCTTTGCTGAGTCGGTCGACGTGATCACCTACGAGTTTGAAAACATCCCCACCCAGGCGCTGGATCTGCTTGAGGCACACCGCCCCATTCATCCGGGTCGAGAGGCGTTGCGGGTCAGTCAGGACCGCTTGACCGAAAAGACATTTCTACAAGGCTTAGGCCTGCAAACCGCGCCCTTTGCAGACATCTCCGATTTGGACAGCTTGCGCGCCGCAATTGATGACATTGGCACCCCCGCCATCCTGAAAACCCGCCGCTTCGGCTATGACGGTAAAGGTCAGGCCCGGCTGCGCGCACCCGAAGATGCCGGGGCGGCACTGGCCGATATGGCGGGCGCGCCGTCCATACTGGAAGGGTTTGTGGACTTCAGCCACGAGGTTTCGGTCATCGCAGCACGCGGTCTGGACGGGCAAGTTGCCTGTTTCGATCCTGGAGAGAATGTCCATCGCGATGGCATCCTGCACACGACCACAATACCGGCACGCCTGTCTCCGGCGCAGCGGACAGATGCGGTATTGCTGGCCGCCAACATTCTCAACGCGCTGGATTATGTCGGCGTCATGGGTGTCGAATTGTTTGTGACGCCACAAGGATTGATCGTGAATGAAATCGCGCCGCGCGTTCATAACTCGGGTCACTGGACCCAGAACGGCTGCGCCGTGGATCAGTTTGAACAACATATTCGCGCCGTGGCCGGTTGGCCTTTGGGCGACGGTCAGCGCCACTCGGACGTCGTGATGGAGAATTTGATCGGGCATGACATGGACCGCGTACCCGAGCTTTCACGCGAACGGGACGTAGCACTGCATCTCTATGGCAAGGCCGAGGTCAAGGCCGGCCGCAAGATGGGGCATTTCAACCGGATTTCGCGATGAGGTAATCGCGCTTAAGCGCGATGCCTCCGGCGGAGGTATTTTTAGCCAGATGAAGCCGGGATCAGCTCAAGAAACGTGTTGCGATACTACCGGACATATAGCTGACACACCCGCCTGATAGTGTGGCGGCGACTTTGTGGGTTGTCGCATCGAGTATCACCAGATCAGCACGATATCCGGGCTGTAACGTTCCGCGATCCTTCAGGCCTAAAACCCGCGCGGGACCGGACGAGACAAGCGCCCAGGCGCTCGCAATATCCAGCAGGCCAGATTTTACCAACATCAGCGCAGCGCGGCGCGGGCTGGGGTAGTGGTAATCCGATGCCAATGCATCACACAAACCCATCGAGATCAGATCCACCGCGCTGGCATTTCCCTTATGTGAGCCGCCCCGCACAACATTGGGTGAGCCGAGGATGATGTGATCTCCGCCCGCCCGGGCACATTCGGCGGCTTCCAGCGTTTCCGGAAATTCCGAGATCATCACCCCGCGCTCGCGCCACTCAGCACGATCCTGCGGCGTTGTATCATCATGGCTGCCGAGCCGAATTCCTCGGTTCGCAAGGACAGTGCAAAGGCTGTCCAGTGCTGCTGGCACCTCGGCGCTGCGGTTGTGCATTGCCTTCAGCATCTCAAAATGCACTTCGGGATTCCGTCCCGCCTTCAGTGCCTGCCCCGTCAAGCGGGGTGGTTTTCGCCCCTCAGCCAGCCGGTCATGAGGTAGATGATCATTCAGAACCACATAAGGCACCTGCCAATCCGCGATACGTTCGGGCAGCCCGTCATAGTCGTCCAGCATATGGGTTTCGAAGCGCAGTTGAGGGATCAGTTGGGTTACAACATCATCCCGAACCGCAGCGATGGCGTCAAAAACCTGACCAGCAAACTCGGGCCCGCGCACGCCGCCTTCCCAACTGTGGAACTGCGCCAGAACAGCTGTGGTTATTCCATTCGCGGCCAGTTCCGCCTCGACCGATAAAATGCCCTCTGCCATCTGCTTCATGGCACCGCGCCGGGGCGCGATGTGACGTTCAAAACCGTCGCCATGCAAATCAATGATGCCAGGCAGGATGAGGTATCCTGACAAATCAATCTGCCGCCCTGCCCTATCGGATTGAATGGTACCTTCGGCGATCGTCAGTTCAGCACGCGACACCCCTTCGCCGGGCAACAGAACATTCGCGCCGGTCAATGTCAGTTCCAATGAGTTCATTGAGTGGGCTCCGAGTCCGGTTCCGAGCAATCTTCCCCAAGACAGATCTGGTCGATGATATCCATCACCCCGTCAAGCCAGGTGATTTGTGGATCGAACTGTCCGAATTCGATGAAATGCAGGGTCTGCGCCATGACCCGCGGGTTGTTCATCATGAACGTATGCGTCACCGGCAAGACGATGTGATCAGCCATACCCTCAACCTTTGTGGTCTCTATCGATACCTTGCCGTCATCTGGACCATCGATCAGAGACGAGAACAATGGGTTCAATGAGTTCTCGCCTGCAATCACCCCCAAATCGAACTCCACGGGCGGCAGGCGGCGTGGAATACCCTCTGGTCCGGTTCCCAACGCAAGCCCTGCAGGGCCATTCAGAAAGCCGAAAACCTCCCAGGCGCCAAGCTCGTCTACCAGTTGGCTGCCCTGATTAGGAGGTCCGAGCATGACAACGCGTCCCAGATTCTCGGGGTCGTTGTCCTGCAACCAATAGCGCAGCAGAATGCCCCCCATCGAATGCGCTACAACGTTAACCGTATCCTCCCCGCAGGCGGCGAACGCAGCTGGTAAAGTCTGGTTGGCGAGGTCTGGTATTGGTAGGTCTGTCGAAGGGTAACCTGGACGAACCACAGTGTAACCATGCGCATGAAAAAGCTGTTCCATGACGGTAAACGAGGCCTCTGTGCGCGCGAGGCCATGCAGAAGAACCACGCATTTCGCATTGGCCACCGCAGGCATAAGGCACAAGAGGAGAACAGCAAGAAATTTCATACACGCCAGATAAGGCCTAACCCAGGCCGAGGGAACCCCTAGCCACGGTTCCGGCGCAGCACCGCCAGTGCGATGCCGCCGAGTACAAATCCGGCGCCGAGTAGAAGCCTTAGACTTGCCATCTCGGCTAACAGGATGACCCCGGCAGCAATTGCGATAACTGGAACGCTGAGTTGCACGATCGCGGCCACCGCCGGTGAAAGCTGTGGCACGACACGGTACCATAGCGCATAGCCGAGACCGGACGTGACGCCTCCGGAAAGCGCAGCCAGCCCATAGCCAAGCGGAGACATTTGCCAATTGCTTCCCAGCAGGAACAGGGCAAATCCCGTGACGGGCAACGCCATGATGAAATTTGCTGCAGTTCCCGACAATGCATCTGGTTCGGACCGGCCCGCGATGGAATATATGGCCCACCCGACCCCGGCAGCCGTCATTAAGCCGGCCCCTGTCGGGTCGACCTGAACCGTCCCAGCAGGCCAAAGAACAAAAGCCAGTCCACCAAGCGCAATACCGGCACCCAATATCTGTCTCAAAGTGGGTGCAGAACCGGTCATTGCACCAATCGCAAACATGGTAATTTGCACAACCCCGAACAGGATCAGCGCACCAAGCCCGGCATCAAGCGTCAGATACGCTACTGAAAACCCGATCATATAAAGCGACAGTGACCCGGCCCCAACAACACGTCGACGATCAAAAACAGGGATCGAGCCGCCCCGAAGCGCCACCAATACCGTTAAAACCAAGGCACCAGCCAAAACCCGGATGATGGCAAATCCCGCCGGATCACTTGCGCCACTGTCGATAGCAAGGCGGTTCAGGATCGAATTCGCGGCGAAGGCGCACATGGTTAAAGCGGTCAGAAGAAACAGTCGCATATCAACCGCATAGCCGTTTCAAAGGGATTTGCACACTCACATTCCCGATTGCCGAGCCAATCCCGACCCTCCTCGGACCAGAGCCTACCAGCGCCAATGATACGAATGCACAACAGACATTCCAAACAAAACCGGGGCCGCCCAAAGGCGACCCCGCTATTAAGCACTAAGGCTTAAGCAGCTTACATCATGCCGCCCATGCCGCCCATGTCGGGCATGCCGCCGGCAGGTGCCGCGCCTTCTTTGGCGGGCTTGTCGGCAACCATTGCTTCGGTGGTGACCAGCAGGCCAGCAACCGATGCCGCATCTTCCAGAGCGGTACGGACAACTTTGGCCGGGTCGATGACGCCGAACGAGAACATGTCGCCATATTCTTCGGTCTGAGCGTTGAAGCCGAATGCTGCGTCGTCGCTTTCGCGAACTTTGCCAGCAACAACCGCACCGTCGACACCAGCGTTCTCGGCGATCTGGCGCAGAGGCGCTTCGATTGCCTTACGAACGATGTTGATACCTGCGTTCTGGTCGGCGTTTGCACCTTCCAGAGTTTCCAGTGCTTTACCGGCCTGAACCAGAGCAACACCACCGCCCACAACAACGCCTTCCTGAACAGCAGCGCGCGTTGCGTTCAGAGCATCGTCGACACGGTCCTTACGCTCTTTCACTTCAACCTCGGTCATGCCGCCGACGCGGATAACGGCAACACCGCCTGCCAGTTTGGCAACGCGCTCTTGCAGCTTCTCACGGTCGTAGTCCGACGAGGTTTCTTCGATCTGAGTGCGGATCTGAGCAACGCGTGCCTCGATCTCGGCTTTCTCGCCAGCACCGTCGACGATGGTGGTTTCGTCTTTGGTGATTTCGATTTTCTTGGCGGTGCCCAGCATGTCCATGGTGACAGACTCGAGCTTCATGCCCAGATCTTCGGAGATCACCTGACCGCCGGTCAGGATCGCGATGTCCTGCAGCATGGCCTTGCGGCGGTCGCCGAAGCCCGGTGCTTTGACAGCAGCAATTTTCAGGCCGCCGCGCAGTTTGTTGACCACGAGGGTCGCCAGCGCTTCGCCTTCAACGTCTTCCGCGATGATCAGCAGCGGCTTCTGCGACTGGATCACCTGCTCGAGCAGCGGAACCATCGGCTGCAGCGAGGACAGTTTCTTTTCGTGCAGCAGGATCATGCAGTCGTCGAGTTCTGCGATCATTTTGTCTGCGTTGGTGACGAAGTAAGGCGACAGGTAGCCACGGTCGAACTGCATACCTTCGACAACATCGGTCTCGGTTTCCAGACCTTTGTTTTCTTCGACGGTGATAACGCCTTCGTTGCCAACCTTCTGCATCGCGTCTGCGATCTGCTGGCCGATTTCGGCTTCGCCGTTGGCCGAGATGGTGCCAACCTGAGCAACTTCTGCCGAGTCTTTGACTTCACGCGAAGCGTCTTTGATGCCTTCGACAACCTTGGCAGTTGCCAGGTCGATGCCGCGCTTCAGGTCCATCGGGTTCAGGCCAGCAGCAACCTGCTTCAGACCTTCGCGAACGATGGCTTGGGCTAGAACGGTTGCGGTGGTGGTGCCGTCGCCGGCTTCGTCATTGGTGCGGCTGGCGACTTCTTTCACCATCTGCGCGCCCATGTTTTCGAACTTGTCTTCCAGTTCGATTTCCTTGGCAACCGAAACACCGTCTTTGGTGATGCGCGGCGCGCCAAAGGATTTGTCCAGAACCACGTTGCGGCCTTTCGGGCCCAGGGTCACTTTAACAGCATCGGCCAGAACATTTACACCGGCCAGCATGCGGTTACGGGCATCAGTGTCAAACTTGACGTCCTTTGCAGACATGTTGTCTCTCCTTGAGAATATCTGTTGAAATGAAGATCAGAGAAAGCGGGTGCGCTTACTCGATGATCCCCATGATGTCGCTTTCTTTCATCATCAGCAGCTCTTCGCCGTTGACCTGAACCTCGGTGCCCGACCATTTGCCGAACAGGATCTTGTCGCCAGCTTTTACAGCCATCGCGATCAGTTCGCCGCTGTCCTTGCGCGCGCCTTCGCCGGTTGCAACGACTTCGCCTTCGCTGGGCTTTTCTTTTGCGCTGTCGGGAATGATCAGTCCGCCTGCGGTTTTCTCTTCGCTTTCTACGCGACGAACCAGCACACGGTCATGAAGCGGTTTCAATGCCATCTTTGCAGCTCCTTGGGCTCAAAGTTTGTTATCCTCCCCTCGCCGACTGACGAGGCGTTAGCACTCGGGTCTCATGAGTGATAACGACGCATAGCTAGGGAGTTGCAGGAAGCGAGTCAACAATATGTGAAAGATTTTTTTGCCTGGCGCGATAAGCAGGCAAGAACAAGGCACCTAGTCTGGCTGATCCCAGCTGTACGCCCAGTGTTTCAGACCTTCTTGCCCTGCCTCAGACAGCGCGTAGACGCCCTTTTCCACTTTTTCGAACCAGCCGTAATGATTGTCGTACATCAAACGTGTCGCCGCACTTACGCCAGTGGCCTTTGCGACATCGGCCCCCTTGCCCGCTCCGTTCTCTGCCAGATGGGCCGCGCATTTTAGCGCATCTTGCCGATAGGCCGTTACGATCCCATGACGCGTGGCACCGCCCGCATTGGGATCGCCCTGCAACCTTTCAAACTCGCGCAGCAATCGCTTAGCCCTGACCTTATCCTTGCGCGGCGCATAGGGGCCGGGATCGCATTGAACCTCGACCGCTCCATCAGAGCGCACGGTGATCAGGCCCAATCCCAGGCGGCGGCACAGCGCCAGATTATCCTTCAACGCCCGTCGCGCTGCCCGGCCTTTTGGTTTACAGACCCCAATATAGACCTGATCGGTTATTTTCAGTCGTGTGATGGCCTGATGAAACAGCGCGAGACTGAAGCGCAGCTTGAGTTCCACGATCACCGGCTCCTGCCCATCCCGCAGAGCAACAATATCGGCGGCGCCAACCTCACCTTTCACGGTATATCCCTGACGTTCCAACAAGGCTTTGATGGGTGGATAGAGATCCTGCTCGAGCTTCATAACGCTATGCTATGTAGTTTCGCGCGGATTGCCAGCCACGGTTTGAAGACAAACTACATTGCAACTTACAAGAAGGCAGGAGTACGTCTTGGTCATATTCGCCATTTCCGGAAGGTTCCATATGCGCTTGCTCAGCTTTTGTCTCGGCCTTTTGCTTCCGATTACCGCCCATGCGGCCTGCGAAGGGAGAGATCTTAGGCTTGACCTGTCGGCCGAAAGTCAAGCTGATCTCGAGAAGACAATCAGTGACATTCCGTTTCCGGAGGGCAACCACTGGATCGCGACAAAAGACGGGACCGTCTTGCACCTGATCGGCACCCTCCACACCAGCGACCCCCGCATGGCACCCGTGGTCGAGCGCTTGGAGCCAGTTCTGAGTCAGGCCGACGCGTTTTTCTTCGAGGTCACACAGGACGAAATGGACGCGTTCGAAAAAGATCTGGCCGATGATTTCAGCCCGGTCCTGATTACGTCCGGCCCCACTTTGATTGACCTGATGTCGGAAGAAGATTGGACAGCGCTGTCCGCGACTCTGGCCGAGCGTGGCATTCCCGCCTGGATGGCCGCCAAGATGCGCCCTTGGTTTCTAAGCATGATGTTGGGCATTCCGCCTTGCCGGATGAATACCCCAGACTTTGATCGCGGCATGGACACGCGCCTGACGGAACTGGCCGAACAACACGGGATACCCCAGTATTCGCTAGAGCGGATCGAGGATCTGATCGCCATGTTCGACAGCCATCCTCTGGAGGAACAAGTGGCCTCACTGACCAGGCTGGCCGGGGCGCTGCAGGCCGGGGACGACCAATTGATCACCATGGCGAACGCCTATATCGAAGAGCAGCACGCCGCGATCATTGAGCTTGCGAAAATTCAGGGACTTGAAGCTTCAGGGATGACACCAGAAGAGTTTAACGCCGAATGGAAAGGGTTCGAGGATCAGCTTCTGGTGCAACGCAACGCCAACTGGATGGAAAAGATTCTGGACCTGAAGGATCAGACCGCGGTGATCGCTGTCGGGGCCGGACATCTGAGCAACGACTACGGCTTACTGAACCAGCTACAGCAAGCCGGATATACACTGGAACGCGCTGAATTCTAGGTTTTCAGACCAAGGGTCGCAGCAAGTTTGCTTCCGGGTGACAACCGTGTTTGACCACCCTATAAGGCGCGCAAATCCATATTCTTCAGGACACGAGACATGACAACGCTAGTTTTTGGCCACAAATCTCCCGACACCGATTCCACCGGCTCTCCGATCCTGTGGTCGTGGTATCTGAACGAAGTGAAAGGTGAACAGGCACAGCCCGTTTTGCTAGGCGAACCCAACACCGAAGCCGCCTTTATGCTTGAGCGTTGGGACCTGCCCAAGCCGCAAATCATCGAGGACGTGGCCGAGGATGCACCGGTTGTCATCGTCGACACCAACAATCCGGCCGAGTTGCCCGCCAGCATCAATAGCGCAGATATCCGCGCCATAATCGACCACCACAAACTGGTTGGCGGGCTTGAAACCAAAGGCCCTATCGACATCACCGTGCGCCCGCTGGCCTGCACGGCAACCATCATGGTCGATCTAATGGGTGACGACGCCGCCAAGATGCCCGACGCGATCAAAGGTGCCGCGCTGACCTGCATCCTGTCGGACACACTGGAATTCCGCTCACCCACAACCACCGCGCACGACCGCGCCGTGGCTGAGAAACTGGCGGCTGAACTTGGTCTGGATGTCTCGGCCTACGCCGCCGACATGTTTGCGGCAAAATCGGATGTATCGTCATTCTCGGACGCCGAACTGATCCGCATGGACAGCAAAGAATACGAAGTAGACGGCACCAAGTTCCGGGTCTCGGTTCTGGAAACCACAGCCCCCGGTGTCGTGCTGGATCGCAAGGACAGCATCGTAAGCTCGATGGCTGATGTGGCCAAGGAAGACGGCGTTGATCAGGTGTTGTTGTTCGTGGTCGACATTCTGAACGAAGAGGCAACGCTGCTGGTTCCAAATGATCTGGTCAAAGGTGTCGCTGAGAAGAGCTTTGGCGCAACCGTGGACGGTGACGCGGTTGTGTTGCCCGGCGTGATGAGCCGGAAAAAGCAGATCATTCCGAACCTCAAGGTTTGAATTTAGATTATCAAAGGCGCCCGAAACCGGGCGCTTTTTTTTTGCGAGGCTCTGCCTCGTGCTCCGAGATATTTTTAGCCAGATGAACAAGGGGGTTGATTTCGGCCGCTCCGCCTTGGGCTGCACCTCTGGCCAATTGCGCCACGCTCTGCCATAGGCTTTGACATCTCGCATTCCCTGCTGCACGAGGCGCGCCATGACCCAGATCGTTTCTTCACTCGCTGAAATCTCTGACCGCTACAAAGCGCTGTTTGTTGATTTGTGGGGGTGCGTTCATAATGGGATAACTGCCTACCCCGAGGCCGTCGCGGCACTGCGAGCTTATCGCAAAGCCGGAGGCACGGTGGTTCTTGTAACCAACTCTCCCAAGCCTCGTGCTGGCGTTGCAGTGCAGCTTTCGCAATTTAATGTGCCAGCAGATTCCTATGACACGATTGCAACCAGCGGTGATTCGGCGCGTTCAGCGATGTTTCGCGGGGCGATTGGCGAAAAAGTCTACTTCATGGGGGAATGGCAGCGGGATGCCGGTTTTTTTGAACCCCTGAAACTGCTGGATCATCCGATCCACATTGAACGCGTTCCGCTGGACGCGGCCGAAGGCATCGTGTGTTGCGGCCCGTTCGACCCGATGGCGGACCCAGATGTGAACCGGCCCGACTTTCTTTATGCCAAGCAGAAAGGGATGAAACTGCTCTGCGCAAATCCGGACATCGTGGTGGACCGAGGCGAAACGCGCGAATGGTGCGCAGGTGCTTTGGCCCGACTTTATACCGAGATGGGTGGTGAAAGCCTATATTTCGGTAAGCCACACCCGCCGATCTACGATCTGGCCCGGCGCAGGTTGCAGGCGATTGGGGTTGATGTGTCGGATTCTGAAATACTTGCCATAGGGGACGGGCCGCAAACAGATATCGCTGGAGGCATGGGGGAAGGCATTGATACCCTCTTCATCACCGGCGGTTTGGCAGCCGCAGAAACCAAAACATCACATCATCCAGACGAAGACGCGTTGAAAGCTCATAACGAGAAGGAACAGATCAATCCAACCTATTCGATTGGTCGCCTGAGATAGCAAAAAAGACTTGATTTTCTGCAACTGCGAAGTAATAAAGTTGCCGACGAGCGGCATATGATGGTCTTTTGTTGCTCTTTCGATCTCGAATGAGGGCAGCATGTTGGACAACCTTCCGCGCGGAACGATTTGCATCGAAGACATCGAAATGGGCATGTCACGGCACTTGCGCAAAGTCGTGACCGATGAAGATATCGAGATGTTCGCTCAAGTATCGACCGACCGGAATCCGGTTCATCTGGATGATGACTATGCCCGCGATACGATTTTCGAAGGACGTATTGCCCATGGCATGCTGACCGCCGGCCTGATCTCTGCCGTGATCGGAGAGCAGCTGCCCGGACATGGAACCGTATACATGGGACAATCGCTTAAATTTCTGGCGCCGGTGCGTCCGGGCGACATGGTTTATGCCGAGGTCAAGGTGATCGATATCGATTTCGCCAAACGCCGGGTTAAGCTGGATTGCCACTGCGCAGTTGACGGAAAGAAAGTGCTGGTGGGTGAGGCCATGGTGCTGGCTCCGAGCCGCAAGTTCGACTGATAATCCACCTTAACCGAACTGCGGCTTGAACCTGACGGGCAGTCCCGCTAGGCAAGCCGCATGCATATCATCCGGGACTTCCAGTTTGTTGAACCAGAAGACCGAGGCGCAAGTGTCGCCATCGGGAACTTTGACGGTGTTCATCTTGGCCATCAATCCGTCATCGAGTTGGCGCGCAATGCTGAATTGAATGCGCCGCTGGGGGTCATGACATTTGAGCCGCATCCACGAGAGTATTTTTCCCCAGAGGCACCGCCCTTTCGTCTGATGCGCGGCAATGCACGCGCGCACCGGCTGGAAAAACTCGGCGTGCAGAAGCTTTATGAACTGCCTTTTAATTCAACGCTCGCGGGTATGACGCCCGAAGCTTTTGCGAGGAATGTCATATGCGATGGTCTGGGGCTTTCTCATGTTGTCGTGGGTGCCGATTTTTGTTTTGGCAAAGGGCGCAGCGGTAACCCTCAGGACCTGGTTCGCTTTGGCGAAGAGATGGGGTTCGGTGTGACCATCGCGCCCCTGTTGGAGCGCACCGAGAATGTGGTTTCGTCGACTGCGATCCGGACAGCTCTGTCAGAGGGGCGCCCGCGCGATGCGGCAACAATGTTGGGGCACTGGCACCGGATTGAGGGTGAGGTCGTCGGAGGCGAGCAACGCGGACGAGACTTGGGATACCCGACGGCCAATATGTCGATCGAAGGGCTGCACCCTCCGAGATTCGGCGTTTATGCAGTTTTGGTCGACGTTTTGGATGGCCCGCATCAGGGCAGCTATCACGGGGCGGCATCGGTCGGGACCCGGCCCATGTTCCAAGGTGAGGTTCCCAACATCGAAACATTCCTGTTCGATTTCTCAGGCGATCTTTACGGCGCGACGCTGTCCGTTGGTCTGGTCGACTATCTGCGGCCCGAAATGACATTCGACGGCCTTGACGGGTTGATCTCGCAGATGGATGCCGACTGCGCGCGCGCCCGAGAGCTTCTGGCCAACCCATGACCACGGATCCAATTGATCGAGCTGGCCTCGCGCTCCGATTCTGGGAACGAAAGCCGCTGCGCAAGATGAACCAGCGCGAGTGGGAGGCCCTGTGTGATGGCTGCGGCAAATGCTGCCTGAATAAGCTGGAAGACGAAGATACCGGCGAGGTCGCCCTGACATGTGTTG
Organism: Ruegeria sp. CG1; assembly: GCF_056537265.1. Taxonomy (NCBI): domain Bacteria; kingdom Pseudomonadati; phylum Pseudomonadota; class Alphaproteobacteria; order Rhodobacterales; family Roseobacteraceae; genus Ruegeria; species Ruegeria sp. CG1. Next base: position 190,025 of record NZ_JBQFRF010000003.1, on the reverse strand, counting down.
CCTGCCGCTTGCTGGACGACGAAACTTGCCGGTGCATGCAATATGATATCCGTCACCGGTTCGTGCCCGAATGCATCGTCATGACACCCGACAATATCGAAGATCATGCCTATTGGCTGCCGCAGACCTGCGCCTATCGGTTGCTGTGGGAAGGCAAACCGCTTTACGACTGGCACCCGTTGTTGTCTGGTACGCCAGAAAGTGTGCATGCCGCCGGGGTTTCGGTGCAGAGGCGCACCGTATCCGAATTCGAAACACCCATGGAAGAATGGGAAGATTACATCATCGAGGAACCGAACTGATGCATTTTGCTTCTGACAATTCCGGACCTGTCCATCCTGAAGTTCTGGCCGCGCTGACCGAGGCAAATCAGAGCTACCAGATGGCGTATGGTGCAGACACCTTGATGAACGAAGTGCGCGATCAGATCCGCGGCATTTTTGAAGCTCCGGGTGCAGCGGTTTATCTGGTCGCTACGGGAACAGCGGCGAATTCACTGGCGTTGGCGACACTAAGCAACCCGTGGGAAACCGTGTTCTGCTCACCCGTTGCTCATATCCACGAGGATGAGTGCAACGCGCCCGAATTCTACACCGGTGCAAAGCTGACGCTGGTTCCCGGTGGCGACAAGATGACCCCCGAAGCGTTGACCAAGTCCATTGAGGGGGAAGAAACCCGCGGCGTGCATGGTCCTCAACGTGGGCCTGTCTCAATCACTCAAGTGACCGAGCGCGGCTCGGTTTACTCGCTGGCCGAACTGCACGCCTTGTGTGGCGTTGCCAAGAAATATGGGTTGCCGGTGCATATGGACGGCGCGCGCTTCACTAATGCCCTTGTCTCTTTGAATTGCTCACCGGCAGAAATGACATGGAAAGCCGGTATTGACGCCGTCAGCTTTGGCGGCACTAAAAACGGTCTGATGGGAGTCGAAGCCGTCATCTTCTTTGATGAAAGCAAAGCCTGGGAATTCGAATTGCGGCGCAAGCGCGGTGCGCACCTGTTTTCCAAGCACCGTTACCTGTCGGCCCAGATGGCCGCCTACCTGCAGGACGATCTCTGGCTTAAATCGGCACGTAAGGCCAATGACAATTGCGCGCGTCTGGCAGATGGGCTGCGCACGGTCGGGGCAGAATTCTTACATGAACCCCACGCGAATATGATTTTCGCAAGCTTTCCCCGCGGCCAACACAAGCGCCTGCACGAGGCAGGCGCCGTGTATCATCTGTGGGGTGACACGTTGGATGGTGACGACGAAGACGAGATGCTGGCCTGCCGCCTTGTCTGTGACTGGTCCATCGGAACCGACCAGATCAATCGGTTTCTAAGCCTTCTTTAACTGTGCTCCTCTGCTCGGCTATTTCATCTCGGCCAAATGCTTGTCTAGGTCGTCAAGACGATCCTGACCCCAGAACCTTTGACCGTCCGGGGTGATATAGAACGGCGCACCAAAAACACCTCGATCCACGGCTTCTTCGAGATTGGCGGCGTAGGTTTCAGCACCTACCAACAGGCCGCTGTCAGCAAGATTTGGATTAAACCCGGCCTGCTCCAGACAATCGCGGATAACGCCATCATCGGCGATATCTTTTTCTTCTGCCCAACACGCTCGTAGGAAAGAATGGCACAGCATTCCGACATCCCCTGATCCATCCTGAATGGCCGCAATCACAGCATATGAGGACGGCGCCATATTCGTCGGCCAGTGCGCAGGCTGCAAGTTCAACGGCATATCCAGATTACGCGATTGGCGCACCAGTTCCTGCGCGCGGTACTCGATGCGGGAGATGTGTCGGTCTTTTGGCGGCACTCCACCGGTTCGGCCGAACAAAGCGATGATATCCAGCGGTTTGTAATTGATCGTCGCACTGTGTTTTGCCGCGATCTCTTCAAGTCGCATTCCCGCCAGATAGGAATAGGGCGAGAGTGTCGCAAAAAAGTAGTCAATCTGGGCCATGTTCACTTTCTCCGCTGCGTTATCTTTGCGGGACGGTAGACCCATGCTAAGCGGTGTCAACATCACGAATCTGTCACATTGCCACTGCTGCCCGGGGAAAATCAGCCGATGCCGACACTTCACGAACCCAAGCTTATCGCTGGGAACGCCAATCTTCCGCTTGCCGAAACCATTGCACGCCGCATGAGCCTGCATCGCGGCGTTGACCAGGGATTGGTCGATGCGCGGGTCGAACGGTTCAACGACGGCGAGATTTTCGTCGAGGTGTTCGAGAACGTACGCGGCGAGGATATGTTCATTATCCAGCCGACTTCGAACCCCGCCAATGACAATCTGATGGAGCTGCTGATCATCGCAGATGCGCTGCGCCGTTCATCCGCAGCCCGGATCACCGCTGTCATTCCGTATTTCGGGTACGCCCGTCAGGACCGCCGCACCAAGGCGCGCACACCAATCAGCGCCAAGCTGGTGGCAAACATGCTGACTGGTGCGGGTATCGAACGGATTCTAACCATGGATCTGCACGCAGCCCAGATTCAGGGCTTTTTCGACATGCCGGTGGACAACCTATATGCCTCTCCGATCTTTGCCCTGGATGTGAAGAAACAATTCAAGGATCAGATGGACGACCTGATGGTGGTCTCGCCGGATGTCGGCGGTGTTGCACGTGCCCGTGAATTGGCCAAACGCATCAATGCGCCCCTTTCGATCGTTGACAAACGCCGCGAAAAGGCAGGCGAAGTGGCTGAGATGACTGTCATTGGTGACGTGAAAGACAAAATCTGCCTGATCGTCGATGACATTTGCGATACCGCTGGCACTCTGTGCAAAGCTGCTCAGGTGCTGATGGATAACGGTGCCAAGGAAGTGCACTCTTACATCACCCACGGTGTCATGAGTGGACCGGCGGTTGAACGTGTGACCAATTCGGTGATGAAATCTCTGGTCCTATCGGACACGATCCAGCCTACGGCTGAGATCAACAAGGCCGCCAATATCCGCATCGTGCCCACCGCGCCGATCTTTACGCAGGCGATCCTGAACATTTGGAATGGCACCAGCGTATCATCGCTGTTCGAAGACAAGACACTGACGCCGATCTACGAGTCACTTTATCATATGGATTGATCGAAAAACTGCTGACTACCATAGATAATGTCTGAATTCATGACGGCCTGCCTATTCGGCGACCGTCATGATTTCTTCCAACGGTTTTTTCATCTTTGCAACTTTTGGCACCTTCGCGTCGTCTTGCGGGTGGCCTACAGCTACGATCATAATAGGCTTTTCATGATCAGGGCGGTTTAGCAGTTTATTCAGGAATTTCATCGGGTTGGGTGTGTGGGTCAGTGAAACCAGCCCTGCATGGTGCAACGCAGTCAACAAAAAGCCCGTGGCAATGCCCGTGCTTTCAGGCACGTAGTAGTTTTTGAACCGATCTCCATCATCGAAATGACCCCAACGTTGGGCGAAAATCACTATCAGCCACGGTGCGTCTTCCAGATGCGGCTTCTGATCGTTAGTCCCGATTGGTTCAAGCGCCTTCAGCCATTCATCTCCGGCACCGCCTTCATAAAACCTGCGCTCCTCAGCTTCTGCCTCTTCCCGAATACGGCGTTTCATCTCAGGGTTCGAGATGGCCACAAAGTGCCAGGGCTGATGATTGGCCCCTGAGGGCGCTGTTCCGGCTGCGCGAATGCACTCTTCGATGACCGTGCGCTCGACGGGCCGGTCCGAATAGTCACGCACGGTATGGCGGCGTTTCATCTTGTCGTAGAACGCTCGCGCTTCGGCCAGCATTTCTTCATCAGACAAGTCCATACGATCCGGAAGGTCCAAGGCTTCGTATTCGATATGATCTCTTGCAAACACCTGTAAGATCCTCCGGTTGCGTTAGCCGCTATTTGGGGTGGCCAGTCTTCTTTATGGGACGACGCGCGAAGGTGCGCAATCTTATGTCACGAACAGGCCTGCTTCACGAGATGTCCCAATCGTCTTCATGCGAAACATCTCCAATTGCGGTCCAATTCACCCGAATTCTGGCGATACGCGTATCAGACCAGGTGCGAAACACCGCATTGAATCCTTCCGGCGTTATATCTTCGGCCTGAACTTCAGCGCGTAAAGCGGAAGACGTATCCACATCCCAAAGCACCACGCCTATCTGGACGATTGGCACAGAGCGGAACACTTCTGAAAAACGGACGCTTACGCGACGCTCACGCGGGCCCTCACCAGTCCACATCACGCCACCATCGGCGAAATCGGAAAACAAGACCTCCTCGCCCTGATCAATGCCGATGGGATGGGTTTGAAACTTTTTCATCTATCGTCTTTTATTGTTCAATTCCTGCAGCTTAACTTCAGCGAATGGCAAAATCACGACAAAAAAACGGCCCCGCGGATACGGGGCCGTTCCAAGTGATCAGAATGTCATGAACCCTTACAGGCTCATATGCGTTCCTAGGGCTTCCATGTCAGCCAGCAACTTGGCAGCATCGTCGACGATCGTCTGATCTTCACCGGCCTTGGCCGCCTCGTGCGAAGCGCGGGCCTCGGCGATCAGATCGTCCAGATGCGAACGTGTTACTTCGGCAACTGGGATGGCTTTTTCGGCCAGAACCGACAGGCCATCACCATTGATCTGAGCAAACCCACCGGTGACCAGGTATTCGCTGGAGCCTTCGGGTGCTTCGACCTTCAGGATGCCCGGGCGCAGAGTTGTAATTGTGGGGGCATGATCGGGCATTGCCGTCATATCCCCGTCCGCGCCGGGAATCTGGACCGCCGTCGCGCTAAGCGAAGCAAGGCTCCGCTCGGGGCTGACGAGGTCGAATTGCATCGTGTTTGCCATCAGGGATACTCCTTAGGCGGCTTCTGCGGCCATCTTCTCCGCTTTGGCGATCACTTCTTCGATGCCGCCAACCATCAGGAAGGCCGCTTCGGGCAAGTGATCGTATTCGCCAGCGACAACCGCTTTGAACGACGCGATGGTCACATCCAGAGGAACCTGAACGCCCGGCGAACCGGTAAAGACTTCGGCCACGTCGAACGGTTGCGACAGGAAGCGCTCGATCTTACGGGCACGTGCCACGGTCAGTTTGTCTTCTTCCGACAGTTCGTCCATGCCGAGGATGGCGATGATGTCCTGCAGCGACTTGTAGCGCTGAAGGATTTGCTGAACGTCGGTCGCAACCTTGTAGTGCTCTTCACCAACGATGGCCGGGTCGAGCAGACGCGAGGTCGAGTCGAGCGGGTCAACCGCAGGGTAGATACCCTTTTCCGAGATCGCACGGTTAAGAACGGTGGTCGCGTCCAAGTGAGCAAACGAGGTTGCTGGCGCCGGGTCGGTAAGGTCGTCCGCAGGCACGTAGATCGCCTGAACCGAGGTGATCGAGCCCGACTTGGTCGAGGTGATGCGTTCCTGCAGAGCGCCCATGTCAGTCGCCAGCGTCGGCTGATAGCCCACAGCTGAAGGAATACGACCCAGCAGAGCCGAAACCTCAGAACCCGCCTGCGTGAAACGGAAGATGTTGTCGACGAAGAACAGAACGTCGGTGCCGGACTGGTCGCGGAACTGCTCGGCCAGGGTCAGCCCTGTCAGAGCAACACGTGCACGCGCTCCGGGAGGTTCGTTCATCTGACCGTAAACCAGGGCCACCTGCGATTCCGACAGGTTGTCCGGTTTAATAACGTTCGATTCGATCATCTCGTGGTACAGGTCGTTGCCTTCACGGGTCCGTTCACCAACACCCGCGAACACCGAGAAGCCCGAGTGCACTTTTGCGATGTTGTTGATCAGTTCCATGATCAGAACGGTTTTACCAACGCCGGCGCCGCCGAACAGGCCGATCTTACCGCCTTTGGCGTATGGGGCCAGCAGGTCAACAACCTTGATGCCGGTTACCAGAACTTCCGACTCGGTCGACTGTTCGTCAAAAGTCGGTGCGGGCTGGTGGATCGCACGGGCTTCGGTTGCTTCAACCGGGCCTTTTTCGTCGATCGGCTCGCCAACCACGTTCAGGATGCGGCCCAGAGTGGCGTTACCAACCGGAACCGAGATCGGTGCGCCAGTGTCGGTCACGGCTTCGCCGCGGACCAGACCCTCGGTCGCGTCCATCGCGATGGTACGGACGGTGTTTTCACCCAGGTGCTGAGCAACTTCCAACACCAGGCGCTTGCCGTTGTTGGTGGTTTCCAGCGCGTTCAGAATTTCAGGCAGCTGATCTTCGAAGTGCACGTCGACGACGGCCCCGATGATCTGTGTGACTTTGCCTTTTGCATTCGCCATGTTTCGTCTCCGGTATGTCTCTACAGCGCTTCGGCGCCGGAAATAATTTCAATCAGCTCGTTGGTGATCACGGCCTGACGCGAGCGGTTGAACTGGATCGTCAGCTTGTCGATCATCTCACCCGCATTGCGTGTCGCGTTGTCCATTGCGGACATCCGTGCACCCTGTTCAGACGCTCCGTTTTCGAGCAGAGCCGAGAAGATCGCGGTGGCAACCCCCTTGGGCAGCAAATCGGCCAGGATGGCCTCTTCGCTGGGCTCGTAGTCGAATACCGCACCGCTGTCGTCACCCGTCGCTTCGTCTTCGAACGAGGCGGGGATGACCTGCTGTGCCGTCGGGATCTGGGTCACAACGTTGACGAACTTCGAGTAGAAGATCGTGGCAACGTCGAACTCACCCCCGTCAAAGCGGGACAGGACGTCCTTGGCGATGTCCTGCGCGTTGGAATACCCCAGACGCTTGACCTCGCTCAGGTCGATATGTCCAACGAACAGATCGCTAAAATCACGCTTGAGCGCGTCGCGGCCTTTTTTGCCGACGGTCAAAACCTTGACCGTCTTGCCTTTGGCGCGCAACTCGTCCGCCTTTTGGCGAGCGAGTTTGGCGATGTTCGAGTTGAAGCCGCCACACAGGCCGCGTTCAGCTGTCATGACAACCAGCAGATGGACATCATCACTGCCCGTGCCACGGAGCAGCTTGGGGGCGCTGTCGCTGCCCCCGACCGAAGCCGCCAGCCCCGCCATCACGGCATTGAACCGCTCGGCATAGGGGCGCGAGGCTTCGGCAGATTCCTGGGCGCGACGCAGTTTTGCAGCCGCGACCATCTGCATGGCCTTGGTGATCTTGCGGGTCGATTTGACCGACTCGATCCTGTTTTTAAGGTCCTTAAGATTTGGCATATGCCCGCCTCTCCCTTAAGCGAAGGTTGCGGCGTATTCGTCCAGCGCAGCCTTGATCTTGTCGGAAGCGTCACCCTTGATCTTGGGATCTTCGTCCGTGATCCACTGAAGCAGATCCGCGTGCTTGCCACGCAGGTGCGCCAGCAGGCCAGCTTCGTAACGGCCAACATCGGACACGTCGATCTTATCGAGGTAACCATTGGTACCGGCGAAGATTACGCAGACGATTTCAGCGTTGGTCAGCGGCGAGTACTGCGGCTGTTTCATCAGCTCGGTCAGACGCGCACCACGGTTCAGCAGCTGCTGGGTCGCGGCGTCGAGGTCAGAACCAAACTGCGCAAAGGCAGCCATTTCGCGATACTGAGCCAGTTCCAGCTTAACCGGACCGGCAACCGACTTCATCGAGTTGGTCTGAGCCGAGGAGCCCACACGCGAAACCGACAGACCGGTGTTTACCGCAGGACGGATGCCCTGGTAGAACAGTTCGGTTTCCAGGAAGATCTGGCCGTCGGTGATCGAGATCACGTTGGTCGGAATAAACGCCGAAACGTCACCACCTTGAGTTTCGATAACCGGCAGAGCGGTCAGCGAGCCCGCACCGAAGTCTTCGTTCAGCTTTGCTGAACGTTCCAACAGACGCGAGTGGAGGTAGAATACGTCGCCAGGATAGGCTTCACGTCCGGGCGGACGGCGTAGCAGCAGCGACATCTGACGATAGGACACAGCCTGCTTCGACAGGTCATCATAGATGATCAGCGCGTGGCGGCCGTTGTCACGGAAGTATTCGGCCATCGCGGTTGCGGCGTAAGGTGCAAGGAACTGCATCGGTGCCGGGTCGGACGCGGTTGCCGCCACAACGATCGAGTAGTCGATCGCGCCGGACTCTTCCAGTTTCTTCACCAGCTGAGCAACGGTCGAACGCTTTTGACCGATCGCAACGTACACGCAGTACAGCTTCTTCGACTCGTCGTCGCCTGCTGCGTCGTTGTAAACTTTCTGGTTCAGGATCGCGTCCAGAGCAACGGCGGTTTTACCGGTCTGACGGTCACCAATGATCAGCTCACGCTGGCCACGGCCGATTGGGATCATTGCGTCAACCGATTTCAGGCCGGTTGCCATCGGCTCGTGAACCGATTTACGCGGAATGATGCCCGGCGCTTTAACGTCTGCAACGCCACGCTTGGTCGCGTTGATCGGGCCTTTGCCGTCCAGCGGGTTGCCCAGACCGTCAACAACGCGGCCCAGCAGCTCGTCACCGATCGGAACGTCCACGATCGAGTTGGTGCGCTTAACAGTGTCACCTTCTTTGATGTCACGGTCGGAACCGAAGATAACAACACCGACGTTGTCGCTTTCCAGGTTCAGCGCCATACCCATGATGCCGCCGGGGAATTCGACCATCTCACCGGCTTGCACATTGTCCAGGCCGTATACACGGGCAATCCCGTCACCGACGCTCAGCACGCGGCCGATCTCGGCCACTTCGGCTTCCTGACCAAAATTCTTGATCTGGTCCTTCAGGATTGCAGAAATCTCTGCAGCTTGGATTCCCATTTATCCGACCTCTTTCATTGCATTCTGTAGGGAGTTCAGCTTCGAACGGATCGAGCTATCGATCATTTTCGAGCCCACTTTAACGACAAGACCGCCGATGAGGCTTTCATCAACGGTCGCATTGATTGTCACGGTCTTGCCCACACGCTCGGACAGCGTCTTGGACAGTTTATCCATTTGGGTCTTGGTCAGCGCCTTGGCCGAGGCGACATCGGCGGTCACCTCGCCACGCTCGTCAGCCAGCATGTCGCGCAGAACCTGCACCAGTTGCGGTACAACGAACAGACGACGTTTCTGCGCCATCAGACCCAGCGTATTGCGCAGGATGGCATGCAGGCCCATCTTGTCCGCAACAGCGGTGATTGCGCTTTCCTGTTCGGCGCGCGAAACCAAAGGCGATGCGATCAGGTCGCGCAATTCTGCGCTATCACCCAATGCGGCTGCCAGATCGTTGATTCCGGTTTCCAGACCTGCAAGGTCATTATTCTCTTTAGCGATCTCGAAGATCGCGGTGGCATAGCGCTCGGCGATGCCAGTGGAAATCGAAGCTGGTTCGGACACGTCCACCCTTCCGATATTTGAGGCCCCGATTTTGAGTAGCGGCCGCTACCTTGGGGCGTGAGGAAACCCCGTCCATTTAGGGCGGGGATCAAAATCACCGGGGATGTAGCAGAGGTGTTCCAACCAAGCAATACGCTATAGCGGTAACAGTTTTATCCACAAATTATTATTTTTCATACACTTAACCCAACTGCGACCCTTTGGACCGATTGGGGCAGTTGAAAAATGTTACGAATATGCAGGTTTTTGCGATTCCTGTGACCTTTTTCCCGCATTTTTTCCGTTCAAAATGCGCCGGACTGTCACGCAGGCTTTAACAAACCATCCAACGCTTTGATCGGGCGCTTCGCTGTGTCTTTAGTAACGCTCCCGCTAGGCGGGCGAATGAGTTTACTGGCCTCAACCATAAGCACGCCTCCGGCCATGACGGTTGGGATGCGTTGTCCAGTCTTCTCGATCAGGCTACCTGATTTTAGCCAGAACCGACGGAACGAAGGCGGCAGGTAAAGCGCCGAGCAATGGTTTTCAGGGACGAAGTGGTGCGCGCGCAATTGGTTTTCCAACTGGGTTGTTGAATAGGGCTGCCCAAAGCCAAACGGCGTCCGGTCTGAGCGCGACCAAAGCCCGGCCCGGTTCGGTACGACAAATAGCACACGCCCTCCGGGCCCCAGAACGCGCCAGCATTCTTCCAGCAATTGGCTGGGTCGGTTTGAAGTTTCCAAACCATGCATCACCACCAGTTTATCCACATGGCCAGTTTCGATTGGCCACATCGTCTCTTCGGTCAGAACGGAAACATTGGGCATCCCCGCAGGCCATGGCATTACACCCTGCGGACCAGGCATAAGACCAATCACACGGCGCGCATCTTTGAGGTAAGGCCGCAATAAAGGTACGGCAAAACCAAATCCGACCACAGTTTGCCCTTTGGCTTCGGGCCAAAGATCCACCAACCGACCACGGATCGCTGCCTGGGCCGCGCGACCCAGGGTGCTGCGATAGTAGAAATTCCTCAGATCCTGCACATCAAGATGCATTGCGGACACCCGGTCAATCGGCTTAGCTGGGCGCAGTCTAGCAATGAAAGGGCAAAAGGCCATGCCTCTTGAGATCGTCACCATTCCTTGCCTCAGCGATAATTACGCCTTTCTAGCCCATGATCCGGCCAGCGGTGAGACTGCCTTGATCGATGCGCCAGAGGCAGCTCCGATTCTGGCCGAACTGGATTCGCGCGGCTGGCAGCTAAGCCATGTGTTGCTGACCCATCATCATTGGGATCATGTGGACGGGCTGGGCGACATTCTGGCGAAACAGCCCGCGCGTGTGATCGGCGCAAAAGCAGATGAGCATCGGTTGCCAAAACTCGATCAGGCGGTGGTTGAAGGTGACACTTTTTATATCGGCGGTGAGCCGGTCGAGGTTCTTGATGTGTCCGGTCATACAATTGGGCACATTGCATTCTACATGCCCCAAACTGGCGTTGTATTCACCGCTGACAGCCTGATGGCGCTGGGATGTGGACGATTGTTCGAGGGCACGCCTGCGCAAATGTGGGCCTCTCTCAGCAAGTTGGCGGCCCTGCCCGATGAAACAATCGTGTGCTCAGGCCACGAATACACACAGGCAAACGCCAAGTTCGCCCTGACCATCGATCCCGACAACCCAGCCTTGCTTGACCGAGTGGCCGATATTAATCGCGCCCGCGCTGCCGGAGAACCCACTGTGCCCTCGCTTTTGGGCCTGGAAAAGGCGACAAATCCGTTTCTAAGGGCCACTGATCCGGCGATTCAGGCCCATCTGGGCATGGAAAACTCTGATCCCGTGTCCGTATTCGCCGAAATTCGAGCCCAAAAAGACAGCTTTTAACCCGTTTCAAGCCCCAATCACGGCCACGGTCACAACAAATGTGACTGTCAAGTGAAAGAAAACCCTTGAAGCCGGGGCGGGATCAACCAAACTCTAATAGTATGAGGACATGGTTGGGATGGGGATCCGGCCTGCAGCCCGCCCCCTTCCGGCCCAATACAGAGGAGCACCCGCGTGCCTTCATTCTCGAGCACACTTGAACAAGCCATCCACGCGGCCCTTGCGGCGGCGAATGAACGGCGACATGAATTCGCAACGCTAGAGCATCTGCTGCTGGCGCTGTTGGAAGAACCCGATGCGGTGCGCGTCATGAAAGCGTGCAGCGTCGATCTGGACGAGTTACGCAGCACCTTGGTCGAATTCATCGACGAAGATCTGTCAAACCTCGTCACTGATATCGACGGGTCCGAAGCCGTGCCCACGGCAGCCTTCCAGCGTGTCATTCAGCGCGCCGCGATCCACGTTCAAAGCTCTGGCCGCACAGAGGTGACCGGGGCCAATGTATTGGTGGCCATCTTCGCCGAACGTGAAAGCAACGCAGCCTATTTCCTGCAAGAGCAGGACATGACCCGTTATGACGCGGTAAACTTCATCGCACATGGTGTGGCCAAAGACCCGGCCTATGGAGAGAATCGTCCTGTAACGGGTGCTGATGAAGCCGAAGAAGAGGCTCAGACGACCTCTGGTGACGCTGAGCAGAAAGAAAGCGCGCTTGGCAAATATTGCGTTGATCTGAACGCCAAATCACGCGCCGGTGATGTAGATCCGCTGATCGGACGCTCGGACGAGGTTGAACGCTGTATTCAGGTGCTGTGTCGCCGACGCAAGAACAACCCGTTGCTGGTAGGTGACCCCGGTGTCGGCAAAACCGCCATCGCCGAAGGTCTGGCGCATAAGATCGTTGCGGGCGAGGCCCCGGACGTGTTGTCGGAAACCACCATCTACTCGCTTGATATGGGCGCCCTGCTTGCAGGAACTCGCTATCGCGGCGATTTCGAAGAGCGTCTGAAAGCGGTTGTGACCGAATTGGAAGAGCACCCTGATGCAGTTCTCTTCATCGACGAGATTCACACTGTGATCGGAGCGGGTGCAACCTCGGGCGGTGCAATGGATGCGTCGAACCTGCTGAAGCCAGCGCTTCAGGGTGGCAAACTGCGCACCATGGGCTCGACCACGTATAAAGAGTTCCGTCAGCATTTCGAAAAAGACCGCGCGCTGAGCCGCCGATTCCAGAAAATCGACGTGAACGAGCCGTCGGTCGAGGACAGTGTCAAAATTCTGCGCGGTCTGAAACCGTATTTCGAAGAGCATCACTCGATCAAATATACTGCCGACGCGATCAAGACAGCTGTCGAATTGTCGGCGCGCTATATCAACGACCGCAAACTGCCCGACAAGGCCATCGACGTGATCGATGAGGCCGGGGCAGCGCAACACCTGCTGGCCGAAAGCAAACGTCGCAAGACCATCGGCGTCAAAGAGATCGAGGCGGTGGTTGCCAAGATTGCGCGTATCCCACCCAAGAACGTCACCAAGGATGATGCCGAGGTTCTCAAAGATCTCGAAACCTCGCTGAAACGCGTGGTGTTTGGTCAAGATGAAGCGATCGAAGCGCTGTCCAGTGCGATCAAACTGGCGCGCGCCGGTCTGCGTGAGCCCGAAAAACCCATCGGCAACTATCTGTTCGCTGGCCCCACCGGTGTTGGCAAAACAGAAGTGGCGAAACAGTTGGCTGACACGCTTGGTGTTGAACTGCTGCGCTTCGACATGTCGGAATACATGGAGAAGCACGCGGTCAGCCGTCTGATCGGTGCGCCTCCGGGTTATGTCGGGTTTGATCAGGGTGGTTTGCTGACCGACGGTGTCGACCAGCACCCACATTGCGTCTTGTTGCTTGATGAGATCGAAAAAGCGCACCCTGACGTGTTCAATATCCTGTTGCAGGTGATGGATCACGGCGAATTGACCGACCACAATGGCCGGACGGTGAATTTCCGCAACGTGGTCCTGATCATGACCTCAAACGCGGGTGCACAGGAACAGGCTAAGGCTGCCATTGGCTTTGGCCGCGACCGGCGCGAAGGTGAGGATACCGCAGCGATCGAACGTATGTTCACGCCGGAGTTCCGCAACCGCCTGGACGCCGTGATCTCATTCGCGCCGCTGCCGAAAGAGGTCATTTTGCAGGTCGTTGAGAAGTTTGTCCTGCAGCTGGAAGCACAGTTGCTGGATCGTGGCGTGACCATCGATCTGACACCGCGTGCCGCCGAATGGCTGGCCGACAAGGGCTATGATGACAAGATGGGTGCGCGTCCTCTAGGCCGTGTCATTCAGGAGCACATCAAGAAACCTCTCGCCGAGGAACTGCTATTCGGCAAACTGGCCAAAGGCGGCGTGGTCCGTGTCTCGATGAAGAAGGGCGAGCTGAACCTGGAAATCCTGGGCCCCGATCAGCCCCGCATTCCGGGCGACAAGCCCCCGCTTTTGACAGCGGACTAACCCACGGCTTCTATAACGAAAAACGCCCGCCTTTTCGGTGGGCGTTTTTCTTGTTTGGCAGGTAATCCACAGCGGTTCGAACCAGCCTTACCGCTCTGTCAGCTTCAACTCGATCCGACGGTTTTGGGCGCGCGCCTCGGGTGTGTCGGCGGGATTAACGGGCTGGAATTCTCCGAACCCGTTTGCCGCCAAACGATCAGGTGGAATGCCCAGCGCATCAACCATGTAGCGCACCACAGAAAGGGCACGACCCTGGCTGAGCTCCCAGTTGTCGCGATATCGTCCGCTTCCTGCAAGTGGCACATTGTCGGTGTGACCATCGACACGGATGACCCAGTTCAACCCTTCGGGTATTTCTGCGGCAACGCTTCGCAGGATATTGGCAACTTTGGCAACCTCCTGACGACCTTCCGCAGACAGGTTTGCGGACCCGGTGGCAAACAACACCTCAGACGAGAACACGAAGCGGTCACCTTCAATGCGCACGCCATCCTGATCACCCAGCACATCGCGCAACCGCCCGAAGAATTCCGAGCGATAGCGCTGCAAATCCTCGGCCTGCGCGGCAAGCTCCTGATTCTGGCCCGCCAGTTTCTCGGCCTCGGCTTCCAGCCGAATACGTTCAGCCTCTTCCAGCAGTCGGCGACGGCGTTCTTCCGAGGCTGCGCGCGCTAGAGCGGCATTCAGATCCTGGCCCAGCGTCTGTATCTGGATCTCGGCGGCGGTATTACGTTCTTCGTAATCGTCTAACAAAGCCTGCAGCGATCCCAACTGGCTGCGCAGGGCTGCCATCTGCTGATTAAGCAGCGCGGTCTGACGTTGCGCTTCGGTCGAGATTTCCTGTTCCGATGCAAGCGCCTCTCGGGCGAGCGCCAGCAGCGCCGCGCGCTCCTCGGCCAGTGACCTTTGTTCAGCTTCATTTGCTTGTGCTTGGGTTTGGGCATCCAGCGCCGCCTGCAGTTGTTCCCTCAGTTCTTCGGCATTGATCTCACCGAACTGACGCTCAAGCTCTGCCTTGGCAGCCTGTGCCGCAGCTAGCAAAGTCAGGGTATCCTCGGCTTCCTTTCGCTGCGCTTCCAGCGCCAAGGTCATCGCTGTCAGTTCAGCATCTGCATTCTGCAATCGATCACGCAACGCCTCAGCAGCGGCGGCTTCGGCCAGACGCGCGGCCTCTTCCTCGGTCAGTTGCTGTTCCAGCTCGGATATCTGAGCTGCCTGTGCATCTTCGCTGGTTTCAAGTTCGGCGACGAGAGCTTCAAGTGCTTCGCGTCGAGCCGCGGCAAGGCGGGCGGCTTCGGCCTGTGCGTCGATTTCTTGTCTGCTTTGAGCAAGTGCCAAATTCAAGGCATCTTGTTCATTTAGCAACTCATCGCGTTGCGTTTCTAGCGCGGCGATATCCCCCTGCGCACGCGCCTGATCAGCCAGCAAAGCCGCGACCTGTGCTTCAAAGTCGGTTATGCGGGTTTGTGCCTGCGCTAGATCGTCTTCGACCTGATTAAGCGTTGCATTCAAGTTCCCAAGACGCGCTTGAAGACGGCTGTTTTCCCGCTCTTCCAGCCCCAGCGCCCCGGCCAGAGCGGCGATTTCGTCGGACAGCGCAGTCAGTTCATCCTCTTGCCCCGAAATCGTTTCGCGCAGCACAAATTGCACGACCATGAAGATGGTCAGCACAAAGGTCAGCACCATCAACAATCCCGTCATCGCATCCACGAAGCCGGGCCAGACCGAGCCCGAGAATCGTTGACCTGTGCGGCGGGACAGCGCCATGAGTTACTCTCCTTCTGGCGGCGTACGTACGGCGCCCCGTGGCAAGGTCAATGCTTTGACCAGTAGCTCAAAATCCTTGCGCAGCTCGTTCATGCTGTCCTGGCGACCGGCGGAAATCTCTTCGAGGATACGCAGCAACTGCACATCCATCGACCGCAGGCGCATGCGGCTTTCCGCATCGATCCCCTCGCCCGCGCCATGTTCGCGCATGTGATCAAGCAACGCGTCTTGCCCCAGCGCCACACGCTCAAGCGCAGCCGTAACACCTTCGGTCTGGGCCTGACGCTGGTTCATTTCCCCGATGACATCGACCAATTGCCCCAGCTTGGCTGATACGTCCGTCCGATCAGCTTCTTGCGCCGAGAACATATCCTGCAGCGCATCCATCTGCTCGGACATGGCGTCCAGTACTGGGGTCAGCACGGCCAGTTCCGCGCCGCCCTCATCGCCTGCTGCAAAGCCAACGCGGGTGATCGAGGACAACCATTCCTCCAATTCGCGATAGAACCGGTTCTGACCATGGCCCGCGAACAGTTCCAGCAGGCCGACGATCAATGAACCGGCCAGACCCAGCAATGACGACCCAAAAGCAACGCCCATGCCCTGCAGCTGCGCTTCCAATCCTGTCATCAGACGGTTGAAGACGGCCAGACCTTCTTCACCTTCCTGCGGATTCAGGCTGCGGATCGTATCAACGATGGCGGGGACAGTGGTGGCCAAACCAAAAAATGTCCCCAGTAGGCCAAGGTAGATCAGCACGTTGGTGATATAACGGGTGATCTCGCGCTCTTCTTCGACCCGTTCGGCGACGGAATCGAGGATCGATCGGGTAGAGCTAGAGCTGATCTGAGACCGCGCCCCGCGTTCCCTCAACAACGACGCCAGTGGGGCAAGCAGTTGCGGCGGGCGCACATCGTCACGTTCGACGCCTCCGGCAAAGGCTTCGATCCAACGAACCGATCCGATCAGCTGTGTGACCTGCAGAAAACAGGCAGCGACACCGATGACAAAGACCAGCAAAATGAACCCGTTAAGATACAGATTGGCCTGAATAACCGGCAGCACATATGGCAACGCCATGAACACGCCAAGTCCTGACAGCCCTATTGCGATCAGCATCATCAAAATCTGACGGATCGGTTGTGAGAAATGTGGTCTCACGCCCTGTTGTGCCTGCGCCATGCGCGTGGCTCCTGGTATTGTCTGCTCTGGGCTGAACCTATCGAAGTTCGCCCCGTGACGCCAAGAGTTTATGCGCTGATTGTCCGCACCCGTTGCGACAACCACTCAAGATCAGGGTCGTGCAGTCCGATCTCGGTCAAGTGCGAGGCAGTATTGTAGAGATATTCGGTATTTGGCCCACGTCCGCCAACCGCGTGGGCGATGATCTGAGCCTGCTCTTCCAATGGAAGACCGCCGCAATACTGAACGTGGTGAGCATCGATGACGTAAGTCACTGCATTTACGATCTGCCCGCAGTCCAGATGCACGTCCAGCATCCGTTCCAGATAGGCTGACGAGATCAGCTCACGCTCACGCAATTCAGCCAAAGTGCGCTCTTCGTGACCTGCCTCGACAGCAAGCGCCAATCCAGTGCAATGCGCGTCTGGCTGTTCGTCCAGCGCCAACACCAAACCGGGGTCTTCTTCCGTGCCGCGATGGTGGATAGAGCGCATGCAAAACGACCGCGCATATCCGTGCAATTTAGCGCGTTCGCTGCGTGCCACCGGAAAGCCCGGGTTCCACAGCAGCGATCCATATCCGAATACCCACATCGTCATTGCACTGGTCCTTGCCCGTTTGGCCCTATAAACATCAAATCCGAGGCAGGAAAAAGGGCCATTCATCATGCGCCGTCTGATACGCGTTTTCGTATTTATCGCCCTCGCGTGGAGCGCCTACTGGTTTGTCGCCGGTTATGGTCTGCGAAACGCCCTAACCGGTTGGTTTGACCGACAGCAAGAACTGGGCTGGCAGGCCGAATTCTCGGACGTGTCGACGGCCGGATATCCGTTTCAGCACATCACACGCCTGAATAATCCCGCTTTGGCCGATCCGGTCAACGGAACGGCGTGGAGTGCGGACTGGGTCGAGTTCCAAAGCCCAGCAATCTGGCCCGGCCGCCAGATGCTGCGCTTTGCCAGTACGCCGCAGCGCCTTTCCTATTTCGACCAGACCACGACCGTTCAGGCCGAAGCGCTACAAGCCGAATTGCAGCTCCAACCCGGTGTCGCGCTGGTGCTCGAGAAAATGGCGCTGACCTCAAAGCGCTGGCTGCTGACAACCGAAGGTGATCCGCAAGCCGGAGGCCAGTCGCTGAGCCTTGTGATGGAGCAATCTGGAGCGCCCGCAAGCTATGGGATTACCGCGAAGATCGACGGATTTACCCCCGGCGATGATCTGAGACGCCTGATGCGTTCAGCATCGACCCTGCCGCAATCGTTCGAAACGCTGGAAATGGATATGTTTGTCACTTTCGACAAACCCTGGGACCGCACCGCACTTGAGCAGCGTCGCCCCCAACCCGTTGCGATTGATCTGCGTTTGGCAGAAATGAAATGGGGTGAGCTGCGTCTGTTCGCCACCGGCGAACTGGAAGTTGACGAACAGGGCATTCCAACGGGTGAAATTGCGATGAAAGCCGAAAACTGGCGCGACATGATCGCGATGGCAAACGCCGCAGGTGCGCTGCCGGATCAGGCAGTCGATCCTGTGACCCGCGCATTGGGTTTCATGGCTGGACTGGGTGGCAACCCAAATGCGCTGGATTTACAGCTGAATTTCAGAGATGGGTTCGTCGCCTTGGGTCCGTTGCCCCTTGGTCCTGCCCCGAGACTGGTACTGCGTTAACGGCAATAGGTGCCGCTGCGGTAGCGCGCGGTGTCTAGGTGGAAATGATCCCGATGGTAGCGATCAGAGTTTGGTCCGAGAACCGTGCCAAATGGCCCACACGCGCCGCGCCATACCTTGGTCAGTTGCTTCTTGGACGGATTTTTGCGCCAGCCATTCAGAACCGTCACCACCTCACCATCGGCCATCTTGAAGCCCGAAATGTCGATGGCGCGCCCTTTACCATGCTCAGAAATCCGCGCCCCTTTACGGTTGTTACGTGTTCTGCAGGCGTAATGCGCGGCGACCTGTAGCTCGACCACCGGACCTCGGCGTTTGAACGTGGGCTTTACAGTTTTGTCGACCCAATTGTTCAGCGCCTGTGCAGTGCCGCAATCCATCGTCGCCGGGCGGCTCAGCCTGACCCCCGATACTGAGGTGATTTGCACTGCATCCTTAATCCCGCAGGCTTTGATCTTGCCCTTCACACGTCCAACCGGCTTACCCTGAATATCGATATCGCCACAGACTGAACCCTTACGCAGCTTGCGTTTCTTAAGAAAGACGCGTTGTTCCAATTCTTCCGGGCGCACAAACGGGCGGATCGAATTCTCGGGCCCGAGCAATGGTAATTCAGCGGGACGGGCTGCAGCGGCCGTTACCTGCGGCGAAGCGGGCCGTAGCACAGGCCGGATGTTGGGGGTGACGATTGCCACCATCGCTTGGGTGGTTTCCGGGCGCGTCAACGGCACAATAGAAGTTTCAGGCGCCGCCGCATTTGCAGTCGTTGCCGCCAAAGCAACGCAGAAAATCAAATGGCTGCAACCGATCTTTCTCATGTCGATGTTTTTCCCCGCCCAAAATCTGGCGCATCCGTATCCTGGCCCGCATCAATGATGCCGCGGCGGATCGCCCGTGTGCGCGTAAAGTAGTCGAACAATTGCTCTCCGTCACCTGTTCGGATGGCCCGCTGTAGCGCAAAGAGCTCTTCCGTAAACCGGCCCAGAATCTCCAGCGTTGCGTCTTTGTTGGTCAGAAACACATCACGCCACATCGTCGGGTCCGAAGCCGCGATGCGAGTGAAATCGCGGAAACCAGCTGCCGAATACTTGATGACTTCGGTGTCTGTGACCCGCCGGAGATCATCCGCAACTCCCACCATCGTATAGGCAATCAGGTGAGGTGCGTGCGAGGTGACCGCCAGCACCAAATCATGATGCGCGGCGTCCATCTCATCGACATTCGATCCCAGACCCTCCCACAAAGCCCGCAGGCGAGCGATTGCATCCGGGTCGGAATCTTCGACCGGCACCAACAGGCACCAACGGTTGTCGAACAGTTCGGCGAATCCCGATTCAGGCCCGGAATGCTCGGTCCCGGCCAGAGGGTGTGCCGGAATGAAATGAACGCTATCGGGTATGTGGGGTGAGACGGCGTCAATCACGTGACGCTTTACCGACCCCACGTCTGAAACGGTGGCACCGAATTTCAGAACCGGCGCAATCTGCTGCGCCACAGGTCCCATTGCACCAACGGGGACACACAAAACCACTAGATCAGCACCTTCGACCGCCTCTTCCGCGGTCTCGCAAACCCGGTCACAAAGGCCGATCTGGCGCGCCGTCTCGCGGGTTGCCTCGGATCGCGCATAGCCCGTCACTTCCCCCGCAAGCCCAGCCCGTTTGATCGCCCAGAACATGGACGATGCAATCAGGCCCAACCCGATCAGCGCAACACGGTCGTAAATCTGGCTCATACAGCGCCCCCTTTGAACGCAGTAATCGCTGCAACCACGCGACCGCAGGCGATTTCGTCGCCTACGGTGATCCGCAGCGCGTTTGGCAGGTTGTAGCCCGCGACCCGCCGCACGATCAAACCCTGCGTTTTCAAATAGTCATCGCAGGCTTCCGCCTCGGCCCTGTCAGCAAAACGGGCGAGGATGAAATTCGTGCATGACACATCGGATGAAACGCCGACCTTCGCCAGTTCATCAGACAACCAAATCCGGAGGCGTGCATTTTCAGACAGGCAGAACCGCAGATATTCCTCATCCCGCACGGCGGCCTCGGCCGCCGCGAGAGCCGTCAGCGATAGGTTGAACGGCTGACGAACGCGGTTCAGCACATCAATAATCTCTTTCGCCGCATAGCCCCAGCCAACGCGCATCCCACCTAGACCGTACACTTTCGAAAACGTCCGGGTCATGATGACATTGCTAAACCGGTCCACCAGCCCTGCGCCTCCATCGAAACCATCGACAAATTCGGCATACGCACCATCCAGCACCATCAGGCAATTGGCTGGCAATGCATCCGCCAACCTCTGCAATTCGGCGTCAGAGACCATGGTTGAAGTAGGATTTCCCGGATTGGTCACAAAGACAATCCGTGTCTGCCCAGTGACCGCGGCAAGGATGCTATCTACGTCTACACGGCGATCCCTCTCGGGCACCATGACCGGGGTCGCGCCCGCCATTCGCGCGATGATCGGATACATGGAGAATCCATGCTCGGTATAAATCACCTCATCACCCGGACCAGCATAGGCCTGCGCTACGAACTGCAACACTTCATCACTGCCGACACCGCAGATGACCCGATTGGCATCCAGTCCGTGCCGTTCAGAAATTGCGGCGCGCAGGCTGGCATGATCGGTGCTGGGATAACGATGCAGCGAAACGGCACTTTCGCGCACCGCTTCGATCGCCTTGGGACTTGGCCCAAACGGGTTTTCGTTGGAACTCAGCTTGATGACATCCGCAACACCGTCAACATGCGACTGTCCGCCCTGATACAGCGCGATGTCCATTATGCCGGGTTGAGGTGTGATCTGGTTCATGAGGGGCTCCACTAGCTTGGCCCCTCATACCTTTCTCAACGGGTTGAGAAAAGCGGCAATTATCTTACGCCGCTTTGAAGCGCGCCGTCGCCGGATCGGCATTGTAGAATGGGACGAACTCCTCGGTCCGGCGCGACAGCTCGTTAACGCTGTCGATAATGAACTGAACGGTCTCTTCGCTCATGAGGTAAGAGAAATTCAACCGCACCCAACCCGGTTTCTTCATTTCCTCACCCTCCGACAGGGCCGCATGCAATTCTTCCGATGTTGCCCGATCAATGCCCAGCAGACGATGCGCATAGGGTCCGGCACAGGCACAGCCGCCACGTGCCTGGATGCCGTAGATATCGCTGAGCATCCGGGTAAACAGCTGCTGATGCACCGGCTGCCCATTCCGATCACACACGAGGAACGAGAATATCGGCAGGCGGTGTGCATTCTCGGCACCTAGCAATGTCAGATGTGGGTTGTCGGACCACCCATCCAACGCCATGTGGTTACACTGCGCTTCACGCTGCGCGATCTCATCCGCTCCAACCGCATCTTTCACGATGAAGGCCAAGGCCGCACGAATGTCTCCGATCACATTTGGTGTACCCGCCTCTTCCCGTGTCGCGAGATCGGCGCTGTAGTCGTGCCGCCAAGGCGAGACAAAGCTGACAGTCCCACCGCCGGGCCAACTCGGACACGTCCGCTTCACAGCGCATTGGTTAACGACCAGAACACCCGACGCCCCCGGCCCGCCCGGAAACTTATGCGGAGAGACAACAATCGCGTCCTTCCGCGCATCTTCCGGCCCCATGTCCATTGGCAAATAAGGTCCACCACCCGCATAGTCCCATACCGCAAGCGCACCATGTTCTTTCAGTAACCGCGTCACAGGATCAGGGTCGGTGATGATGCCTGTGACGTTTGACGCCGCTGAGAATGACCCAATCACAAGATCGGAATCTGCGTGTTCGATCAGCACTGCCTTTAGCGCCCGCATATCGGGACCGCCGTCAACGGCTTCTGGAATCTCGATCACCCGCGCCTTGCTTTCACGCCACGGCAGAATGTTCGAATGATGCTCATACGGACCGATCAAAACGACCGGCTGATTAGCCTCTTGCACTCCCAGCAGACTAACCAGCCGGTTGAGACCCGCTGTAGCGCCAGACCCGGTAAAGATCACCGCGTCCTCTTCCTTGGCGCCAACTATGCGGGCGACCTCGGCCCGCGCCTCGCGGCGCAAACGGGTTATATAGGAACCGCAATAGGAGGCTTCGGTGTGGCTGTTGGCATAGAACGGCAACACATGCTCAGCCACGAAATTTTCGACCTGTCGCAACGCGCGACCCGAGGCAACGTAGTCCGCATACACAAGCGGCACGTCCCCATGCAGACCCGGGATGAGTACCCCCTCACCGATCAGCCCATCACGCAGAGTATTTCCGTGAGCAGCAGATTGAATTTCTGCGCGAAAGTTGGACAAGGTCATAACACAGGCTCCATATTGCTAACTCCAATATGATTGATCCATCCTGTGGAAACCTCACAATTTTATGCTTTATATGTCCGAGTTTTGTGTCATATGAGTTTATATGGAGAAAAAATTAGATCAAATTGACACGCGTCTTCTGAAGGAACTGCAAAAAGACGCAACACTTTCCCAGCGAGAATTAGCAGATAGGGTCGGCCTGTCCCAAAATGCCTGCTGGCGAAGAATAAAGGCCTTGAACGACGCAGGTGTCCTGCAAGGTTCTACGGCGCGCATCGCGCGTGAAAAGCTTGGGCTGAATCTGGTGGTTTTCGTCATGCTACGCACGCGCCACCACTCTGCCCAATGGTTGCAGGCCTTTCGCAGTCATGTCCTGACCATTCCTGAAGTGGTCGATTTCCATCGCATTGGCGGCGACTATGACTATCAACTCAAGGTCGTTACAGAAGATATGGCCTCTTACGACAAAGTCTATCAACGCCTCATCGATAAGATCGAACTGGACAGCGTCACCTCCTATTTCGCAATGGAGGCCATTGCCGAAAGTCGCCCGCTTCCTATCTGATCCGCCTCTTCATCTGGCCAAATATATCTCGGGGGAGTCGCGCAGCGACTGGGGCAGAGCCCCATCAAAACAAAAAAGACCGCGCTGAAAGCGCGGCCCTTAAACTCAACAGGTCGGCGAAGATTAGTTCTTCGCGTAGAATTCAACGACCAGGTTCGGTTCCATCATAACCGGGTAAGGCACATCGCTCAGGCCCGGTGCACGCACGAAGGTCGCGGTCATTTTCGAGTGGTCGGCGTCGATGTAGTCAGGCACATCACGCTCGGCCAAGCCGACAGCTTCCAGGACAACGGCCAATTGCTTGGACTTGTCACGCACTTCGATAACGTCGCCTTCTTTGACGCGGTAGGACGGGATGTTGACCCGCTTGCCGTTCACTTTAACGTGGCCGTGGTTCACGAACTGACGTGCGGCGAACACGGTCGGAACAAACTTGGCGCGGTAAACAACGGCGTCCAGACGACGCTCCAGCAGACCGATCAGGTTTTCACCGGTGTCGCCTTTGACACGCTCAGCTTCTGCATAGATGCGGCGGAACTGCTTCTCGGTCAGGTCGCCGTAGTAGCCTTTCAGCTTCTGCTTGGCACGCAGCTGCAGACCGAAGTCAGACAGTTTACCCTTGCGGCGCTGGCCATGCTGGCCGGGGCCGTATTCACGACGATTAACCGGGGATTTCGGACGACCCCAGATGTTTTCGCCCATCCGGCGGTCGATTTTGTACTTGGCAGACGTGCGTTTGGTCACGGCTGATCTCCTTCTTTAGATTGAGGCCCCGATGGGCCACTATGAAGGGCGTTGTCCTCTTGAGGTTTCCCCCATGACAGGCATCCCCTTGCGGGGGCCACCAACACCAATGAAGCCGCGCTTATATCCCTGCTTCGGCCAGAGTCAACACGCCACAGCAAGCAAAGGGTAGGATTTCTGCTTAGAGTTGGAATCTTTCTGAGAAGTATCCGTTATTCAGCGGCCCAACCGGCAGTATTTGATAGATTTACCGGCACTGAACTTGCATTTGCACGAGCCGCCGGGAACACGACAACCTTGTCGTCATAACCACTGTCAATCTCAACAGGTTCAATATGCGAAGCTGCCGAACTGACCCAGAAATCTTGATCAGGCTCAGGGTATCCATCCTCAAACACAAGCACCAGAGACGCTTCGTTCACCTCACGCACCAGCTCGGCAACGAAAGTCTGAGCGCCGTTTGACAACTCGATCTTGGCACTTTTGTTGATCTCGCCGGGGTTGGTGAAACTGGCTCTGGCCGCCAATATAGATCCAAGACCGGTGGAGTCTGCGTGCAGCGCAACTTGTTCAGCACTTGCGGCGAGTTGGACCCCTCGCCCCCTCCAGGACCAAGAGCTACCAACGCGCAAGTGGGCCAAAGGCGCCGCCTCAAGCCCGTCAACTTCCGTCTGTGTCCAAAATATTGCTATCCGACCGTTATAACCGGTTCTCATCTGTCCGCCCGCACTTTTACTCATCCCACAAGTAACTGTGCTTGTGTATCAACGAAAAAATGGGCGGAAAAGAGACCGAAATGTAGCAATCACGAAAATGTTGCTAAAGAACAGCCTCATATTGATACTTTTCGTCGAATGTTGGTGAACGTCTGGCGCACCGCGCTAAGTTCGCTTCGATCCGAAGTCCGCGAAGATAGCCGACTTTGATTGATTGCAGATAGCTTTTACGCCAAATCAGCCACACTTAGAATAACCGCAGCTGCGGCAGGTCATGCAGCCTTCGATCATCACCATGTCGAACTGACCACAGGATGGGCAAGCCTTGCCACGCGGGGCGTCCATGTTGACCACCTGCGCCTGAGGATCGGATTTCAGGCCCATGCCTTCGCCCTCAAGGAAGCCGATATTGACCATGTGTTGCTCGATCACGCCGCCAATCGCGGCCAGGATGGACGGAATGTACTTGCCTTTGACCCAGGCCCCGCCGCGCGGGTCAAACACAGCTTTCAGTTCCTCGACCACAAAGGACACATCGCCACCGCGTCGGAACACGGCCGATATCATCCGGGTCAAAGCCAGCGTCCAAGCATAATGCTCCATATTCTTCGAGTTAATGAACACCTCGAAGGGACGACGGCGTCCGGCAATGACGATATCGTTAATTGTCAGATAGATTGCGTGCTCGCTGTCCGGCCATTTCAGCTTGTAAGTCGACCCTTCAAGCGATTGTGGGCGATCCAGCGGTTCGGACATATAAACGACCTCGCCCCCGTCAACCTCATGCGGGGCATCCGCGCTTTCACCCGGCGCTTTGTCGTCGCTTTCCGATACGCTCAGAACCGAGCCGGTCACATCGTTTGGCCTATAGGTAGTGCAGCCTTTGCATCCCTGATCCCAGGCCTGCATATAGACGTCTTTGAAGGCGTCAAAGCTGATATCTTCGGGACAGTTGATCGTCTTCGATATCGAACTATCGATCCACTTTTGCGCCGCCGCCTGCATTTTTACGTGATGGGACGGGCTTAGTGTTTGCGCATTCACGAAATACTTGGGCAATTCGGCGTCGCCAAACTTGTCGCGCCACATCTGCACCGCATAGTCCACAACCTCTTCTTCGGTGCGCGAACCGTCCTTTTGCAGCACCTTGCGCGTGTAGGCATAGGCGAAAACCGGCTCGATCCCCGAAGACACGTTGCCCGCATACAGCGAAATCGTACCCGTCGGCGCGATCGAGGTCAGCAGCGCGTTGCGGATGCCGTGTTCGCGGATTGCGTCGCGCACATCGTCATCCATCAGTTGCATGGTGCCGCTGGCCAGATATTTCTCGGCGTCAAACAGTGGGAAAGCGCCCTTTTCCCTCGCCAAATCGACCGACGCCAGATACGCGGCGCGCGCGATTGCGTGCAACCAGCGTTCGGTCTGACGCGCCGCCTCGTCCGAGCCGTAGCGCAAACCCAACATCAACAGCGCATCGGCCAGACCAGTCACGCCCAGCCCGATACGGCGCTTGTCCTGCGCCTCGGCTTCTTGTTCGGCCAGCGGGAATTTCGACGCGTCCACCACGTTGTCCATCATGCGAACGGCGGTGGCCACCAGCTCTTGCAAGGCCTCCTCGTCCAGATGCGCGGCATCCTCGAACGGCTCGGCAACCAACCGTGCCAGATTGATCGAACCCAGCAGACAGGCACCATAAGGCGGTAGAGGTTGTTCTCCACACGGGTTGGTCGCCGAGATCGTCTCGACGTAATTCAGGTTGTTCGCCTGGTTGATCCGGTCGATAAAGATCACGCCCGGCTCGGCATAATCATAGGTGGCCTGCATGATCTTGTTCCAAAGATCCCGCGCCTGAACGGTGTGATAGACCTTTCCGTCAAATACCAGATCCCACGGTCCATCGGCCTTAACGGCCTCCATGAATGGATCGGTGACCAGAACCGACATGTTGAACATGCGCAAACGCGCCGGGTCGGATTTCGCGGTGATGAACTGTTCGATATCTGGATGGTCGCAGCGCATGGTCGCCATCATCGCACCACGACGCGAGCCTGCAGACATGATCGTGCGGCACATGGCGTCCCAGACGTCCATAAAGCTTAGCGGGCCCGAGGCATCCGCTGCGACCCCTTTCACATCGGCGCCGCGCGGACGGATGGTTGAGAAATCGTAACCGATCCCCCCGCCCTGCTGCATGGTCAGCGCGGCCTCTTTCAGCATGTCGAAGATACCGCCCATGCTGTCGGGGATCGTCCCCATCACAAAGCAGTTGAACAGGGTTACCTGTCGCGCGGTGCCCGCCCCGGCGGTGATGCGGCCAGCAGGAAGGTATTTGAAATCCTCTAGCGCCTCATAGAATTTTTCTTCCCAATGCGCCGGGTCTTCTTCTACACGCGCCAGATCACGAGCTATGCGCCGCCAGCTGTCCTCGACTGTCTGATCGATGGGCGTACCATCCGCCTGTTTAAAGCGGTATTTCATATCCCAGATCTGCTCGGCGATGGGGGCGGCAAAGCGGCTCATTGGTGATTCCCTGTGCTGAAAGAGGCATTCAGATTAGCCCAGATCACATCTAAACCACAACACCTTGATGACAAGCGCATGAGGGCTACAATATAGGGATCACCCTTGGGACGACTCTGTGGGAAAGCTGTGGATAAGTACGTAAACCTCATCAAACTTTCGGTTGGGTCAGAAAGCGTCGACACGCTGATGGCGTGGCAAGACAGCCGCAAACCACTCTATGAGGACGGATACCCGCGCCACGTCACCCGCATGTGGCCCAAGCGCGACGCTGAAATTCTGAATGGCGGGTCGATCTATTGGGTGATCAAAGGTGTGGTCCAGTGCCGCCAGCGCATCCTGCGGCTGGATGAAGTCCGAGGCGAGGATGGCATCCGCCGCTGCGCCATCGTCCTTGACCCCGAGGTACACAGAACGCAGAACGCTCTGAAGCGTCCATTCCAGGGCTGGCGGTATCTCAAGCCTGAGGACACCCCTGCCGACTTGCCTAAAAATCGCGAGCAGGACGATGCCTTGCCCGACGACCTGAACCGCGCATTAGCGGAAATTGGGGTGCTTTAGGCCAACCTGTCCAGCAGCTCATTCAAAGCCGTCTTTTCAGCCGCATCGTATTTGGCCACGCGGCTGCGCCACAGCGTGGCCTGCGATTGCAGGATCAACCCATCCGACAGGATTTTCAGGTGGTTCGCCCGCAGTGTTTCCCCGGTCGAGGTGATATCGGCAATCGCCTCGGCTGTCTCATTCACCACCGTCCCCTCGGTTGCGCCCTGGCTGTCGACCAGCGTATAATCGGCCACTCCCGCTTCGGTCAGGAATTCGCGGACCAGACGGTGGTACTTGGTAGCGATCCGAAGCCGATGGCCATGCGCCCTGCGAAAACCTGCCGCCGCTGCATCCAAATCATCCAGAGTGTCCACGTCGACCCAGCAGGCTGGGGTTGCGATGATAAGGTCCGCCTTGCCGAACCCCAAAGGTGCAACCTCTTCCACCTGCTGTTCCCAGCGCGGCAGCTTTTCATGCACAAGATCGATGCCGGTCACGCCCAAATGAATGCGTCCCGCCGCCAGCTCGCGCGGAATCTCTCCTGCAGACAATAGGATCAGCGAGACGCCACCAATCCCATCAACCTTGCCCGCGTATTCCCGGTCTGATCCGCTGCGCGACAGTGTAATGCCGCGCTTTTCAAACCATGCAAAGGTCTTGTCCATCAACCGGCCCTTCGAAGGCACCCCGAGTTTCAGGCTCATTGCGCAGCCTCCTCGATTTCGAGCATCAGGTCCGGGCGGATCACGCCGCCAATTGCCGGAATCTCGGCCCCACCACCCAATTGCCTGGTCAGCGCATCATAGCGCCCACCGGTCGCAACCGGTGGCAGATCAGGGCGGCCTTCGGCGTAAAAGCCGAACACAAACCCGTCGTAGTACTCCATCGAGGTCCTGCCATAAGACGCCTCAAAATCCAGTGTATCCACATCCACGCCACGCGCCTGCAGGGCTGCGATACGAGCTTCCAAACGATCCAAAGCAGATGTGATCTGTGGCAGATCAACCGCAATGTCACGCAGTTGTTCCAGCGCGAAAGGCATGGTTTCGCGCACATTAAGCAGCGTCTCCAAACCGGCCAGTTCATTGTCCGAGATCGGCGGCGCAGCGCGGTCTTCGCGCAGGGCATCAATCCGTTCGAGAATTTCGGGCGTGCGGCGCTTGCCTATCATGGGCACGTCAATCGCCAATGGATCGACCGCGTCAAGCAGAGCATCGCGCCCCTCGAGACTAGCTTTGCGTCCGGCATATCGGTCCAGCAAAACGCGGAACCGGCGAGGCCGCCAGAGATGCCGCATCAGTGCAGCCTTACGACGACTAGTGGTCTTGAGACCCTCAACAGCGGCGATCAGAATACCGATATCACCTGTCGCTGCCCGCAAGGGCAGCCCGCGCAATTGCAGGGCAAATAACGAAAACACCTCGGCATCGGCTCCGGCGGGGTCTTCGCGATCAAATACTTCGTAGCCGACTTGGATATACTCATTAGCACGATCCGGATCGTGTTCCTGACGGCGGAACACTTCGCCGGAATAGGTGTATCTTGCTGGTTCAGCCCCGTCGGACATGTGCATCTGCACCACCGGCAGGGTGAAATCCGGGCGCAGCATCTGCTCACCCCGCAGCGCGTCCGAGGTTACGTAAGCACGGGCGCGGATATCTTCTCCATAGAGGTCCAGCAGCGTCCCGGCTGGCTGCAGCAGAGGCGTATCAACCACCTGCGCGCCCGCCGCCTCGAACCGGACACGCATCATGGCGGCGCGGGCCTGTATTTGGGAACGGTTCGGCATGGGTCAGTCCTGATTGTCCAGAATCTCGCGCACCTTAGCGACCAGATCGCCGCGGGGCACTTCGAACTGGCTGGGCCGTTCTTTCCATTCCTCAAGCGTGGCGCTTTCGGCAATCTTGGCGCCAAGAATCAGGTCCTTGATCTGCACGATCCCATTTGCCTTTTCGTCACCGCCTTCGATCACCGCAATCGGAGAGTTCCGCTTGTCCGCATATTTCAGCTGATTTCCAAAGTTCTTAGGGTTGCCCAAGTAGACCTCGGCCCGGACCCCTGCATTCCTCAGTTCAGCGACCATCGTCTGGTAATCCGCCATGCGGTCGCGATCCATGACTGTCACAACCACCGGGCCAGTCGCTTGCGCCGCGATCCGCCCCTTTTCACGCAAAGCGGCCAACAATCGGTCAACACCGATGGAGATGCCGGTCGCGGGTACTTCCTGTCCGGTAAACCGCTTGACCAGATCATCATAGCGACCACCACCCGAGACCGACCCGAATTGCCGCTTGCGGCCCTTCTCGTCGTATATTTCGAAGGTCAGTTCG
The DNA here is from genome assembly GCF_056537265.1 of Ruegeria sp. CG1. NCBI lineage: Bacteria > Pseudomonadati > Pseudomonadota > Alphaproteobacteria > Rhodobacterales > Roseobacteraceae > Ruegeria > Ruegeria sp. CG1. The sequence goes on along the minus strand of NZ_JBQFRF010000003.1, from coordinate 160,069 downwards.
GCCTCATAGACCGGCCCGGTGTAATAGCCGAGGCCACGCACGACCGAAGGATCAATCTCGATCCGGTCCGAACCATACCCGCCTGCATCCAGCAGCGCACCAATCTGCTCCAACTCAGCGATCCCGTCCGCACCGATCTTGCTGTCACCCACAGCGGCGCGCAGGTTGGCCAGCGTTCCGGCGATATCTGCAGCTTTAGAAGTCAGGAAGGCAATCACCGGCTCGGCCTGATCACCGCTAAGACCAACACCATCGATAAAAGCGCCAGAGGCATCCAATCGGCCTTTGGTTAAAAGCTCACGCACACCAGCCTCGCCCACCTTGTCGAACTTGTCGATCGTGCGCAGAACGTTATCTCGGGCGGCGGCGTCTTCACCCAAACCCATCGCTTCGAGCACTCCATTCAGAACCTTGCGGTTGTTGACCCGCACCAGATAGTCACCGCGCGGGATTCCAACGGTTTCCAGCGTGTCCGACAGCATAGCGCAAATCTCGGCATCCGCAGCCATTGAGGCCGTGCCCACCGTATCCGCATCGCACTGATAAAACTGACGATACCGTCCCGGCCCCGGCTTCTCGTTCCGCCAGACCGGACCCATCGCATAGCGGCGATAAGGCGTCGGCAGGTCGTTGCGGTGCTGCGCATAGACGCGGGCCAGAGGCGCAGTTAGGTCATAGCGCAGGGCCATCCAGTCGCCCCCGGAACCTTTTGAGCCGCCTTCGTCAAACTCCTGCCATGCGAACACGCCCTCGTTCGGGCGGTCCACGTCGGGCAGGAACTTGCCCAACGCCTCAACCGTTTCAACCGCGCTGCTTTCCAAGGCATCGAACCCGTAACGATGATAGACACCCGCAATCGTCCGCAGCATCTCGGTGCGCTGCGTGACTTCCTCGCCGAAATAGTCACGGAACCCTTTCGGCGTTACGGCCTTGGGGCGGGGCTGTTTCTTGGGCTTGGCCATGTGGGGCGTCCTTGGGATTTAGTGTTCCGCGCGCGGTCTATCCCATGGCCCGCATCGGAGCAAGGCGGGGTTTCTCTGGTCAGGGCGTCACAGGGTCGCTATGAGACGCCTATAAGGAGAGCCCCATGCAGCATCTGGAAGAGCAGATCGCCCATCTGACCCGCACGGTCGAAGAGCTGAACTCGGTCGTCACAAACCAACAGAACGAGATCGACCGCCTGACCCGCCGCGTCGAGATGTTGCTGCAGCGTGAAGCAGAACGCGCGCAGGAAGGTTCAGGCGGAGTTGTGTTCGGAGACGAACGCCCGCCGCATTACTGAGGGGTTACAACCCCAGCGTCGACTTCACCGCGTTATCGACCACACCGCCCAGAAGGGCATTCTTGTCGGCGGCACAACCCTCTGACAGAGCAGCAATGAAGGCTTCGCGCAGTTGGGTCTTTTCCTCGTCAGTGGCCGCATGATCTTCGATATTGATCTGGCGGTTATAGAGTGACAGGGCCGTCATTTTTCCAACAACGGCCACGACAAATTCTTCGTCGCCATCAGCCTCCTCTGCGATCGACGCACATGTGTAGTGCATCACAGGCAAGGCATCCTGTACCATCTGCTCTGCTGAATCGTCAGCCAGCGCGAATGTGGGTACGACAAAGAGCGTGGCACAGAAAGTAGATTTTACGAGAATTGACTGCATCAGCTTCACTTCCAGTTATGTCCGATAATCGCACCGGCCACCCCACCGACCGCAGCCCCTTTACCATCGCCGACCAGCGCGCCAACGCCCGCGCCGACCAAGGCCCCGGTAAGAGTGTTTTTCTTCTTTTTGTCGTCTGCATGTACCGCGGTGGCCAATGCCAGTGAACATGCCGCGGCGAGTGTAAATATCCTGAAAACATTGCCTGAACTTGCCATTTCGGAACCCTCCTGTGAAATGACCTTTGAGGATGTTCACCCAGCCTAGCGGGGTCCATCGCGTGTGGCAACATTACGGTTCGGGATCAGATTTCTTCGATCTCCGATATCCCCTCGAGCGATTTCAGCGCGCCTTTGATTTCTGGGTTGATCGGAAATTCCCGGCCCAGATCCATCTCGACCTCGCCTGGCAGTCCGGGATCGAATAGACAAACATAAACAGGTCCCTTGGCCACCCTTTTGGCTGAAGCCTCTGCGCCTTCCAGTACCGTGGCCATGTTCGGCAAAACCTTCGAATCCTCGACAAACACACGCAAACCCGTTGCACCCGCATCGGCCACAACTGTATCAACCGGACCAACGGACCGGCCCAGCAGTTTCAGCTGATCGGCCTCCATGGTCGCTTCGGCCGTCAGTACCACCTGTGCGCCGGTTTCCAGAAACTCTCGGGATTTCTCCAGTGTTTCCGAGAATAACGTGACCTCGAATGCTCCGGTGGGGTCAGAGAGCTGGGCAAAAGCGAACCGATTGCCGCGCGCTGATTTCCTTTCTTGCCGTCCGGCAACGACACCTGCCATCTTGGCAATAAATGGGCCAGAGCGCGCCTTTTCAGTCACCTGATCCAGTGTCAGTACCTGTTTGCGCTTCAGGGCCGGCATATAGTCATCCAGCGGATGGCCGGACAGGTAGAATCCGATAGCCTTGAATTCCTCGCTCAGGCGTTCGGCAGGTAGCCAATCAGGCGAAGGGGACAGACGCGGTTCGGGCAGGTCATCGCCTGCCTCGCCAAACAGGGAAACTTGGTTGGAATTCTTCTGCTCGTGAATCGCCGCCGAATACTGAACCAACGGATCAAGGCTTTCAAACACACGGCGACGATTTTTATCGAGCTCGTCAAAGGCACCGGCGCGCGCCAGCATCTCAAGCGGGCGTTTGCCGACCTTCTTCAGGTCAACACGGCGGGCGAAGTCGAACAGGTTTACGAAAGGCTTTTCGCCACGCCCCTCAACCACAAGATTCATTGCCTCGACGCCTACGTTCTTGAGCGCGCCCAGCGCATAGACCAAATGCTCATCGGCCACATCAAAGGTCGCTTGGGATCGATTCACGCACGGCGGAACATAGGGCAGCTGCAGCCCCTTGCGGACTTCCTCAAAATAGATCGCGAGCTTGTCGGTCAGATGGATATCGCAGTTCATGACACCTGCCATGAACTCGACCGGGTGGTTCGCCTTTAGCCAGCCGGTTTGATAGCTGACCACCGCATAGGCGGCGGCGTGGGATTTGTTGAAGCCATAGTTGGCGAACTTGTCCAGCAGGTTCCAGACTTCGGTCGCCTTGGCCTCATCCACATTGTTTTCGGCAGCACCTTTGAGGAACTTGGGCCGCTCTGCATCCATCGCCTCCTGAATTTTCTTACCCATCGCGCGGCGCAGCAAGTCCGCGCCCCCAAGGCTGTAACCCGCCATTTCCTGCGCGATCTGCATCACCTGTTCCTGATAAACGATGATGCCCTGCGTCTCATCCAAGATATGGTCGATGGACGGGTGCAGCGTGTCGCGTTCGCTAAGCTTGTTCTTGACCTCGCAGAACTTGGGGATGTTCTCCATTGGGCCGGGTCGATAAAGCGCGACGAGGGCGATGATGTCCTCGATACAATCCGGCTTCATCCGCTTGAGCGCATCCATCATGCCAGAGGATTCAACCTGGAACACCGCCACCGTCTTGGCCGCCGAATAGAGTTTGTACGTCGCCTCGTCATCCAGCGGGATGGCGTTGATCTGATTTATTGCCCCTTCGGCGGGTTCATAGAGTTCCGTGCCATCGGGAGCTATGTGAAGGTCACGCCCTGACTTAAAGATCAAATCCATTGCGTTCTGGATCACGGTCAGTGTTTTCAGACCCAGAAAATCGAACTTTACAAGGCCGGCCTGTTCAACCCATTTCATGTTGAATTGGGTCGCAGGCATGTCCGAACGCGGGTCCTGGTATATTGGAACCAGTGCATCCAGCGGCCGATCTCCGATCACCACGCCGGCAGCGTGTGTCGAGGCGTTGCGCAGCAGCCCCTCGACTTGCTGGCCATATGTGAGCAGACGGTCCACGACCTCTTCATTGCGTGCCTCTTCCCGCAGGCGCGGCTCATCCTTCAGCGCCTTTTCGATGGAAACGGGTTTGACGCCTTCGACCGGGATCATCTTGGACAGGCGATCAACCTGCCCGTATGGCATCTGCAATACACGCCCAATATCGCGCACAGCCGCCTTCGACAGCAAGGCACCGAAGGTGATGATCTGCCCCACTTTGTCGCGCCCGTATTTCTGCTGCACGTAGCGGATAACCTCTTCACGGCGATCCATGCAGAAGTCGATATCGAAGTCGGGCATAGAAACCCGCTCGGGGTTCAGAAACCGTTCAAACAGAAGCGAATACCGCAGCGGATCAAGGTCGGTAATCGTCAACGCATAAGCCACCAGTGATCCCGCACCCGAGCCTCGCCCCGGACCCACCGGAATGTCATGATCCTTGGCCCATTGGATAAAGTCGGCAACGATCAGGAAATAGCCAGGGAAACCCATCCCTTCGATAATGCCAAGTTCGAAATCCAGCCGTTCTTGATATTCTTCGGAAGTCACGGCATGCGGGATCACGGCCAGACGTTTTTGCAGACCCTCGTTGGCGATGCGACGCAGTTCGGCGACCTCATCATCTGCAAACTTCGGCAGGATCGGGTCGCGGCGATAAGCCATGAAGGCGCAGCGTTGCGCGATTTCAACCGTATTCTCGACGGCTTCGGGCAGATCGGCGAACAGCGTCACCATCTCCTGCTGAGACTTGAAATAGTGCTGCGCGGTCAGACGTCGGCGACCGTCCTGCTGGTCGACATAAGCCCCCTCGGCGATACAGATCAGCGCGTCGTGGGCCTCGTACATGTCCGAAGTCGGAAAATAGACGTCATTGGTGGCCACCAGCGGCAGGTTCTTGTCATACGCCATCTCGACATGACTGCGCTCGGTCAAGCGCTCGGCCTCAGGTTGGCCTCCTTCGCCTGGGTGACGCTGCAACTCAACATAAAGGCGATCCGGGAAAATCGCGGACAAACGATCCACCAAAGCCTCGGCAGCAGGGCGCTGACCTTGCTGTAACAGCAACCCTACGGGCCCGTCTGGACCGCCGGTTAAGCAGATCAAATCATCTGATCGTTCCGCCAATTCGTCCAAAGTGACCTGCGGCAACTGCCCGCTTTTGTCTACATACAGGCAGGAACTGAGCTTCATCAGATTCTCATATCCCACCTCGGATTGTGCCAGCAGCACCAGCGGCGCGGGTGATTTTGGCTTTTCTCCCGGCTGCGCCTGAACGTAACTGAGATCGACCTGACAGCCCATGATCGGTTGCACACCCGCCCCGCTGGCGGTGACCGAAAACTCTAAGGCCGAGAACATTGAATTGGTATCCGTCACTGCGACGGCGGGCATCTCCATCTTCTGGCACAGGTCCGGCAGCTTCTTCAGCCGCACGGCACCTTCCAGCAACGAATATTCAGTGTGAACGCGGAGGTGAATGAATCGGGGGGAACTGCTCATGCAGGCTAAGCTATCTCAGCCAGCGACGTTGCAAAAGCGGGAACCGGCACCATCGAATGCCGAAAAAATCATCGGTGATTATTCGGCTTTTTCAGAAGGTGCTTCGGGCGCAGGAACGCACACCTTCCCAAAAAGTGTTTATTTTCAATTTATTAAGCTTCACACATACACGACAATCATGGGCCGCTCGGGTGCAATGGTGTATCATATAGGCAGTTTTTCTTGCCAGATAAGGTACGCTGTTTCTAACATCTGACAGCAAGCTACCGCCCGCCACTCTTTCTACGTCGCATCGAAGGAGGGCCGAACGGGCGCAACCGGGTAACGCGACGGGTTTCTCGAATGAACATCACGTTTCTTCTGAACGGAGAGACAGTGGAGCTGCCGGATGTCGATCCGACGGCCACCCTACTGGACTGGCTGCGTGAAGATCGCGGTCTGACAGGCACCAAAGAAGGCTGCAACGAAGGCGATTGCGGCGCGTGCACGGTCATGGTGACGGACGAAGACGGTGCAAAAGCTCTGAACTCCTGCATCCTGTTCTTGCCCCAGCTGCATGGCAAAGCGGTTCGTACAGTCGAAGGGGCAAGCGGCCCGGATGGCGAAGCACATCCCGTTCAACAGGCAATGGTTGACCTGCACGGTTCGCAATGCGGTTTTTGCACTCCGGGTTTTGTCATGTCGATGGTCGCCAGTCATGCGACGGGCGCCACGGATCATGACACCCAGCTTGCCGGAAACCTGTGCCGCTGCACTGGCTATGCACCGATTATTCGCGCCGCGAAAGCGGTCGAGGACCGTCCCGTGCCAGTCTGGGTCAAAGACAAGCCACTCGCATCTTCTGCTGCGTCGCGCATGCTGCCTGAATCTTCCGATGAACTGGCAGCTGTATATGTTGAAAACCCGGATGCCACGCTGGTTGCCGGAGCAACAGATGTCGGCCTGTGGGTGACAAAGCAACTGCGCGACCTGGATCCAGTAATCTTCCTCAACCGTTGCGATGATCTCAAACAAATCACCATCACCGACGATGAAATTCGCTTTGGCGCAATGGTCGACATGAATCGGATGGGTGAGGCTCTGGCCGATCTTCACCCCTCTTACGCCGAAATGATCCGTCGCTATGCCAGTGTTCAGGTGCGCCATGCTGCAACGGTGGGCGGCAACATCGCCAATGGCTCGCCCATTGGTGACAACCCGCCTGCGCTGATTGCTCTGGACGCAACCCTTCATCTGCGCAAAGGCGACACCCGCCGGTCCCTTCCGCTGGAAGAGTTCTTTATCGACTATGGCAAACAGGACCGCGTTCCCGGTGAATTCGTCGAAGCTGTCAGTTTCCCCCGTCAGCTGGATCGCCTGAAGGCCTATAAACTCAGCAAGCGGTTCGATCAGGACATCTCGGCCGTCTGCGGGTGTTTCAACATCACCGTCTCGGGCGGCATCGTCACGCAGGCGCGCATCGCGTTCGGCGGCATGGCCGGCATCCCGAAACGGGCAACCCATGTCGAGGCCGCATTGGTCGGTAAACCTTGGGCGCGCGAGACGATTGACGCCGCGCTGCCTGCCTTTGCTGACGATTATTCACCACTCACGGACATGCGCGCCTCGGCCACCTATCGACTGCAAACCGCCAAAGCGATGCTCGAAAGATACTTCCTGGAAGATCAGGGCGAAGTGACCAATGTGCTGGAGGTATCGGCATGAGCGTGACCAAACCCCTCCCCCACGACGCAGCACCGCTGCACGTTTCAGGAACCGCGCGGTATGTGGACGATATCCCAACACCCAGGGACAGTTTGCATCTGGCTTTTGGCCTCAGCCCGATTGCCAAAGGCAAGATCACCGCAATGGACTTATCTGCGGTGAAGGCTGCCGAGGGCGTCGTGATGGTTATGGCTGCGGATGATCTGCCCTTCGCCAACGACGTATCGCCTTCGATCCATGATGAACCGCTACTGTCGGACGGCACGGTTCACTATATCGGCCAGCCTGTGTTTCTGGTCATCGCCAGCAGCCATCTGGCCGCCCGCAAGGCGGCCCGTTTGGGCAAGATCGACTACGCCGAGGAAACCCCGATCCTAACCGTCGAAGAGGCTCTGGCCGCCGACAGTCGGTTCGAAGACGGCCCGCGCATCTATGCCAAAGGCAATGCTGATGCGGCTATTGCAGGATCCGCCCATGTGATCGAAGGGTCATTCGAGCTTGGCGGGCAGGAGCATTTCTATCTGGAAGGTCAGGCCGCTTTAGCCGTGCCGAATGAAAGCGCGGATATGCTGGTTCACAGCTCGACCCAGCACCCGACTGAGATCCAACACAAGGTGGCTGATGCGTTGGGCGTTCCGATGCACGCCGTCAGGGTCGAGACGCGCCGTATGGGCGGCGGTTTTGGCGGCAAGGAAAGCCAGGGCAATGCGCTGGCCGTTGCTTGCGCGGTCGCCGCTCGCGCAACTGGCAAGGCGTGCAAGATGCGCTATGACCGCGACGATGATATGACAATCACCGGCAAACGCCACGCGTTCCGCATCGCCTATAAGGCCGGATTTGACGAGAACGGCCATATTCAGGGCGTCTCGTTCCACCACTACGCCATCTGCGGCTGGGCACAGGACTTGTCCCTGCCCGTCGCCGACCGCGCGATGCTGCATTCGGACAATGCCTATCTGTTGCCAAATGCACGGATCGAAAGCCACCGGCTGAAGACCAACACCCAATCCGCCACCGCTTATCGCGGCTTCGGCGGCCCGCAGGGCATGGTTGGCATCGAACGCGTGATGGACCACGCTGCGTATGAGCTGGGTCTGGACCCGGTGGAACTGCGCCGCCGAAACTACTACGAACCGGCCCATGCGATTGCCGAGATCACGCCGTCCGAGAAGCCTTTGGGTCATCCCGACCCGCATGAGGACCTGACGAGCCGCGGCGCGGTCGAAACCGGGGACGCCCCCGTGCGCCCTCTGCCCGCTGGTGGCAATACCACACCCTACGGAATGGAGGTCAGCGATTTCGAATTGCACGGGATGACTCAGGCCCTACTGAAATCCAGCGATTACGAAACGCGCAAGGCCGCCATTGCGAAATGGAACGCCGAGAATCGTGTGATCAAGAAGGGCATCGCCTTCTCTCCGGTCAAGTTCGGGATTTCCTTCACGCTGACCCACCTGAATCAGGCAGGCGCTTTGGTGCATGTGTATCAGGATGGCTCGGTCCATCTGAACCACGGCGGCACCGAGATGGGTCAAGGCCTGTTCCAGAAGGTCGCGCAGGTGGCGGCTTCGCGCTTTGGCATCCCCCTGGAGATGGTCAAAATCACCGCCACGGATACGGCCAAGGTACCGAACACTTCGGCCACGGCAGCATCCTCGGGCAGTGACCTGAATGGTATGGCCGTGAAGGCGGCCTGCGATACGATCCGCGATCGAATGGCGGACTATCTGGCCGAGCGGCATCAGGCCGATCCGTCGACTGTCACCTTCTCTGATGGCCATGTTTCGGTTGGCGCAGAACGCTACACCTTCGCTGAAGCTGCGGCGCTGGTCTATCAGGGTCGGATCAGCCTGTCGGCGACCGGTTTCTACAAGACACCCAAGATCGAATGGGACCGGATCGCCGGACGAGGCCGTCCGTTCTTCTACTTCGCCTACGGAGCGTCGGTCACTGAAGTGGCCGTCGACACTCTGACTGGTGAGAACCGCATTCTGCGCACCGATATCCTGCATGATGCCGGTGCTTCGTTGAACCCGGCGTTGGATATCGGGCAGGTCGAAGGCGGTTATGTGCAAGGCGCGGGCTGGCTAACGACCGAGGAACTGGTCTGGGACGGCACGGGCAACCTGCGCACACACGCACCCTCGACCTACAAGATCCCCGCCTGCTCAGATCGACCCGACGTATTCAACGTCGCACTCTGGAATGCCGAAAACCGTGAGGACACGATCTATCGTTCGAAAGCGGTGGGCGAACCTCCGTTCATGCTCGGGATTTCAGCATGGCTGGCCCTGTCGAATGCGGTCGCGGCCTGTGGAGAGGTCTACCCCGCTCTTGATGCACCAGCCACGGCTGAAGAGGTTTGGCGCGGCGTCCAAAAGATGAAGGGAGGCATCTGATGGGATTTGACTTGGAGGCTTTGAGGGAGGCGGTCAAAACCCACGGAACAGTGGTCCGGGTGGTCATCGCCGGCATCAAAGGGTCGTCTCCACGTGAAGTGGGGGCCGCGATGCTAGTCTGGAAGGACGGGCAAAGTGGCACCATCGGTGGAGGCACGTTGGAGTATCAGGCAACTGAAGCTGCGCGATCCCAAACCACCGCCACCCGACTAACGCATCACGCTCTTGGCCCCGACATGGGGCAATGCTGCGGCGGTGCAGTTTCATTGCTGAGTGAAGTATTTGATCATGAAACGCTGAATGCACTGGACGATACCGTCATCGCGCGTTCGGCCTCGGGCGGAGAGATGCCGCTATCGGTCAAACGTCTGCTGGCGGCAGCGCGAGGACAAGGTGCCGCGCCCGAGCCACAACTGATCGAAGGTTGGATGGTCGAACCCGTTCACAAACCGACGCGTATTCTGTGGATCTGGGGCGCAGGCCATGTAGGCCGGGCGCTGGTGGACGTTTTGTCCCCCTTACCCGATCTAGCAATCACCTGGGTCGATACCGGACCCGAGCGGTTTCCCGATGTGGTTCCAACCGGTGTAACCCCGGTTCCGACCGCAAAACCCGCCGAGCTGGTTCACCACGCGCCAACCGACGCCGAGCATCTGGTGCTGACCTATTCGCACAATCTGGATCTGGAACTGTGCAACCGGCTGCTTTCGCACAATTTCCTCTTTGCGGGGCTTATCGGCTCGGCTACGAAATGGGCGCGATTCCGGTCGCGGCTTGCGGCCCTTGGACATCCGCCCGAGCGGATCAGCCGGATCACCTGTCCGATCGGCGATCCGGGCTTGGGCAAACACCCGCAGATGATCGCCGTTGGGGTGGCAGCGCAACTGTTACGCCCCGCCCGACAGAACGAACTGAAGAAGGACCTGAGCGCGTGACCACTCCACTTCTGAGCTTGCAAGGGCTGACCAAAGCCTATCCCGGCGTCGTGGCCAATGATCAGGTGTCCTTTGACATCGGTGAAGGCGAAGTTCACGCGCTGCTGGGCGAGAACGGCGCGGGCAAATCCACGCTTGTCAAAATGATCTACGGGCTGGTGAAGTCCGACAGCGGCACGATGCTGCTGCGTGGGCAGCCCTATGCACCGCCTGAACCGCGCGCCGCCCGTGCGGACGGGATCGCGATGGTGTTCCAGCATTTTTCGCTGTTCGATGCGTTGAACGTCGCCGAGAATATCGCTCTGGGGATGGAGAACCCACCCCCGATGGGAGATCTGGCGTCGCGTATCCGCGAAGTATCCGAAACCTACGGCCTGCCCTTGGATCCTTTCCGTACGGTAGGTGATCTGTCTGCGGGTGAGCGTCAGCGGGTCGAAATCATCCGCTGCCTGCTGCAGGACCCGAAGTTGCTGATCATGGACGAGCCGACCTCGGTTCTGACGCCGCAAGAGGTTGAAATCCTTTTCGAAACGCTGAACAAATTGCGCTCGGAAGGGACATCGATCCTGTATATCTCGCACAAGCTGGAAGAGATTCGAACGCTATGCGACCACGCCACGATTCTGCGGCTGGGTAAGAATGTGGGCGAATGTGTACCAGCCGAAACCTCAGCGCGCGATATGGCTGAGATGATGGTGGGGTCAACCCTGCAGACACCTGAACGTTCCGGCCGGGAATTCGGTGACGTTGCGCTGGATGTCAGCGGATTGTCAGTGCCGTCGCCGTCGGAATTCGGAACCGCGCTTCGCAACGTCCACATGACCGTCCGCAAGGGCGAGGTTCTGGGGATCGGGGGTGTCGCGGGGAACGGTCAGGATGAATTGCTGGGTGTGCTTTCTGGCGAAATTCCGACCACCGCAGATGCGATCAAATTCAACGGTCAACCCATCGGCAAACTCGGCCCGACCGCGCGGCGTAAGCTCGGCGTGTTGACCGCGCCCGAAGAACGGCTGGGCCACGCGGCTGCCCCTGATATGAGCCTGACCGAAAACGCTCTGCTGACCGGGTCGGTCCGCGAGGGGCTGGAGAATAACGGCTTTCTGAAGTGGTCCGAGACCAAGAGCTTTGCCGAAAAGATCATTAGCGCCTTTGACGTGCGTACGCCGGGTCCTGAAAATGCCGCCCGGTCGCTGTCGGGCGGGAACCTGCAGAAGTTCGTGATTGGTCGCGAAGTGCTGCAAAACCCGGATGTTCTGGTCGTGAACCAGCCGACTTGGGGCGTGGATGCGGCGGCGGCGGCTTCGATCCGGCAGGCCATTCTGGATCTGGCGGCCAAGGGAACTGCGGTCATCTGTATCTCGCAAGACCTCGATGAACTGATGGAAATCTCAGACAGCTTTGCCGCCTTGAACGAAGGGCGACTAAGCGCCCCGCGTGAAACCACGGGTCTGACGGTCGATGAGATCGGCCTGATGATGGGCGGCGCGCATGGCATGGAGGTGGCCCATGTCTAAACAGTTAAAAGAAAAGAGAAACGCGGGGGTATGAGCAAATGATTGTGTTGGAGAAACGGCCTCAGCCGTCCAAGGCGTGGTCTTATGCCACCCCTCTGGTCGCGGTCCTGGCGACGATGGTTTTTGGTGGCATACTGTTCGCCATTCTGGGCAAAAACCCGGTCGAGGCTATTGGAACCATTTTCTGGGAACCCCTGTTTGGCGAGTTCGCCTTCTATTATCGGCCGCAATTGCTGGTTAAGGGCGCGCCCCTGGTTTTGATCGCCATCGGCCTGTCTTTAGGCTTCCGCGCCGGTATCTGGAATATCGGGGCCGAAGGTCAGTACATTATGGGGGCCATTTTCGGTGCGGGCGCTGGTCTGGCATTCTATCCGCTGGATGCATTCTACATCTTTCCGATCATGGTGATTGCAGGCGCGTTTGGCGGCTGGCTATGGGCAATGATCCCAGCCTTCCTGAAAGTGCGCTTCGGTACCAATGAAATCCTTGTGTCGCTGATGTTGGTCTATGTGGCCGAACAGATGCTGGCCTCGGTCTCGCTAGGCCTGCTGAAGAATCCCGAAGGGTTCGGCTTTCCCGGTTCGCGCAATCTGCAATCCTACGACAGCGCGTATAATGCCGAGCTGATTGCGGGTTCAGGCATGCACTGGGGCGTAGTCACTGCCCTGATCGCTGTTATCTTTGCATATGTCTTGCTGAACCGGCACATGCTGGGCTTCCACATCCGCCTGACAGGTGAGGCCCCGCGTGCGGCGAAGTTCGCAGGTGTAAACCCTGCCCGCCTGATCTTGTTCTGTCTGGGTCTGGCCGGCGCGCTGGCCGGTCTTGCGGGGATGTTCGAAGTCTCGGGCCCTGCTGGCGTGGTCAGCATCGATTTCAACGTCGGTTACGGCTTTACCGCGATCATCGTGGCTTTCCTTGGCCGTTTGCATCCGGTGGGCATCCTGCTGGCCGGAGGCCTGATGGCGTTGACTTATATTGGCGGTGAAATCGCCCAATCTCAGCTGGGTCTGCCCGCCGCAGCCATTCAGGTTTTCCAGGGGATGCTTCTGTTCTTCCTGCTGGCATTCGATCTTCTGACAAACTACCGCATCCGTGCGGCCCGTAGCGAGGTAGCGTGATATGGACCTTGGTGAAATTAACCCCGTCCTTCTGGTCGCCTCGCTAATGGTGGCCGCAACCCCACTTTTGTTGGCCGCAATCGGAGAATTGGTGGTCGAAAAAGCAGGCGTCCTGAACCTCGGTGTCGAGGGCATGATGATCGTGGGCGCAATCAGCGGCTTCGCAATCTCGGTCGAGACCGGTTCGCCCTGGCTGGGCTTTATTGCGGCAGCAATCGGTGGCGCGGTGCTATCGCTGTTGTTTGTGCTGCTGACGCAGGTGGCGCTGGCCAATCAAGTTGCCAGTGGCCTGGCCCTAACATTGTTCGGCCTCGGGTTCAGCGCGCTGATGGGGCAGAGCTACGTAGGAATCAAGCCGCCCAGCATGGGTGAAATCCATATCCCGGTGATCAGCGATATCCCCGTTATTGGACCAATCCTGTTTCAGCACGACCCGATCCTCTACGTCGGAATTGCCCTGACGGCCGCCGTCTGGGCCACGCTGAAATACACACGCATCGGCCTGATATTGCGCGCGGTTGGCGAGAACCACGATGCGGCGCATGCGCTGGGCTACAAAGTCATCAAAATTCGCATCATGGCGATCCTGTTTGGTGGTGCTTGCGCTGGCTTGGGCGGCGCCTACATCAGCCTGATCCGCGTGCCGCAGTGGACCGAGGGCATGACTGCCGGTGTCGGCTGGATTGCCTTGGCGCTGGTGGTTTTTGCCAGCTGGAAACCATGGCGTGTCTTGCTGGGCGCCTATTTGTTCGGCGGCATCACTGTGTTGCAGCTTAATTTGCAGGCAGCGGGCGTTGCCATTCCTGTCGAGTATCTGGCAATGTCGCCCTACATCATCACGATCCTTGTGCTTGTGATCCTTTCGGCCGACAAGAGCAGCGCACCTGCCGCATTGGGCCGGACCTTCCATGCCTCGCACTAGGCGAGGCCAACTGAACCAACTTGGGGAGTAACACATGAAATTCACTACACTTTTGGCAAGCGCCGCAATGGCGCTGGGTCTGGCCTCGGGGGCCGTGGCCCAAGACAAGACCAAAGTCGGCTTCGTCTATGTCGGCCCAGTGGGCGATGGCGGCTGGACCTATGAGCACAACAAGGGCCGTCTGGCCGTGGAAGAGCACTTTGGCGACAAGGTCGAAACCGTGTTCGTCGAGTCGGTGCCTGAGGGCCCAGATGCAGAACGCGTGATGACCCAGATGGCGCTGGAAGGCGCGGACCTGATCTTCACCACCTCGTTCGGCTACATGGATCCGACCATCAATGTCGCGAAGAAATTCCCGGATGTGAAATTCGAGCACGCAACCGGCTACAAGACCGCCGACAACGTCTCGGTCTACTCGGCCCGTTTTTATGAAGGTCGCGCAGTCCAAGGCCACATCGCCGGTAAAATGACGGAATCGAATATCATCGGCTACATCGGGTCCTACCCGATCCCTGAAGTGATCCGTGGTATCAACTCAGCCTATATCCACGCCAAGAAGGTGAATCCGGATGTCGAGTTCAAGATCGTCTGGGCCTACACTTGGTTCGATCCTGCGAAAGAAGCTGACGCCGCCACAGTTCTGATCGAACAGGGCGCGGACGTGATCCTGCAGCACACTGACTCGACTGCACCGCAGGCAGCCGCGCAAGAGGCAGGAAACGTTGTCACCTTTGGCCAAGCCTCCGACATGAGCGAATACGCACCCTTCCCGCGTGTGTCTTCAATCATCGACGATTGGGCTCCCTACTACATCGCGCGGACCCAGGCCGTGATGGACGGAACATGGGAAAGTGCCAACACTTGGGATGGCATCCGGGAAGGCATGGTAGCAATTGGTGAGATTTCGGACGCCGTTCCGGCTGATGTTAAAGAAGAAGCACTGGCGCTGAAAGCCGCGATGGCAGCCGGTGAATACCACCCCTTTACTGGCCCGCTGAAAAAGCAGGACGGCAGTGACTGGCTGGCCGAAGGCGAGACCGCCGATGACGGTACGCTGGCGGGCATGAATTTCTACGTTGAGGGGCTGGAAGGCGAAATCCCGCAGTAGAAACTGACCCGGAAACTAACAACAAGGCCCGCATGTTTTTTGCGGGCCTTTTTAGTCGCCCTGAGCCCAATCTGGACATTGACGAGTGGCTATGCGCATCGTGAAACATGTCGCTCACGGAAGACCTGAACCAAATTTTAGAAACTGCCCTGCCGACCGATCCCAGTTTTCGACAGATCGAAAAGGCCGTGATTGACGACTATATTGGTGAAACCCGGCAATATGCCTCAGAGGGCTCTGTCGAAGCCTTTCTGTTGTCAGCGATGCGTTTATTGGCACTTCCCGGCAATGGGCACACACGGCTGATCCCGAATGATGCGATCGCGGTGCTACCGCTGAGATTCGTGAGCGTTGGACGTTCCGTTCAATTCATCGACGCGGCGCCAGAGATAGCCGCACCGCGAGGAGAGTTGATAGCAGTCAACGGCTCAGCTTTGAGCCAGATTGAAGCCACTGCAGAGAAATTTCTGGCGGGAACGTGCCAAAGGAAACGGGTCATCGGCCCGATTCTACTGGCTTGGCCGTACGCTTTGGCACGTTTGGGTTTTTCGTCAAACGGCGGCACGACCGAGTTCCGTGTGCAGGACGAAAATGGGCGGATAGCCAATCTGAAAGTGGCCAATGAACATACAGTTCCTGGATCGATGCTCTACCCGAGAAACGAGCACGGCAAGGCTGATCCAGCCTGGGAACCCGAGATATTTGTAGAGATAAAGGACTGGCAAGAGCTAGGGCTATCAATAGCGTTACCAAGCTTCTTTGATCCGAAGGAAAATGCGCTGCCTAAAGCCATCTCAGCCGCGGTGGAATGCGTGCGCGCATCCTCGAACAAAACACTACTAATTGATGTTCGCGGAAACACTGGTGGCGACTTTCTTCTAACGATGCCCTTGATCGACGCGATCTCAGAAAGTGCAAACAAGCAGGTTGTTATGCTTGTCGATAAATTCACGTTTTCCGCAGCGATAGTGTTTGTAGCCATCCTCAAACATCGATTGGGAAACAGGCTCAAACTCATTGGTGAGGAAATGGGTGATGCGCTGACGTTCTTTGCCGAGGGCGGATTGCTCGAATTGTCGACCAGTGGAGCGGTCGTTCGATACTCATCAGCCTTTCACGACTGGAAGAATGGAACGACTGACGATACCACGCCGCCCGAAATCGCAAGAAAAATCGTACCTGCGGGATCACTGAACTTGGATTTGGAATGGGTCGAAAGACCTGCAGGTGAGGATGCACCAACCGATCTCCATCAACGAGTTCTCAAAAGCATGAGCAAATCGCTAAACAGCCGCTAAGTCCGCATAGCTGCATTCAAAGAAAGCAAATGCTGCACGCACGGCGAAGGTCTACTTGGTGGCCAGTCTTATTGGAGACCCAACACCATCGGCCCGTGGGCAATATTAGCCACGAGCGATTTGATACCCAGCTGTCGTCGGGTCAGGACTTCAAGCGATTGAATCGCCGCAATGGTTAGGTTCTAGGGCGTGAAATTAGTGTCCGCCCAGCACCAGAGTGTTCACTGGCATCAGGATCAGTCGCAGGCGCAGGCCTGCCGCATGAACGACGCCAATCGTGTCTACCACATGCAGGAACGATTTTTCCCAGAAGCCGAGGCTCTCATCCTCCAGCTTTGCATGATTATCCGTATAGATATTCGCCAGACAGTTGCTGCCTGGAGGCACATCATCGGCCATGCTTTTGTAGAGCGGTTCAAGGTAGACAAGGATCGAACCCGGATTGGTGTTGCTCTGCACGTCCCGCAACTCATCAGATGGCCTGATCTGCCCTGATGGGATCACATCCTGCACCTCGACGACAACCACCGGGATAACGGTAAAGGGCTTGGTCATGCAGCCCAATTCGCCAATCATACCCGGTTTGACCACCTGGGCCGAAAGCTGACTGAACGCCGCCTGGAATCGGTCATGTCCGGAGGAGGATGGCACCAGAATACCCGCCGGGCGCAGCAAAGGGCTGACATAGTCGCCGACCTGAAGCCCGAATTGTTCAACCCTGCCCGTCACTCCAGCGTTGACCACAGTCTTGTCCAACTCGGTCAATGCCGCATCCAGCTGCGCATTGGCACTGGCAAGTTGGGCCGGGATCAGCTCTTCGATCTGTTGTACAACCGCTGCGCGTTTTGAGACGGCTGCTTTGACCTGCGCTTCACGCTCGGCAACCAGATTTTCCAACCGATCAATCTCGGCCAAGCGCACCGCGCTGGATCCCTCGTCACGTAGGGTGGTATTGCGTTCCAGATCCTCGAGCGACTGATCCAGAGCTGCGCGCGCGCCTGCAATCCCGGCCTCAGCCTCGGCCAGATCGGTTTCCGCCACCTTCAACGAGGCTTGAACCTGAGCAATCTGGGCATGCGCTGCTTCGACCTGCGCGGTTTGCGTGAAGTCTTCGATCCGGAAAATCGGCTGTCCAGCTGTCACCTGCTCATTGTTGCCCACGTAGACTTCGGAAACGCGCCCCCCTAGCTGCGGAAGAATCGTTACCGTCCGGAAGTAGGAAGCCGCTGTTTTGCTGGACGGGTGAAAATAGAACAGCGTTGTGATAACGGTTAGCGCCAAAATAGCGCAAGTCGTCAGCCCCCAGCGCAACTCGTACCACATGGTGAACAGCGTGATCTCGTGTCCGATCCGTTTGCCCTGCACAAAGCGGCGAAACAGATAGTCAGGAAGCACGGTAATCAGGGCGCACAGCATCGTCTCGATCATTGTTCAGTGCCCCTGTGCTGCCGGTTCGGAGGGTTTGGATTGTTCGGGCTCAATTTCCAGCTCAGGAGGGGGTGAAGCGTGTTCTTTGTCCTGCCCAGGCGCCAAAGATCGGATGGCATCGGCAATCGAGCGCAGCGGTGCCGCGAAATCAGGGAACTGGAACCCAGCCACAAGGATGGCGGCAACCCAGAAAAGGCCGTTATGCGTAAACAAAGCCAAAAGCGCCAGAATCCCAACCAATTGGAATTGCGGGTGATTGGTTTCATGCGCCATTTTTTCCGGGATCGAATGCAACGTGAAGTAGGCAACCCCGATCAGCACGACCATCCCGACGGTAAAAAACAACATGAAGGTGAAGAGGAAGTCGCTACCATCTGCCTGTGTCACATATGACGGAATGTGCCCCGTTGCCATCGGGTGAATATCTGCCGCGTTCACGTCCGCCTCCGAATCTTTTGTTGTTTGCACTAAAAGCAGGCTGGCCGCCTACGATCAAGTTTCCATTGCGGTGGGCTTGTGTCTTTTCGTTTGGCAGTACGCGTGCCATGGTCCGCCAATGTCGCCAGTCAACTTACCACCGCCTCGATCACTTGGCGGCCGGAAACGGAACAAAACGCATGATTGATTTTCTGATAATCGGTGGCGGTGTCGCCGGGCTAAGCGCAGGTGCGCGCCTGTCAGAGCACGGCACAGTCACGGTGTTAGAGGCCGAGGACGGATTAGGATATCATACTTCGGGTCGTTCAGCTGCCCTGTTCGAAAAGGGTTACGGTCCAAACTCGGTCAAGGCATTGAACGAGGCAAGTGCTGCGTTCTTTGAAACAAATGCGTACCTCACACCACGCGGCCTGATGCTGATTGGCGGAAGGGATCAACAGGCGCTGTTTCAAAAAGACGCCCAAGATCTTGGTGTGCAAGAGATTTCGCCGGAAGATGCCATCGGACACATTCCTGTCCTGAATGCTGAAACTGTCGGTTATGCAGCCATAAGTAATAGCGCATATGATATCGATACAGATCGCGTCCTGCAGGACTTTGCGCGAACCGTCCGCAAGAATGGCGGTTCAGTCCTGACCCGTCAGAGGGTCAGCAGCATCCGCAAATCGGTTCATTGGACCGTCGAAACCTCAGAATCCTTTGAGGCACGCAATCTGGTAAATGCCGCCGGAGCCTGGGTCGATGAGGTGGCGCAGATGGCAGGAATCTCCCCCATCGGGATCACACCTTACCGTCGATCGATTGCGCGCATCCCCGCACCGGGCGGACATGACCTGCGAAACTGGCCAATGATGCTGGGCGCAGGCGAGAGCTGGTACGCCAAACCTGATGCGGGCAAGCTACTGGTCTCGCCTTGCGAGGCGGACCCAACCACACCCCATGACGCTTACGCCGATGACATGATTCTCGCAGAAGGACTGGCACGATACGAAGCGATGGTTACTGAAACTGTAACTCGGGTAGAAACCAATTGGGCGGGGTTACGTAGTTTTGTTGCCGATGGCACGCTGGTCCTCGGACCTGATCCAACCGATCCATCGTTTATCTGGTCGGCAGCACAGGGAGGGTATGGGTTTCAGACCGCTCCTGCTGCCTCGCAACTTGTGGCGGATCTTGTGACTGGCGCGTCGCCGCGCCTTGATGCGGCGATTGTGAAAGCGCTGACACCCGGAAGGCTGTAACGATGACAAAACGCAAACTGCCCTCAAATGCCAGCGTCGCCACCGAGAGCGACGGCAGCAAACTCGTCGCCCCAGCCGCCAGCCGAAACACGGTTGTGCTGTGCGATCTTCTGGCACGGGTCGCTCCGTCATCAGGACAGGCCCTGGAACTGGCCAGTGGAACCGGACAACACATTTCGGCCTTTGCCCAGCGGATGCCCGGGTTGCATTGGCAACCCAGCGAAGTCACCTCCGAACGGCGCGCCAGCATCGATGCGTACACCAAGGGTTTACCAAATACCGCCGCAGCCGTTCATCTGGATGCAACTGCGGAGGGTTGGCACAAAACAATGGCGCAGCAAGATTTGGTTTTACTGGTCAACCTCTTGCACCTGATCAGTTTGCCCGAGGCTGAAACCCTCATTGCCGAAGCAGCGTGCGCTCTGAAAACGGATGGGCGTTTGGTGCTTTATGGCCCTTTCAAACGTGACGGACACCTGACAAGCGATGGCGACCAGCGATTTCACGACGCACTGGTCCAACAAGACCCTGAGATCGGGTACAAAGACGACACACATATATTGTCTATGTTAAAGGACAACGCCCTCGAATTGGTCGAAATCGTAAAGATGCCTGCGAACAACTTGGCATTTGTCGCCCAAAAAACTGGAATCTGATCAGGATCAAAGTCTGCTTTGCTCTTCATCATTCATATGCAGATTATCATATGTATCAAGAAGGACGTTATAATGAGCTGGCAGGATTCACTGAACGAAACGCGCAAAAGCTTGCGTAACCTTAACGGAGCCATTCCTGATACGGCGCGTGCCTTCGAGGCGCTGGGAAAATCTGTCAAGGAAGGCGGGACGCTGGACTACAAAACCAAAGAGTTCATCGCGTTAGGCATGTCAATCGCAGTACGGTGTGAGCCTTGCATTACCCTGCATTCCGAGGCGTTGGCCAAGGCGGGAGCCACCCGCGATGAGGTTTCGGACGTTCTGGCAATGGCCATCCAGATGGGCGGTGGGCCGTCCATGATGTACGCCGCCAAGTCACTAGACTGCTTTGATGAATTGAGCGCATGAAAAAAGCCCACCGAGAGCGGGCTTTTGGTAGGCGGTGCTACGTGAGTACCGCCTTATTTCTAAAAAGCGTCAGCCGTCCTTGCGGATGACCTCGTTCTTCGGATCATACGGGCTGTCACAAGTGACGACCGCATCCCACAGCTTGTCCTGAATTTTGACCTGCAGCTTGGTGCCTTCGACCGCCAGCTCAGGCTTCACATACCCCATGCCGATGGATTTCTCGAACGCCACCGAGTACCCGCCCGAGGTCAAACGACCCACGCGCTCACCTTCCGGCGTGTACAGCGCCTCGCGGCCCCAGGGGTCGGCATCGTCCGGTCCGTCGATCAGCAGAGTGCAGCACTTCACGCGCACGCCGGTCTCTTCCAGCTTGGCTTTGCCGTAGAAGTCTTTCGACAGATCAATAAAGCGCGGCAGGTCAGCTTCCAGCGGGGTCGCGTCGCGGCCCAGTTCGGTGCCGAAGGCGCGATAGGATTTCTCCTGGCGCAGCCAGTTTTGGGCGCGGGCACCAACCAGTTTCATGCCGTGCTTTTCACCGGCCTTCTCCAGCAGGTCGAACAGATAGTTCTGCATCTCGATCGGGTGGTGCAGTTCCCAGCCCAGCTCACCCGTATAGGCCACGCGGATCGCGTTGACCGGGCACATGCCCAGTTCGATCTGACGGGCCGACAACCAAGGGAAGCGCTTGTTGGACAGCGCGGTTTCCGGATCGGCGTCCTTGATGACCTCTTTCAGAACATCACGCGACTTGGGTCCGGCGATCGCGAAGACGCCCCACTGGGTGGTCACGTCCTGGATTTCGATGTAGCCGAACTCCTCCATCTTGTCCTCGGCCGCCTTGCGAAGGTAGTCGGCGTCGTACTCGGTCCAGGCACCGGCAGAGACGATGTAGTAATTGTTCTCGCCATTGCGGACGATGGTGTATTCGGTGCGGGTGGTGCCGTGCGCGGTCAGCGCGTAGGTCAGGTTGATGCGACCGACCTTGGGCAGCTTGTTGCAGGTGAACCAATCCAGGAACTGGGTCGCACCGGGGCCTTTGACGACATGCTTGGTGAAGGCCGACGCATCGATCAGGCCAACGCCTTCTCGGATCGCTTTGGCTTCTTCGACGGCATACTGCCACCAACCACCGCGGCGGAAGCTGCGGCTTTCTTTGTCGAAGTTATCAGGCGCATCCAGCGGGCCGAAATAGTTCGGACGCTCCCAGCCGTTGACCCAGCCAAACTGTGCGCCACGCGCTTTCTGACGGTCGTAGGCCGGAACGGTGCGCAGCGGACGGCAGGCCTCACGCTCTTCATCCGGGTGGTGCAGGATGTAGACGTGCTCATAGCACTCTTCGTTCTTGCGCGCCGCGAACTCGGTGGTCATCCAGTTGGACGAGTACCGCTTGGGGTCCAGCGAAGCCATGTCGATCTCAGCTTCGCCATCGACCATCATCTGAGCCAGATAATATCCGGTGCCGCCTGCAGCGGTGATGCCGAAACTGAAGCCCTCGGCCAGCCACATGTTGCGCAGGCCCGGCGCCGGACCAACCAGCGGGTTGCCATCGGGGGTGTAGCAGATCGGACCATTGAAATCGTCTTTCAGGCCGGATTCAGCGCATGAAGGCACGCGTTCGGCCATCGCCATGTACTGATCGGCAATCCGATCCAGATCCAGCGGGAACAGGTCGGCGCGGAAGCTGTCCGGCACGCCGTGTTCGAACTGCGCAGGAGCGCCATGTTCGTAGATACCCAGAATCCAGCCGCCACGTTCTTCGCGCGCATATGACTCGTTGTCGGCATCACGCACAACCGGATGCTCGGGGTTGCCTGCTTCGCGCCATTTGACCAGCTCAGGGTCTTTGTCCATGACAATGAAGGTATGCTCGACCGGGATCGCGGGCATCTTGATACCCAGCATTTTCGCGGTCCGCTGTGCGTGGTTGCCTGACGCGGTCACGACATGTTCTGCGGTGATCACAACCTGCTCATCTGACGGAATGAGGTTGCCACCCTTTTCGACCATCTTAGTGCAGGTGACTTCCCAGTGAGTGCCATTCCAGTGGAAGGCATCAGCCTGCATCTTGCGAACAATGTCGACACCGCGCTGACGAGCACCCTTGGCCATCGCCTGAGTTACGTCGGCGGGGTTAATATAGCCATCCTCGGTGTGGTAGATCGCGCCTTTCAAGTCCGAAGTTTCGATCAGAGGCCAACGTTCCTTGATTTGCTCGGGCGTCAGCCACTCATATGCAACATCACAAGTCTCCGCTGTGGACGCATAGAGCATGTATTCATCCATACGCTCTTGTGTCTGTGCCATACGCAGGTTTCCGACTACGGCGAAGCCTGCATTCAGGCCGGTTTCTTCCTCTAGTGTCTTGTAGAAATCGACTGAGTACTTGTGGATGTGGGTCGTGGCATACGACATGTTAAACAACGGCAACAGGCCCGCTGCGTGCCAGGTGGAACCGGAAGTCAGTTCGTCCCGCTCGATCAGCATCACATCATCCCAGCCCGCTTTGGCAAGGTGATAGGCAATCGAGGTCCCGACGGCGCCGCCGCCAACGACCAGTGCTTTGACTTGGGTTTTCATAGCCGGGTGTCTCCCCTTGAATTCAGTTGACACCATATGGCGCATTTGAGGGGCTCGACGCGACATTCATCCGACCAGTGATATAAGAAAAGCGACCTGAGCGTTGCACCAGGTCGCTTTCCAACAGTCGATCTGACGTGTTATCCGCCCCCCAATTTGCACCTTTTGAACGTTCCGGTGGTTGCGCAATCTATGCCCGTTCCGGAACCGCCTCGGTTTACCCGCACGACAGTTTCTGCTTCGGAATCAGAGCTACCAAAGGCTGACAACAGTCCGGACAGGAAGCCTTCATTTTCGTTTACAGATGCGACTTCTTCAGAGGTTTCCTGATCTTTGAATTTGGCGAACAAATTTCCAAAGAAACCCTCGTCATCTCTGTCTGCCTGCTGCATCTCGTCTTCAAGCAAATCTGTCAGTCCTTTGCGGTATCCGACCTGGACCAAATCATCCGCAGATTCGATTCTGTTCGCGGTCAAGTCGAAGGTGTCTGCCGGCAAACCGTATTGCGCGGCCAAAGTATTTGCGACAAGAGACAATCCATCAATGTTTTCTAGCTTCAAACGCGCCAGCTCGCTGCGCAGCTTGACAAACTCGCCGCGCAAGGCGGCCATGTTTGTCGCCAGTTCACTTTCTCGTTCAGCATCAA
The DNA here is from genome assembly GCF_056537265.1 of Ruegeria sp. CG1. NCBI lineage: Bacteria > Pseudomonadati > Pseudomonadota > Alphaproteobacteria > Rhodobacterales > Roseobacteraceae > Ruegeria > Ruegeria sp. CG1. The sequence goes on along the minus strand of NZ_JBQFRF010000003.1, from coordinate 136,214 downwards.
AAACGGTATCGTTGCCGACGCCAGGCACTTTCTTTTGAAGCAGTGCGTTCAATCCGTCATAATCCAGTCGATCCAGAAACGCTCGCAGCATAGGCGCTGGTGCATCGGAATAGACTTGCAAACGAATTTCTTCGCCCAGTCCGATTGTGGCCTTGTAGATTTCAAACCGAGGTTCGACCTCAAGGTCCGTCAGGCTCGCCGTGATCATTGACCAAAACTTTCGATCTTTCACTGTGACGGGTTTGTATCGGCTGTTTTCAAACCTGAAATACGCAGCACCACCAATTATGCCGAATGGAGTGTAGCCACTCGATCCTGCGCCCAACCCTTCGACAGACCTGACGATGTTGCCAGTCAGTGTATTGGATTTAGCGTCTTTCCTGAGTTTCGCCTGTAGCCAGACCGTATGCTCGCCGCTTTCGTAGACCCAACTAGAATTATCGAGTTTTCTGGCCAGTTGTTCGGTCTCTTGCACAGCAACTCTTTTTGCAATTGGACGAGCAGCTTCACTTATTCCGTCCTGCAAAACACCTTCTCGGGCATCGCGTGTAAAATCTGCATCCACGATCGAGCGACGCACCCAGCCTTCGCCCGAATCCGGCAGGTACGGCTTGGCCCCCTCTCGCCAACGCTTCTGCCTTTCGCGTTCAACTTCTTCCGCGGCTAGCTCCGCCTGATATAAGTTGAACCGCTGATTAATCGTGTCGACATATCCGTTGAAGGACAACCTGCCTTCGACTTTCTTATCCTGCTGATAATAATCCAGACCTACGACAACCACGACGGCAATCAGCAAAAACCCAATGAAACGCAACGCGCCCATGAATAACCTCGGAATCAAATACTGCTCTTTCCTAGATCATTCACCTAAAATTGAGGCGCTGTTATGGCCGAGCCCAACAATCGCGGTCAGAGTACCTTGCCCGGATTCATGATGTTATCGGGATCCAGCGCTGCTTTGATCGCCGCCATATAATTTGTCGCCGCACCAAGTTCTTTCACCAGATAGGGGCGTTTACCCTGCCCGATTCCGTGTTCTCCGGTACAGGTGCCCTCCATCGCAATTGCAAGATCATTTAGCCAACCGACGAATTCCTCTGCACTTGCGACCTCTTTTGCGTCATCCATGTCGATTAACAGAAGTGTATGGAAGTTACCGTCACCAACATGACCCACGATTGGGGCCAGCAAACCCAATTCAGCGGCCTTATCCTGTGCGGCGGTCACACATTCGGCCAAACGCGAGATCGGAACACATACATCCGTAGAAATGCCCCGCGCGCCTGGGCGCAGTTGTAGGCTGGCCCAATACATATCGTGCCGGGCCTGCCACAGCTTGTTGCGCTCTTCGGTTGTCGTGGTGGTGGTAATATCGCTGCCACCAAATTCTTCCGCGATTTGACCAAAGGTCTCTGCCTGTTCCGCTGCACCGCTGTCCGAACCGTGAAATTCCAGCAGCAGCAGTGGCGTTTCTGGCAAATCCAGTCCTGAATATGCGTTTGCCGCTTTGACCGACATCTGGTCCAGCAATTCGATCCGCGCAACCGGGATACCATACTGAATAGTCATCATCACAGCCTGACAGGCAGCATCCACCGATGGAAAAGAACAGCGGGCTGAACTGATGGCCTCGGGGATACCCTGCAATCGCAATGTGATTTCGGTGATTATTCCCAGTGTGCCTTCGGCACCGATTAGCAAGCGGGTCAGATCAAAACCCGCCGAAGATTTTCGCGCACGATGCCCCGTGCGGATCACTTGCCCGTCCGGCATCACGGCCTCAAGGCTAAGCACATTGTCTTTCATTGTCCCATAACGCACAGCATTGGTGCCAGACGCGCGTGTCGCGGCCATGCCACCTAGCGACGCATTCGCGCCCGGATCAATCGGAAAGAACAACCCCTGATCCCGCAGATGGGTGTTCAATTCGGCTCGGGTGACACCCGGTTGGACAACGCAATCTAGATCACCGACATTAACCGCCAATATCTTGTTCATCTGACTCAGATCGACGGATATGCCACCAGCAGGAGCGTTCACATGACCTTCGAGCGAGGTGCCTGTTCCGAATGGGATGACTGGCACCTTGTGCTCGGCACAGGTCCTGACGATATCGGCCACTTCTTCGGTTGAATGCGGGAAGACGACTGCGTCCGGACTCTGGTTTTCAATCCACGTTGTCGTGTGCCCGTGCTGCTCGCAGATCGCAGCACCAGATTGCAGCCGGTCTGCGAACCTCTGCTTCAAAATTCCCAGCGCCGTGTCGATCCCGGCCTCGTTTCGCGGCAAAGCAGTTGCCTGCACCATTGCGTTCCCCTTTTCTCAGGCCACAGCCTAAAGCATTGCAGGCACAACCTGATCTGGCGGGCGATGACCGTCTTCGAAGGTCTTGATGTTGATAATGACTTTCTCACCCATCTCGATCCGACCCTCAAGCGTCGCCGAGCCCATATGGGGCAGCAGCACCACATTCGGCAATTGCCGGAGGCGTGGGTTCACATCCGTGCCCTGTTCATAAACATCCAGACCAGCGCCCGCGATCTCACCGGCGCGGATCATGCGTGTCAGGGCGTTCTCATCAACGACTTCACCGCGTGATGTATTCACGATCACCGCCGTGGGTTTCATCAATTTCAAACGCCGCGCATTCATCAAATGAAAGGTCGAAGGGGTCGACGGGCAGTTGATCGAGATGACGTCCATCCGCGCCACCATCTGATCAAGACTATCCCAATAGGTCGCCTCAAGTTCCTGTTCAATCTCGGGGCGCAACCGGCGGCGGTTGTGATAGTGGACCTGCATTCCAAACGCGCTGGCACGTCGCGCAACGGCCTGCCCTATCCGGCCCATCCCAAGAACACCCAAGCGGCGACCACCGACCCGGCCACCCAGCAAGGCCGTCGGGGCCCAACCGGCCCAATCGCCCTTTTGCATCACACCTAACCCCTCGGGGATACGTCGTGTAACCGCCAGGATCAGAGCCATAGTCATATCTGCAGTATCGTCAGTCAGTACTCCTGGTGTGTTCGAGACAAGGATCCCGCGCTGCCTCGCCGTCGCCACATCAATGTTGTCGACACCGGCACCATAATTGGCGATCAGTCGCAATTTCTCACCAGCCTGCCCCAGGATACCGCCATCAATTGTATCGGTTATCGTCGGAACCAACACATCTGCTGTGTTCACTGCCGCCACCAGCTCTTCGCGAGTCATGGGATCGTCGGTGTCACGCAGTTTTACATCGAAAAGCTCGCTTAGCCGTGTTTCCACCGCTTCGGGCAACCGTCGCGTAACGACAACACTCAGACGTTCTCTTGGCACCTTGACCCTCCTACCGCTTTGCAAACTGCCGCGCGCCATGGCATCGTGGCGCAGGATTACACGGGGCACAAGAACCCCTTGGGCATCGTCTCAACCTTTTTTGCATACGATCCACAGGCATAAGAGCAGACAGGCAGTGAGTGCTAGTTTTTCAGTGAACCGCCATTTTGTGGTGTTGATATCGGTTTTCCTGCTCGTGCTCGGCGCAGTGGCCGTGTCCGCGCAGGAAAAACGCGGTCCAGTGACGAATCTACCGCTTCCGCGATATGTCTCGATGAAAGCCGCCGAGGGTAATGTCCGTCGCGGCCCTTCGCTGACTCACCGAATCGATTGGGTGTTCAAACGGCGTGGCATGCCGCTGCAGATCACGGCCGAATATGGAAACTGGCGCAAGGTTCAGGATCGAGACGGTGCCGGGGGTTGGGTGCATTACGCGCTGCTTTCAGGTGTGCGGACAGTCCTTATCGAAGCCGACTTGCTGCCGGTTTACGCGATGCCTGATCCCAAATCGCAGGTGAACGCGCAATTTGAAACCGGCGTCGTCGCCCGGCTTGAAAAGTGCTCACCCGATTGGTGCCGCATCTCGGCAGGCGGCTATCGGGGCTGGACCCTGAAAAGCAATCTTTGGGGGGTCGACCCCGCCGAGATTCGGGAATGACGTACGTGCGCAACAGCGCCGACTGAGCTACTCCGCGCCTGCAGCGCTGCCGCGTTTGGCCAGTTCCTGATCCAACAACAGCAGGTTCCATCGGTCCCCGCTGGCCGCCTTGGCCTTGTCCAGGATCGATGTGAACAGGTCTTCTTCCTCTATCTGTTCGGCCAGGAACCAGTTCAGCATATTCTGTGTGCTGTATTCTTTGACCTCATGCGCCAGCTCAAACAACGCGTTGATCTGGCCCGTCACGGTTTGCTCCTGCGCCAACGCCTGCTCCAGTACATCAACGGGTGATTCATAGTCCGTTTGCGGTTTTGCGATGCCGTCGAGATTTACCCTCCCACCCCGCTTGGCGATAAAGTCGAATATACGCATTGCATGGGTTTCCTCTTCGGCAGAATGCCCCCGAAACCAACTGGCGAATCCTGGCAGATCCTGCGCCTCAAAATAAGCCGACATCGCCAAGTAGGTGTACGAAGCGTGGAGCTCATTGTTGATCTGCTTATTCAATGCTTCTGCAACTTGCGGGTTCAATTTCATTGCTCGCTCCTTTTTCGTGCTGGCTAGCGGACTTTATCTAGCTAGGTCCGAAGCCAAAGACATTCAACTGATAAAGGTAATTTTTATCGCTATTAATCAATAATTTAATCCAATTCTTGCGCTATTGAAACGCAGTCGCAGGAACGAGCGTTGTGGCGCATTGCGGATTGTATCTCGAGACCGCAAAACCAAGGATTGCCAGTTGGATTTTCGTTTTAGAGATCTAGCTTCGCCTCAAACAATCGCCTGCCCCCTACTCGACCATCCCGACGATCCAACCGCCATCAAACTAAATTGCATATCCACATCAAAATTGTCCAAAAAAGCCCTTGAACCCTGAAAGCAACAGTCGTAGATAGCCGCTCACCGTTGGGGTGTAGCCAAGTGGTAAGGCAGCGGTTTTTGGTACCGTGTATCGTAGGTTCGAATCCTACCACCCCAGCCATGATTTCCCGGAAATCACATACCGAGAAGTTGCACGCCGATTATAGCGTGTTTTCAGCGACTTAAGATCCAGTAATTTCAACTGAGACCCGAGCGTGTGCGCAACAGTGGTCGATTTCCGACCACAGTCCCAGGTCGCGATTCCGACGGTACGAGTTTGGTGTGTTTCGGAGAGGCGGCAGATCAGAGGGCAGAGAAGCCCTTGTGTTGATCTGACCAGATCGCCGGGAAACCCGACCTGATCAGGTAGTCCATTGTCAGGCCATCAGTTTGTTCGCCTGAATCGATGGCATCCAGAGCATCAGGCACCAGCATGGCCAGATCGACCACATCCAGCACCCAGCGTTTGGAGGTGCCTTCTTCTTGAACGATTTCTGAGAAAGCTCTGCCATCATTGATCATCGCCAACCACCGGCGGGCCTTAACGACGTTGCGGATAAGTGTTTGATCGATTTCAGGGGGCTGATCGCCTAAGTGCAATTTCAGTTCCAAGCCTCTGCGGCGCATCCGGAATGGCGCTTCGATCGCTAGTTCCCCGGCATCGACCAGGTCGACCCTGCAACCAATCATCTGGGCCCGCGCCTGGATATCCAGTTGCACCCTCAGAGAGCCCTATCACAGCTCCGCCCGCGCAATCATGCCAAGGCAGTTCCTGGCAGACTGGCAATCTCTGAGAAACTCTGTTGCCGAAGCGCTTTCGGCTGCAGACATATTCCGCACCATTGAAGTCACAGCGTTCGGTCGGTTCAAGTGTTGTCTGACCATTCGACCAGAAGGTTTTCGAGCTGCTCTGCCGACAGCCGCCAGGCATCCGGATGCTTCTGAATTCGATCGGTCAACAGACTTCTAGAGATGTGGTAACGCAAACGCTTGCCGTTTTTGCGGCTATGGCTAGTTGTCAGCCGATCTCCGGTCTCATCAAAGAGCTTCCCGGCCAGCACTGATCGCTTGGCCTTCTGCTTTAATCCACGCTCCCTTGCCGCGCCATCTATCAACCACTGCTGCACCAGCTGCTATACCGCCGGGTCAATGATAGCGGGGTGCTGCCCATCATCAACCTGACCCTTGTGTCGTATGCGGCCAGCATAGATAGGGTTGCTGAGAAGTTGATGGATATGCCCGCGATCGAAGAACGTCCCGCCCGTCACGCGCCCACCCGGGCGTTCCGGGCGCCGGATCCGGAGCTCCAGTGCCTCCGCCCGCTCTTTGAAACAAAAAATGGTCTGATGCTCCAGATAGAGATCGTGGAGCGCCCTAATTGTTGCCTATTCCTCTTCGTCGATTCTAAGCGTCAGGCCGTCCGCCTGATATCCAAACGGAACATTCCCGCCCATCCATAGGCCCTTGTGTTTAGAGGCCGCAATTTTTTCCCTGATAAGTTCAGCGGTCATTTCACGTTCAACTGAGCGAAACTGAGCAACACGTTGAGTGTAAAGCGCCCCATGCTGGTGGACAAATTAAAGGACTGGGTAACGGACACAAACGATACGTCGGCTGCGTCGAGATGGTCGATCAGCTTTGCCAAGTGAGTCAGCGATCGTGTCAACCGGTCGACCTTTCAAACAACAATCTGATCTACGTGATTATTATCTACAGCCTGCATCAACCGCTGCAGAGCAGGGCCGTCAAGATGACCGCCCGAGATACCGCCATCATCATAGTGATCCGGCAACAATTCCCAGCCCTCGTGCTTCTGGCTCGCATGTATGCTTCGCAGGCTTCCCGCTGGGTATCCAGCGAATTGAATTCCTGCTCTAGCCCCTCCTCCGAATTTTTTCGAGTGTAGATGGCGCAGCGGATAAGTTGCATCACTGAACCCCGAAGAAGCGCGGGCCTGACCAGTGCGGTCCGGTGGTGTGCTTTGCGATGGCCGACAGGGAGCGCCACGTTTTGCCGTCCAAGAAAGATCCGCCCGCGATTACTTCAATCTGATAGGTGCGTCCGTTCCACTCCCGCACCAGATGTGATCCTGGTTTCAGACTAGGTGGCAGCGCTTTTCCCAACGCGATTTGTTGCAGTCGGAGTTCTGTCTTCACAGACAACCCGCCTAGTTCTTGTATCTGTAGCTCCCAGGTCAACACCGGCTTCATGAACTGCGAGGACAGTTACTTCGGCGGCGGCCGACCGAACATTTTCTGCCACTGATCAAGGCAGCTAGAGCGGTCCAGATTTTCGATGTCAGCGAGTACGTGCGTAAGGTCGCAAAACTTGAAGTTTGCATCCGTAATGCTGACGCCTCCTTCACAATCCGATAGACAGTACTTTTTTCAGACCCTGATCGCTCAACGGTATGTCCCGCCTTGCGCATCATCGAAATCGCTGCGAGCGCAGAATGCGGCTGCCAGCCAAAGACGTTTTGAATCTGCACAATCGTTGCACCGGCCTTAAGGGACAGCAGTATCTGTAGACTTTGTTGACGCGTCGGCTGCTCCGGGCTTTTTGGCAGGTGGTGATTTTATTTCCAGGTTGGATGCATTTGACATTTTATTCTCCACTCTATGGGCACAGGCTAAGTCCGCGCCCTGAACAGAGCGGAGCCCGGGCACCTCGGGCGAGTCTTGACCGTCGTTAGTACCGCTTGCGAACAGCCTAAAGTCCAGTTGTTAACATTAAAATGGGCGGGAAGCTGACATTCTCTGCGGTTGCAAACCTATCCGGTAGCGGAGGCGAAATCCGACCTTCGCGGTCGACGCCTACGGCTAGATTCGAAAATACAAAAAAGCCCCTGTGATTTCGTAGGCGTAGATGGCTTGGACGTGCGTGACGAAACTAAACAGACGCTCCCATGTTAAGGCAGTCAGTTTGAAGAGGCTGTTAAGAACCAACATTTGACCAAACAATACGGCAATTCGTTGGTTTAGAACCTTATGGAAGCCGTGAGTTCTCCGACAACACTGGATCCACCACCAAAGGTTGATTGAAACTCGCCGCTGAAGCCTATCGATCGGTTTCCATCTGCAGAGGTATGTTCAAGCGTAAAGCCAAGAAACCCTGCAGCTGCATCTTCTGTTGAAGCTACGAAAGAAAAGGGTGTCGCTGCTACGATTGCGTCCACATCGTCGGATCCTGCATCAAAAGTTGCATCTACTCCAACGGCCCAGTTCAGGTAGGTACTCGATCCATTTGCGGCCTCGTAGAGGCGGGGCAAGTTCAATTGAGCCCGCGTGTTGAACAGCGAAACGTTCCGATCTTCGACAGTCAGCGGATACGCGGTTCCTGTTTCGGAATATTCATCAAGTTTCAGAAAGACATAGCTTGCGCGTGCACTGAAGAAGGCAGGAATTGGCAAGGCGTTGATGGGTGCCGAGATCGAGAGCGATGGCGAAACGAACGTGCCGTCAAAATCGCCTTTCGCTTCGCCGCCATCAACGTTTCGGGTCGCTTCATTGTCGGTTACGCCAGCAAGAAGCGCTGCGTTGAGGCTGTATCGTCCGTAGTCCCTTTCGAGGTAGACGCCCCCAAAATATGACGTGATATCGGTATCTCCTGCGTCTTGATCCAGCGAGACATGGCTGTCGTCATATCCGACAAGAACACCAAAATCGCTGTTATCGATGAATTCATTCGTCTCGGCACCAACTACGAAACCGTACATACGATGGCTGAATCCAAGATTTGAACCGTCTTCTTCAACATCGCGATCTCCTCCGAAGGCTGAACCCCAGACATATGGGCCGTTATCCTGTTCAACATACCCGAAAGGACCCAGGTTTCTGCTAACCTGGCCACCGGACGAGCCGGACGCATAGGGGCTGGCGGTGTCAATCGTATTGAACACCGCGTCGGTGAGATCGCTGATAAAGGTACCTTGGGCCGCGAATCCCGTCGTATCCACCGAAACCGCAGTGAGGCCATTGTTGGCCACAACGCCGGCCCCTTCAAAATTGACGACTTCGGGGGCGGATGCGAGGTCATTATCGTCACCCGATGCATCAGCAAAATTTACAACCGAATTCATCCCGCGCGCAAAGTTCAACGTGTCAATGTCATTCGGGTTCGTGCCCCCCATGCCATCGTTGCCATTGCCGAAATCGACCGATCCGTTCAGAATCGAGCCGGGCTCGAGATTCAACGTGTCGTTCCCATCGCCGCCATATACGATGGAAAAGCCTTCTCGACCGGTGATGCGGGCGGAGTTTGTGATTATTGCAGCGGCGTTGTTGTCGCGATCTTCGATCTCGATACCGTATTCGAACGCATCAATATTTCCGGTGTTCACAATGGTGATTGAACCGGCTCCGTCCACGTCCACTTCGATCCCGTTATTGTCCAGCGAACGCAACGCCCCGCTGTTGGTCACACGGGCATCGCCGTCACCGTTTAGTTCGATATCGATCGCGTCGGAATCGGCGGTGAGCTGGGCATAGTTCACAATGCTGACATCGCCGCTTCCCTCGACATCCACTTCGATCGCATCGTCTTCGCGAGAGATTATCCGCCCCGAGTTTCTAATGAAGACATCGCCATCTCCGAAGATTTCGGCGTCAATTCCCTCGTCGTTTCTGGCGGTTATGGATGCAGCGTTTGTAATGCTTATGTTGCCGTTCTCGGTCACGTGGGCGAAGATTCCGTCAACTTCGGCATCGATGGTACCGGATGCCGAAATAGTAACATCGCCGTTTCCGTCTATTTCAGCGTTAATGCCATCAATATTTTCCGCCGCAATTTCACCCGACGCTTCAACCGAGATGTTTCCGTCGCCAGCAACAAAGCTGCGGATCCCGTGTTCGCTTGCTTCGATATCACCGTTCATCGTGATCGAGATGTCGCCGTCACCATCAACTTCGGCTTCGATGCCGTCATCCGAACCGGCGCGGATATCACCTGTGACCTGAATGTTGATATCACCGGAGTCCTCGGCATCAGCGTCAATGCCGATCGCATCGCCAGTGATATTGCCCACCACAGTGACGTCAATCACACCTCCGGGGCTGCCGGTTTCCACATCAATTGCATCGCTATCGAGGGATTGGACGTCGCCCGTCACATTGACGGCCACATTCCCGTCCTCCGCGTCAGCAAAGATCGCATGTTCTTCTTCAGCAGAAATGTTGCCGTTGGAATTGACCGTTACGTTGCCTGTTCCATTTGCTACGCCGTAAATCCCGTATTCTCTGCCAGTAATATCCCCGATGCTGTCGACGACGACATCACCAGCGCCATTCACCGTGGCGTTGATACCGTCGCCCGCTGCTGCGCCGCTGACATCGCCCCGGTTCGAAATTGTAATGTCGCCATCATTGGTCAGAAGCGCGCGGATGCCGTCCCTTGCGGACGAAATATTGCCCGACGAAGTGACGTTGATATCTCCGTCTCCACCCCTTTGGCGGGCAAAGATGCCATCAGCGTTGTTGCCAGCTGTTGTGATATTTCCGGTCGAGCGGATCGTGATATCGCCATCACCGTCGTCTTGCCGTGCAAAGATCCCGCGGGCGTTATTTCCAGAAGTCGAGAGACTGCCCTCGGATTCAATGGAGATATCCCCATCGCCGCCATTTTGACGCGCCAAGACGGCGTTCGCGTTGTTTCCTTCTGTTGTGATGTTTCCGGTTGATAGGATCGCGACATCGCCATCGTCATCGCTTTGCTGTCCAAGTATACCGCCAGAGTTGTTTCCAGCCGTTGAGATATTGCCATTCGACACCACCGAGACATCCCCTTCGCCGCCACTCTGAAGAGCGGTGATGCCTGTTGATCGATTTCGAATTGTGCTGATATCGCCCGCTGAGTTGACCGATACCGTGCCGTCTCCACCGTCCTGATTGGCGTAAATTCCGTCTGAACGGCTGCCCGATGTGCTTATACGACCCGCTGAAACCACTGACACATCGCCATCACCACCTTGTTGAGTAGCGCCGATACCGGCGCTTCTGCTGGGTCCGGATGTCGTGATATTGCCGGTCGAGTTAACCGAAATGGCACCGTCACCCTCAAGATCGGACCGAATGCCAAAGGACCGACGTCCGTCGGTTGCAATGTCGCCCGTCGAAGTGATCGAAACATCCCCGTCGCCGTCCGCATCCACAACAATCCCATCCGCGCCGTTCCCCGTCGTGACAATGCCGTCGGTTCCATTCGTCTGGATGTTAAGGGTTACGTTACCTGTTGGTGTGCTGAAAGCCACTCCGTCTGTTCCACCGCCTGGTGCAATTCCCGGAGCAGTCACGTTATTGATATTGAGCGTTTCGATTGCTGGCCCGTTTGCCTGAACACCCGTTGAAACATCTCCCGTACAGGTGGCGAGGTCACCCGCAACACTGCACGAACCGTTTGATGGAGGAACAACCGTTTGCGCGATCGAAGGAGTTGCCACTCCAATCGATGCACCCAAACCTATCGCACCGGCAGCAACTGGAGCAGCGAAAGCGCGATATGCAGCGGATTTTCCTTGATGGTATTTGCTCGTCTGCGCTTTGGAAAGTGCCGCTGTACGACGGCGCGCTTTGCGGTTCAAACCGCTTACTCGTAACATCTTGTTCACCCCTTAAGAGTGGTCGGGAAACCACCGCAACTTTTTTGCGCGAAAACCTCCGCGTATTTGTTAGCAGCAAAAAAAAGATGGCTTTTTGATGTTCCGATTAACGATATATTAACGAATTTCTGACTGGTCTTTTGTATGATGCAATTTGATCACATGCATGCTCTGAAAAAACCGGCCAGCGGCAGCTCCCTACTTGGATCCGGTGGAATGATAGAATTATTCAAATAACCTCCATCTGTCTGCATGAATGCCAAACGGGTTTAGAACTCGTGCCCACTCGAATTTCTGCCGAGCGCTCTTAGCGCAAAACTTCGGATACGCGTCGAATGTCTGCAACGGGCCGTCAGCGTGGTTAGATCTTTGGCGAGATAGGGGCTTGCTGCGGCTTTCCTGGGCGTCGCAAAATGCGGTGGCAAACCGAGAATTAAGGGAGAAGAGACCATCGAAATCTCAATTTCCATTCATCAACGGCATGTACCACTTTAGCTTCTCGCGACGGCGGATTTGAGGCAGAGCAACTACTATCGGAACCCCGGTGGCCACAGGCCAGCTAAAGAACTAATAACTCTGATCGTTCCAAACCACTTTCGTGGGCAAGATGTCCGGTTATCTTGGGCGGATGAGCCGGACGTCAAACTTGAAACGCGTCTTACCGAGCTTGCGATCGAATTGGTTGTATTGGCCGAGACCATTCACCGGGAACATGCCGAGCGCCAGCATGAGTGGTTAATTGAACGCAAACAAGACCATGAGCGAAGAACGAAAGAAGCCGAGTCGGCAAGGCTTGAAGCGCTCCGTGTTAGGAACAAAAAATTTGAGAAAGCGAAACGCAGCATGCTGCTTGGCCATGCCCGCGACCTCGAAGATGCGAGGATATTGTGCCAATTGGTCCAAGACGTGCTGAAGTTAAGGGGCCACGAAACTAATGATCACACAACTGCTTGGGTGGAATTCGTTAGCGAAGAGGCCAATCGGATTGATCCAATTTCGAACGCTAGATACCTTGAAATCATGGTACTAAAGCCTGAGGATTTCACTGAAGACAGCGACTAAATATGCCTTCTGGGAACCGGGACTAGGGCCGTAAAATAGCTCTCGGAGCATATGGTACAGGCGGAAGCCCCACACCACAGAAGCGAGAGTACGCGCGTCTTTTAGTCAAAGTTCTGTATCGCCTGAGACGGCAACTCCGCATAGGATGCGTCATAGAAATAGGTCAGCCAAATCGACCACCCATCGAAGAGTATATCGGAAATCCCACGCGAATGAGACCCGACGCTCAGCGGATCTACGGACCCATCAGTTTCAACGCGCAAGAGCCTCGCATTCGGGTACTTCTCGTGACCCCGGTAACCCCCGACAACAATTGTGCCGTTCACGACTTCAACGGATTCCAAGTTACCAAAGCCGGTTGAAACAGCTACAGCAGTATCTCCGTTGCCTGAATGCGGAACCCAATACAAAGCGCTGTCCCAGGCGTCGTCGCTGCCCCAGGACACAGCGTAAATACCTGTCTCTGCGATTGCAAAGCGGGCGAGACCACTGATGCGCAAATCGCCGAGGTGAGGTTGAATTTGTCCGGTTTGGGCTGCGACCGATAGGAATGCGCCGCGCCCAAAATCACTCACAAGAAGGGTGTCGTCGTCGAGGGCTTCGATATCGTAGAGAAAAACACCATCGTCATCGAGAGCCTGACGCCAGTTTACCGTGCCATCCGAAGCGGTAGAAATGACCTCATTGCCATCCACAATGACAATCTGGTTGCCGGAACGCACCATCCCTGTTGGGTTGCGCAGACCTTGCCCATCCGAGAGTTTGATTTCTTCGGTCGCGCCATCAGGAGTGAGCTTGTAGAGCCCGCCGTTAGTGGCGTCTGAGCTGAACTCTTCATCTGGCCCACCCGGTCCAATCGATACGGTATAGACATCATTTCCCATCGGCAAAACGGCTTCGGTAAAGGGCGGCAGCTCCTGTTCGGCGACAACAGGTAAGGACGTGGTGCAAGTGAACAATAGCGAAAGAACTCTCATCTCAAATATTTCTCCGGTGTATCTGTGCCTTGATGTTGCCGCCCGTTTTTCCGGCAATGATTGTTCCGGGGCGGCGTCAATGAACCGAGCGGTTTGCATCAAAGGGTTCGATTGGAGGCAAGAAAGTGCGGAGCCAGAGCATTGACGGCGGCATCAATGATCAACGGGTCTTCGTAAAACTGAAGCTGGTTGGCGCCGTCGATCCAATACAGCGTCTTCTTTTCTGACGCGATTTCTTCAAAAATGCGGCGGGGAATGACCTGACCGCTTGCCGCTCTGTCGCCATGGATCATCAATACAGGCAGGTTCAGTTGAGGGGCTGTTTCGTCGATCCGCCAGCCCCAAATGCCAGCTTCGCTCATCGCGGTGATGCGGTTTTCCCAACCCCCTTTGAAAGTCAGCCAAGGGGCCCTGTTATCCCATGGTAGGTATCAGTCTGCGATGGCAGTTGCGGTCAGAAGGGCATCCTCAGAGCCGACGATCGGGATGTAGCTTGCTTCCCCCGTTTTTTCGAATTCGGTGGCTGCTTTGGCCGCGCGATCTATGCGTGCTTCAACCTCGGCATCACTGCCAAGGTACATTCTGGCGGTTTCCTCAGTTAGATAGTGGCCCGCGACAACCCCGAGAGAGGCCACGCGACCGTCTGTCACCGCTGTTTCAATCGCCCAGTTGACACCCTGACAGATCCCGAGAAGATGAAGCCGGTTTGCGTCGATGCCTTCTTGGTTTGCGAGAAAACCGAGGGCGGCTTGGCAGTCTTCAACCTTGGCTTCACCAGACTCGTAGCGTCGGGGTGAGCCCGAGCTTTCTCCGTGATAGCGTGGATCGAATATCAGAACTGCCAGCCCGCGCGATGCCAGGCGGGTTGCATATTGCACCGGTGACTGTTCCTTGACGAATGCAACAGGGCCGATGATCACAACTGCCGGGTGAAGTCCTTCCGAAGCAGGTCTCAACAACTTTCCAACAAGGGTTTCCCCAGAGCTGTCAAAGGACACTGTTTCAACATCATAATAGCCAAATGCCGATTGATCTGGGTCACCGGATGCCTCCGCTGTGCTAGCGCGGGCGGCGAAAGCTCCGCTCAAGGATGTTGCAATCGCGATTGAGTTGAACATGCGTCGTGTAATCATTGCTGCTGCCCTTTCGTATACAGTTTGATGGTCTCGACAACCAAACGATCTTGGATCGAGCGCCCCGATCTGGGGGGGCGCCCGGTTAGGCTTCACTTGTCAGTTAACTCGCGACGGACATAATTGGGATGACGCAAATAGCATGATGAGCATGCAAAAAATGAATGACATCTTAACTTCTCTGGATGTTAGGACTCTACGGTTCCTACAGCTCCTGCTTCGCACAAGCAGCGTGACACGCACGGCAATACATCTGGGGATCAGCCAGCCCGCCGCCAGTCGAATCCTCGCCCGGGTACGCGACCTTATTGGAGATCCGGTGCTGATCCGAACGCAGTCCGGATACCAATTAACGGATCATGCTCTGGGCTTGAATGAACCGGTCGATGCTGCCCTGTCGGCGATAGCTGACGTCTTCCAGCCGTCCGCCTTTGATCCGGCACAGTCCAACCATTGCTATCGCATTGCCTCGACAGATTACGGCGTCGCGGCTGTCCTGGGACCCATGATGGAAGTCTTTGCCGTTACCGCACCAGCATTAAGGTTCAATGTCTCGCCACTGGTGCCGCAAAGCTTTACCGATTTGGAAAAAGGAGCAATTGATCTGCTGCTATACGCGGATTTGGATGCGAGGAACGATTTGCTTGTTCAGAAGCTATTTGATGAAACCTACGAAATCCTGTTCCGACAAGGCCATCCGCTTGAAGAACATGCGTCATCAAAACGGGCACTTACTCCGCGAGACGTTTCGGCTTACCGGTTAATCGAGTTCAGTTTTCCGGGCACTTCGGGTCTGAAAACCGATACGATCATGAGGGAAAAAGGAGATGGTTCGAATGCTGTGTTCCAGCAGCCTTACTTCACCACATTACCTTTTTTGGTAGGACAGACGGATGCAGTTGCAGCTGTCCCCAAGCGGCTGGCAAAGCAAGTCCAGAAATTGACCTCTCTTTGTTCAGCTCCGTTTCGGCCGAGTTGTGGCTTCCCTTATTTTCTTGTCCGCCACGAGCGTAGCCGCTTCAATCCAGCGATCAATTGGCTAAGGGAACAAGCATTAGAGATCGCCAAATCCGACTGATCAGATGTTCGAGCTGGGATGATAGTTTGCACGTGAGATCTTCGAAGTACACAAAGGCCATCCAAATCAGCACCCGCCCTTGGGTCCTGACGAAACCACAATCCATAGATGGCAGGTCTGTTGGGTTAAGCTGCAACATCGTCCGTTAAAGTTACATCTCCGCTCAGAGCCGTTCCCCAGATCATCGTCTACTTTCCAGCTTCGCGATTGCAGCGAACGACAGCTTTGACGGTCCGCACCGCGAGAAGGTGACCAGGGTCAAACGGCAGCAATGGGCCCACCTTGCCTCGCCAAGCACCCCGGATCATGCGGATGTTACTCTGCTTCGGAGATTGACCTTTAGGCGCTAGACCTAGCACTCTTTGTCATTGTCGATCAAGAACTCGACGCAGACGCTTTTGATGCGGATCTTGCGTACATCGGAGTCGGGCAAGCCGATGCAATCCAGCAGTTTCTCGGCCTTGTCGAAGCAATCCTTGTCTTCATTGTCGTCGCAAGGCACCGCACCTGCGGGCGGCTGATAGACGCCAGGGGCCCGGTCGGGTTGCTGCACCACGATGCCGGGGCGATCGATGTCTGCGTCCCAAGAGATGTCGACACCATAGCTGCCGTTGCCCCTGTCCTTGACGCGCCCGTCGATCGAGACACCCGGAATGGGGTGAACCTCGAAACTGCCCGGACGTCCGGGTCCGAGGGGATTGCCGTATTTGTCACTCGGCGTCAGGACCAGCGTGCCTTTGCCATCGGAACCTTCAATCACTACATC
Organism: Ruegeria sp. CG1; assembly: GCF_056537265.1. Classification (NCBI taxonomy): domain Bacteria; kingdom Pseudomonadati; phylum Pseudomonadota; class Alphaproteobacteria; order Rhodobacterales; family Roseobacteraceae; genus Ruegeria; species Ruegeria sp. CG1. The sequence continues at coordinate 119,766 of NZ_JBQFRF010000003.1, read as the reverse complement.
GGTCTTCTCGGGGTCGATGCCTATCTCGACATGGACCGACCACATGACCTCGCGGGTGGACTGGCAATCGTCGCCATAGCGGGCCGTCGCGCGGAAATCATAGGTGCCTTCGACAACCGAAAAGTCCTTCAGCGGCAAGTTGAAGACGCCGTCCGGGGCCATGGCACCATCGTCATGTGCCCCATCGTCGTGGAGTGCGAATGTCATGCTGTCGGCAACAACCGGCAGTGCGCCTTCCTCGCGTTCGATGGTTTGCAACGTTGCGCGGAATCCACCGAGCGCGTCACCGGTGATGACCGGTTTGGAGATGCCGCGCTCTTGGACCAAGGCCCCAAGCGAGCGGGTGGGAGAGGTCGCCGTCACGTGCACAGTTGTCCCGTGGGGCACGGTTCCGTTCGGGTAGTGCAAACCGACCAGCGGATCGATCCGGTCGCCGGTATAAATGCGCTGCTGGTTTCCAAGGTAGCGCATCTTTGGCCCACCTTCGCACACGACCAGCGAGAAATACTGGACGTCGGTTGGTGGCGGCGGGAATTCGCCCCCGGTTGGCACCCGGTCTACGGTGAAGCTCCAGGTACCGTCGCGTTCGCCACGGAACGGCAGCGGAATGCGGATGAATGCCCAGGTGCGACCTCGCACTTCGGTGAAGCCTTTGCCACCGACGGACTTGCCTTTTGGTGTTTTCACGTGCAGCCGCAGCGGCGTCGAAACCTCGTCCCAGCCGATGGCCACGGTGATTTCCTCTTCGCCGCAGACTTTGAAAGTGTGCGGCGCGGAAACGGTCTGACTGGCACGCAACACGTGTTCGGGGTCGTTCAGAGCACCGCTCTGGAAGATGTCGCCGAAGCAGACGCCGAAGAATTTGCGTAGCGCCAGACCGTCGACAGCCCGGGTGAATTGTCCGCCATGTTCGGCGGCCAAACGACCCAGAAGCGAGCCGTCAATCTGTGCATCGGAGCCGAACCCGATGATGCACAGGCGGGTGTCTCCCAAACTGTCCTCAACCGCCTCGACCATTGGATCGGTGTTCTGCAAACCGTCGGACAGCAGCAGGATCGTCCTATCGTTGCTGGTGCCGGACATCGCCGACAGCGCTTCGCTGAGGCCACCACCGATCGAGGTGTTGCCGCCTGCGGCGATGTCTCCGACCAGCCCCTCGTCAAACGGTGGAGTGTTGCCGACGAGTGTGTTCTTGGCAGCGGCCGTCGCTGTGGGGCCGAGTTCCAGGTTAGGGCTATGGTTAAAAGTCACCAGCCCAAGCCGGTTACCATCGCCGTTTTGCACCAATTGCACAAAGAGGCTGGCCGCATCCTGTGCCTCTTCCAGTTTCGAGCGGCCTGCTGGCGGCGCGTTGCTGTTCATGCTGCCGGATTTGTCGAAGACCAGCATGACATCGAGCGGGTTCGGAGGCGGCGACGGGTTCTCGAGTGTATTGATAATGCCCGCGACCGGTGTAAACCTCACATTGCACGGACCCGGTATAGGCCCCTGGCTGAGCGGCCCGCCGACAAGTTGCCCGGCGGCGTCGAACAGACCCGAGCCCGAACTGCCGCCGGCGAAATCGAACCCGTTGATGGTCGAGGTGTCGCCATCATAGACAACCGACTGTGTTTTCTTCACCGAACCGCCTGGGTGGTGCATCGACAACAGCGTTTCGCCGGCCATCAGGTTGCTGGTCCTGATGGGGATTGGCGCGGGTAAGCTGCCGGGTGCAGCGTCGAGCCGTACGACGACCCAATCGGAGTTGACCGTCGAAGGGCCCGGTGCGGTGCCGGACGCCACCTCTTCGATAACCTTGAAGAAACGCGGAGCATGGCCGCCTGGGCGCGAGCCGTCGCAATTGGGCGCATAATCGAAAGTCACCGATGCGCTACGAACGTCCTCGCCGCTGGCGTCGGTCAGGCAATGGCGCGAGGTCAGAAAAAGATCGCCGACGATCAGCGTGCCCGAGCAACTGCTGACATGCCCAGCGTGCACCAAGAAAATGATGCCGCTGGCGTTCTCGACCTGCGCTTTGACGGCTGGGGAAATGCCCGCGGGCGGTGCGCAATCGGCATTCTGCCAGGCGAACCCGGACGTGCACATCAGCCGCGTCTCATAGATCGGTTCATCGAAGGGATTTGTGTGCAGAAACGGATCGGGGTTCGACAGGCTGCCGGTGAAGGTTCCCGGCGGATTGACTGTTTGGGTCGGTTCGCCGCTGCCGTATTCCAACAGGCGCGCCGAACCGCTGCCACCGACGATCCTGATTTCGATCGGAGCCGTCGCCGCATCGGCAGGGCGTGTCCAGAAATCGCTGGGCGCGCCGGACGAGAACACATCCGTCGTATAGCCAAGGTTCACCTCGAGCCGGGCGCCGCCAGAGAGCGAGACATTGTCGAAATGCAGCATTGCAAATCGCGGACTGCCGATCGGGCTTGGATCAAGCACAAGATTGAGGGGGGATGCATCCGTTACGGCCTGGGATACAGGCACAACGCGGCCAAGGTCATGAGTCATATTGTCCTCCGTCAGCTTTCGCCGCCGCGGCAGGACTGAAGAAGTCTCTGATACTCAAAATCCACAGATGGCCCGGTGCATATGAAATGACATGCACCTTCGAAAATCAGCTTCACTTCACCCGCGCAGCTGCGGTCAAAAAAAATAAAACAATGGGGCATAGTACCAGATGATACTTACTCGCTCAACGGAGGCAGCAGCACAATCATTTACTATTATGCTTTTCAGGCCTTTTTCGAGGCGGCTTACCGCCTAATCCGATCTCGCCTCGCTACAGGTGAGCAGAATTCAAACCAAGTCCTAACTGTCGCTGTCAAACTACCCAACTGCTCAATGAGCTTTTCCATTGACGATTCAATCAAACGCTTGACCTATGTCAGCTTTATGAAATTCCGCACTGTAACGAGAGTGCCGTGTTCAATGGCAGGTTTGGGCCGTCTGTAAGGGCGACCCAGAGGCGTCAGATTTCAATTGCCTCCACCACGGCTAAGGCTTCCTCGAGCTCAACTCCAAGATACCGAAAGGTGTTATCCACCTTTATATGACTGAGCAAGAGCTGAGCTACGCGCAGGTTGACGATTAAGTCTATTTGATCAAGCGCGACTACCAGCACGATCACAGTACAGTGACCAGGAATATTTGCCGCATCCCGCTGTCGGAATTAACTTCGGCCCCGCTGGACGGTCCCCTGCCCGTTGTCAGCAAGCAAACGATCCTCGACATGCTGCCCGACTTGGCCTCGACGAGAGGTAGTTCTGAACAAGATCGAAGGTCTGGCCATCCCGCCTTGAAGCGAGGCGTTTGTGATGACTGACAATGACGGCGTCGACGATGCCGCACCCGGCGTTTGGAGGTGCCTTTTTCTTCTGCAATCTCAGAAAACGTTAGCCATCGACGATCATCACCAGCCACTGACGCACTTTGATGACACTGTGAACAGGTATTTGATCAATCTGGGGCGGCTCATCGCCAAGATGCAGTTTCATTTCCACGCCTTTCCGGTGCATCCGGTATAGCACTGCTATGGTTGGTTCAGCGTTGGGTTCCACCCAATTTGCATTGGAACAGCAAGCGCTAAGCTCACTTCAGAATTGGGTGTTTCGCGATGCTTTCAGCACCTACGGACACCATTTGTTTGAGCGTATATTCTACTTCCAACACGCCGCAAGCAGGTATTATTATTATTTATCAAGCGCTTAAATTTGTTATCTCTTATTACTAAAATTTTAGTTTGACAGCAGCGCCGAATATCATCGATGCTGTTTGCCATCCGGTCTGCACCGGATCACATAATCTTTGGGAGGAGACAGATGCGGAGACATCTACTTTCCGCCGTGGCGGCAGCGGCCGTCATTGCGGGGCATGGTCCTGCTTGGGCCGACGAAGCCGCAGCACAACGTTGGATCGACGACGAATTCCAGCCATCGACCTTGTCGAAGGATGAACAGTTGTCCGAAATGAAGTGGTTCATCGATGCTGCACAACCGTACTCGGGAATGGAAATCAATGTCCTGTCCGAGGGTATCCCGACGCATTCCTATGAATCCGAGGTTCTGACCAAGGCGTTCGAGGAAATAACCGGGATCAAGGTCAATCACCAGATTCTCGGCGAAGGCGAAGTGGTTCAGGCCGTACAGACTCAGCTACAAACCGGACGGAATCTGTATGATGGCTATGTCAACGACAGCGACCTGATCGGCACGCACTCGCGCCTGCAGCTGGCCTATCCGCTGACCGACATGATGGCAGGCGACTGGGCAGCGACAACCTCACCGACGCTGGATCTGGATGACTTCATGGGCATTCAGTTCACCACCGGCCCTGATGGCAAGCTGTATCAATTGCCTGACCAGCAGTTTGCGAACCTATATTGGTTCCGCAAGGACTGGTTCGATGACGAAGCCAACAAGGCCGCGTTCAAAGAGAAATACGGCTATGATCTAGGCGTTCCGGTCAACTGGTCGGCCTACGAAGACATCGCCGAGTTCTTCACCAATGACGTGAAAGAAGTCGATGGCACCACGATCTATGGCCACATGGATTATGGTAAGCGCGCGCCTGACCTCGGCTGGCGCATGACTGACGCCTGGCTGTCGATGGCCGGCGCCGGTGACGTGGGTGAACCGAACGGCGTTCCCGTCGACGAATGGGGCATCCGCATGGAAGCGGGCACCTGTAACCCTGTTGGCGCGTCCGTTTCGCGTGGTGGTGCTGCGAACGGCCCGGCTGCGGTCTATGCGATCCGCAAGTGGGATGAATGGCTGCGGGCTTATGCGCCTCCGGGTGCGGCGTCTTATGACTTCTACCAGTCGTTGCCAGCGCTTAGCCAAGGCAACGTGGCTCAGCAGATCTTCTGGTACACCGCCTTCACCGCAGACATGGTGAAGCCGAAGTCCGAAGGCAACAACACCGTGGATGACGAAGGCACGCCGCTGTGGCGGATGGCGCCCAGCCCGCACGGCCCCTATTGGGAAGAAGGCCAGAAGGTTGGTTATCAGGACGTGGGGTCGTGGACCTTCCTGAAGTCGACGCCTGCGGATCGTGCTCAGGCGGCTTGGCTCTATGCCCAATTCGTGACGTCCAAGACTGTCGACGTGAAGAAATCCCATGTGGGCCTAACCTTCATCCGCGACAGCTCGGTCAACCACGAGTCGTTCACCGAGCGCGCACCCAAGCTGGGTGGTCTGGTCGAGTTCTACCGCTCACCCGACCGTGTGGCATGGTCACCGACCGGCATCAACGTGCCGGACTATCCGAAGCTGGCCCAGATCTGGTGGCAGCAGATCGGTGACGTGAACTCGGGCGCCTTCACCCCGCAAGAGGCGATGGACCGTCTGGCAGAAGAGATGGACATCACTATGGCCCGGATGCAGGCCGCTGACGAAAGCGCCGGTGTCTACGGTGGCTGTGGCCCGCGTCTGAACGAGCCGCAGGATGCCGCCTTCTGGTTGGAAAAGCCGGGCTCGCCCAAGGCCAAGCTTGAGAACGAAAAGCCGCAGGGCCAGACCGTCAACTATGACGAACTGGTTCAGCGCTGGCAGTCTCAGTAAGCAAACGAAACCGGGGGTGCCGTGTGCGGCATCCCCACCCCAAGGCCAGTGCGACGCACTGAAGGACCGGAACCCACGGACATGATCGAACTTAAAGACGCCACCAAACGGGTTGGCAATGTCATCCATATCAAGCCTACGAACCTGACGCTCAAGACTGGCCATTTCAATGTGCTGTTGGGCGCTACGGGGTCGGGCAAAACCTCGCTGATCAAGATGATGGCAGGGCTGGACCCGATCGCCTCGGGCAAAGTTCTGATGGACGGGCAGGACGTCACCAAGCTGAACACGCAAAAGCGGCAGATCAGTTTGGTACACCAGTTCTTCGTGAACTACCCGCATATGACCGTTTTCGACAACATCGCCTCGCCCTTACGCGTGGCGGGGATGGCAAAATCCGAAATCGAAGGCCGCGTCGAAGAGGCCGCCAACTTGCTGCAGTTGCGCCCAATGCTACAGCGCCGTCCGCATGAGTTGTCAGGTGGCCAGCAGCAGCGTACCGCGCTGGCCCGCGCGATTGCAAAGGAAAGCCGCGCAGTGTTTCTTGACGAACCACTGGCCAACCTCGATTACAAGCTGCGTGAAGAACTGCGTGAAGAACTGCCCGACCTGTTCGCCGGGCGCGGGGCCGTGGTGGTCTATGCCACCTCGGAACCGGAAGAGGCGTTGATGCTTGGCGGCTACACCGCTTTGATGGAGGACGGACGCGTCACCCAATTTGGCCCCACCTCAGATATCTATCGCAACCCCGAGAACATCTCTGCAGCTCGTGTGTTCTCTGACCCGCCCATCAATGTGGCGCGCATCACTGTGTCTGATGCGCAGGCGCAATTGGTCGGCGGTGGTGGCTGGAAAGTCACCGACATAGCCGATGGTGACTACTTGGTCGCCGTGCGTCCGCACCGGGTGACCCCGTTCCGCTCTTCCGACGCCGACGTGGAGCTGACCGGGCGTGTCATCGTGACCGAGCTTTCGGGCTCGGATTCCAGCGCGCACTTCCAACATGGGGATGAGGCGTGGGTATCCCTGGCCTCGGGTGTCCATCCCTATCAGGTGGGTGAAGACCACAGCTTCTACATGAACCCGGCCCATTGCCGGTATTTCGGCCAAGACGGCAAAAGGATAGCCTGACATGGCACAGATCAAGCTTGCAAACCTGCGACACAGCTATTTCCCCAATCCCAAGGGGCCACAGGATTACGCCCTGAAGGAAATCGACGTCACCTGGCGCGACGGCGGGGCCTATGCGCTGCTGGGACCATCAGGATGCGGCAAGTCAACGCTGCTGAACATCATCTCGGGGTTGCTGACGCCTTCCGAGGGACAGATTCTGTTCGATGGTCAGAACGTTACTGCCTTGCCCCCAGATCAACGCAACATTGCGCAGGTGTTCCAGTTCCCGGTGATCTACGACACGATGACTGTGGGCGAAAATCTGGCCTTCCCGTTGAAGAACCGGGGGGTTGACCCGGCAACGATCAAACGTCGCGTCGATGAGATTGCAGAAATGCTGGACGTTACGGATATGTTGAATACCCGGGCCTCAGGTCTGAGCCCGGACAACAAACAGAAAATCTCGATGGGTCGTGGGTTGGTGCGCGACGACGTGAACGCGGTGATGTTCGATGAGCCGCTGACTGTTATCGACCCACATCTGAAATGGAAACTGCGGTCCAAGCTGAAAGAGCTGCACCAGCGCGTCAAAGCCACGATGATCTACGTCACGCACGACCAGACCGAGGCGCTGACCTTCGCGGACGAAGTTGTCGTGATGCAGGAGGGCGAAGTCGTGCAGATCGGCACCCCTGTGGAACTGTTCGAGCGCCCTCAGCACACATTTGTCGGCCATTTCATCGGCTCACCCGGCATGAATGTGCTGCCATGCGAAGCGAAGGGCGATCGGGCCCTATTCGAAGGCCATGAAGTGATGCTGGAAGGCCAGACCCACGGTGACGGAGGCCGCACCGATCTGGGTATCCGGCCTGAATATATAAGCTTTGGCGAAACCGGCATCCCTGCCCATGTCACCAAGGTCGCAGATATCGGGCGACACTATGTGGTCAGTGCCATGGTCGGTGATACGCCGGTGAAAGCCGTAGCAGAACACAATGCGCCCAACCCTGGCCAACATGTGTACCTGCAATTCAAACCCGAACAATCTCGCGTCTACCGCGACGGCTGGATCGCAACCGAGGAGCGGACGCAATGAGAACGGAAAACCAAAAAGCATGGTTCTTTGTCCTGCCGGTGCTGGCGCTGGTCGCGTTTAATGCGCTGGTGCCGATGATGACGGTGGTCAACTATTCGGTGCAGGAGACCTTCGGTAACAACCAGTTCTTCTGGGAAGGACTGGGCTGGTTCGAACAGATCCTGCGTTCCGACCGGTTTCAGGCGGCTCTGGGACGGCAGTTCCTGTTCACCTTTCTGATCCTGCTGATCGAGGTGCCGCTTGGTATCATCGTGGCGCTTTCCATGCCACGCAAAGGGTTCTGGGTGCCGGTCTGTCTGGTCCTGATGGCCCTGCCGATGCTGATCCCGTGGAATGTGGTCGGCTCGATGTGGAATATCTTCACTCTGCCCAAGATCGGCTTGCTGGGGTACTTCCTGAATGACGTCCTGGGCATCAACTATGACATGACGCAGCAACCTTTGTCGGCCTGGATCACGGTCATCGTGATGGATGTCTGGCACTGGACCTCATTGGTCGTGCTGCTGTGCTATGCCGGCCTCGTGTCGATCCCGGATGCCTATTATCAGGCTGCTAAGATCGACGGCGCGAGCCCCTGGTCAGTATTCCGTTATATTCAGCTGCCCAAGATGAAAACCGTCCTGACCATCGCCGTTCTGCTGCGGTTTATGGACAGTTTCAACATCTATACCGAGCCTTTCGTTCTGACCGGCGGTGGCCCCGGCAACTCAACCACTTTACTGTCGATCGACCTTGTGAAGATCGCGCTGGGACAGTTCGACCTTGGCCCTGCGGCCGCGATGAGCCTGATCTACTTCGCCATCACGCTGCTGGTCAGCTGGGTCTTCTACACTCTGATGACAAAGGATGACGCGCAATGAAGAAGCGGTCCCTTATCCCGATCCTCTATATCGCGTTCCTGATGCTGCCAATCTATTGGCTGGTGGCGATGTCCTTCAAGACCACGAACGAGATCCTGTCGGGCTTTTCCCTGTTCCCCCAGACCTTCACGCTGGAGAACTACATTACCATCTTCACCGATCCGACGTGGTATTGGGGCTATATCAACTCGATAATCTACGTGACGATCAACACGGTGCTGTCGGTCTGTGTAGCGCTGCCAGCGGCCTATGCGTTCTCGCGCTATCGGTTTCTGGGCGACAAGCAGTTATTCTTCTGGCTGCTGACCAACCGGATGGCGCCAGCGGCGGTGTTCGCGCTGCCCTTCTTCCAGCTCTATTCGTCAATCCACCTGTTCGACACTTATCTGGCCGTGGCGCTCGCGCACACGCTGTTCAACGTGCCGCTGGCGGTCTGGATTCTCGAAGGCTTCATGCGCGGCATCCCGAAAGAATTGGATGAGACAGCCTATGTCGACGGCTATTCTTTCCCACGCTTCTTCGTGACGATCTTCCTGCCCAACATCAAAGCGGGTGTCGGCGTCGCGGCCTTCTTCTGCTTCATGTTTTCATGGGTCGAGATGCTGCTGGCCAAGACCCTCACCGCGGTCGAGGCCAAGCCCATCGCCGCCGTGATGACCCGCACCGCCTCCAGCGCGGGGTATGAGTTGGGTCTGCTGGCAGCAGCCGGAACACTGACCATTATCCCTGGTGCCATTGTCATCTGGTTTGTCCGCAACTACATCGCGCGCGGTTTCGCGATGGGCCGTGTGTGAGGTTCGATATGCGTAGACTTCTTCTCACCCTCCCCTTCCTGCCTTCGATGGCATTCGCCCAGCAAGCCGGATGGGGCAATGTTGGCCAGCAAGAGGAAAAGGGATTCTCGTGGACCGCCCCTCTTTGGCCTGATTTCTGGATGGCCTGGACCCCGGCGACGTTGGCGGTATTCGTGGGTATCTTCGCGGCCATCGCATTAATTGGACTATTGGAAGGGTTCAAGTTCCGCGACGGCCTTGAACGTCGCGGTGTACTTGGTCTGACAACCACGTTGGGCGATCGGTTGTTCATAACACTGCTCGGCTCGACCTATATCTTCCTGGCCTGGCTTGGGCTGGTAGGCCAACCTGTATGGACGCCTCTTTTCCTGTCCATCGGTTGGGGCGTCTTCGTCTTCTGGAAAGTTTAAGCTTTGAGAAACAGCGAAAGGATGCTTGTCTGTCAGGCATACTAAATAATGGCGACACCGAGATCGATGCGAAAGAAAAAGACAACAAATCTTCTGACCGACGTGGAACTTGAGTTCATGAACGAACTCTGGGCGCTTGGTCAGGGCTCGGTCCGTGAAGTCCTTGATCGCCTGCCACCTGATCGCAATCTGGCCTACACTTCCGGAGCCACAATTTTGCGTATTCTTGATGAAAAGGGCTTTGTCGAAAGCGAGAAGAACGGCAAGTCGCTGATCTACAGACCCCTTCTGGAGAAGGACAGGTATCAGTCGCGGTCGTTGCAGAATTTGTCCCGGACCCTGTTTGACGACACGCCCGCAACTCTGGTGGCAAGGCTGGTCGATGATGAGGGGCTGACAGAAGATGATCTAGAGGAGATTCGAGCACTGGTAGAGAGGAGACTGCAAAATGACAGCGGTTAAACCGGTTCTCGATGCGTTTCTCGAGTTCAACATAGTGCTTGGATTGTCGGCGCTGATCTGGCTGGCCGTGCGCGGAGGCCTTGCGCTGACGCCCATGCGGTACGGCTTTGTTGCTCAGCTTCGTTCGCTCAAGATACTCTGCATCGGCGTTATGCTCAGCCCGGTTCTGGCGATGGGTGTTTCGGGTTTTGTTGCTCAGGTATGGCCCGGACGGGTTGTTGCGCTGGGGGATATCGCAGTGGCAGCCTATTTGCGCGGCGAAATCGCAATGCCGGCTGCGCAGTTCGAAACCCTTCTGAACACGCGCGAACGCTGGGTTGATCATGTCATGTCAGGCGGCTCTGTTTTTGTGACTTGTGCGTTGATTACACTGGTTTTGGTGGCGGCTGTTCTGGCAATTCGGGTTGCCCTCAACGCGCTTGCAATTCGCAACGCTGTAAGCTCCAGCTTTCTATGGCGACAATCGGCCAAAGTGGACATTCGTCTTTCGGATCGCGTGACCGTACCCTTTGCAGTACGCGGCCTTCGCCGCCGCCACGTTGTTTTGCCCAGCCATCTACTGAACTCGCCACGCGATCTGCGCTTTGCTCTGGCGCACGAGTTTCAGCACATCCGCGCATTGGACGTGGAATGGGAACTGGGTTTCGAGCTTTTACGCCCGTTGCTGTTCTGGAACCCGGCCTATCTGGCTATGAAGCATCAGTTTGACCGGCTTCGCGAATTGGCCTGCGATCAGTCTGTCGTCTCGCGTAAAGGGATTGACGCGACCGACTATACCGCCTGTTTACTGGACTACTGCACACGATCGGTTAAGCTAAAAAGCCCTCGCATTCTTCATGTGGCCTTGGTTAACGGGCCGAAAGCAAAGCATGTTCTGCGACAGCGTGTGATCGCCCTGACCGATGCACCAGTGACGACGACCCAATTGTCGGCTATTTTCGTTGGGTCGGCGCTTTCCCTTGTTGTTGTGCTTGCAATTGGTTCGGCCTCGGTTCGTCAAACTCAGGATTGGAGCCATGATCGTCTTATGCTTTCGACGGTTGTAAACCTTGAACGGCTGGAAGCTCGTAATCAGGGGAATTAACTGGCCGTAGTGTATGTCCAATGAGGGCTGGGGGGTTACACTTGCGGTTACTGCTAGCAAGTTAGTCACAGATTCTGCGCTAAAGTGCTGCTGATTTTCAATAAGTCTGGTTTTGAGGTATCGCTGTCAGCGGCTTTAACGCTGGCGTCCGCGTTGCTCGATATTGATCGACCGAGAACGATTCGATAGCAATTTATGCCATTCCAACCTGCTACAACGCAGCATCGCCATTTCTAAATCAAGGTCTGGTTATACTTCGGTGCTGTGAACGTTCCAAGTTTGGCAGAGAGCTCTTACAACGCCTTCTTATCCGCTATGCGAGCCATTGAAACGCCCCGAAGACGATCTGCCAGCGTACTCGGTCATTCAGCATAGTGAGTGTGTTGTAAACCTTTGTTGTCCCAATTGATCGTGGACAACCGCGCCCGCAGTTGCGCCGGAAACATTCGATGATTTGATTTGCCTGTCGGGGCTGAACCCTTGGGATGCGAAGCAGCTTCTACTCAGAAACCCGCGAACTTCTCAGCGCTGTTCCATTGAAGTTCGCCTTCTATCAGCCCTGACTGCACAAATCACGGATGGAATGCCATCATCAGAAGTGCCTTTCTGCCTCTTTTTCATCCATCTTTAGCAGCGATCTTCCATCTGCGAGGTATCCGCAGGCTGCATCTCAACCCATCCACAACTCATTTCGTTTGGAAGCAGCAATCTTGTCTCGAATGCGCTCTGCGGTCACCTCTCGTACAAACTGCGCAAAGCGAGCAAGACGCTCAGCGTCAATCGTCCCACGCTGGTTGCTTTATTGAATCTTCAAGAACTTCTGGATCGAACTTACTTTAACACGCAGGTTCTCGGGGCTTCTGCACGTAATCTCAGCAAACTACCCGTGATCAATTCTGCGATTTCTAACGCCTCAGCTGGCTTGAGATCACGCTGCAATGGCAAATTAATCATGGTTCCTGGCCATTCTGCAGCATGACGTGGGCCGATGCAGCGCCTTGCATTAAATGCTTGGTGATCAGGGCAATGATATTCGATGAGATGCCCCAATTGGACACCATTCTTACGCAAGTCCTCAATGAGGGCGGGTGCGAATTTGGTCCGAACGGCAAAATGCGAGTAACTGGCGCCAGCAAGGTTGGGTGGCAGGATAAAATCCTCTGCTTCAGTCGAAGACAATGCGTCAAAATATATCTTCGCGACCGCACGCCGATGCGCGACAATGTCTTTGTACTTGCCGCATTGCAGTTGCCCGACCCGCGCTTCTATAGCTGTCATCCCGTCGAGATAGTCTGAAGGCATCATAACGGTTTCTTCAGAATAGTAGGTTGTGAACTTACTTAAGGCGCCAATACGCTCAAGCCAGTTTACTGCACCATATACCGGACGGGTGAATGCGGTCCAAGCCGCCAGCACATAAGCTCTGCGTGCAAGGTTTTTCTTTACTCCCGGGGCGCGTATCTGCTCGGCACAAAGCACTCGCAGGCGTTCGGCAAGCGCCACGTCGTTTGTTGTAACCATGCCACCAAAGATCGAGGACATCGTCTTGGATATGTTGAGTCCGAAGAAGGCCGCATCACCCATTGCCACCACCGATTCCCCGTCCCACTCGGCTGCAAAGCTGTGGGCGCAGTCCTGGATTACTTTGATCTGCGGATGACGCGCACGAAATGACGCTAGTTTCTTAGCATTTATGGGATGTCCAAAAATCGAGGTTGCGACAAAGGCGCTTGTACGTGGGCCGACTGCTTCTTCCAGCAGATCAAAATCCACGTTGTAGTCGGCAGCCGAGCAATCGACGAATACAGTTTGGTTGCCACTTTTTTCGATCGCTTCGGGAACGACAAGGCAGGTGTAAGATGGGCACAGCACTTCGTCTCCTTCAAAACCAAACGCTTTCAGCAGCATGATCAGGCCAGTGCGCCCATAAGGCATTGCAATGGCATACCGCTGGTCAAAGAGCCCAGCAAAATCTAATTCGAACTTTGCGATTTCCTTTTCACGCCCAAGTAATGGGCTGAATGCAGCACGAAGCTCCGCGGCACCAAAATCCGCCTTGAAACGCGGAATCATCGGGTATCGTCCGATCTTTGCCAATATCCTTGGCTGGCCATGTGTATCGCCCTGAATTTAGAGGCTTTGGTTTGCTTGTAACCGGCAGGTGCTTGAACCGTATCTTGCAGGTTCAGATCGTGACCAAGGGTTATCAACCGTGTAACTCTACCCTTCGCCTTAGGCACTTTGGTGACAAGGAAGGCAGCGAGCGCTTTTTTGATCGTATTTCCCAATGCGACAGTGCGGAAAAAGGTAAGTGACAGTATTCGAAGAATGATAAAGCGGAAAGGAGTTGGTAACTGTGCACGTGCTGGCCGTAGATCTGATGAAATCTGCACCGTAGCATCCAGAACTTGAAGTTCGGAATTCTGATCCAGGTATTGCGAAGTCAAAGGCGCAGACCCACGTTTGGTACAAACTGTGCCCTCGTCTTCGCGGACAGCTATGCCGTTTTGGAAATGAAGCAAGGCGCCACCTTTCTTTGTGGCGATGACGGTGTAGTGTGTCTCCCCTACGTCGATCAACAATCCAGCATCTTCAAAATGAACCCGAAGGCCGGCTTGCGTGGCGGGAAGGCCCAAGGGGGTTGGGCGGCAGCTGTTGGCGCGCCGCTCAACAGCTGCCCAGACGTAATCATTGAATAGCGGAACCAAATTATGGGCATCCATAGTATCCAGCGTAACCAGTGCATGACGAGAGATCGAGTTGCGAACAAAAATCGCCATGCTGTGTGCTGACGGCATTTCGTGGGCAAGCGCCTCAAATCCGGCAGGAAAGCAGAACCGGGTCATACGACTGCCATAAACTCCGCCGTATGACCCGTCGGGATGTGCAAAATGCATCAAAAAAGTACATCCTTGTTCCAACGCATCACCAAGTGCCCAATCAGGGCGCCGCTTATGCACCTCGGCAAGCGCACTCATAAGCCAACTTTGATAGCCCGGATCAGCCCCATTATACTCACGGAACCAGCCTTCGGTCGAACGATGCTGCAGAATTCGGTTCATAAACTCCTTCGCACGTACGCTTTGGTCTTCGCCTGTGCGGTCTTCCCACATTACCAGCGCAAGGACCGCAACGGCGAGATGGTTTGATATGATCCCGTGAAACTCGTCTTGGCGATGCAGAAATGCAATCCACGGCGCGACGACGGCTTCGACCGCTTGCTGCTCTTGTGCAGTCAGTCGGTCGCCGAGCAGATCCAGCGCAGTCAGGACGTCCGCAGCAACAAGAGCGGTGACGCAAAATGACCCTTCATTTGGAAGCGCTTCAGATAGTGATCCGTTACGATCGGTAGCTTCATTCGCTCCGTGGATGATCTGTATGATCCGTTCGATCACCGATCTCGCGCTAATCCCATCCGGCAGGAGATCCGCGCAGACAAGCCGCGCGAGCCCGTTAACCGCACCTTGTTGTGTGGCATTGGGAAAGTCCTTGAGTTTCCAAGCCCAATAAGTTCGATCACCCATACCAAGCGTTGGCGAAAGCGGATCTGTGTCAAAGAGTGCCAGAAGTCGTGGCAACGCCCTGTGCACCTGTTGAAGATATGGGCAATGGACCTTGTCTATCATTAAAGATCTTCCTTGGAGCCAGGCAGGCGAGACAGGAGATAGGTGTAGTCGTCCCCCCAGCCGTAGTCCTTAGGGTGAAACACTCTCTGATGCCAGACCACCGTGGCGATCCCGTGCACGGCTTTCACCTCGCCCAACCACCGATCGATTGTGGCACGTCGCGTTTGCTCGTCTGAAACATGATAATCGAACAAATGTGAATCCATAAGGATCATGGGTATACTACGCAAGTGCTCTGAGGCGCGCTTTTCTGGTGCTATCCACGCCGGTATGCACATTGCTGCACCATTGCGAAATCCTGGGCGATCATTGAAACCTAATGTGGTATCACGCAATAGCCCCGCCTTTTCTTGCGCCCGCCAGGTGTCTGCCCAACTGAAGCGCAGCCAATGCTGGCGGATTTCTACGACCGACAAACCTGTTGCTGAGCGTATGCGATCCATTTCGGCGCGCAATTGTCCTGCATCGGCAAACACGTCGAAGGATGGATGGACTCCGATCGTAAAGCCGTTCGCGGCCAATTTGCGCAACTCATGTGCAATTGACGGAGATGTCACATCATAGCCGGGATCCATCAGATAGCGTTTTGGCCCGCGTATCCGTCGCGATTTCCCACCGTGGAAGTTGAATGTGCTGACCTGTCCGAAACTTTGCTCAAGGGCAGCAATATGCGCCAAGTAATTATAATCGGCCGGACGCAAGAAAAAACCAGTCCCTTTGACCAATCGCTTTACAGCGTCACGAAGCGCACCTTGCCGTGCAAGCTTAAGGGCGTTGAACCCGTCAAAGGCCAGCGCTTTGATCCTTATTGGCAAGGTTTTTTGTAATGCATCAACATCATGCGTGAGCAAAATTTCCGCCCCACGTAACGCACCAAACATATCAGCTTCGTTTCGCCCTGCCTTCCAGGCAGCCCAGCGCCGCAGAAAAAGTAGAATACGGTTTACCCAAGCATGGTCCCAGAGTGATGTAAGTGTCTTAGGTAGCCGATAGGCATAGGAATGACAGGGGCCCATTCTCTGTTCGTAATGGCGTTCAGCTTCGCAAGTCAGAAATGAAAAACAAGCACGCCACCAATCGCAGCACTCCCAGTCCGCACCTTCACCTGTTACACAAAAGGCTGGCGCCATCAGATGCGAGGGCTGGCCGACACCAATATCCGCGGCCCAGTCCGGCAGGCAAATGCGGACAAGCGGCCAATCGAATGGCTTTGAAGTAGTCGGTATTGGAAGGTCAATCAGGGCATCCTTCGTCGCCTCGGCACAATAGCGCTCAGCACTTTGCAAGACGAACTGGACAACCACATTATTAGACATGAGGGGTCTCACAAAAAGGACTAGAACAGCACCCAGTTAGCAGATATAGAACGGAAGCACACCCTTGCTGATCGCAGTTCCGACACCGTGAAAGACCTCCATGAAAAAACCTGCGCTGGCAACCCTTTGCGGGTCTCTATGAAATTTGGCAAATCCTAATGCAACGTCATGAGTTCGCGGTTATATGGCTGTGTATGACCGCTCTGGCGGTATTCGCTTACCTTGGGCACACCTATTTCCTTGAACTAGACCTCGTTGTAGCTTGGGGTGGGTTCTCGGCCGTGGATTTCGCGAATTCGGTACTTTACCCTGAGAACTTCTCTAAGGACTACCCTGGTGGTGCCGCCTTTATCGGCAATTCACTGCTTGTTTGGATTTATCCCTTTGTCGCTAGCTATCTAGGCATTCAGCCTATCGTCGCTATGTACATGATGATCGCTTGCGAAGTCGTGCTATTGATCGCTGGCGCTGTTTTGATCCTGAGAACACTTTTACCGCAAACGCTTCCGTACAGTTTTGTTCTGCTTGCCATCCTTTTTTTAGCAAGTAGCGCCCGCCAGATTGATCTTGCAAGATTTGGCACACCATTCTTGGTCGGGCAATTCTACGTTTTTGCCGACATGCTGCGACTAGCGGCGCTTTGCGCGCTTTTGACCCATAGATATGTGTTGATGGCGGTCCTTCTGATGGCCGGCTTTACCATCCATCCGTCCATGACAGCGCTGACCCTTCCGGTTCTGTTTTTTGCTTTCCTGATTGACAAGTCCGAGTTGAAACGGCCGACACCGTGGATCGCGGCTGTTGTATCCGTCACATTTTCTGCGATCTGGTTTTTTGAATTCATCGCGTCACAATCACTGACGGGGCCAGAAATACCTGAATTTGAGTATATCGAGTTTAGTCGCCTCTTCAACTTTCATTGGTATCTGTCCGATTTGGGCATGATTCTACCAAACCCGGACAGGGTGCTTCTGCCCTTCATGGGGCTTGTTTTGGTAGGTGTCGAGGCATTGAGGCGCACGCCCGAACTGGGTGATCTGCGCCGCAAGCAGATCCTGGTGATGATTTCCGTAATTTGTATCGTTAGTTTGTTTGGCTTGCTGGCAGCCGAACATAAGTGGAGTGTAAAACTACTAAAGATATCACCTCAGCGACTAAGTGCATTTGGTGCGCTGCTTTTACTACCGATCATAGTTCATCGTCTGTTTCGCGATTTGCTGGGCGGCAATTATGGGTATGTTTTGATTGGCATTGCTTTTCTCGCGACAGCGCTGTTTCAGAAATATCCATATTCAATCGTGCTTGCGCTTCTCTATGCCAGTCCGGTCATCGGTGCCATTGTGCACCGACCTAAGTTGTGGTCCTACGAAACGGCGGTTGTCCTGTTTGCCTTACCCCCAGCCTTACTGCTGGCCCTTCACTTTCATGCGGGATATCAATTGTCGTTTGCTAGATATTTCGGTACGCCATGGCTCTTTGCTTTATCCTTAGTTGGGGTTGCATTAATCCTCATTCAATCAGCTACCTCAATTAAGCTGTGGCATTTGCCGAATTGGCTGGCGCGGCTGACCGCGCTCAGCATTCTGCTAATCAGCATGATTCTGTCTTATCTATGGATCACTGAACGCTACACGCTAACAGAAAACCGTCGCACCACGGCATCGGAATACAAAGAAGTACAACTATGGGCGCAGAGCAACTCTGACCCAACCGATCTATTCATGACCGATCCCTGTATTTCATATGGTTGGCGTGATTTCTCGCAGCGCAGCTCTTGGGGTAGCATTCAAGA
Source organism: Ruegeria sp. CG1 (assembly GCF_056537265.1). Taxonomy (NCBI): domain Bacteria; kingdom Pseudomonadati; phylum Pseudomonadota; class Alphaproteobacteria; order Rhodobacterales; family Roseobacteraceae; genus Ruegeria; species Ruegeria sp. CG1. Next base: position 101,664 of record NZ_JBQFRF010000003.1, on the reverse strand, counting down.
ATTCCTCAAGAATGGATGGCTCTACTCAGGGAATTTGAACAATTTCGACGAAGGGTTGGCGCGTGCTAAAAGGATCGGTATCGATAGTCGCAAAATGTTGCAGGAGGATCCATCAAGTATCCGACGGAACTTTCGAAATGTCTGTAGTATTGCACGCAGGATATACTACGCGCAGGACCTAGACTGGATGACCAACATGGTCCGTGACTATGAAATCGATTATTTTGTATACCTAAAAGAACACGCCGTGGATGGTCCGCGCTATACACCAGTATTCGAGAATGATACCTTTTTCGTTCTCGACGTGGCCAGCCTAAATGCATCCTAATTCCGACTTGCTGAAAGACCCCATATGACATACGCAGATATGCCGCAGGACTTTGCTACTCCTGAGTTGTCACTTCTTGTCCCCGCATTTAACGAGAGCGAGATCATCCTTCGAAATCTAACAGAACTTCGGGACTGGCTTAAGAAGAATATGCCAGATCTCGACTACGAGATTCTGGTCGTCGACGACGGGTCAACTGATGGCATGGGTGATCTTGTTGATAGCTATGCACAAGAGCACGCTCGAGTTCGGGTCACACATCACAAACGCAACATGGGGCGCGGAAAAGCTATTCGGACCGGTTTTGATGAATCTTTAGGGAAGGTTGTGATCTGTCTTGATGCCGACCTTTCTTACGCCCCGTCACACATTCCTGCATTACTTGAGCCATTGCAGAATGGCACTGCAGATATCTCTTTGGCCTCGGCGTATGCGCCCGGTGGTGGTGTCGAGAATGTGCCAACTTCGCGCGCATTGATGTCAAAATGGGGAAACAAAATTCTGTCGGCCAGCCTCAATGGGCAATTTGCAACCGTGACCTGCGTCGTACGCGGCTATACGCGCGAGGCCATCAATGCTATGGAGTTAATTAATGATGGCAAAGACTTACACCTAGAGATCCTACAAAAAGCGCGATTAGGCAACCTGAAGATTGTCGAGGTTCCCGCCTTGCTGAAATGGCGCGATCGGGATCGTGGAAAAGCCGCTAAAAAAGGCTTTATTGCATCGTTACCTTTTGTTTCGATGTCCAGCACGATGGCGTCACACTTGGTCTATAACTGGCTGCTGCGACCGGGACTGATTTTGTTTGTACCCACGGTGCTCCTTTCAAGCGTCATCTTTGTTGGCTTGGTGATCCTTCTCAAGAACTTTCTAACTATCTACATCTGGGGCGGAATGGGAGTTGAGGCATTTTCCTTCTACGAATCGCTCCGCGAAACGTTGATCAACGGGTACCTTACCTTGTTCTTAGTATTCATTTCATCGGTGATACTTTTTATCTTCATGGTGTTTTATTTCATTTCTCAACAAAATCGGAAGAATTTTGAAGAGAACTATGTCCTGCTATCCCGGATCAGCGCTCGTCTCAAAGACCTAGAAGATAAGTAACAGGATATGTGCGGGATTTGTGGTATTCTAGATTTTGCTCGTGGGACACCCGAGAACCGTGAAACTCGGGTTGATGGAATGATGGCACGCCTGCGGCATCGTGGACCCGATGGACAGGCAATGTGGTCGGATAACGATATTACTCTCGGACATACGCGCCTTGCGATTGTCGATCTGACCGATGCGGGAAGCCAACCAATGCACAGCACCGACGGCACCTTGAGCAGTGTCGTCAATGGAGAGATTTACAACTACCCTGAATTACGTCGCGAATTGCAAGCGCTTGGTCATGTGTTTCACTCCGATTGCGATAGCGAAGTTATTCTGCCCCTATTCAAACAGTATGGAACGGATGCCTTCTCTAAGTTAAACGGAATGTTCGCGATCGCCATCTGGGAGCCTGCCCGAAAACGTCTCATCCTTGCTCGTGACCGGATGGGTATCAAACCGGTATACTATTACAGCACCCGGTTGGGCGAGTTTCTGTTCGCATCTGAAATCAAGGCCCTCTTTGGCGCTATCGATGCCCGAGAATGGCCAATTGATCCAACAGGACTTTCTCAATACCTGACCTACCAGAACCAGTTCGGTTCAACGACGCTTTTTCAGGATGTCAAGCTTCTTGAGCCTGGCTGTTTTCTCGAAGTCTCTGAAGATCACGTAACGCAGACACACTATTGGGAGCTCTGCGTTACTCCAAACAACGAAATTGACTTCGTGCAAGCTTCCATGGGCTTTCAAAATACCTTAAAGGGAAGTGTACAGCGACACCTGATGAGCGACGTGGGGGTTGCCAGTTATCTCAGTGCAGGGTTTGACAGTTCGGCAGTAGCCAGTTCCGCAGCCGCGCTATTGCCGACCCCACCACTGACTTTTACCGGGCGTTTCCCCGAAGGTGGATGGTACGATGAGATGTCAGGGGCCGCGCTTGTTGCTGACAGTATTAACGCCCCGCATCAAGGTGTGGATATCACTCCAGATTGTGCGATGGCAGAGATGGATAATCTGGCTTATGCACTTGACGCTCCCCAAATGGGTATGGGTGCACTTCCGCAGTATTTGGTTGCACAAGCTGCTGCGCAAAAATGCAAGGTGATCCTTACCGGACATGGAGGTGACGAACTCTTTTCCGGCTACCCTGTCTTCAAGTTTGCCGCGGTGCTATCCGGTTTCCGCCGCAGCTTAAGGAAGACTTGGTTTGCGCTGCGCTCGATCCGTATGTCCGAGCTCCCACACATTGGCTACTTTACGCTTTCGATGCTGCGCGGAGGAGAAGGGCGCTATTTGCTTCCGGTTTTGTTTTCACGCAAACATCAGGCTCGCGTTTTGCAGCCCAATGCCTGGAACGCCTTGGAGCCCCATGACCCGGCGTCCAAGTTGAAGGAGGTCAACGCTAAAGCACACAGTTTGTACGAACAGCTAATTTACACCTATTTCAAGATATACCTGCCGGGTTTATTGGTGGTGGAAGATAAGATTTCGATGGCGCATGCGCTCGAGTCTCGAACTCCAATGCTCGACAATAAGATGATTGCTCTTTCGCTTTCGATTCCATCCGACGTCAAATTGACAGGCGGAGAATTGAAGGCAATCATCAAAGGTGGTGCCCGCGACCTTTTACCCAGTGAGCTATACCAATTGCCCAAGCGTGGATTCCCAACACCATTGCGCAATTGGCTGCGAGGGCCGATGCAATCTTGGATGACCAAGCGCCTAACTGCAAAAGACAGCCCTCTGCAACGGCTATTCAGGCCAGAGTACCTTGAGGCTGTGGTTCATGATTACCAAAGAAGTCTGAAGCGGAAATTTCGCCCGCTGGACGAGTTGCCCAGCCACCGAATTTGGATGCTACTTAGCCTTGAAGCATGGTTGCGCCAGGTGGAAGAGACGTGGCATATGCGCCTTGATATCAAGTAAGTCCGGAACCAAAACCAATATTCAATGGTTCAATTGGAGGCATCATGGAAATGAGTCAGAATAAAACCATCGATGACGTCCGCGATTTTTGGGAAGCAAATCCCTTGTTCACCGGTGAATCCGAACATGAGCCTGCGACGAAGGCTTTTTTTGATCACCATCGTCAGGTCGTGATTGATGATTGCTTTGCCGGTGCTTTGCCCGATCATTTATTCCCAAGCCCGCAGACGAATGAGCACGTTCTGGACCTAGGCTGTGGTCCCGGCATGTGGTCTGTAGAACTGCAAAATAGGGGTGCCAAACACGTCAGTTCGGCGGATTTGACCGAACAGGCGGTACAATTGGTAAAAAAACGCGCTGAAATTTATGGTTTGACAGTCGAGGCGAGCCAGCAAAACGCGGAAAAGCTTACATACCCCGACGCGAGTTTTACCCATGTGAATTGTCAGGGAGTAATCCATCACACGCCCGATACAGAATCTTGCGTGCGAGAGATCGCTCGTGTCCTTGAACCTGGCGGCACCGCGATGATCTCGGTCTACTACCGAAATCTGTTTATCCGGATGTGGCCGATTTTGCGATATGGCGGATGGATCGTCAGTAAGCTGGGCGGTGGTCTCAAAGGACGTGGGCGCGAAGACATAATGAACAACTCTGATGTTGACGAAATTGTCCGGCTTTATGACGGCGCCGAGAACCCCATAGGAAAATCCTATTCGAAACAGCAATTTGTCGATTTGCTGTCTCCATATTTTGAAATTGACCAGATCTTCTATCACTTCTTTCCGGCTCGGGCGCTACCTTTCCCGATACCTCTTGGCTTACACAAGTTTCTCGATAAGCACGCAGGCTTCATGATTTACGCTCGTCTGACAAAGCGCGATGCCTCACAATAGATTCGTAACGAAAGCACCCAAAAACCGGCCAGTCCTTCGCATTAGCATCGCACTATTGCTGCTTGGTTTGTTGATCATCTGGGCAACTCGGACACTCTGGCAGGAAGACTACACCATTGTTCCGATCAGAGGTTTTATCTTGTCGGTCCTCGTCAGCGGGGTGTCGCTGATAAGCGCTGCGTGGCGAATGCAAGTGCTTAGCGAAGGGCGCGTAAGCCTTGCCACCGGGAGCAAATCCATAGCGCTTGTTGCCTCACTTTTAATTGTCTTTCCAAGCAGATTATCAGACCTCGTCAAGCCCGTGTATCTGCTTGAGCGTGCCTCTCTTGAGCTATCCAAGGGATTCTCTATCCTATTTTATGAGCGCGCTCTCGACGTTTTTGTCCTTCTCGGAATGCTGGCTATACTGATCTTTGCTCAAGGAGCCGCCCGAGACGAGGCACTGATCGGGAGCACCACCTTGCTTTCCGCGCTGGCCGTGACCCTTGTGCTTGTGTTTTCACTACTGATATTTGCGCCAAACGCATTGGTTCGCGCCGTTCAAAATTTGCCCTTTGACGGATTGAAACGGATGACCATTCAGTTCCTGTACGCTTTGACCAACTCTACCCCTGTTCTTACGAAGGCGGGCGTTTTATCTGTCATCGTCTGGGCCAATTCCTACCTTATTTTCTATGTTTACCTCGTGCATTTGAACACTGAAGGAACAACTGCTCAGATCGGCGCATTGGCGGTACTGTTGGTTTTCATAGCCGGAGCGCTGGGTCTATTTGTAACGGTGACTCCTGGTGGAATTGGAACTTATGAGTTTGCTATTGCTCTCGCCTTGAGCACATACGGAATCCCCGTCGTCGAGGGTTTGGTGCACGGCTTGATGCTGAGATTGATCGTGCTAGTGCCAAATATCTTATTGCTTCTGTACATTCTGGTATTTGATGGGTTCAACTTCCGGGATCTCTATCAGAGAATTTGGCAGATTCACGGCAAACGGCATAAAACGGAAGACACCCAATGAGTCTGGTTGAATTCTTCACAGAAGCACAAGCCGGCTCCTATATGAATGCCCGCGAATTTGTGTCGGTGCTGGAGCACGTTTATAAAATCAAACCGCTCCATCAATCGGTAATGAGCGAAACCGGTATTACCGGGGTTCCGGCCTTTGCAAGCCATTCGTTTTTTTCCGGTCATAAAATTACAAGTGCACCTTTCAATTTCTATCCACCGCTCACAGGGGAAGGTTCACAACAGGCCGCAGTGAAACACTTGATTTCTTTGGCCAAAACCAAAGGCCCGCGCTGTTATGCTGAATACAAGACGCTAGATCGGTTGGATGGAGATGTAGTTAATCAGCATGAGCTAGCGGAAACCATCTTTTCAATTGTCAGCGAAGTGCCGCTGTCTTCCACGATTGAAAAACAGCGGCAAAGCTACAAAAAACGTCATCGTACGAAGGTGAACAAAGCTCGGAGAGAACTAGCCGAGTTAGAGATCGGTACCAGTCGAGATCCGAATGATCTGAACGAATGGTACGATTTGATGTTACAGTTATACCGGAATAAGCACCGGATGATTTGCCAGCCTCTTTCGCTGTATCAGCGTCTTCTTGAGATTGAGAGTCATAGTACACTGTTATTGGCGCGAGAAAATTCGCGAGTGGTCGGCGGGGTGTTCTTGCTACATGACAGCCAGCGATGGGATTATTGCTGGGGAGCAATGCGGGCAGACTTTGACCAGCGTGATTTAGCATCACTCATACTGGATCATGCGATTTCTCTGGCCATTGAAGCTGAAGCGCAAACATTCGGCTTTGGTTCCTCAGCACCTAGTGATGCACCACTTCTGTTTTTCAAACAACGTTGGGGCTGTATCGAAAGCCCCGCCTATGCCTATTATTGGCAACATACGCCTAAGCCGATAGACTTGAATTCTAGCTTTTCTCTGGCCCGCCAAGTAATTGCGCATAGCCCAATATGGCTTTTGAAAGCCGCACCGCCTGTCCTAGTGCCTCATTTAACATAAAATACGCCTAGCGGTGCTTTTTCTCAAATACAATCGTGATTTCACGCGACAAAAAGCGAGTTCTCCCGAGTCCACCATAATGGACGGCTTTCACCACAGCTTGCGGAGCGAAAAGCAAAGACAACTCGGCGACTGAATAGCGGCGTGCGAGTTTTGTGCCAGCAATTTCGATATCGCAAAAGTAGTCTTGTCGGCTAATCGCCGACACAAGGGCACCAAGATCCCTCTTCATCAAGCCAAGCAGTCGCAGCGGAAAGAGCTCAAACCACGATGGTTGTCTCAATGTGTTGACAATTAACTGGCCACCCGGCGCCAGCACCCTCAAAATTTCATCCGCCGCCTCGCCCGTGTTATCAAGATGTTGGAACAAACCCACGCAAAGTACAGTAGACATCTGAGCGTCCCCGATAGGCATCGCATCGACGGCCGCCTCTACAAAATGATTTCCGTCACCATCGCTAAGAACTTCTGCACCTGGTCGGACTGGGCACTGTAAGTGGGTAGTTGAAGGCACCAGCTTGCCACCTAAGCTCATTGTTTCCAATGAAAAATCGCAGCCCCAATAATCGCTACCGGTCCAAAAGCTACGATACCGCCCGTCACCACAACCGATGTCCAGGATTTTGGGGCCTGGTCCGCATTCATCAACGATCTGTCGTACAAGCTGATCCCGCGAAGCGATAGTACCAGAGTCCCCCCAGTGCTGACGCTGATAAACATCCTTGTCTTCTTCGGATGCCAAATCCTTAAACGATTTCTGCCAGATTTCAGATGTCTGACAAACTGCATCGGCGCTCAGTGCCGCACTATATCGTGCCTTCGCAGCGATATACTGGCCCTGCCGTGGAAAGGTGTAAGCGCGGCTGCGTGCAGCAACTCCTTTCGTTCCGGTTACGGATCCCTCCAAAACATACTCGACAGCCATTCTTGCGCCTTCCTCAAAGGCGACAACATCAATCTGCCTGAAACACGTCTCCTGTGCGATGAAATCAATATAGCGGGTAGCAATGGTCTCGCCTGTATCTATACCCGCATCAATATGATGAAGCGTCACGCCGGTCATCTTGAAGTTGCGCTCGTATGCAGCCCAGATGTTTCCGGTTCCTCGGTAACGGGGATTTATGCCATTGTGTACATTGATAATCTCACATCCAAACGAATGAAGACGATCAATCAAAGCACCACTCAGAAGGGCGCAGGCATTGGTAATGACCACAGACGGAGCGATACTCTCCAGATAATCGGTGTCGATGTGATCCAGGTCACTAACGGTCTTATGCAGTGTATAGGCTTTTTCGACCGACGCAGGCCCCGGACCAGTTAGACGTAGCCAGAACATGCTTGATACATCGCGTAATCCATAACGTCTGAACCGTTTCCAGAAGAAACTCGCGATGCGCCTTGGACCTATCGTATTCTCAATGAAATGAATAGTGTAGCCTGCCTCAGAGAAAGCTTTTGCATAGATATTTGCAGCTGCTCGGGCCGGCGATCCGTTCCCCGTGATGACGAGAACCGACCTACTCATAGCGGATGCTGCCTTGCAATCATTCGTCATGTCGAGTTTTTGCGACGAAGGAAACTATCAAATTTGTATCGATCAATGGAATACCAAGCGGCCAATATGTCAATTTTTTGAAGTGGAACGACCCGCCAAGAACATCGAGAATATGGTCAGCGAAGTTTGGGTGTTCCCAGCAGATCAGCTTGTCGGGATCGATCGTAGTATTGCGTTTCAACCAACGACGCGAAGTAAAGTATCTTCCAAGGCCCCAGGCAAGCCCGCCTTCAGCTGGAATCGCACCAACAACATGGCCGTCGGGCCGCAAAACACGTCGGTATTCCTCAACGAAACTCTGCAATGGATAGAGGTGCTCGAGAGAATAGAATGTCAGCAGAACATCTGCCACACCAGCCTCTAGAGGTAGCTTATGCGGATTTTGTGGATCGATCAGATGAGTTTCGTAGGAAATTCCCATCTTGCTCAATTGTTCAGCGGCGTTCAGTAGAAACTCTTCGCGTATATCAATCAGAATGTAATGCGAAGGTTTCGTCTTAAAGAACGGCAAATGTGGCGCATAACCGGGCCCGATCTCGATCACAGTTTTTCCGGTGAAATCAAATGTACTTAGAACACGGTAACCCGCGTCGTTGATAGACTTTCCGAGCCCTGATCGCTGGTTGGCCCGATAAAAATCCGCGCACGCTTTCTCCCATTCGTCCCACATTGGATCTTTACGGTCCGAAATCAAACCGAAGCGGTCGCGATCACCGAAGAGGGGAATCTTGACGAAGGGGAGACGGTGACCGACAGCGATAGTTCTTTTCATTGACAAGCCCTTAAAAATCGCATCTTCGTCCAAACCAGATTAGATGGTTTCCTGCCTAGAAATTCAGATGCAATCGCATTTACGTTAATCTCAGCGTGGCATGCAACCTAGTAAAACCATCGCAATGATTTGGCTCGTTACTTGTCATCTATCTGGCAATTGTGGACCTGTCACGAATTGTTGCCGTTCTGATTTCTTGCCTAAGCGACCTTTGGTTGGCAGGCCAATGGGCTTTTCCAGCGCAAGGCTAAGCGGCATTCGAAACAAGCCTTACCACAACATTCAACTGACTCACCAATTGCCGAAGGCAACCTGAAGAGCGCTGTCAACTGTTCGCGCAAATTCAGGTTCGTAGCCCTTGATGAACTGTTTGCGCGCGACTCTCAACGACCCAACCTTATTGATCGGAAATGGTTGCTGGCATCTCTCCAACAAAGTCAGAGGTTTTCTGCTAGACATATTTAATGCCCTATGATTTCTAGCCAGAACGCCGATAACACTTTTTTGATCGAAACCAGAGCGTTGTACCGGAGGGCAACATGAGTCTTTTCAGCGGTGCGAGAGTATTGTTTCTCGCCCCACATACTGACGACGTAGAGCTTGGGTGTGGAGCAACGCTTGCTCGATGCATGGAGGAGTGCGAAACCGTTGATGTCGCAGTGTTTTCCACGGCCGCGCAATCCCTGCCTAGTGGCCTCGACAAGGACCACCTAAAACGTGAGTTTTTTGCTGCTATGGAAACTTATGATATTCCCAAAGAGCGGCTGCACGTATTTGATTATCAAGTAAGGCGCTTGAATTATTCGCGCCAAGATGTTCTCGAAGATCTGGTGCAACTAAGAAGCAAAATCAAACCAAACATAATTTTTACGCCTTCCGGTGGTGACGTTCATCAGGATCATCAAGTTGTTCACAATGAGTCACTGCGCGCATTCAAAACGACCACTATGCTGGGCTACGAGCTACCTTGGAACAACTTCCGCTTTGAGAGCCGGGTTTTTGTCCGGGTTACTGAAGAGCATCTAGCGGCGAAGCAAAGAGCACTACAGTCGTATGAGTCTCAGATTCTGAAGAACCGCAACTATTTTGAATCTGAATTTATTCGGGGGCTTGCTGCAGTTCGTGGCATCCAGCAGGGTGTCAAATACTCAGAAGCGTTTGAATTAATTACTCTAAAGGTTTGATCCGTGCTGTTCCAATCAATAAACTCCGAAGCTCTTTGCTCGTTTCTTACAAAAATGCGGGTAGCCCATAGGATCGTTGGAGACCATCGCGACTTTATAGGCCCTGCTCCGATTGGAAAAAGTGAATCAATAAATCTTACATGGTCGCGCGAGGTATCCGCCGACGTAATCTCTGTTCCGGCAAGTATTTTGATTTTACCCGACGCTAAAGCAAAAGACATAGCAGCTCAGAGCGATAAAACACTAATTTTGGTGGATAATCCACGTGACACCTTTAGAATGATCCTGGTTGGGCTCTACAGCGATGAAATAGCTTTCTCAAAGGGCCTCCACGACGAAACTATGTTTGCTCAAACGTCCGAGAATACCTGGATTGCTCATTCTGCATCTGTCTCAAAAGAAGCAGCAATTGGTGCAGATGTGATTATTCATCCGAATGTGACTGTCTACCCAGGCGTAAGCATAGGCGACAACGTTGAGATTTGTTCTGGTTGCGTCATCGGGGCGCCTGGCTTCGGACATGTACGTCAGCCAAATGGTGCCCTTAAGCCGTTTCCACACCTCGGTGGTGTCGTAATCGGGAACGATGTCTCTATTGGGTCAAACACCTGTGTTGATAGTGGAGGCCTGTCGCCCACAATGATTGGCAATGGGGTTCGCATCGGAAACCTTACTCAGATCGCACATAATGTCGAAATTGACGAAGACTGCTTGATAGGAACTAGGTGCCAGGTCGCCGGTGGCACGAAGATCGGTAGCGGAACTGAAATCTGGGCTGGATCGACGATATCGAACAATCGGCGGATTGGACGCAATTGCAATATCAAGATCGGCAGCATCGTCATTTCGCATCTCCCTGATAACACAGTGGTATCGGGGAACTTTGCAATCTCTCATCAAAGAAATCTCGAAATATACGCAGGCCTTCGTGACTCGAAATAATTTATGGATAGCGGTGCTTAAGATTAGGATAGCTCTAACAGCCTCGTAAATTTGACGATATAGTGTCAATGTTGAACTCCCCTCAATAAGAAGTAACCCGACAAACTCAGGACAAATCGTTTGGCATTTTCAGAGATAGATAAACAGCTGGCCGCAGCTCATGACGCGCAGCAGGAAATTGCAAAATATAGTCAGAACCAGATCGACAACGTTGTGCGAGCACTAGCTTGGGCGATCTATCGACAGGACCATGCGCGCACCCTGGCGGAAATGGCAGTTGCCGATACTGGCCTTGGAAACATTGAGGATAAAATACTAAAGAACCGTCGGAAAACATTTGGAACACTTTGCGACTTACTCGCGACTCCAACAGTTGGAAAGATCTTTGAAGATCCAGAGCGCGGCATAACGGAATGGGTAAAGCCTGTTGGCGTCATCGGTAGCCTAACGCCCTCGACTAACCCTGCAGCAACTCCGGCAAATCAGGCACTCATGGCGGTCAAGGGTGGAAACTCAATCATAATCAGCCCTTCGCCTGCCGGTTTGCGCACTGCTCAAAAACTGAAATCATATTTCGATGACGCATTGCGAGCTATCGGCGCCCCGACTGAATTGTTCCAAGTGCTACATGCACCTATATCATTCGACAAGGCTGACTATCTTGCACGAAATGTCGACCTCCTCCTGGTCACTGGTGACCAGACAAACGTTCGGAGAGGTTACAGCAGTGGCACACCCTGTATAGGCGTCGGCAAAGGCAATGTTCCTGTAATTGTCGATGAGACCGCGGATATTAAAGACGCGGCCGCGAAAATTGTGGCGTCAAAGACTTTCGACAACGCCACATCCTGCAGTTCGGAAAACTCGGTCATTTTGCTCGAAAGTGTTTACGAAACAATGATTTCAGAGTTAGAGACTGCTGGGGGTTACCTCGCGACTCCTACAGAAGTAGGCAGGATTGAGGAAAAGTTGTTTACAAATGGTGCCGTAAACCGTCAAGCCGTAGGGAAAGACATCTCTACCCTTCAGAAACTGTTTGAAATGAAGCTCCCGAATTCAAAGCGCTTCATATTGGTTCCTCAGTCTCAAATCGGAAAAGAAGCTCCTCTTTCCGGAGAAAAGCTTGCACTTGTACTTTCGGTGTACAAAGCGAAAGACTTTGCCGGCGCCATCGATATTTGCAACGATATTCTTGACTACGAGGGTGCCGGACATTCCGTAGGCATTCATACCACTAGAAAAGAACGCTCGGTAGCGCTCGCTGAGAAAGTCGACGTTGCGCGTGTTCTCGTGAACCAGGCTCACACATTCGGTAATGGCGGCGGGATGAATAATGCACTACCATTCACGCTTACCATGGGGTGTGGGACTTGGGGAAAAAATTCCATATCAGAGAATCTTTCGATCAAGCATTTTGTTAACAAAACTGTGCTAGTAGAGACTTACGAAAAGGAAATGCCGAGCCCTGACGAAGCGTTCGGAACCGTCTATGATCCGCAGTTTGACCCCGTTTGATTAGGATGGGGATTATATTTTTCTCTTCCCAAGATATTCCATCTTATGCATTCGCCCATCGGAAATGAGAAGTAACATGGCTGGGATGTTACCGATTCTGCTAGGCTGCGGTGTGCACACCAATGGGTCTATTCGGATTAGGACGAAGAGAAGTTTTTCTGACCATATTAGGGTGATCTCTAGATCCAAATCATAACTTCAGATAGTTTGACGACAGTAAAAAGATTGGCCAATCAGACAAACAAATCCAAAATTCAGCAATTGACCTCACCACATTAAAGCGAGCAAAAACAGCGATGAATATTGTCAATCGGAAGCGCATCGCAATCTTGAATTACAGCGAAGTAACGCAAGATGCGCGTGTTTTTAAACAAGCTCGCGTTCTTGCTGATGCAGGGCATAATGTTCATGTCTTTTGCAACCAGCTTGGAAACCGAGAGAAAAACGAAACGATCTCGAACATCAAGATTAAGCGTTTCCGCTGTTTCGAACGCTCCACTCTGGACAGAGAAATTGTCAACAAACTTCCATTTTTAGAGTACTCGGGAGCAGAAGTAACAAAACGGTTTGACGACTATCTTGAGAAGAAGCGTCAGCTAGAACGCCTTCAGTTTTGCTGCGCACAATCTCCGTTAAACAAATACTATTATAAATCTGCGCGTGGTACCGCTCGAATGCGGCGCAAACTGCATCACAAGGTTATAAGAAGCTTAAACAAAATAGGCATCGGCGCGCCCGGTGTTGCAAGGCAATTTGAACTTATCGCCCAACTTGACCGCGAAAAAAAAGAACTTGCCGCAAGTTGGGAGAGCCTCGGCGCAATTCGGGGGCTGGTATTCATGCAAAACCTGTTACCCGTGCTGGACGACAGTACTTTCGACATAGTTCATGCCCACGATTTGCTAACTTTGCCTGCAGGTGTGGCGCTCGCAAAGCGAGGCAATGGTAAACTTATTTATGACGCTCATGAGTATGAAGCCGAACGTGCCGGACTCCATACAGATGTGCAGGAACTAACGAAGAAACTGGAAGACGATTGCCTGAAGCAAACAGATCATGTGATCACAGTTTCTAAGGGAATTGCTGAACTCTACTCTGAGCGCTTCACAAAGAGTAAGCCTACTTTAATCTATAACTCACCCGACATTGCTCGAAGTGAAACTGACCGAGGCGGAAACCGGCTTCGTGATCTGCTAGATCTGCCAGAAGACGTTCCATTGATCGCTTACATTGGTGGGATCCAACGAGAAAACCGTGGCGTGGACAAACTCGCTGCAGCATTAGTCCACTTACCTGGTTTTCATATTGCAAACCTTGGGCCACGCAAGGAACCCAACGACGCTTGGATTATGGGTATCGCCGAGGAACTGGGCGTTGCTGACCGAATTCACTTGCTGGCGCCCGTTCCTGCCGAAGCAGTACCCTACGTTGTATCAGATGCTACGCTTGCAGCGAGCGCTTCACAAAACATCGGGTTGAGTTATCTACACTCGATGCCGAACAAACTGTTTGAGGCCACATTTGCTAGGCTGCCGGTTTGCGTTCCAGATCGCCCTGATCAAAGGGAATTTGTCAGAGTATTGGGTCATGGCGTCGCTATGGATCAAACCGACCCACTTGCTATCGCCGTAGCCATAAAGAAAGTTGCTGAGAACCGCGAAGCCTATAAACTCACGGATACCTCCCTCGAGATACTTAACAAAGAGTATAGCTGGAACGCGCAGGCGAAACGGTTGTTGGAGCTGTACGAAACACTTTCCGTCGATAGGGATTTTGGGACAAATGGCAACCTGAACTAAAAGCGGGTTGACGCATCTGAACGCTCGGCTCAGGTTGGTGCTTCGCGGCGCAATCCCAGGAAAATGACGCTAGGTGCCGTTACCCATTGACCAACGATCCGGTTCAGGCTGGATGCGAGGTACAATCCGACCGCGTTCAAATGGAAGACTGGTTCGAGCAAAACTATAATCCGACGATAGCAGCCGCGACCAAATTGTCTGGCCGTTCGATCATGATGGCAATCAACCGGTTCTCATCGCACGCGCCATCGGGAGATCCTTTTGGGTCGAACGATGTTGCCCCAGTACTCGGCAGGTTCTGTGCTCAGACACTTTGAATTCGCTACGCACATGTTCAATGCAGGCGCGACGACGAGCGAGTTTTGTAGTTTTCCTTTGCCTCCTCCTTAAGGGTCAGCCTGCCCAGTGTCAGATCAGATACGGCAAGTCTTAGATGCTCGTTCTCCTTCTGGAGCCGCTTCAGTTCCTTCAATTGATCTACACCCATTCCGCATTCGCCGTTGGGCTCGAACCAATGGCGCCTTCAACGGCTCCTTGCCTGCGCCAATGGCAGTAGGTCTGTTAAACAACACCGATTTGTCTGATTGCATCAAGACGGAATATCCCTTGTCCCATCAGCAGCTCAAACTGTCGTAGCTTCAAGACAATCTCTTCCGGCTTTGGTCGCTTATTGGCCATTCTTGGGCATCCGTTCACTAAATATAGTGGTGGACCAGTTCAGTTAAGCAGGCTCAATGATAAGAGCACGACCCAAACCTCACTCTCATCGAAGTGTAGCATCGGCTGTTTTGGGTTCACTGCAGTCATTCTCCGCGGTGATCCTGAACGCAGCTTCAAGCTGCAATTGGCGGGTCTCAGTCAAGGCGGAGCTCGTTAAGATATACTGAGAAGCAGGAGCTTCAAAGGAAGCTGCACATCGTAACGGCTTTTATTAACCGGTTTTGCTTCATCACCCCTTTAAGTCAGAGCAAAGCGACGTGTCGCTTGCAAGATGATCAATAAGGGCGCGCACGCGGGTCGTCAGTCGGCGATTCTGCGGAAAAAGTGCGGCGACCACATAGGGTGTAACGCGATTCTCGGCGAAGAGCTCGACCAATTCTCGTGTCTTTAGAGCTTCTGAAACTGTGTAGGCCGGACAACGGGCAACCCCTATTCCCGTGGCTGCCAGCCGTGCTGATGCTGCCGGTGCATTGGCGCGAAGCCGACCGTTAACATGGACCGCAATTTCCCGACCTTCTAAATCGAAGCGCCAGATCGTAGGATCCGTCATGTTGCCGTCTAAAATGCACTCATACGTCTCCAGTGCACGTGGATGCGCCGGTATACCTGTGCGCTTCAAATAGTCTGGAGATGCACAGACTAGCAAAGGCATTGGGCCAAGCTGGCGTACTCTAAGTGAACTGTCTCTCATCGGTCCGATGCGGATCGCGAGATCCAGACCTTCGTCAATAATTGACACCCTTCGATCCGAGAGACGAAGGTCGATTTCAACTTCCGGATGCTGTGCGGCGAATACCGCAAGAGAAGGCGCGAGCCGCACCGATCCAAATCCCGTCGGAGCCGAGATATGGATGACACCGCGTAAAGCCGTTTGTTGGTTCCTGACGGTTTCTTCCAACTCGTCGAACCCGTCAAGAAGTGGTTCACACATCGCCAGATACGTGGCGCCGACATCCGTCAGGGATACACTGCGTGTGGTTCTGTTCAGAAGCTGAACGCCTAGCGCTTCTTCCAGATCCGCGACGTATTTGCTAACCTGCCGCGCGGATCGTCCCATACGCTGTGCGGCAAGTGTGAAAGAGGCGTTCTTTGCGACAAGCGCAAAGGCTCGCATGCGGTCAATCTTATCCATAGCTTATTCCGCCCCCTCAGGGCCTAAACTTTCTCAAAAATTGACGATTATCGCGCAAATGTGCAAGTCGTATCTGTTTTGGTAAATGACCAACCCCAGCAGGAGCCCTTAAATGTCAAACCCGGTTCGTATTCATCACTTCCCCAAATCAGGTCACGCGCATCGCGCTTTGGTTTTTGCTAAGCTCGCAGGGATTGCCCATGAAGCTGTCTTTGTAGATCTCGCCGCTGGTGAGCACAAAACGCCTGACTTCCTTGCCATGAACCCGAATGGACAGGTGCCCGTGCTGGAAGATGGCGACGCCGTCATTTCTGACTCAAACGCAATATTAGTTTACTTAGCCCGCAAATACGCACCCGACTGGATACCAAGTGATGCCGTAGGAGAAGCGAACGTGCAGCAATGGCTGACACTCGCTGCAGGTGAAATTGCATTTGGCTCATGTGCTGCAAGGTTGATTACGGTGTTTGGCGCACCTCTGGACGAGAACTTTGCAGCTGCAACCGCGGCGAAAGCAATGCAAAAACTGGAATTTGGGCTGGACGGTCGCGACTGGCTTGTTGGCGATCAACCGACCATCGCTGATGTTGCGGCCTATTCCTACACAGCCCATGCGCCAGAAGGGAATATTTCACTCGCGCCGTACCCGAATGTCCGTGCCTGGATTGCAAGGTTCGAAGCGCTGACCGGTTTTCAAGCGATGCCAGCCACCGCCGTTGGTCTTGCTGCCGAGTAGTTCAATGGACATTTGCGAAGGCGAACGAAGCGCCGTCTCATCATCGACTCGGGAAACCGTGATTGAAAACGCGCGCCTTGACTAAGTCGGCATGAACGGACGCAACGTAGCTAAGGTCGCGCCCGCATAAACGCGAGGCGGCAACTGACGCAACCGTGCAGAGCACCCCGAAAGTCGATTGGACTGTTGGGTCATGGGGTTGCTTGCGGACGATAACCCGGACCTGAGCGTACAGCGACTTTGATGACAAGATTGAGAAAGAAGGACAAAACGATGTTGGACGAAGAAACCCCATTTCATCCGGGCGAACTGGCTGCACAAGAACGCGCGGGTGTTAGGGGGCTTTCCAAACGCGTGTCGCCCTTCATCCGAAATCACATGCCAGATCAACACCGCGCTTTTTATCAAGCACAACCGTTTCTGGTTGCTGCCTCCAGCGATAACCAGGGACGAGTGTGGGCGACGATCATCGAAGGCGAGGAAGGATTTATTGGGTCACCAGACTCTCAGACGCTGACGCTTGCAACACGGATTGATCCACAAGATCCGCTGAGCGAATCGATTATGGCTGGCACCGATATCGGCGTGGTTGGCATCGAACTCGCTACGCGCCGCCGCAACCGCTTCAGCGGTAAGTCGCGTCCAACCAAGGATGGCTTTGCAGTCGATATCCATCAGACCTTTGGGAATTGTCCGAAGTATATCAACGAGCGGAATTGGTGGCGAGCCGATAGGGCGATGACGATTGAAGCGACGACGTCTACTCAACTCAGCTCCGAACAAATCAAACACATAGGCGCCGCTGACACTCTATTCATCGGATCGGGGCGACAAAGCTCTAACGAAGCGCACTCCGACGGCTATGACGCTTCCCATCGTGGCGGTGACCCAGGATTCGTCCGGGTAGTTGGGCCGAAGCGCCTGCGCATCCCCGACTATACCGGCAATAACTTCTTCAACACGATCGGGAACCTGCTCGAAGATCCGCGTGTTGGGTTGCTCTTTGTCGACTTCTCAACTGGCGGGCTTTTGCATTTGACGGGTCGGGCTTCGGTCGAGTGGGACCCGGAGGAAGCGCGCGATCCAAGCATCCTTCGTGTGATTGATGTAGAGATAGAATCTGTCATCGACAGACCAGCCGCGCTTTCTCTGAGGTGGTCTGCAGACCCTGCGACGATGACAAAACTGACCGTGATCGACAAGGTCTTAGAAGCCGAGCACATCACCTCTTTCCATCTGGCACCCACGAACGGCGAGGCGGTGACACCTTTTCTTGCAGGACAGCATTTGCCGATTGCCTTGGACATCCCAGGTCATGGGGCGAAGGTACGTCGGACATACACACTATCTGGCTCGGTCGCGATTCAGAACTACAGGATAAGCGTAAAACGCGAGGCAGGCGGTATCGGGTCGCAATTCCTACATGACGAGGTGCACGTGGGCGATGTGATCGAGGCAAAGCCGCCCGCTGGTAACTTTGTACTCCCCAAAGATGACAATCCATTAGTTCTCATCAGCGCTGGTGTCGGCCTGACTCCGATGCTTGCAATGCTTTACGAAGCCTCAGCAGAAGAAAACCATCGGCCAGTGTGGTATGTCCATGGAGCTCGAAGTGGGCGCGCCCATGCGTTTGGCCGTGAGGTTGATCAGCTGATTGCGGGAAACCCGAATGCCACCCGATTGATATTCTTCAGTTCACCGGAAAGGACCGATCTTCTAGGCGAAACGTTTGACATCCATGGCCGGATCACTGCTAAGGACTTGTTGGCGATCAGGGCGGGGCCGGACGCGCACTATATGATCTGCGGCCCTCTGGAGTTTATGACCGGTTTGAAAACTGGATTGGAGGCTGCAGGCGTCATGAGCGATCAGATCAAATATGAGACTTTTGGAGCATAGTTAAGAATGTCGGTAATCGGTGCTAAGGCCGAAGCATTCTTGGATTATCCCGGATGTTACCCTAGGGCGTGTTTCAAAAATCAACGCTTTACTGTCGCAGAAAGAGACGTGCCGAACCAAGCGTGAGTACCCGCTCAGGCTACACGTGTTTGCTTCCGTGTAGGAAAGAACTTGGTTACTTTTCCAAGTTTCTAAGCCGTGGCGACGACAAGTAAGTCGTCGCTTGCGGCGCATGAGCCAAGCATCCGGAGGCGACCCAGTCCGATCGTGGCCCGGAGTGTTGGGAAAGAAGTCGGCCTGAGCTAAATGGGGATCGGCCCATCTTTTAGTCAAGAAAAACCGCCAAACACTCCCCTTTTTACAACGTTGGTCAAGTTACCAAGGCGATTATTCTGTTGCGGATACAAACCAGGCAGCAAGAACTTTAACTTGCCCCCTGCCCCTCCACTTTACGTGTATAAATAATATGTCAATGACCTAGTATGGCATTCTTCCACATCAGCCATATTTCACTTAAATATCTGAATATTAAGTCACTATCGATTGGTTGAATTATCACATTCCCTTTCTCGGTCTAAATTGCCCCCCAGTTCTCCCTCAAGGAGAAAGATTCCAAGCGTCGCTTTTTTCGAGGACAGAAATACTAACCAGAGTGCATTTAGGTAAGCTATATTACGTTGATCGTTAGTTTCTGGCGCACTTACGCTAGGTGCCTGGGCAAAAAGTGGTGAGAATTTTTCTATACTTATTCCAGAATTATGAGCAGTACGCGGGTTATAGATAGAAAAACCTTCTACAGGCCTCGCCGGTAAGATCGGGGCACCAGAGCGAAAACCAGACGTTCATGTCCGAGTTGCAATAGGCAGATGAGCGCAAAAGAAAAACTGTGAATCTATGGCAACCGACGGCAAATGTTCAGATCAAGCGTTTAGAACCAAGTAGCTAATGATGGATGAGTGGACTTACCAGAATCTTAATACTTGATCCTTGCTCCTGCAGCTTCCGCTCGCATATGCGGCACATTTGTTGTTGCTGGAACGGTGCAAATTTCCATTCGGATCGTTAGCGGGTGGAGCAAGCTTACAGAACTGCTTCATCTCCACCCATTAAGATCAAATCATCGCGTCTTCATTCACTACATCAGCGAAGGACTTGAAGAATTTTCCTGCGAGCTTCTTGGCTGTGCTCTGGATTAAACGACTGCCGAGCTGAGCCAGTTTTCCGCCAATCTCGGCCTTGGCTTCATAGCGCAGGATCGTTTTGTCGCCGTCTGCACTCAGCGTCACATCTGCGCCACCCTTTGCATGACCAGCGGTACCACCATTGCCCTGACCAGACAGTGAGAATGCATCAGGGGCGCCGGTCTGGTCCAGGGTGACATTGCCTCCGAACCGCGCCTTGACGGGCCCTACTTTGAGCAAGACCTTGGCCTCCAGTTCAGTATCAGAATGCTTGATTAGTTCTTCACATCCCGGGATGCATTGTTTCAACACCTCGGGATCATTCAGTGCCGCATAGACGCGATCTTTCGGGGCGTTGATGATGATTTCGTCCTTCAGTTCCATAGTCTAGTCCTTCTTAGCAACAGGGAAATCTTATGTTGTCTGCTTGTTCAGTGGTCATTTCGAGCGATTTAAGACGCCCGCGCATCCAGATCAGAAGTCGGCTCATGAGATCGGCTCGTTCGCGGTTTCCAAATGGGTCGCATAGTCATCCGGGGTATCGACATCGGTGTAGAACCCTGGCGATGGCAGCGTAGCGGCTTGTACATGTTCGGGATGATCGCGCGTAAAGCCCAAGCAGCCGGGGCGTACGGGGTTTTCCAGCAATCGCCGGCGCAATAGCTGCGGGATAGTAATTGGATTGCCTCGTGCGCCGTTATGGACAGGTATCGTCACTTTAGTCGCATCACCTGCAATGTGAGCGGCAATCAGATCTTGCAGATCCTGAGTGGTCAATAGCGGCTGATCACCCAAGCCGATCAGAAGCAGATGGGCGTCAGGTGCACAATGCAATCCCGTGGCAACCGAGCTCTGCTGGCCGCTGGTGAAGTTTGCATTGTGAACCAAAGAAACAGCTAGCCCTGATAATGCCCGGCGCACGGCGCTCACCTCATGTCCTGTTACCACCGTCAGGTCAGTATCAATGGCGCCTAAGTAAGCCATGGCTACACGGCGGATCATCGGTACGCCGTCTATTGGAAACAGCAGCTTGTTTTGCGCCCCCATGCGACGGGAAAGACCGGCGGCCAGAAGGATCGCGGCAACATCAGCCATCGGCAAGCCCCACAGTCTGCCGTCTGACACGGACTAACTGCGCAAGGATCGACAGCGCTATTTCCTCGGGCGTGACCGCCCCCAGGTCCAGACCCGCCGGGGCGTGGACGGTGTTGATGGCCTCGGGCGTTATGCCGGCGGTCTTTAGTTTTTCAGCCAGTGTCGCGAATTTCCGAGCGCTTCCGACGAAGGCAACATAGTCGGGCAAATCTGTCAGCACGGATTTGAGCGCGTCCAGATCTCCTTGGCCTTGCGTCGCAATGACAACGAAGCGTCGTCGATTGCACGTCGTATCAGCCGACGTGGTGCCAGAAACCGACCAGTGGAATTGCGGTGCCAGGGAACTAAGCGCTTGGGCCACAGGGGATGCGCCAAGCACGACAAGTTCGGGCATTGGCAAACAGGGCTCGATAAAAATGTCGACGGTGCCTTTTGACGGGCAACCATTGCGCGCAAAGCGCGTCCCGTCGATCTCATCCCCCGCTATCACGCCCATTTCTTCCAGGAGTTCCTCGGGCGCGACAGAAACCAGTTGCGGCTGACCGGCGCGCAAAGCCTCTACCGCAGCGCGTTTGACCGCGCCACGCGTGCATCCGCCACCAAGCCATCCATGCAGGATTGTCCCGTCCGCGCTGAGCAGCGCTTTAGCACCCGGCTTGGCCGCCGTCGCCCCCGCAGTGCGCACGATTGTCGCGAAGGCGAAAGGTTCTTGCCGGTCACGCAGGTCTTGTGCCGCATCGGCAAGGTCCGTGTCTAGGATCTCTGCTGGACTCATAGCGTCACCAATTTTGGTTCCAGGGCGGCAAGATCGGCAAGGGTGTTGGCCGGTTGAAAAAGGTCGAGATAAGGCAAGGCCGCAGCCATTCCGCCAGCTATGGGCGCGTATTCGCTCCAGCCCTTCAGTGGATTGAGCCAGATGATCTTACAGCCGCGTTTTCTCAGCTTCTCAAGCGCTGCTGCCAGGATTGCTGGTGGCTCGGTATCATAGCCGTCCGACAGGATCACTACGACAGACCGGCCATCTACAAAGCGCCGCGCATAGGTATCGGCAAAGCGTTGCAACGATGGCCCGATCTTTGATCCACCGCCGAAGCCATCTGCCATCAGCGACATCCGACCAATTGCACGCAGTGCATCTTTGTCGCGCAATGCTTCAGTGATGCGTACCAGCCGTGTGTGAAAAAGATAAGCGTCGGCATCTTTGTCAGCGCGCATCAGCCCAGCGAGAAAAGCAAGGAAAACTTGTGCATAGACGCTCATCGATCCCGATACATCGCAAAGCGCAACGATTTTGCGGCTGCGATCTGGGCGAGACTTGCGCAAGAGCTGCAGAGGTTCCCCTCCTGTCGCAAGGCTCAGGCGAATGGTCTTGCGAAAATGCAGGCGGTCGCCTTTGCGGGCGGCGATCCGACGGCGCGAACGTCGGTCGCGCAAAGCGGCACCGATGCGACGCGCAACTGCTTCGGCCTCTGCGATATCATCCGCGCGGACCAGATCACGCAGATCGCGGCGGCTGAGATTGCGTTGCTGAGTTGCGATAAGTTTACCGGTGCCGTCGCTGTCGGCCTCGCCGTCACCGGAATCAGGAGCGATGGCGCTGCCCGATGCGCCCATATCCTGACCCTTGGCTTGACTAGAGGAATGCACGTTATCGCTGAGCGCAGACTGCGCCTTGGGCACGGCCATTTGCTTCACCCGACCGGAATCCATCCAAAAACTATCGAAGAGGCCGTCGAACCGTTCGGCCTCATCCTTGCATCCTGTGCAGATGGCCCGCAACGCGCGACGGCTTTCATTCGGGACAGCGGCATTGACCTCTCCGAGGGCACGCAAGGCAAGCTCTGCCTCTGCCACACCTAGGCGAAGGCCGTTCTGGCGCAAATGCGCAATGAACCCGGCGACACGGGCCGCTGGCCCCGGATCACGCGCCGCAAATTTGGAAACCCGGCTCATGCGGCCTTCCCCGCGATGCGGGCCGCGACTTCAGCGGTGATCTGTGCCTGATCGCTTTGAGTTTTCAGCAGCGTGGTTAAGGTGGAGTGCAGCACGGTTGGATCGTCGGTCAGATCCGCAATCCCAAGTCCCATCAAGGCGGCAGCAAAATCGAGCATCTCAGCGATGCCGGGTGTCTTTTCCAGTTCCTCCTCGCGAAGCTTTTGTACAAAGCCTACGACTTGCGCGCCAAGACGCGCCTCAATCGCAGGGCAGCGGGCTTTGAGGATTGCAAGTTCTGTCTGTCGGTCCGGATAATCGACATAGGTGTAAAGGCAGCGACGACGCAGTGCATCGGATAGATCGCGTGTGCCGTTTGAGGTCAGGATCACGATCGGCTTGCTAGAGGCCGTGATGGTGCCGAGTTCTGGCACAGTCACTTGATAGTCGGCCAGAACTTCCAGCAAGTAGGCTTCGAATTCCACATCAGCGCGGTCAATTTCGTCAATCAACAAAACAGGCGGCGTGTCCTGGGTAATGGCGGCCAATAGAGGGCGTTCCAACAGGAAATCACGGGAAAAAATACGCTCTTCAACGCTTTTGCCCGTCTCACCATCTTCGGCGGCGGCGCGGATCGTCAGCAATTGCCGCTGGTAGTTCCATTCGTAGATGGCCTGAGCGGCGTCAAGCCCCTCATAGCATTGCAGTCGGAGCAACTTGGTGTCGCGCGCATCGCTCAGGGTGCGCGCAACCTCTGTCTTACCTACGCCCGCGGCGCCCTCCAGAAGAAGAGGCCGCTCCAACGTCAGCGCCAGATGGAGAGCAACTGCTAGGTCGTCGGATGCGACATAGCCCTGCCCTTCAAGAGCGGATTGTAAATCGGTCCAGGTCATGTGTGTCTCCGGGCAGAGCGGAACGTCTCCGCCCTGCCTTTCGCCTTTAGCCGTGCAGGCCAAGCTCATTGGCGGTCTTCCAGATCCGCCAGTGATCATGTGGCATGTTGGTATGCCGCAGACCAAAGGCCCGGAACGCATCCTGCACCGCGTTGGAGAAGCATGGCACCCCGCCCACATGCGGACTTTCGCCCACGCCCTTCGCACCGATGGGATGATGTGGCGACGGCGTGACGGTGTAGTCGGTCTCGTAGTTCGGAACCTCCCATGCGGTCGGCAGGAAGAAATCCATCAGCGTGCCCGTCTTCACGTTGCCCTGATCGTCATAGGCGATTTCCTGGCCCAAAGCGACGGCGAGTGCTTCGGTCAGGCCGCCATGCACCTGTCCTTCGATGATCATCGGGTTGATCCGGGTACCGCAATCGTCCAGAGCGTAGAAGCGGCGGATGTCTGGCACGCCTGTATCCACATCAATATCCATCACGCAAACATAGGCACCGAACGGATAAGTCATGTTTGGCGGGTCATAGTAGCTGACCGCTTCAAGCCCTGGCTCAATCCCTGGAATGGCCTGATTGTAGGCGGCGAATGCGATTTCTTTCATGGTCTTGAACCGCTCGGGCGCTCCTTTGACCACGAAACGGTCGACGTCGAACTCGACGTCATCGTCATGCACTTCCAACAGATAGGCCGCGATCATTTGCGCCTTGGCGCGGATCTTGCGGCCAGCCATGGCCGTAGCCGCCCCGGCAACCGGGGTCGAGCGCGAGCCGTAGGTGCCCAGACCATAGGGCGCGGTATCGGTGTCGCCCTCTTCGATGGTGATGCTATCGGCAGGTAATCCGATCTCGGAGGCCAGTATCTGTGCGAATGTCGTCGCGTGGCCTTGCCCCTGCGAAATCGTTCCAAGCCGTGCAATTGCAGAGCCCGTGGGATGGATGCGAATTTCGCAGCTATCGAACATGCCGAGACCCAGGATATCGCAATTCTTCACTGGGCCGGCACCCACGATCTCAGTGAAGAAACTGAGACCGATTCCCATGAGCTTGCGCGTTTCGCCCCGTTTGAACGCCTCTACACGCTCGGCCTGTTCCTTGCGCAATCCCTCGTAGTCGACGGTGCTGAGCGCTTTGTCCCAGGCAGTGTGATAATCGCCAGAGTCATATTCCCAGCCAAGCGCAGCCTGATAGGGGAATTGCTCTTTCTTGATGAAGTTGATCCGGCGCAAATCTGCCGCGTCCATGTTCAACTCGATCGCCAGCACCTCGATCATCCGTTCGATGAAATAAACCGCCTCTGTCACGCGGAAGGAACAACGGTAGCTGACCCCGCCCGGCGCTTTGTTGGTGTAGACGCCATCAACCTCAAGGAATGCAGTCGGGATGTCGTAAGATCCGGTGCAGATATTCATGAAACCCGCCGGGAATTTGGTTGGGTCGGCGCAGGCGTCAAATCCACCATGGTCCGCTGTCACATGGCAATGCAACCCGGTGATCTTGCCGTCCTTGGTGGCAGAAATGCGGCCCTTCATCCAATAGTCGCGGGCAAAGGCGGTGGTCATCAGATTGTCCATTCGGTCTTCGATCCACTTTACCGGCTTGCCGGTGACGATGGAGGCGACGACCGAACACACATAGCCCGGATAGGCCCCAACCTTATTTCCAAACCCGCCGCCAATATCGGGAGAGATCACACGGATATTGTGTTCCTCGATCCCGGAAATCAGGCTGACCACAGTGCGGATAGCATGAGGCGCCTGGAACGTGCCCCAAAGAGTCAGCTTGCCATTGACCTTGTCCATTGAGGCGACACAGCCGCAGGTTTCCAGTGGGCATGGGTGCGTACGGTGGTAATACATGGTCTCTTCGGCAACGACCTCGGCATTGTCGATTGTCTCGAATGTTGGACCCTTGTCGCCCGCTTCCCACGTGAAGATGTGGTTGTGATGCTTTCGAGGACCATGTGCTCCATCGATTGGTTTGCCATCCTCGCCCACGGTGTCTTCACGCAGAACTATCTCTGATTCCATCGCCTTGAACGGATCGACCAGAACCTCAAGCTCTTCGTATTCGACTTCGACGGCCTCGATTCCATCTGCCGCCGCATAGCGGTCTTCGGCCACCACAAACGCCACTTCCTGGCCTTGAAACAGAACCTTGCCATCGGCCAGAACCATTTGCTTGTCGCCGGCCAGCGTCGGCATCCAATGGAGGCCGAGCGGTTCAAGGTCCTTGGCGGTCAGCACAGCGAGAACGCCGGGCACTTCAAGCGCTGCCGCCGTATCGATGTTGGTGATCCGTGCGTGAGCGTAGGGAGAGCGGACGAAATCTCCAAAGAGCATCCCGTCAAGCTTCACGTCATCGACGTAGTTGCCCTTGCCTTGAGTAAAGCGGGCATCTTCCACCCTTTTGCGCGAACAGCCCATGCCCTTGAGGTTCGCGGTGCGTTCCTCACGATCTGGTGTCATGTCATTCATTGGGCCGCCTCCTTGGCTGCATTCATCTCGGCCGCTGCGGCTTTGATGGACTTCACGATGTTCTGATACCCGGTACAGCGGCAGATATTACCTGCCATGCCAAAACGGATCTCTTCCTCGGACGGGTTCGGGTTCTCTTCGAGCAACTTTGCCGCACGTGTGATCATGCCCGGAGTGCAGTAGCCGCATTGCAGCCCGTGATGTTCCTTAAACGCCTCTTGCAGCGGGTGCAGCGCGTCAGGCCCACCGATGCCTTCGATGGTTGTGATATCCTTGCCATCGGCCTGCGCCACGAACATGGTGCAGGACTTGACTGATTTGCCATCAATGGTGACGGTGCAAGCGCCACAATGGGAAGTCTCGCAACCAATATGCGGGCCGGTGATGTTGAGCCGCTCGCGCAGCGTGTAGATGAGAAGTTCGCGTGGCTCGGCAAGGAATTCCTCTTCCTTGCCGTTCACCGTGATCTTATAGAGTTGTTTCTTTGACATCGGACGATCTCCTCACGCACGCGACCAGGCGCGCTCAATGGCGCGGGTCAGAATGATACCTGCCACGTGTTTCTTGAAAGCGACGGGGCCGCGGTTGTCCTCGGTGGGGTCAATATCACCGAGCATGGCGGCCACAGCGGTCTTAATGGCATTTGCATCGACGCCGGTGCCAACCAGAGCGGCCCCAGCCGCCTCGGAAAAGACCGGTGTGTCGCTCAGATTGGTCATTGCAATCGAGGCGGAGGCACAGGTGCCACCATCTTTCACGATCTGGACTGCAGCAGCAGCGGTAGCATAATCGCCAATCTTGCGCTTTTGTTTTTCATAGGCGTAACCGCCATGCGGCGTTGGGATGGTGACTGCCGTCAACACTTCTTCGTCTTCCCGAGCAGTCATGTAGGCGGCTTCGTAAAACTCGCGGGCAGCGATGTCGCGTTCCCCGTCAGGACCCTCGACAGTAAAGCGCGCATTCAGGCACTGCATCAGGCCGGGCATGTCATTGCCGGGGTCGCCATTGGCCACGTTGCCACCAACTGTCCCCATGTATCGGACTTGCGGGTCTGCGATCTGAAGGGCAGCTTCGCGCAGAATCGGAGCGGCCTCAGCCAGTGCGTCGTGATCAATAATCGCGTGCTGGGTGACCATCGCACCGATGCGGATACTGTCACCTCCGATCTCGATATCAGACATGCCGCCAACATCCTGAAGATCGATCAGATGCGGCACATCCGCCATCCGCAACTTCATCATCGGAATCAGGCTGTGCCCACCGGCCATGACGCGGGCATCATCGCCATGCTCTTCCAGGATCGACAGCACACCGGCCATGTCCTTGGGTCTGTAGTATTCGAATGCCGCTGGAATCATCGGCTCTCCTCCCTTCAAGCAAATGTTCTGGCTGAACGGATCACTGCATGCGCTTGGATGGCGACGCTTCAGGAAATCAACAAAAAACAGGTATTTTGCACGAAATGCGCCCTAGGTCGCACGAATTGCGCCCACCTGCGATGCAAGCGCATCCTGAACCGTCTTGAGTTTGGATCGACTGACCGGCGCGGGTGGTAAACCATCCCCGTCGAACAGGCATCGGCCCTTATCCTTGGTCCGCTCAAACCGCGCCACGCGCTGAGGATTGACAAGGTAGCTGCGGTGGGTCTGGAGAAATCCGGTGGGCACCAATCGCTTCGCGGCCTCGGTCACTGGCCAGACACAAAACAACCGATCCGTTTCGGTGTAAACTTGGGTGTAGTGCCCATCCGCGCGCAAAAACAAAACATCTTCGGCAGAGATGAAGACCTTTCCACCATCCCGTTCGCAAGGAATTTGCAGCAATGGTTTTACATCCACGGCCGCTTCTGTTGGCTCCGGGTCTTTCCTCGAAGGTCCAGGCAAATAGGTCACGCTGACCCACAAGCAAGCACCAAATATGATGAAACTGAACAGGATTACGCCAATGGCCAGCGTCTCATTGCTCATCAACGGGCCAAACTCAACCCCACTTGGCACCGCGACGAAACGGGTGCTCGCCAGAGCAAGAAAATGAACGGTGCAAACCGCCGCTGCAAAACACAAAGTGCCCAGCAAAATGTTTCTGTTTGTTCGCTGCCCGTAGGCAATCGCGAAAGCCAGCATACAAAGCGCTATTGCAGCAATCGAGGACAAGATGACGCCACTGGGCGTATACACTGCCCGGCAAAGCTCCAAGCCAGCCATGCCAATATAGTGCATCGCCAAGATGCCCAACCCAACAACGCCTCCTGCCATCGCAATCGTGGCGCGGTTGCGTTCGGTGAAATGCAACAGAATAAGCGCAGCTCCGACGAGCAGGATCGCGACAAGGGCAGACACAAGTGTGATTGCAGCGTCGTAATAGAACAGGATCGGCATCTGAAGCCCGAGC
Organism: Ruegeria sp. CG1; assembly: GCF_056537265.1. Taxonomy (NCBI): domain Bacteria; kingdom Pseudomonadati; phylum Pseudomonadota; class Alphaproteobacteria; order Rhodobacterales; family Roseobacteraceae; genus Ruegeria; species Ruegeria sp. CG1. The sequence goes on along the minus strand of NZ_JBQFRF010000003.1, from coordinate 73,169 downwards.
ATGGCCACGAAGTGCATGGCCCAGATTCCACCGCCAAGCGAAACAGCCGCAAGAGCCACCGAGGCCTTCTTTTCAAAGACCGGCTTCGTCGAAAGATCTCGCGTCATCGACAATCCTGTAAACCCTGCCACGAAGGCAACAATGCAGGACATGGCGACGAGGAAACTGTTGTGGCTGACGTCGAGAAACTCCATTGTCGCAAATTGGCTAAAAAGTATGCGTTTGGCAAATGGATCAACGATGTCGGACGTTCAAAGAGCGGTTACACATTAGGCGATGCCCAGCTCCGAAGCATTCGTGCCGAGGTGGCTAGCACGCTGCTATTCGGCGGCTTTGAGGCCAAATCCGCCGTTCATATTGATTGGGTGAAAACCACAATTTAAGGCTAATGAAGATCTGCTCGACCCCTCCCGCCGTCATCATTTGATGTTTAATTTGTGACTTCCGAAAGCTGCTGGGTGGAATGGCTAGAGATGCCTTTAGACCGCTTTATAAACTTGCCAGTCTTCGGATAAGCCCTTCAGTTCTTTTGTTACAAGACTTTCGAAGTCCAGACCGGACCCAGCCACCAGATCTTTTACTGTTCTGGAAACGACGATGTCGCCGCCTCCGCCCAATTCTGAGATACGCGCTGCAGTGTTAACGGAAATTCCGCGCACATAATGCAAAGAAACTTCGACCTCGCCTGTGTGAAACCCTATGCGAACTTCCAGATTCAGCTTGGAAATGGCATCGCCAATCGCCTTGCCACGATGGATCGCCTGGCCGGGTCCGTCAAACGTAGCGAGAAAGCCATCGCCATATACTTGGTAGGCAATGTGCACCTCATCGCTGTGCCTCCTTCGGACAACCCTATTGGCAAAGAAAGGCTATGAGGCACGCTTGGTTCAATCAGTTCTTTTCAATCAGCAGTGAAGGCCAGAAGGCCAACCCGTTAACCGATGGTTCGATCCTTATAGCAATCGATTATCCACAATAGTGCTTATGGTTTCGCTTTTTGTGCTAGCGTTGGGCAGTCGCGAGCACGCACGTTTGAGTATGCTGACGAAAGTGGGAGTATGGAGATGCTGGTTGACCGGTATGGACTGACGCTGACGACCGGCCTGCCAGAGGCGCGGGACGCCTATGTCGCGGGGCTTGATCACATCCTTGCAGCAACGTTTGGTGCAAGCGAAGCTTTTTTCGCCGCCATCACGGCCGATCCCGGCTTCGCCCTCGGTCACGTTGGGCTTGCTCGAGCTCGAATGTATGAAAACGATATGTCTGGCGCTCAAGAGGCAATGGCGTCGGCCCGCGCCTGCGCATCTGGGTTGACTGAGCGCGAGGAGGGTCATCTTGCGGTATTCGATCTCTTGCTTCAGGGACGTGTCTTACAGGCACGAAGCGCAGTTCTGAAGCACGCTGCTCATCACCCCCGCGATGTCCTTGTCGCGCAGATCTGTACCAACATTTTTGGTTTGATTGGGACATCGGGTGAGCCTGGTCGGGAAAGCACGCAACTTGCCTACACGACCAAATTATTTGATGCCTTGGGCGAAGACTGGTGGGTTATGAGCGTACACGGTCAGGCGCTATGCGAAGTTGGGCGGCTTGATGAGGCCATGTCCATGATGGACGGCTCGCTCGCTTTGAACAACGCCAATGCAAACGCGTCACACTTCAAAGCGCACACGCTCTACGAGCAAGGTTATGGAGAGGCCGGTCGCGCATACCTTGCCGACTGGATCGCGGATTATGATGTGCGCTCGGTATTGCACGGCCACTTAAGTTGGCATCGCGCTCTGTGGGCCTTGGAGCAAGGGGATGAGGCTGAGCTATGGACGATTTACGAGGGAGCTATCGCACCCGCAGCGTCCTATTCGTTGCCGATAAATGTTCTAACCGATGCTGCTGCACTTTTGCACCGCACTGAAATTGCGGGTCTAACAGTTGCGCCCAAACTTTGGCGCGACCTGAGCGAATACGCATCACGGTTTTTTCCAAACCCAGGCATGAGTTTTGCGGACATACATGGCGCGCTGGCTCATGCAATGGCAGGGGAAGGAGAGCGCCTTGCGGTTCTGACCGAAACAAGCTTGGGTTTTGCGGCAGATCTTGTTCGCCCGGTGGCCCGTGCGTGGGGCGCGATTGCGCAACAAGATTGGACGGATGCGCTGCAACAGCTGACACCGGTTATGGCAGATCACGCTCGTCTGGGCGGCAGCCGCGCACAGCGTGACCTTTTGGAGCTGACTTACCTGAATCTGCTATTGAAATCCGGCCATATTCAAGAAGCTCATCGAACGATTACAGCGCGACGCCCGATCTTCAGTCATACTGCGCCCGTTGCAGGCTTTGTCTGAATTCACAAAGCTCTAGTTTATCGGCTCTTTTTACCCCTCCTTTAGCTAGGCTGCGCACGACCGGAATGGACTGATTACTTCCTGATTACAAATCCCGTATCACGCCAATTATGGTATGCAAGCCTGATCAATCGCTCTGCAACCTGGTCGTAATCTCTGACAGGCGAGACCAGGATTGTAAGGTGACGGGCAAAGCAAGTGCGGCTTCCGCAAACTCCCACGAATAGCTGATAATCGAAAATATCATGCCCGGTGTCGCATCCAGGTTTTGGGTCGCGAACCACAGGTTGAATAGGAGCAGACCTATTAACAGAATGAAGATTACGCCATACAGAACGGCTTCGGTATCCGAGAGCTTTACTTCGAACCGGCGCAGTTTACTCAGGTGGACGAAAACCGGACGGTCACGTCGTTGTTCCAGAACACTGACCTGATGCTCCATTTGCTCATTCAGCGCACGGTTCCATTGCCAAAACGTCGAATGAAACAGAGCGTACACAGATATCATTCCGACAAGAACCCCACAGGCAGACAGGGCCAGAACTGGCGAGAAGTAAAACAGCAAAATTGCTGATATGACGAACTGCACCACCCCCGCGATTGCCGAAGGCAGGATCTCTTCAAGAAAGTCGGCCAGTTCGCGCCCCATCCCGATCCGGGCGTTCAGCGACGAAATTGGAAGATTTGAAAACCGCGCGGCAAGCGCCTTGCCCAATTCGACACGGATCATACCGTAGACACGTGTATCGTAAATCCGCCGGATCACGCTGATCATAGTAAGGGCAACCATGAGCGCACCTAACTGCACAAAGGGCTGAAAATCTTCGCTCAGCAATCCATCTATGGCGAAGCCGACGAACAGCGGAATCAAAACTGTCAGGGCAGTTTCAACCAGGATCAGGAACCACGTAAGCCCTACGCGCCAGCGGAACACACTCAGAAGCGTGCCGATTGTCAGTTTTCGATCTGTCAGCATGTCGAATTACTGATCATAGTGAATGCGAACACGCACATCGCCCGGCCAGACCGAGGCAGCCTTGAAATCCGGCTCGTCCTGAGGGTCTGAGGCACCTGTTGAACCCAGCCCCTCCAACAGTTTTGTCTCAGTCATGTTCAGGTCATCGTCCTTGTTTTCGTCATGAAACAACAGCACAGCGTATGGGCCCGTGTTCAGGTCAGAAAACTCATGGCTGACGCTGCCTTTACGTGACGGAATCTGGGCGTAGTCAATGGCGCTCCAGACATCCAAACTGTCAAAGGCGCGCGCGTTATCGAATACAAGGATCACGATGTTGCCGTTGGCGTTGCGGATGCCGTCCACAGTCACATTCAGACCCTCGGCGGCGGCCGGTGTCGCAAGCGTTACCACGGCGAACGCAGGGGCTAGAAGGTTCCGTATCATGGCTTTGTCCTTTCTTCAGAAGGCTGCGGAAGGGGTGACTTGAAAATGGCAATGACATCCTCGGTGATGGCGATCAGTACCGGCACCAGCAGCAGCATGAGGGCTGTGCCGAAGAGTTCTCCAAAAGCTAAAGAGATTGCCGCAGGGATCAGATACTGTGCTTGCTCAGAGGTTTCGGTCAGCAAAGGCAGCAGACCAATCACTGTAGTTGCGGTGGTCAGAAAGATCGCCTTGAAACGTCCAATGCCTGCGCTTCTCAGCGCCAGATTCACGGGCTGACCTTCCTCTCGCGCCTGATTGTAGCGGGTGATCATGACCAGACTGTCGTTCACAATCACACCGGTCAGAGCAAGCATGCCGAAGAACGAAAACAGCGACAGCGAGACATCCATGATCAGGTGCCCGACGGCGGCTGCGATAAAGCCGAATGGCACGATGGCCAGAATGACGAAAGGCTGCCAATAGCTTTTCAACGGCACGGCCATCAGCACATAGATCAGAACGGCTGCCAGCAACAGCGCGCGCTTCAGGCCATCGCTTATATCGGCCATTTCTTCCAGTTCACCGGCCGGCAGGACGGTTACGCTGGGATATTTGGCACGGAGTTTCGGGACCAGCTGCTCGAACACCGCCTGCCCCACCTCTTCGGGAGCAACAAGGTCGCGGTCGATGGACGCGGCTACGATGTTCATGCGCTTGCCGTCACGGCGATCGATAGTGCCAGAGGCATAGGTGCCCTCGATTTCGGCGACGGTCTCAAGCGGCACCCAGGCGCCGGATGCGCTGCGCAACCGGGTCTGCACCAGATCCGCCAACGTATCGCGGTTTTCACGCGCGTTCTGTACGACTACGCGGACTTCGGACCCATCGCGTCTGACCTTGGTCACCTCGGCCCCGCCGAACCCATAGCCAATCTGTCTGGCCAGAGCCTCGGCGTTAAAACCAAGGTGCCGCGCGTCCGGGCGCAGGCGGAGTTTCAGTTCAGGTTGGCCGCCCACCAACCCATCCCTTACATTTGCCACGCCCTCGATGTTCGACAGGAAACCTTTCATTTCGGCGCTGGCTTGCTGCAGAAGGTCTTCGTCTTTTGACGCCAACCGGATTCGGAACCCTGCGGCAAGCGTTTCCGATCCGGTGAACTCCAACTCAGTGGCGCCCTCGACCGCACCGACCCGGTCGCGCCATTCGCGGACCACGGAAAGGATCGGGACATTCGGACGCTCAGCTACCGGGATCATTTCAGCGAATATTTGCGCATTTCCAGCGCTGTTGATGATGGTGAATACTGTCTGAACGGGTGGAGCAGACATACTCGCCTCTTCTGCAAGCTCGACGTTCAGCTCGTTCAACACGTCTTCGATCCGATTCACGTTCGTGCGGGTCAGTGCAAAGGGGGCGCGGGCATCCATCTCCAGGTTCATCGTGATGACCTGACCGGGCACCTCGGGAAAGAACACCGTCCTGACCTTGCCCTTGTACATCAGACCAAGCCCCAGCGTTGCGGCGGCAATGAACAAGATCAGCACGGCATAGCGCTGACGCACCGCCGCGACGAGCAAAGGCTGGTAGATGCGATCCCGCACCCAGTACAACCCGCCCTGCGCAGAATCCTGTACCCGCCCCCACAAGCGGGTCAGCAGGTATCGACGCTCTTGCCGCATCGGAACCTGCGCCAGATGGGCGGGCAGGATGAATTTGCTTTCGATAAGCGAAAAGATCAGTGTCAGGATCACGATGCCCGCGAACCCGGCAAGTACCTTGCCCAGCGGATTGTCGATCAACAGCATCGGGAAAAAGGCTGCGATTGTGGTCAGCACGCCAAAGACGGTCGCAACAGCCACGCGATGCACGCCGCGTTCCGTGTCCCTAATCGGGTCCTTCCCCTTGCGGTGTTCTTCAAAAACGCTTTCGCCGACTACAACGGCATCATCGACCAGAATTCCCAAGGCAATGATCAGACCAAAAGTCGTGACATCGTTCAGCGAATAGTCCACCCATTTTGAGCCCGAGACAGCAAGCGCCCCCATGACCGAAACAGGAATGCCCATGGCAACCCAGAAGGCCAAACGCACGTTCAGGAAAATCGACAGCATCAGGGTCACAAGGATCAAACCCTGCACCCCGTTTGAGCGCAACAGCGCCAGGCGGTCCGAGATGTAGCCAGCGCTATCACCCCAGATCTCGACCTGAACCTGCGACGGCAGCTGTCGGCTGAACTCGTCAACCGTGCTGCGCACGACATCACTGATCTCCAGCAGGTTTTCCTTCTGCCCGACCAGAACCTCCATCCCTACGGTTGGTTTGCTGTTCAGGCGAAACAGGTACTCGCCGTCCTGAAACCCGTCTTCGATTTTGGCAATATCGCCCAAAGGCACATAGGACCCGTCGTCACGTTCGATGATCGGCAGAGCTGCGTATTCCGGCACGTATTTCGCCCTGTCATCGGCCCGCAGATAGATCGTACCGCCATCGGTCCTCAGACGACCTGCCTGAAATGCCAGCGAATTCCCTTCGATGGCACGGGTCACATCCGAAACCGTCAACCCATAGTGGCGCAGCAACGCCGGGTCGATTTCAATGCGCAATTCCCGCGGTATCAGGCCCCAGATTTGCAACCGCGACAATTCCGGTTGCGCCAGCAACTCTTCTTTCAGGCGTTGCGCCAAGCTCTGCAATGTGGCGGGGTCTGTTTCTCCGAACAAGTTCAGATACAGCGCCGGAAAATCGAAACCCGAGGCTTCGATCACGGGTCGGCGCGCAGTATCAGGCAGATCAGTCAAGCCGTCGATCCGAATACGGACACGATCCAGGACGGCTTGTAGTTTCTGGCCACCTGCGCGACGGACAGTCACGACACTTAGGTCATTTTGGGATTGTGAGGTCACACTACGCACGCCCTCCAAACCTTCGAGGGCCTGCTCAACTTTCTGGGTCACCAATTCATCAACCTGTTCGGCTGTGGCGTCCGGAAACTCGATCGCGATTGTAACACTTTCCGGCGGAATGCGGGGGAAGCCTTCGATCCGAATGTTCAGCAGCGTTTGCACCCCAAGAAATAGGATCAGTGCCATCATCAAATTGGCAGCGACCGGATTTCGGATAAACCAGGATGTCAGAGCATGCATGGCTCAGCCCCCATCTGATTGCGGCGTCACCCGCTGACCCGGTAGAAACGAGGCCAAAGGTGTTTTGGCCACGCGCCACGGGCCGGTCCCTTCGGGAGCCGATACCGTCACTGTACTTTCGCTGCGGAACAGGATGTTCGGGCTAAGCCTCTGCAATTGGTCGTTATCGTCTACAAGCCAAATGTATCCCGCACGGGTCAGGACGCTTTCGGGTAGGGTTAATGTGTCCGAGATCCGGCGTCCGGGAATGTGAACCTGCAGGAAGTCTCCGGCGAGTATGCGTTCATCGGGCTTTGTGACATCCAGAAAGACCCGCACCTGCCGCGTGTCTTGATCCAGAAACCCTCCTCCACGCCGGACTTGAGCCCGCCCCAACGCTCCGCCCGAGCGCTGTGTCAGATCAGCAGTGGCGCCAGAGATCGGATGATCCAACAACGCCCAGTCCGCCTGACTAAACTCGGCGACCAGTTCGAATTGCTGGTCGTCCGAAAGGTGTATCAGGGCATCGCCTGGGTTGACCGTCTGGCCCAGGCTGGCAAAGCGATGGGTTACAAATCCCGAAAAAGGGGCGACAACCTCCGCGTCCTTCAGTTCATTTCGCGCCGCATTCAGCCGTGCCTGCGCAGCTGCAACGGATTTCTCGGCAATGCGCAATTGCGGTAGATTCACAGCCAGTTCGTTTGGCGGTTCTGTTTCATCCCGGTCAAACTGTCGTTGCGCGACTGTCACTTTGTTCTGCGCGCGCAATAACGCCAGTTCCGCTTGCTCAAGCTCCATCTCAGCGGCTGCAACGGCGCTTTGATAAGGTGCATTTTCGATTGAAAACAAAGGGGCACCCCGTTCCACCTTAGTCCCTGCCAAAGCGGCGTTGTGTACTGCAATGATGCGCCCGGACACAGCAGATCGCAGCTTGGCATCCCACCGAGGCCGAACTTCGGCAAACGCCGAAACCCGCGCTTGTACGGTTGCCGAAACTACTGTGACGACCGAGACGGTCGGTGGCGGAGGTGAGGTCGTTGTTGCCTGAACATCAATTGTATCTTCTGTATCAAACAGGAGGACGACGATCGCTACAAACAGTGCCAACGATAGTCCAATCCAAAGCCATCGCCGGGTCGGTCTTTGCCGAGTTTCCAAAGTTTTTTCTGTCATAGACCAGTCTTTCCTGTGCCGCCGAATCCATTGCACCTTGTGGCGTTCGATAGAGTGTCATATACTATGAACGATCGTTCGTTCAATATTAAGTTGAAAAAATGTCCGATGACATCAAGAAGCCGGAATCAATCCGGGAAAAGGCAACAGCCAAGCGTCGCAACCAGATTTTGGAGGCCGCAGTTATGTGTTTCCTTGAGCGCGGCTATCATCAGACCGGTGTCCGCGATATCGCGGCGCGGGCGGGCGTCAGCCTTGGAAATCTCTATAATCATTTTCGCGGCAAACATGATGTGCTTGTAGAAATCGCAATACTTGAACGCCGCGAGATGGAGCCGTTTCTGAAAATCCTGAACTCAGATGCGCCCGCGCCCAAAGTCATAAGAAAGTTCATCAAGGCCTACGCAAAATACCTTGCTGCGCCGGAAAACGTTATTCTCACGTTGGAAATTTCGAGCGAAGCAGTTCGTCAACCGGACATCGCGCAGCTGTTCGTCGAGAACCGATCGAGTTTGACTGAGGCCCTGGAAGCCGTAGTGAAGCGAGGAATTACTGGCGGTGAATTGCGCACCGTTCCGGATCCCCTTCAGGCGTCACAACTGGTGATCGAAGTTCTGGAAGGCAGTGCATATCGTAGTGTGCTGTCAGAAATGCCCATGACCGGGATCATTGTGTGCGCTGAAGACTTTATTATGAGTTCCCTGCTGGCACGTCATTAGTACGTAGGTGGCGTGTCGTTTTGGAATTCGTGAATGTCAGCCAAAGGGAGCTGCCTGAGACATTAATGTAGGCAGCAAAGATCGACTTTGAGCCGGCCGAAACGCGGGGGAGGTCAAAGGAAAGTTGGAGTTGCGGTTAGGACTATTGGCTAACGCAATATCATCCGAGGTTCTGTTACCAGACTTCGTTTAGTCACAAGACGAAGCGGTCGCAAAGCGAATGCAGATTCCAACCACCGGCACAGCGCCAGATCGTTTTTGATGCGATTGACGCTCTGATCTATTGATACTGTAGGGATCAGGCGATCAGATACGATGGCAGATTTCTCAAGCATCCGCCTTTATCAGGTCGCTTGCCTTTTCGCCAATCATGATCGCTGGTGCGTTGGTGTTGCCGCTGACGATTTCCGGCATGATCGAACAATCAGCCACCCGCAGGTTCGAAATACCGTGTACCTTTAGTCTTGCGTCGACAACAGACGTCTCGGCGTTCCCCATCGCGCAGGTGCCGGTTGGGTGGTAGATCGACACGCTGTTAGATCTGGCCCAATCCAGAGTGCCTTCATAATCTTCGCAGCTCAGCTCTGCAGTTGGTCGAAACTCTTCTGAAATCTTCGAGGCCAGAGGGTTTTGTTTGGCAATCCCGCGCGCGATGTTCACGCCGTCGACAATGGTTCGGCAGTCCGTTTCAGTGGACAGATAGTTCGGGATGATCTTGACATGTTCGGATGGGTCCGGTCCGTTCAGGCGCAGCTCTCCCCGACTTTCCGGACGCAGTTGGCAGACCGACATCGTGAAGGCCGAAAACGGATGCACACCTTCGCCTGGGCTGTCGGCGGACCAGGGTTGCACGTGGAACTGAATGTCGGGCGTCTCAACATCGGGCCGGGTTTTCATGAAACCAGTTGCAAGGCTGGCGGCCATTGTCATCGGACCTGCACGAAATAGTGCGTATTTCAGCGCGATTCGCGCCTGATTGAACAGGCTGCGAACTTCGTCATTCAGTGTGGGCTCATTGCATTTGAACACCAGCCGCGCCTGCAAGTGATCCTGAAGACCTTTGCCAACACCCGGCAGGGCGTGCAGCGGTTTGATACCATTTTCCTTTAGATGATCCGGCTCTCCGATCCCTGACAACATCAGGATTTGGGGAGAGTTGATCGCCCCGCCGGACAGGATGACCTCGCGCCGAACAGTCAGTGTCTGCTCGTTACCAGAACGATCCCGGTAGACCAGCCCGGTTACTTTTTTCCCATTCAGAACCACACGCGACACAAGCGCTTTGGTGATGATGTTGAGGTTCTGACGACCGCGAATGGGCTTGAGATAGGCGACGGCGGCGCTACAGCGGCGCCCATTGCGCGTGGTCAGTTGGAAGTAACCCACGCCTTCTTGCTCGGCCCCGTTATAATCTGGGTTGAACGGATAACCGGCGGCCTGTGCCGCCGCGACCCAGGCATCGCAGATCGGGCGCTGAATGCGCATGTTGGACACTGACAAGGGGCCATCGACGCCATGATATTCATCCTCGCCGCGCTCTTGATCCTCACAGCGTTTGAACAGGGGTAGCACATCGTCCCAGCCCCAACCATCGTTGCCCATTTGCCGCCAGCGGTCGTAATCTTCCTTCTGGCCACGCACATAGAGCAACCCGTTCAGCGAGGATGAGCCACCCAGAACCTTGCCCCGTGGCCAGTCGATGGATCGACCGTTAAGGCCGGGGTCGGGCTCAGTGCGATAGCACCAGTCAACCGAGGGGTTATGCATCGTTTTGAAATAGCCGACGGGGATGTGAATCCACGGGTTGGTATCGCGGCCACCTGCTTCGAGCAGCGCAACAGTTGTGTTGGGGTCTGCGCTCAACCGATTGGCAATGACACAGCCCGACGATCCTGCGCCAACAACTGCATAATCCACCTCCATGACCGCCTCCTTCCAACGTCGCTGAAAAAAACTCTATGCAAGATGCAAGAATTATACTAGCCTTTTTTGATACAAAACGTCTCAATAATTGCGATCAGGGAGGTAAGCAATGGAGATCGGACGGAAACTAAGTGGTATTTCACGGCGAGATTTCTTCCGCGTGGCCGGGCGTTACGGCATGAGCTCGACACTGCTGGCGGCGGGCGGGTTCGGCGGCGCGATGAGTCTGGCGAATCTGGCGCAGGCCGCCGAATCCACCTATGAAAAGCGCTTTTCGAAAGAGCCGAAGCACACGCTGAAATTCGGCGCGCCGGGCTTCAACACCCGCAACCTGTTGATTGAACGCGCCGGCGCAATTGAGTTCGCGCGCGACCTGGAAGAACGCACGGACGGCGAGATTCGCATCGAATTCATCGGCGACAACCAGATCTGCGGCCAGCTGAGCTGTGTCGAAAAGACCCAGCAGGGAATCGTCGATATTTATGCTGCCTCAACTCAGAACTCGGCCGGAGGCGCACCTTATCTGAACGTGCTGGACTACGCCTATATGTTCCCCAGCCGCGCGGCGCAGTATCACTTCTTCTATAGCCCGGCGAGCCAACGCATCCTGCGTGATCCGCTGGAAAAACGGCACGGGTTGAAGTTCCTGTTTACCCATTGTGAGCTACGCGGCCTGCAAATGGGATCGACCTTTGCCGACAAGCCGACCGTCACCAAACTGGAAGAGTTGTTTGGTACCAAGAACCGCGTGACGGGTACGCAGTTGGGCCGGATCGCAATGCAATTGCTGAATCTGAACCCAGTCCCGGTGGCTTGGGAAGAGACACTGGATGCGCTTAAGACAGGTCTGATCGATGGGGCGGAAACCTGGGCCTCGGCCGTGGCTTACGCCAACATGGCGCCGGTGGTTTCGCAGTCGGTCAATCTGAAATTTTTCTGCGGCACTGAACATACGTCCATGTCGGCCGAGGTCTTTGACGGTCTGAGTGGAGAATTGCAAGACGCAGTTATGGAATCTTCCTACTTCACTCAAGCGTTGATCCAGGGTGCGAATGAAGCCGCATTGCTGAATACTGTAGGCTTCTCGGAGCCGCAATTGCCGGACACTATCTTCGCCGAAAATGGCGTGCGCCCGGCATTCCTGGCTGACGATCAGATCAAGCTGGCCGAAGAGATGTGCGCTCCGAACTACAACCCAGAGCCTTGGGCCCAGTGGCGCGAACGTCTGAATAAATGGGCAGGCGGCATTGATACCTATCAGGAAATCTACGACATCGCGCGCGAGATTCCGGCTGACACCCTGCCGGAAAATGTCGAACCGCGCCGTTGGTGGAAAGGCGAAGCCTGATAGACTGTTACGAACCGGCCCTGAGCGGGCCGGTTCAACTTCATACCGACTGGGAGGACGGGGTTCATGTCGTTTTGGGCAGACATCGGCGCGATTTTCAGCGCCTTTCTCAGCCAGGATTCGTTCGAGATTCAATCCGCACTGGAATCCGACGCCGCCTGGGTGTTGGGCGCGATTGTCTCGGCGATTGGCGGAATCGTGATCATGTTGATCTATCGGGCGGTGCCCTTTGTTGAACGTCATCTGGAACGGTCGGTGATGGTGTATTCCTACCTTGCGATCGCATTAATCATCTTCTGGGGCGTGATCGACCGGTTTGTGTTCAACGATCAGGAACCCTGGTCGACCACCATTCCCCCGCTGCTGTTCATGGTCATGGCGTGGTTTGGGGCGTCGTACAATGTCCGCCTGCGCACACATCTGAGCTTCAGCGAATTCCGCACTGCAATGCCGAGGGCTGGGCAATTGGCTTGCCTGATACTCGACGCAATATTGTGGTTCATCTTTGCGGTGATCGTCATCGTGACCACAACACGGCTGGTGGCATTGTCGGCATCAAACTTTCAGATCGTTCTGGGTACAGACAATATCATGCAGTGGTGGTTCCTTCTGGCCGCACCGCTGTCGTTCTTTCTGATGGTCGGGCGCGTGTTTCAGAACCTTGCCGATGATCTGAACAACTGGAAAACAGGCGAGCCGCTGATCAAGCAGGCCGTGATCGGAGCAGACTGATGACAGACGGAACTATGGTCACACTGATCTCTCTTGCGGTCACCTTTCTGTTCATGCTGGGCGTGCCGGTTTTGCTGGTAATCGGCTATTGGGTCATCGGCTGTTCGTTTGTTCTTGGCCTGACGCTGGACAATATGGGTGCTGAACTTCTGAACGTGTTCAACAAGGGTTTCGCCTTGCTGGCGATGCCGCTTTTCATCCTGACCGGCGACCTGATTAATAAATCGGGCATCGCGCGGCGGCTCAGCGATTTCGCCTATGCCTGTCTGGGCTGGATACGCGGCGGGTTGGCGATGGCATCCCTTGGGGCTTGCGGATTGTTCGCAGCAATCTCAGGTTCAAACTCGGCCACAACCGCCACGATCGGTTCGATGCTGCACCCTGAGATGGTCAAAGGGGGGTATGACGAACGGTTCAGCGCGGCCACGGCGGCGGCAGGCGGTACGGTGGGGATCATCATTCCTCCCTCGATCATCTTCATCGTCTATGGCTTCCTGATGAACCTGCCGATATCAGAGCTGTTCGTCGCGGGTATCCTTCCTGGCGCGCTGATGGTCTTTGGCATGCAGTTCGCCTGCTGGATCATCTGCCGCATGAACGGGTGGGGTCATCTGATCCCGCTGCAACTGAACCGGGTGTTGAAAACTGCATTCGGTGCCTGGCTTGGATTCTTCGCCATCGGGCTGGTGCTGTGGGGTATATACACAGGCAAATTCTCACCAACTGAGGCAGCCGGAGTGACGGTCGGCTTCTGCGTTATTGCGGGGTTGGTCAGCTATCCGATCAATCGGATCATGGGCGCGCGGAACGACATCTCACCCACCGAAAAAAGCTATGCCGAGATGTTTGTCGTCGAAGGCTTCACGATCCCCGAGATCCCCTCAATCGTGATCCGCTCGGCCCAGATCACAGGTATCCTCGCACCGCTGATCGCGATTTCTGTGGTGATGCAGCAGATCCTGTCATTGCTCGGCGCTCAGCAAACCATTGGGGATTTCGTAACCTCGATGGGTGGCTACTATGCGGTTCTGTTTACTTCGATGGTGATCGTTTTCTTCTCGGGCATGGTACTCGAAAGCCTGCCTGTCACGATTATCCTGGCCCCGATCCTGGCACCGATTGCGGCCTCGGTCGGGATTGATCCGATCCATTTCTCGGTAATCTTCCTTGTGGGGGCTTCGATTGGCTTCATCACACCACCCTACGGTCTCAATCTCTACGTGGCATCAGGGGTGACTGGCGTTCCCTACTTCCGTCTGCTTCGGTACACTGTGCCCTATCTAGCAGCGCTGATATCAGTGTGGATTTTGATCTCGCTTGTACCTGATCTGGCCTTGATCCTGCTGCCAAATAACTAGACTGTTGCGGGATGGCCGAAACGGAAACACAAGACAAAGAAACCCAGATCCCAACTAACTTGCGCCTTCTCCTCATCCTTGAGGAGGTGGCGCGACGCGGGGTAGCCGTCAAACCATCGGACCTGATCGAGACACTCGGTCTGGCGAAACCAACAATCCACCGTTTGTTGCAAACAGCAGAGGCCGAAGGTTTCCTGCAGCGCGATCTGGATGGCCGCTCATACGGTCCCGGGCACCGACTAAGGTTGCTTTCAGTCAACACCATGTCGTCCGAGCATCTGCGCACAGCGCGTTTGGCGATCTTACGCAGTGTCGCCGAACAAGTTGGTGAGACCTGCAATCTCGCCATCCCTGACCGAGAGGGCATGATTTATCTTGACCGGGTCGAGACGAAGTGGCCTTTGCGCATTCAATTACCGGTCGGGACACAGGTTCCCTTTCATTGCACCGCCAGCGGCAAGATGTACTTGTCCACGCTCCGGCAGAAAACGCTGGATGGATTTCTTTCAGCAGGAAATCTACAGCCACAGACTGAAAGTTCCCTGACCGATCCGCAGTCATTGCGCACGGAAATCCAACATATCGCTCAGAACGGTTATTCCACTGATGATGAAGAGTTCATGAGTGGAATGGCAGCCCTAGCAGTACCCGTTCAAGATGGGCAAGGCCGATTGGTGGGCACACTTTCGGTTCATGCACCGACACAACGTCACAACGTCAACAGCCTGATGTCGTTTCTGGGTATCCTGAAAAAGGGAGCAAATGAACTTTCGGCCCTGTTAACCACGTGACCAGAACCTGAAAGACAGCCGCGACATAATAATTTTTGCCCGATTGCCACGGCAGGCATCGTCCGGTTCGGGGCATTCTGCATCGCAACGGATGAGCCGCGCACAAAGGCCTTCCTTACAGCTTTCTTAGTCTGCTAGCCATAAACTCTGAATCTAAGAAATACTCACACCAGTAGTTCAAGTTGGATTGGCCGTGCATGCCGAATCCGGGTCGTACATCGTTGGTAGATTCGAGCGAGTAGATTTCCAGACATAGCCCTCAAGGTCGGGATCACTCAGTAGTGCGGGCAGGACCGAGTGATTGACGTAGTCTTATTTCTGTCGGCAACTCAACACTTTGACCGCTGTGCGCATCACGGAGTATCTGGATCAGCATCCCAGCAGCGCGACGCCCCATCTCGCGATGTGGGACATGGACCGTCGTAAGAGCTGGTTCGGCGAGCATTGCAATTTCGATATCGTCAAAACCGGTAATTGAGAGATCCTTAGGCACCTCAAACCCCATTTCCCGAGCCGCGCGTAAGGCTCCGACCGCCAAAACATCATTGACGCACATCACGGCAGTCGTTTCTGGTGCGGCTGTCATGACCTCGCGCAAAGCAACTTCACCAGTTTCAACGCCGTAAGCGGTCTCGACAAGAAGCATAGTATTCGGGTCTTGACCGGCCTCTTGTTTGGCATCCCGAATGCCTTGAACGCGTTCCCTTGCCCGATCATTCGAAGCGGTTGGAGCAGAGATACACGCGATATGCCGATGCCCATATCCAATGACCTGCCGGGCAAGGGCAAACATCGCAGCCCGATTGTCAAAGCCGATGGCCGGCGGGGATTGGTCAGGATCAAATGACCAGGCGATCAGAGTTGGTACACGCTGCTTTTCCAGAAACGCATAGATCTCCGGTTCGCGATCGTACCCAATCAGCAGCAACCCATCTGCACCCCGCGCTACCAACGCACGCACCTGTTGTTCTTCCAGCTCTGAATCATAGGCGGACGAAGCAACCAGAAGCGTTTTACCATGCCGCACCAGTTCTTCCTGAAACGCCTGTAGTCCGCGTGCAAAAACAGCGTTCTCCATAGTCGGTATCACGGCAGCAATCGTATTTGTCTGCCTTGCTGCAAGGGCTTGGGCTCCGAAATTTGGCGCGTACCCAAGTTCTCGTACAGCTGCCAGAACTCGTTCCCTTGTGCTTTGCCCTACCCGCTCTGGCGAGTTCAGGCACCGCGAGACGGTTGCGGTGGACACGTTCGCATGTCGGGCAACATCTGCAAGGGTTGGGACTGTGTTTTCGTGACCGCTTTGAGGCATGGTTTTTCTTGTCATTCTGGATGGGCAACTAGCTCAAGACGAATTCTATCAAAAGCACGATTTGTCGGGAACCTACAGCACATATGCAATGTAAGCGCTTGCATAACAAAATGTAAGCGCTTACATTGCAGGCGACTCAGTGCGAGACATTGGATGGGTTGGGGAGGACGCATGCCATACTTGATAGCAGCGATATTACTGCTCGCGTTTGTTGCGAATGTGGTGATCGGAGCGGTCACGAAGGCGCCTCTGGTCAATAATGTCTGGGAAATGCTGATTTTGTTTGCGGCGGCCATCGCCTTTTCGGTCGGCATACTTCGCAGCGAAGCACAAGAAATTTCGGAGGAAAAACCAAAGGAATAAATCCGAAAAAGTCCAAACGGGAGGAGAACACATGGACAAGACTAAACAGGAGCTAGCTTCGGCCGAGCGTCGAAATTTTTTGAAACTCGCGGGCACCGGCTCGTTCACGGCAGCTATGGTCGCCGGTGCGGCTGGGACATTGTGGTCCAGCGAAGCGGCAGCACAGACCGCCGCCGAGGAACGCGATCGCGAAAACGCGGCTGAATTCAAGATGACGCTGGCGACGGCTTATGTACTGGGCGCGTCTCGCAGCTATCCGATCATGCAGCTGGACCTGAAAGAAAACATCCAGAACATGACGAATGGCAAGGTCTATGTGAAACTGGCGCCCGGTGGTCAGCTTGGCGCTGGTGGTGCACTGGCGCAGGCGGTTCAGGGGGGGACCATTCAAGCCGCGCAACACTCGCTGTCGAATTTCGCGCCCTTTGCGAGCGTGGTTGATCTGATCAACCTTCCATATTTCTGTGGGTCCAACCAGCGGTTCACGAACCTGACTTCCTCCGAAGCTTGGAAGGCGGAAGTAGACCCCAAGATCGCGGCATCCGGCTTTAAAGCGCTGATGTATATCGTGATCGATCCGCGCGTCGTCGCTGTTCGCCAGGGAGGCAACGCAATTATTACCCCCGGCGATATGTCCGGTGTCAAATTCCGCGTACCCGGATCAAAAATGCTGCAGCAGTATTATGGCATGGTGGGTGCGAACCCGACGCCTGTTGCGTGGGGTGAGACTCCGTCAGCGATCCGGCAAGGCGTCGCAGATGCGCTTGATCCCTCGGTGGGTGCGCTGCATGTCTTTGGCTTTGGTGAGATCCTCAGCCATGTGACCTTCACTCAGGCGGTGCCGGACAGTCAGGTCTATTCGATCAACCTTGAATGGTTCGACAGCCTGCCGATGGACGTCAAGGAAGGTATCGAATTTGCGGGCGAAGTCACCCAGCAGCAGAACCTGTCCAAAGTGCCTTCGGCACGGGCCTACGCCATGTCTCAATTGATCGCGAACGGCGTCGAGTTCCACTCGCTCAGCGAAGATCAGTTGGGCGAATGGAAAGAGGCCGGTGGCTATCAGCGCAGCGAATGGGACAGCTTCAAGACCGAGCTGGCCGGATCGATGGATGCGTTCGCCAAGCTGGAAGAAGCCGCAGACACGCGTGCGAAATACTACGTGCACGACGCCTGATCGCGTCTTCGGGCCGGCGCGTCCAGCGTCGGCTCATCCGATGTTTGCCCAGTAAAAACCCACTAGAACACGTCGCCGCCGCGTGACGGTAGTGAGGATGCTATGTCTCAGCTCTTTCGAGCGATTGATAAAAATGCCGAACGTTGGCTGCTTTTAGTCTTCTACGTCATGCTCGTCGGCACGATGTTTATCGAAGTGGTCCGGCGCGAGGTCTTTGCCTACTCGTCCATCTGGGGCGAAGAAATCGTCCGGTATGCGTTCATCTATCTCGCATGGATCGGTGCCGCCGCTGCGGTCAAGGAACGCGGGCATATCCGCATTGATGTTCTGATGCACTACGTCCCGCGCACGGTCAAAACGCTGCTCTACATCTTCGGCGACATCGTGATGTTCATCGTGGCACTCGTCGCGATCTATTGGTCGTGGGAGACAGTCCACGTGTCCTGGAAATTCGGGTCTGTCACACACGGCCTGCGGATCAGCCAGGTCTTTTTCCTGATGGCGGTGCCGTTTGGCTTCGCGCTGGTCATCTTTCGGCTGGTGCAGTCCTTCCTCCGCGATATTGCCGACCTTCGAACGGGCCGTCCCGTCTACGAAGGCGACAAGCTGTTTGATTAAGGGAGGGCCTGAGCCATGATGTGGCAACAACTCGGCGGTCAAACTCTTGAACTTGGGTGGGATTTCTACGCCTCCGTCATTCTCTTCGTCGCTCTTGTCGCGCTCGCCGTTCCGGTTTGGGCCGCAATAGGCGCAGCATCGATCACAATGCTGATCATGTCCGGCGCATTGCCGCTGAGCCTTGTCGGCGAAAAGCTGTTCTCGGGCATCGATGCCTTCGCGCTGACAGCTGTGCCGCTGTTTATCCTGACCGGAGACGTGCTTGTCCGAACCGGGCTCAGTCGAAAGTTTCTGGACGTCGCCGAAGCCCTGACCTGCTGGGCCAAGGGTGGCTTCGGTTCGGCCACCGTTTTGGTCTGTGGCATGTTCGCAGCGATTTCCGGGTCGGACGCAGCAGGTGCGGCAGCGGTAGGGCGCATGACTATCGACCGGCTGGTCGAGAGCGGTTATCCCCGCCCCTACGCCTGTGCTTTGGTCGCAGCAGGAGCCTGTACCGGAATCCTCATCCCGCCCTCTATCGCTTATATCATCATCGGCCTTGTGCTGGGCATAGCGGTCTCGACCTTGTTCCTTGCTGCGCTGATCCCCGGCCTTTTGATCCTGACGGCCATCCTGATCACCAACGTCGTGATGAACCGGCTGAACCTTTGGGAAGGTGGCGGCATGATGACCGCAGCTGAATGGCGCGCGAACCTGTGGAAGACGGTCAAGTCCGGCTGGTACGCTTTCCTTGTCCCCGGCATCATTTTCTACGGCATCTTCTCGGGGAAACTGACCCCGACGGAGGCAGGCGCTGTGGCGGTCGTCGTGACCATATTCATCGGGTTTATCCTGGGCACACTGAAATTGTCCGACTTCCCGGCCATGCTGGTCAGTTCGGCCAAGGTCAACGGTGTGATCCTTCCGATCATCGCCTTCTCGATCCCTCTGGCCGAAGCTCTGGCGATCATTGGAGTGCCGCAAGGATTTGTCGGAGCTTTGACCTCAGTCAGCAGTAACGAATTCGTACTGATCGCCATGATGGTCCTTATCCTGATCATTGCGGGCTGCGTTATGGAAACGACGCCCAACATCGTGATCCTGGCACCGATCCTCTACCCGCTGGCGCAAGAGATCGAGATGAACCAGATTCAGTTCTGCATCATGATGATCACCGCGCTGGGGGTCGGGTTTATTACTCCACCCTTGGGGCTGAACTTGTTCGTGGTGTCGGGGATTACGGGCGAGTCGATCCTCAAGATCGCCTACCGCGCCATCCCGTTTGTTTTCTTCATGCTGATCGTGACGTTGATGATCGCCTATATCCCGGCGTTCTCTACCTCACTGTTGCCTGATGTCTATCGATAAGCCGCCGAAAGACGCGGTAAGAAAAGGACTCGATACATGACCCGTGAATACCTGAAGAAAGCCACGCTGACCGCGCGCAGCGGAGCGTCAGACGTCAGTGAAATTGTGCAGGGAATCCTGACTGATATTGAAGCAGGCGGCGATGCCAAGGCGTTGGAATACGCCGCCAAATTCGACAACTACGAAGGCAACGTCATTCTCAGCGATGCCGAAATACAGGCCGCGATGGATGCCGTGCCAGAAAAGCTGAAGCGCGACATCGAGTTCAGCCACAGCAACGTCAAACGCTTTGCCGAGGCACAGAAAGCGTCCATGACCGACATCGCAGTCGAGGTTGTGCCCGGCCTGACCGCTGGCCAGAAGATGATCCCGGTGGATGCAGCCGGTTGCTACGTCCCAGGCGGGCGCTACAGCCATATCGCCAGCGCGATCATGACCGTGACGACGGCGAAGGTGGCGGGATGTAAACATATCGTCGCGTGCTCACCGCCGCGCCCCGATGTCGGCATTGCGCCTGCGATCGTCTACGCCGCGCATATCTGTGGCGCCGACAAGATCATGGCCATGGGCGGCGTGCAGGGGGTTGCGGCGATGACCTTCGGGTTGTTCGGGCTTCCCAAGGCTAACATCCTTGTGGGCCCCGGCAATCAGTTTGTGGCCGAAGCAAAGCGTATCCTGTTCGGGCGTGTCGGCATCGACATGATCGCGGGCCCGACGGACAGTCTGGTCCTTGCGGATGTCACTGCTGATCCGATGGTTGTTGCAACTGACCTCGTTGGGCAGGCAGAGCACGGATACAACTCACCGGTTTGGCTGGTGACAGACAATCGCGACCTCGCCGAAGAGGTTATGCGCTTGGTGCCAGTGCTGATCGAGGACCTGCCCGAAGTGAACCGCGAAAACGCTACGGCTGCGTGGCGCGATTATGCCGAGGTCATCCTATGCGCGGATCGCGAAGAAATGGCGGCGACATCGGATCAATACGCTCCAGAACACCTGACAGTCATGGCCGATGATCTTGATTGGTGGCTGGATCGGCTGACGTGCTATGGGTCGCTTTTCTTGGGCGAAGAGACCACGGTTGCCTTTGGCGACAAAGCCTCAGGCACCAATCACGTGCTGCCCACGAGCAGGGCGGCCACTTACACCGGTGGCCTCAGCGTCCATAAATACATGAAGATCGTGACCTGGCAGCGCTCGACCGCTGATGCGATGAAGCCGATTGCGCAGGCGACGGCCCGTATCTCACGCCTTGAAGGTATGGAGGGGCACGCGCGTACCGCGGATATTCGACTGGCCAAGTTCTTCCCCGATGAAAACTTTGACCTGACAGCCGAAGACTGACCCAACCCGTGACCTATCATCCTGATCTCACTGGACATACCGCTCTTGTGACCGGGGCCAGCTCCGGCCTTGGTCGCAGAGCGGCAGAGGTACTGTCGCATGCTGGCGCTAAGGTCGTGGGCGTGGCGCGACGTGCAGAAGCGTTGGCCGAGCTGGATCAGGTTCATGCGCTGCCATGGGATCTTTCGGATCGCGATCGGTTGGCAGAGCTGGCCGTTGCCGCGTCACAGCCGTTTGGGGCACCGGATATTCTGGTGCATGCCGCCGGGATCAACACGCGCGAGCCTGCGGATTTGGTGTCACCAGAAGGATGGGACATAACAATCGGGTTGAACCTTGCCGTTCCCTTCTTTCTGTCGCAGCACCTAGTGCCCGATATGAAGGCCAAAGGCTGGGGACGGATCGTAAATTTCGCATCGCTCCAGTCCAGCCGAGCTTTTCCAGGTGGGCTTAGCTATGGGGCGTCTAAGGGCGGCGTGGCACAGCTGACCCGAGCAATGGCCGAGGCCTGGTCATCAAGCGGAATATGCGTAAACGCGATTGGCCCTGGGTTCTTTCGAACCGAGCTGACGGCTGCAGTGTTCAATGATCCTGAACGCGCGAACCGTAATGCTGCGCAGACCTGTATCGGTCGCAACGGTGAACCCAAAGACCTAGACGGCCCGTTGCTGTTCTTTTGCTCTGATGCCTGTGCCTACGTGACCGGGCAAGTTTTGATGGTCGATGGAGGGTTTACAGCGAAATGAAAGCTTTGGTTTACACCGATGTCGAAACACTGGAATACCGCAATTTCGCGAACCCGGAACCAGGCCCCGATGAGGTTCTCGTCCGCATCGATAGCGTCGGTATTTGCGGGTCCGACATGCACGCCTATCTGGGCCATGATGACCGCCGCCCGGCACCGCTGATCCTTGGCCATGAGGGGGCCGGTGTGACGGCTGATGGCCTTCGCGTAACCATCAATCCGCTGGTCAACGACCCCAACAGCGCGGCCAGCCGGTCCGGACGTGAGAACCTTTGCCCCTCGCGGCAGATCATCTCAATGCCCCCGCGCGAAGGCGCTTTTGCGGAATACGTCGCTATCCCAGAGCGCAATTTGATTGAAGTGCCCTCGCATATCACGCTGGAGCAGGCCGCACTCGCCGAACCGATTGCGGTCAGCTGGCATGCGGTGCGGCTGGGGCTTGCGGCCCTGCACCCGGCAGACGAACGGCGTGCCCATGTGATTGGCGGCGGGGCAATCGGGCTAGCGGCAGCTCTTGCGCTCACTGCGAAGGGGGTCGAGCAGGTGACCTTATCCGAACCCAACGCAGCCCGTGCGACCTATCTTCGCGACACCTGTGGAATCGCCGTTGTGGACACACCGGAACAGGACATTCCATTGGTGATCGACGCAGTGGGGTTTGCGTCTACCCGCGCGGTTGCCTCGGCGCTCGTCAGCCCGGGCGGGGTGATTTTGCACATCGGCCTAGGCAGTTCCGAAGGTGGATTGGATATCCGACGCATCACGCTGCAGGAAATCACGCTGATCGGCACCTACACCTATACCGCACAGGACTTCCGCGACACATGCAATGCCATGTTCAACGGCTGCCTCGGGACGCTTGACTGGGTTGAAACTCGCGACCTGTCCGACGGGGCCGCGGCCTTTACAGACATTCGCGCTGGCAAGACGCTTGCGCCGAAAACCATCCTTAAACCATAGCAAAAACCGGAGACCTTCATGTCAAATCCAGCCCCAAATGAAATACCGCACCTTTTGGTGCATGAAGAGGAAGACAATGTCGGTGTCGTGGTCGTCGAAGGCCTGACTGCAGGCACCGACATGCTGTGCTGTATTACACATGACAACTCGACCTTTCGCCTGACCGCAGGCGCGGATGTTCCGATTGGCCACAAGATCGCGCTCACGGACCTCAAGAACGGCGATACGGCGATCAAGTATGGTGAGGATATCGGCAAGATCATCGCTGACATCCCACGCGGCGGGCATGTCCACACGCAAAACTGCAAGACCAAGCGCTGGTAAGGGGTTAATACCATGAGCAAATATTCAAACATGACTGTCATGGGCTACCGGCGCGAAAACGGCCGGGTTGGTGTGCGCAACCACGTGCTGATCCTGCCCGTCGATGACATTTCCAACGCCGCCTGCGAGGCGGTCGCCAACAACGTCAAGGGCACGCTGGCAATCCCACATGCTTATGGCCGCCTTCAGTTCGGCGAGGACCTCGAGCTGCATTTCCGCACCATGATTGGCACAGGGGCCAACCCGAATGTCCACTCGGTGGTGGTGATCGGCATCGAGCCGGGTTGGACCAAACGCATTGCCGACGGCATCCGCGAGACCGGCAAGGACGTGGCAGAGTTCTCAATCGAACAGAACGGTGACTTCGAGACCATCCGGCGCGCTTCATGGGCCGCCAAGGATTTTGTCCACAAGGCCACCGAGGTCCAGCGCGAGGAATGCTCGATCAACGAGCTTTGGATTTCGACCAAATGCGGTGAAAGCGACACGACAACGGGTCTGGGGTCCTGCCCAACCGTTGGCAACATGTACGATAAGTTACTACCCGAAGGGATCACCGGATTCTTCGGTGAAACCTCGGAAATCACCGGGGCGGAACACATCTGTCAGAAGCGGGCCATCAATGAAGAGGTGGGCGAACGCTGGTACAAGATGTGGAAAGCCTATCAGGACGATGTAATCTTTGCCCATCAGACCGATGACCTCAGCGACAGTCAGCCAACCAAGGGCAACATCGAAGGTGGCCTGACCACCATTGAGGAAAAGGCGCTTGGCAACCTCGAAAAGATCGGCCGGACTTCGCAATATATCGACATTCTGGAACCTGCCGAGCAACCTAACTCGGGCAAAGGCCTTTACTTCATGGACAGTTCATCAGCTGCGGCGGAATGTGTGACGCTGATGGCGGCGGGCGGTGCTGTGATCCATACCTTCCCGACAGGTCAGGGCAACGTGGTGGGCAACCCGATCGTTCCGGTCATCAAGATCACCGCGAACCCGCGTACAGTGCGCACCATGGGCGAGCATGTGGATGTTGATGTTTCAGGCATCTTGCGGCGCGAACAAACCATCGATCAGGCTGGTGATGCTCTGATCGATATGATCCGCAGGACAGCAAACGGCCGTAACACCGCGGCAGAGGCGCTGGGACATCGGGAATTCTCGATGACAAAACTGTATCGCAGCGCATAGTAACCTCAAGGCGGCCATCGCATATGCGGTGGCCGTCTTTCTCTTGAACCGAGGTCCAGAATGGGCGCGGCTCGAGGTGTTTGGCCACTAAGGCAGGGCGGGGTCCTGGGCAACAGATCAGAACCTTTTAATTCTGAAAGTACTTATCAAGTTATGATGCACCAAGCCCTGCTCGTTGACATCGCCGAAACTCACTGGGAGTGCTTTACATGTATAAATCCATATTGATCCCCGTTGCCATTGATCATGAAGAGTTGGTTGCTGAGAAAATCACCACTGCCCGCAAGCTTTTGGCAGCTGACGGAAAGATCACACTACTTACAGTTCTGGAACAGATCCCGGGTTTTACGGCGGAATTCGTGACAGTGAAATCCGAGAACCATCTGACCAACAAAATCATGGGAACCCTAAAGTCGATCGCCGGAGAAGCGACCGATATAAACTGCAAGGTAGAAACGGGAAAGCCAGGGCTGCGCATTACCGAGTTCGCACGGGAAATCGGCGCTGATTTGATTGTTGTCGGAGCGCATCACCCATCGGCAATGGACTATTTTCTCGGATCAACGGCAGCACGTGTTTCTCGTCGGGCATCGTGTTCCGTCTTGATTCAGCGACCGCAATCTTGAAAATTCTCTAAGCGTCGACCCGAACGCTACAGCTGCGCTGCGAGAAGCAGGTGGCCACGGCACCACTCCATGGGTTCGCACCCCTGTTGGATGTTTTCAACCGTGTACGATCGACGCCAGCGAGAATTGCCCAGGTACACTATGGGAGCCGACGATTGCCTTCGAGATATGCGGACATTTACCCCTCGGAACCTTTACTAAACAGCGATGCGATCGAGCGGCCTTCGGCTGCAGGGTTGATGTCCGTTCGGTATTTCCGGGCTGAGCCGGATCAGATGCCCGAGGATGTTTTCAAAGAGCATCACGTGCTTCTCAATCTCCAGACCATTCCGCACAGAGTTCAGAACTGGAGGGATGGTGAGTTGCGGGATTTCATGTTTCACAAGGATGAAATCATCGTCACTCCGGCTGGTATGCGATCGGGTTGGCGGTGGTACGCGACGTCTGATGTCATCGTTATCACACTGGACCCGGCTAAGGTTGAACGCTTTGCTCAGTCCGAGCTGGGCATGCTGCTTGACCCGCAGCAATTTCGGGATTTGCCGCAGTTCTCGGACCCTGATCTGTGCACGGCTGGCGTTATACTGCGTGACGCATTGGAATCGACCGACATGTCTTCGGTCGTGATGTTCGAAGCCATGAGCCGCGTATTCCTAGTGAAACTGCTCCAGAAATATGGAAAACGCCGGATCGAAGATGTTCAGCTGTCATCCCGCTTCACATCCCGGCATTACCAGCGCGTTTTGGCCTTTGTACAGAACCGGCTGGATCAGACCATAACCGTTGAGCAGCTCGCGACCGAGGCGGGAATGAGCCCTTCGCACTTCGCACGCATGTTCAAAGAGACGTTGGGCACGACCCCGATGCAATATGTCATGGCCTACCGAATTGAACAGGCGATGAAGATGATGCAGGACCAGCAGCGTCCTCTGGGTGATATCGCTTTGGAATGTGGCTTTTCCGATCAGGCTCATTTCACGCGCAGCTTTAAACAGGTGGTGGGACAAACCCCCAAGGCTTATCGCGCGGCCAACATGGCTTGATGCAGGATCATTCAAAAACACAGCAGTCCGGTGCAATCAAGTGAACCTCCGGCAACGTATCTCTTTCGTCATCGGGCTTGCGCCCATCCAGACAGACTTTGGGAGATATCGCGATGAAAACCCTCGCTCTGAATACCGCTGCGGCTTTAATGGCCTCGACAGCTGCCGTCGCACAGGTCGAAACCCGCATTGTCACCTTTGAGAATGAAGGTGCCACCCTATCCGGCACACTGTACCTACCCGAAGAACGCGGCGATGCACCATTGCCAACGGTCGTGGTCACAGGGGCCTGGACCTCAGTACAAGAACAGATGCCGGCGAACTATGCCCGGGAAATGGCCGAACGCGGATTTGCCGCCTTCACCTTCGATTTCCGGGGCTGGGGCAAATCCGGCGATCTGCCGAACCAAGCGCGCTTTGTCGAAAGCCCCGAAGCCAAGACCTCGGACATCAAGGCAGCGATCGAATTCATAGCGACCCTGCCAGAAGTGGACTCCGAGCACATCAATGGGCTGGGTATCTGCGCCTCAGCGGGTTATATGGTCGATGCCGTCTCGGGCAACCCGCTGGTTCAGCGACTTGGTTTGGTTGCTCCCTGGCTGCAGAACGCCGAAATTGTTGAGGCCGTCTACGGCGGCGCAGAAGGTGTTGCCGGCTTGCTTCAAGTCTCTCGGGCTGCCGAAGCCGCCGGGGGCCAGATCATTCCTGCCGCGGGTCCAGAAGGTGCCGAAGGCGTGCTGATGCCGATCGGTGGCTACTACTATGAGGCGGACCGTGGGGCGATCCCGGAATATGATGACAAATGGAACAATGCAGGCTGGGAAGGCTGGCTGACCTACCATCCCGCCGACAACCCACAGCGTCTGGATAAACCGCTGACCATTGTTCACTCTGAAAGCGCAGCGATCCCGCAGGGCGTGCAGACCTTCCTTGCCGGATTTGCCGGTGACGCGACTGCGCAGTGGCTCGAGGATGTCACGCAGTTCGATTTCTACGACAACCCCGAGGACGTGACCCGGGCGGCCGACGCCGTTGCCGACCACTTCCGCGCCGGATTGGATAATTGATCCTGCTGATCAGGCGTTGGGCCTCGCTATCCGACGCCTCATTCCCTTGGAGACCCTAATGACCCGAAAACTTCAACTAGCACTCGCGGTCGCGACTGTTATGGGAGGCAACGCAATGGCCGATACCCCCGAAGACAATATGAAAGTGGTTCAGAATTTTTTTGCGGCTTACGGCTCGAACGACCTTGATGGAATCGCCGCTGTCATGGACGAGGACGTACAATGGCACATTCCCGGCCGCCATCCGCTGAGCGGCACCAAAAACGGTCGGGATGAAGTTTTGGCCTTCTTCGCCCAGTTGGGCGCAGCTGGGTTTCAGGCTGACCCGATCTACTTTGGCGCGGATGAAACCCATGTTGTAGATATTCACCGAGG
The DNA here is from genome assembly GCF_056537265.1 of Ruegeria sp. CG1. Taxonomy (NCBI): domain Bacteria; kingdom Pseudomonadati; phylum Pseudomonadota; class Alphaproteobacteria; order Rhodobacterales; family Roseobacteraceae; genus Ruegeria; species Ruegeria sp. CG1. The sequence continues at coordinate 45,788 of NZ_JBQFRF010000003.1, read as the reverse complement.
CTGGTCCAACGCCGAAGGTAAGCCGAATGTCGATACCATCTGGGCTCTGGTTTACCGGATCGAGAACGGCAAGATCGTCGAGGCCACCAATCTCAGTGCTGATCAGGATGCGGCGAATACGTTTTTTTGGTCGCAATACACCTTAGCGCCCGTGCCTGAACGCTTGGCTAATGAATGAAGCAGGCGCAGCAACGTACGTTGGTTTGTCCAACTCTGACAAAGGACCCGGATATGAAACGATCCCTCATCGCCATGCTCACCGCCATAACAATGATTGGAGGCCCTGCATTGGCCGATCAAACCGACATCACCCGCACCCTAACGGATATCGCTGCAGGCGCAGACCGGCATGATTGGACCCGTGTAAGGGATGCCTTCGCCGATCACGTCACCATTGACTACACCAGCCTTTGGGGTGGAGACCCGGCAACCCAACCCGCTGACGAACTTGTTGCGGGCTGGGCCGCCTTCCTGCCCGGGTTCGACAGCACGCATCACATGGTGACCAACCACGCGATCACCTCAGTTTCAGAAACCGCCGCGACGGCGCAGGCTGATTTCACCGCTACCCACCGGCTTGACGATGGCCTATGGGTATTGGGCGGCCGTTATGACTATGTGCTGGAAAAAACAGGTGACCGCTGGGTTGTAACAGCGATGACAATGACCGCTCTTTGGGAAACCGGCGACCGTGGTCTCGTCGCCCTCGCCGGTGAACGCGGGGCCGGGGCCAACTGACATCAGTTAACGCCGCATCGTTGCGCGCCGGTTGCCTTGCCAGAGCGATGTTGGCAATCTCACTATTAGGTTTTGCTTTCGGTTAACTGACGAAAATTCAAAGGAAACCTCATGACCGAACAACGTATCGCACTTGTGACCGGAGCCAATCGAGGCATCGGCAAAGAAGTCGCCCTACAACTGGCCCGCGATCATGGATTATTTGTTTTGGTAGCATCGCGCGACCCGCAAAAGGGACAAGCCACGGCCGAAGAGATTGGGCATGGAGCTAAGGCCTTGCAACTGGACGTGTCCGATCAGAGCTCGGTCAACGCTGCCTTTGATAAGATCAACTCCGAATACGGATATCTCGACATACTGGTAAACAATGCAGGCGTTGACTACGACACGGATCAGCACGCGCTCAGCGCCGACCTGGTGCGCGTGCGCCGTGTTTTCGAGACCAACTTCTTCGGAGCCTGGGCAACAACCATTTCGGCCGTTCCTTTACTTCAAAATGGTCATGATGCCCGGATTGTAAACGTGTCTTCCGGCTCAGGAGCGCTGACAGGCATGTCATCCAGCACTCCTGGATATGGCATCTCGAAAACAGCGCTCAATGCGCTGACCATCAAGACTGCAGCTGATTTGAAACCCGAAGGCATCCTTGTCAACGCAGTGTGCCCCGGCTGGGTCGCCACTGACATGGGCGGGGGTGGTCGCCCGGTTCCCGAAGGGGCTAAGGGCGTCGTGTGGGCTGCAACACTGCCCGTGAACGGTCCAACAGGTGGTTTCTTTCGGGATGGGGTGCAAATTGATTGGTAGGATTTATCCCGGTGCCATGAAATCGATCAGTTTCCTGACACGCTCGGGCAACAGACGACGGCTGGGATAAACCGCGTACATGTCTCGTGTCAGCGGGACAGTATTCTCAACTTCCAGTCGTCGCAGATCGCCCTCCACCATATCCTTCGGCAACATCGCTATCCCAAGATTACGACGAGCTGCCTGTGCTATGACATCAAGGTCGCCAATATTATGGGCTATGTGGGCTGGATTCACCGTCTCTCCCGTTTCCAGTACCCAAGGTTGACCCGCCATCAGCGCAGGAAGAGTCTGGAACTTCGGTCGCGTTAAAGGACCCGAAAGCCCGTGCTCTCGAATGAAGCCCTGCCCTGCGCAAAAACAATATGGAACTGACCATAACCGCTTGGCAACAAGACCGGAGTCCGCAAGCGGACCGACCCGAAAGGCGAGGTCGATATTGTCCGCGAAAAAATCCAGCATGATGTTAGTCGTCGTCAGTTCAAGCTGGACCTGAGGATTTTGTTCCGCGAAATCCACCAGCTTTGGCCCTATCGTTGTACGAGCTGCCAAGGGTGGGGCCGTAATGCGGATCGTGTGGTGCCGCGTGTCATCGGTAAAACCCGCAACACGCTGAAGCGCTTCAATCGGATCCTGGCAACGATCCAGAAGACGGCGCCCCTCTTCGGTCAGGCGCACCTGCCTTGTCGTGCGCTCGAATAGCTTAGCGCCCAGATGATCCTCTAACTTGGCAATCCTGCGGCTAATCCTGCTAAGCGGAATACCAAGACGATCTGCAGCTTTGGAAAAGCTGAGGTGGTGGGCGACAACAGTAAACAGGCCAAGGTCGTTGTAGATCATAATTCTATTTATGAGATAATACTTTCTAGATTCAACTATTATCACGAAATGGCGCCGCCGCTATCTTCTGCGAAACAATAGGAGATGCATGATGCCGTATGCGATAGAAATCACCCAAACTGGCGGGCCCGAAGTTCTGCGAAGTGTTGGCCAAGCTGTCGCACAGCCCGGTGCCAGAGAAATCCTGATCCGTAATCATGCCGGGGCGGTGAATTTTATCGATACGATTATTCGCCGTGGCGAAATGCCAGAGGGCATGATGCCAGACCTGCCCCATGTACCCGGCGTTGAAGGTGCCGGAATCGTCGAAGCGACGGGCAAAGATGCCGTTGGTTTCGCAGTGGGTGATCGCGTCGCATGGATGGGGCCGATTGGTGCGGGCGGCTATGGTACGCATTCCGTAATAAGTGCACCTTATGTAACCAAAATTGCCGATACCATCGCCTTTGAAACCGCAGCAGCAATCCCTGTCAACGCAATGACGGCCTATCACATGCTGGTCAATCTGGGCGGTGCGGCGGGCGGAAGATCCGTACTGGTGCATGCGGCTGCAGGCGGAGTGGGCACGATGGCCCTCCACATCGCCAAGCATCTGGGCATGACTGTGATCGCTTCGGTCAGCACTGAAAAGGTCGGATACGCCCAGGCGCAAGGAGCAGATTTTGTCATCGACTATCGTACTCAGGACGTGGCCACGCTGGTGTCAGAGATCACAAGTGGGCGCGGTGTTGATCTGACGTTGAATCCGGTTTCCGGTGACTCCTTGAAATCAGACCTTGATGCGCTGGCTCCCCTTGGAACGGCTGTGCTCTTCGGATTCCTTGCCGGGCCGCCAGCTGGCGGTTTTGCCGAGGATCTGGCGAAACACTTCCAGAAATCTGTCTCAGTTCGGGTCAGCGATATTTACACGTATTTTTCCAACCGACCAACTGCATTCGGCGCGGACATGACCAAGGTATTCAAGCTGTTGGAAACTGGCATTCTGCGTCCTCAGATCACCACATACCCAATCGCCAAGGCTACGGAAGCGCATCGCCGCCTAGAGGCGGGCGAAACCACCGGCAAGTTGGTGCTCAGCATCGATTGACTCATTTAACAGACACGACATGCAAGGAACCAAAGCAATGAACTCGGTTTTCGAAACGGCCCTCATCGGCAAACACGTTGTTGTCATTGGCGGCAGCAGCGGCATGGGTAAGGCCACCGCAAAGCTGGCGGTGGCGCTCGGTGCGAAAGTTACCATCGCCAGCCGGAGTCTCGCCAAGCTGGAGGCAGCAGCGGCAGACATCGGAGGCGGAGTTCAGATCGCACCGGTCGATACCACCAACGAAACTGGCATGAAGTCCTGGGCCAGCGGCCTTGAAAAAGTAGATCATCTGGTCATCTCTGCCTCAAGCGCAGCGCGTGGGGCCTTCGCCGAATTGCCAACCACTGACCTGCGCGCGATGTTCGAGGCTAAATTTATCGGGCCCTATGTGGCGGCGCGTGAAGTCTTGCCTGTCTTGACTGAAGGCGGCTCCATCACCTTCTTTTCTGGCGTCCTCAGCCGCCGACCCTCTGCCGGTGCAACGGGTCTTGGGGCCGTGAACGCGGCGGTCGAAGCCCTGTCCAAGGGGTTGGCACTAGAGTTATCAGGCCGTGCGCGCGTGAACTGCATCAGCCCTGGAATGGTTGCGACCGAGGCTTACGGGGCAATGTCCAATGAGGCTCGCGAGGCCATGTTCGCTCAGGTTGGTAACAGCCTGCCCGTCGGACGTATTGGTGAGGCCGAGGACATCGCCCAAGCCGTGATAATGGCAATGACAAATGGCTATCTCACGGGCGCTGTGCTGGATGTGGATGGTGGTCACCTAGTGCGTGGCTGAAAGGCCAATGCGGATTGGCCTGATCCAATCAGGGCTCTTCCGCGTGATATAGGCCTAGCTGATGGCGACGCTTGTGAAAGGTCGCCACTCTTTCGACGATCTCGTCGCTGGCCACTGCAATGACGAAGGACAAAAGCGTTTCGAGCAATGCTATAGTACTTACTGATGACGGGAAGAATTGCGGCGTATCCGCCGAGATGACAAACCCGTGTTGTGCATTGCGCAGAACAGGGCTGGCTGGGCTATCAGAAAGACCGACGACCGTCATGCCCTGCTCTCGGGCAACTTGCACCGCCTCGACCACTTCATTCCGATAAGGTTTGCAGGTCATCGCAATTAGTACATCGCGTTTGTCCGCCCATGCCAGATCGTCAATCGGATTTGATCCGGCGCGCGGGATAGCATGAAACTGCACCATGCCCGTCGAGGCCAGATAAACAAAGTTTCGCGCATTCGAATTGTTCACGCCAACGCCCAGTACGAACACGTTACGCGAATTCCAGATATCTTCAGCGGCGGCTTTCAGCTGTTCGGACGAGATATTGGCAAACGTCTCCTCGACGTTGCGCAGAGCGTCCTGAACCATATCCGCATAAAGCCCGCCCATATTGCCGGACTTACGAATATCCTGCAGCCAACGCGCGCGCTCCGGGAAATCGGCCTGCCCGCGCCGGATCGCCTCGCGGAAGGGAACCCGGAAATCTTCGTAGCCTTCGAACCCCACCTGCCGCGCCATTCGGACAATGGTATTGGGTTTCACATTGGCGGCTTCAGCAATTTCGCGTACAGTCGATACGCCCACGTCGCGCGGGTTCTCAAGCACATAGGTCGCAGCCTTGCGTGCCTCGGGTGTCAACTGAGACAGTTCTTCCGCCAGCCGTTCCAAAACTAAATTTGATACATCTGTCCCATTCATGATTGACGATGGTATTTTTGTTTGCATACGGTGTCGAGACCAAATCGACTCAGGGGGCCGGACCGATGTCTTTCAGCTCACTCCCGCGCTTGATTGAGGTCACCGTAAATGCATCGACGGAGTTTGCCGCATGGCCCAATCCGAGACAATGAAGGCGATGGTCACCATGGGGCACGGTGATCTTGATCAGATGGTCTGGCACGAAAACTGGCCCTGTCCCACTCCCAAACCGGGCGAAGTTCTGATCAAGGTCGGTGCCTGTGGCCTGAATAATACCGACGTAAACACTAGGTCCGGCTGGTATTCTAAAACAGTCAGCGATGCGACAACCGGTGGCGCGTTTGAAGAGGTCGGCACTGATGACCCAACCTGGGGCGGAGCGCCACTGGCCTTTCCGCGCATTCAAGGGGCGGATGTCTGTGGGCAGATCGTTGGAGTCGGGGACGACGTGGATCCAAACCGCTTGGGCGAGCGTGTGATAACCGATTGCTGGTTGCGCGATCCGACCGATCCGATGAACAAGGACAAAACCGGCTACTTCGGATCAGAGCGAGATGGCGGCTTTGCCGAATACACAACGATCCCGGCGGTCAATGCGATAGCCATCCAATCAACACTTTCGGATGCTGAGCTGGCAACCTTCTCCTGTTCCTACTCAACCGCCGAAGGCATGCTGACCCGCGCCAAGGTCACCGCGGCTGACACTGTTCTTGTTCCGGGTGCATCTGGCGGCGTCGGTGGCGCTCTGGTTCAACTGGCCAAGCGCCGAAATGCGCGGGTCATCGCGATGGCGTCGGAGGTTAAGCACGACGACGTGGCCCTCTTGGGTCCAGATGTCATCCTGTCCCGCGCCCCCGATGATTTGCACAAATCGTTGGGAGACGAAAAGATCACGGTCGTTGCCGACGTGGTGGGCGGGTCATACTGGCCGCAGCTTATCAGCATTCTTGAACGCGGCGGACGCTATACCTGCTCGGGCGCCATCGCGGGCCCTATGGTCGAGTTCGATTTGCGGACGTTCTACTTGCGCGATCTGACCTTTACAGGCTCGACCGTCATCGACCCCGAAGTAATGCAAAATCTTGTACGTTATATCGAAGCGGGCGAAGTAAAACCGGCCCTGGCCGCAACCTACCCTCTAAGCCAATTGCATGAGGCACAAACCGCCTTCATCGCGAAGAAACACACCGGAAACATCGTGGTGATCCCATGACGTTGGATGATGTTTTATTGGCTGCCAGGCGATTGCATCAGAACCACCCGGATTTGGCGGGTTTTGGGGGTTGGCCAACAGATTTATTCAGAACGGACTTACAACCCGCACAAATTCCGGCAACCCGGCTTGTCAGCAAATTTGGTCTGAGCGGTACGCCCGAAACACAGGCATTGGTTACGGCCATTGCAGCAACTGCTGAGCAGGCGCACTGGAAACTGACCTATTCCGAATCCGAGGTCGGTGCGGATTTCTTGTCCCGATACGGGTATTACGAATTGTTCGGACCCAGCGGGCATTTCCATTCGACCCAACTACGCGGTTATGTCGCCTATTGGGGCGCAGGTCTGCAGTATGACTGGCACAGCCATCAGGCTGAAGAGCTATACCTGACGCTCGCTGGAGAAGCCTGTTTTAAGGTTGAAGGGAATGCACAGCTTGTCGGGCCGGGCCAGACCCGCCAGCATGAAAGTTGGCAAAGTCACGCCATGACTACAAGCGATCATTCAATCCTAACCTTTGTCTTGTGGCGGGGCGATGGAATGGATGATCTGCCTCGGATGGATGCCGCATGACATACTGCGTCGAGGTGAAACCAAAATGAAAATTACCGGGATTTCTGTCTTTCAAATCGACCTGCCATTGGAGCATCCATACTGGCTGTCAGGCGGGCGATTGAAGTTTGAGAAGCTGGATGCGACGCTGGTCAAGATTGAAACCGACAAAGGGCTTGTTGGTTGGGGCGAAGGCACGCCCTGGGGGCATACCTATGTACCCGCCCACGGCCCCGGCATACGGGCCGGGATCGAGACGATGGCACCGTTTGTTCTAGGCCTCGACCCGCGGCGAGTTCTGGATGTTGAACGCGCGATGGATCAGGCCCTACCCGGACATCTCTACTCCAAAAGCCCGATTGACATGGCGTGCTGGGACATAGCCGGTCAGGTTGCTGGTCTTCCGATTGCTGATCTGATGGGGGGAGGGTCGCGTACGCCCCGCCCAATCGCATCCTCCGTAGGAGCCAAGACAATCGAAGAAACCCGCGCCGTCATCGAACGATACCGGCAGCGCGGCTATATCGCCCATTCCGTCAAAATCGGCGGCGATGTGGCCCGTGATATCGCCCGAATCCGTGACATGGAAAGCCTGCGCAATCCCGAAGACATCATCCTCTATGACGTCAATCGCGGCTGGTCGCGGCAGCAGGCATTACGCGTGATGAGTGCGGTCGAAGACCTCAATGTCATGATCGAACAGCCTTGCGAAACACTGGATGACATTGCCGCGATCTCAGGCAAACATGCTTCGCCTGTTTCCGTTGATGAAAGCCTTGTGACCCTTCAGGACGCGACGCGCATAGCCCGCGATGGCATTGCCGAAATATTTGGCATCAAGCTCAACCGGGTCGGCGGGCTGACCAAAGCGGTCCGAATGCGCGATGTCGCGCTGGCGCATGGGATTGACATGTTTGTAATGGCAACCGGTGGTTCTGTGCTGGCGGATACCGAAGCGCTGCATCTGGCGGCGACAATTCCGGATGCGAATTGCCATGCTGTCTGGGCCTGTCAGGACATGATCACCGTCGATATCGCCGGTGGGCGTGGGCCGAGAAACGTGGACGGCCACCTGCATCTTCCCGAAACACCCGGCCTTGGCGTTCACCCAGATGAAGATGCGGTGGGTGATCCTGTGGCGATCTACCGGTAACGATACACGCCTCTTGTGCAAGTTTGATGACGGTCATCTGCCGAGGTTGACCTTGCCGCTTCGCCATGGGAACGATGCGCGATGGCTTAGTCGAACAGGATAGCGCGATGAAGATCGAACCCTTTGGCGTCGAAATCTGGATGGATGAATGGGAAACCCGCTGCGCCTATAACCTTGCAGAGACTTGCGTCGAGAGCCTGAGTATTGCCGAGCTTTTGAAGCTTTCGGGCAAGAACTCGGATGATCTGTCTGAATTGCTTGGGATGAAGATGACCTATGGCGCGATCCGGGGCTCGGACCGGCTGCGCGATGCGATTTGTAACCTGTATGACCAGCAAAAGCGTGAGAATGTCATCGTCACCCATGGCACGATCGGTGCCAACATGCTGGTCCACAAAACGCTGGTCGAGCGCGGCGACAAGGTGGTGGCCGTCGTGCCCACCTATCAGCAACACTATTCCATCCCGGCCAGCATCGGCGCGGAGGTGACGCAGATCCATCTACGGGCCGAGAACGCTTATTTGCCCGATCTTGAGGAGCTGCGCGCCGCCGTAACTCCGGGCACCAAACTGATTGCCATCAACAACCCCAACAACCCAACCGGTGCGGTGATGGATCGCGCGTTCCTGCTTGAGATCGTCGAAATCGCACGCTCCGCTGGAGCATGGTTGCTGTGTGATGAAGTCTATCGCGGTACCGGGCAAGAAGGTTCGGGCATGACGGATGCGGTTGCAGATCTTTATGAGAAAGGCATTTCAACCGCGGGCATGTCCAAGGCGTTTTCGCTGGCAGGGCTGCGACTGGGTTGGATTGCGGCCAACCCAGAACTGATCGAGGCGGTTTCGATCCATCGGGACTATGACACGATCTCGGTCGGCATGATCGACGACCATTTCGCGGCGCTTGCGCTGGAAAACCACGACAAGGTTCTGGCGCGCAGCCAGGCCATTAGGCGCGGCAACCTCGCCATGCTGGAAGAATGGGTCGAAAGCGAGCCCAAAATCAGTTGGGTCAAACCCAAGGCCGGAACAACCGCGTTGTTGCACTACAACTTCGACATGCCCTCGCGCGAGTTCTGCGTGAAACTGCTGCAGGAAACCGGCGTGATGTTCACACCGGGCTCTGCCTTGGGTCTCGAAGGCTGTGTTCGGATCGGTTACGCCAATACCCCGTCGATCATTCGCGAAGGGCTGGAAAAAGTTTCCACCTTCCTTGCGAAGCTCGACTAGCGCCTCATCGACTGGCCGTTGTGGAACAGATGCACCTTTTCGGGTGCCGCCGTGACCGAGACGGTTTTTCCTCGCAGATTGCGCTGAACACCAGGTAGTTTTGCAATCACGGCCTCCCGTCCATCCGGGACTGCAAAGTAAAGCAGCGTGACCTCACCCAAAGCTTCGGTGAAATCCACCAAGCCGGAATAAATTGGTGTTCCATCAGTGATATTTAAGTCCTCAGGCCGGACACCGATATTGACCTTTTTGCCTTCGTCAGCGGCATCCGTCGGGATTGATGAGATTGCCACGCCGCCATCATCCAGCGTGACGGTTGTTGTCTCTCCTGTCGCGGTAATGGTCCCGGGCAGCAGGTTCATTGCTGGTGAGCCGATGAACTGCGCAACAAACTCGTTATCTGGCGTCTCGTAGAGTTCCAGCGGCGTGCCGACCTGCGCAATTCCCTTATTGGCCAAAACCACAATACGGCTGGCGAGTGTCATCGCCTCGACCTGATCGTGGGTAACGTAAATCATCGTGCTGTCGGGCATCGCCTCTTTCAGGCGTGCGATCTCGATCCGCGTCGCCACGCGCAGGGCAGCGTCGAGGTTCGAAAGCGGCTCGTCGAACAAATATACTTTGGGGTCGCGCACGATGGCGCGACCGATGGCAACGCGCTGGCGTTGTCCACCAGACAATGCCTTGGGCAGGCGATCCAGCAGGGGTTCGAGCTGTAGAATCTGGGCCGCGCGCTCCACGGCGGCATCAACCTCAGCGCTCGGCATCTTGGCGATCTTGAGCGCGAAGGCCATGTTTTCGCGCACCGTCATATGCGGGTAAAGCGCATAGGACTGAAACACCATCGCGATGCCGCGTTGCGCAGGTGGCACATCGTTCACCACCTGCCCTTCGATCTCAAGCGTACCGCCAGTGATCTTTTCAAGGCCCGCGATCATCCTCAGCAAAGTGGATTTTCCGCAACCTGACGGGCCGACAAAGACAATCAGTTCGCCTTGCTCGATCTCGAGATCGATATGTTTCAGAACATCGACAGGACCATAGGATTTGGCCACATCCGTAAGCTTGAGTTCCGACATGGTTTACCTCTTTTCCCGAGCCAATAGACAGAATTGAGCGGCATCCAGCGTCACGTTGCTTTCCCCGCGAACGCCGCCCAACTCCTCCCCGATCACTTGCCAGTCACCTTCTGGCAGGGTCACGTCAACCGGACAGTCACCCAGATTGAAGGCGCAGAAGACCTGCTCGGCTTCATCCTCTCGGGTGAAGGTCAATACCGAACCGATTTGTGACATCCCTGTCTGCGCGCCGGACATCAGCGCTGAGTGCGCATGACGCAATGCAATCGCATGGCGGTAGTGGTGCAGCATCGACGCTGGATCTTTCTCCAACCGATCCACCGCCCGCTCGGCCTGCGCAGCGCTGACTGGCAACCAGGGACGGCTCGTGCTGAACCCGGATTGTTCGTCCTGTGCGGTCCAGACCATCGGAGTACGGCAGCCATCGCGACCTTTGAATTCAGGCCAGAATTCAATGCCATAGGGGTCTTGCAAATCTTCGAACGCAACATCTGCCTCGGGCAGGCCCAGTTCCTCACCCTGATAAAGACAGGCTGAGCCACGCAGGCACATCATGAGAACGGCGTGCTGCAGGACAGCTGCATCGTCCAACCCCCAACGCGAAGCATGGCGTTGCACGTCGTGGTTTGAGAAGGCCCAGCATGGCCATGCATCACCCGCCTTGTCCTCAAGCTGGTCAAAAACCTGCTTTGCGTAAGCTGCCGTCAAAGCCCGCTTTTCGAGGAACTCGAAAGCATAACACATGTGCATCCGTTTATCGCCGCTGGTGTATTCGCCCATAATCTCAAGCCCGCGCTGCGCGTCGCCGACCTCACCCAGACATGCGCGGCCCTCGTATTCATCGGTCAGGGCGCGCAGACGTTCTAAGAAGGCGATATTCTCGGGCTGACTTTTGGAATAGAGGTGATCCTGATGGTTATACGGGTTCACCATCGGCGCAATTGAAGAGTTCCTTTGATCCATCGGCAGACCAGGATTGTCACGTAGCTGGGCGTCGTGGAAATAGAAATTGATGGTGTCCAGACGGAAGCCGTCGACCCCCATTTCCAGCCAGAAGCGCGCCACATCCAACAGGGCATCCTGGACATCCTTGCAATGGAAGTTCAAATCTGGCTGCGAAGTCAGGAAGTTGTGCAGATAATACTGCAAACGCCGCGCATCCCACTGCCAAGCCGAACCGCCAAAAATCGATAACCAGTTATTCGGAGGTGTCCCGTCAGGCTTGGGATCGGCCCAGACATACCAATCGGATTTCGGATTATCTCGGCTGGTGCGGCTTTCACCAAACCACGGGTGCTGATCTGAGGTGTGGGATAGCACAAGATCGATCATCACCTTCAGCCCGTGTGCATGGGCCTCATCTAGCAACTCTTTGAAGTCCGCCATAGTACCGAACATCGGATCGACATCGCGGTAGTCGCTGACGTCATAGCCGAAATCCTTCATCGGAGATTTGAAGAACGGCGAAATCCAGATTGCATCAACCCCCAGCGAGGCGATGTAGCCTAGCCGCTGGGTGATACCCTTTAAGTCTCCGATCCCGTCACCGTTGCTGTCCTGAAAGCTGCGCGGATAGATCTGATAGATCACCCCGCCCCGCCACCAATCTGACGCCGACTTGGTTTTTTCGAATGCTGTCGCGTTGGTCTGCACGTTCATCACACGCCCTTATTTTACGGAACCGGCCAGCAAGCCGCGAACCAGATATTTCTGCATTGCAAAGAAGACTGCCAACGGCACCGCGATTGAGACAAACGCCGCCGTGGCCAAGATTTCCCAGTTACCGCCCCGCGTACCCAGCAGCTCGACGATACGGTTGGTCATTACCGTTGTCTGACCGCTGGCATCGATCAGGAAGACTTTGGCAACCAGAAGGTCGTTCCATGTCCAAAGGAACTGGAAGATCGCAAAGGATGCCAGTGCCGGAAAGCTAAGCGGCAGGATCAACTTGGTAAAAATCTGAAACTCGGTTGCGCCATCTACCCGGGCGTTCTCAATCAGGTCACGAGGCAGCCCGGCCATGTAGTTACGCAATAGGTAGATCGCCAATGGCATCCCGAACCCGGTATGGGCCATCCAGACCCCCAGGTATCCTTTGCCGATCCCGATATTGAGATGCAGTTTCAGCAACGGGATCAGCGCCAGCTGCAATGGCACCACCAATAGGCCAACCACTGCAGCGATCAGCAGGGCACGCCCCGGGAAATCCATCCAAGCCAGCGCGTAAGCCGCAAATGCTGCGACAAGAATCGGGATTATCGTCGCCGGGATCGTCACCGTCAGGGTATTGAAGAACGCCTTGCCCATACTGTCGGAACTGCTTTCGTTGAACAGAACATGGGCATAGTTTTCCAAGGTGAATTCAGGCGGCAGAGTAGTCGTCACAAACACGCGAGGGCCGCGCTTGCCCGAAAACTCTTCTGCGTTTTCCATCCGATAGTCACCGTTGGCCTGAACCGTGATCGTCCCGCCACGACGAAGCTCAGCCGTTTCGCCCGGAGCAAAGGCATCAATCGCACGGGAATTCACACCCCATCGCGAAATGTCCGAGGCCCGATCACCATCGAAGATATTGCCTTCGATCACATAGAGACCATCCTGCAGAACCTGCGTTTCCGGCGCAGCCGCGCGCAGAGTCAGGTTCTGTTCCGACGGGAAGAGCGCCCGCCACCAGCCGCTGCTGGAAATCTGGTCCGCCGTTCTGAATGACGAGATCAACAAACCGAGTGTTGGGAAAACCCAAAGCACCACAAGCAGCACAACCGAGGCGTGAACGACCCATCTAAGGGCTGGGCGGGTTCCTGCAATATCGCTCATAACCCCGTCCTCCTACTGCATTTCTTTGCGCGCATTGCGCACGTTCCAGATCAGGATCGGCGTCACCAGCAACATGATCACCATGGCGGATGCCGATCCCACGCCCCAGTCATTGGCGCGGAACATCTTGTCGTACATGTAATTGGCCAGAACCTGCGTCTCCCACTGGCCGTTGGTCATCGCAAAAACGATGTCAAAGACCTTGAGGACCACGATGGTGATGGTGGTCCAGACCACCATGATCGTGGTTTTGATCTGCGGCACTTTGATCTTGAAGAAAATCTGGAACGGATTGGCCCCGTCCAGAATGGCGGCCTCGATGGTCTCTTCCGGGATGCCGCGCAGCGCGGCGGACAGAATGACCATGGCAAAGCCAGTTTGTATCCAGACCAGAACGATCATCAGGAAGAAATTGTTCCAGAAAGGCAGGGTCAGCCAAGTGTGCGTTTCGGTTCCACCAAAGAAGATGTAGATCGCGTTCAGGACGCCGATCTGATCCTGATCGGCCGGACGCGCATCATAGACCAGTTTCCAGATTACCGAGGCGCCAACGAAAGAAATCGCCATCGGCATAAAGATCAACGACTTGGCGACGTTACCCCAGCGGATGCGATCCGTCAGCTGCGCCACGAGCAGGCCAAATGCGGTGGACATGGCAGGTACAACAATCAGCCAAAGCATGTTGTTGCGCATCGCCTCCCAGAATTTCGGCTCGGCTACCATCTGGGTATAGTTGTCAAAACCCGCCCATTCATATCCGCCTCCGGCTACGCGATCAGTCAGCGACAGGCGCAGCGTCTCAAACACCGGATAGGCAAGATAGACCCCAAGGGCGAGGATCGCGGGAAGCAGAAACAGCCAGGGCCGGATCATATTCGCGCGGTTGATATTGCGACCCGCGTTCGGTCCACGCGCAGGGAACAGGACTTTATCCAGAAATTGGTTGGACAGGTAGAAATAGCCCACGCATCCCGACACACCGATTACGATTGTTAGCAGGCCCTGAATTGCCGGATTCATGGCGTCCTCTCCCTTGCTAGGGTTTCGGGCAACCTGATTGAAAGGTTGCCCGAAGGTTCAGCGGATTACTTGATTGCGTCCCAAGATGACTGGATTTCGCCGGTGACTTCTTCGGCGGATTTCCCGCCAGTATAGTCAACCATGCCGGTCCAGAACGTACCCGCACCCACGGCGCCCGGCATTAGGTCCGAGCCGTCGAAGCGGAAGGTGGTCGCGCCCAGTAGAATGTCACCCAGACCGCGCAGAGTATCATCCTTATAGGCTTCGGTGTTCACGCCCTTATGCGGGGTCAGGAATCCGGTTTGTGCCATCATGACTTCATGTGCAATCGGTTGCTTGAGGAACTCCATGAACGCGCTGGTCGCATCCGATGGATTGCTTACCGCCATCAGAGTACCGCCACCCAGAACCGGGTTACCCAAGTCCTTGTCTGCGAAAGACGGCATGTAAAAGAAATCTGCATCCAGGCCGAACTCGACATCTTCGGGGAAGAAGGCCGGAACAAAGGACGCCTGACGGTGCATGTAGCACTGGGGCGGCGATGAGAACATGCCTTTGGGGCTGTCGCGGAAGTCAGTCGAGGCGACAGCATCTGACCCACCCGAGACCTTGGCGTCATCACGCGCGAACCAGCCAAACTCTTCGATTGCGGCGATAACGCGCGGATCATCAAACGGAATCTCGTTTGTCACCCACTGGTCGTAAACCTCGGGCGGCTGAGTCCGCAGCATCATGTCTTCAACCCAGTCGGTCGCGGGCCAACCGGTGGCGGCACCCGATCCCAGGCCAATGCACCACGGGGTTTCGCCATCGGCGACGATCTGCTCGGTCAGGGCCTTCAGTTCTTCCATGCTCGTCGGCACTTCGTATCCGGCATCCTCGAAATTTTCCGGGTTATACCAGACCAGAGACTTGACGTTCACATTGTAGAAGAAGCCATACATCTGGTCATTGCCGTCGGCGTCTTTGTAAGTGCCAAGATCAACCCAGGAATCGCCAGCCGCATAATTGTCACCAACCCAGGCCGCCATATCTTCACCCAGCGGTGTCAGCTGCCCTTTGGATGCCATGATCGCCGCCAGTCCTGGCTGCGGGAAGACCGCGATATTGGGGGCTGATCCTGCCTCGGCATCGATAACGATCTGCTGCTCGAAACTGTCGGAACCGGTATAGATCACATCTGCGCCAGTCGCCTCTTCGAAATAGGCAATCATGTTGTTGAAGTAACCGTCTTCCGGGGTCAGCCACGGACCAAAAATCGTGACCGTCTGACCGCTCAGATCCGGGGCGCTTTCGGCCCAGGCATTATAGCTGTCCCAGTTGAACGGCCCCTCGCCCGGCGCGAAGACCAAATCTTGTGCTTGTACCGGCCCGGCCAGCAGAGCGATCGCCGCCGCACCCGAATAAAGTGCGTGTCTCATGAGTTCTCCTCCCAATATTTTCGGCGCAAACGAGATTCGTTTTCAAAGCGCTTTGGATGCCGTACTTTATCCGCTAACATTCAGACCCTGTCAATATCTCGCCTACTAACACCTAAAAAACTGCCATTCTAAGACATTCTCTCGAAACATGTTGACTGAGCCAGGTTTTCACAACAAAACAAATGGGCATCAATTTGAAGGCGCTTTGAGTAAAATGAACCTAAAGCAACTCTCTGAGATCCTCGGCCTTTCACAAACAACCGTCAGCCGCGCGCTGAACGGTTACCCGGAGGTCAGCGAAGGGACGCGCATCCGGGTTCAGGCTGCTGCGAACAAGCATGGTTACCGCCCCAACAGCCGCGCCAAGGGGCTGGCGACAGGGCGGTCTATGGTCATCGGCCATGTGATTCCCACCTCGTCCCGGCACGAAATGGTCAATCCGATTTTCGGAGATTTTGTGGCAGGCGCAGCCAAAACCTATGCGGCGAACAATTATGACATGATGTTCACGCACGCGCCGGACACATCAATTGAAGAATCCTATCGCAGCCTGTTCAATCGGGGTGTCGTAGACGGCGTGGTCCTGCAAGGCCCCAAGGTACGAGAGCCGCGCATCTCCGTGTTATCGCGCCTCGGCGTACCCTTCATTGTTCATGGCCGGTCGACCTACGCCAAAGAGCCATATGATTGGATCGATGTGAACAATCAGCGTTCATTCGAACGCGCTACTCGGTTTTTGATCGATCTGGGCCATCGGCGCATCGCCTTGATCAACGGGCTCGAGGAAATGGATTTCGCGCGTCGGCGGAGGAACGGCTATCTGGCGGCGCTCAAAGAAACCGGGATCTCGCCTGATCCAAACCTGCTGCGCAGCGCTGAGATGACCGAGATTTATGGGCATCAGACAGCCTGCGACATGCTGAAGCTCGACGACCCGCCAACAGCAATTTTGGCCTCTTCGATTATCTCTGCGGTTGGAGTCCGGCGCGCACTGGAAGAAAGCGGCCTGAAAATGGGGCGCGATATCTCGGTGATCGCTCATGATGACGAGTTGTCATACATGCGCAATGGTATGGATGTTCCAATTTTCACCGCAACGCGCTCGTCGGTCAGACACGCGGGCGAGGTGGCTGCCGAAATGCTGATCGAGCGGATCAACGCTCCGGATGACCCACCCAAAACGCGCTTGCTGGAGGCTGAACTTGTCGTCGGCAGCTCGACGGGGCCAGCCCCACAAAGGATGTGAGATGAAGTACAAACGCGCAGATTTCCCGCCATATTTTCAGTTTGGCGTGGCGACGTCGGCCTATCAGATCGAGGGACACGCCAATGGGGGCGCAGGCAAGACCCATTGGGACAGTTTCGCCGCAACTCCAGGTAACGTCGCCAATGCGGAAAACGGAGATTTGGCCTGCGATCACTATAACCGGTTCGAACAGGATCTGGATCTGATCCGGGGCGCCGGCTTCGACTGTTACCGGTTTTCAACCAGTTGGGCGCGCGTGCTGCCCGAAGGGCGCGGACCGATCAATCAGCAAGGCTTGGATTTCTATGATCGCCTGACCGATGCGCTGCTTGAACGCGGCATCAAACCCTGCGCAACGCTGTATCACTGGGAACTCCCGTCACCACTCGCCGATCTGGGCGGTTGGCGAAACGGGGATATCGCGAATTGGTTTGCAGACTTCACCGAGATCATCATGGGCCGCATAGGCGATCGGATGTTCAGCGTCGCACCTGTCAACGAGCCTTGGTGCGTAAGCTGGCTGAGCCATTTCGAAGGCCAACATGCCCCCGGCTTGCGCGACATCCGGGCGACCGCGCGCGCGATGCACCACGTGCTGCTGGCCCATGGTCGCGCAATCGAAGCCATGCGTGGATTGGGCATGTCGAACCTTGGCGCAGTGTTCAACGTTGAATGGGCGGAACCTGCTGACGACAGCGATGAGGCACAGACTGCGGCGGCGCTTTACGACGGGATTTACAACCGCTTTTTCCTGGGCGGCGCATTTAAGAAATCCTACCCTCAGAATGTTCTGGAAGGATTGGAGCCGCATCTGCCGGACAAGTGGCAGGATGATTTCGACACGATAGCTGCACCTGTCGATTGGTGTGGGCTCAATTACTATACGCGCAAGTTGATAACGCGCGCAGATACGTCTTGGCCTTCCTTCACCGACGTCCCTGGCCCCTTGCCAAAAACGCAAATGGGGTGGGAAATTGATCCGGCAGCCCTGTCCCGTTTCCTGATCCGGACCGCGCAAGAGTATACTGGGGACCTGCCTATCTACGTGACCGAAAATGGCATGGCGAGCGCAGAACGTCAAAACGACGCTGACAGAATTGACTACTTGAACCAGCATCTTGCCGAAGTGTGTAATGCCCTGGACCACGGCGTTCCGATCAAGGGATATTTCATCTGGTCCCTTCTCGACAATTACGAGTGGGCGCTGGGATATGAAAAACGGTTCGGGCTGGTCGATGTAGATTTCGAGACGCTGGAAAGAAGGCCAAAGGACTCCTACCGCGCGTTGCAGGCCGCATTGGTCCGGGATCAGTCTGGTTGACCGTCAAGCTTTGCTACTGCGGGCACACGCCGGTTCAGTTTGGCACCTTCAAATGTGGCGTTTGGCGTTCCACCGTAAGGTTCTGTGTGGCCGAGGATGATGTCAGCTCAACAAACAAGCGCTCGGCGCGCGCAAACCGTTCGAAATAGGTGAACTGGATTGAAGTCACTAACGACGGCTCCTGACACTGCACCAGATAATCGGCCTGAAATTCGGTGTGATGCGCGGCATTATCGCTGACTTGCCCCTCATCCTGAACGAAGACATCACCAACAAGCGCGACATTGGCCGTTGCAGTCACACACCCCGCTTCAGGCGGCACCTCAAAGATCTCAAGCGGTTTAGAAAGGTCCGAGATTGCGACGGCAACATCCGCCCTCTCATCTTCGTTCTCGGCAGTGTGCTCGAACCCAACAATATCTACGCCTGGCACTTCAAGCGTCAGGCTAAATCCGGTTTCAACAAATGAAATTGCCATATGACCCGCGCCATGAGTATGCGCTTCGATGGCGGTCTCTGCCTGCGCCATCAGCGCGGCTGGTATTAGCGCAAGAACAACGGCCGCGCGTTTCATTCTGTTCACCATTAACCAAACAAACCGTAGGGCATTTTAATACAATTGCGCCTCAGCGCAATGTTCGCCGGGTGCATCGGGCTCCCCAGATATGGTTAGTCAGAAATGGGAATAATACCTGACAATAAAACTCAGGTTGACATTATTGACTATTTCACTAAGAAATTGCCGCATCCAGCCCCGCTGCGTCTGCCGGGGTCCGAATCCCGCTAAGAAAGAAAAGTGTTCCACATGACCAGATTGTTCAACGCGGCCAGTGCCCTGACCTTGTGTATCGCAAGTACAGCTGTCGCCGAGGCCCCGTCCAAAGCCGATGTTCTGACCACATATTCCAATATCGCCGAAGCCAAATATGACGACAGTCTGATTGCAGCAAAGAAACTGCAAGCTGCCGTCAACGCCCTCATTGCTGACCCGTCCGATGCCACTCTGAACACAGCCCGTGCCGCATGGATCGCCGCGCGCGTGCCGTATCAGCAGACCGAGGTTTATCGCTTTGGCAACGCCATCGTCGACGATTGGGAAGGCAAGGTGAACGCATGGCCTCTGGACGAGGGCATGATAGATTATGTGGATTCCTCCTACGGAGGCCCCAGCGATGAGAACGAGTTTGCGGCGCTGAACGTCATCGCCAACCCCAGCTTTGATCTGTCTGGCGAGACCATCGACGCTAGCGAAATCACCCCTGCCCTGCTGTCGGATACGCTGCACGAGGCTGACGGGATCGAGGCGAACGTCGCCACCGGCTATCACGCCATCGAATTCCTGCTGTGGGGTCAGGACCTGAACGGCCACGGCACGGGCGCAGGAAGTCGTCCTTATACCGATTATCTAGTTGGTGACGGCTGTACAGGTGGCAACTGCGATCGCCGCGCCCAGTATCTGAAAGCGGCAACCGATCTGCTGATCAGTGATCTGGAATGGATGACTGCCCAGTGGGCCGAAGATGGTGACGCACGTGCCGCTCTTGCCGCAAATGAAACTGCTGGCGTTAGTGCGATCCTAACCGGCATGGGTTCGCTGTCCTACGGCGAGCAGGCGGGTGAGCGTATGCGCCTCGGCCTGATGTTGAACGACCCCGAGGAAGAGCAGGACTGCTTCTCGGACAACACCCATAACAGCCATTACTATGACGGCCTGGGCATCCAGAATGTGTATTTGGGCAGCTATACCCGCATCGATGGCACGCCTGTTTCGGGTGCATCCCTATCGGATCTGGTGACCGCAGCCGATCCGACGCTTGATACAGAGATGAAAGCCAAGCTGGCCAACACCATGCTGGCGCTAGGCCGTATCAAATCAACCGCCGAAGCGGGTTTTGCGTATGACCAGATGCTGGAACGCGGCAATGAAGGTGGCGAAGCGCTGATTATGGGTGGCGTCAATGGACTGGTCGATCAGACCAAGACCATCGAACGCATCGTGACCGTGCTGGAGCTTGACCAGATCGATTTTGAAGGCTCGGACAGCCTGGATAACCCTGACGCGGTATTCCAATAGGTATCGTGGCCGGGCGCATTTTTAGTGCTCTCGGCCTTTCTCAACATCGAGTGTGGCGTCTTGGCACTGGACGCGCCCACAATAACCTACTATTTCACTAGGAAATAGCATACCCCGACTGAGTCGCCATGATCGTTTGCCAATGCACCAACATCTCTGACCACGACATCCGAGCGGCGATCGATTGGATGCGCGCGGCAGACCCACAGACCATCATCACTCCCGGCAAGATCTATCATGCCCTTGGCAAGTCAGCGGATTGCGGCGGATGTATGCCGCTTTTCCTAGACACAATGCGCGCAGACGATAATCTTAAAGTCCCCATGCAGCTTCGGTCATTGCGATCCGAAGTATCACAGGAGAAAGCACATGAAGGGCGATCCCAAGGTCATAGAATACCTCAACAAATCACTGCGGCATGAACTGACGGCGGTCAGCCAGTACTGGCTACATTACCGCCTGCAAGAGGATTGGGGGCTTGGCCATATGGCCAAGAAAAGCCGTGAGGAATCCATCGAGGAAATGGGCCATGCAGACAAGCTGATCGAGCGGATCATCTTTCTGGAGGGCCACCCCAACCTGCAGAAACTTGACCCACTCCGCATCGGGCAGACCCCGAAAGAAACACTGGAATGCGATCTAGCCGCTGAACAAGACGCGCGGGCGCTTTATGTCGAAGCGCGGGAATACTGCCGCGAGGCCGGCGACTATGTGTCCATGGGCCTGTTCGAAGAATTAATCGGCGACGAAGAAGGACATATCGACTTCCTCGAAACGCAGCTCGACCTTTATGAAAGGATTGGCGAAGCCAATTATGCGCAACTTAACGCATCCAAGATGGACGAAGGCGAGTAAGCTTGCCCTTGCATCGGTGGCCGCACTCACGGCCACCTCTTCCCAAGCCACCGAGCTGCGGGACCCTCATCTAAATTTCCTTCCAAGATCAGCCGAAGAACGCGCCCGGATCGACGCTGTCACAGCAACGCCGGACGACTTCAGTGTGCCGCAACGGTTCGAAGAACTGTCCGCTGGTGCTGCGACCGTGCGGGCGCGCACTGATGCGGACGCGTTTTCTCAGCCCTCCGCCAATTTAAGCTTCGAACAGGAGCTGGACTTCAAAGTCGGCAACGGGTTTTTCAAAAAGATCTGGGTCTCGTCTCCGTCGTCCACTCTGGCTTCGGACGGTTTGGGTCCGCTATACAACGCCCGCTCGTGTCAGCGCTGTCACATCAAGGACGGTCGCGGTCATACGCCTAACGGCCCGGATGACAATGCCGTCTCGATGTTCCTGAGAGTTTCGGTTCCCGGCAAGCCAGAGGGCGCGCCTGCCGAGATCGAAGACTATATCGCCACCCTGCCTGATCCGAGTTATGGCACTCAACTGCAGGATTTCGCTCTGGCAGGCCATCCCGCAGAATATCGGCTGGACATCACGTATGAGGAAGTCCCCGTCGCGCTGTCCGACGGCGAAACGGCCTCGCTTCGCCGCCCCAGCTATAAGGCCGCCGATTTGGGCTATGGCCCGCTGCACCCGGACGCGATGCTTAGCCCTCGAGTTGCGCCGCAGATGATCGGACTGGGGTTGCTGGAATCAATTCCGGTTGAGGACTTGCTGGCCAAAGCCGATCCTGATGACGAAGACGGCGATGGCATCTCGGGCCGTCCGAACATCGTATGGTCGACGGAATTTGGCGAACCAATGATGGGCCGCTTTGGTCACAAGGCCGGGATGCCCACGGTGATGGAGCAATCGGCGGCGGCCTTCGCAGGTGATATCGGCATATCAAGTCCGCTTTACCCCGCGCCGTACGGCGATTGCACCGAATTACAGGCCAACTGCATCGATGCACCGCACGGAGACAACGATGCGCGGGGATTCGAGATTGACGCGATTGGCATGGACCTCGTCGCCTTCTACAGCCGCAATCTCGGTGTTCCGGCGCGCCGAGACACCGATGACCCTGAAGTGCTGCGCGGGAAAGAAGTGTTTCTTGCCTCGGGCTGCGCATCCTGCCACACGCCTGCATATGTCACCCACAGGATGCCCGATAGGCCCGAACAGAGCTTCCAGCTTATCTGGCCCTATACCGACCTGCTGTTGCACGATATGGGCGAGGGTCTGGCCGATAACCGCCCCGAGGCCCGCGCAACGGGCCGCGAATGGCGCACGCCGCCTTTGTGGGGCATCGGCCTGACCCAGCGCGTCTCGGGCCACACCCAATTCCTGCACGATGGTCGCGCGCGATCCCTGCTTGAAGCCATCCTTTGGCATGGTGGCGAGGCGCAGGCCGCCCGCGACACGGTTGTTTCAATGCCAAAAGCCGACCGCGACGCCCTGATCCGCTTTCTTGGGAGCCTCTGACCCATGCGTAGCCTTACTTTCGCCGCCGCCCTGCTGGTGCCCTTGGGCGCCTTTGCTCAGGATCGTGCTCCGATTTTGATGGATGTGACCGAAACGCATATTCTACCGCGCTTTGCAGAGCTGGCTGACGCAACCGGTGCTTTGTCGACCACAGCCCAAACAGATTGCGAATCGGAGTCAGACGACCTGCGCGCTGATTACGCCACGGCATTCGATAGCTGGATTTCGGCCAGCCATTTACGTTTTGGGCCGTCCGAGGCTGACGATCGCGCTTTTGCACTGGCTTTCTGGCCAGATACCAAAGGATTCACGCCCAAAACCCTGTCCCGACACATCGCCAGTGAAGACACTGCCGTCGACGACCCTGATGCCTTTGCCGAAACCTCAATCGCCGGGCGCGGCTTTTTTGCATTGGAACGAATGCTCTTTGATCCAGCGATGACAGAACAAGGAAGCGCCGACTATCGTTGCGCGCTTATCCGCGCCATCACCACTGATATCAACCGAAATGCCGTCGCGATCAACGCGGACTGGCAAAGCTACGCACCACGGCTGACGCAGCCGGGGGACAACAGCCCCTATCGCACGGGCGATGAGGCGATGCAGGAGCTGTTCAAGGCGCTTACAACGGGGTTAGAGTTCACAGCCGACACACGCATTGGACGCCCTTTAGGAACATTCGAACGTCCGCGCCCGAACCGTGCTGAAGCGCGGCGGTCCAAGCGGTCGTTGCATCATGTCACGCTGTCTCTGATCGCCCTGCGTGACTTGGCCGCCCGTCTGTCCTTTGACCACCCTGAGATTGCTGCAGATCTGGATGCCGGTTTCGCGCGGGCCATCGACCGGGCTCAATCACTGGACGACCCCGCCCTCGCCGGTGTTGCGACACCGCAAGGTCGCGTCCACATCGAAGCGCTGCAGCAATCGATCAACGACATTCGCGAGATCGCCGCGACCGAGCTTGGCCCGACGCTCGGCATCAGCGCCGGATTCAACTCACTGGATGGGGATTGACCATTGACGAACCGCCGCGAATTTCTTGCAGGCCTTGGTGCCGCCAGTCTTGCTTCGGTGCCGGGCTGGGCGTCCGTCGGCGCGCCCCGCTATCTGGCCGCTGCCTTATTCCCAGATGGTAGCTACCGCCTGTCCGGCCTGGATAACTCGGGCGCAGTTTTGTTCGCTATACCGCTACCCGCGCGCGGGCACGCGGCCGCGGCCCATCCGTTCAAAGCCCAAGCGGTCGCCTTTGCCCGCCGCCCCGGGACCTTTGCAATTGTAATTGATTGTACAGATGGTTCTGTCCTAAAGCGGCTGGAGGCACCCAATGGCCGCCACTTCTACGGGCATGGTGCATTCTCGGCTGATGGAACACAGTTTTTCACAACCGAAAACGACTATGAGGCCGCAGAAGGTGTGGTTGGCGTCTGGGACGCGATCAGCTTCGCACGGCTGGGAGAGTTCTCGTCAGGTGGGATAGGCCCCCACGACATGCGCTTGCTGCCCGGTGGCGACATACTGGTCATCGCCAATGGCGGCATCGAGACACACCCCGACAGCGGTCGGACCAAGCTAAATCTGCCAACGATGCAGCCCAACCTGAGCTATCTCGACATTTCGGGTTCGATATTGGAGCAAGTAGAGCTACCCCGCGCGCTGCACAAAAACTCGATCCGCCATCTTGCGGTGCGTGACGATGGTCTAGTGGGTTTTGCAATGCAATGGCAAGGCAGCCAGACCAAGTACCCTGCCCTTCTGGGGCTTCACCGAAGGGGCGAAAAGCCTCGCCTTTTGTCAGCGCCCGAAACGCAGCAAAGAGAGTTGCAATGGTATGCTGGCAGCATTGCCTTTTCCACCGATGGCCAATCGGTTGCGATCACCTGTCCGCGAGGCGATGCATTGCACCGTTTCGACGTAAATAGCGGAGCATTCATCGAAGCTTTAGTGTTCGAAGATGTTTGCGGTTTAGGCGCCGGCAAGGCTGGGTTGGCGTTTACCACCGGAACCGGTGCATTTGGCACTCTGACGACCACCGGCGCCGAAATCAACGCGCGGTCGGATTGCCAGTGGGACAACCACCTGATCCCGATCCGTACATACGGCTAGAATTCGGCAGCGAACCCTCTCACAGTTTACACTTGGACGAATCAAACCGCTGCCGTATTGGCAGGCGCTAAACCAGCACACCCAAGTTAAGGACTGATCTGATTGAAACAGACGCCCGACGCACCGCATTCCATCTACGGGGTTGAGAAATGGGGCCATGGCCTCATTGAGGTGACAGAATGGGGCGAGATAGCTCTGCGCAATCCGATGGCCCCCGAAGCCGAGCCAATCAGCCTGCCGGGTATCCTCAGCGATCTGGACGACCGGGGGATCAAAGCCCCGATGGTCTTGCGTGTTGCGTCTTATCTAGAGCATGAAATCGCGCACCTGAACGAGAGCTTTGCCGAGGCAATCGCGCGCGTAAACTATAAGGGCCACTATCGCGGTGTTTTTCCGATCAAGGTGAACCAACAGGCGCAGGTGGTCGACCGGATCGTCGAGTTCGGCAAGAAATACAATTATGGCCTTGAAGCAGGATCAAAACCTGAACTGGTGCTGGCCCTGGCCCATCGCCTGGCCCCCGAAGCGCTGATCGTCTGCAATGGCGTCAAGGATGCTGAATTCATCCAATTGGCGATCCTGTCTCGCAAGATCGGGTTCAACACCGTCATCGTGCTGGAAAGCCCAAAAGAGGCCAATACCGTCATCGAGGTCTATAACCAACTGGGGATCGAGCCCCTAATAGGCGTTCGGGTCAAATTGACCAATCAGATCAGCGGCAAATGGGAAGAAAGTTCGGGCGACCGTTCCGCCTTTGGAATGAACACCGACCAGCTTGTTGCCACCGTGGACAAGCTGAAAGCGGCGGGATTGCTGCACTGCCTCAAGCTGCAACATTCGCATCTGGGTTCACAGGTGCAAGACGTTAACGATGTGCGCCGCGCTGTTGGCGAGGCATGCCGGTATTACACCGAACTCTCGCGTGAAGGTGTACCACTCAGCTACTTGGATCTCGGCGGCGGCATGGGGGTGGATTACACGGGCGAAAAAAAGGCCGCGGAAAACTCGATCAACTACACGGTCGAGGAATATTGCGCCAACGTAGTCGAAACCGTGGCTTACGCCATGGACGAGGCTGAAATCGACCACCCCACATTGATCACCGAAAGCGGTCGTGCGGTGGTTGCGACGTCGTCCATGCTGGTCTTCAACGTGTTGGAAAGCACACTCTACGACGCCCCGGACGGACCAATGGCCGAGCCCGATGACCACCACATGGTTTCGGACCTCGCCGCAGTACACGGCTATCTCAGCAAGGATCGGCTGCAGGAATGCTGGAACGACGCAACCTTCTATCGCAATGAATTGCGCGCGCTTTTCAGACGCGGGTATGTCGACCTGCGCCAGATGGCCCGGGCCGAGCGCATCTACCTGTCCCTTATGGCCCGTCTCAAGGCCTTGGCGGCAAGTGATGATCTGGACACGGAAGTGGATGACCAGCTTGAGAAGGTCGCAGACATCTACCATTGCAACTTCTCGCTGTTCCAATCCCTCCCCGATGTCTGGGCCATCGACCAATTGCACCCAATCGTGCCGCTGCAAAGCTTGAATGAAACACCAGACCGCCGCGCGGTCCTGTCCGACATTACCTGCGACAGCGACGGTAAGATTGACCGGTTCATTTTGGCCGACGGCGTGTCCCCCAGCCTGCCGGTGCATTCGCTGCCCGAAGAAGGCGAGTATTTCATGGGCGTCTTCTTCGTTGGCGCCTATCAGGAAACACTTGGCGACCTACACAATCTGTTCGGCGACACCAATGTTGTCACCATCGACCTGCGCACCGACGGTGGCTTCGACTTGCTGCATGAACAAGAGGGCGACACAATTTCTCAAGTCTTGTCTTATGTGGAATTCGACCCGCAAGACTGTGTCGCCGCGTTCCGCAAAATGGTGGACGAGGCGATTTCGACCGG
This sequence comes from Ruegeria sp. CG1, assembly GCF_056537265.1. Classification (NCBI taxonomy): domain Bacteria; kingdom Pseudomonadati; phylum Pseudomonadota; class Alphaproteobacteria; order Rhodobacterales; family Roseobacteraceae; genus Ruegeria; species Ruegeria sp. CG1. The sequence goes on along the minus strand of NZ_JBQFRF010000003.1, from coordinate 19,120 downwards.
TACTCTGCAAGCCAAGGACCGAAAAACCCTGATGAGCGCCTATCGCGACTCGATCAACGGCTACACCTATTACGAATAACCCCTTGAGAGGAGACTATCCCATGGGCAAAACACTGGTTGTCGGCGCGGGCGGCGTGTCCCACGCAGCCGTGCACAAAATGGCGATGAATTCGGACATCTTTACCGAGATCACGCTGGCCAGCCGCACGAAATCGAAATGCGACGCCATCGCAGCGGCCGTTAAGGACCGCGTCGGTGTGGACATCGCGACTGCCGAGTTGGACGCCTACAAGGTTGAAGATACAGTCAAACTGATCAAAGAAACGGGTGCAGAAATCCTCGTAAACCTGGCCCTGCCGTATCAGGATCTGGTTCTGATGGACGCGTGTCTTGAGGCCGGCATCCACTATCTCGACACCGCGAACTATGAGCCCGAGGACGAGGCCAAGTTCGAATACCACTGGCAATGGGCCTATCAAGAGCGGTTCAAAGAGGCTGGTTTGACTGCCATCCTCGGCTCGGGCTTCGATCCGGGTGTTACATCCGTCTTCGCCAAATGGCTGAAGAAGCACAAGTTGGATACGATCCGTCAGATCGATGTGCTGGACGCGAATGGCGGCAGCAACGATCAAGAATTCGCCACCAACTTCAACCCGGAAATCAACCTGCGCGAAGTGCTGGCCGAGGTGCGCCATTGGGAAAACGGCGCATGGCAGCACAGCCCGGCGATGACCCACAAGGTCGAGTTCGACTTCCCCGCCATCGGCCCCAAGAACATGTACCTGATGTATCACGAGGAACTGGAGTCGCTCAGCACCCATTTCCCCGAGATTGAGCGCGCCCGCTTCTGGATGACCTTCGGCGACGCCTACATCACCCACGCCAAGGTGCTGGAAAACGTCGGTATGACTCGCATTGACCCGGTGATGCATGACGGCAAGGAAATCATCCCGATTCAGTTCCTGAAAACCCTGCTGCCCGATCCCGGCGATCTGGGCGCGGAGACCAAGGGCAAAGCCTGCATCGGTGACATCGCCACAGGTCAGGCCAAGGACGGCTCGGGCGAAAAGACCTATTATATCTACAACATCTGCGATCACGAGGAATGCTACCGTGAGGTCGGCAGCCAAGCCGTCAGCTACACCACCGGCGTCCCCGCCATGATCGGTGCGGCGCAGGTGCTGAAAGGCAATTGGCGCGAACCGGGCGTGTGGAACATGGAGCAACTCGACCCTGACAACTTCATGGACATGCTGAACGAACATGGTTTGCCATGGCAGGTCCACGAACTCGACGGCCCGGTTAACTTCTAAATCCTCGCCCGGCGGCAACGCCGGGCAGCGCCCGACCGTCCCCATGGGCGGGCGCTTCGCACCCACCCGCGGTCAGGCACTGCCTTCCGCACTGTCCGGAGATAACCTCTTGTCCGACATGATGACTACACAAGCCGGAGATGCAGGAGCTTTCCGCAGGTTTGATCTAAACCGCATATCTACCCCCTGCTTCGTGGTCGATGAAAAAGCTGTCGAACGAAATCTGAACATCCTTGCCGATATCGGCACCCGCTCCGGCGCTCACATTCTCGGAGCCCTCAAGGCGTTTTCGATGTTCTCGCTGGCCCCGCTTGTACGCCAATACCTTGGCGGCACCTGCGCTAGCGGCATCTACGAGGCCCGGCTGGGCCGCGATGAATATGGCGGCGAGGTCGCCACTTTCTGCGCCGGATACAAAGAAAGCGACATCGACGAAATCCTGTCATTGTCTGACCACATCATCTTCAACTCACCCGCGCAAAAGGACCGCTTTCTGGCAAAAGCCCAAGCCGCCGGCGTACAGGTCGGTTTGCGCATCAATCCAGAACATTCCGAAGGCGAAATCCCCAAATACGACCCTTGCGCGCCCTGCTCGCGTCTGGGCACGCCGGTCAGCCAATTGACCGCCGAGACTATGAGTGGCGTGGACGGGCTGCACATGCACACGCTCTGCGAACAGGGGTTCGCGCCGTTGCACCGGACATGGGACGCGGTTGAGCCAAAGCTCAAACCGTACCTTGGCCAACTCAAATGGCTGAACTTCGGCGGCGGGCATCATATCACCCGTGATGACTATGACCGCGACGGGCTGGTCGCCTTCATCAAATCCATCCGTGAGATACACGGTATCGACGTCTATCTGGAACCCGGTGAGGCGGTGGCCCTGGATGCGGGCATTCTGGTTGGCGAAATCCTCGACTTGCCGACCAACGGGATGACCCTTGCGATCACCGATATCTCGGCCACCTGCCATATGCCGGACGTCATCGAAGCCCCCTATCGCCCCGCCCTCATGGATGAGGCCGAGGCAGGCCATACCTATCGCCTGGGCGGCCCGTCCTGTCTGGCGGGCGACGTGATCGGTGACTACACATGGGACAAACCACTGGAAATCGGCCAGCGCTTTGCCTTCCTCGATCAGGCGCATTATTCGATGGTCAAAACCAACACCTTCAACGGAGTTCCGCTGCCGACTATAGCGCTGTGGAACAGCGAAACGGACGAACTGAAAATCATCAAACAGTTCGGCTATGACGACTTTAAAGGCCGCCTCTCATGAGTATTTTCCTCGACAGTGAACTGTCCGCATCCGAGCGCACCGAGGACGCGCGGTTCCGTGTGATCCCGGTGCCGCTGGAACGCACTGTATCTTACGGCGCGGGCACCGCCAAAGGCCCGGACGCAATTATCGAAGCCAGTAATGAACTGGAACGCATCACTGGCCACGCCGAGCCCTGCGTCGAGGGGATCTTCACCGAAGAACCCGTTGACTGCGATGCAGCGTTGCCAGAGATAATGGAACGCCTAGCCCAACGCACGGAAGCGGCCGTTCGCGCCGGCAAAATCCCGGTGACGCTAGGTGGCGAGCATTCACTTAGCTACGGCGCAGTGTTGGGTGTTGCCCGCGCTCTAAACCAACCGATTGGTATCGTGCAAATCGACGCCCATGCTGATCTGCGCAACGCTTATCAGGGCGAGAAACATTCTCACGCCTCAGTCATGCATCTTCTTGCCGAAGAAGGTATCCGTCTGGCGCAATTCGGCGTTCGCGCCTTTTCGACCGAAGAAGCCCAAAGCCGCCTGAAAAATCACGTGTTTCATGTAGACGCCGAAGAACTGGTTACCGGCAACATCCACTCGGTTGATCTGCCCAAGGATTTTCCCGAACTGGTGTACGCCAGCTTTGACGTCGATGGGCTGGACCCGGCAATCATGCCCGCCACTGGAACACCCGTCCCAGGCGGGCTGGGATATTATCAAGCCCTGCGCCTGGTGGAACACGCCCTGAAGGGCCGAAAATGTGTGGGTTTCGACGTCGTCGAACTGGCCCCGAACGGCAATGCCGCCTGGGATTTTACCGCCGCCCAGATCGTCTATCGCCTGATGGCCGCCTGTTAAGCCTCGGCGGTCTCATTCAGTTCCATGTGCCCTTCGCCCTTGTTCAGAACGCGGCGTAGCATGGGTTCGAAGAACTCCAGCGGTTTGGTCGGATAATCCGGGTCGAACGCCTTCTGATCATATTCATGACAAAAATAGCGGCAGTCCTCCCAATACGGGCTGTCGCGATATTTGTCGCGGGCATTCCGATCACCACCTAGATGATGATTGTAGTAGTAGCCCTGAAACACGCAGTGGTGCTTGAGAATCCAGTGTGTCTTCTCACTGACATAAGGCTTCATCATAGCGGCGGACAGTTCCCCGTGATTATAAGGCGACAAGATATCGCCGGTGTCATGGATCAGGGCAGCCACAACCAACTCTTCATCAGCGCCGTCCTCATACGCTCGTGTCGCGGCCTGTAGGCTGTGCTGATAGCGATTCACCGGATACGGCGTCCATTCTTCATCCAGTGAACGAATGGCGTCCAGTATGCGATCCGGCAAAGCAGCGTTGTAGCTCTCTTCATACTCCATGACCGCATCCCAGTCGGCCTTGGTCGCCTCTTCAAAACTGGTCCAGGTGGGTTTGTGGCTCTTGTCCAGCATGGTGCGAATCCTTTGGCTGCATTCATCCAATCACCTTAAGGCGGCAGTTGCAGGCAAAAAAATGAATTGATTTTATCAATACGATCAAAAAATACTTTCGGTATGCAAACCAAATCTCTGGAAACTTTTTTGTGCGTTGCCGAAACCGGCGGGTTTCACTCAGCGGCCCGTAAGTTGAACATCACACAAACCGCGGTCAGCGCCCGGATTAGAGCCTTGGAGGACGCAACAGGCAAACCGCTATTCTCGCGCGGGGCCGGGGGTACGGTTTTGACCGAGTATGGCCGCCAATTCAAACCCTACGCGGAACAGATGCTGTCTCTGTGGTCGTTCGCGGCCAATGACCTGCCTGATCAGGTTCAGAATCGGTCGGCATTGCGACTGGGCGCCCAGCTGAGCGTTTGGGATCCATTACTGGTGGATCTTGCGGTTCGCTTTGAACAACGGTTCGGGCAATTGTTGCTGACCCTGAATTACGACCATGACCTGGATATGGTCGACGCCGTTGCGACCCATGTGCTTGACGCTGCACTGACCCACGAAAAACCTGCAGACCGCCGCGTGATCTTCCATGAACTTCCGCCCGAACGGCTGTCTTTGGTTCAAAGCAGGAAGGATGCGAACACCGACGCTGAACGGGTATTTGTCAACATAGAACTGGGCGAGACCTACCGGGATCATGTCCGTTCCACAGCGCGTCTCGCGACAGGGCAAACTATCTTTCTGGGTAATTGCTTGATGGCTTTGCGCTATCTCCTACAGCGTGGCGGGTATGGGTATTTCCCGGACTATGTCATCACTCAGCATCTGAACTCAGGCGAGCTGTTGCGCGAGAAAGATGCGCGCGACTTAATGCTACCGCTGTATTTGGTGGTCCGTTCGGACAGTCAAGAAGTTGAAAACATCCTGCAGTGCCTGGAGGAACTTCGCCGCTGACTTCAGACCGGTGACGGCTTTGGTGCTCCGTTTCGAACCCTTTTTCGCATCAAGGGTCGCCCCGCGGCCAGTAAAAACAGAACCGACACAAGCACGCCCATAACGGCGGGAAGATACAGCAAGCCCCAAAGTCTGGGATCATTGATGACGAACGGGGATACGAATCCCCGAACCCCCTCAAGCAGGACCAGAATGGTAAAGGCACCCAGGATCTGAGGCCAAAGCCCAAAGCGCGAAAAGCTACCCAGCATCAGGGTCGAATATCCGACCAATGCGACCGCAATACATATTGCAATCCACGAGAACCTCTGGTGCAGCTCATCCACCAGATGGCCGATGCTGTGATCATCTTTCACTGAGACCGCTTCGCGATCCCAGATCAACTCGACCGTCGGGATGGCTTCAAGGCTGCGATGGCCCATACTCGAATTCTGGGTCAGTTCGGAAATGTCGTAAGAGGCGTCTTCGAACAACGTGGATGACAGCGTGTTACCAGCCTGATCATACCGCAGCGCAATCCCATCCAGCATAACCAGATGAATGCCCGAAGCCTGATTGACCAGATAGGCCGTAGCACTGGAATAACTGACCGGGTTAATCCCATCGCGACGGTCCGAGACGAAGACTTCGCGCAGCGTTCCGTCCAAATCGATATCGCCGATATAGACGGTTACACCTTCTGCTGGATGCAAGAACTCGCCCTCATTCAACAGCTGTGCGGTGACATCTCCGGCAACTTCATCCTGTCTTAATTCCAGTTGATCAACCGATGCAGGTCGCAGAAAGACGCTGATGACAGCCATCATCAGTCCCGCACTGAGCCCGAACACCAAGACCGCTCGCGCAAGTCGCCACGGGCTGGAGCCTGTTGCCAGCATCACCGTCATCTCGCTTTCGCGGCTCAAACGGTTGGTTGCGTAAACAGCGGCCGCAAACACAGCCATGGGCATGACCGTCCGGATCAGCGTCGGCAAGGTCAACGCCGTGAACTCCAGGAATACCATCGCCGATTGGCCGCCGCTGATGACCCGATCAAAAAGGCTGACTGAACGCGTGATCCAGAACACCCCGACAAGCACAAGGGTGAAAAAGCCAAACAGCACCAGCAATTGCCGCAGGAAATACCCATCAAAACGCGACATGCGACCTCTTGTTTCTTGGCGATTGGCGTTGCGGCGGACTTTAGGTGATTCAACGCGCCGAGGAAACCTCGATTAAGCCTGATCAGCGGCGGGGATCACGATGCGATGATACCAAAGCCAGCGCAGAATGCGCGACGCCGTGTGTGTGGCCAAAACCTCTGACCAGCTCTTGATGATGTTCAAAGTGGTTGTCGGGGCGCCCAGCCGCTCTAGCAACGGTCCCAGCATTGCGCCCTCCAGATTTGCAACTGGCCTTGGAAGATTCGGGTGCCCTATGACAAGGCCGGGTTCGATATGCGAAGCGGTTTGCACGCCGGAAGTGATGAGCTTGGCCTGAGGTGACAGGATGAGGGGCTGATCATCACGCAACGCCTCCGTGTTTGGATCGAACGCTGGAGACTTTACCCAATCCAACGGCTTTGCGCGCTCAGCCCAGAAGTGCGAAGGATCGACAGCATGCTGCCGTGCATAGAAATCGGCTGCGAGCGCTGCATGGGTCTGCACACGCTCGAATTGCCGATCCGCATAAAAAGACAAGGCCAGATCACTATGATCGGGGGTTGTCAGAAGCGTGTTCACCACAGCTGCGGCCTGCACCGCCTGCCCCATCGCCAATTGCACCCCCTGCGACGACAACGCGTCGACCGCGAAGCTGGCCTCTCCGACCCGCAGAAGGTCGCGCGTTGGTGGTGTTGTCTCGGCCTGGCTGGTCGCATCCGCCCGCCGCACAGGCCCGATACGGCGCTGTTCCAGACAGGGCGCTAGTAGTGTCGAACGGGCCAGAAGATTCAGATAGAGATCGCGTCGATCTGCGGGTGGCAGCCCGATGCAGGCGTCGGGATCGACAAAAACCATTGCGTTGACCACTCCTCCCGGTAACAACGCGCCCCAATACCAATGTCCTTGTCCCGCCTCGACCCGGGCTTGCGGGCCAAAGCCCGGCGGCACGTGCCAATAAGCATAAAGCGCCAACAAAGGTTGGGATGCAGGGAGAAACCTGCGGCCCAGCCCGGCTTGCCGTCCCGCTGCGTCCAGCAGGATTTGTGCCTGGATCCGAAAGGCGCCCGTGTCGGTCCGAACGGGAATCTCCCAACCAGAATGCTGGCGCACCGGGCGGTATGCGCGCGCAGGTTGGACGACCTGCGCCCCTGCCGCTTGTGCTGCACGTAACAGCACCGCATCAAACTGGCCCCGGTCAACCAAAAGTCCGGGGTGATCACCGTCGACGCCGCGACGTTCGAACGCTCCGGCCCAATGCAAAAGCGATCCGCTTGCACGCAGAAAACCGGTTTGGGAAACGGTTTCGTCGACCCCCAACAGTTTCAGGATCGGCCAGATTGATGGCGGCAATGACTCGCCGACATGCTGGCGCGGGAACGTTTGCCGCTCGATCAGGCAGACACGCCGACCTAGCTGAGCCAACCTCAGCGCAGCAGAACTACCTGCCGGGCCGCCTCCGATCACGCAGATTTCGGTCTCAATCTCCATCCGTTCAGGCAGAGGCCACCTTAGCGGACACGCCAAAATAATCCGGACGTGCTTCGGACAAGCGGACATAGGCTTGAAGGCAATAGTGCAGCCAACCTCGAATGTAGTCGCAAGCGGGGCGTCCGCGATGGATGACCTCGTGATGACAGCCGCCGCCGCACAGATACCGCGCCCAGCAAGTGCCGCACGGGGACTGGGTGTGCACGTGACGGTTCGTCAACCAATTTTCTCGCCGAAGATCAGGGCCATTATAGACATCGCCCATGGCTCCGGCTTCGTCTTCAACAAAGCGATGGCAGGCGAACAGGCCGCCATCAGCGGACACGCCGAAATACCCGCCCCCTGCCCCGCAGGCATAGGGCCGATGGGTGCCTCGGTGGATCTCCTGCATCGCCACTGCCATGTTCGAGAATGGGTAGCGCCGCCCTTCGATTACCGCCGCCTCGAAAACTTCGCCGCAACGGATCATCTGCGATAGTATCTCGTCCAAATCACTCCGGTTCAGTTCATGCTGACCGTTGGGCGAGGCGAGCATTAGCGAGAATCCAATCGAATGAAATCCCATTCCCACAAACCGATCCAGCGTCTCTGGCAGGTTCATATTCTGCGGCGTAACCGTTACCCGGGCACCAACCTGCATACGGTGTTGAGCTGCCAGCAAAGGCTCGACCCGTTTCAGGATCGTATCAAAACTACCCCGACCGCCACGATTTGGGCGCAGCTTGTCATGGACCTCGCCCACGCCATCCAGACTGATGGTGACAGCAAATCCATGCGCTTCGAAAAACGCCGCATCCTCGGGGCGTAGCAGGGTCCCGTTGGTTGTGATCGAGAACCCGACGCTCAACCCGTTGGCCTGCGCCTGATCGACGGCATATTCCGTAGTGCGTTGCACCAGATCACGGTTGATCAGAGGTTCTCCACCCAAATAGGCAAGGTTGATCCGCACACCGGGTGCGGCTTCGGCCACCAGCCGATCAACCGAAGCCTTGGCGACTTCCCATTCCATATTCCGCGCGGGTCCGCCAAATTCTCCCCCTTCAGCATAGCAATAAGTGCAAGCCAGATTGCATTTCTGCGCCACTGCCAGTGACAGCGACCTCACGGGCATACTCTGAGGCGGCGTGTCATCGATGAAAGATGTTCCATCCAATCCCATGGACCTGAGGAAAGCGCTCTGACTTCTCTTGTCCATCGTTGCGAATTGGTCCGCCGTCCCCTCAGGCACATCAAACACGCGCGATCCATCAACGGCCAGCATGTGATCTCCATGCCCTGTGTCAAAGAAATGCACCTGCGCGGCGGGTGGGATCACGCCTTACCCTCCGTCCAGAACGGGATGCCAATCCCCTTGGCGGCCAGTGCTTCGCCCTCGACGCGGAACAGCTTCATATCATCGCGCACCTGCTGGATGTAGGCCTGGGAGTCTTCAAATTTGCCATCCGCTTCAAGCGTATAGGCGTTGGCTAACCCATCCTTGACCTTAGCGTAGAGTTCCAGCGCCGTCCTGGCCTCCTCTTCAGTGCCAACCTCAATCTGACGCAAATAGGCAGGCGTGCCTTCTCCCGTATCGTATTTGGCCAAAACGTCCTTCATTTGACTGAAGCGCAGGAAGTGCTCGTCCCCGTCAGTGTCGATCCGTACCGCCAGCGCATAAAGGCGGCGCTCCGGGAACAAATCCTCCTGCTCCAAAGTCGCCACACATTGCGCATAAGCGCGGTCGATAAAGCCTCCGGGGCGCTCGATCTCGATGAAATCCGCAAGCGCTTCGGCCGTCAGTGGCCTCAGTGCGCGCGGCTGCGTCTTACCCTTGCCCGCCGGCAGAGTTTCGGACGGGGTCAAGATGGGTTCATACCCCTCGGGCTCAAGCTCCCAAAGCAACTGGTTCGCCCAGCGCATATGGGTCATCTCGCCAATCGCGACCTCCAGCACCGAACGCCGGGCAAATATCAGATCGTCTTTCAGCGTCGGCCATTTTTGGGTATCCGCCGTTTCGGGATCCGCCAGCGAGAAAAAGGCATAAAGATATTGCAGGCTCAGCGTCATCTCCATCGCGGCCAGACGCGTCTTGAGGTCCTCGATCATCGCCTGCGGCGTGTCATAGGGCTCCACGCCTGGCATTTCGGGATCAACTTCATAAACCTCGCCCGTTTCGCGGCCTTCAACGACGATAGGCAATTCGCTCCACATCTGATTTACCTGATAATGGTCAATCTGGTAGGGGCGGTTTTGTTCGACCGTATTCAGCGCCGCGACTTTACCGGACGGAGACTTGTCCGAGCGCAGCCAATCCAGATAGGTCTCGGCCTCGATCGGGTTCTTTGACTGACCCGAGGGCAGCTGATCGTCATGCGCCACCTCAGCCATCACTACGTCGGGGTGGTTCGAAGGCCAGTAGTGGCAGCCGCAGTCGCGGAAGTCATGGGACCACGGATTGCACAGGCTTTGCGTCAATTCTCCGGGATCATAGGCTTCGCTGAAGACACCCGCCTCGGTCCGGTACTGGCGGCGGAATCCGTGCAGGACGACCTGCTCGGTATCCACGATGCCATCATGATTGCGCCGTTCCAGAGCAATGCTGACCGGTTTGTCATCACCATGTTCCAGACTGCGGATGAACCGCCAAATCATCAGCCCGTCATAGGGTGTGCCGTCTTCCTCCTTGAAAGTGATGCGCTTACCGCTCTGCTCGACCCATGACAGGAACCAGCGACCTTGGCTGAGCTTTGCGCCGATGTCACCGCTGTAGGCCTCCAACAGCGTCTGCACCCACTCCTCGGGGCTGTTGTCAGGCAGCATCGGATCATAGAAATAGTCCACAAAAACCAGATGGAAGCCCTGTGAATTCTTCGGCGCCTCGGGCACGGGGTTCAGCGGCACCCGCGCGGCGTTGAACACCAGACCGGGGAAAAAGCGGCGGTCCAGGTTGCGCACATCCATTTCCAGACCGGGAAAGCAATTCCCCACCGATCCGTCCAGTCGCGTGTTGTCGGGGTTGCCCGGTACCTTATAGGCCGCGCGGGCGGTCAGGTTGCGGGGTTTAACGCGGATTTGGCCGGGCTGATCAGACATTCTGAGCCTCCGTTTCCTGTGCAACCAGATAGTCGATGAACGAGATCACCAGATGGTACTGCCTGCGCGACAGCGACAGCGGGTAATAGTTGGAATCGCGCATATAAGGCGGCATCCGCGCGTCGTGCATCGAGTCGCGGATAATCCGAGGATCGCGAAAATCCGGGTTCGGGTTTTGATCAGGGTTCGGGTCGGTTTCAAGCTCGGTCAAGATACCATATGGTGGACGCAGCAGCGTTTTAACGAAATCCGGGCGACGGCGCAGGAAATCCAGCAGGTTGGCCTCGTCGATCAGTTGCTCATGCACGAACTTCGTCGCAACTGTATAGGGCAGCCGATCATTGGGCACGGAGTTCGAAAAGACCGAGATCGGTTGCGGGCGGATCAGTTCGTCGATCTTGTCCGGCGGCCTTGCATCCTCCTCCGTCATGGATTTCGCATCGGTTGACGGCAGGCCCGGCGTCGGGGAAATCCCGGTTTTCGCCTGTAATTTGGCATTGTCCTTCAAACCTTGCGCGCGGATATCGTCGAGGTTGATCAGGCTGTTGGTCTCGAAGGCGCGGCGGAAGATATCGACCACCTCGTCTTTGGCCTGGGTGTAGTTTTCTTCAGTTACCGAGATTAGCGACAGATCACGATCGGCCAGATCATCCTCAAGGCTGTAGAACGGCCGCGCATCAGGTGCAAAATCGGGTGGTCCGGTCATGATCGTGGCGCGCGCGGTCAGGCGTTCGCCACGTACAGCCAGCGTCGCCTCGATCACGCCATCGCTGGTGTCATCGGCCACTCCCCAGGATTGGTCATTGCCCACACGGGCACCGTCGTAACTATCGTGCGGCTCAGGGTCGTCCGAGGTGCCGGACATCATGATCCATTTCGACCAAGGGGTGTCGGGGTTCAGGATGCGGTTCTGTTCGGGCACGATTTCGTGGATGCGACCATATTCCGATTTCGGCGGGTCGTTCTGATAGCCCGGTACGGCCAGCGTCGCCGGACCGTATGCAGCATCAGGCGGGCCATAAACCTCACCTTTCGGAGGCATAAAGCGCAGGCGCAGGATGCTGCGGTCGATGAACTCCCCTTCGACCGGTTCATCATGACCCTGCACAGGATGCATCACACGGATTGAGCCTAGCGGGATCGGGTTATGCTCATAGACCATCGGCTGTTGTTCGGACGTATACGGGCTGAAGGCCAGCAGGGGTTTCGGGGTGAAATCCTGACCCGCAATCTCGACCCGTGCACGAAACCCGCAAGCCGCGTCGCCAGTCCGGCGCTCGGCCTTGGTGTTCCCGACGGTGACCGAATAGCGCACGTTTTGCAGCGACAGGCCCTGATCGTCGAGCAGATCGAGCGTCACCGGTGTCTCATATTCCTCGCCCGTCTCGGCATCATGCATCCGCGCCCACAGCTCAAAGAACGGGGCAACCGGGCGCAACGCGCCGCCTTCGTCGCGAAAGCGGATTGTGTCGGGATCGGGAAGATAGGCAGTGACACTGCCATCTTCAATCTCGCGAAAGGTTATGTTCGACCGGATGACCGTTTTGTTGTTGCCATGGGCATCCATGTCCTGCTGCCACTCATAGCTTTCCAGCGGTGTCTCACCCGGTCCAAGACGGGCAACCGCCATGGGTGGCAGAAAGAAAATCTCTTGGATCGTGTCCATACTGGGCCCTCCCCCGTTTGGCCTTGGCAGCCCCCGCTTTCAGGGGTTCGAATAGCTCTCGTATGTGATCGTTGGGTCGTCGAATATCGACTTGGACGTATCTCGGATGATGTCTGGCGGAGCGTCATCCGGCACAGGCGAAATGCTCTGCTGATAATGGAAGAAATTATGCGGGTCGAATTTCTGCTTCACGAACAGCAAAGAGTTGAAATACTCGCCCCAATATTGCCAGCGATAGTTCTTCTGAGTCCGCCGCGGATAGTTCTGATAGACGCGGTCAATGAAATAGCCTTCTTCGGTCATCAGTTTCATGAATCCGTCGAGCCACGGCACCACGATCTCTTTTTCTTCTTCCGACACCCAGAACACATCGACGTAGAAGTTCAGCGACACATCACGGTGAATGAAGGCATTGCCTTGTTTGCCCAACGGCATCCGATTGATCGCCCCCCCATAGGGTTCGATGGCCACAGCGCCATAAGCGTTGGGCGTGCTGTCGAGGTAGTCTACGACGCGCTGCCATTCGGCTTCGTTGAGCTGGCGTTCAATATATCCGGCCTGCTTATCTTCACGCGCCTGATCGGGGACGACGGGGATGTCATATTTGTCGTCATACAGCCATGAGTTGATTTCTTGATAGGTGCCATAGTTCTGGTCGTCCTCACCCATCTCGCCGCCGATTTCATCGCTCAGCAGGGGCTGAACAAACGCGTTCCCCTCTTCGGACGTGCCATCATAGAGCGCCGACACCAGCAGCACCTTTCGATCTCCCTGATAGGCCAGAAAGATATAGGCCCCGAAACGGTCATCTTCGCAGGTGCGCATGTAGTTGGCCTGCAGGTACTCCAGTGCCTTGGCGGCTTTGTCCAACGGCCATGTGATGTGGCAACCCCAGACTTTATACAGCTGGTGCAGCTGGTAGCGGATTTCCAGCAACACGCCAAAGTTATTGCCGGTCCCGCCTCGTATGGCCCAGAAGAGGTCGGAGTTCGTTTCTTTGTCCGCGATCACGATACTGCCGTCCCACAGCATGACCGTGACACCCAGAACGCTGTCGCAAGCCATCCCAAGCCGGCGTGAGGTAAAGCCATAGCCGCCGCCCATCATGAAACCCGCAACGCAGACATCCTGACAGGCCCCGCCCGGCACGTGCAGGTGATAGGAGTTCAACTCCGAATTCAGCATCTTGAACGGCGTGCCCGGACCGACATAGGCCATCGGCACCTTTGGATCGACGGTCACGTAACGCATTCGGCTGGTATCCAGCACCATCTGGTTATTGACCGAATACCCCGCCGTGCTGTGACGCCCTGACCGCGCAACAACCCACAGGTCATGCTCACGCGCGAAAGCAAGGCTGGCGCGTACATCCTGAATGGTCTCGCAAAAGACGATGATCTCTGGGTAGTCCTGGAAAGCCGGATTCCAAACCTGCCGGTCATTGTTGTAATCCGCGTCGGTCGGCAGAGTGACCGTTCCGATCAGTTTCTTCTCAAATTCACGTATCTCATCGGGCGTGATCGAATGGTACTGCTGCAGCGCCAGATCGGTACGGCTTTGCGCCAAGACATCCTTGGCCAGAAGTGTTTTGCTGATCTTACGCATTAGGTCTCCTCATACCACAAGAGCGGGGCGCCGGACTGGTGACCCAGCGCTAAAAAGTCGAAATTCAGGTATCATCCCAACTCTGCCCGCGCCCAAGCTGGCAGCAAGTTGGCCTTCGGGTCAAGTAATCGTTTCCATCAACGCTCGTGCGTCTTTGAGGTCCGGCAGTTGGGCATCTTGATGGAAATGCGACATGACCGAATTCAACGCCTCACCAACCGGTTCGCCTCGGTGTTGCCGCCACTCCGCCAACGCAACCGCCGCACGAAGCTCGTAAAGCCGCGCGCCTTGCCTTTGCGCTGTTTCGATAGCACGCAACAGCAGTGGTTCAGGATCGCCCCCGGTCTTGGCTACAAGGGCGGCCTCAATACGCAGTTGATCGGCCTCGGCCCATTTCTCTTCGGTTTTACTCAGGACTTTTCTGGCGTGCGTCAAAGTCTGATGCGCAGCGTCGTGATGGCCGGCGTTTGTCTGAATCTCGGCAATCAGCGAAGGGAAGAAAGTCTTGTAATTTCCGGCCCCAACCGACCACCAGTCTTCCGACGCCTGACGCAGGTCCTCGATATGTTCGACTTCAGAGGTCGTGGTCGCCTTTGCCCAGCTTTCCCATAGCCGCGCAATGGTCGCCATAAAGGGTAGCGAATGCTCCTCGGCGACTTCGGACAGCGCCTTAACATCCCTTTGCAATGCAGGAATGTCGCGCGCCAGCAGGTGAACCTTGCACATGTAAACCAAGATCTGCGCCACACTATGCGCGTGTTTGAGGTTCTTGGACCATTCCAGCGCTGTATTCTGCACCTGCAGGGCATCTTGATGCCGACCCATAAGGCAATAACATGTGCCCAGAAATGCTGATGTAATCGCGGCATGATCCGTTCCATAGACATAGGCTAGCTGGCTGTGCTGATCAAAATCATAAAGCGCCCAAGCTTGCTCAAGATGGCGCTTTGCATCTGACAGGTTGCCCAGATGCAATTGCACCGCCCCCATGGCGCGATGACCGACCATGCGGTGTTCGGTCTTGCCGCTTGTCGCCGCCAGATCGAGGATCTGCGCAGCCACGCCTTTCGCCAATTGATATTCAGCACGCACAAGATGGAATGCATATAGCCCGTTGAGCACAGGAAACAGCCGCTCGGTCTCGTCAGCTCGGTGACATAGTTCGCGCAGACGCCCATAGGCCTCACCCGTCGCATCCCCTGAAATACCGCTTGTTGAGCGCAGGACACCGGCACGTAGAATCTGGATGTCGATCTCTTGCAAATCCCGTGCACGGCTCTTTGGCAGATCGGCAAGCTGATCCAGAGCTTTCGACAGATGGGTCAACGCCTCGGCCTGGGCCGAGCGTTCGATCGCTCGACGCCCCGCGCTTTGCCAGTGCATCACGGCCTCATCCGCGCGTTGGGCCAACGTATAATGCTGTGCCAGAACCTCGGGCTGAGTCTGGGCCAGTTGCGGCTGGTTCTCTAGCAACGCACCCGCCGCGCGGTCATGCAGCGACTGCCGTTCCGTGCGCAGCAGGCTGTCATAAGCCATGTCGCGAATCAATGCGTGGCGGAAGATGAACTCATCCTCTGCCGCATCCGGGGCTTGAAGAATGATCCCGGCCGATGAGAGCTGTTCCAGTCCGGCCTGCAGAACCGTCGGAGACAGAAACGAAACAGAGGCCAGCAACGCGATCGAGAACTGCCGCCCGAACACGGCGCCGGTTTGCGCCACTTCTTTGGCCTTGCCCAAACGGTCCAAACGCTCCATCAGCGAATCCTGCAACGTGCTGGGAACTGAAAGCGATGGCAGGGGGCCGCGTACAACATACCCCTTGTCGCTCAAGCGCAATTGCCCCGATTCCAAAAGACCGCGGGTCACTTCCTGAACATAAAGCGGAATGCCATCCGTCTTGGCCGCAATAAGGTCGCAAACCTCGGGTGGTACTGGGTGCCCCCCCGCCACCTCAGCTACGATCTCAGCCACATCCCGATTGGTCAAACGCTTGAGAGGTATACGCAGGGTATTGTTGTGGTGACCCCAACCCGGATCGAAACCGGTACGTGCTGTTACGACGATCAGCACCGGTAGGTCCCGAATATGTTCGATCACCCGATCTGTAAGAGACAAGGTGGTCGGATCAACCCAATGCGCATCTTCGAACAATAGCAACACCGGTCGTTCTCGCGCTAACGTTGCAAGCTGTTCTGTCACTGCCTCCAACGTCTTCTCAAGCTTCACTTGCGGCGGCAGGTCGAGAGGCCCCAGCGTAGCATCAGCATCAATGCTCAACAAATCGGCGATCAGGCGCACATGCTCAGGCGGGTGATGGCGCAAGAGGTATGAGAGTTTTCCCAGTTTATCCTCATCGTTGTCTGTCGGCGCAAATCCTGCGGCGCGTTCCAGATGCTGAATGATCGGATAAAGTGCCGAGTTGGCATGAAAGGGCGAACACTGGAAGTTCAGGCGAAGCGCACCTTGATCCAGCACTTCTTGGCTAAGCCCCTCAATCAGGCGTGATTTGCCGATCCCTGCCTCGCCAGTGACAAGAACCGATTGTCCAGCGCCCTGACTTGCCTCATTCCATTTGTCGGTCAGCTTGCGGAACTCTGCCTGGCGCCCAATGAGCCGACCAGAACCGGCATCAGGCATTATGTCAAATCTGCGCTCGATCCGCGCCTGCCCTGTGACGCTCCAGGCTTGTATCGGTTCCGAAAACCCTTTCAGTGCGAAAGACCCGCGATCCTGCAGTTCAAATGCATTGCCCACCAATCTGCGAGTGGACGGGCTGATGATCAGTGTATTGGGCTCGGCCAAACTCTGCAAACGTGCTGCCAGATTGGGTGTACGCCCCATGACCACGTCATGTTCCTTCAACCCTTCGCCATGGATCTCGCCCACAACGACAAGACCGGTCGAAACACCGATCCGCGCAGTCAGACGCTCCTGGCCTTCCATGCGATTCAATCCTTCAAGAATATCCAGACCCGCATGAACGGCGCGCGAGGCCGCATCTTCCACCGCGTGAGGATACCCGAAATAGATCATCGCCCCGTCACCCATGAAATCGGCGATATGTCCACCAAAGCGAGCAACCGAGGTCGAGCAAATTTCCTTGAACCGCCGAAGCAGCTCCCCCAAGTCTTCGGGATCAAGCCGCTCGGACATGGCAGTCGAGCCAACCAGATCAACAAACATAACTGTCAGTTGCCTCCGCTCGGCGACAATCTTCCCGCTGCCTTGCACCGGGGTCGGATTGGCATCCCGCGCCTGCCCCAATGCGGCCATCAATCGGCGCCTTGGTCCAAGTGGCAGCCCAAGGTCGATCAAATCATGTTCGGAGAGATGCGCGAGATCGGCCAATGTAACTTCGTTCGACGCGAATACCGGCGCATATTTCGACAGCCCGTGTTCTTCAAGGAATGCGTCGATCTCTGTCATTATCCCCGTTGTCCCCGATCGTCTCCGGGTTCCCCTACCCGGTCAGGCTTGCATATTGTGACACAAAAGCCGAACGACTTTAGCACATTAGCTGGACAGTCCTGATGGCTTTTCCTTCAGCCTTGATCAAGCTTTTTCTTTATTGCCGCACACGTCAAGTGAATTGCGCCACACGTATGCACCAAGCCCGCGCCTCTGTTGCAGGAATTTCGCTTGTCCGGTGGGAAATGGCAGGGGCAGCAGGGTTCGAACCCGCGACCTACGGTTTTGGAGACCGTCGCTCTACCAACTGAGCTATACCCCTAGGCTGGGCCATCAGATATGACAGAGGCGCAGCGGACTCAAGAGGCTTTTTGAGTTTTCCGAACACTTTACCGCTGACAAAAAAGTTGCGCCCGGCGCGCAGTTCTTTAAGACAAGGCTCGGCCAGCAGGAGGACCGCAGCCTTGAGCATCCGCAAGAAAATCGCAGACAGCGAAGCCGTGCTGAACTGGGTCGCGCGACGGATCGCAAGCTATATCCGGTTGGTGCATCGCAACACACGCTGGCAGCGCATCGGTTACGAAGAGCTGGATCAACTGGCCGAACAGGGCGAACCGGTCATCGTGGTGCTGTGGCACCAGAGACTGGCACAATCGCCATATTTCTTCCCTCTGGACAAGGGCCGCATCTGCTCGATCACTTCGGCAGCGCGCGCGGGTAGCATGGTGGGGCGAGTGCAGAAGCTGTTCGGGATGGATACAATTGCAATGTCCAGCCGCAAGCGCCACGTCGCCTTGTCGCGCGAAGTGCTGGGAAAGATGAAACAGGGTATCTCGATTGGCATTGCCGCCGACGGCCCTCGCGGACCCGAGCGGGTATCCTCGACCGTACCGCTGGTCTGGGCTCGCACATCAGGTAAACGAGTTTTCGGCATCACCTATTCCGCGCGGCACGGGCGCGAAGCCGGAACTTGGGATCGTCTGCTGATGCCTCGCCCCTGGCGCAACGACGGCGTATTTCTGTGCCGCGAATGGACCGATCCAGTTCCACGCAAGGCCAGCGAAGAGCAGATTGAGGCCCTTCGTCTGAGCCTTGAGCAGCATATGAACGACATCACCGCCGAGGCCGACCGGATGGTCGGACGTGAGCCATGGGCAAAGAGCATGTGAACCCAGAACCCGGCGTGAAACGACTATTGCGCCGTTAGGCCGCGTCTGCGCTGGTTTTGACCGAGGTCGCTCCTCTCGCCATGCTGTCCGACATTTCAGCAAGCTTGATATCAAATCGCTTGCGCTCTCGGCAAAAGTCGCTGATTTTGCACTCAACTTCCTGTTCGTCGTCACCGAGAACAGCGGCTCGCATATCATCCAAATCCTTGCTGTGAAGGATTTGCGTTCCATAGTTCAGAAATTCAAAACCAAACATCTTAGTCTCCCCTGATCGCCGGGACGCACTTGATTTGCGCGTCACCCTTGCTGTTGCAATAGAGAGCTGGGAGTTCAGTCTTCGTTTGGAGTGGACGGTAGATTAAGAATGCGAGATCGACAGCTGTTTTGTTCAATGAACTCAGCTTGCCCGAGATCATTCGACGAATAATCTCAATGCGCCGAGAAGATTGGATGAGAAAAGGCCGCCCCATGTGGAGCGGCCTTCTTTAGTTCACCGATTTGTCGGGCCAAAGCCCGACTGCCGTGATTACTCGATGATTTTCGAGACGACGCCGGCGCCGACGGTGCGGCCGCCTTCGCGGATCGCAAAGCGCAGGCCGTCTTCCATCGCGATCGG